>NZ_JAMXOF010000001.1 GCF_024055595.1 Mucilaginibacter aurantiaciroseus
TTTTATAATGCGCTCACAATCAAACCTTCCAAAATTATACTACTGACAATATCGTGCCACCACCGCCTGTGGTTATTACCGGTATATTTGAGGGTAAACTACGTCCTGTAGCCCTATCTTAATCCGTTAGTAAACGGACTAAACGAGAACCCTTCAACCAAAAGTTGAGGGGTTTCTTTGTTTATAACCTTTTCCTGTTTGCCATGGAGAGCCTGTAAAACTACGCCTTTCCAACAAGCCAAATGTTCACGTTCACGCTGGTGAACACACACGCGTTTTTGTAAAGCGCTCACAATCAAACCTTCCAAAATTATACTACTGACAATATCGTGCCACCACCGCCTGTGGTTATTACCGGTATATTTGAGGGTAAACTACGTCCTGTAGCCCTATTTCAATCACCTAAAAACCGCCCCAAAATGACCCAAAACCACTCCGCAGTACGGCCTGACTTTATTGAAAAAATTCGCGCCGAAGCCCGGGGCGTAACTTACCGCCCGGCTAAAAGGAAAAAAGAAGTAGCCCCACCACCCGACCCCGACGAATGCCGCTACCTGTTTAACGTTGCTACCGGTAACCGCTGGATGGAACTTGGCGAACGCGAGCCCACGCCTCAAATGCTTTTTGGTGAGCTTTGGTACCAAGGCGAACTCGCTATACTGTTTGCTGATACCAATGTGGGTAAAAGCGTACTGGCCGTACAAATTGGTAATAGCATAGCCGAAGGCAAACCCATTGCGGCCTTTGCCCTGCAGGCCGAACCTGCCAAAGTACTATACATTGATTTTGAACTTGGCCTGATGCAGTTTTACACACGTTATACCAATGCGCAGGGGAGTTATAGTTTTACCGATAGGTTTATACGCGCCCAGTTTAACCCCAATACCGGCCTGCCCGGCGGCGATAGTAACAATGACGATCATCTGATTGCCGGTATTGAGTACAGGATCCAGCAATTAAAGGCCACGGTACTCATCATTGATAATATTAGTTGCCTGCGCGGCGGTACCGAAAGCGCCCATGTAGCGCTGAGCCTTATGAAAAATTTTAAGGCACTAAAAAACGATTATAACCTATCTATTTTGGTGCTGGCCCATACGCCTAAACGCCGTAACCCGGGTGTGCCGCTCTCGGCCGACGACTTGCATGGCAGCAAGCTGCTAATGAACTTTGCCGATAGCGCCTTTGCCCTGGGCACCAGCGCGGCCGACCCACATCTGCGTTACCTGAAACAAATTAAACAGCGTAACACCGCGCAGATCTATGGCGAAGATAATGTATGCCTTTGCCGCATTACTAAGCCCGGCGACTTTTTACAAATGCAGTTTGAAGGCCAAAGCCACGAATACCTGCATCTGCGTACCCGCCTAACCAACCAGCAGGTATTAGCCCCCAAAGTAGCCCAACTTGCTGCCGCTGGTTACAACCAACGCCAAATAAGTAATGAATTGGGTATTGCTGTAGGGTTGGTTAATAAGTTGATGGAGAGGTAAACTTATATTGGTTTCAAAATTCTGCCATGTAAACGAAGTACGCCCTTTGCAACTTAAAGTATTAACTATAATTGTTAGTAAAATTGCTATTTATGTTAGCTAACTGTTTTATAAACTTAATTTTTTATTTGTTAATTTTTATAAAATCAATGAGTTATGGCAAAAGAAACTATTATAAGAAAAGAGCCGACTATTTCTGTAATACCTTTAGACAGATATATTACTGCGGATGGAAGTAAAAAAGAAAAAATTCTTGTAAAGGCTAAATTCCAAAATACGTTTATGGTAGCAAGATACTCAAGTCCTAAATCTGCTATTAATAATTTTATAAAAGGTGTTGAAAGGAAAAATTCGATATTTGACGACTTTATTTAAAAGGAAAACAAAAGGTTACTTGATAGTGATTTTAAAGTGATAGATCAACGCTGTTCATTAGAAGCTTTACATGTCTTAAAACTTAATTCATCAAAATTATTTATTCGTTATAAAGATCATTTTTCAAAAAAAAATTTTAAAAGACAAAATACTCATGTATTTTCTGAAGGTGTAGATGTTTCCCTGTCGCCAGATTTTGCCATATATGATAGAGTAACTAAAAAAATAGCAGGCTTTATAAAGTTAAATTTTTTGAAAAAAACTACAGTAAGGTTAACCTATCAGCAAGGGCAGCTAATTGCAGGGCTTATAAAAGATCATTTAGAGGAGCAGTTCGAAGTAAAATTCGATAGGAAGTTGTGTGTAGCCATTGACGTGTTTACCGCAAAAGTTATCTATGCACCCGAAGAAATCACTTGGGAAAAAGATAAGCCTAAACTAAAAGTAGCTTACAGGGAAATATACAACGTTTGGCCGTATTTGAATAAGAATTGAGCTTAGGCACTTAAACACCGTTTTTATCAATTTATAACATATGAGCAGTGTTGACTTTAAGTAACTTATTGCTATTTTTGTAATATGTTTTCTCGTTTCACAAATCACAAAATTTTGTTTGGTCCTGCTAATGATAAATTGCAAGAGTTGAATGATAACTCAGTCAACTTAATTGTTACCTCCCCTCCATATCCTATGATTGAAATGTGGGATGAAATTATGGCGGATCAAAACGAGGCTATTATTAAAGCAAAAGGGAATGGCGTCTTAAGTTTTGAACTTATGCATATAGAGCTTGATCGAATTTGGAAACAAGTAGAAAGAGTTTTATCCCCCGGAGGCTTCGCATGTATAAATATTGGTGATGCAACGCGGACTATTAATGAACATTTTTCCTTGTACAATAATCATTCTCGTATCGTATCCGCGTTTATAAAGTTAGGTTTTACAAACATGCCTAACATTATCTGGCGTAAGCAAACTAATGCTCCAAATAAATTTATGGGATCTGGAATGCTTCCAGCCGGTGCTTATGTAACATTAGAACACGAGTGGATATTGATATTTCGTAAAGGTGGGAAACGTATTTTTAAAAAGGATATTGATAAGGAATTAAGAAGAGAAAGTGCTTTTTTTTGGGAAGAGCGAAATGTTTGGTTTTCTGACCTGTGGGATTTAAAAGGGACAAGACAAAAGATTGAAAGTCCATTATCTCGAAGTCGTAGTGCCGCTTATCCATTCGAATTGCCATACCGTTTAATTAATATGTATTCTGTTAAAGAGGACGTCGTATTGGATCCATTTTTGGGAACAGGCACTACCACACTGGCAGCTATAGCGTCAGAAAGAAATAGTGTTGGTGTAGAGATAGATGCTACCTTTCTACCGATTATCGAAGACCATATAATTAATGCCGCCCCTTTGCAGTTGAATAGATATATCCAAAACCGCATTGAGCAACACAAATCTTTTTTAGTTGAGCGTAAAAGTGATGCAAGTAAAAACGAGATTAAGCATTTTAATTCGAACCTGAATTTTCCAGTTATGACTTCACAGGAAACAGGTATAAAAATGTCTTATGTAAAAGATGTTACCAAGATAGAAGACGAATATAAGGTGAACTACACCGAAGTAACAAAAAGCGAAGACCTTGTACTTAAAAAGCATAAGATGCCAGCACAGATAATTATAAATTTTTAATTATTTCCTGATTAATTATGTACCCATTGCTGCCTGCTATAATATCGTATACAGGCATCCCGAATTCTATTTGATACTGTTGATTTTTGCGCTGATTTGCAGATCGGGCTTTATTTATATAAGGAGCGTACCGCGTGTATGATTCGGGTTTAATTTGAAGTCCATAAGTCAATTGCCCGTCTTTAAAAACCTCATAGTCAACACCATATTAATGATCAAATTCACCGCTTACCTTTTTAAATTCAGCTTCTGGGAATAAGCGTTGTAGCGTTACAATAGTGTTATTTTCTCTTATTACAACACCATTCCATGTTTCACAAATCACGCGAAATCGAACGCATTGAAAACATTCCTCAGTTGTTAAATTAAAGCCATTGTCTTTTACTGCTTCGTATAATAAGTGAGCTTTAACTCTTAATTGCTTTTCAATTCTGCCAAATTGAAAATTTAGATTTTTTAAATCCCAAGGCAATCGCCTTGCTATTGAACTATCTTTTAAAACAAGTTGTTCATCGTTTAACAATGTCTGTTGCTCGTTATTTAATTGTTGAATTTGCTCATTTCTGTATTGCCCGCTGTTGTAATAAAATGCCTCCCAATCTTCTTTGCTGGAAAATTCTTCAATGATAATTAGGCTGGTAACATAACCAACCGACCATGGATCGTTTAGTATCAGGTCATTCCATATTTGGTTGGTTGATCTGAATTTATTAGCGTCTATCGGTAAAATAAATTCATCCATCACCTAATGATTTTGTCGATCATCCCACATCGCTTGAAGATTGTCAGCGCGATTCTTTAGGTGCGTTATTCTACTTAGCAATGATTGTTTAGCAACGGCCAAATCGGCTTCTTTTGTGATATGAAAATAGCCTTTATTTGTACTTCCAATTAAGTAATCACCATCTTTAACCATTTTTCTTATCATGCTTCTGATAGTTTCTTGTGTTCGACCAGGGTCAACCTTAGCCGTTAAGCTTTCATAAATTTCATCTGATTTTATAAAATTTGGTGAAACACCAAGTATTATATTTGCGATTTCTTCTTTAACTTCTTCTTTAGTCATTTTCTATATTAGGTAAATCAAATTCTATAACAAGTTCACTTTTCTTTTTATCATAAAAAATAATTGGTACATCAATTACTTCGTTTAAGCCCCGTTTGTTTTTATAAGTAATTGGTTTAATGCTTACAGGAATACCGCCGATTACACCATCAATTCCTTTACTTTCTTCGTCAGCTGTGGCTAACCGATAATCCTTATCATATTTTGCAGCAATAGCTTTCAAAATCGCTTGCTGGAATTTTAATCCTGCAAAAGTTTTAACTATCACAAGCTCTTCAACCCATTGTCTTACTATATCACGGTCAATTTTCTGTATGCCTTCCTGAAATGCTTTTACCATTTCCCAAACTTTGTCAGATGCATCATCAATAGCTTTTGGGTGCTTTTCGAGATACCATTTTTCCCACTCCGCAAGCGATGTGCCCTCAAATTGTTGTATTAGATCGCTCATTTGCCCAACCATTCTTGCTCTTGTTCCTTGAGCATTTTGATTGGCCAAATTCATGATTTGAGTAGCATACTTAGAATAGCTATATTTTTTACCGGAAAGTAATTCCTGTACTTGTGCATTTGGTATTTTTATTTTCATTTATATTCCTTGAAACAATTCACTTAAACTTACTTTAAGTGCTTTTGAAATCTTTTCTAAATTGACAATGGAGATATTCCTTTGCCCGTTTTCTACACTTGCTATGTAACTTCTATCTAAATCAGCAGCATATGATAGATCTTTTTAGGAAATGCTATTTTGTTCCCTGATCTCTTTTATACGTTTGCCTACATTGGATTTAATTTCCATTTAGTAAAGATGATGGAATGTAGACTATAAGCCAAAGACTATAAGTAACACATTGTATTTTTAATTCCCCCCCTAAACCCGATAGGCGGGAAAGCCTTTGCTGCGTAGGCCTGCGCGTTAGGGCAAAGCTTGTACAAATAGCGGGGCTGCGGCATCCGTACGTAGCACTACAGTACCTTTTCCTTTTGGTTCATTGGTTCATTAGTGCCTGTCCATCTGCATATCCTCCCATCTGCATATCCGCACATCCGCATATCCGCACATCTGTATATCTTCCTATCTAAAACATATCCGCACATCTAAAGCATATTCCTCCCATCTGCATATCCGCACATCTTCCCATCTAAAGCATATTCCTCCCATCTGCATATCTGCACATCCGCATATCTTCCCGTCTAAAACATATCCGCACATTTGCATATCTGCACATGTAACCCTATCTTCATCGGTGTAATCCTAAAACCATAAATTTTACCGTTATGAAAATTGCTATGCTTGGCTCGGGCTTTATTGCGCGTTTCTATGCCGATTCGCTGATCGGGCACCGCAGGCTGGATGCGCTGCATGCCGTGTACAGTCGTAATATAGACAAGGCCAAACAATTTGCTACCGATTATAAGCTGCCTGTATACAGCGATAGCATGCACGAGGTGGTGAACAACCCCGAGGTGGATGTGGTGGTGATCTCGCTCCCTAATGATTTACACCTGGCCGCCGTAGCCGCCTGCGCCAAAGCGGGTAAGCACGTGCTGTGTACCAAACCACTTGGCCGCACCGCTGCCGAGGCCAAACAAATGCTGGATATGGTAGAGCAGGCGGGCGTAATGGGCGGCTACCTGGAAGATTTGTGTTACACCCCCAAGTTTAATAAAAGCCTGGCCAGCGTAAAGGCGGGCGCATTGGGCCGCATATTGTGGGCCAAAAGCCGCGAGGCGCACCCCGGCCCCCACAGCAACTGGTTTTGGGATAAGGAGCAAAGCGGCGGCGGCGCCATTGTAGACCTGGGCTGCCACTGTATCGAGATCGCCCGGAACTACATCGGCAAGGACGTTCGCCCGGTAGAGGTGATGTGTTGGGCGGCCACGCAGGTGCACCCTATTGATGCGGAGGACAATGCCATAGGCATGGTAAAGTACGCTAACGGCGCCATTGGGCAGTTTGAGGTAAGCTGGTGCTTTCGCGGCGGGATGGACCTGCGCGACGAGGTAATGGGTACCGAGGGCACCATCTGGATCAACAACTTTATGCGCACCGGGTTTGATATGTTTAGCACCGGCAAGGGCGGCGGCTACGTGGCCGAAAAGGCCGAGAGCAGCAGCGGCTGGCTCTTCCCCGTGGGCGACGAGGTGAACGAGCTGGGCTACAACCACATGTTTACGGATATGTTTGACGCCATTGACCAAAACCGCCCCCCGGCCGAAACGTTTTACGACGGCTACGTGGTGAACGCCATTATCGACGCGGCCTACGCATCGGCCAAAACCGGCGCCTGGGAACCTGTGCAGATCACCGATTGGCGCGGCAGCACCAACACCCAAATAGCCACCAATTTTACCAGTTTTAACGACCAGTACTATTTAATAAAAGAAGAGATATTGCCCCACGGCGAGCGCAAACTGATCTTGAAAGATAAAACAACCGGGGAGGTAGTGGTGAGGGATGTGTAGGTTTAGGGAGTTGCGGTAACGGTTTGGGATGGATTACTGCAACGGCTACTAAAAACCTGCCACTTCTTTAATGGCGTTCCCTGCGGGCCGGGCTTTCCGCTCATACGCCTGCAGGCCTTAGGCGCAAGGCCGGTATCCGCTGCAATCCCTAACGCGAAGGTCTTGCATGGCGGGCAACGCGAGGTATCGCTTCTCTACAACCATTCACCGCGCGTTATTGCTGTAAGGGAGGGTTTTGAAAAGCGTTGGCCCAAACGTCAAAGCGGGCGGGCCGGGAGTATGGCGGGAATGACGGTTTAGCTTTCGAACTCGCGCATGCGGGAGAAAGCGTTAAGAACCGGCAGGGTGGGCGGAAGCGTCGCTTTGACTTGGCCTTTTCTTTTGGTTCGTTTTCTTTGCGGCTAAGGCAAAGAAAATGAACATCCACAGGCTGATGGAAACTCGCTACCGCACCTAACGAAGAACTAATAGGCGGCTCTGTAAAGTAAAGAGATTGCCACGCTATCGCTCGCAAAGTCGCGATGTTAAATAAGGACCAATGAACCAGTAAACCAATTATGAACAGAAGAAACTTTATATACAGCAGCGGGATGCTGGCGGCATTGTCCGCATCGGATGCGATGGGGGCAACGCTAATCGGGCGCACAAAACCTGCCCGTGGCATTCAGCTTTACATGGTAAAAGAAGATATGGAGCGCGACCCTGCAGGCACGCTTAAACAACTGGGCGCCTTGGGCTACACCCAAAT
The DNA here is from genome assembly GCF_024055595.1 of Mucilaginibacter aurantiaciroseus. Lineage (GTDB taxonomy): Bacteria > Bacteroidota > Bacteroidia > Sphingobacteriales > Sphingobacteriaceae > Mucilaginibacter > Mucilaginibacter aurantiaciroseus. The sequence continues at coordinate 7,844 of NZ_JAMXOF010000001.1, forward strand.
TGAAAGCTACGGCAGCGACAAAGGCATTTTTTGGGGCAAAACCAACACCGAGTTTAAAAAGATTGCCGCTGGTTATGGCCTTAACCTGGTAAGCACCCACTACAACCCCTGCACTTTAGAGGAGTTTAACAGGCTTGCCGCGCAGGGTGCCGAGGTAGGTATGAAGTACCTCATTTGCCCCTGGCTTGGCCCGCAAAAAACCATCAACGCGTTTAAAACCTTTGCCGATGATTTTAACAAGCGCGGCGCTATCTGCAAAAAGCATGGCCTGCGCTTTGGCTACCACCCGCACGATTACCCCTACAAACCGGTAGGCGGCGAGTTACCTATTGATGTACTGCTGGCCGGTACAGATAAGGCACTGGTAGATTTTGAGATGGATGTGTACTACACCGTAACCGGGGGTGCCGACCCATACGCCTACATGCGCAACCACAAAGGCCGCTTCAAACTCGCCCACCTGCGCGATGTGCTGAAGAAGCGCCTCCCTGCAAATAGCAAAGAGGAATCTGCCTGTGATATGGGCGAGGGGATCATCAACTTCAGGAAGTTTATTACCACCGGGCAGGATACCGGCATGCAATACTTTTTTGTAGAGCAAAGCCGCTTTTACCACCAAACCCCACTGCAAAGCGCGCAAAAGAATATGGCGTATTTGAAGGGGTTACGCCTCACCTAAATCCTCTTCATAAGAGAGGTTTTTTTTATCTCTTGATCTCCCGAATCCCTACAATAAATAGATCTTAAAGAAGCGTTTGCCGTATTCGCCCCAACCTTCCATGGCTTTGGTGAGGGTGGTTTTAAGGGCGGCAGAAGTAGTTACCTTACCTTTTACAGGGGCACGCAGGCTGGTTTCGGCAACGGGCGCATCGGTAACTTTGGTGGCAAACCAGGTAACGTTCTCATGCGGCAGGGCAAGGCCCAATATCATCCCCGGTAAACCGCTGAACGATTCGGGTCCGCCCGATAAAGGGATCTCATCGCTGTAAAAAGCTACCACGTAAATGGAATCCATTACAATGGCGTTGGCGCGGCGGCACATGTAGCCGGCAATCTCGCGGGTTTCTTCGGTGATCTTCCAGTTGATCTTGCGGGCGGTATCCTTTACCAGAAACGTTTCCTCAAATACCTTTTTGTTGGTGGCGCTCAGGTTGGTGTTCAGGTCGGTATACGTGGTGTTTATTTGCTGTGCCAGGGGCATATCGCTAAACCAGCTGTTTGATGCGGGGGCGTTGTCTGCAACGGGGGCGTAAAGGGTTTTGTTGCTGCCAAAGGTAAGCGTGCTTTTCAGCACCTTAAACTGCGGGTTGCTTTTTTTGTACTGCTCAAAAGCGGGGGCGTACCAGCTTTCGTTATCCTTGTTAATTACGGCTTTTATTACACCGTACATGTTCACCCTTTTCTCAAACTCGATAGTGCCCGATGTGGTGAAATGTGCGTTCTGTGCAAATAAAGCGCTGCCGCTAATGAGGCAGGTTAGTAGTAGTAATAGTAGTAGTAATAGGTGCTTTTTCATTGCTATATATTTTCTGTGTTGTAGTTCCCTTAACTTATTTTTTTGCCGGTGTACCGCCGCCCATTCCGCTAAAATCCCAGCTTAACGATACCATGTAATACCTGCGGATGGTGGTGTAACGGTTCTCGGTAATGTAGGTGCTTGATGCGCTACGGGTAAAACCCGCGTTTTGGTTCAGTAAGTCGTTACCACTTAGGGTTAGTTTTAAACCGTCGCCTTTCAGGAACGCTTTGCTCAAACGTGCGTTAATAATAGTTTGGCGAAAATCGGTAGCGAAGGATTGCGTAGCCGCAGTATACTGGTACTGGCCATCGCTGCTAACTTCTATCTTCCATGGCAGGTAAACCTGTACCCAGTAATTGGCACTAAAACCACGGCCGTTGTTGTTAACGTCCGTGTTAAGTGACGATTGCGCAACGGTGTAAGTAGGGCCACCGCTTAAATATATCGAGTACTTTTTCTCCTTGTTTTTCGACAGGCCTAAAGTACCGCCATAGGTGTTGGATTTGGTTTTATTCAGCGCATTATCCTGCATACTAAAGTAGGTGTTACCATTCGTATTTAACCTGGCGTTTAAGCTTATGCCGGCAAAACCAAGTTTGCGGCTCATTTGCAGGTCAAAACTAAAGTTGTAGGGTTTTTGGCCCGGCAGGTTAACCGCCTGGGTGGTACTTTTACCTAAGGTTTTATCGGTGATTACGTTGTTAACGATAGGGTTTGTGGTAAAGCTGTAGTTACCGTTTAACCATACCGATTGGTCGCTTAATACCTTGTACATGTTGTAATAGCCATAAAAGCTATTGGTGAATGATGGTTTTAAGTTAGGGTTACCAATGGTAATGTTCAACGGATCGGTATTTACCAGAACGGGTTGTAACTGATCTATCGTTGGCTGGGTTTGGTTACCATAATAGCCCAGGTTTAAATTGCTATAGGTAGAAAACTTGTACGAGTAGTTTGCCTGTGGCGCCCAGTTGGTAAAATTACGGCCTATAGATGTATTGGTGATCTCGTTCTCCTGTTTATAATCTACATTGGTAACGCGTGTGCCAAAACGCAGGTTACTTTTGCCTTTTTTGTAATTGAAGTTGATGCCTCCCTGGTTTAATGTTTGGTTAAATATGTAGTGGTTACTTAACGATGTATTTAAAAGATCATACTCGCCGCCTGCCAATCTATCGAAGGATTTTCTATCCGCATCGCTGTTATTTAAATCGAAACCATAATTAAACACTACCGCCAAAGCTTTGGTGATAGGCTCGGTATACGTTAAGTTGGTATTTAATCTGGATGTTTTAGTATTATCCGTTTTTCGCTGATTGATGATCTCCTGCGTAGTTGGAGCGCCGGTAAGGTCAAAATAGTCGATCTCCGATCTCAGGAAGCCGTCTGCCTTGTTTTCGGTACGGCCTGCCGTTACGTTAAACGATATAGTACGGCCCGGTTTCTTAAACTTTTTATTGTAAAAGATAGAGGCGTTATACAATTGCTGGTCAACACGGTTATCTATCCGTTTTTGGTTGGTGTTCAATAAGGTTTCGTTCTCGCGCCTGCTGGTAGAGGTATCCCTGGTGTGGGTATCGCTATTTTTAAGCGTACCATCCATAGAGATCTTTAGGTTTGATGTGGTATCCAGCTTAACCGAATAAGTTGCATCCAGTTTTTGCCTGAAAATGCTATTGTTAAAGGTATTGTCAGATGCTGTTTTTATTACCCGGTTAGCTGTGGGGTCGACAGGGTTTTCCGGTAAGTTTTGTTGTGATTTGTTGTTGCGGGTACCATCAACCTCTAACGAGCCTGCTTTGTAATTGGTATTTAGCGCATACTTGTCGCTTTTCCATTTATCATCGTAGTGAACACCACCTGTGTATGCTTTCGGGATACCCTGGTTGTTGTAGCGGCCATCAAACGAATCCAGCTCATCGTTGCCACCGCTGCTAAAATACATACCGCCGTCATCGCTAAATTGCATCCCCTCGCTGGTACCCAACTTGTTGTTGTCCTGCCAGCTAAGGCCTATTTTACCGGTGTTGGCACCAATACCGTAAACGCTAAACTTCTTTTTACCCTTAAATTTATTGTAAAGGCCTTGCGCCTGGTAGTAACCGTCGGTACCAATACCGGCATCCACCTTACCAAAGTAGCCGTTCTTTTTATCTTCTTTTAGCTTAATGTTAATGGTTTTGGTTTTCTGCCCGTCGTCAATCCCCGTAAAGGTAGCCTGGTCGCTTTTCTTGTCGTAAAGCTGTACTTTATCTACCATGTCGCCACGGATGTTTTTGGTAACCAGGGTGGGGTCATCGCCAAAAAACTCTTCGCCATCTACCAATACTTTTTGTACGGTTTGGCCCTGGGCGGTTATCTTGCCATCCTTATCAACCTGTATGCCGGGTAGCTGTTTCAGCAGGTCTTCTACCTTGGAGTTTGGCTGGATGGTGTAAGCCTTCGCGTTAAATTCGGTAGTATCACCCTTGATCTTAATGGCGGCAATGGTGCCTTTTATCAGCACCTCGTTCAATAACCTCGATTTAAGGTTCATGGCGATGCTGCCAACGTTAAAAGTGGTTTTGGCAGAATCAAGCGTAAAGTTTTCTACATAGTCGGCATACCCAGGGTAGGTTACCAGCAGGATGAACTTGCCTTTGTTAAGGTTTGTTAAACTGAACGACCCAGTGGACGAAGCCCTTGTAAATTTACGAAGTGTAGAGTCTTTAGCGTTTAATACGCTGATGGAAGTATTGGCCAATTTTACATGAGCAACGCTATCAACAGATACGCCTTTTACCGAATAGTTGGTTTGCGCAAGCGCAGATAGGGCGCAAACGAAGCATAATACGAGCGCCGTAATTGTGAGTTTCATAACAGGTTTAATGAGCTACTAAGATATAACTAAAACCTTAGTAATAGAAAGGCCTTTGTTGTTAAAAAGTGTTAAATCTGCGTTTAGCGCATATCAGTCACATAATTGTTACGGTGCCTTCACAATTTTTGTACTGTAAATTATTTTTCCTTTTTGGGTGATTACGCTCGTATAAACACCCGGATATACATTGATGGGGACTGTGTTTTGTAACCCGTTAAAGGTTTTTGTAAGGCTCAGCCTCCCTATGGCATCATAAAGCTTTAACTCGTAATCGTTAGCCTCGCCGCTTAAAATAGTGAGTTGGGTGTTCACCGGGTTTGGGTACAGGGTAAACTGGTTGCTTTGTAAAAGTATGGCGCTTGCCAGGTCTGAATTAACGTTGGTGCCATCTACAGTAGTAAGCCTTGCGCGGTAATAGTTGATGCCTTTTTTGGGTGAAGCATCAGTAAACTTGTATGCTAACACGCCAGTAACAACATTGCTTGTACCGAAGGTAGTGTATCGATCTGTACCCGTCAGCTTTTCCCACATAATGGTTTTTAAATTGAGGGTACTGCCCACTTGCAAACTCAGCTCAATGGTTTTGTTATCCCTAACCTCTGCCAGTAGCGTGCGGATGTAGCAGCCTACGCCCTGGGTGGTAGCATCAATGGTAAAACTTTTTACACCTTCAAAACCGTTACCCTGCGCGCTTACCGCAAAGTATTTGGAAGATTGCGCGTCCGCAGGGATCACAATAGAGGTATCGGTAGATGTGGTCAGTTTTTGCAGAAGATTATCTTTGATGGTATAGATCACATATCCTGTTGCGCCGGGTTGCAGGTTCCAGTACAATAAAGTGCCGCTGGTGCAGTTATAGCCCACCTGCAAGGTTAAGGGTTGGGATATGGTAAACTCTTTACTAATATAATGCTGCGTACCAATGTGCATTTTTAACATCGCCTGCGTAAATTTGTCGGGCGTAGCCCATTCATAGGTATTGGCATTTAGCGAGATCCCGTTTGCCTGCACCTGCCAGGTAGCCCCATGATCGTAACTCACACTTAAGTTGCCTGTAGTGTTGCTAAAAGTGCTTTGCCAGCGCAGGTAGTTATCTTCATTTGCCAAAAACTCATTCTTGCCAGATGGGGCCGTCCACTCAAACTGGTTATTAAGTTTGCTTTGATAGGCAATGTAAAAAGCCTGCGGCCCTTGTGGTACCCTGCTGCCTTTTATATTGATAGTGTAAACCCCCGCGGGAGGGTTTTGCAAGGTTACCTGCTCGGTGTTGTTCAACGTATCGCGTTGCCTTTTAGCCGGGCTTAATAACGAATCGATAAGCGGGTAGGTGCTTAGCGTCCATGGTAGCAGGGTAGCACCTGTTGGCGTAGTAACCGAAAGGTCCAAATCATTTATTAAAGCATAGGGTGCGTTAAGCTGCGCCGGTGCATCATTCCATGCCAAAGAAATTTTGAGTGCGTTACAATTAGCGGGGACAGTTACCTGGTAACTGGTTTGCGCTTTATTGGCAACATTGCCTGTTTTAAAACGAGCGTCGGTTAGGGTACGTACAGCCTCCAACGCGTTTAATTTACCGTATCCCGTTTTATAATCTACCGCGGCTGTGCCAATATCATCGGCACTGTTTATCAATATTGCTTTTATTAATGCAGATGATGGCAGCGCATTGTTTTGCTTTTTGTAGGCTTGCTGTAATAAGGCCACAGCGCCCGATGTAAACGCCGCCGCGCCCGATGTGCCGTCTTCTCCATCGGCCACCAATTCGGGCTTTATACGGCCGTCGTAGGCCGGCCCTGCAGAGCTTAATGCTTCGGGTATAGCTGTGCGGCCTGTACCACCCACAACCAGCACGTTTTTGGCCTGCTTAAAAGTTCCGGACAGGTTAGCCATATTGGCTATACCGCTGTACACACCCGTAGCAGGCGCGGTTGTGCCGATATTGCCGGATGAGAATACGTGGACAATATCATCGTTGCCATAAACCTGTCTGTCGTAAGCTTCGGCCTCGATACCGTAATAATTTTCGATACCCGTACCGTACGAGTGGTTTTGCAGTTTGATGTTAAAGGTTTTAAAAGCGGTAATGGTATCGGGCAAAAGCCTGGCGAAATCTGACGAGGTAAATTTTGCCGCCGGGGTAGCACCTTTGCCTTTTATAAATGAATTGCCGTTGCCGCCTATCAGCGTAGCCATAATGGTAGCATGGCCGGAATTTTTTTTGGCAGGGGTAATGGAGGTGAACGAACGGCCAAGCAGGTCCAGGTCATCCTCATCATATCGTTCCTCTTTAACGCTTACGTTAATGCCGCTGCCGGTTAGATCTGTAAAATTATCGGCCACCGCCGATATATTGTTCGCGCCAAGGTCAAGGTCGTCAATAACCAGCTCGGGGTGGGGTTTCCTGTCCAGCCCGGCAAAGGCAATATCCGGCTGCTGTAACAGCGCCGGCAGTTGGTTTAGTTTTATTTTCAGGTTAATGATGTTCCCGTTAGTGGAAACAATGGTGCCGTATTTTGTGATTGCGGCAAGTGTGGCTGTGCTATGTTTTTTAAGCACCAGGTTAACCACTTTAGTGGTATGGGGATGGCTGGCGTTTAAACGCACCAGATTATCGTCGGCCTTCCATAACGCGTTTGATGGTACAGCGCTGATGATATTTTCGGTTGGGGTAATGTTGCTTCGCGATGAAGCGATGTAGTAATAATAAGATACCCTTTTTACAAGGTTTAAGTTTTTAAGCCGGGATGGCTGGTTTACTTTAATAAGATAGTAATGTAGGCTGTCGGTTTTAAGTGTTTCCACCTTTGGCGCGGCATACATCTGCGTTACCGATTGATCGCTTAGTGTTTTTTGGGCGTATGATATGTTGAAGCAGGCAATAAAAAGAAAAAGGCATACGGTCTTTTTTATCATATCTATACAAAACAAGGGGGAGCCGGTAAAACTCCCCCTTAAAGTAATACTATTTAGTTGATCTTAAAAGCGATATGGCTTAGTACAAATAGTTAAGTGCTATTTTATCATTCGCGTTAAAGGTGCGGTCGCCGCCGTTAGAGCAGGCAAGCATCCAGGAAGCAGCATCAGCAGTAGATGGTGTGCCCGGGATACGTACTGCGCCAATGTTTGATGCACCCTCATTAACTGCGGTACCACCACAGCTGTAAGCGCGATTGTAATAATCGGTATGGCGAAAACCAATGCAATGGCCCATTTCGTGCTGTAAAACAGAGGTTAAGTAACTAACATCCGGGTTGCTGCCGTAAGCTGCTGCATTGGTATTCATCTGGATCTCGTTATATGGGTTGCCAGAACTTGTTGGGAAGCCTGATGAGCCTAAAGTGATGTAACCCCCGCTTGGGCCTTCGTTAAACCCAATGATCTGGATTTGGCCGCCGCTGCTTACAAACTGGAATTTTAGGGTTAAGTTAAGCGCGTTGTAACGTGCAATTGCATTTTGTGTAGCCGTACCATACACCGTTGGCAGGTTAGATATTGATACCGTAACCGTACGCGGCAGGTTTTTTACCACATTGGTTGTTCGGTACTGCTCCGTTTCAGCAATACGAACATTCGGGCTGGTGCTTGCCTCGGTCAGGTTGGCCTCGGTCAATAAAATGTCGCCTTCTACCAGGTAGCCATTATTCACTTTACGTACCTGGTCTGTACTAAAACCAAGGTCGTTAATGTTTTTTAATACGGCTGCAGATACCTCTGTTTTTGAAACAGCGGTTACTTCTTTAGTAGATTTGCTGTCTTTTGTGCAGGCAAATAAAACGGTTGCGCCAAACGCAGCGATAACGCCGGTTTTGAATAATAATCTTGTTTTCATGTGTTTGAAAGTTGTTTAGTGTTTGATAAGTTTTAATTATAGACGTAGTATAGCCGGCCAGCTATGTATTGTATACGATAGCAATATAACAAAGTTTCATTTGAGTTAACAAATAATTATTTTTTTTCTTGAAAAACAAACACTGCTGCTTTAAGGTAGTTTAATGGCCAATATTAAGTGTAGTAGCAGGCGCCAATTAATCCTGAAATTAATTGAGTTAATTATTAAGAAATGTAGTATTGACGGCTAATGGAGGTTTTTGCGGAAGATTTTAATAAGTAAACGGGCTGTCGAAAGTATCGAAAGCGGGTTGTTCCTGGTCTTTTGCCGATAGCAGGGCATCTTTTTCGGCAATGCCCCAGCCAATGGCCAGTTTGGGGTCGTTCCAGGCCAGGCCAATCTCCGATTCTTTGTTGTACAGGCCGCCGCTAACTTTGTAAACAAATAGGGTATTATCCTGCAGGGTTAAAAAACCATGCACACAGCCGGGAGGGATCCATAGCTGTAATTTATTATCGGCACTAAGCTCTACCGCCACATGCCTGCCGTAAGTGGGCGAGCCCTTGCGGGCATCAACCGCAACATCTAAAACGGCGCCTTGCAGCACCCGTACCAGTTTGCCCTGGGCATACGGCGGTGCCTGCGCGTGCAAACCGCGGATGGTATTCTTTTGGGATAAGGATTGATTATCCTGCACGAAATCTGCATCGATACCCGCCTCTGTGAAAGCACGTTTGCTGTAGCTTTCATAAAAGTAGCCGCGGTCGTCGCTAAATACTTTTGGCTCGAACAGGAATACGCCGGGTATGATGGTTTCGGTAAAGCCCATGGCTAGTCTACAGTTTTCATTAAAGTATTGAACAATACAAAACGCTCATTAAACTGCGCCTGGTGTAAATCCTGATGCTTAAACAAATGCTTGGAGTAATATTCCTGGAACTGCTCAATAGTATCCGCGTTAAACTGTACACAGTAAGTGATGCCGTCGTTAGGCGAATCTACAATGGTTAACAAGCGGTACGAACTGAAGTAGCCGGTAGACATTACCAACGGGATGTGTACGTTCTTCATCCAGTCCAGCCATTCCTGCTCAACGGTATCATCTAAAATTACGGTGTCATTATATACGATCATGCTGCAAAGCTACAATTTGGGTTTGGGATTACAATTACCCTATGTCATTTCGATGCGATAGCGAGAAATCTTGTTAGATCAGATAAGCGAACTCTGCAAGCGGCTGTGCATATCTAACAAGATTTATCTGCGATGAGCTCCCTTCGGTCGGTTCTCCTCACTATCGCATCGAAATGACATGCTTTTTTAACTAATCTCCAATCACCAGCCTCTAATCACTATTAAGAAGCATCATTTTTATCCCCCCTCAATACCCTAAATCTTTTTCGGGCATCGTTTATCCAAAGGCTGGCGGGGTAGTTGGTAATTATTTTTTGGTAATAGGTTTTAGCGATGTTGGCGTCGTTCAGTTTGGTATCATAAATATCGCCAAGCATGTACACGGCGTCATCGGCCCAAAGGTCGTAGCTGTGTTTTTCTTCGATGGTTTTTAAAACGATAACCGCATTGGTAAAATCCTTCTGCTGGATCAGGATGCGGGCCTTTGCCATCAATATATCCGCCTCCAAAGCATTCCCGGGATATTTTTTGTCGATGCTATCCAGGGTCATCACCGCTTTCTCGGGCTGTTCGGCAAATATCAGCAGGTCTGCACGCGAGTAGATCTTAAGGGCGTTACCGCTACTATCGGCATGCAGGTTATCAGATATTAATAAGGATAAATTAAGCGCGTCGTTAGCGATCAGTTGTGTGGTCGCGGCTTTTAAAATATCCAGCTGGCGGCGTGCCCAGTTAAAGTCGCCGGTGTAGTAGGCCATTTTGGCGTTGCGTAAAAGTGCTTCCTGGGCAATGCTGCTGTTGGGGTTATCCTTCTCTACCTGGCTATATAATAAGGTAGCGTCCCAGGGTTGGTTGTTAAGCAGGTAAACATCGCCGAGGTCGAGCTTACAAGCGGCTATAAGCGCAGGCCTAACGCCTTGTATGGCAATGGCACTCTCCAATAGTGCCTGCGCATCTTTTAATTTATGCAGTTTAAAGGCCTGCAGGTTCGCCAGCTTCTCCATCGCAAAAACGGTACTGCGGTTGCGGCCAACCTCGTCCAAAAGGCTGATGTAATCTTTCTCCAGGCTGACCAGATCTGCCTGCACGTATTTACCCGATGTTACTTTTAGGTTTTTGGTGTTGATGAGCTCCACCTTGGCCTGGATGTAGTTTTGATTATCCTTATCGCCGCCTTTACCAATAATGTACCCGTAACCACGGATGGCGGCATCGTATGCCTCGTTGGCTACCAGCGTACGGCATAGTTCAAATATTGCCGAGCCATCATCATTTTGGCGGCGGCTTAAAGCCAGCGACTGGTTAAGTGCCATATCATACTCTTTTTGCTGCAGGTATTGCCAGGTAAGCAGGTTAGGGTAAATAATTTGCTGCGGGTCTTTCTGGATGCGTTTTAGCAAGGCCACTTTCAGCATCTCGTAATCCTCTGGACCTTCGTAAACGTTGGCCAGGGTGCTTTCGGCCTGGCTGATGAATACCGGGTTGGTTGGCAAAAAGTTGAGGTATTCTTCGGTCAGTTCTTCTTTATCGCGTTTGTAACGGTAAAGGGTGATCAGCTCAAATGCAAAAGCAGATTCGTTATGGAGAAGTTTGCGGCCTTGCAGGAAAATTTTGATGGCATAATCTGCATTGGCGCTCTGGTAAAACTGGGAAGCGATGCCCGCAATGGCGTTTTGATCGGCAGGCAGGTTTTTGATCAGGTCGTTGTACAATGCATCCGCTTTAGCGGTATTACCCTGTTGCGTATAAGCCGAACCCAGCGCAATAGTGTACTCGTTATTGCCGGGATATTTACGCAGCATTTTTTTGGCGATGATTTCGGCATCGTCGTATTTCTTAAAGTTCAACAGGGTATTAAAATATTGCTGAAAGTAAGTTTCACCGTCTTGTTTAAACAGCTTCTGGTATATATCAAGCGCTTTTTGCCGCTCGCCATTTGCTGTGTACTGGCGGGCCAGCAGCAGGTCGTTATTTTGGGCAAAAAGCTTTGTGCTTCCAATAATTAGTAACAGCATTAGTACATACAGTCGCTTCATTATTTCTTTATAGTTTAGCAGGGCCGGCATATAGGTTATGTAACGTAAAAAGCGGGTAAAATTGTAGTGACATTTGTATAAAGGTTAACTAAAATAACTAATTTAACCACTCATTAGAATTAGGATAAACCAAATGCTGGGTCGTTTAAGATCATTTTTATTTGTTACCGTACTACTATTTGCCTGCGCCTGTAAACAAAACAACGTAAGGCAAATCCCTGTTAGTGATTTTTTTAAGACCCCCGAAAAAAGCTTTTTCAAGATCTCGCCCGATGGTAAATACATCTCCTATTTAAAGCCTTATAAAGATAAACAAAATATATACATCCGGTCTTTTGCAGATGGCACCGAACAAATGGCTACCACCTTTACCGATTACTCGGTACGCGATTACACCTGGACGTACAATAATCAGATCGTATTTACGCAGGATATCATCGCGGTAGATGAGTTCAGGATCTACACGCTGGATGTGGCTACGCTTAAATTTAAGAATCTTTTAAACCTTGATAAGGCCCGCATTCGCATCCTTAACCGCAACCGCCAGCAGCCCGATGTTATCACCGTGGCTATGAATAAGCGCGACCCGGTCAACTTTGATGTGTACCGCCTTAACGTTAAAACCGGTGAATTAAAACCATACCTGCTTAACCCCGGCAACATCACCAAATGGTACCCGGACCCGAATGGTAACATCCGTTTGGTAAAAGTATCTGACGGTGTGAACGAGAGCATCCTTTACCGCGCGAATGACAACGCGTCGTTTAAATCTATCATCAAAAGTAATTTTAATGATAAGGTGGAGCCTATTGCCTTTACCGGCGACGGTGATAATTTTTACGCGCTATCAAACGTTAACCGGGATAAAACAGCCTTGGTTGCAATCAACGCCCAAACCGGTAAAGAGAATAAAGTGATTTACGCCAGCGATAAGGCGGATATTTTAGATGTTGGTTATTCCAAGATCAAACGCCGCATCGAGCTGGTATCATGGGAGGAAGCTAAATCCCAAAAATATTTTTTAGATAAGGGTATTGAAAAGATTTACACCGATCTGTCTAATAAGATCAAAGGCAACCAGTTAGACATAGTAGACCGCGATAGCGCAGAGAATAAATTTATTATATCGGGTTCTAACGATAAAAACCCTGGTTCGTACTTTTTATACGAACGTAATTTAAATAAGCTGACCAAGCTGGCGGACATTAACCCGGAGATAAACTCGGCCGAGTTATCGGATATGCAACCTGTATCATTTAAGGCAAGCGATGGCCTTATGATCAACGGTTACCTAACTATCCCCAAAGGGAGAGAACGCAAGAACCTGCCGGTGGTGGTGATGCCACATGACGGGATCTGGGGCCGAAATTCATGGGATTATAATGCCGAGGTGCAGTTTTTGGCTAACCGTGGTTACGCGGTTTTCCAGGTGAACTTTAGGGGCTCGGCAGGGTATGGTAAGGCATTTCGTACCGCGGGCTTCAAGCAGGTAGGCGGCAAAATACAACAGGATATTACCGATGGCGTAAAATGGCTAATTGCGAATAAAATTGCTAATCCTAAAAAGATAGCCATATTTGGTGGTAGTTTCGGCGGGTTCTCGGCCTTGTATGGCGTATCCTTCCACCCGGAACTATATAATTGTGCTATTGTAAAATACGGGTTGATCAACTTTTTTACCTATTTAAAAGATGCGCCGCCATTTTTTAAGCCCTTCTTAAAAATGACCTATGAAATGGTTGGTAACCCCGAAACGGACGCCGAGCAACTAAGGGCTATATCGCCGGTCTTTCATACCGATAAGATCAAAAGTCCGCTATTAATATTCCAGGGGGCAAAAGACCCGAGGGCCAACATCAGCGAGCTTAACCAGTTTGTGCGCGAGTTGAAGAAACGTAACGTGCCGGTAACTTACCGCTTAAAGGAAAATGAACGCACCTACTTTAAAAGCGAGCATAACCGTATGGAGATGTATGCCGAAATAGAGACATTCCTGAACACCAACATGCAGGTTAAACCCTAACCTGTTATGAAAGGGCAGAAAAATATATATCGCAAAAATTTTTCGCTGATAACCGCTTTTCTGGTGCTAATAACCGTGAGCCTTGTTATAGCGGTCATCATTTCCTATAACCTTACCGCCAAGTATGTAGAGAACGAGTTTGCCTCAAAAAAAATAGAGGTGCTCGACCAAACTATCAAACCTTACTATGATTTCTTTCAGATAAAAATCCCCGAGATAACCTCTTACCAAGGCTTTTTAGATTCCTCATCCGCGGCAAATTATTCGGCTAAGGTGTTTAAAAGCTACCCGTTTGTGCGCCGTATTTTGTTTTACGATATGCAGATTAGTAACCTCGAATCAAAAACGAAATTTAGTAATAACGTGGGGATATCGGTAAAAGCCATCTATCAATACAAGCCCAAACGGGGCAATGTAAGAGGGGTTAAAGATATGGCATGGTCCAATACCGACGACTTTAGGCAGATGGCTTTAAAGCTGAGTGAGTTTATCAGCGTGGCCGATACTTCGAGGTTGCCTACGCAGGACGAGATCTTCCGTACGTTTTATAACGTAACGCCCGATAAGATCAGTTACCTGAACATCCCCCGACGCGAGGATATACGTATCTATAAATCGTTATTGAAGAATGAGCACATCAAAGCATTCTACAAGCAAAATATGATGACGTTTTTGCTGGATGCGCACCAGTTAAAAGTAAAAAACACCCACCCGGAACTGTACCAGCAGGTTACCATACAACCCGTGGTGTACGACCCGCTTGATGTGGAAGGAGGCCGCAAAGTAACGGAGGCTGCGCTTACAGGCGCGTTCTCCAACTTTAAGTTGTACTTTACATCAACCGATAAACACCTTAGCCGCGAGATTGGCCGTCGCTTTTTGCCAATAGGCGCCATTGTACTGCTCATCTATTTCTTTTTGGTGCTGATAAGCTGGTTGATCTATCGAAACTTAAATGTCAACTTAAAAGTGTTTAAGCTCCAGTACGATTTTATCAACAACTTTACACACGAGTTTAAGACGCCGGTGAGCGTGATCAAGATCGCGGGATCTAACCTTAAGGGCGATGCCGAACTGAGCGAGCGCCAGCGCAGGCATTACGGTAAGATATTGGATGAGGAAGCGGATAAGCTGAACGAGTTGATGAACAGGCTGCTGTCGTTTACGCAATTGGAGAATAAATCCATAACCGTTAAGCGCGAGGAAATTGTTCTTAAAGATTTTGTACAAGGATACATTGAAACCTTTAAAATAAAATACCCCGATTTTAAGCTGGAGTTTAATATTGAAGGTGTAACAAAGTTCCACAGCGACCCTGTGTTACTGGGTAGCGTATTCCAGAATTTAATGGAGAATGCCTACAAATATTCGCACCCCGGCAAAAAGGAATTATTTATAAATATTAAGCCCGAAAAGCGCAATGTTGTATTATCATTCACTGATAAAGGCATTGGCATGGCCCGTTATGAACAGCGCGATGTATTTAAAAAATTTTATCGGATAGAGAACCAATACAACCAAAACGGCAGTGTTGGCCTGGGGCTTGCTTTTTGCAAAGAACTGGTTAACTTTATGAACGGAGAAATTGACGTTACAAGCAAGCTTAATGTGGGTTCGGTGTTTATAGTAACGTTACCGTTAGACAATTAGACAATCATTAAAAATGAACAAAGAAATTAAAATAGCGCTGGTTGAAGATGATGAGAACCTTAGGTTTTTAGTATCTGAACGCCTGCAAAGCGAAGGATATAAAGTTTTAGAAAGCGGTAATGGCGAAGAAGCCGAAGCTATGATAGTTGCCGAGCAACCCGATATTGTTTTGCTTGACTGGATGCTTCCCGGCAAACAGGGCAGCGACGTATGCGCCAGCCTGCGCGAAAAAGGTTTTGACAGGCTGATCATCATGATGACGGCGAAGGCACAGGATATCGACAAGATAGGCGCCTATAACTTTGGCGTAAGCGATTACATTACCAAGCCATTTAATATGGATGTTTTGGTGGCTATGATAGATAGTAAGATCAAATTCTCGCTGAATAATGAGAAAGCCGAATCTCACAAGTTTGGCAATATGGAGCACCTGCCAAATACCCATTTGCTTATTCGCGATGGCCGTAAAACAGAGCTGACCATTTTAGAGAACCGCATCCTGCTGTATTTCTTAAAAAACAAAAATAAGGTAATAAACCGCGAAGAACTGATGATGGAAGTGTGGGGCTACAACGCCGATGTTAACACCCGTACACTTGATATGCACATTGTGCGCCTTCGCAAAAAGATAGAAAGCAACCCCGATTCGCCAACCTACCTGCAAACGGTAAGGGGTATAGGGTATAAGTTTGTTTATTAATATTTCGCAATAACAGGTTTAAATAAGCTTTTTATAAACTTTCGTCACTACAAAATCCCCGAAAAAGTTTTTTTCTTCCAACACCTTATAGCCAGTCGCATTAAACGCCCTCGCCACATCCGGCAAGTGCCAGGATTTTACCCCGCAAAGTATTTTAAAGAATAACAGCATGCTTTTCAGCATGGCGTATTGCCACCATTTGCCCGTTAGCTGGAAATCAGTATTGAGCCAAAGTCCGCCGGGTTTTAGGGTTTGATGGATGTGAGCAAAAATTGGAAGCAGGTTTGCTTCCGTAAAATTATCGAACAGGAAGGAGGTAATAACCACATCAAAGGCCTGTACAAGATGAGCTTGTTCTACGGCCTGGTTAATATAAATAATATTATTGCCGCCAATATTTCGCTTACGCGATAAAGCCATCATATTGGCCGAAACCTCCACATAAGTAACGCTTAAGCCGGAGGGATGTATTTTGCTAATCTCTTCCAATATCCAACCGGTACCGCCGCCAACAATCAGGATCGTTGAATTTTGCGGGATGTGTGGTAACAAGTAAACTTGGGCGTTTATCAAAACTTTACCAAAAAACAACCGCGACAAGCGGTCATAAAAACTTGCCGAGTTATCGTAATTAGCCGGCATAGTGTCCGTACATCAAACTAAAACCTATTAAGATCACATACTGTAGGATCAATACGCCATCCATGTAAAAAAAATAGTAATACTCATTCTTCTCCCATTTAGATTTGAAAATAAGCCAACCCATTAAAACAGCTGTAGTAGTAAGCGCGAAAAAATCAACATTGAAACCATTATTCCTGAATAAGAAAAGAAGTACAATATAACCGGCCAGCAGAAACTGGCATAAAAGGTACGCGTTTTTTTCGCCCCAGGCAACAGGGATGGTTTTAAGGCCTGCCTGGCGGTCGCTGAAAAGGTCGCGGATGTCGAAGGGGATAGCCAAAGCAAATATCAGCAGGAAGCGCTTCGCCATCATAATGGTGATATCCCTTGTGGTTATATCTGCCATGTGCAGGTCTTTTGCTTCCAACACTGGTAATAGTACCGAGCTTAATGTCCAAACCAGGCTTATTAAAAAGGTTTTTAGCCCGGGTATATTGCGCAGGCCAAACTTTTGCTCACCCACGGTAAACAGGGGCAAACTATAGCAGAAAGACAATATGGCTAAAAACACCAGCAGGATCCGCGATTCCATAGACAGTAAAAAGAACAGCGGAATAAGTGATAGTAGCGAGATGATGGTGAACGTTACCATTAACCTGTAATGCGCAAAAAACCAGCGTACACGCTTGTATGGCGACCGCTCGGGGTGCTTTGGTTTGCTTAATAAAATGCTAAAGTTATAGATGCCGAGGGTGGAAGTGAATAGCAGCGCTAATATGGCATAAACCGGTTTGGCATCGATAAGATGAAACGTAACCAAAGCCTGCGCCACAGCACACAACGACATGAAGATGTTACTAAATAGCAAAAAATCAAACGCGCTTTGGAAGGCTTTTTTCATCGGTTTTGCTAAAATACGGCAATGCAGGTAAAAAAGGAACAAATATTTGTTGAATACACACGTCCTCGCATGGTCTTCTGAAAGAGACCCTGCGCACGTAGGCAAACGCAGGGTTCAAGATGTGAGACACTATGCGGACAAAAATATAAAACAGTTATTTGCAGTTGCTTAAGCTTTAAGCAAAGGGTCTTCACCAGCTTTAAGGGTAAACACCGTAATTTCGGGTAACATACCTATCCTGCCGGGGTACCCTAAAAAGCCGTAGCCTACGTTCACGTAAATTTGCTGGTGCTTTTCGCGATACATTCCCGCCCATTCCGAGTATACGTATTCGATTGGGCTCCATTGGAAATCCGGTGTGCGGACACCAAACTGCATCCCATGGGTATGGCCGCTAAACATTACATCAATCTGCGGATATTTTGGGATTACCTCGGCGCGCCAGTGCGATGGATCATGCGAGAGCAGGAGTTTTACCGGCAGGTCATCCGTGCCCTTTACAGCTTGTTCCATTTTGCCGTATTTAGGGAAGCGGCTCATTTCGCCCCAGTTACCTATGCCTAAAATGCCCAGTTCCTGGCCATCAATTTTTAGACGGCGATGTTCATCGGTCAACAGGTCCCAGCCCAACGTTTTATGTGCCTGGTGCATGTCCTGCAGGTTTTTAGCTTTCGCGGCCGGGTTAGGCCAGTTGACATAATCGCCATAATCGTGGTTGCCCAATATAGAGTAAACACCTAATGGCGCTTTCACTTTTTTAAATACATCAATAACACGGTTCACTTCTGATGTTTGGCCGTTAACCAAATCGCCGGTAAAAAATATAACGTCGGTTTTTTGGTTAAGCAGCATTTGCACGCCGCCCTGCATGTTATACACGTTGTGGAAACTGCCCGAGTGAATGTCGGAAATTTGCCCAATGCGCATGCCATCAAATGCTTTTGGCAGGTTGGGCAGATAAAGTTCTACATTGATCACATGGTAATCATACAACCCTTTAGACATGTTGTGTTTGATCAGATACAGCGGAACAGCACCGGCGAGTATCCCCGCCTTCATCAAAAACTCCGACCTCGGGATAGATTTAAAGCCCTTATCCTTTTCAGGATCGGGCGCGGTTTTGTTTTTATGGATGAGGTAGATGATAAACCTGCGCAAATCATCAACCGCGATGAACAGTACGTAAAAGATCTTGAAAAGAAACGTAATAAAGAACAGGAACAGGAACGCACCGCGTGCCCCAACAGACATTTTGCTGTAAATACTCAGCAGCAGAATAGTGATCAGGAATATCGAACCAAACCAATACAGGCTTAAAAACCACTTTTTACGGGTAAACTGCCGTTTAATAAAGGCGGTTTGGATGCCCCGTAAAATGTAGTAGTCTATGATGATAAGTACAAGCGGTACTATTACAAAATATAGGGCGTTTCCCTGCATTACGTATTAAAACTGATGAATAAGAAGATTAGTAGCGGTCGTCGAGATCAAGGTCATCTTCGTCCGGCTCTAAGTTAAACAAGCTGTTAAACATATCCGAAAAAGCAAACCCATTATCTAAAAATCCTTTATTCAGTTGCGAAAACTCGGCCAACCCGTGCAATATGAACTCCATTAATAGTAGTGTTTGATTCTCGCTTAGTTTTGGATGGAATTTTTTAACAACATCTTTCAACCCCGGTACAGCGTTTAGGCCTTTTTTGTAATCCAATAACGATAAATCATCCACCAACGATAGCGTATTACCATCGCTAAACCAGTTAATGATCTCAGCATACGGGTTCGGCGTTTTGGCTTTCTTGGTTTTCTCCGGATCCGGGAAGAATTGTAGCAGCAATGTTTTGATGGCTTTACCTATCAAAATGTTAGCCACTTTACCCGGGCCTTCCAGTTCGCCTTCGTAAACCAGTTCGATTTTACCGGTTATGGCCGGGATAACACCCAGGAAATCGGAGATTCGGACGAACGTACTTTTCTCGCCATTGATGATCATGCGGCGCTCGGCGTTGCTGATCAGGTTTTCGTATGATGATATGGTTAAACGGGCGGATACGCCAGATTTTTTGTCGATATATTCGGAGTTTCGCGCTTCAAACGCAATTTGCTCTACCATATCCTTCACCAAACCATCAGCCTCAATAGTGCTGCGCTGCTCATCGGTTAGCAACGCTTCCTGCTGGGTGATCTTACGAGAGATCTCTACCGTGCGCGGGTAGTGGGTCAAAATCTGACTTTCTATACGGTCTTTAAGTGGTGTAACTATCGAACCACGGTTGGTATAATCTTCCGGGTTGGCGGTAAACACAAACTGGATATCTAAAGGTAATCGCAGTTTAAATCCACGGATCTGGATATCGCGCTCCTGTAAAATATTGAATAATGATACCTGGATACGTGCCTGCAGATCGGGCAATTCGTTTATTACAAAGATACCCCTGTGTGCACGCGGGATCAAACCAAAGTGAATAACGCGCTCGTCAGAGTAAGTTAGTTTCATAGTGGCTGCCTTTATCGGGTCAACATCACCGATCAGATCGGCAACGGTAACATCGGGCGTAGCCAATTTTTCGGTGTAACGTTCGCTGCGGTGAATCCAGCCGATTGGCGTATCATCGCCCTTGCTTTCTACCGTGCTGTGCCCAAACCAGCTGATGGGTGCCAACGGGTCATCAAATAATTCTGATCCTTCAATGTAAGGCACATATTCATCCAAAAGGTTTACCAGCAAACGCGCGATACGGGTTTTTGCCTGTCCGCGTAAGCCTAACAGTAAAATGTTATGGCGCGATAAGATAGCAGTCTGCAGATCGGGAATAACGGTATCCTCAAAACCGATAATGCCTTCAAACCCACCTTCTTTTTGTTGTAATTGTTTAATTAAGTTAGCCCTTAACTCATCCTTAACAGAACGGCTTTTGTAACCGCTTTTCTTAAGCTCGCCAAGGGTTTTTATATTTTTTGTATCCATTTTTTATTTTGATTTCACCGATTATGTTGATTAATACGATGATTATTTATGATTTTTATCTTGATTCCTGACTCTTACTGTCCTGATTCTACCTCACGTTTTTTCTTCTATTCTTAGCGTAATCTTCAAAAATGTATTCGCCCAGGTTGTTTAGCGAACTGTAGAACGCCTTGCCTCCATTGGTCTCCGTAAACTGGCGTACAAACTGCTGCAGGTAGGGGTCTTTTGCTATCATAAACGTGGTGATAGGTATTTTAAGCCTCTTGCATTGCGCGGCCATGTTTAACGTTTTGTTCACCACCTTCCTATCCAGCCCGATGCTGTTTTTATAATACTTGGTGCCTTCTTTTAAGCAAGTAGGCTTACCATCGGTTATCATAAAAATTTGCTTGTTGTGCGTTTTACGGCGGCGAAGCAGATCGGTAGCCAGTTCAAGCCCCGCATAAGTGTTAGTATGGTACGGCCCGACTTGCAAATAAGGCAGATCCTGTAACGTAATAGGCCATGCATCATTACCAAACACCACTATATCCAAAGTATCTTTAGGGTACTTGGTGCGGATCAGTTCGGCCAAGGCCATCGCTACTTTTTTAGCGGGGGTTATCCTATCCTCACCGTAAAGGATCATGGAGTGCGATATATCTATCATCAGCACAGTAGAGGTGAGGGTTTTATAGTCCATTTCCTCCACTTCCAAATCGCGCTCGGTCATCATAAAATCGCCGCCTATACCGTGGTTAACCTGTGCGTTCTGGATGGATTGCGTCATGTCTATCTGGTCCAGGCTGTCGCCAAACTCAAACTCACGGCGTTCGGCATTTTTTTCATCGCCCTGTCCACTTTGCGGCGAACGGTGGTTACCCTTGCCCGATTTTTTTAGTTTCCCAAAGATCTCTTCTAAAGCCGAAGTACGGATGCTTTGTTCCGTTTTGGCCGTGATGCTAAAATCGCCGCTTTTGTTATCCTCGTTCAAATAGCCTTTTTGCTTTAGCTCGTCAATAAAATCGCCCATGCCATACTCGTCATTGGTGATATTGTATTGCTTATCTAACTCATTAAGCCACGCCAAAGCCTCCCCGGCATCACCGGCGGTGTAGTTCAATAATTCCAGAAATAGTTTTAGTAATTCTTCAAATCCGCCTTTGGGGATTTGGTTTGGTTTAAACTGTGAAAATCCAAAACCACGCATATGTTACCCTTTCGTATGAGCATAAAGTAACGGATTATTTGATTGAAAAGTTTGAACCCGAGCCAATTTAGCGCAATTGTTAATTAAGCATGACAATACGGGGCCAAAACTTTAAACGATTTAACTTTTTTTGATCCTCACAATCTCGTCCTGTACATAAACCGGGTTTGCACCGCGCTGGCTGGTAACGTATGCACCAATAGCGCAGGCATTCAGTAATATTTTAGGGAAGGGTTTATTGTCAATTATACCTGCGATAAATGTAGCCAGGAAAGCATCGCCGGCACCAACAGTATCAACAACATCAACCGTAAAACCGGGGTGTTCAAAAAACTCGTGATCGTGCCAGATGATGGCGCCGTTCTCGCCACGGGTTACGCAAATGGTTTTGGTGTGGTACTTTTTTTGGAACTCTTTTATTTTGCCTTTTAAATCGCCACTGCCGCCGCCAATAAGCAGGTCGGCCTCTTCTTCGTTCATTTTTATAACGCTGGCACGGGCGGCAAGGGTCTCTATAGTTGCCAGTGTATAATGCGGATGGCGCAGGTTTACGTCGAATATTTTAATAGCGTCAGTTTCGTCCAGCAGGTTAAGCAGGGTGTAGTGCGTGATTTTTTCGCGGCAGGCCAGGCTGCCGAAAACAATGATAGAAGCACCTTTTCCGCCCTCTTTAAGGTTGTTATCCAACTGGATATTGTCCCAAGAAACAGGCTCGGGTATAATATAGGTGGCTTGGTTTTTATCGTCAAGCTTCACGGTAACCTCGCAGGTTGGCAAGGTATTATCCCTTTGGATCATAGGAGAATACAGGCCATTGCCTTTAAGAAATGTTACCAGTTCATCGCCCGAAGCATCGCTGCCAACGCGACTGGCAAATTTTACATCCACATGCTGCTGCACCAGGTGCCTTGCAACATTCATTGGCGCGCCGCCGGCTTTTTTTTCATCGCCAAAGGCATCCCATAAAACTTCACCAAAACACAGTACCCTGTTTTTCATATATAGTGGAACAGTAAGGCCGCAAAGCTAAAAAGGATTTATGGTAAACCATGTTAAATTTGTAATAATAGCTTGTATCATTTGTTAACAATTGTTTAACAATGGGGTTGAATACCCTTAGGTTTAAATTTCAGTTTCTGAACCATGATTGAAGGATTTCTGGATCAGCTTGATTCCAATTATGTTATTATTAGATAAATCATGTCATCAATTAATCAAGTAAATCATGGTTCAAAACAATTATATTTATCCCTATGAAAAAGCTTATCTTATCCTGTTTCCTGCTGCTTATCACCTGCTTTGTTATTAAGGCACAAGACAGGGAAGCCATTATCAAAGTGATGCACAACCAGCAAATTGCCTGGAGCAACGGCGACCTGGATGGCTTTATGCAAGGTTATTGGAAATCAGATTCGCTGATGTTTATAGGGAAGCGTGGCCCAACTTATGGCTGGCAGCAAACCCTTGATAATTATAAGAAAGGCTACCCCGATAAAGCCGCCATGGGCAAGCTTACCTTCAGGATAGATAAGGTCCAACTCCTCAGCAAAACCGACGCCTTTTTGATGGGTGCCTGGAGCCTACAGCGTGAAAAAGATGCGCCCGGCGGATACTTTACCTTATGGTTTAGAAAGATAAACGGAGAGTGGAAAATAGTTTGTGACCATACGAGTTAATTTTCTAAATATTATGAATGTTAGCCACGAAAGTGCTACATTCAATACGAAATAAAATCAACCAATTAATGATGAGAATACTTTTACTTGCAGGATTGCTTTTTTCGATAAATGTAGCTACCGCGCAAATACCTAAGCCTAAAAAAAATACATTTATTAATGATAATGCCAATGTGCTTGCCGCTGCGGACATAACTTCCTTAAATCAAAAAATTTACAAGATTCAAAAGGAAACCGGGGTGCAATTGGCTGTTGTTTTGGTAAACGAGATCCCCCAGGGCTATACTATAATAACCTACACTACGCAAATTGGTAAAAAGTGGCATATAGGCACTAAAAAACGGGGCTTGGTGTATGTAGCTGCAATTCAGCAGCATTTACAGCGCCTTGCTGTAGCTCAAAACCTTCATTCAAAATTTACAGATTCTAAATTAGAAGAAATTCTTTCAGCCACCAAAAATGCCTATCGTAATGAGGATTATAGCGGCGGGTTAAATATTTTGATAAATAAAATTCACACCACCCTTGTGCCTGCAAGCAATAAATCTGAGCCTACCGTAGCAGAGCCTACGCCTAATCCAGCGCCGGCAAAAGAAGCGGTTGTGGACGACAAGCAAAAGAAAAACGACGATGGAGATGCGTTGATTGGGTTCTTATTTGTATGTGGTGTAGTGGCGATTGTTTTAATTTACCGTTATTTTAAACGCAGGCAACAAAGGCTAATAGCCGAGAATTACGCCTTAATGCAACAGCAGCAGCAGTATCGCAATAACGGAGATTATAATCAAGGTGACTTTAATAATACCGGCTACAATACTGGTGGCGGAGGCTACAACTCCGGAAGCAGGTCACAGGGGAATCGCGGATCATCGGGGATAGGCAGCTTTGTAACCGGCGCCGCTTTAGGTGCAGCAGGTGGTTATGGTGCCCGTTATTTGCAGGATAAATTAAATGAACATCACAACGCTGATAATGACACAACGCCTGTAAGAGATACATTCAGTCCTGAAATATCAAGTGATAACAATTCTGGTAATTGGGGCAATTGGGGTAGCGGTGACGACAGCGACGATAGTGGCTTTAGCGATAGAGATGACAGCAGTTCATCAGACAGTGGCTCGTCAGGCGACAGTGGTTTCTCAGACAGTGCTGATAGCGGTTCATCGGGAGATGGAGGGTCAACTTCAAACTGGTAAATTCGTATGAAAAAAGTCTTCACCATCCTTATCCTTTTCACCATAACCATCTCCTTTTACCCCCGCAACAGCAGCTTAGCTGGATGACTATTGGTGATTCGATAACTTACATGAACGGCAGGCCGGAGTTAACCAAAAACAACATTATATCACATAAACTGGTTAAAATCCCTCAAGAAGTATCAAGATAACAATTAGCGGACTTTTCTATTATCAACCCACTGTCATATCCTACATATTAATTGGTATATCGGGAAAAGCCGATATATCTTTGTGATATGGATCAGGTAGAAATTTTTAAGGCGCTCTCCAATAAAACCAGGTTGCAGATACTCAACTGGCTTAAAGAACCCGAATTGCATTTCCCCGAGCAAAAGGAAAATGGTTTTGAGCATGGAGTTTGCGTTGGCCGCATCCATCAAAAAGCCGGGCTTACCCAATCTACCGTGTCCGAATATTTAACCAGCCTGCAGCGTGCCGGTTTGGTAACGGCTACCCGTGCCGGGCAGTGGACCTATTATAAACGTAACGAAGAAACGTTTGCCGCTTTAAGCCGGCTTATTCAATCAGAAATTTAATCAACAAGAATATATATATTATGAACACAAATAGCTTATTCAGGCCGTTCAGTCTGAAATCATTAAACATCAAAAACCGCATCGTGATGGCGCCAATGACGCGCTCTTTTTCGCCAAACGGCGTACCAACGGCGGATGTTGCCGCCTATTACCGTAAACGTGCCGAAGGCGAGGTAGGTTTGATTTTGTCGGAAGGTACGGTTATCAACCGAGTGTCTTCATCAAACGATGCCAACATCCCGCATTTTTATGGTAAGGATGCTTTGGCCGGATGGAAAAATGTGATCGATGACGTACACGCGGAAAACGGTGCCATGGGCCCGCAAATATGGCATATGGGTATTATGGATAACCATGCTTCGGGCTGGGTGCCCTCACAACCGTTCGAAGGCCCGTCGGGCTTAAACAGGCCGGGCAACAGTAACGGTAAAACCATGACCGAGAAAGATATTGCCGATACCATCGCGGCTTATGGCCAGGCAGCGGCAGATGCCAAAGCTTTAGGTTTTGATACCGTAGAGATCCACGGAGCGCACGATTATTTGATTGACCAGTTCTTTTGGGACGCTACTAACCAGCGCACTGATATTTATGGTGGTAAAACCCTTGCCGAGCGTAGCCGTTTTGCCATTGAAGTAATTAAAGAAGTTCGCAAACGTGTGGGTGAAGATTTTGCCTTGATCATTCGTCTGTCACAGTTTAAACCATCCGCATACGATACCAAACTGGCGAAAACTCCGCAGGAAATGGAAGCCTGGATAAACCCATTGGCCGATGCCGGTGTAGATATTTTCCATTGCTCGCAACGCCGTTTTTGGGAACCCGAATTTGAAGGCAGCGACCTAAACTTTGCCGGCTGGGCCAAAAAGGTAAGTGGTAAAACCACCATAACCGTTGGTTCGGTAGGTTTAACGGGCGAATTTTTAGCCGCTTTTGCAGGTGAAAGTTCACAACCAAGTTCGCTTGATGAATTACTAAGAAGGTTTGACCGTGGCGATTTTGACCTGGTTGGAGTGGGCAGGCCTTTATTGGCAGACCCATTCTGGACCCAAAAGATCCGCGAAGGCCGCACCGGTGAGCTTAAAGGTTTTACTAAAGAAGCCCTTGGCGAACTGGTAATGTAATTAGCTTGAAGAGAAAAAAGAGAAGTTTAGGTTTATATACGTAGCCCGGACTTCTCTTTTTATTAATTTGTAATCAAATTTGCCTTAATATGGTTTGCCGGAAGCCAGTTCCTGCTCGGCCCATTTAATGGCGATGTGTTCGCGGTATTTAGCGTATTTTTCTTTAAAGGCCATTTTTAGCAGGCTATCCACACCGCCTTTTATTGCCAGGTTATAAATACTGGCAGCTTTGCGGGTAATGGAAGCGTCCCATGCGCGCAGGCTTAGCGAGTATGAGCCATCGATATACTTCATCCAATGCCAGTAGCCGGTGGGCATAAACAGGGTGTCGCCATGTTCCAGGAACACTTCGGTGCCTTCTACTCCTTCAAGGGCAGGGAATTTTTTAATGTCGGGGTTTTGTACATCATAATCCTCTAAAGCATAAGTAGCATTAGGGATACAATATAAGCGGCGTTTCCATTTATTCTCGAACAATATTACATGCTTGCGGCCACCAAAATGAGTGTGGAAAATGTGCGGAAGATCAATATCGTAATGTAAAAACGTAACCGAGTTTGAACCGCCAAAAAACATAGATGGCATGCTTTCGATAAAGCCACCCATCAGGTCTTTAGGGAAAACAATATCATCCAGCAATTGCGGGGCCTGTTTAAATATGTTAAAGAAGAAGATACGCAGTTCGGTTGGTTGCGATTTGATCAGGTCGATATAATCATCAAAAGGCATTTCTGCCGCCGATGAGTTGATGGGCTTGGAAGGGTCGGCCTTAGAGTTATCATACAACGGCACCACCTTTTTGCCTACTACCTCTTTCAGGTATTCGGGCGTCCATTTATCGCGGGCGGGCCAGCTTTTGGTCATGCCTTTAATAACCAGCGGGCGGCGTGGGTTAAGGTAGTTTTTCTTAAAATCTTCGGGGCTTATGTTCTCAACAGTATCAATCGGGTGCAGTATAAAGCTCATATCGCTAACGTATCGGATTTTACAAATAGTTACTTTTAGGACGTAACTATTACCCGAAAGTTATCAAAATAACAAAATAAAAAGCAGATAGAGATATTAAGAATACGTTAAGGGCATTTATAAATGCAAAATGACGCGAAGTATCGTTTCTTTACGAAGACTGTTTTACGGTTTATCCGCAGCCAAAGCTTTATCTGCACGTTTAACGGCCAGCCTTTCTTTCCAGTCCATATAACTTATCCTGAAATTCTTTTTCGTGATGTCATCAAACTTGCGCTGTATACTAAGGTTGTAAAGGCTTTTGCCTTGTTAACCCAAGAGCTATCTCATGCACGTAACGAAATAGAGAACGACCCATCCAGGTACTTCATTCAATGCCAAAACCGCTGGCTATAAATAGGGTGTCTCCGTTTTCTAAAATAAATTCCTGCCCTTCTATGCCATCCAGCGCCGGTAACTTTTTAAAATCGGGATGCTCAATATCATAATCCTCCAATGCATAAGTAGTAAAGGGAATCTTATAAAGTCGCTCGCTTCATTTATTATCAAACAATATCACGTGCTTGCGGCCATTAAAGTGCATATGGAAGATGTGCGCCAGGTCGATATCGTAATGTAAAAATGTAACGGAGCCTTTCCCTCCAAAAAACAGCTTCCTTTAAATAATCAAAGGTCCACTTTTGCAGGGCAGGCCAGTTTTGGGTAGCCTTGCGGATAACCAGCGGCTTGCGTGACTTTAAATAATTATTAATAAATCTTTTTTACTGTTATTATCAACGCCGTCTACAGGGGTAAGGGGCAAACTCATATGGTATACTAAAAAACGATACAAAATTAATTGCCTAACATAGGCATAACATTTGAAACGCCATTTGTGATGTTTTTTTGACAAAAAAATAAGCCCGGCGCTTTTGCAACCGGGCTTGATAGGTAGTATTAAATAGTTGCAGTGGCAGTATTATGTGCAGCCGCTACTGCCGCTTTTATTTCGGCATCAACACAGCATTCACCACGTGGATAACACCGTTGCTTTGGTTAACATCAGCAATGGTTACCCAGCTTTTGCCACCTTTTTCGTCAACAATGTATATTTTTTTGTGGGTCATTTTCGCTTTTAGTACGCCACCGCTAACGGTAGTTAATTCGGCAGTACCTTTACCCGCTTTAATTTTAGCAATTAGGTCTTTAGCACTAACTTTACCTGCTACAACGTGGTAAGTTAAAATTTTGGTAAGAGTTGCTTTGTTCTCTGGTTTTACCAAAGTTTCAACAGTGCCTTTTGGCAATTTGTCAAAAGCTTCGTTAGTTGGTGCAAACACAGTGAATGGGCCTGCCGATGATAAAGTTTCTACTAAACCTGCAGCTTTTACAGCAGCAACCAATGTGGTGTGGTCTTTAGAATTTACTGCGTTTTCTACAATGTTTTTTGTTGGGTACATTGCTGCGCCACCAACCATTTTAGTTTGTGCATTTGCGTTTGGGGCTATTGCTATAGCTGCTAAAGCAAAGGCCGCGATGATTAATTTTTTCATGTTATTTAGATGAATTTATTTGTTAGAAGATACGCAGTAAAATTGCAGGCGGTTTTTAATTAATTAAAATATTTCTAACGATCATTTGCAATAATATATTTACTCGTCCCAATACCAGTAGCTATCGCAACAAAGTAGCCGACCTTCGCTACGCGGAAATAGGGTAAACAAAATATTATTGCCGTTGGCTTTAGCCAACAGATAACAAGTAGGCGTGCCCGGCTCTAACCGAAACGAGACAGTAATATTTGGCTAAAGCCATTTAAATTAATTGCTATCCCGCCCCTTAAAAGGGACGGTAATAAAATTTAAGAATATGATCGGTGGGAAAGTATTAATGAGAAGCAATGAAAAGTTAAAAAAACAAACTCGCCGCTATATTATCTGCGTAGAGCTTGCCGTGGGGGGTAAGGGTTAAAATATTGCCGGTTTGGGTAAGGCTGCCATCATCAAAATATTGCCTGGCGGCTTTTAAAACATCGTTTTTAGCGCCGGATGCAATGCTGTCAAGTTTGTCAAGGTCCATGCCCCAGCTGGTGCGGAGCGAGGTCATGATGTATTCATTCAAACGGTTGGTTTCCGTCAGGATCTCAATTTCGGCCGGGATAGTGTTTTCTGCTAAACTTTTTATGTAATTAGCATTATTAGCAATGTTCCATTGGCGGGTATCGCCATTAAAGGAATGGGCCGATGGGCCGATGCCCAGATATTTTACACCCTTCCAATAATTTGAGTTATGGCGCGAGAAAAGGCCCTGCTTGCAAAAGTTAGAGATCTCGTATTGCTCAAAGCCATTAATTTGCATAGCATGTAGCATCATGTTAAATTGTTCGGCGCTTTGGGCCTCGCTCATGGGCTGCTGCTTTTTTTTGCTGATGAAGGTTGCCAGCGCGGTTTGCGGTTCGACTGTCATGCTGTAAGCGGATACGTGGGGGATGCCCAGTTCAAAAACTTTTTGGAGGTTATGCTTCCACTTAACATCTGTGAGTAAAGGATAGCCATAAATAAGGTCGACAGTTATATTCTCAAAGCCTGCATCCTGCGCGCGTTTTACAGATGCTTCGGCTTCGCCGGCGCGATGCACGCGGTTCATCCATTGCAGGTCCTCATCAAAAAACGACTGGATGCCTATACTGAAACGGTTGACCGGCGTGTGGCGGAAAGCGTTTATTTTATGATGGTCCAGGTCGTCCGGGTTAGCCTCCAGCGTTATTTCGACATCGGCACTAACAGTATGTAGCTCTGTAATGGCATTAATAATGCGGATGATCTCGCCTGGCGAAAGTACCGACGGCGTGCCACCACCAAAATAAATGGTTTCTATAGTTTCGTTGGTGAGATAGTTTTTTTGCAGGGTTATCTCTTTCAGGATGGCCGCCACCATCTCATCCTTATACTTAGGTGATGTGCTGAAATGGAAATCGCAGTAATGGCAGGCTTGCTTGCAAAAAGGGATGTGGATGTAAATACCTGCCATGCCACAAAGGTAAGCGTTTAACCAAATTAGTATCTAATAGAATTGCCCGGATTGTTGATTTTATTATTCGGTCCAAAGCACCCCGATAGCATAAGTTTTGGCATAGCCTGAAATTAGTACCCGGTCTCCTTTATCAACGCAATATAGTTCGCCTGTCCGGTCTGATAACTGTATGGCCTTCATTTCATTTTTTTGAAGCCGCTCTGCCCAATAGGGTATTAAAGAGCAGTGCGATGAGCCGGTTACCGGGTCTTCTAAGATGCTCGATTGCGAGGTGAAATACCTTGAAACAAAATCATATACATCACCTTTTGCCGTAACCACCACGCCACCCGGATCAAGGTTGATCTGGTCAAACAGCCGGCGGTCAATCTGAATATCCCTCACTTCTTTTTCGCTATTGTAAATCAGCACATAATCGCGCGATTTAAGCACAATTGCAGGTTGTATATTTAATGCTTTCTTGATGATCTCGGGCAACTCACTTAAAACAGGTTTCCTGGAGGGGAAATCTAAGGTATATAAGCCATCCAGCTCCGACACTAACAGATCGCCGCTTAGGGTTTTAAACAGGATGTCTTTCTCTGGGTAATGCAAACATGTTTTAAGTACGTGTGCCGCAGCTAAAGTGGCGTGGCCACATAGGTCCATTTCAATTTCGGGGGTAAACCATTTTAGGTGTACGTGGTCTTTTTCTATGATAAAAAATGCCGTTTCGGCTACGGCATTCTCTTTTGCGATATTCATTAACACATCGTCGCTAAGCCAAAAATCTAACGGCACTACACAAGCCGGGTTGCCTTTAAAAGTTTCCCTTGTAAAGCTGTCAACCTGGAACAGATCTAATTTCATGTTCCGAAGTTAAGAATTACTTGTTTGACTGAACTTTATAATGCCGCTAAATATAAACACACCAACCATCACCTAAGGCAATTTTGTTAAGTAAATGAAATTACGCATGCTTTAGCCTAACCGCTTTTATTTGCCTAAATTTGCGCCTATTACACGGTTTTATATACATGCGCTGGTTTATTTGCTTTTTATTTATGGTTGTTACAGGATGCACTGCCGCGTATGCGCAGGCAGATTCTGTACAGAAACCCGTAGATAGCATCCGCGCCCGGCCAAGGTTTAAAGGGCCACTGCCTTTCCTGGATTCAGTAGCACACGCAACAGCAGTACGCGAAAAATTCGAGTCGGATTCGTTGGCGATGCTATACGTTCAGGCCCCCGATCCTAATCGCACTAATATGTTTGTGGATAGTATCTTAAAGGCCAATGCCTACAAAGGCGACCACTATTTTAGCCTCTCCATCAAAGCGCGGATAAAGCAGGGTTACGGTCATACGCGTCCATCTCGCGATATTTGGGTTATTGCCATTATCATCATTTTATTGCTATTTGCATCAGGATTGAACATATTCTCCAGTAAGGATATGAGCAATGTTTTCCAATCGTTTTACAACCGTAAAAGCAGCGCCCAGGCAGGGAAGGAGGATAGCCCCATCAACTTTTGGACGTTTGTGGGTTTGTTTCTGCTATTTGGTTTTACCTGCGGTTTGTTCCTGTACTTATTAACTACAGGTTACTATAAAGTTTATTATACAATTGCCGGTTTCCAGCTTTTTGCGACGCTGTCCTTAATTATCATTGCGTTGTTTGCCAGTAAGTTCCTGATATTAAAGTTCTTAGGTTTTGTGTTTAATATTAATAAGCTGGTGACCGATTATATATCGGCACTATCACTTACCTATTTTAATATAACCTTTGTTTTTTTGCCTGTAGCGCTATGTTTCAGCCTCATCTCAGATAAGTTCATCCCCTTTTTACTGGTGTTAACATTACTGTTTGTAGTAGTTATATTTATATGGCAATACCTGCGCAGCAGCGTAAGTATTATTTCAAATTTTCGATTTCATAAATTTTATTTATTTATCTATCTTTGTGCCCTTGAATTTTGCCCCATATTGATATTGATCAAGGCACTTGATATAGGATTTAGGTAGATACACATGGCTTTGGAAGATAGAAAAAAAAAGGTTAAAAGCATATTAGTTACGCTTCCAAAACCTGAGAATGATAAAAATCCTTATGCTGAATTGGCCAAAAAGCTTAATTTAAAAATTGACTTTAGGTCGTTTATTCACGTAGAGGGGGTGCCTGCTAAAGATTTCCGTAAGGAAAAAATTAACCTGGCCGATTTTACCGCTGTGATCTTCACCAGCCGTAACTCTGCAGACCATTTTTTCCGTATATGCGAGGAGATGCGTTTTGAGGTACCGGTAGAAATGAAATACTTCTGCCTTTCAGAAACTATCGCCCTGTATCTTCAAAAATACATTCAATACCGTAAGCGGAAGATATTTTTTGGCAAACAAACCGCTGCCGACCTGGCCGAGGTTTTGAAAAAACACTCTGCCGAAAAATTCCTATGTCCTTGTTCTGACGTAGCTGCCGAGGAAACCCAAAAATTCCTATTAGATAACGGTTACGATTTTACACCTGCAGTTCTTTTCCGCACCGTATGCAGCGACCTGAGCGACCTTGCCGAGGTGTTTTATGACGTTATCGCATTCTTTAGCCCGTCTAGCATCCAGTCTCTACATAAAAACTTCCCCGATTTTCAACAGAATAATACCCGTATAGCGGCTTTTGGTGCCACAACCCACAAAGCAGTTTTAGAAGCCGGATTGATCCTGGATATCCCCGCGCCAACACCTGCTGCACCTTCTATGACCATGGCAATTGACCAATATGTTAAGCAAGCTAACAAATAAATAAATTTTAACAGTTGTAATACTGCAACATTCTTCCAAAAAACCCCGTATAACGGTGAAAATATTTATGCAATAACGAAATATTTTTATCGTACTCTTTGCTTTTTTAACTATATAGAAGGCGTTTTTTTTATAACTTATAATAGCAACTTTTATATATAAAAACATTTTTTCTGTTTGGTTAGTGTAAAAGTGATATATTCGGGGGTGCGTTCTGTTACATAGGATTAATAGATATTACAGATTTTGGATACAAAATGAAACAAGTATACTTTTTAATAATAGTTTTGGCCGGTACTATATTAACAGGCTGCGGCATAGGCGGCGGCGGTGGTGCTTCAAGTGGTGAGGTTATAGGGGTAAGGCAACGATCTTTCAGGGCAACAACCCCCTTAAACATGGTTTATATCAAAGGCGGTACATTTTTAATGGGCCAAACAGACCAGGATGTAACCTTTGCCCAAACAGCTCAAACAAAACAGGTAACGGTACCCCCATTTTTTATGGACGATACGGAGATATCCAACACAAAATACAAACAGTTTGTATTTTGGGTGCGCGATTCTATTGCCATTACCAATTACCTAAACGACGCAAAGTATTATTACCAGCCTAAAAAAGGCGCCGCGGCGGATCCAAACGGCAAGAAATACATCAACTGGAGATATGTTGAGAACAACCCGGTGTTTAGCACACGTGGTAAAAATGCATCAGCAAACCAACAAAAACTACAGGGATTATACTACCAGGGCGATGACCGCGTGTTTGACCGTAACGAGATAGACGTACGTTTATTAAAATACAATTACGCTTTATTTACCCTGCGCGATGCATCAAACTTTCGCAACGATAAAACAAAAAAACGTTCGGATTTCATATTACGTGACACTGTAGGGGTTTACCCGGATACACTGGTTTGGCTTAACGATTTCTCGTACGCTGCCAACGAGCCAATGGTTGAGGGTTACTTCTCTCACCCGGCATACCGTAACTACCCTGTTGTAGGTGTTACCTGGCGCCAGGCCCGTGCGTTCACCGCATGGCGCACACGTTTAAGCGATGGTGCTAAAGATAAGCGCCATATCCCGCACAATCAACCTTATGTATTACCAAATGATGCTGAATTTGAGTACGCCGCACGTGGTGGCCGTATAGGTACCGATTACCCATGGGGCGGTCCTTATATTAAAAATGCTAAAGGATGTTTATTGGCCAACTTTAAACCGGGCCGTGGTAATTATACCGATGATGGTGGCGCTTACACCGTTAACGTAAGATCTTACTTCCCTAACGATTTTGGCTTGTACAATATGGCCGGTAACGTTGCCGAGTGGACATCATCTGCATATGATGAATCTGCATCAACATTCGTGCATGACTTATCGCCAACATTTGATTACGAAGCAAAAAGAAATGACCCCGAAGTGCTGAAACGTAAAGTTGTACGCGGCGGTTCATGGAAAGATATCGGTTACTTCCTACAAAACTCTACCCGTACTTTCGAGTACCAGGATACCGCGAAATCATACATCGGTTTCCGTTGTGTAACACCATTCCTTGGCCGCGATATCAAGGACAAACGCTAAACAAATCAAACTAAAATTATACATAATCATCTTTACAAAAGTTTATGGCTGGGAAAAAGAAACCTTTCGGAATTGGGAATATTATATCAATTGGAGCAACAGTTGTTATAATTGGTTTGCTGTTTAAAATTCAACACTGGAAGTTCGCTTCTGAATTTATAACACTTGGATTAGGTACTGAAGCTATATTGTTCTTTATCCTCGGTTTACAACGCGAAGACAAAGATGTGGATTGGGTACGTGTATATCCTGAATTGAATGAAGACTTTTCGGGCGAATTGCCAAAATCATCTTCAAGGCCGGCACTATCAGGCGGCGATAACTTTTCAAACACGGCCGCTTTAGACAAAATGCTATCTGATGCTAAAATTGGCCCCGAGCTTATCGGCAGCTTAGGCGATGGCCTTCGTACCTTTGGTGATAAGGTTAACGCTATATCAAGGGTAACTGACGCAGGCGACGCTACCGTCGCTTTTACAAACAAAGTAAAACAGGCAACTGCAAGCTACGATGGTTTAAGCACGGCATTTGAAAAAGCATCTGCCAACCTTAACGAAATGGCAAATACCAATATCGATTCAAAGGCATACCATGACCAGGTTAACAATTTGGCTAAAAACTTATCGTCATTAAACGCGGTATACGAACTGGAGTTACAGGATTCAAGCGCGCATCTGAAAGCGATGAACAGCTTCTACAAAAACCTGTCGTTAACGATGAATAACTTTAACGAATCGTTAGATGATTCGAAACAGTTTAAAGAGGAGGTTAGCCGTTTAGCTAAAAACCTTGCTTCGTTAAATTCAGTTTATGGTAACATGCTTACAGCAATGAACCAGCCAAGGGTTAACTAACATATTTAAGTATACCACACAGAATAATATAAAGCATGGCCGGAGGTAAAGAAACCCCAAGACAGCGGATGATAGGTATACTGTACCTGGTACTTTTAGGGCTTATAGCACTAAACGTTCCGGACAGCCTATTGGACTCATTTAAAAATATCACAAACAGCTTAGATCAATCGCGCGTAAACGTTACCACCGGTTTAGATAATACGTATTCTGCTTTCGAGGCTACTAAACTAAAAGAGCAGCCCGAAAAAGCAGGTAAACTACTAGCTAATGCAAAAGAAGCCACTAAAACATCTGGCGAGCTTAACGCGTATATCGAAGAACTTAAAAAAGAACTTGTTGAAAAAGGTGGCGGCATAAACCAGGAGATCAATGATGTTAATGCAAGAGAAAGCCTTGATATATCATCAGAGGTGATGATAAACGATAAAAAGGCCGATGTGTTAAAAGAAAAGATCGAGGCTACTAAAGCGAAACTGATCTCTCTTTTGGGTAAAGACGCGGCAGGCGTTAACTTTTCTTTAAATGCTAACGACCCGCCTGTGCGCCCGGGTTATCCCGGTAAAACCTTCCAGACAGGTTATTTTGGCGAAGGCATCCCATTGGGAGCGGCTTTAACCACATTGGCTAAAATACAGGCAGATAATAAAAATGCCGAAAACGAAGTAGTAAAAAAAATATTAGGTAAAGTTGACCAGGCGCAGGTAACCCTTAATCAATTTCGGGCTGTTATCGTTGCACCCACCGGTTATGTATTATCAGGCCAGCAA
Source organism: Mucilaginibacter aurantiaciroseus (assembly GCF_024055595.1). Taxonomy (GTDB): domain Bacteria; phylum Bacteroidota; class Bacteroidia; order Sphingobacteriales; family Sphingobacteriaceae; genus Mucilaginibacter; species Mucilaginibacter aurantiaciroseus. The sequence continues at coordinate 43,813 of NZ_JAMXOF010000001.1, forward strand.
TACAAAGCCGATATCTATTTAACCGCATATGACGATAAAACTAACCCCGTTATTACCGTAGGTGGTTCGCCAGTTCCAACTGCCAATGGTATTGGTACATATACCACAACCGCAAGTGGTGAAGGGATGCACAAATGGACAGCTTCGTTATTAGTAAAACAGGTAGATGGGCCGGCAAAATCTTACACGGTTGATGGTAGCTACATGGTTGCAAGACCATCGGCAGTAGTATCGCCGGATAAAATGAACGTATTATACATTGGTGTACCAAACCCTTTGTCAGTTTCGGCACCGGGTGTACCTAAAGAAAGTATAAAAGTAAGCATGAGCGGTGGTTCGGTAAGCGGTTCAGGCGGCCATTATACTGCAAATGTAACTACCATAGGTACCGCTAAGGTAACCGTATTGGGCGATAAAGGCATGGTATTGGGTGCTTCGGAATTCCGTGTTAAACGGATCCCGGATCCTAAAGCGATGTTTGCCGGCAAAAGCGGTGGTAAAACCAGTGCAGCCAACATCCGCGCGCAAGACAGGCTTTTTGCCAAATTGGACGGATTTGAATTTGACGCAAAATTTAACGTTACCAGGTTTAGCCTGGTCATTATAAAACCACGCCAGGATGCTGTTAGCTACACCGCGACAAGTGGCGAACTATCGGGCCCTATGCGTGCTGCTATGGGTAGTGTTACACCGGGTACAACGGTAGTATTCCAGGATATTATTGCTGTTGGCCCTGACGGCACACAGCGCGGACTTGACGGTATAGTATTACAGGCTAATTAAGAAGATTATGAAAACAAGATTTTTGATCATTGTACTTTGTCTGGCTTGCAGCGCTTCATTTGCGCAAACCAAAAAAAGGACAACCAAAAAAGCTGGTACGAGGGCAAAAATACAGGCCCCTGTTGCTTCGGGTGTAAACCCAAATAAACAGGTTTCCGGTGCCGCAAACGCGGGATTATCACCTGTTGATACCACCAGGAAAAAGCCTTTTGACCGCCCTATGGACGGTTATTACAGAAAAAATAATATCCTTAGCGCTAAGGTAACCCCTTACGCCAACCTGCGCGAAGCCGACGTAATGTTTGCTAAACGTGTTTGGCGCGAGATAGACCTGCGTGAAAAGATGAACCAATACTTGGGTTCGCCAAAAGGCAGGTTAATTGATGTATTAATGGCCGCTATTGATTTGGGTGAGCTTACCGCTTACGACCCGGCGCCTACTAAAGATGACCCCAACGGTGATGGATTTAGCAAGCCGCTTGCTACAGGACAGGCACGTGCCCGTATGGCAGATAGTGCTGTTGTAGATCAGTTTGATAAGGATGGTAACAAGATAGGATCAAGGGTGCAGGCCGGCGAGTTTAACCCGGATAGCGTTGTTAAATTCCGTATTAAAGAAGATTGGTATTTTGACAGGCAGCGTTCGGTTTTCGAACCACGCATCATCGGTATAGCCCCGCTTTACAAACCAAAAGCGGCAGGTATGGACCTGGATTATCAACCGGCGTTTTGGATCTATTTTGATGAAGCACGCAAAGTTTTGGCCGTTAAAGAAGCGGTTAGCCGTAACAACGATGCAACAGGCCTGAGTTTTGACGACTGCTTTGTAAAACGCATATTTACCAGTTACATTGTAAAACAATCTAACGATAAAGACGAACGCATCCGAGATTACGCACAAGGTATTGATAAGCTATACGAATCTGAAAGGATCAAAAAAACGATCCTGGATTACGAGCTTAACCTTTGGAAATACGGCGAATAATTTTACGCTTAAAATATTGATGCTCGTATGCGTAAGCATACGGGCATTTTTGTTGCCATAGCGTTTATTGCGAGCGATAGCGTGGTAATCTTCGACTTAGAGAGCGGCAGAGACAAGTCTATCGAGGATTACCACGTCGCTGTCGCGCCTCGCAATTACGCCTTTTTGTTTATTTATTGCAACCCCGTTACATCACTAACCGCCGGATTGAAGTATTGGATAATAGCTTTCGCTTGCTTTAAGTTTACTACTTTCTGCAACTCGGTTTCGGTTGCTTCGCGAATTTTTTTAACGGACTTGAAGTATTTTAAAAGCTTCTCGGCAGTGGTTTTACCGATGCCGGGTATCAGTTCCAACTCCGTTGCTAAAGTGCCTTTGTCGCGCTTTTTACGGTGGGCGGTGATACCGAAACGGTGGGCCTCATCACGCAACTGCTGGATCACTTTAAGGGTTTCAGAGCGTTTGTCGAGATACAGCGGGTATTGGTCGCCGGGGTAATACAATTCTTCCAGGCGTTTGGCAATGCCTATGACGGTTACCTGTTTATCTATCCCCAACAGCCTTAAACTCTTCATGGCTGATGATAGCTGCCCTTTACCACCATCAATGATGATCAGTTGCGGCAATTCTGTACCTTCATCAAGCATACGGCGATAGCGTCGGTGCACGGCCTCTTCCATAGTGGCAAAGTCATCCGGGCCAACAACGGTTTTTACATTAAAAAAGCGATAATCTTTTTTAGATGGTTTGGCATCCCTAAACACTACAATGGCAGATACCGGGTACGCCCCCTGGAAATTAGAGTTATCAAAACACTCGATGTGGCGCGGCAGGGTGTTCATGCGCAGGTCTTTCATCATCAGCGTAAGCAGGCGATCTATCCGCACATCCGGGTTCAACTTTTCGTATTGGTCTATCTTTTCCTTTTTAAAGTACATCACATTCTTTTGCGACAGATCCAACAGCTTACGTTTCTCGCCCAGCTTGGGTACAGTAAACTTTAGCTTTTCATCCTCTACGTCGATATTAAACGGTACGATGATCTCTTTAGAGGTACTGTTATATCTGGTCCTAAATTCGGTTATGGCGATGCTTAGCAACTCCTCGTCGGTTTCGTCGAGGCGTTTCTTAAGCTCGATGGTTTGTGTTTGGGTGATGGTACCGTTCATCACTTTCAGGAAGTTTACGAAGGCGTATTTTTCTTCGGATGCAATGCTGAACACGTCTACATCAGTAATAGAAGAGTTTACTACGGTCGACTTACTTTGATAGTTCTCCAGCAGGCCTTGTTTTCGGTTCAGGCGGTGGGCCAGTTCGAAGTTGAGGTCACCAACAGCTTTGTCAAGGTCGCTTTTTAAGCCACGTACAACGTTTCCTATCTTGCCATTGAGTACATCTGTTATCTCGCCAATATTATTGTCATAGTCGGCTTCTGACTGGTAATCCTGGCAAGGGCCTTTGCAGTTACCCAACTGGTACTCCAGGCAAACCTTAAACTTTCCTTTTTCGATATTCTCGCGGGTAAGGTTAAGGTTGCAGGTACGCAGGGCGTAGGTTTCTTTGATCAGCCCCAAAATAGTGTGCATCATACTTACGGAAGCGTAGGGGCCAAGGTATTTAGAGCCATCCTTAATGATGCGGCGCGTCCAAAAAATGCGGGGATAATTTTCGTTTTTGATGATGATCCACGGGTAGGTTTTATCATCCTTCAGCATCACATTGTAGCGCGGCTGGTGCTTCTTGATCATGCTGTTTTCCAGCAGCCAGGCATCTACCTCGGTATCTACAATAGTGAACGTGATGTTGCGGATCTTGGATACCAGTACCCGCGTTTTAGCATTAATTTGCGTATCTTTGTTAAAGTATGAGCCCACACGGTTACGCAGGTCCTTTGCCTTACCAATATAAATCAGCTGTTTCTCGCTATCCCAATACTGATATACACCCGGTTTGTGCGGTATATTTTTTAAAGCCTCTTTGTAATCGAATTTCTCCATCTGGTGGTTCATTTGTTCATTTGTTCATTGGTCTGTTTTCAGCCCAGATGATTTACCAATAAACTTTAAATAACTATTCAGTTTAATATGAATGGTTTGAAGCTTTTCTATTAATATGTTAAATTGTTCTTCGCTTACAAGGTTTCTGGTTCGTGCTTTTTTTAGCCAACCTTTAGTTTACAAAATGGAGCAGCAGCTGTAATAACAAAAGTTTCTGTTTTTCTTGTAATGAAATCTGCCATACCCTTCGACAATATTAGCATTAATCAAATCAGCAGATCTTACAATTTGTTTGCCTACAGTATCTTTTGCAAAGTAATCTCATTCGCTTACTAATAACCAAATGTTATTGGTAAAGGTTTCCGCTAATTGGTATAACTCTAAGTTCTCAAGATTACAATAACTCATAATATGTTGAACTATTCAACCTTTTAAGAAACTTAAAAATCAAGTTTCTTATCCACCTCGTTAGTGCCTTTTTGCTGCTGACTGTAGGCACCACAATCGAGCGTGATGGATATGCCGGATTTTGGCGGTACAAAGTCTACGTTCTTTTTAATGCCAAGGGATGTATTGGCGTACACCCGCTTCATAAACCCGGCAAAAATAGGCAGTGCGGTATTTGCACCTTCGCCAAGGCGGGTAGATCGGAAGTGGATATCGCGGTCCTCGCAGCCTGTCCACACGCCGGTAACCAGTTGTGGGGTAATGCCCATAAACCATCCGTCGGAGTTATCTTGCGTGGTGCCCGTTTTGCCACCAATAGGGTTTGTTAAGCCGTATTTGCCGCGTAAGCGATAGCCTGTACCTTCGTCGATAACGCCTTTAAGCATATAGGTCATTACGTAAGCGGTTTGCTCGTTCATGGCTTGCACAATGCGCGGCGAGTTGTTGTATAATACGTTACCGTTTTTGTCTTCGATACGTAACAAATAGGTAGGCTCCGTCCAAACGCCCTGGTTGGCAAATGCCGAGTAAGCCCCCGTCATATCAAATACCGAAGCGTCAAACGTTCCCAAACAGATAGAAGGGTATGGCGGTACATTACTGGTGATACCCATCTTTTTGATCAATTCCATAACGGGCGTTGGTTTTACCTCGTTCATAACATACGCGGTGACCCAGTTTTGCGAACGTGCCAGAGCAGTGCGCAGTGTAATAACACCCGGCACAGTTCCGCTTGGCGATGAACGTGGTGTCCAGTCGGCGCCATAACCGGTAATGGTGATAGGCTCGTTGGCTACTTGCTGACAAGGAGAGATCCCATCGTCGATAGCCACGGCATAAGTAAATGGCTTAGCGGTAGAGCCCACCTGGCGTGTACCCATTTTTACCTGATCGTATTTAAAATGCTCGAAGTTGATGCCGCCCACCCATGCTTTGATGTAGCCGGTAGTAGGGTCCATACTCATCAACGAATTGCGCAACATCATTTTACAATATACTATCGAATCGATAGGCCTCATCACCGTATCGATATCGCCTCGCCAGGTAAACAAATTCATTTTGGCAGGCTTGTTAAAATCGGCACGGATCTCTTCTTCGGATGCTCCCTGCGATTTTAGGGCGATATACCTGTCAGACCTATACATGCCCTTATCAAGCAGGCTTTTGAATGTCGGGATGCTTTTCCAAAGACTGATGCCTTTCCAATGCGCGTTAAATTGTGCCTGAAGGATGCGCATGTATTCTTTCTGCGCGTCCTCGGCATATTTTTGCATGGTGGCATCAATGGTGGTATATATTTTCAGGCCATCACGGTCAAGGTCATAAGGGGTGGTGCCGTCAGGTTTTAGGATCGATTTATCAACTAAGATCTTTTGTACCTGTTTTTTTAGGACTGCCCTAAAGTAGGTAGCGATACCCTCGTTATGATCTATGGGACTAAAAGTTAAACCCAGGGGTTTCGCTTTATATTCATCGGCCTGGCCCGAGCTTAAAAAGCCCTCTTCGTCCATACGTCGCAGGACGAAATTACGGCGGTTTTTGGCGTTTTCGGGGTGGTTTATGGGCGAGTAAATACCCGGCCCGTTTATCATGCCGATCAATAGCGCGGCTTGGTCCGGTGTAAGTTTATCGGGCGTGCTGTTAAAATAAGTACGCGATGCCGAGCTGATACCATAAGTATTATATGCCCCAAAATCAATGGTATTTAGGTACAGGGTAAGTATCTCTTCTTTGGTGTAGTTGCGTTCTATCTTAACCGCTGTGATCCATTCCTGTAATTTTTGGATAATACGCTTAAAAGGGTTGTGCGACCGCTCCGAGAACAGGTTAAGTGCCAGTTGCTGCGTAATGGTACTGCCACCCTGCTTTTTACCTATAAGGTTATACAAAACTATACTAAATGTACGTTGAAAGTCAATCCCCGAGTGTTGGTAAAAGCGGGTATCCTCGGTAGCTATCAACGCATTGATAACATTTGGCGAGATCTGCTTATAAGGAACGCTCGAACGGTTTTTGATGTAATATTTACCTATGATCTCTTTATCGGATGAGATGATCTCTGATGCCTGGTCGCTCTTTGGGTTCTCCAGCTCGCGGAAAGACGGCAGCGGGCCAAACACCTGGAAGGCTATGAGCAATATCATAATTACGAAAAACGAAAAACAGGCAATTACAAAACGCCATATATACCAGTTGTAACGTTTTATATTCTGTTGCGGAACTTTATTGATCATCTCTGTTTAGTAGTTTTGTTGATAATAGTCTGTATAACTATCCAGTTTTTTTCGGTCGGCTAATTTATCCAGATTTTCTTGTGTTATGATAAAAAAGCTGTATTTATCCTTTGGCACCTTCATTATATCGGGCATCAGCGGTAAAATTTTGCGGGCATAATCCTTAACCCCGGCAAGGTTATTAAAGCGGCCAATGTAAATCAGCTGGTTATCATAACCAACGGCTTTAAGCTGGTGTTTTATACCTGCGCTATTATAACTAACCCTGTTAAATTGTCCAATACCAAAACGCGACGATGATAAATTGATTGCACCGCTGCTTACATTTATCACCAGGTAATAGTTGGTGCTATCGCGCATGCTAAATATGGATGGCGCTTGTTTTACCGGCGCTACTGTTGGTGCTGCGGTAATTGGTGCCGCAACCTGTGCCGATTGCGTTACCAGCGGCAAAATATCGGTTTTGGTTTCAACCGGTTTTTCTTCTTTTAAAGGTTCTTTAACTGTGGCAACTTCAGCTGTTTTTTTTACCTCCACAGATGTAGCTTTTATGGCCGATGCTTTATCTTCCGCCTTAAATGGTGGCGTAACCGTTTTTGGCTCGGGTTTGCGCACATCCGGGCGGGGTATGTACTTTTCGGCAGTCAACCTAAATTCTGTTTCTTTTTGGTAAACGATGGGCAGGGTAAACTGCGGGTCATTTGTTTCGCGGTCAGATATTACCACCTTGCGTAACTCCAGTTCTGATTGATGTGCATTTATATAGGCCAAATGCTGGTTCACCAATGGGGTGATCAACTTATCGTCGGGATATTTGGCGGCGATACCTTGCAAATCAATATTAAAAGGAGTAAGTGGCTCCAGGTGGCCGGCCGCGAAAGTACGCAGGTAGTAGATCTGTGATGCAAACCTGTTATTCGGATACTGCGCCAGCAGGGCATCAGATGCAGTGATCACCCTTGAATATTGGTGGGTAGCATATAGGTCGTATATATTATTATATAAGATGCTAAAGCCGTTGTCCTCATCATTAATGTGTTTGCTGTATTCCGGGTCGAGGATGATTCTGGCGAAAGGCGTTTGCGGATAATTTTTCACCAGCAGATCTTTATACCTGTTTGACGATGCCGGATCTGTATCGCTGTACAAACGGTATAGGTTATAATAGATAGCCGCGGTATTATCGTTATTCGGGAAACGTTTTAAAATCAACTCATAAGCTGCAATAGCTTCCTTTTTATCGTTCAATACATCGCGGTAAAAATTGGCTATATCTAAATAAGCATCGTACATGCGTTTATTAGATTGCGCCAACAGGCCGGGGGTAAGCGGCAAATTTTGTAACAACTCCTGCCTGTAATTGCCGGCATTCACTTTGTTAAAGTTGCTTAAAAGGTTATTAGCGCCACCATCCGGGTCGGTGGCTTGTATGGTTATAGCGTTACTTTGTGTGATGTCGCTGCCGGGGCGGTTGGCCCTGCGCCAGTTGTCCTCTAAACGGCGATTACCCCAAACCTTTTTAAAACTGCTAAAGCCCTGGCTTACCGCGTTGGCGTTGCTAAAATAAAAGTTATCTCCGTTGGGTAAACTTTCTTGCGCCGGTTGGTTTACGTTGACGGCGCCACTTGCCTGTGCGTTGCTTACCTGTGTCGGTTGTGATCTTAGTATTTTAGCCTCCACCATCTTATCGATACGGGTAAGGCGGGTTGGCTCATCAAGCTTGGCAAGCATTTGCAAGGTGTCTTCGCGGTCTATAATTTGCAACCTATCGGCCAGCACCTGCAGGTTCTCTGCTTTCTTTTTAATAACCTGGTAGTTAGGGTAATTTGGCGATAAGCTCACCAGCGCGCTATCGTAAAAGTTTTTGGCGCCGGTATAGTCCGCTTTGTTTTTAAAATAAACATCGGCCATGCGCAGATAAGACAGGCCTTTTTGACTCTGGTTTTTTGTGCTGTAGTTGATAGACTGCCTGTAGCTTTTCAATGCGTTTTCAATCTCGCCATCATTATACTGGATCTGCGCTATCTGGAAATATACCTGGTCGGTAAAGTCTTTATTGTTTGAGTTTTTTAGCAACAAGCGCAGTCGTGTAAGCCGACTAACCTTTACACCATTCTGCATATCTTCTATGCGGATGCGGTTAAGGTTGGCATTAAAGGCCATGTCAAATATTACATTGCTTTTGCTCACGCGATCATAATTAGCAATGGCATCAGCAGGCTTGTGGTTCATCTCCTGTAATTGGGCCAGGATGAATGTCCAGCGTAATTCACGTTCTTTACCGTGCGCATTCTCTACCGCCAGTTTAGCCATGGCCTCGGCATCCACATAATCCTGTGTGTTTATATCATACTGCAATTTTGTGGCGTAAACATCGCCGGTGATATTCTTTTTTGGGTTGATATCAGCAAAAGCGCTGTCTAAAGCAGCCTTGGCATCATTAGGCTGATTGATGTATAATAAAGAGCGTGCTTTATAAACAATTGCTTCCTGTTTCAATTCGGTGTTTTTGCCAAACGAGCGGATCACATAGTTGGCATATTCTACCGCGTCAAAATAATTGCCATCCAGGTAATTGGCTTTGCTTAACAAAAAGTAGGCATCGCCCAGGTAATGGCTTTGTTCTTTAACGCTGATGATGGTATTGGCTTTTTCCTTAACCAGGTCAAGGTCTTTATCGGGTACATCACTTTTGGTAACGGTATCGCGGTAAACGCTTAGCAATTCGCTGTAATCGTCAACGTAACCGGCCTCATAACCTTCCTGTTTTTGGCGAAGGATCTCTTTGGCATTGAACAATATATTATATTTTGCAGTAAGGTTTTGCAGACCACGATTAAGACCGCTCTTTTTCTCAAGCGAGCAGCCGGCAATAACCAGTATAATGGCGAGCAACAATAACTTTTGCACAGAAGGGGTAGACGTATGCCTCAATGGGGTATATCTTGTGTGGATTATTTGCTTTTGTCTTTTTTGGTTTTTGATTAATCTGCTAACTTATAAAGATTTTCAAGCTCAGCAATTTCTTGTTTTCTTGCAGTACCTGCTTTATTCTTGATAAGGTAATTTAAGCCAATATAACTAATTGTAAGGTTATCAACATCAATAATTATTATAGTGCATGGCACCCACAATGATGTAAGCAACCTAGTGTTTGTTTACATCATTCAATAAATTCTTATAAATCTTTCTCAAGTATCATAGCGGATGCCTATTTATAACCTTTTCAATTTTACCGGGAAACGATTTATTAAGTCACTTATGGTAGTTATGTCCAAGGCGTGTTACTTCTCTTGAACGTTCAATAACAGGTTGTTTTAATCAATATTCTATATAAAGCATTTCTTCTTCATCCTGCTTAATAATGTTAACCACCTTTTCCAATTATGGGTATCCTAAATAATCTTACTAAGGTTTATAAATGCATTGCTAAAATACTAAAGATTATGCAATAGGTTTAATAAATTTGCCGCATGGCACAAAATGAACAAAAGCAACCCAATGATGGGGGCAAAGCGGTAAATGCTTACGCCAAATATACCGGTATGGCGTTTCAGATGATAGCTATTATTGGCATCTTTGCATTCGCCGGTTATAAAATAGATAAAGCCAACCAACACCATACCATGTGGGTAACAGCAGCACTTTCGCTTGGCGGGGTGTTTATATCATTGTTCATCGTTATCAGATCTGTAAAAAATTGAAACTCCAACCAACGCTTATTGCCTTCGCCATTTTTGTAGCGGCCCTGGCATCGCTGCCTTTAGCCCTTACTTTTGCCGGGCATACTAATTTATTAATGCCTTATTTTTGGGGGATGTTCGCCTACATTACAGGCCTTACTTTTTTAATAGTTATAGCAATATTATTTACCCAAAAAATAAACCCCGAAAACTACGCCCAGGTTTTTTTGGCCGGAACCACTTTTAAAATATTGGCCTGCCTGGCATTTATGGTAATATTTTTGCTGAAAAACAAGGTAGAAAAGGGCGTTTTTGCAGGCAATTTCTTTTACTTATATTTCTTAAATACGGCCTTTGAAGTTTACGTGTTATTACGTAACTTGCGCAACCAAAATTCAAAGTAAAAAACTTTATTTAGATATATAAAAGCTCAATTTTGAAATCAAAAATTTTTACACTTTTACGAATTTGTGCCGTTTTTTTAACGCTAACCGCATTTTCAATACCGGCGTTTTCGCAAGATGAGCACGCTGAACATGCCGAAGGCGCTGCAAAAAAGTTTGAGCCAAGCGAGATTATTTTAGAGCACATTGCCGACTCGCATTCACTGCATATTATTGGTCATGCCCAGTTGCCTTTGCCGGTTATTATTTATACCCATAAGGGTTTAGAGATGTTCTCATCGGCCAAATTTGCTTATGAAGCAGGCGAACACGAAGCGGAAGCTGCAGGCATATATAAAGGCAACTATAACTATAAGCTAATTAGCGATAAAGTTAAAATAGTTAACGAAGCCGGCGAAGTTGATGAGGCTGCCTCAAGCAAACTTTATGATTTCTCTATTACCCGTAACGTGGTAAGTATGTGGATGTCTATCGTTGTGCTTTTAATTGTATTCCTTAGTGTATCATCAGCCTATAAGAAACGACAGGGTAAAGCGCCAAAAGGTTTACAATCTTTTATGGAGCCTATCATTCTTTTTGTAAGGGATGATATTGCCCGCCCAAACATCGGTTACAAATACCAGCGCTTTATGCCGTTGTTGTTAACCGTGTTCTTTTTTATCTGGATAAATAACATGATAGGCCTGGTGCCTTTCTTCCCGGGTGGTTCAAACTTAACGGGTAATATAGCGGTTACGCTGGTGCTTTCGGTTATCACCTTATTAGTGGTTAACCTAAACGGTAACAAACATTACTGGCAACACGTTTTTGTGCCGGGCGATGTACCCGTTTGGATCTGGCCTTTGTGGTGGGTTATCGAGCTGGTAGGTATCATATCAAAGCCTTTCGCCTTGATGATACGTTTGTTTGCTAATATTACGGCAGGGCACATTATTGTGCTTAGTTTAATATCATTGATATTTGTGTTCAAGTCTTTTGCTATTGCACCGGTATCAGTTGCTTTTGTGGTGTTTATGGATGTATTGGAATTGCTGGTAGCGGCATTGCAGGCTTTCATCTTTACGTTGTTAACCGCTTTGTTTATCGGTACAGCTGTTGAGGAGCACCACCATTAATATTTGTAAATAATTATGTACTATATATTCACTTTAAATTTAAAACAATGATTGGAAGTATCGCTGCACTTGGTGCAGGTTTAGCAGTAATTGGTGCCGGTATCGGTATCGGTCAAATTGGTGGTAAGGCCTGCGAAGGTATCGCCCGTCAGCCAGAAGCTGCTTCAAAGATCCAAACTGCAATGATCATCGCTGCTGCACTTGTTGAAGGTGTTGCTTTGTTTGCTGTGGTTGTATCTTTCTTAGGCTTGAAATAATATTTCATCCCTTTAAGAGGATTAAAAAATTAACCGTTCCCGTTGCGATTGGCTTCGGGCACGGTTATTAAAATTGATTTTTTAAAATATATACATCATATATAATGAATCCATTAGTTACCCCCGAGATTGGTTTAGTGTTCTGGACAACGGTATCATTTGCAGTACTGTTTTTCTTACTTGCCAAATTTGCCTGGAAACCTATTATGGGCGCCCTTGACGACCGCGAGCGCTTTATAGAAGATGCGCTTTCAAAAGCTGAGGCTGCTAAAGAAGAAATGTCTCGTTTAACCAACGAGAACGAAGCTCTTTTAAAACAAGCGCGTATTGAGCGTGACACGATTTTGCAGGAAGCTAAAAAGGTTAAAGACCAGATCATAGCTGATGCTAAAGATGCTGCACATAAAGAGGGTGCACGCCAGATAGAGCTTGCCCGTATTGATATCCACAACCAAAAAACAATTGCTATGGCAGATGTTAAAAACCAGGTTGCTGCTTTATCAATAGAAATTGCTGAGAAAGTATTACGCAAGCAATTTGAAGACCAGGGCAAACAGGATGCATTAGTTGCAGAGTTGTTGAAAGAAGTGAAATTATAATAATAGACACGAGATACTAGATTTGAGACAAAATACAATAGTCTCACATCTCTAATCTCACATCTCTAATCTCAAGAACGATGTCAGAAATAACAGTAGCATTAAGATACGCGAAAGCACTAATTGACCTTGCCGAAGAGCAAAAAGCCCTTGAAGCGGTTAAGACTGATATGGAACTTTTTCTGAATACTGTAAAAGGTAGCGCAGAGTTGGCAGCTGTTTTAGGCAATCCTATTATATCGCACAGCAAAAAAGTAAACATACTTGCCGATATTTTTGGAAACAAAGTAAGCAAGGTTACTATTGCGTTCTTAAACATTATGGTTAATAAAGGCCGTGGCGAAGTATTATTTACCACCGCGAATGAGTTTATTGGCTTGTACGATATTAAGAATCACATCACCAATGCTAAAGTGGTAACAGCATCACCGCTATCTGCCGAGAACAAGCAAAAAATGCTTGACGATGTACAGAAAGCAATTGGCGGTACTGTTAAGCTGGCTGATAAAGTAGACCCATCGTTAATTGGTGGTTTTGTACTAACTGTAGGCGACAGGCAGGTTGATACCAGCATTGCCAGCAGTTTAAAACGAATGAAAAAGGAATTTGCACAGGTTGCAATTAAATAGTATTAAATTAAAACTCTAAAATAAATTCAAAAATGGTAGAGGTAAGACCAGATGAAGTATCAGCAATTTTGCGTCAGCAATTAGCCGGCTTCAAGTCAGAATCTGAATTAGAAGAAGTGGGTACCGTACTCCAGGTGGGTGACGGTATTGCACGTGTTTACGGACTAACTAAAGTACAATCAGGTGAGCTGGTTGAATTTGATAACGGTTTACAAGGTATTGTATTAAACCTTGAAGAAGATAACGTAGGTGTGGTATTGTTGGGTAGGTCTGACGATATCAAGGAAGGTGACAATGTGAAACGTACCAACCGTATTGCTTCTATCAACGTTGGCGAAGGCATGCTTGGCCGTGTTGTAGACACTTTAGGTACACCAATTGACGGTAAAGGCCCTATATTAGGCGAAACTTACGAGATGCCGTTGGAGCGTAAAGCACCAGGTGTTATCTATCGCCAGCCGGTAACCGAGCCATTACAAACAGGTATCAAAGCTATTGACGCGATGATCCCGATTGGCCGTGGCCAGCGTGAGTTGGTTATTGGTGACCGCCAAACAGGTAAAACTGCCGTTTGTATCGATACCATTATTAACCAAAAAGAATTTTACGATGCCGGCGCGCCGGTATATTGTATATATGTAGCTTGTGGCCAAAAGGCTTCAACCGTTGCAAACATTGTACGCACATTAGAAGAGAACGGTGCTATGCCTTTCTCTATCGTTGTTGCGGCTAATGCTTCAGATTCTGCTACCATGCAGTTCTTTGCTCCGTTTGCAGGTGCTGCAATTGGCGAGTACTTCCGTGATACAGGTCGCCCTGCGTTAATCGTTTATGATGATCTTTCTAAGCAGGCGGTTGCTTACCGTGAGGTATCGTTGTTACTACGCCGCCCACCGGGCCGTGAGGCTTACCCAGGTGACGTGTTCTATCTTCACAGCCGTTTATTAGAGCGTGCAGCTAAAGTTAACAGCAATGATAACATCGCGCAGCAAATGAACGATTTGCCGGAGTCTATCAGACACATCGTTAAAGGTGGTGGTTCATTAACCGCGCTTCCAATTATCGAAACCCAGGCTGGTGACGTGTCTGCATACATCCCAACCAACGTAATTTCGATTACCGACGGTCAGATCTTCCTGGAGTCTAACTTGTTCTTAGCAGGTATCCGCCCCGCAATTAACGTAGGTATCTCGGTATCACGTGTGGGTGGTAACGCCCAAATCAAATCTATGAAGAAAGTTGCCGGTACACTTAAACTTGACCAGGCACAATACCGCGAGCTTGAGGCATTCTCTAAATTCGGTTCGGACTTAGATGCGTCAACCAAAAACGTTATTGACAAAGGTGCTCGTAACGTAGAAGTGTTAAAGCAAGGCCAGTTTTCGCCGGTAACGGTAGAAAAGCAGGTGGCTATCATCTACTTAGGTACAAAAAACCTAATGCGTAACGTACCTATTAACAAGATTCGTGAGTTTGAAGCAGAATATACCAGCCAGTTAGAGCAACGCCACCCTGAAGTGTTGGCAGCCCTAAAAGCAGGTAAATTTGATGACCAGTTAACCGGGGTACTGGAAACAGTAGCTAAAGAACTGGCAGGTAAGTACTAAATATGAAAATGTGCGGATTTCAGATGTGCAAATAAATTGCATATCTGAGATCAATACATTAATAATAAACTCGTGTGATGCTGCAATTTGCACATCTGCACATTTGAAATTTGCACATCTTAAAGAATGGCTAATTTAAAAGAAGTAAGAAACAGGATAGCATCCGTAAGTTCAACACAGCAAATCACCAAAGCCATGAAAATGGTTTCGGCAGCAAAGCTAAAAAGGGCAACCAATGCTATTGTTCAATTACGCCCGTACGCTAATAAGTTGAAAGACCTTTTGGCAAACCTATCGGCAAGTTTAGAGGATGGTGCATCGCCATACCTGCAACAGCGCGAACCGGTACGTGTATTGGTTATTGTTGTATCATCAAACCGTGGTTTAGCAGGTGCTTTTAATACCAACGTTATTAAAACTGCCAATAATTTAATCGCCGACAAATACAGCGAGCAGTTAAGGGCTGGTAACGTTTCTATTGTTGCTATTGGTAAAAAGAGCCAGGAGTTTTTTCAGCGTCGTAAGTTTAACGTTATTGGTAACAATAACGATTTATACCTTGACCTGAACTTCGTAAATGCTTCAAAAATTACCGAAGGCATTATGCAAGGCTTTATTAATGGCGATTACGACCGTGTAGAATTGGTTTATAACCATTTCCGTAACGCTGCTGTACAGTTCCAGGTTGCAGAGCAATTATTGCCTGTACCAATGGCTGAAGCTAAACCTAAAGAAGAAATCTTTAAAACAAAGGATGCTGTTATTGAAACGCAGGTTAACTATATCTTAGAGCCTTCTCAGGAAGAGATAGTAGAGCAATTGATTCCTAAAAATATTAAAATACAGTTGTACCGTGCCGTTTTAGATTCGAATGCATCTGAGCATGGCGCACGTATGACCGCGATGGATAAAGCAACCGAAAACGCAGGCGACATGTTGAAAGCCCTTAAGCTTTCATACAACCAGGCGCGCCAAGCCGCCATCACTACCGAGCTTACCGAGATCGTGAGTGGTGCAGCAGCATTAGGTGGTTAATTAGTTTGACAGGTTCACTATGACAACGATTGTTAGTTTGAGTTAGCCGAAGACATACACATAATAAGAAAGGCTTTCCATTTTGGAAAGCCTTTCTTATTATTACTCCCCGCGCGTATTTGCGAGGAACACCATTAACAAGTTACCTCAGCATTTTAAGCGACATATGTTCGTACGGGGTGTTCCGTACTATTAATGAGATCATGCCCCGGTCCTCATGGTCTGTAAATAAAACCTTCCTGCCTTCCTGTCAATCGGTTACAGCTTTTAAGCTTTCGCAGAATGGGGCAGTCCATTTGGGGTAAGTTTCATCGCCCCAAAGTGTTTCCCCTAAATTTTTTACGTGGCGAGTTAATGATGATCTTAAATTGCTCTTTTATGATTGCTTAGTTTATAATAAAAATATGGGCGTTAAATAGATACCGCCTTGGGTGTGGATGCGCCGAGATAACAGGCCAATGGGGACAAGAAGATGATTGATTACCAATTATTAATTAAATAAAATTTGCATTTATATAAGTACTTATATAAATTGCATTCATGAATTTGTATAAAAGTTTAGGTTATTTGGTATTGGGAAGTCGCTTAAGGCGGATGAGCGAAACCTTCCTTGCCGAAATAAACCGTATATACCAGAACGAAGGCATCGAGTTTGATGCCAGCTGGTTCCCGGTGTTTTATTTGCTATCAAATAATGATTCGCTTTCCATCAAAGAATTAAGCAAACAAACCGAGGTATCACACCCGGCGGCAAGCCAGCTAATAACCAATTTGAAAAACCGCAAATTGGTAGAAACTACAACGCATGCCGATGATGGCCGCAGGCAAATGGTGCAGTTTACCGACAAGGGTCGCGAACTGCTAAAACAGATACTGCCCGTTTGGGAAGCCATTACTGCGGGCATGAACGAGCTGGAAGCAAGCGACGCTAAAATCGCTGAGATATTGCCTGCCATTTCCGCATTAGAAAATACATTCCGCGTTTACAACCTATCCGGTAAGGTTGGCAAAAAACTAAATCCAATACCCAATGAAAAACTTTAATTACGGTATTGAGCACCTAACCATCGGCCTTAGCATAGATATTGCAGCTGGTAAGGTTAAAGGTGTTATAAATGAGGCTGCTGCCATTTGCATCCATACTTCTTGGAAAGAAGTTGAAAAGATTGTGCACGCGCATTTGCCTGTGTACGGCATCAATACAGGTTTTGGTCCGCTTTGCGATACCCGCATCTCTGAGAAAGATACCAGCCTATTGCAAAGCAATATTTTAAAAAGCCATAGCGTAGGTGTGGGTAAGCCCATCCCAAAGGAAATTGCCAAGCTGATGCTGATAACCAAAGTACATGCTTTGGCGCAGGGCTACTCGGGTATTGCAGCCGCAACATTAGAGCGGATCATCTGGCATATCGATAATGATGTTACCCCGGTTGTACCCGAAAAAGGTTCGGTTGGTGCGTCGGGCGATTTGGCGCCGCTTTCGCACCTGTTTTTGCCTTTAATTGGTTTGGGGTATGTGAATATTGGTGATGAAAAACTTCCTGCAGGAGAAATTCTGAAACAGCATAGTTTGCAGCCGTTGGTATTAGGCCCCAAAGAAGGGCTTGCATTAATCAATGGCACCCAGTTTATATTGGCTTTCGCGATAAAAGCGATAGAGCGTTTAAATAATGCCCTAAACGTTGCCGACCTGATAGGCGCCATATCTTTAGAAGGCCTTATGGGCTCCGCCCGCCCTTTTGTTGCGCGGTTACATGCCATTCGCCCGTACAAAGGATCTAAACTGGTTGCTAAACGCCTGGCTACATTACTGGAAGGTTCATCTATCGGCAGCTCGCATGTGGGTTGTGATAGGGTGCAGGATCCATACTCGTTACGTTGCATGCCGCAGGTGCATGGTGCATCACGCAATGCGTGGTTGCATTTAAAAGAGCTTACGGAGATAGAATTAAATTCTGTTACCGATAACCCCGTAATTTTTAATGCTGATGATACCATAAGTGGTGGTAACTTCCACGGACAACCGCTGGCTTTGCCTTTAGATTATGCCACCGTAGCCGCCGCCGAGTTGGGCAACATTGCCGACCGCCGCTGCTACCTCATGAGCGAAGGCCGTTATGGTTTGCCAAAGTTATTGACGGATGATGCCGGCCTCAATTCGGGCTTGATGATCCCACAATACACCACAGCAGCCTTGGTTACCGAAAATAAAACATTGTGTTTCCCGGCAAGTGCCGATAGCGTACCTACTTCATTAGGGCAGGAAGATCATGTTTCCATGGGCTCTATCAGTGGGCGCAAGCTGCATATGGTATTGGATAATATCGAATACATCCAAGCTATTGAATTGCTTTATGCAGCGCAGGCATTAGATTTTAGGAGGCCTTTACAAAGCACCCCGGTGATAGAAACCCTGCACCAATTGGTAAGGCAGCATGTGCCATTTATAAAAGAGGACAGAGTTTTTTCGGATGATATCAATGCCTTACATCAATTAATTATTAGCGGGCAGTTCCAGTCGGTTGCCAACGAAACCGCTCAAAAACATAGCATCAATATAAACGACGATGACGAATTCGGAATTTATTAATACATACGCCAACCACCCGGTTTATTACGCGCCGGTTGGTAACCAACTGCACGCCAAAAGCTGGCAAACAGAGGCGCCCCTGCGCATGCTGTTAAATAACCTTAACGAGCAGGTTGCCGAAAATTCCGACGAATTGGTGGTTTACGGCGGAATCGGTCAAGCCGCCCGTAACCCGGAATCGCTGAGGAAGATCATAGAACTTTTGCTGGAACTCGATGACGACCATTCGTTGTTGGTGCAATCCGGCAAACCTGTAGGGATCATACGTAGTCATCCGCAGGCGCCAAGGGTTTTAATAGCCAATAGTAACCTGGTTCCTGCATGGGCAACCTGGGAGCATTTTTACAAGCTGCGCGCCGATGGCCTGATGATGTACGGGCAAATGACCGCGGGCAGCTGGATATATATAGGTACGCAGGGTATTTTACAAGGAACCTACGAAACCTTTGTGGAGGCAGGCCGACAGCATTTTAATAATGACCTTACAGGTAAACTGATTGTCAGCGCCGGTATTGGCGGCATGGGTGGCGCGCAACCATTGGCTACAACCATGGCAGGCGGTGTATTTTTAGGAGCCGATGTAGACGTTACCCGGATCCAAAAACGTTTTGACAGTAAATATATCGACAGGATAACCCACTCGTACGAGGAAGCAATTAGCTGGGTACAGGATGCCATGAACAAAGGCGAAACCCTGTCTGTAGGGTTGGTAAGTGATGCCGGGGATATGCTGGAACGATTAATTGCCGATGGCATTGTACCTGATATGGTGACCGATCAAACCTCTGCACACGACCCGCTGAACGGATATATCCCTAACGGGTTAAGGTTGGATGAAGCGCTCGATCTGCGAAAGGCTGATCCTGAACAATACAAGCACCGTTCACTAAAAAGTATGGCCCGCCACGTGGGATTTATGCTGCAGTTGCAAAAGCTTGGCTCGGTAACTTTCGATTATGGTAATAACCTACGCGAGTTTGCGAAACAAGGCGGCGAGCAAAATGCGTATGATTTCCCCGGCTTTACACCGGCGTTTATCCGTCCGTTGTTTTGCGAGGGGAAAGGGCCGTTCAGGTGGGTAGCCCTATCCGGCGATCCTGAAGATATTTATACAACCGACAGAGCTTTAATGGAAGCTTTTCCTGAAAATAAGCCATTGATAAACTGGCTGGAGAAAGCGCAAAAGCAGGTAGCCTTCCAGGGACTTCCGGCACGCATTTGCTGGCTGGGTATGGGCGAGCGTGAAAAGGCTGGCCTGATATTTAACGAACTGGTGGCAAGCGGCAAAGTAAAAGCGCCGATAGTGATAGGTCGAGATCATTTGGACTGCGGCTCGGTAGCATCGCCAAACCGCGAAACCGAATCCATGAAAGATGGCTCGGATGCAGTATCCGACTGGCCATTGTTAAACCTTATGGCTAATACCTCTGGCGGTGCAACATGGGTGTCATTCCACCACGGTGGTGGTGTAGGAATGGGATACTCGCAACACGCGGGTATGGTAGTAGTTGCAGATGGTACCGAACGCGCTGCAACCTGCCTTAAACGCGTACTGCACAACGACCCTGCCATGGGTATCTTCCGCCATGCGGATGCAGGTTATGACAAAGCGCAGGATTGGGCGGATAGGTTTGGATTGAAGGTGTGGTAGCTGGATGGTGAGTAGAGAATGGTTGATTGGTGAGTAGTTGAAAAGTGAAGATATAATAAATTACGTCATTGCGAGCGATAGCGTGGCAATCTTCGATAGAAGGTAGGCGATAGCATAACGAGGATCGCCACGTCGCTATTGCTCCTCATAGCAATGACGCGTGGGATAAGTAATTAAAATGAAAAAACTAATAGGTCCATTCATACACATAATACCCTTAACAGGGCTACCCTTAAAAGGCGCTCTGAAGGATGAGCAACTGCACATTATCCCCAACGGTGGTGTGTTGGTTGAGGGTGGACTGATTTTAGCGATTGGCGATTTTAAAGAATTAAGAAAAGCCAATGCATCTGCACAAATAGAAGAAATTACCAGTCCGCAGGTTTTGCTGCCCGGCTTTATAGATTGCCATACGCATATCTGTTTTGGTGGAAACCGGGCTAAAGATTACGCCATGCGCATCGCGGGTAAAACCTATTTGGAAATTGCTAAATCAGGCGGCGGTATCTGGGACACGGTTACACAAACCCGCGCGGCTGATGAGGTAGCGCTTGTGCAATCATTGGTGCAACGTGCCAACCGACATTTAGCCGACGGGGTAACTGCCATTGAAGTGAAAAGCGGTTATGGCTTAAGTGTTGAGGAGGAACTAAAACAGCTTCGTGCAATAAAAAATGCATCGGCACAAACTAAAGCAAGACTGATACCTACCTGCCTTGCAGCCCATATGGTGCCAAAAGATTTTAACGGATCGCAAGCTGAATATCTGGCGTATGTGGTGAATGATCTGCTGCCCATTATCAAACAAGAGAACCTAACTAACCGCGTAGATATATTTATTGAACAAAGTGCTATGGATACTAAAAATGCTTTGGTTTATCTCAACAAGGCAAACCAATTAGGCTTTGATATAACCGCACATGCCGACCAGTTTACTACAGGTGGAAGCGCTGTTGCTGTTGAGGTTGGTGCGGTATCTGCCGACCATCTGGAGGCAAGCGGTGAAAATGAAATTGGCCTTTTGGCCTCATCTAATACTGTTGCGGTGACACTACCGGGTGCATCTTTAGGCTTGGGTATGCCTTATGCACCCGCCCGCAAACTGCTCGATTCCGGTGCCTGTCTGGCCATTGCCAGTGATTGGAACCCAGGCTCGGCACCCATGGGCGATTTACTAATACAAGCCGCGGTAATGAGCGCGTCAGAAAAGTTATCTGTTGCCGAAGTTTTTGCAGGGTTAACCTTCCGTGCAGCATCGGCATTAAAAATTGAATATGGTATATTAGGCCTCGGGATGCCCGCCGATATGCAGGCCTACCTATGTGCCGATTACCGCGAAATATTATATTACCAGGGAAAATTGAAGCCCAACCTCGTTTGGGTTGCAGGAAACTCTCATGTCTAACATATCATATCTCAAATCTAAGAAATGAACCAACTAATAGAATGTGTGCCTAATTTTAGCGAAGGTGTAAACCTAGTTATCATTAAACAAATAACGGATGAGGTTGAAACTGTAGAAGGTGTTCGCCTGCTGAATGTTGACCCCGGTAAGGCCACAAACCGTACTGTAGTGACTTTTGTGGGCGAGCCGAAGCAGGTGATTGAAGCGGCTTTTTTGGCGATAAAAAAGGCCGGAGAACTGATTGATATGAGTAAG
This sequence comes from Mucilaginibacter aurantiaciroseus, assembly GCF_024055595.1. GTDB lineage: Bacteria > Bacteroidota > Bacteroidia > Sphingobacteriales > Sphingobacteriaceae > Mucilaginibacter > Mucilaginibacter aurantiaciroseus. The sequence goes on from NZ_JAMXOF010000001.1 coordinate 65,489, forward strand.
CACAAAGGCGAGCATCCAAGGATGGGCGCAACTGATGTTTGTCCGCTGATACCTATCGCTAATATCAGCATGGAGGAAACTGCTGAGTATGCTAAGCAACTGGCTAAACGGGTTGGCGAGGAACTGGGCATCCCTGCATATCTGTACCAACATGCGCAGGCAGATAAGACCCGTGATAATTTATCTGTTATTAGAGCAGGAGAGTACGAAAGTTTCTTTAAAAAGATAAAGGAACCAAAATGGAAACCCGATTTTGGCCCTGCAGAAATGGATGCGAAACGTGGCGCAACGGTTATTGGTGCGCGCGATTTTTTGATCGCTTATAATATCAACCTCAATACCACATCAACCCGCAGGGCAAATGCCATTGCGTTTGATGTGCGCGAAGCTGGTCGTGTAATGCGCGAAGGCGACCCGGTGAACGGCAAGATTATTAATGACGAGAACGATAAACCAAAGTCTATTCCCGGCACGCTAAAAAGTGTAAAGGCGATAGGCTGGTATATTGAAGAATACGGCGTTGCCCAGATCTCGATGAATCTGACCAATATCGAAGTGACCCCGATACATGTAGCTTTTGATGAGGTTTGCAAAAGAGCGGCCGAGCGCGGCATCCGTGTAACGGGTAGCGAACTAATTGGATTGATCCCGCTGAAAGCGATGTTGGATGCGGGTAAATATTTCCTGAAAAAACAACAGCGTTCGGTAGGAGTGATCGAAGCGGAAATTATCAAGATCGCCATTAAATCGATGGGGTTGGATGAGCTTGGTCCGTTTAACCCGGATGGGCGTATTATTGAGTATTTGCTCCGCGATGTAAGCGCTGGCAAAATAGTAGGCATGACCTTAACCGCATTTGCCGACGAGACCGCGAGCGAAAGCCCTGCGCCTGGCGGTGGCTCTATATCTGCTTATATGGGTGCATTGGGAGCATCGCTGGCTACCATGGTGGCTAACCTGTCATCACACAAAAAAGGCTGGGACAATCGTTGGGAAGAGTTTAGCAATTGGGCCGAGCAAGGGCAGGCTTTAAAAGATGAATTACTGCGATTAGTTGATTTAGATACTACTGCTTTTAATAAAATAATGGAAGCGTTTAGCTTGCCAAAAGGCAACGAGCAGGAAAAAGCAACCCGCGTCCAAGCCATTCAGGATTCTACCAAATATGCTATCGATATCCCGTTCAAGGTAATGGAAACCGCTTATGAAAGTTTAACGCTTATACGGGCAATGGTAGAAAGCGGTAACCCAAATTCGGTAACAGACGCCGGTGTGGCAGCACTTTGTGTACGTTCGGCTGTGATGGGTGCTTTTATGAATGTGAAGATCAACGCATCAGGCTATAAGGATAAAGCATTTGTGGATGATGTTTTAAAGCGCGGTGAAGCGATAGAGCAAAAAACTATCGCTGCCGAGGCGGAGATAATTGCTTTGGTTAACGAGAAGATAGAATAAATTATAACATAAAAGAATGTCATTTCGAACCAGCGATAGCGAGGAAAAATCTTGTTATTTCTTACAGGTCACAAACTTGTCATGTCTAACAAGGTTTCTCCTCGTACCTCGTTCGAAATGACACAGCGGTAGGATAAAACAACAAAAAGAGCCGTGATATCATCGCGGCTCTTTACATTATATTGGTTTAGTTAAATTAGTAATGAAACCTTACAAACGCTTCCATAGCTGCATATTCTGCCATGCCTAAGCGGTCGTAATTTTGGGCGCTTTCTCGGTTGCGGTCTTCGGCACGTACCCAAAACTCGCGTGCATCATCGCCGGGGAAAACAGGGCGGTCCTTTTGCGATTGGTGCTTAAAGATTGCGTTCCGTTTACGCAGCACTTCGGCTGGCGAAAGCGGTACGGCCATTTCAATTTCGTGGGTGGCAAACTCGTGCCATGCACCGCGGTACATCCACACCCAGCAATCATTTACCCAAGTTTCTGTTTTACGAAGGCGCTGTAACGATTCTATAATAATATTGAAACATACTACGTGTGTACCATGCGGATCGGCAAAGTCTCCGGCGGTAAACACCTGTTGTGGTTTTACTCTTTGTAATAGCTCCATAGTTAGCCTGATGTCTTCTTCGCCAACCGAATTTTTCTTGGTTTTGCCCGATTCATAAAATGGCAGGGCCTGGAAGTGGATATTGCTATCCGGCAAACCCGCGAAGCGTGCACCCGAGATAGCCTCTGTTTTACGAATGAAACCTTTTACATCGCGAATCTCGATAGTATCTACCTGGTTAGGTAGTTTTTGATTGATGAACTTGCGCATGTCTTCATAAATGCCTTGTAGTTTCACAGTATCCTCACCTACGCTGGCTTTAAAGTCGATAGCGAACTCCATATATCGCAGCACGTCATCATCCCACACAGCGGTGTTGCCCGATGTTTGGTAGGCCACGTGTACATCATGGCCTTGGTCAACTAAGCGGATGAATGTACCACCCATTGAGATAACATCATCATCGGGATGCGGAGAGAATACGATAGAACGCTTGCGGGCAGGCTCGGCACGTTCCGGGCGCTGGCTGTCATCAGCTCCTGGTTTGCCTCCCGGCCACCCGGTAATGGTGTGCTGCACCTGGTTGAATATATCGATGTTGATTTGGTAAACGGGGCCTTGCTCTACCGCAAGTTGCGCCATACCGTTGCTGTTATAATCTTCTTCGGTAAGTTTTAGGATGGGTTTACCAACCGCGCCTGAAAGCCATATAACCGCTTTTTTCTTCAGGTTGTTATCCCAAACACAGTCAGATACTAACCAAGAGGTATCAAAACGGGTAAGGCCCGATGCCGCGTCAACATCTAAAACAAACTCCACATTATCTGATAACTGCAGAAAGGTAGCAGGTACTTCACCAGAGATCTCGCCTTCTACCGCTTTGCGAACAATTGATGCTTTCTTTGCACTCCAGGCCATCAGGATAATTTCGCGGGCTTTAAAAATAGTACCTACACCCATGGTAATGGCTTTTGTAGGCACGTTTTGTTTACCTCCAAAATCACGCGATGCATCGTTACGGGTAAGGTCATCCAGCGTAACCAAACGTGTGCCCGAGTTTGGTGCCGAGCCCGGTTCGTTAAACCCAATGTGGCCAGTACGGCCGATACCCAGGATCTGTAGGTCAAGTCCGCCCAGTTCCTCTATCTGCCTTTCGTATTCCAGGCAAAAAGCGGCTACCTCATCTTGTGGAAGGGTACCGTTAGGTATGTGTACTAAGTTTTTATCAATATCTATATGGTCGAATAAATTCTCGTTCATGAAAGTAACATAGCTTTGAGCTGCGTTGGGTTTCATGGGGTAATATTCATCAAGGTTAAACGTGATAACGCCTTTAAAAGAAAGCCCGTCTTCTTTATGCAGGCGGATCAGTTCGGCGTAAACCTGTATGGGTGTAACACCTGTTGCCAAACCTAAAACGGTTGGCTCGCCTACCGCTTGTTTCTTTCTGATGAGTGCCGCGATCCTTCCGGCTACCGCTAACGATGCGGCGCGCTGGTCGGAATATACCGTAACGGGTAGTTTCTCGTAACGTGTTTCTTCTAATAAATTTAATCTTGCCATAATCAGGTTAATATATTGCTGTATTCAGTTTTATCTTTTCAAAAAAATCGGTACAAAAAAAATCCTCACCGAAGCGAGGATTTACCAACCAATTAACTATAAAATTTATCTCCTCCAGAAGAGATAACAAGTATGCATATTTTAATGATTTTTCTTTCTTTCATCATCGGTGCAAACTTAATAAAGATAAATCATAAAATCAAAATACTTATTAAAATAATTTAAAAAGATTAAATTGAAAGGATGAGGCAGTTTAGTTATCGGGCAATAGAGGGGTTTGTTTACGTTTACCAATATAATAAATGGCAAGCCCAAGGGCATAAGCCGCAAGGCACCAAAAGGCCGCAAAGGGGTTTTCTTTAAAAGTGATGAAGATGTTAATGGTTACAAACCAGTAAGCCAGAATAAATACAATGGGAATAAGCGGGAACCATTTAATGGTATAAATATCCGAAACATCTAAATGCTTCGTTTTTTTGCGAAGGATAAAAATGGAGATGGCAGCTAAGGAGATGCCGATGAGTTCAAAGAACATTACGTATTTCAGCATATCGGTGAACGAGCCTACAAAAAATAAGATGATGAGGATAGCCACTACAAAAAAGCTCATGCCAAATTCCTGTACCTGTGTTTTTGGGTTTATTCTTTTAAATATCGGCGGCAGGATGCCATCCTCGGCCATGGCGTAATATACCCTCGGGCTCGACATGATGTTTACATTGACATAGCCCACTACCGATACGAACATCAGGATGGAAGTGATCTTATAACCGGTGGCGCCGAATATAACACCGGCCAGTGTTGCCGCCAGTGTATGGTTTTGCTGCAGGCCGCCAATGCCTAAAACATAATAGTAAGCGTAGTTGATAGCCAGGTAAAGGCTGATGATCACCGCCATTCCAAAAAATATAGCTTTGGGGATGTTCTTTTTGGCATTAATAATGTCTCCGCCAAAATTAATGGTTTGAGCATAGCCTGTATAAGTAAAGAACACGGCCACCAAACTTAAACCAAAAGCGGTGATCACATTGCCAGTATGCGGAATTGCAGCAACAGGGTTTACCGCATGCGCGTCACTTTTGAAAACTACGGTGCAAAGCAGCAGGATCATCCCCACTTTAAATATTATGAGCACATTTTGTGTTTGGGCGCTCAGTTTTATACCTAAAAAGTTTATACCATATAAAGCCAGCACGGTTGCAATGGTGGTTAGCCTGGTACCGGTGCTGTTTTGTAGGTTTTGCGGTAGTAATATCGGGTTAATGTATTCGGCACCTAAAAGCGCCACTGCTGCCACCGATGCGGCATTGCTGATTACCAACACCCAGTTGATCATGAAAGCGAAGGCCGGGTGGAAACAAAAGGAAAACACTTTGTAAAAGCCACCGGTAGTTGGGTAGCGTGCGCCAATTTCGGCAAAGGTGAGCGCGCCGCAAAGGGTAACAATGCCCCCGAAAATCCACGCACCAAAGAATATAGGCGCGCTACCGGCTTTAACCGCTACGTCGCTGGGCGTGCCAAATATGCCCATACCAATCACCAAACTGATAACTATTATGCTGAGGTCGAAGCGGTTAAGGCGGGGTTGTATACTCATATTTACCTTTGCGTTTATTTTTTAAATTTATATTATAATTAATTTCATTTAATGTTCTAAATCATTTAAATTCGTTCATTGATTTAGTTACCTAATTAGCCGGACTTACAATTTGAAGCAATTTAAACAAATATTACTTACGGGAATATTGTTGTTTTGTATTTCACCCGCACTGTTTGCGCAGGTGAAAAGGAAGTCTGTTAGCCAAAAATCAGTAAGTATTAAACATATAATTATATCTAAACCGACCGAAAAACCAGCGGCACCCATCAGCCTACAACTTAAAAATTTCCTGGCATTAGCGGCGGCGGCTAACGTTGATTTTATATTCCAGAAGGGTTTTAGAGAGATAAAAGCCCCCGATAATGAGGATCTATCTTTCGACTATGCCATGGAAATACCGGGCAAGGAGTTTGAGATCTGGTTCTTGGTAAAATCACAAAAAGAGAATTACGCCAGTTACCAACGCTCTATCGGTAACAAGAATACAGCACAGGCCAACCCCGATTCGTTATACATAGGTATGGGCACCGCACAGGCAAAGGCCTTTACCGGTGACAATAATTATTTGATGCGTAATATACCGCTAAAACACCTTGCTAAATATAACGGCGATGCCGGAAGAACTTACCTTCTAAACCTGCCTGATGAACCGGTAACAAAGCACTATAAATACGCGTTGCTGTTAACCCTGCAAAAAGACCACACCGGTACCATACTGGCGGTTTGCTTTAGTAACGAAAAAGGCCCCGAGTTTTTCAAGGACATTGATAAGGCTAGCAGCTGCATAAAATTTAAACAATAGCCCCGCAAATGTTAATAAGTTGGCACATTTAAATACTAATTTAAGTGGCGTAACTTTATTTTTGCGTGTCGGGCTAAATCAGCACCAAAAACATTTGATCTTAACATGGCAGAAACAGTAAATTATGATGATGATAGTATCCGGTCGTTAGACTGGAAGGAACACATCCGCTTAAGGCCGGGTATGTACATTGGTAAGCTGGGCGATGGCTCTGCCTATGATGATGGCGTATACGTGTTGCTTAAAGAGATCGTTGATAACTCGATAGATGAGTTTGTAATGGGTTCTGGCCGTACCATTGAAGTCACCATGAGCGATCATAAAGTTTCTGTACGTGACTATGGCCGTGGCATCCCATTGGGTAAAGTGATAGATTGTGTATCTAAAATAAATACCGGTGGTAAGTATGATAGTAAGGCGTTCCAAAAATCGGTAGGTTTAAATGGTGTGGGTACCAAGGCGGTCAACGCTTTGTCAAACTCGTTCACCGTACAATCGTACCGCGACGGGCGAACCAAAATTGCCGAATTTGAAAAAGGCGAACTGATTCGTGACGAACCTGAAAAGGAAACCTCGCAGCGTAATGGTACGGCTATCAATTTTATCCCTGATGATAGCATCTTCCGCCATTACCGCTTTATACCGGAGTTTGTAGAGAACATGATCTGGAACTATGTGTTCCTGAATGCCGGTTTAACGTTAAACTTTAACGGGCAAAAATACCTTTCGGAACGTGGCCTTTACGACCTGCTGGTACGCAACGCTGATGCCGAGAACCTGCGTTACCCTATCATCCACCTAAAAGGCGAGGATATAGAAATTGCCATGACGCACGGCCAGTCGTACGGTGAAGAATACTATTCCTTCGTAAACGGGCAGCATACTACGCAGGGCGGTACACACCAGGCAGCTTTTCGCGAGGCTGTAGTTAAAACCATCCGCGAGTTTTATAAAAAGGAATTTGATGCTTCGGATATCCGCGCATCTATTGTGGCTGCTATCGCGATAAAAGTACAGGAGCCGGTTTTTGAATCGCAAACCAAAACCAAACTGGGTTCGCAAAATATTGGTCCGGAAGGCCCGTCGGTACGTGGTTTTATTAACGATTTCCTGAAAAAAGAGCTGGATAATTACTTGCATAAAAACCCTGCTGCTGCCGATGCCTTGCTTAAGCGTATCCTGCAATCAGAGCGTGAGCGTAAGGATATTGCCGGCATCAAAAAACTGGCGAATGACCGCGCCAAAAAAGCATCGTTGCATAACCGTAAGCTACGCGATTGTAAGCTGCATTTTGATGATAACCACGAACGGAAGCAGGAAACAACCTTGTTTATTACCGAGGGTGATTCGGCCAGCGGGTCTATCACCAAATCGCGCGATGTGCAAACCCAGGCGGTATTCAGCTTAAAGGGTAAGCCACTAAACTGTTTTGGCCTTACCAAAAAAGTGGTTTACGAAAACGAGGAGTTTAATCTGCTGCAGCACGCTTTGAATATCGAAGACGGCATTGATGGACTGCGCTACAACAATATTGTAATTGCTACCGATGCCGATGTGGATGGTATGCACATCCGGTTATTGCTGATGACTTTCTTCCTGCAATTTTTCCCCGATCTGGTTAAGGCCGGGCATGTGCATATCCTGCAAACGCCGCTATTTAGGGTGCGTAACAAAAAGCAAACCATATATTGCTATAGTGACGAAGAACGCCGCAATGCCATTGCCAGCCTTGGTGTTAAACCCGAAATAACCCGATTTAAAGGTTTAGGAGAGATCTCGCCTGATGAATTTGGGTTGTTCATAGGTAAGGATATCAGGTTAGACCCTGTGTTCCTGAAAGATGCAAACATCAAAGCCCTGCTGGAATATTTTATGGGTAAAAATACGCCAACCCGCCAGCAACATATTGTAAATAACCTGCGCGTAGAAAAAGATGACGAAAGCGTAAATCCGTTAATAGCCGAAAATTTGGATAAGGTGGAATTGCCGGTAGCGGTGTAGTTTGATATTAAAGAAATAAGCCTTAGCTTGTATATCTCAATTTATTTTAGGTTGGGGGATTTTATTTCATAAATTATAAAGAACCCTCTCCGAGGAGAGGGTAGGGTGAGGCTACCATGACAGAACACGACATCAAAGTATCTTTTAAAGAATACGATACCATAACCGAACTTGATACCACAGACCAGGCCCTTTGTGCAGAAGCTGTTAAAGCGATGGCAACTTCACATTCGCCCTATTCGAAATTTAGGGTGGGGGCCGCACTGCAATTGCAAAGCGGTAAAATTATCCATGCTAGTAATCAAGAAAATGTAGCTTACCCATCGGGCCTTTGTGCCGAGCGGGTTGCTTTGTTCCATTGGGGGGCAGGCCATGCCGATGATCCGATTGTGAGCATGGCGGTAACCGCGCATACCGACGATTTTGCTTTATTGAAACCCGTTACTTCATGCGGCGCGTGCCTGCAGGTAATGGCCGAAGTTGAGAAAAGGCAAAACAGTCCGTTAAGGATGCTGTTATATTGCATAGATGGACCCGTGTGGGCTATTGATGATGTAAAAAGCATGATGCCTTTTATGTTTTTTGAGGAACGTTTAGTACAACCGGTATGAAGATCAGAATAATATTACTTTTAGTTTTAGCCACCTTTGGTTTAGCTGCCCACGCGCAAACAGGTTTCCCGTTTGATAACGAGATCCGCGATTTTAAACACCAGGACAGCCTAAAAATGCCAGCCAAAAATGGCATCCTGTTCATTGGTAGTTCATCTATCCGCAAATGGACTGACCTGGAGCAACGCTTTAGCGATAAGCCCATTATTCGCCGTGGTGTTGGCGGTTGCACAATTGAGCAGTTGGTAAATTATTACACGCCATACATCTTATACCTTTATCATCCGCGTAAGGTCTTTATCTATGCCGGCGAGAACGATATCGCCGCAGGTAAAACGGGTAAATTTACAGCCCGTCGGTTTTATACCCTTTGGGCCATGGTCAAACAAAACCTACCTAATGCAGAGATCTATTATATGGCCATCAAGCAAAGCCCAAGCCGCGCTAAATATTTTTCGGAAGTTAGGATCGCCAACGAAATGGTGCGTAATTTCATCAAAACCCGTAAGAAAACCCACTACGTGGATGTGGCTTCGGTGATATTAGATCCAATCACCAAAACGCCTGATACCAGCCTTTTCGAAAGCGATATGCTGCACCTGAACAGTAAAGGCTATGATAAATGGCAGGCAGTGCTACTCCCGTATGTAAATTAAAATCAATATCGAACATCGAATGTTGAATTTCAAATCATAAAATAGAAAAACTTCGATATTGGACATTCGAAATTCATTATTTGATATTCTTTTTAATTAGAAAGGCCCCCCAATATATTGGGGAGCCCGTCACACTCAAACACTAACTATATATTAGGTAAAAACACTGTAAACGTTGGTGATCTTCCAGCCAGTGCCGGTGTTGGCTAAGGTTACGTAGTTGCTGCGGGTAAAGTGGTCATATTTCATATCCACTTTTACCACGGCCATATCTGTGTTGTTCTCTACAATACGTGTGCTGGTGGTACAGGCCTGCTCAACGTTTTTCCCGGCTTTTAAAAAGTCGGTCATTTCTTTTTTATTGTAGCTTAATACAGTATTGCCACGTTGTATATCAAACTTCGCCGATTGATCTATCACCTGGCTCAAGTTGCTTACACGGCCCCGGGTCATGGCGTCTACGTAGGTATTAATGGCGTGCGTTTTTGTTAAATTTTCTGATGGTACATCCTTAGCTTTTGCGAAGCTGCAGGTAATTAAAAGGGCTAATGCAAGGGTAACTGATTGGAAGGTTTTCATGATGTGGTGATTTTAGATTGTAATTAATGTGTGTGTATGTTTAAAACCGATCAGTTAATTTCTATACATAAGATGCAATCGGTTATCAAATAGTTACACCGCAAAGTGTTAAAACACCGCTTTTAACAAACATTTAACATTTGGGCCTTAATAATTTTATATTTGGCTATGGTTGATTTTGCCACCATTATACTACAAGTAACTGAGCAAGGGGACAGAATGGGATGGACTTATATTGAAGTCCCTGCCGATGTTGCGCAGCAGTTATTACCGGGCAATAAAAAATCGTTCAGAGTGCGTGGTAAACTGGATAATTTCGAGATAGCCGGGATGGCCTTAATGCCGATGGGGAGCGGCAACTTCTTTATGTCGCTGCGCAAGGAGATCCGTAAGGGCATCCGCAAAACTAAGGGCGCAACTCTGCGGGTACAGTTGGAGACCGACATGGATTTTAAGATAGAAATGCCCGATGACCTGAAAGATTGCTTCGATTATGAGCAACCCGAAGCTTTTGAGTACTTTAATAGCCTGGCAAAATCGCACCAGGGCTATTTTATAAAATGGATAACCGATGCCAAAACCGAGGATACCCGCGCTAATCGCATTGCCAAAACCATCAACGCCGCCATAAGGCGAATGGACTACGGCGCTATACTGCGCGAACAGAAAATGTTAAGAGAATAAAAAACCCGGCAGGGCCGGGCTTTTGTGTTTTTCGGTTTATTATTTCTTCATACTAAAGTGTCTTGCATATTCATGCAGCTTGGTCACCCTATTATTTTTGATCAGCATATCATTTACAAGGGCGACAGAATCTGCCTTGCCCGTTTTGTCTTTAGTTTTTTGGATATACCAGATAGATACCCACTCGTCATTAGGTGTTTTTTTGCCTTTAACAGATTCTACATCAACTATTCTCAGTTTTACTTCACTGTATGGGGCAAACTCTTCTTTTACCATTTTATTCAGTTGGCCTACCTTGCCGTTAAACTGGCCGCCATCGTACCAAAGTTCAACGCTATCCGCAAAGTAGTTTCTTAGTTTGGCAGTATCGTTGCTTTCAAAGGCCTTTAGCAGGTTAAGGGCCAGCAACGAGTTTTTGGTATCGTGGTTCATATCCCACTGGTCGGGCGTTTTAACACCGAAAGGATAAGTAAGCGTGTCCTTTTTTGTTACGGCGATATCAGCAGCGGGTTTACTTTGGCATGCCGCAAATATTATGGGCACAAAAAACAGTAAATAGTTTTTTTTCATATTGCAAAGGATTTAAGTTTAATTTGCCCTAATGTACAAAATGAAATTAAGATACTGATAATAAAATGTTTAGGAAGTTATTGATTGGTGTCTTTTGTAAAGATTAGTCGGTTAAACCAAAGCTTTTGAATTGCTTTGCTATTCTATTATTCACTTCTTCATGGGTGAAAATTCTGCTTTCTTCTATGTCTTTGAGGCCGGCTTTTATACCTTCCATTTCCACGTCCGATATTTTAACCTTGTGGAAATAGTAGATGTGGTTATCATACATTAAGTTTTTTACAGGTTTAAGTTTCTCTACTATTTTCCTGAACCTGGTGACTTTGGCATTGTGTTGAGATTTCTTTTTCACAGTGTTAAAATAGTCGGTTTTGTATATAAAAACAACCTTTTAGCACACCCTGTTTTCTGCGCATTTGCCTATCTTTACAAATCCATAATTTTTTAGCTACAGAATGAGCGACGATCTGAACACTCCTGATATCCCTGAAAGTAATAACGACGAAAATAAACTCAATAAAGTCACTTCTCTTGACGGCCTGTACGAAAACTGGTTCCTGGATTATGCATCTTATGTAATACTTGACCGTGCCGTTCCTCACTTAAATGATGGTTTAAAACCTGTACAACGCCGCATCCTGCACTCGCTTAAGGAAATGGACGACGGGCGATTTAACAAAGCCGCCAACGTTATTGGTAACACCATGAAATATCACCCGCATGGGGATGCTTCTATTGGCGATGCCATGGTGCAAATAGGCCAGAAAAACCTGCTGATTGATTGCCAGGGTAACTGGGGCGACCCTATAACCGGCGACTCGGCAGCAGCCCCGCGTTACATCGAAGCACGCCTTTCTAAATTTGCGTTGGATGTTGTTTTTAATGCCGATACAACTGTTTGGCAGGCCAGTTACGATGGCCGTAACCGCGAACCGATAACGCTGCCGGTTAAGTTCCCGCTGTTACTTGCACAAGGTGCCGAAGGTATTGCTGTAGGTTTGGCTACCAAGATACTACCGCATAATTTTATTGAACTGATAGATGCATCCATTGCTGCACTAACCGGCGTAAGGCCCAATTTATTGCCCGATTTTCCGACAGGGGGTATGGCAGATGCTTCGGCATATAACGAAGGCCAGCGTGGTGGCAAAGTGCGTGTGCGTGCTAAAATTGTAGAGCGCGACAAGAAAACCCTTACCATTACTGAGGTTCCTTTTACCACCACTACAGGTAGCCTTATTGATAGCGTGATCTCTGCTAATGATAAGGGTAAGATCAAGATAAAAAAGATTGAGGACAACACCGCGCAGGATGTAGAGATTGTGATCCATCTGGCGCCGGGCATCTCTCCCGATGTTACTATAGATGCGCTTTATGCATTTACAGATTGTGAGGTATCCATATCGCCAAATACCTGTGTGATCCAGAGCGATAAGCCGCGCTTTATGAGCGTGAACGATATGCTTACCGAAAGCACTTTCTTCACCAAAGAATTGTTAAAGCAGGAGCTGGAAATAAAGCTGAAAGAGTTAATGGAGAAGATCTTTTTCAGTTCGTTACTGAAGATATTTATCCAGGAAGGGATGTACAAACATCCCGACTATGAGCAATCATCAGATTTTGAAGGCGTATTAGTGGTTTTGAACAGGTTGTTCGAGCTATTCTTTCCGCAGTTTTACCGTACCATCCTGCCGGAAGATTACAAGAAGCTTATAGATAAACCGATGAGCAGCATCACCCGTTTCGACGTGAAGAAAACGGATGAGCAGATAATGGCTTTAGAGGCCGAAATAAAAGTGGTTAAAAACCACTTAAAACACCTTACCGATTACACCGTTGCCTGGTTTGAGAAACTACGTGAAAAGTACGGAAAGGAACGTGGCCGTAAAACCGCGCTACGCACATTTGACAGGGTGGAAGCCTCGCAGGTTGCTTTGGCAAATGTGAAACTTTATGTGAACCGCGAGGACGGTTTCATCGGATCGGGCTTAAAGAAAGACGAGTTTGTGTGCGATTGTTCGGATATCGATGAGATCATCGTTTTCCGTGGCGATGGTAAATTTGTGGTAACCAAGGTGCAGGACAAGGTATTTGTAGGTAAGGATATTGAGCACGTTGCCGTGTTTAAAAAGAACGACGAGCGCACTGTTTATAACATGATCTATAAAGACGGGCAAAGCGGTGTTAGCTACATCAAACGTTTCTCGGTAACGGGCGTAACCCGCGATAAGGAATACGATTTGACCAAGGGCAGCAAGGGCTCTAAAACGCTATATTTTACCGCTAACCCTAACGGCGAGGCCGAGATAATTAATGTGCAACTGAAACCGCACCAAAAGTTAAAGAAACTACAGTTTGATGAGGACTTTGCTGCAATTGCCATTAAAGGCCGTGCATCTATAGGTAACATGGTTACCAAATACCCGGTTAAAAAAGTGGTGCTAAAAAGTAAGGGGATATCTACATTGGCCGGCCGTAAGATCTGGTACGACGAGATCCTGAAGCGCCTTAATGCCGATAGACGTGGTAAATATCTGGGTGAGTTTGACGGTGACGACCGCATCCTGAACGTATTAAGCAACGGTAATTACGAGTTAACCAGCTTTGACCTTAACAATCACTTTGATGATAAGATGATCATCATCGAAAAATATGATGCTGCCAAAGTATTTGCCGTGGTGCATTACGATGGCAAATCGAAGAACTACATGGTGAAACGCTTTGTGTTCGAGAATACGGTTATTGGTAAACAAACCAGCATCATCAGCGACGAAAGCGGCTCTAAATTAGTATTGATATCGGGCGCGACACAGCCTGTTGTAAAAATAGAACAGCTAAAAGGCAAAACGCTGATCCCTGAAGAGGCCGACCTTAACCTTACCGATCTGATAGATGTAAAAGGTATGAAGGCCATGGGTAACCGCTTATCCGTCCACCAAATAAAAAGTGTGGAGCTGTTAGCCGAACACGATGATGAAGCCGATGTACCAGACCCGGCACCGGATTCTGTTGAGGATACCGAGATCACCATCACCGGCGAGGATAAGGAAGTTACAGATACTGCACCGGCATCACCTATAGCAGCGGCCCCGAAATCTGAGCCAAAAAATCTTGTTATAGAGCAGGAAAAACCGACTGAAACGGTAGCAATAAAACCAGAAGTGCTATCAGAGGAATCGTTGAAATCACCAGAAATAAAATCGGTGGAATCACCCCAAAAAATAGATTTCGAAATAACCAACCCGGATGATATTGATATAGACAATAAAGGGCAGTTTGGATTATTTTAATACGAAAAAACTATGTTGAAGAGAATATTAGTTTATTGCGCCCTGTTGTTTAGCGGCGTTACATCAGTTAATGCGCAGGAGGTAAGCCATACTTTCGCCTTTGGCGATAACGATTTTTTGCTGGATGGAAAACCCCTGCAAATGATCTCGGGCGAGATGCATTATACCCGCATCCCCCGCGAATTGTGGCGCGAGCGTATTAAGATGGCCAAAGCCATGGGCTTAAATACGATTGGTACCTACGTTTTTTGGAACGCGCACGAACCTGTGCAGGGTAAGTACGATTTTACAGGAAATAATGATATAGCCGAATTTGTACGCATAGCCAAAGAAGAAGGAATGTGGGTAGTAATGCGCCCAAGCCCTTACGTTTGCGCCGAATGGGAATTTGGCGGTTACCCATGGTGGCTGTTGAAAGATAAAACCCTTAAGGTGCGCAGTAAAGAGCCCGCCTTTATTAACGCCTATCGTAATTATATGATGGAGGTGGGCAAGCAACTGGCGCCGCTGCAGGTAAACCATGGCGGTAACATCCTGATGGTGCAGATAGAGAACGAATACGGCTCGTTCAGTAACGATAAGGAGTATCTGGCTCAAAACGAAAAGATTTTCCGCGACGCAGGGTTTGACGGCCTGTTATTTACCTGCGATGGTGCAACCCAGATGCCCGCGGGATATTTACCGGGCTTTTTACCTGCGGTAAACGGCGAAGATAACCCGGCCAAAGTAAAAGAGCTGATCAATAAATACCACAACGGCAAAGGCCCATATTATATAGCCGAATGGTACCCGGGATGGTTTGATAGCTGGGGCAAGCCGCACAATGGCAGCAATGCCGATGAAGACTCCAAAAAACTGGATGAGGTTTTATCGGCAGGTATCTCTATCAATATGTATATGTTTCACGGCGGTACCACGCGCGATTTTATGAATGGTGCAAACATGAGCCGTACCGAAGCTTACGCCCCTCAAACATCAAGTTATGATTACGATGCCCCGCTAGACGAAGCGGGCAACCCTACGCCAAAATATTACAAGTTAAGAGCAGTTATAGCCAAGCACCTGCCTGCAGGACAAACCCTGCCGGATGTACCCGAGCGCAAACACCGCACCTTTGGTTTAGAGGTAATTAAATTTAGCGGTGTAGCAAACCTGTTTAGCAATTTGGGCAAACCTGTGGAAGCTGAAAGGCCAATGAGTTTTGAGGATATTGACCAGGGTTACGGCTTTGTACTTTATCGTACCACATTACAAAATGCTGCGAATGGCCTATTGAAAATTAAAGAGCTAAGAGATTATGCGACGGTGTATTTAAACGGCAATCGCATCAGAGTATTAGACCGCCGTTTAAGGCTGGATTCGCTGCAATTGAACAGTACCACACCAAACAGCGTACTGGATATTTTGGTAGAGAACAATGGACGTATTAATTACGGCCCATATTTGACCGATAACCGCCAGGGAATCACCGAAAAAGTAACTTTAAACGGACAGGAATTGCTTGGCTGGAAAATGTATAAGTTACCGTTTACAACAACGGCAGGATTTAAATATCTGCCTGTGCAAAATCAAGCTGAATTACAACCAGCCCTCTACCGCGGCACGTTTTCGCTACGCGGAGTAGTTGATACTTACCTTGACATGAAAAACTTTGGTAAAGGCTTTGTATTTATAAACGGGCATAACCTGGGCAAATACTGGAACATTGGCCCGCAGCAAACTTTATATGTACCTGCCGCATGGTTAAAGAAGGGAGTTAACGAAGTGGTAGTGTTCGACCAGCTAAAAGGCGGCCATGCCGAATTGTCGACCCTTGACCATTCCGAATTAAACCAGGTTATTAAAGAATAATCCTGGAATGATTTACAAATAAACAAGGGCACCATTTTGGCGCCCTTGTTTATTTGTAAATGTCTTGAGATAATTACAAGATTAGGATCAACACTAAGATGATGATGATGATTGCACCAATTGAAAGGTAAACGCCACCGCCACCCATAGCCTGGGCTTCTGATTTTAGTTCTTTCAATTCAGATTTTAATTCTTTCTTTTCAGCTTTGTTCAATTGAGATTTATCCATTGATTTGATCTCGTTAACCCGTAGCTTTATTTCTTCAACACGAGCTTCTTTCTGCTCTTTGGTCATGTTGGCAGCAGCTTCTTTGTAAACGTCTTTCTTGTCGTTAATTGTAGCAGCGTTACTGTTAAAGGCAGCTACAGTCAGTAGCATCGTCATGGCAATTAAATAGATTTTCTTTTTCATAGTTGTAATGTTGTAAAACGTTATTTTACAGATAAGCTTAAAAACAAATCAAATGTTTTAAAAAAGCTAAAAAAATGTTAAGTTTTTATACACTTATATAAAAAGATGCCTCAAAAACATGGCCTGCAACCACTTTTTGTATATTCTCTTTAACGGTAATATCCTTTGATTCACCGGCGCTATCCGCGCAGCCCAGCCATGGCTCGATACATAAAAAATCGGCACCAGGTTTAGACCACAAGCCCAGGTAGTTAAAATGTGGGAACTCTACCGAAAGTGATTGATTGTGTTTGGTGCTTTTGATAGTCACCATGCGCGATTTTAGGTTTTTAAACACCAGGGCGTCTGCGGCAAACAGGTCGCGGGTTAGGGCAAGCTGCTTGTTTGGAGTGGGTACGGGATGTGTTTCGCCGTTAAAAAGGCCGTCTTTATTAAGCTCATGGCTTTGCAGGTTTTCCTGCGTTTCAAACTCAATGTAATAATCCTCATATTTTTCGCCCGCGTTAAAAGGTACGTTAAACGCGGGGTGCCCGCCAACCGAAAAATAAACAGGTTTTTTATCGCGATTAATGAGTTTATAAGTGATCCTAAGTGCGTTATCTATCAATGTGTACAGCACCTGAAAATCGAATTTATATGGATACACTGCCAGTGTTTTTTCCGAATATGGAAGCGAGAAGCCTGCATGCGCGTCATCGCTTTCCAAAACAATAAATTCCGAAGTACGTGCAAAGCCATGCCTGCTCATTGGATGGGTTTGTCCATCTACATGCAGTTGGTTGTTCAGCAATCCGCCTACAATAGGGAACAGGTTTGGCGCGTGGTAGCCCCAAACATCAGGGTTGGCCTGCCACATTTGTTCAACACAGGCTTCTTTATTCAATAACGAGCTTAATTGTGCGCCCTTGCTGTCTATGTTAACCTTTAAAAATTCATTCTCAAGGATAGTCATTACGTTTTTTTTGGTTTAGGCTAACTTAACAATTTAATCGTCGTCATGTTTCTTTTTTTCCAAAATTACAAAGGCACTGCGCTTAGGGGCCGGCATTACGGCATCTTCCCCTTTAACAGATTTCCACACTACCTCGTTCAGGTCAAGGTCGGGTGCTGCATCGGCTTCTTTTAAATTAAACGCTGCCGACCGGGCACTGCTTTTATTAACGGCTACGTTGCGTTTTTCCAGGTCAACCTCCGCAGGTTTAGCGGTGTAGGGCTGCAGGTTTGGGGTAGCTGTAAAGCAATCGTACAATGGTACGGCGGCGGCATCATACTGGCTCATAGGCGGCAGGCCCAAAATAAGTTCGATGGTGCGCAGTACGCCGGATGTAGAATACATGTTATGATTAACCACATTCCGTTTAACATACGGCCCGGCAACAAAAACCGGTGAGCGGTGCGCATCTATGTGGTCGGGGCCGTTTTGGGCGTCATCTTCCAATATAAACACAACCGATTCTTTCCAGATACTGCTTTTAGATAAATGTTCTAAAAATTGACCGATGGCAAGGTCATTATCGGCAACACAGGCGATAGGTGTAAAAGCACCTTTTTTTTGCCCGCTGGTATGATCGTTAGAAATACGGATGCTGTTAAATTGTGGCACAGCATTAATGGTTAATAACGAGTCGAAATCGTGCTTCCAGATAGCTACACGGGTAACGTCTTTTACATCCATATCAAAGCCCGGCGACTGCTTGCAATAATGCCCTTCAAGCGATTTTAGGCTGGCTTTTGAAGGTTCACCATCGGTAACAAACTCGCCATACGTTCTGTAGCTTACCCCGGCACGCTTACAATAATCCCAGATGTAGCCATCGCGCGGGTATGCTATTTTGCGGGTACCCTCGTAATCGTAAGTTCCGCCGCGGCCACCGTAGCTGGTTGGCCATGTTTTTTCAGTATAATCGGTAGCGTATGCTGCCATGCTCCAGTTGTGGCCATCGGCGCTAACCTCTGCGTCTACATAAAAGTTGTCCATCAGCACAAAATCATTTGCTATAGCGTGATGGTTTGGGGTTACTTGTTTGCCAAAAATACATAGGGAGGTATCACCGTTTCCGGCTGTAACATCGCCCATCACCTGGTCATACGTGCGGTTTTCTTTGATGATATAAAAAACGTGTTTAATGGGCGATTTTTCGCCTTTTCGGCGCGGTATTGGGTTGCCATTTTCGCCATTTGCTTTCGCGGTGGTTTTGGTGTTGAAAGGTGTGTTGGCGTAAACCTGTTTGGTATATGCTTTAAGCTGAATATCGTTTGGCGCGTCAATAAATGATAGGGTGCCTTTAAATAGCCCGCCAATATATTGGTCTCGGCTGTTGGTAGCCCCTGTTTGGTAGCCGCTGTTATCAACCTTTTTAAACGGCTGCGGGCCCTGCGGGTTAGCCATAGATGTAAACCCTTTTCCGTTAGAAACCAGGATCTTTTTATTTAAAACCTTAACATTGGTAGGATACCAGCCTACGGGGATGAAACCCAGGCTTTTACTGTTGCCCGGGTTAGCTACATCAAAAACAGCCAGGCAATTGTTATCGGCATTGGCTATGTAAATTGTTTTTTCGTTTGCAGATAACGCGAAGCCATTAGTTGTAGAGCCTGTTAAATGCGTAGGGTATAAGGATGTGGCAACCGTTTCTAAAATTTTGCGTGTAGCTGTGCTGATCACTGAAACCGAGTTGTCGTTAGCGTTGGCTACAAAAAGGAGCGAACCCTTTTTATTAAGCAACAACTCATTAGGGTGGCTGCCGGTTTTAATAAAGCTTAGCTTTTGCTCAACAGTATTATAAAAGGCTACTTTATCACCTCCCCATAATGATATGTACAGTGTTTTGCCATCGGGCGATAAAACGCAGCTATAGGCTTCGGCAGGCAGCTTTACTTTATTGATGACAACATTGTTGCCGGGATTGATCACATAAAGTGAGCTATCTTCTTTAGTAACCGTATATAGGCGGGTATTTGCTTTATTTACGGCTATACCTGTTGGGCATATTTTGTTTTTTGGCCAGGGGGCGCCAAGTTTAATGGTATCGGGTATCCCTAATTTATTGTTATTGATGTTAAACGTTAAGATGCAGTTATCGTTACCGCCGGATGCATAGAGCTTTTTTTCATTGCTACTAAACGCGATGCCGTACCAGGATTTTTTTAATTCCTGCTGGTCCAGCAATGTCTCGCTTCGCGGATCTATCAATTGTAACGATTGTGTGCTTTGGCCGTTGTTGGTTACGGCAAGTAATTTGCCCGAAGCAGATAATTGAATGTTAAGCGGCAGATCGCCCAAGGGTAACGAGCGGCCGGCCGGACTAAGTTTCCACCCGTTAGGCAAAAGTACCTGGCCGGTTGGCTGTTTACCGGGTTTGTTTTGTGCTGATGCGGTAACCGTTAAGGTAAAAGTAAGGATTCCAAGTAAAAATAGTTGTTTCATATCAAGGCTGTGTACCCAAAAGTACGTAACGCCTTGGTAAATGAAGAGGGCTTAACAAAAACTTAATATGGCTACTGTCTATCCACCTTTACCTTTGCCCTAATAATCGAGTCCTTTTGCGCGCCGCTTAGCTTATAGTTGTAATTGAAAAGCGAACCTTCAAAATCGCCGTATGAGGGATTAGGGATCACAATATATTTATTGCCAAACTCTTTTTTCAATTGCCCGGTAGCAGCAGACCGGTTCATTTCATTGGGTTTATTATCGTAAAGGGCATCAAAATCGGGCAGGTTATCGCCGCAAAGGAGTACGATATTATAATTCTTCAGCACCTGTTGGCGGCGGGTTTCTTTACTGGATGCGGTTTGTCTTAACAGCGCATGCTCGTTATCAGTATTTGGCATATTATAACGCTGCAGGTTTTTAATGGTTCCCGCGCGTTCGTCCTCATCGCGGTTGGTAATGTAAAATACGGCTACACCTTTTGATGCCGCGTATTTAAAAAACGCGGGTGCGCCCGGCACGGTATCAGCCTCAGCTTTGGCCGTCCATACTTTCCATGTGGCAAGGCTATATTCCTGATTATTGGCAGCGCGCATGGCATCATAAGGACTATTATCTAAAACGGTCTCATCAATATCGGTAACTACAGCCAATGGCTTGCTGCCCGGGTTTTTTAGCGCTTCATCCAAGCGCCATTTGGCGGTGTTGTAAGCCTGGAAACAAAGTGCTTTATACTCCGCCGAACGCTGCTGCCATACCGAGGCCCAAACTTTGCCATTGTTGGCGATGTAAGCGGTACTTTCGGTTTTTTTTGGGGTTGAACAGGCGGCTAATAAAATAGTGCCGGCTACTAGCGCGGTTAGTGATCTTTTCATGTAAATGCGTTTAACCGGTTACAAAAGCTCTGGCTTTATTTTATTGGTAAATTCCTTCACAAACTTATTTAATTTGGGCTGGATCACCAAGGCGCAGTAAGGCTTCAGGGGGTTATTATTATAATAATTTTGAAGGTGATCTTCGGCCTTATAAAATTCGCTTAAAGGACTAAGTTCGGTTACAATGGGTCTGTCAAAAACCTGTTCGTTGGTCAATTTCTTGATCATGGCGTCGGCTTGCTGTTTTTGCTCTTCGATATTGTAAAATATGGCAGAGCGGTATTGCGTGCCCACATCGCCGCCCTGTCGGTTTAGCAGTGTGGGGTTGTGCGTTTTAAAGAAGATCAGCAGCAGTTCATTAAATGAAAGTTCATTGGCATTATATTCAACCTCAATCGCTTCAGTATGGCCGGTTTTACCATTGCTGATTTCCATATAGGTTGGGTTTGCAGTATGCCCTCCGGTGTAGCCGGATGCTACCGATATTACACCTTTCAGGTGTTGAAAGATAGCCTCCGTACACCAAAAGCAGCCGTTGCCAAATGTTATTTTCTGGATGTTCATTATATGATAAACGGTGATATGAGGGCTTTGGTTTAAATAGAAATAATCAAAGTGTCATTTCAAACGAGGTACAAGGAGAACCGACCGTAAGGAGCTCATCATAGATAAATCTTGTTAGATAGACAAGTGGACGACTTGCATAGAATAACAAGATTTCTTACTATCGTTTCGAAATGACAACGGCGGCTTACACCCACTTACTTAAAAACTTACTGAACTCATCCTTATACTGGTCGCCAATGGCGATGTTAATTTTGCCAATGTGCAGGGCGTTACGGGTGATAGAGTTGATCTTATTTAACGATACGATGTAAGAGCGGTGTACCCGCATAAAACGTTTGGCAGGTAGCTTTTCTTCCAGCGCTTTCAGACTGCTGAGGGTGAGGATGGCCTTTTCGGTATCTTTCAAAAAGATCTTTACGTAATCTTTCAGGCTTTCCATATATAAAATATCGCTGAGGGCTATTCGTACCAACTGATACTCCACTTTTACAAACAGGTAATCATCTTCTACGCGTTCGGGTGCAGCTGCGGGAGTTTCTAATACTGTAGGTGTAGCATTAGACTTATTCACCAATTCTACATAAGCCAGGGCCTTGTTTGCGGCGTGCAAAAACTCCTCGTAATTGAAAGGTTTTAGCAGGTAATCCAACGCATCCACTTTGTACCCCTCCAACGCGAACTGGTTATATGCCGTGGTGAAAATAATGCGGGGCTTGTTTGGTCCGCGACTGTCCAGCACTCGGGCAAGCTCGATACCGTTCAAGTTGGGCATCTGGATATCCAAAAATATTAAGTCTACCTTGTGGCCCTGCAATCCACCTAAAGCCTCCACGGCGCTGCCGTAGCGGCCAACCAGGTTAAGGAAAGGTGTTTGCTCAATAAAAGCGCATATGAGCCCTAGGGCTAAGGGTTCGTCATCAACAGCGATGCAATTTATGGTCATGGTGCTTACAGGTTGATGGTTAAGTTAACAAGGTACGTATTATCATCGGTGCTCTCAGCCACTTTTAAAGTGTATTTGCCGGGGTATAGCAGGTCTAACCTGCGGATGGTATTATTTAAACCAATGCCCTGGTTCTCTTCGATATTGGTACCTTGGGTTTTAAAGATGCCGTTCTTCACCATCAGGTTTACTTTGTTGTTATTCTGTTCGATAATCACCTCAATGGTGCTGGCCTGAGTATCGCTCACGCCGTGTTTAAAGGCGTTTTCTACAAAAGTGAGGAACAGCATAGGCGCTATGGCAAAATCCTTTAAAGGGCTTGGAGGGATGAAATTTACGGTTACCCTTTCAGTTAGGCGCAATTGCATCAAATTGATGTAATCTTTTATAAAGGCAATTTCCTGGCTGAGTAAGGCGGTACTGTTTTGGGTGTCGTAAAGCACATAACGCATCATGCGCGAAAGCTGGTGAATGGCAGTGCGTGATGTTTCTACATTCACTACCGTAAGCGCGTAGATGTTATTAAGGGTATTGAAAAAGAAATGTGGATTGATTTGCGCTTTAAGGAATGACAGCTCCGAGCTTATTTTTTCCTGCTCCATCTCCTGGTGGCGCTGCTTGTCCTTCTGCCAGATCTGTGTGGTGGTGATACTTGTGCTGATGCCTATCACCAATGCAGAAATAGCCAGGGTAAGTATATCGTAACCGTGATGCTTGCGTGTGCCACCTTTGGATGGCCCCATTTTCATAAAGGCTTCGCGGAAAAGGCGCGGTAGTTCCAAATATCTGTCTAACCAACTGGTGGTGATCATGATTACAGCTACGACCAATATAGCCGATAGGAAATAAAAACCTATACGGTTCTTGAGTAAAAACTTGGGAACGAGATAGTAAGCATTTAAATAGTATGCTGCGATCAATAGCCCAAAAGTGTAATTCTGCTTTACCCAAAATTCGTGAGGTACCTCAATACCCCAGCCAATGGGTTGATTAAACAGCAATACAATGCCCAGCACCACCCATATTAGGGTTTGGATAAGGATGCTTACCAGCTTGCTTTTAGATTTTTGAACTATCATTTTGCTTGGGTTTATAATTAACAGGATATCACAATATTACAAAGGATATAGCCATAATGCCAATTAAAATCTACAGGCGGGTAAAGTTTACCGACGGGCACCTCTTTTGAACCGTTGTAGGTAGTCCAGGCGTTATTTATCACCACAAACCGACTTTTAAAGACCAAAATCCGCCCTTCGTCTACTTCTTTTTGCTGCCGGTCTATCGCGTTTTTTTATTTGCATAAACCGCTGTTTCTTTGGGTATTGAAAGTCAATAACAAAAATTTAAAAAACATATTTAAAAAAAAACATCATGAAAAAGTCATTCACATTAGCAGCATTATTATTAGTATTAAGCACCGGTTTATTCGCAGCATCACCTGCCAAAACATTTAAAAATGAGGTCGACGAAAACGGCACCGTTGTTATCCAGGCCATGCGCACCGCATTAGGTTTCGGCGTGAGTATCCAAAACGCGGCAAAGGCAACCGTTACCATCACCGATAAAAACAACAACGTAATATTAGCTGATAATTTAGGCAGAGGGAAATCGGTTGAGAAAGCCTACAACCTGTCTGAATTGGAGAATGGTAACTACACCGTAACCGTTAACAACAACAATACTACCATAACCAAACAATTGCACGTGTACGAAGAGTACGGCAACAAAGCTTACATCTTTATACAGTAAGCAGCCCAATGGGTGGTGGGCTTAGCGGCCCTCCACCATTCTAAAAATATAGCAGAGGGCATGGATGTTTCTTTTGTGAGATTTAGTTAACCTCTGTGCTCTGCTGCTTTGTAAATGTTGCCTTTATGGCTTAATTTGTGTGTAGCGTTTAAGAATATACACATACTTGTAATTAAAACATTTACACACTATTAAACTTTTCAAAACGTTGATGCTATCAGCAGTAGCACTTGGCACTGTAGCATTTAGTTCCTGTACTAAAAATGATGACAATAATGTTGCATCATCTGCGACCATTACTGCCAATATCGATGGTACATTAATAACATTTGATAAAAAGTTTCAGGTGTTACCGGTTCTTTAAACGGAAGTAACGCCTATGATGCGGATAAGCCCGTTGTAAAATATACAACATCAAACGAATCGGCCTTACCAATAACGGAGATGTTTCGAATATCGTAAAAGTTGCAATTTCTGTTGCGAAGCCAACTAATATTCAGGGTGCTTTTAATGGCACCCTAAAGGTTCATTAGACGGCTTTGATCCTGTTTTTGCAAGCAAAATCATTACCAACGTTAAGTTTAATATAACGCTGGTTAACTAATAAACGGTGTAGAGATTAGGTACAGAAACCGATATAAAAGCCTCCCGAAATATTTCGGGAGGCTTTTTGCTATTGCGTGGTTTTTCTTGATTCCTGCATTGGGTTGGCTCCGCTTGTAGCACCACGTGGCAGGGTTTGCTGTTTAAACAGCTCGAAACGTGTTGGTGCAAACTCCTTTGGCCAACTGTTGTTGCCTTCGTCAATGTCGGCGGTTTCGCGTTCAGGGTCGAGTTTGATGGAGCGCACCTCTTTGTTTTTAGCGAATACCTTGGTTATTTTTTGTTCGTTATGGCGCCATATGTAGGCCGAGATCTTTTCGGTTTCTTTACTGCCATCAGCATACGTCCACTCTATAATTAATGGCGATACACAGCCTCCACGGTTGGTCAAGCTAAGCTCGTAAAAGAAATTTTTGGTATCGTACATTTTCTTTTCGTCCGCACTTAAGCCGTTGTACATAGCCTGATAGCTTTGGGTGGTCATCGGCGTAGCGGCAAACCTGTCCCACTTGCTGTAAAAATCTTGCAGGGCGGTGTCGGCCTCCACCGTAAATTTATCGCCCGCGGCTTTGTTACGCTTGTTGCTGATGTTCTCCATATTGCGGTCAAACTGTTCGCGGTCGAACGTAGCTTCGTTAGCCGGGTTTTTGGTGTTGATGCGGTAATATTTTACGCTATCCAGGGATATGTCAACAGGGTCGGTCCCGTAGAACCAGCCGCGCCAAAACCAATCCAGGTCAACCGCCGATGCATCTTCCATGGTACGGAACAGGTCGGCAGGGGTAGGGTGTTTAAACGCCCAGCGGTGCGCGTAAGTTTTAAAGGCGTAATCAAACAGTTCGCGGCCCATAACGGTTTCGCGCAGGATATTTAATGCCGTTGCCGGTTTAGCATAAGCATTAGGGCCAAAGCGGGCGATGTTCTCGGAATTAGTCATGATGGGCTCCAACTCGTTCTTTGGCAGCTTCATGTAATCAACAATCTTATAAGCCGGACCGCGCTGCGATGGGTAGTTAGGGTCCCAGGCCTGTTCAGTCAGGTACTGGCAAAAGGTGTTTAAGCCTTCATCCATCCATGACCACTGGCGCTCATCAGAGTTTACGATCATCGGGAAAAAGTTATGCCCAACTTCGTGGATGATCACACCAATCATACCGTTTTTGGTAGCCTCGCTGTAGGTGCCGTCCTTTTCGGTACGGCCGTAGTTAAAGCAGATCATCGGGTACTCCATACCGTTTGATGCCTCGACAGAAATAGCCACCGGGTATGGGTAAGGGAACGTATGTTTTGAATAAGTACGCACAGTATGCGCCACAACCTTGGTTGAGTAACGGCGGTACAAAGCATAGGCTTCGGGGCCGTAGTAAGACATCGCCATTACTTTTTTACCGCCATCAATTTGGGTCGACATGGCGTCCCAAACGATCCTTCGCGAGCTTACCCATGCAAAGTCTCTTACGTTCTCTGCGTGGAAGGTCCATGTTTTGCGGGCGGTTGAGTGGCCTTTCATCAGTTGTTTAACCTCGTTAAGGTTTACTACTTCAATAGGTTGGGTAGCGTTTTGCGCGTCGTTCCAGCGTTTTAGCTGTGCCGCGGTTAACGTTTGCGCGTAGTTGCTGCACTGGCCTGTACCACCAACAATATGGTCGGCAGGTACGTTAATATTTACTTTAAAATCACCAAACGTTAGGGCAAATTCGCCACGGCCGGTAAATTGTTTATTTTGCCACCCTTGAAAATCGCTGTAAACGGCCATCCTTGGGTACCATTGCGCCATGGTGTACAGGTAATTGCCATCCTCGGGAAAAAACTCGTACCCACCACGGCCACCTATGGTTAAGCGGTCGCTGATGTTATACCACCATATAACTTTAAACTTAAATTTCTGGCCCGGCTGCAAAGTAGCAGGCAGCTCTACACGCATCATTGTTTGGTTAATAGTGTAGGTAAGTGGGTTGCCGTTAATATCTTTAATGCTCACGATATGGTTACCCAAGTCCAGGTTGTGGCCCATGATGCCCTGCAACTGCAGGATGCTCATTTTGCTTTGCATTTTACTTTCGTCGAACTTCAAGTTCTCAGCATCTTTTTTATGTTCGTTCTCGTCCAGCTGTAACCAAAGGTAGGTAAGCGGGTCGGGCGAGTTGTTGGTGTAGGTGATGGTTTCCACACCGTCAAGACGTTGCTTATCATCATCCAGTTTGGCAGTTATTTCGTAATCGGCCTTTTGCTGCCAGTATTTTGGCCCCGGCGCGCCCGATGCCGAGCGGTACTCGTTGGGGTCGGTTATCATGGTGCCCAGTTGTTCAAATTTGTTGCCGTGGTTGGAGCCGGGGTTGTTTTCGTTTTGCGCTACCGCTGATGCAGAGGCGAAAAGACAAAGTGAAAGGACGTAGTAAATTTTCTTCATCTGAATTTGATTAATACAAAGCGTTCGATGCACATAATGAAAGCTACCCCAAATATAGCTGATGAAAGGAACAACACCCAATCCCTGCGGGGCGTTTTTAGTAATTTTATGACTACATGGGCTAAAATAAGTACCGTAAGTACAATTAATACCTGCCCAAACTCTAATCCCACGTTAAAAGCGAATAACTCCGCCGTAATATTGGTGCTGGTACCCAACAGACTTTTTAGATAATTAGAAAAGCCCAACCCGTGGATCAACCCAAATATCAGCGCTAAAAAATAGCTGAAGCGGACGGTTTTGGCAGAGCGTTCTTTATTAAAGATGTTCACCATACTGGTGAGCACAATGGTTACCGGAATGAGAAACTCTATAAGGGATGTGTTTGCCCTCACCACTTTTAACACGCTTAGGGCAAGAGTGATGGAATGGCCAATGGTGAAGGCGGTTACTAATACCAGCACTTTGCGCCAGTCGGCAAGGAGGTAGGTGCCACAAAGCACGGTAACGAAAAGTATATGGTCATAGCCCTGCCAGTCGCAAATGTGTTGCCAGCCAAGCTGAAAGTATAAGCCAAAATCCTGCATGGATATTAATTAGCGTTTAACAATAAAAATAGCGTTTTTTGCGTAAAGATATATTTTACAGGCAATATGCAGGCTTTATTCATTATTTGGTTCGGGTTGATGCACCCCTTTTATGTGAGCGTTACCGAGATTAAACATAACCCTAAAACGCAAGCCGTTGAAATAAGCTGCCGCATGTTTTATGACGACCTGGAGCACGCACTCGAAAAAGATAATAAGGTAGCCCTGGATATTGTAAAACCTAAAGATAAAGCACAGCTTAACCGCTTCATAAACGAGTACGTTAAAAAGCACCTCAGCATCCGTGCTGATGGCAAGGTGTTAAACCTGAGCTATTTGGGTTACGAAATTCAGGAAGATGGTGCGTGGGCTTATTTTGAAGTAAAAGGCATTTCGTCTGTAAAAAAGATCGACATTCATGATGACCTGCTGAACGCATTACACCCCGAACAGATCAACATGCTGCACGTAACTATTGGTGGTAACCGCAAAAGCACCAAACTTGACGCGCCCGATGCGGATACGAGTTTTAGTTTTTAGGAAAAGAATTAAAAATCTGTTATTGCGAGATACGAAGCAAACTCTTTGCTACACCGAGCGGCGATTCCTATGTAGAGATTGCTTCGTGCCTCGTAACGACGCGTGTAAATAAGAGACCTACTCCGTCAGCACCGTAAACTTAAAATCTAACGGTTCAAAATTGCGGATAAGTTCGTCAATGAAAAGCTGGCCCCATTTTACGTAGCTCAAACCAAAATTCTCTGAACGTTCCTGCAGGCTATTGTTTGGGAAGATATCTGCTTTGATGGATTCGATCTGCTCCAGGCGGATATGGTAATTGCGTTTTTCGGCCTTTACCATTTTTTTTTGCAGGTTATCAATGGCGTGTTTTAACCGCGCCTGTACTGCACCTGCAGATGGCTCAAGTGTAGGGTCTATTTTGTGCGAACGTAGTTTTATTTTTTCGAAAACGCGTTCCAGTTCACGCCATTCTTCGGCGAGGGTGAGGTCGTGGTTGCTGTGTGCTTTTACCCAGCCGTTTTTGATCTCGTCGGCACTTTTAAAGATCTCGGCAGGGGCAAGCTCCATGCTTTTTATTTTGGCGGCGGTTTCCTTGCGGATAATTAGGCCAGAGTTACGCAGGATCAGGATAGGGAAATCAACTTTATAATGGGCGAAGTTTGATTTTAGCTCCAGCCAGTAAACTACCTCGGCACCACCACCTACGTAGGCTATATTTGGCAGGATGCATTCCTGATACAAGGGGCGCATCACCACGTTCGGACTAAACCTTTCAGGCGCTGTCTTAATTTCCTGTTTCAACTCCGCCTCGGTAAAGCTGATGTCCGTATTCATTACGTTGTAGCGGTCGTTCTCAAAAACAAGGCGCTCCCGCAGGTTGTCCTTCAGGTAAAAGAAGTTGATCTCGCGCGGGTTTACCTGGATATGCACGCCAAGCTTTTGTAATTGCTCGTTAACCGCGGTAATATTTTTATAGCTGTTTTGCTGGATGATATCCTGCTCGATAATAGGAGCAAAGGACTCTTTAAGGCGATGATCATCAGCATCGATAATAACCAGACCATAGCGGCCAAAAAGGGCATTCACCAAATAGCGGGTAGCATCGGCAAGGTGATCGAACTTAGTGTAGGCGGTTTCTACCATTTCACCCAATTCAGACGAGTGGCCGTCTATTCCCAGCACACCTTTATATTGGTTTAGCGCCTGGCGCATGGTATCAGGATTGATCCGCCCTGTGGCGCCAGAAGCCTCGTACCACCAATGTACCTTTTTACCACCTATATTGGTGTAGTTTATTTCGGCAAAATCATGATCTTCAGATGCCATCCAATAAACGGGTACAAAGTTCTTGTCGGGATGGGCCTCTTTGAGTTGCCTGCACAATTTTATGGCGGTAACTATTTTGTAAATAAAGTAAAGTGGCCCTGTGAATATATTAAGCTGGTGACCTGTGGTAACGGTGTATGTATCGTTGTGTTTAAGCAGTTCGATGCGTTTGCGGATAAAATTGGCAGATTCCAATTCCGGCTCGCCATTTTGCGAGTTGCCAAAGTATTGTTCCAATAAAACTTCTGCAAGCAGGTCGCGGTTGGCAATAACTTTTTTGTGCTCAAAAAACTTCGCGAAGCCTTCCAGGGTTGGGCGCTCGCCGTAAAATGACCTTAATTCCGGAACGTTCTCCAGATAATCGATAACCGTTTGGGAAAAATACCCAGTCTCTTTATAGTCAATACAGGCTGCGTCCATTGTTTGTGAATTTCGGATGTTCGATTTCGGATTTAACCAAAATCAGATATCTAAAAATGAATGCCGAAATTAGATTTTAATATCTTAATAGCAACACGCGCCCTGTAAAATTGGTTTTATTTTACAATTTGTCCATAAAGGTCAAAGTCCTCGGCCGTATCAATCTTTACATTAACAAAAGTGCCAACTGCCGCGTAATCTATAGACGCGTCGATCAAAACTTCGTTATCTACCTCGGGCGAATCAAATTCGGTACGGCCAACAAAATAACCACCATCTTTTTTATCGATA
This sequence comes from Mucilaginibacter aurantiaciroseus, assembly GCF_024055595.1. Taxonomy (GTDB): domain Bacteria; phylum Bacteroidota; class Bacteroidia; order Sphingobacteriales; family Sphingobacteriaceae; genus Mucilaginibacter; species Mucilaginibacter aurantiaciroseus. The sequence goes on from NZ_JAMXOF010000001.1 coordinate 95,842, forward strand.
AGCACCTTGTAAGTGTTGCCGATCTTCTCCTGGTTTTTGTCGAAAGAAATGCCTTGCTGAATTTCCATAATGGCATCGGCGCGTTCCTGTTTTACTTCTTCAGGAACATCATCAACTAAACTATGGGCATGTGTTTTTTCCTCGTGAGAGTAAGTGAAACAGCCCAAACGGTCAAATTTAGTATCTGCTACCCATTGTGCCATTTCTTCAAAATCGTGCTGCGTTTCGCCGGGGTAACCGGTGATCAGCGTGGTACGCATGGCGATGTTGGGCACCCGGTCGCGAATCTCGTTCACCACATCAATGGTTTTTTGCTTGGTTAACCCACGGCGCATCGATTTTAGCATGTTATCTGTAATGTGCTGTAGCGGCATATCCAGGTATTTGCAAATATTATCGCGTTCGTTCATCACATCCAAAACTTCCATAGGGAAGCCCGAAGGATAAGCGTACTGCATCCTGATCCATTCCACACCGTTAACGTCGCTAAGGCGACGCAATAACTCATCCAGGTTACGTTTGCCATATAGGTCGAGGCCGTAGTAGGTAAGGTCCTGAGCTATCAGGATCAATTCTTTGGTGCCATTCTTAACCAGGCTTTCGGCGTTTTTCACCAGTTGATCCATCGGTGTGCTTACGTGTTTGCCGCGCATCAATGGAATAGCGCAGAAAGAGCATGGGCGGTTACAACCTTCAGCAATTTTAAAGTAAGCAAAGTGCGATGGCGTGGTTAATAAACGCTCGCCAATTAATTCGTGTTTGTAGTCGGCGCCGATGCTTTGAAGGATGTTTTGAAGGTCATTTGTGCCGAAATAAGCGTCAACATTGGTGATCTCGGCCTCTAATTCAGGCTTATAACGTTCGCTCAGGCAACCGGTAACGATCACCTTACCAACTTTGCCCTGTTCTTTAAGTTCGCTGTATTGCAGAATGGTATCTATAGATTCCTGCTTGGCATTATCTATAAAGCCACAGGTATTAATAACGATGATATCATCGCTGCGCATTTTATCAGACTCGTGAACCACATCATAGGCACTGCCCTTAAGCTGGCCCATAAGTACCTCACTATCGTATATGTTTTTTGAACAGCCCAAAGTAACCACGTTTACACGAGGCTTCTTTTTAAGTATCGGCTTTGTAATTTCTTTTGTTCTCATTGCTCTATTTCCACGCTGTTATTGCGAGGTATAAAGTAATCTCTTTGCTTTACAGGCGGCTTGTCCTCTGTAGAGATTGCTTCATACCGCGCAATGACGCTTTTATTTTATTAGCGCTTAAGCGCTAATTTATTTCTTACTTGAACAGACTGTTTACGAATTCATTCCTGTCAAACAATTGCAAATGTTCAACACCTTCGCCTACGCCTATATATTTTACCGGGATCTTAAACTGGTCCGAAATGCCTATCACCACCCCTCCTTTTGCCGTTCCGTCAAGCTTAGTTAGGGCAAGGGCGTTAACAGCAGTAGCTTCGGTAAACTGTTTACATTGCTCAATGGCGTTTTGCCCGGTTGATGCATCCAGTACAAGCAGTATCTCATGCGGTGCGCCGGGGACTACCTTTTGCATCACATTTTTGATCTTGGTAAGCTCGTTCATCAACCCTACCTTATTATGTAAACGGCCTGCGGTGTCAATAATTGCCACATCGTCGCCATTGGCAACTGCCGAACGCAGCGTATCATATGCTACAGAGGCAGGGTCGCTGCCCATGGCTTGTGCTACAACTTTAACATCTACACGTTCGCCCCAAAGCTTTATCTGGTCAACCGCCGCCGCGCGGAAGGTATCCGCAGCACCTAAAACCACTTGGTTGCCGGCTTGCTTTAGCTTGTGGGCCAGCTTGCCAATGGTAGTAGTTTTGCCTACGCCATTAACACCGACCACCATTATTACGTATGGCTTTTGCGAGCCGTACTCAAAAGTATGGAAATCGTTACTGTTGTTTTCGGCAAGCAGGTTTTGAATTTCGTCCTTCAACAGGTTGTTAAGTTCGGATGTATTAACGTATTTGTCTTTAGCAACACGTGCCTGTATGCGTTCGATGATCTTTAATGTGGTGCTTACGCCAACATCAGATGTTACCAGTACTTCTTCCAGGTCATCAAGCACATCATCATCAACGGTGCTTTTACCGGCAATTACTTTGGTTATCTTGGAGAAGAAATTGTCCTTGGTTTTTTCCAGGCCGGTATCAAGCGCCTGCTGCTCCTGCTGCGTGGTTTCCTTTTTCTTGAAAAAATCAAATAATCCCATAAGTCAGGTGTGCAGATTTTAAATGTGCAGATTTGCAAATTAACAATTCGAAGCGGGATGTTTGATGCCGGATAAACATATTCGTGCAACTTTCTATTAAACACCCATTCATAACAAAAAAAGCCCTCTCGTTATAAACAAGACGGCTTTTATATTTTTAATAAAAGTGATTACTGTTTACCAGTAATAGCATCTTTAATGTTATCGTTTGGAACGATCTGCTCTTTGAATGAGTAAGCGCCTGTACGAGGCGATTTGTTCATCGTGATCACTTTTGAAAACTCTTTACCTTTACCCTGTACTTTTAGGGTTGCAACTACTTTCTTAGCCATGTTTATATGTTTTTATAAGTTGTGCTTACAATTACAGGTTAGATATTAACCAGCAACCTACAGCAATCAAACTTAGATTATTTAATCTCTTTGTGTACAGTTACTTTCCTTAAAACCGGGTTGAATTTTTTCATTTCCAGTCTTTCAGTTGTATTTTTTTTGTTTTTGGTGGTAATGTAACGAGACATACCCGGCATGCCGCTGGTTTTATGCTCTGTGCATTCTAAAATTACCTGAACCCTGTTGCCTTTCTTAGCCATTTTCTTTTATGTTTTGAGTTGCCTGCCAATCGTTAAGATATCACATCTTTACCGTAGCCCCAACAATCTATTAATATTAAATAGAGCCTTTTTTTACAAACTTGTTGATACAAGCAGTAATACCATTTTTGGTGATAGTTTTAAGTGCCGAAGTAGATACTTTAAGAGTGATCCATTTATCTTCTTCAGGGATATAAAACCTTTTAAGTTTTAAGTTTGGATAAAACTTGCGTTTAGTTTTAACGTTTGAGTTAGAAACGTTAAAGCCATTCATGTAGCCTTTTCCTGTTAAATCACAAATTCTTGACATGACAAATATTTTTTAATTCTCGTTCTTTTCCTAAAAAGAGTTTGCAAATATCAGCTTTTTAACTGAAATAAACAACGGTGTTTTTAAAATATTTCAAAAAATATTTTAACGGTCTTGCTAAACTGTATTTCGCTTTAAAAATAGCGCAAACGTTTGCTTTATTTAATTCACCTATAGAATAAATTGCAAAATACAATTGTACACTTAAAGTATAGGATACGGTAAACAAGTTTCTTATCGTTGCTATTCAATTATAAAACCAATACAACCCAAAAATAAAACTAATCTGCATATTAGTATTTAGTAAAACATTTTAGCAAGATATATTTTCATTGTTATTGAGCTTTTTAAAATATTTTAAAAAGCTATTCTTTTAATATGCACCTAACACAAAAATTACTAATTTACGCCACCATTATATACTACCATGCAAGTTAAATCATTTGAAGAGTACCAGCAGGTTTACAAAAAAAGTGTAGACCAGCCCGAGCAATTTTGGGCAGAGATAGCCGATAATTTTTTATGGAAAAAGAAGTGGGACAAGGTTTTAGACTGGAACTTTACCGAACCAAAAATTGAATGGTTTAAAGGTGCCAAGCTAAATATTACCGAAAACTGCCTGGACCGCCACCTGGAAAAGAACGGCGACACCCCCGCTATTATCTGGGAACCAAATGACCCTGCCGAAGATCATCGCGTATTAAGCTACAAACAACTGCACGATAAAGTGTGCCAGTTTGCCAACGTGCTTAAAAATAACGGCGCCAAGAAAGGCGACCGCATTTGTATTTATATGCCCATGGTGCCCGAACTGGCGATTGCCGTTTTGGCTTGTGCCCGTATTGGTGCTATCCACTCGGTGGTATTTGGTGGCTTTTCGGCGCAATCAATTGCCGATAGGATTAAGGATGCCGAATGTAATATTGTGATAACTGCTGATGGTAGCTTCCGCGGGACTAAAGAAGTGCCGCTGAAGTCTATTATTGATGATGCGCTGGTGCAATGCCCGTCAATCAAAAAAGTAATTGTACTTACCCGCAGTCATACACCGGTATCTATGATAAAAGGCCGTGATGTTTGGTGGGAAGATGAGGTTAAAAAAGTAGAAACCCAAGGCAACCCGGAATGCCCTGCCGAAGAAATGGACGCCGAGGATATGCTGTTCATTTTGTACACATCGGGCTCAACAGGCAAACCCAAGGGTGTGGTGCATACCTGTGGTGGTTATATGGTTTATACGGGCTATACTTTTAGTACCGCGTTCCAATACCAGCCGGGCGAGGTTTATTTTTGTACGGCAGATATCGGCTGGATTACCGGGCACTCCTATATCGCTTATGGTCCGCTTACACAGGGCGCTACATCAGTAATGTTCGAGGGTATCCCAACCTGGCCGGATGCTGGCCGCCTTTGGGACATTGTAGAGAAGCATAAAGTAAATATATTATATACTGCCCCAACCGCCATCCGCTCGTTAATGAGTTTTGGCGATGATGTGGTGAAGGGTAAAGATTTTAGCTCGCTTAAAAAGCTTGGCTCGGTAGGCGAGCCGCTTAACGAGGAAGCATGGCATTGGTTTGATGAAAAGATCGGCAAGGGTAACTGCCCTATAGTAGATACCTGGTGGCAAACCGAAACAGGTGGTTTCATGATCTCGCCTATAGCCAATGTTACCCCATTAAAGCCCGGATACGCTACTTTGCCATTGCCAGGTGTGCAGCCTGTGCTGGTTGATGAGAGCGGTAAGGAGATAGAAGGAAACGGCGTAAGCGGCAATCTTTGTATCAAGTTCCCGTGGCCGGGTATGCTGCGAACTACTTACGGCGACCATGAGCGTTGCCGCACTACTTACTTTGCCACTTACCCTAACCTGTATTTTACCGGCGATGGTTGCTTGCGCGATGAGGATGGTTACTACCGCATTACCGGCCGTGTAGATGACGTGCTGAATGTATCGGGCCACCGTATTGGTACTGCCGAGGTGGAGAATGCCATTAATATGCACAGCAGCGTGGTAGAAAGCGCTGTGGTAGGTTACCCTCACGACATTAAAGGCCAGGGCGTTTACGCCTTTGTGGTTTGCCCCAACTTGCATGATGATGCCGAACTGACTAAAAAAGATATCATGATGACCGTATCGCGCATTATTGGCGCCATAGCCAGGCCGGATAAGATCCAGTTTGTGAGTGGCCTCCCAAAAACACGCTCGGGCAAAATCATGCGCAGGATCTTAAGGAAAATAGCAGAAGGTGATACTGCTAATTTAGGCGATACCAGCACCTTGCTCGATCCTGCTATAGTTGAGGAGATAAAGGAAGGAGCTTTGTAAAAAAGTAATTTACGATGAAAGATAAAAAGCAACTCAGTGCAGCTGAATAACTGATGTCTACTGAAGCTAGTAAAAAAGCTTTAGATGAAAGTATAAAACAATTGGAAGAGGGGCGAGGCATTAAAGTTTAAGTTGCAACAAATCGACTTAAATTCTGAAAAGTTTAAGGATAAGTTAATTATTTCTTATGACCGATACCCCCATCATCAACGGCAATAAACAATATATTTTAATAACCGGCGAATGCCGCGATAATCCGGTGTTATTGTACCTGCATGGCGGGCCGGGGACACCGGATTTCTTTTTTGTACGCGATATGTTAAAGCCTTTAGAAAACATTTTCACCATTTGCTATTGGGAACAGCGCGGTGCAGGCAGGTCGTACGCTACACTTGCCGATAAAAATTTGCTAACGCTGGAGCAGATGATCCTGGATGCAGAAGCGGTAACACGCTATTTGGAAGATAAATTCGGGCAAAGCAAAATCTACGTTTTAGGCCAATCATGGGGCACTTTTCTTGGGGCGCATTTGGTTAATCGCCATCCGGATCTGTTTCATGCTTATATAAGTGTTGGGCAGGTGACAGATCAATATCTATCCGAACTGGAATCATACGAATTTGTAAAACAACAGGCTGAGATCCGTAAGGATAAGAGCGTGATTAGTAAGTTGAATAAACATCCCTTCCCTGTGAGGGGTGCGGGTGTAAAGGGATGGTCGGCGTATTTGAATTTCCAGCGATGGTATGTGGCGGTTTATCGCGGCAGCATGCGCAAACAAAATATTTTTTTACCGGCGATATGGAAGCTGCTCTTCTGTAAGGAATATTCCCTAAAAGATAAGCTGAACTACATGAAAGGCGCGTCGCTTAGTTTAGATAAACTTTGGGATAATATCATCAGTACCAACATCAGCTATACCATAACCGAATATCAATTGCCCGTTTACTTTTTCCATGGCAAACACGATCATCATACTTATTACGAGGGCGCGCAAAATTACTTCGAGAAACTAACGGCACCCCAAAAGCGGTTCTATACGTTTCCCGATGCTGCTCACTTCCCGCATGTAGAATGTTTTGAGGAGTTTGAGCGGATAGTTAAGGAAGAAATTTTAGCATAGCATAAGTCTTACAAATTCGACGGGTTGTAACCAAAGTGCTTTTTAAAGGACGCCGAGAAATGCGATATATTCTCAAACCCAACCTCGAGGTACACCCCGGTTGGGTTCTGTTTTTTATGGGCTATGAGGTAATGCGCCAGCTCTAACCGCTTTTGATGCAGCCAACGCTCCGGTGGCTTAGTAAATGCTTTTTGGAAATCGCGTTTAAAGGTGGCTAAACTGCGCCCCGTTAACCTGGCGAATTGGCTTATGGCTATGTTGTATTTAAAATTGCTGTTCATAAAAGCTTCCAGGTCTATTTTAAAAGGCTCGGTAAAATCCAGCAGGAAATCGCGCAGCCCCGGTTTACGCAGCAATAGTTCAATAGCCTCGTTAGTTTTCATTTCGGCCATGGCCTTGCTTAGCTGGTCAGGGTTATCAAAGTAGGGCAGTAAAGAATCAAAATAACCTTTAATGAACGCGTCGCCGGTAAGGTTTATCAGAGGCGATCCTTTGTATTGGCCGTTCGCGTAAATATTATTATCAGTGCCGTATTTACGCAGGTGCTGCTGATCTATCTCGATATTGATTGCCTTGAACATGCCCCTGCCTGCAGGCGGCACTTTAACCGTTTTTGCGAGCTGATTTTTTCTGATGATACCTATTGAACCCTCCCCAATTACTTCTACGCCGTTGTTGGTGTAAAAATGGATCTCGCCGGCTATGATGCATCCAAGCGAATGCTCCTGCACCATTTGCTCATGCCCGCGTTTGGTGCGCGATGTGCACGAATACAGGATATTATGTTGCATATGCTCGCCACCCAGCCATTTCATTGGTGAAGCTTCCTGCTGATCTGAAAAAGGGATGTCTTTATTTTTTTCGCTCATGTTATTATTCAATTATTTCATTCGCGACATGATCATCTTGTCCATTAACCCATCTGATAATATGCGGCGCATAAACAACAACGGTTTTGCCAAATAACCTGCGGCGTATCTTGCTTTAGGCTTTTTCGCTTCTATCGCCTTTTTAATCAGTTCGGCAATAACTTCCGGCCCCGGGATCTTATCGTCAATTTCTTTAAAAGACTTATCCATCTTAACCACCATTTCCTTGTAAGCCGTTTCGCCGGATACTTTAACTAAACTATCCATCGCTATATCTCCCCACTCGGTTTTAATGCCGCCCGGTTCAACAACTATCACATCAATTCCAAATGGCCTAACCTCATTACGCAGACTGTCGCTCAGGCCCTCAATCGCAAATTTACTGGCATGGTACCATCCGCCAAAGGGCATAGCAAATTTACCGCCTATTGATGATATGTTCACTATTTTACCAAACTGCTGTTTACGCATATGCGGCAAAGCCAGCTGGATCAATCGCGCGGCGCCAAAAATATTTACTTCAAGTTGGTAACGGGCATTTTCAATGGTTACATCTTCTATTGCGCCATATGAGCCAAAGCCCGCGTTATTGATCAGGATATCCAAGCGCCCCTCGGCGGCTATAATATCCTTTATCCCTTTTATCATCGATGCATCGTCTGTTACATCCATCGCGAGGGTTTTAACATTCAATTGTTCCAGCTCTTTTAACTTGTCGGTGCGGCGTGCTGCACCATAAACAATATAGCCATTTTTTTGGAGGAAGGCGGCTGTTTCTTTACCTATGCCGGCAGAAGCGCCGGTTATTAAAACTATTTTTTTCATGTTGTTGTTTTAAATCTGTTTAATATAGCAAAGGTGGGGTTAAAACAGTAGTGCCATTTTCGCCAGCGGCTCAACTTTATTTGGCTAACGGCTCAGGTTTGCGTTGCTTCATTTTTATATCCCAAGCAATAAAAACTCCTATGATAAACAGAATTATTTAATACACATCCACCCAAAGCTTAATTCAATTATCGTTATTTTTGCCGCATGGCTAAATCTAAACAACCCACGATACTTGTAGTAAACGATGATGGTATAACCGCGCCGGGCATAAAAGCTCTGATGCACACCATGAAAGAGCTTGGTAGGGTTGTGGTTGTTGCGCCCGATAGTCCGCAATCGGGCATGGGGCACGCCATTACTATTGGTAAACCGCTCCGTTTAGATGAGGTTGACATTTACGATGGGATTGAAATGTACCGTTGCAGCGGTACCCCTGTAGATTGTGTGAAGCTTGCTGTAACCAAAGTATTCAATGGCGTAAAGCCCGATCTGTGTGTGTCGGGTATCAATCACGGACTTAATAATTCCATTAATGTATTGTACTCTGGTACTATGTCGGCGGCTGTTGAGGGGGCTATAGAAAGCATCCCGTCTATTGGTTTTTCTTTAGACGATTACTCTATGCAGGCCGATTTTGAGCCTTCCCGAAAATATGTGAAAGAGATAGCGCAGCAGGTGCTGGCCAACGGCCTGCCTGTGGGCACAGTGCTTAATGTAAATTTCCCGGCAGGGGATAAAATAAAGGGCATTAAAATTTGCCGCCAGGCCAACGCCAAATGGGCCGAAGAATTTGATATGCGGATGGACCCCTACAAACGCCCGTATTACTGGCTAACCGGTGTGTTCCAGAATAACGACCACGGCGAGGACACAGACGTTTGGGCACTAGATCATAATTACGCGTCTGTTGTGCCCGTGCAATTTGATATGACCGCGCACCACGCTATACCCGTTTTAAATACCTGGACGTTTAATGTTTAAAAAGAATAACCTTTCAACCACCTCTAAATCTCTCCCGGAAGGGGAGACTTTAAAGTCCTCGCCAAAGAATAATCTTTTTGTAGGTATACTATATGGCATGATACCACCGGTGCTTGCATGGGTGATATTCGTGGTGTTGTTGAAGAATGACGCTGTGATAATGGATAAGCCAGCAATGCCGTATCTTATAGCCATCGGGATAAATTTGGTGATGCTACGTTTTTCTGCAAGGGCCTACCTGGATAAAACTTCAACCGGGATAATGTTAGCTACCTTTGTGTGCACGCTGTTGATATTCATCTTAAAAGTATACCGATAAATGAAGTACTACCTGGTAGCCGGCGAGGCATCCGGCGATTTGCACGGCGCGAACCTGATGAAAGCTTTAAAAGAGCTTGACGGCCAGGCCGACTTTCGCTTTTTTGGCGGCGACCTGATGAAGACCGAAGGTGGTACCCTCGTAAAGCATTACGCCGATATGGCCTTTATGGGTTTTGTAGAGGTGGTTATCAATTTGAATACGATCCTAAAAAACTTAAAGAAATGCAAAGCGGATATCCTGGCTTACAAACCGGATGTTTTGGTACTGATAGATTTCCCAGGTTTTAATTTGAAAATAGCTGAGTTTGCCAAAGCGCAGGGAATTGAAGTGTATTATTACATCTCCCCAAAAGTTTGGGCCTGGAACCAGAAACGTGTATTGAAGATTAAAAAGGTTGTCGACCATTTGTTCTGCATCCTGCCGTTTGAGGTGGAATTTTACAAAAGTTGGGGGATGGAGATCGATTACGTAGGCAACCCTCTTTTAGATGCTGTTGATGCTTTTAAACCCAATCCTAATTTCATTGTAGATAATCACCTTACCGGTAAAAAAATAGTTGCCCTGTTACCCGGCAGCCGCAAGCAGGAGATAAGCCGCTTACTGTCCGAAATGCTGGGCGCATTAGAAAAATTCCCCCATCACCAATTTGTGGTGGCAGGCGCGCCGTCGTTCAATGCCGAATACTATAAACAATACCTTGGCGATAAAAATATCCCCGTGATATTTAATGCCACTTATGATATACTCGCCAATGCAGAAGCCGCGGTTATAGCATCTGGCACCGCAACATTAGAAGCCGCATTATTTAATGTGCCGCAGGTAGTGGTTTACAGGGGCAACGCGCTCACCATTGGCATTGCCCGTATGCTAATCAAGATAAAATTTATATCGCTGGTAAACCTCATTATGGGCAGGCTAGTGGTGGCAGAACTGATTCAGAAAGATTGTACCTCATTGAAAATTACTGAAGAACTAAATAACCTGCTGCACAACGCCCACCATCGCCAACAAATGCTGGCCGATTATGATGCGCTTGATGAGCGGATGGGCGCGCCCGGCGCCTCGGCAAAAACGGCTAAACTTATTGTAAAATACGCTCAAGACATGAAAGCCTTGCTATTTTAGCAAGGCTTTCATGTCTTAAAGAGATGTTGTAGATTATATGATTGATTAGGCGGCTATCAACTGTTGTTGAGCAACTTTCTGTTTGTTGCTTAATGTAAACTGATTTCTCTTTATGAAAGCCTTAAGGTCTTCCATCAATAAGTTTTTTAATTCGTTATCAAAACGAGTAACTAATTTACTTTTTTGCAGGTTTGTATTGAGCTTTCATAGTAGATAGTTGTGTGTGAATTAAGTTTTGTTTAATTAACTAAACAGCTAGGCGGCTTGCAGTTTTTAATTTTTTAAGGTCGTTCATCAAAATGTTCATTAACTCTTTATCGAAACGGTTAACTAATTTGCTGGTAGATGGTTTTTGGTAAGTTTTCATAATTCAATATTTTAAAGTTTTTTTTAGTTTTTAGTTTGTTCTTCGTTGTTCTCTTTGTCCTGGTTTTCGCTAAGGTTATCATGTCTGCGTTTAGCTTCTTTGTATTGCCTTGCTATTTGCTCTTCGTCCCGCTCGTCAGATGTATTTTCAGGAGCTTTAGGGTTTTCCCACTCTTTCTCTTCGTCCGGGTTTTCATTTGTTTCGTCGATCATAATTTATCTCCGTTCTACATATACTATTCCAAACTAATGCCAAACTTTTCATCACAATGAAAAAAAATGACATCAGGTACGATATATTTTTACATTAAAACCAAAAATGTGCAGAAACGCAAGTTTTAGACCGAATATTAAAACAGTATATAGCAAAAGGTGTATGCAAAAGCAGTACACGCTGTTGTAAAGAATAGTCAACACGTCTTTTAATGGCCAAATAAGTGTCCGTTTTTAAATTTTGGGTTGTTAGGAAGGGTTTCCGATAATGGGTAATTAAGCTCCGAATTAAAATACTTTAAATTAATCTATAAAAACCATGGGCATTATAGAATATATTATATATTTGTATCATTAATTCGTTCTTTTAATAACTTATCCAGAAAGACAGAGGGAAAGGCCCTACGACGTCTTAGCAACCTGTACCGCTTTAACAAGTGTGTAAAAGGTGCTAATTCCTGCTCCGCACAATTGGGAGAGAGATAAGATGACCACACATTAAAAGTTAATAGCTTTATCCTTTGTGTCCTCTTTTTTTTGAGATAAGTTACTAAAGCAACGCCGGTAACATTTTTAAAAACAGACCCGATGAGAATTTATTTGGATAACGCAGCCACTACCCAATTGGATAACGAAGTATTTAAAGCCATCACGCCGTATTTATTAGAGTATTACGGGAACCCGTCGTCGCACCACGAGCATGGCCGCGAGGTGAAGCAAGCTATTGAAGGTGCGCGTGCTACTATAGCCGACCTTTTGAATGCATCGCCAAACGAAATTGTGTTCACCAGCGGCGGCACCGAGGCTGATAATACCGCCATCCTGTCGAGCGTACGCTGCCATCAAATAAAACATGTTATTACCACCCCGTTTGAGCACCATGCCGTGCTGCATACTTTAGAAGTATTGAAAAATAACGGCGAAGTAAAATTAAGCTTCATCAATACCGATAGCCACGGTAACCTGGATATTAACCACCTGGATGCTTTGTTAAGAAGCAGTAGCCGCTCGCTGGTATCGGTAATGCATGCCAATAACGAAATTGGTAATCTTAACAACATCGATCTGATTGGCCAGGTCTGTAAAAGCAGGGGAGCACTTTTTCACTCAGACACGGTACAGACCATGGGGCACTACAGGCACGATCTATCGAAACTATACACGCATTTTATAGCGGCATCGGCACATAAATTTCACGGGCCTAAAGGGGTAGGGTTTATTTACTGCCGTGATGGTGTGCAGTTATCACAATTATTACACGGCGGTTCACAAGAACGCAAGCTACGTGCCGGTACTGAAAATATCTACGGTATAATAGGCCTGGCAAAAGCTTTAGAAGTTGCTTACCGAGATATTGACGAGCACCAGGTTTATATCCAAAAATTAAAAAACAGGATGATAGCTAAACTGCAGGAACAAATAGGAGATGTATATTTCAACGGCAATTCGGCTATTGCAGATAAAAGCCTTTACACGGTACTAAGTGCAAGCCTGCCTGATAACCACGTAGCCGGCGATCTTTTGACTTACTTTGATCAGAATAATATTTCGGTATCGGGAGGCAGCGCATGTTCGACGGGTACGGCATCACATGTGCTAAAAGCCATAGGTGCAAATCTGTCAAGAAACACCGTCAGGTTCTCTTTCAGTAAATTTAATACTGCCGAAGAAATTGATTACACGGTAGAAAAGCTATCGGCATTATATAAAGCCATAGCAGCATAATAGCTAATCCCGATTTTACCGGAGCGTATTTTCGCTGTTTACCGTGGCGGCAGGTAGCGAATAGGCTCGTATAACCAAATAAAAACAAATTCTAAAATACAGGATGGAGGCATGCTGCTTTTCGAGGTTATACCGATTATATGGAAACGGATGCTTTTGCAGAAGCAATAAAAGAACTTGAAGAGATGGCATTAAAACAACGTACTGCGTACATGTATTCAGAAGCTGTATGGTGGCGCTGTCATCGTTCTATGGTTTTCGATTATTGAAAAATTTGCGGATAGAAAACAATGCACATTATGGGTATTGGGAAAGATGAAGAACATCCTTACACCTCTCCTGCAAGAATTGTAAACGGAAAATTAAATTATGAAAATGAATCGAAAGAAAATAAGGATTGACCGGAAATTTTGTTATTGCCGTTTACTGCAATTTAATTTCTATAAATAAAAGATGTACAGAATATCAATTAAAGACCTAGAGCCTGACGCTTACAAAGCCATGCTTGGCTTGGAGCAATATATCAGGAACTCCCCAATTCCCTCAACTAAATTGATTGGCAAGGTGAATTTAGGCAAGTTATCGGATAAAGGTTTTTTGAGTTATAACGAACAGGGTTGTCGATCAAGCATATGAAGCTAAGAATATTTCATTTAAATAATTTGTCCAATTAAAGGCATGCCAAAGTGTTTTTGGCGGAACTAGCCTACATAGAACACATAAACAAGCCAGCAAATTGCCATTCCAATACCTAATAGTATTAATCCGCTTACTCTCTTTTTTTTAATAAAAAAAAGCATTACAAGTCCGCTTAAGGAAACTAGTGTTAAAAATATTGCAGAAATATCAATTAGCCATCCCCACGGCTTACCGCTATCGCGTCCCTTGTGTAAATCATTCAGAACCGCGACTATGCCCAGTTTTACCTCTCTTAGATAAAAGTTTCCATCTTTGCGGCTGATGAATGCGTCTGCGCTGTAGCCTGGCCCCTTGAATGAGACCGTACATTGGTCATCCTGTATCAGGAAATCGCTCACAAATCCTTTAATATTGTAATTCTTGCGCAGAAATTCGACAATTTCAAGTTTCCTGATCTTGGCTGTATCTTTCATCATTACCCATGCAGGTGAAAGTTTTCCTTTGTATTTCTGTTCGACTTGTTTACCGTCAAACCAGTCTGCATGGTTAAGGGTAAGACCAGTCACTGAAAAAAATAGAACTACAAGAAAGCTTAGCATGGAGAGATAAATATGCAACCAACGTGAAAAAACGGCTGTACGCCGCTTTAATTCCTTGCTATTTCCGTTTGTTTGTTTGTTTGTTACGTTGTTAGTTTCCATCTGATTTTTTACGGTAGTCAAGTGATGCTGATGCAACTTCCGGGTTCCCTTGAATATTTATATGCTGCATCTTTTTTACATCGATCTCCTGGGTCATGAGTTGGTGGCTACCGTGTTCCCGCGCAGCTTCTATGTAAATAGTATATGCGCCCTGCTTTACGTAATTGCCCTTGTCGTCTTTCCCGTCCCATTTTAACGTGTATTTTCCGACGGACCTTGTTGCGCTCGTGGTTGAACTGACACTATTGTTCCCCGAAGCGAATGTATCATAATAAGCTGCATACCATGCTGACATTTCGTCCAGCCACCGGGGTTTATTGTACCACAACGCAATCTGCTTAACGGGCTTCTTGTTAGCATCAACTACCCAAACAGCGACAAATGGCCTATGCACTCGCATGCCTTCTAAAGTTGCAAGTTCAAGATTAATAGCCAACTCATAACCGGGATCCCATAATTTATCGCTTTTGGCTGTAGTCGCCAAATCCGCCTTTTGATTAACATCACCTATCTCATACTTTTTCCAGCCGTCACTTTCTATCCGTTTTCCGTCAGCAGTGATCAGCATAAACTCGGCATCCGGTACAGTGGAAACCAATCTTTTACCTTCTTCAGGCGACAGCACATTCAACGCGGTTGCCAGTGCGCCAGCGTCTACAGAGTTATTAGTAATAACCGTTGCGCTGATCACGCTGCCGGCCGGTTTACCGGTACGGGGGTCAACAATATGGGAATACCATTTCCCGCCGATCAATTCGCCTCTCCGGTAATTGCCGCTGGTCGCAATCGTCTTGTTTTGGAGCTGAAGTCTTGACATTGGAGGGTCATTTTCGGCGTCCGCCTTTGGATCACTCACATCAACCTCTTCGGTATGTTTACCGCGTATAACAATATCGCCACCAATGTTTAGTACAATCCCGTAAACACCGGAAATTGCCAGTGCTGCATTTGTGGCCTTGTTCATGATATAGCTTTTGGTAAAGGAGTTGAGCATTAGCGGAGCATCGCTAGTGCGAAAGGCTGTCTGATTTTTAGCGTTGAGGATATAATGTCGTTCTTGAACTAATGAAAGTGCAGTTGAAATTTCGGTAGCAGAAGGAATTCTGTTGTGTTTTGCAGCATTCCGCCAAACGCTGTTAATCGTTTCTGCCGACGCGTCAAGTGCACCGCCGCTTTTGATACGCCAGTCTTCAAATAAATAAAGAACGTCAAAGAGCTCCCGGGATATTTTCAGCGGGGCCTTTGGGGCGTTCATCCAGCGTCTGAATTCGCTGTTAAGATCATAACCGCTTAAAACCTTATTCAACCGTTCAATTTCATCCAAAGCAGTAATTTCCCCTTTTGCGGCTTGCCCATCGTCCGCCGCGGCAATTTTAATCTCCAGGGAGGTTCCAAGAACATTTTCATAGTCGTTAACAAAAAGGTGTTCATTTTTGTCCGACTGCAAATCAGCGCTTGAAAAACCATAAAAGCTGGCACACAATACTATCGCTAAAAATTTTTTTTCCATTTTTTTTATACTTAAACGCTACTACTTTCGCTATAGCCTGCGGGATTATTTTGTTAACCCTTTTAATAGATTGGGTTTTTTAAAATGAATGAGTCCTGAATGCATACAATGGAAACCGTTTGGGAACTTATTTGTTGATAACTAACACTTCAAAAGTTCCAGGTATTACAGAAGGTCTGAATTCCCCCTTTTTCTTTGGTGCAAGAGCGCCCGTTGTCGAATATATTTTATGCGTAACCTGATCTACAGTTAAAGTCCTTGCACCTTTTTTAGTTTTTAAAGTTTGGGCAACAGCAAATTTGATTGGCGATATTTCTTTTATAACGGTCAATGTTCCCTCACCATTAGAAGAATATATGAGTTTCGACTTTTTATCAAAACCGATTGCATCCGATTCATCCCCAATTGGTAAGGTTGCAATGGTCTTTCCGTTCCGGGCGTTTATAACAATCAATTTTTTTTCGTCGCAGCCTGCAAAAAGAAGCATGTTTTTTCGGTCAATAGCCAAACCCGAGGCAGCTTTTGCTGGCCTATTAGGCCACCTATGAATTACCTTGTAAGTGCTTGCATTTATAACATCAACTTCTGCCTTTTCTGAATTATTAACATATATTTTTCCCTTACCGTCACTTACCGCCGTTTCAGGCCAGCCAGTTAGTTGAATATTTGCCACAGCTTTGTCAGTTCGAGGATCTATCACCGTCAAATTTTTACTTTTCCCATTACAACAAATGACCTTTTTTGAAAAATCATCGTAGAAAATACCGTCAGAAAAGTCACCGGCGGGCACATGCCCCAATACTTTAAGTGTTTTTAGATCAAAGACCAAAACACTTTTTGCAGATCCGTTGGATATATAGCCTTTCCCAAATTTATGAACCAGGGCTATACCATGGACATCTTTTTTGGAAGAAATTATGGCAATCGAATCGCCTGTAAATTTATCGATGACATTTATTTTGTTCCCATGGGATATGTAAAGCCTATTGGATGCACTATCGACAGTAAGGTAATCGTAATCTCCGCCGCTTTTGATATGAAAAATATCGGAAATTTTGAACACGGGTTTTTGTTGAGCAAAGGCTCCAGTCGAAATGAAAAGGGTAAATAATGCTATTAATTTGAATGTTTTCATAATAAAAAATTGTTTATAAATTCTTAGATTAAATTTGATGATATAAGGGGGTACTGGTTATGCTAAGGTATCTTAATTAAAAATCAGTTTGTTTTAAAGTCGACCTAAATTATAATATAATAGACGTGTGGCTGGTTTTTAACGATGTAAGACTAATAATTTGATTGATAAGCCACTAAGGAGCCGCCAGTAAAATGTTATACCTTTTTTTGTATAGCAATCATCGCCAGGTACCTACAATCCTATTAAATTAATCCTTGAAATGATCCGATACGAGAAACATGGACTTACCAATGAAAACTGAGTTTTTACATGTATTTCAAACAATAGTTATGACACGTATCCTTTTTAGGATCAAGTTATTACAGAGTATTAACTTGACAAGAATATTCAAGCCTGTTAAACAACTATACAAATTAAGATTTTATCATAGAAATTCAGACGAAATCCCCGTTGTTAATTATTACCTCCATTGTTGTCCTGCTTCAGGTCATCATTATTGATGGTCTTCTTTGGCTTTTTAGGCTTGTTGGTCAAACCACCAAATTTGTAACTAAACTTAATTTCGAAACTGCGGTTGTAATTTACGTTAACTGCGTTTTGGCTGATGTTACCAGAATTAACAACCGTAGGTATATGAAAGCCATTAGTCAGGAAATTATCTGCACCGATGCCAATACTCCCCTTTTTACCGTTAAAGTACCGGTTAATACTCAGGGCGTAAACGCCGAAACCACCTTGATAGCCTTGTAACTGGACCTGATTGGAGCGGCGAAAAGCGAATGCCTGCAACGAATATTTATCGGACAGGTCATAACTACCAAACAAACGGTAATTGGCGACCCAGCCGCTGTTTGAAGCATGGAAAACTGGATTAGGATCCTGGTTGTTGAGGCTTATGTGGTAAAAGTCAATACCACCATTAATGCTTAATTTGTTGATTGGTGATATATTAACAGATAAACTCATACCATAGGCATTTTGTCTGCCCAAATTTTGATAGCTTGTTCTGACGGTATCGCCGCTGCTTGTCCTGATGGTTTGTATTGCGTCATTAGTATTGCGCATAAATGCAGATACATTGAAACTATTGTTCTTGATGTGCGTACTGTAAGCCAACTCAAAGTTGTTGGTGAATTCCGGTTGAAGTGACGGGTTGCCCACCGTAATATTCAAAGGGTTTGACGACTGGATATTTGGATTTAAGAACTCCAGTGATGGCCGCTGTATACGGCGATTGTAACCCAGCTTAATCATATCACCGCCATCAAACTTCCTGGCAATATTAAAGCTGGGTACCAAAACGCTATAATTGGGTATACTAACTGCCGAACCTGTTTGAAAATTTGCATTGATGCTGGTGTATTCATAACGCGCGCCTGCCTTTACTGTATAGTTTTTTGGAAGCGCGAGTGTATATGACATATAACCTGCTGTTACGTTTTGTTGATAATTGAAGGCATTAGACAGCCTAACTGAAGAAAGCGGCAGGTAATTAAGCGTCGCGTCATCAGCTGAAAAAGAAGAATAGTCGCTATTTACCTTGCGTAAAATATTCTTGACGCCAAACTCAAGCAACTGATTTTTAAAAGTTGGCGTTTGGTAATCCGCTTCAAGCGTAAACTCTTTGTTTAAACTGTTATTAATGTTTTTTAATCCATTGGTAATCACGTTGCTTTGATCAAGAAATATGCTTTCAAAATTATTGTCCCTGTTATTTTGACTGTATCCGGCAAGCAAACTGAATTCACGTTCAGGAATTTTACCGCTCAATGTATAGGTCAGCGTAGCATCAAACTGGTTTGAACTGTTTGTGATATTGTTGTTTTGCAGCGTAGAGCTGGTGAGCATATTGTTAATGTAGCTTTGTGTAAAAAGATTGTTCTGATTGATAGGACGGTTGTTTGCACCAACCACAATGCCCAGGCTTAAAGAGCTTTGTTTGTTGATGTCATAATCAACGCCAAAATTATATCGACCGAAAAGGCCTTTATTTTTCGTAGTTGCAGACTGTGTAGTTAACCTAACATCGCTTGTAGTAAAACTGGTAATCGTTTGGCTGTTGTTAAATTCGCCCGGCGTATTGTAAATGCTCCGGCCAAATCCGCCCAGTGAAAAATTAAATTTTCCCACTTTGTATCCGCCGTTCAGGCCAAGATCGGATCCGCGTGTACCTACGCCTGTATTAATATTGAGCGACAAGCCTTGGAGCGTATTTTGTTTTAGCACGATATTTAAAATACCTCCGGAGCCCTCTGCATCGTATTTAGCAGACGGGGATGTGATCACCTCTACACTTTTAATCAGGTCTGCCGGGATTTGCTTTAAGGCATCAGAAATGCTTGCCGACATCATGGCGGATGGTTTGCCGTTAATCAAGACTTTTATGTTAGAGCTGCCCCTGACACTTACATTACCATCCATATCAACTGATACCATTGGCACGCGTTTCATCACATCTGTGGCATCGCCACCGCGGGCTGTCAGATCATTTTCGGCATTATAAACAGTGCGGTCAATCTTTTCTTCGATCAATGCTTTTTGCGCCGTGACTTGTACTTCCTTTAGCGCAGTTGCACTGGGCCTGAGCAGTATCTTACCTAATTTTAAAGTACCGCCCTCAGTAATCTGTAAATTTGAAACCGTTTTATCTGCATAGCCAATAAAAGTAATTTTTAACTTATAGGTACCGGCTGCTAAATTGTCAACCGTAAATTTGCCACCGGCGTCAGCCATGGAACCGGATACTATCTTTCCTGTACCTTGTTCGAAAACCGCTATGGTAGCGTAATCGACAGGTTTCCCGCTTACAGAATCGATGATGGTGCCGGTAATTGCCACGTCAATGTTATTTGGTATCTTGGTTGACAATAAAATGTCTTTTGAATTAGCCGTTAATGCTAAAAACGACACCAGTAATAAAAGTAGATATATTTTTTTCATGTTTTGTTTATCTGCCAGCAAATGAAAGGAAACTTGCGGCTTAAAAAAACTGCGATAGACCATACTGGCAAATTAATCGACATGCCCGGCAAATGCTGGTAAAAAGTGGTTCTGCTGCATCGGAAAAACAGAATATCGTTGAAAATAGCAAGATGGTCGATTATTAGTTCAAAATAGGCGATCTTTCGGTTGTCTTCCGGTTACTATCTTTATCATTGTGTTATAGTAATGTCTTCATGAACGTTTTCAAACGAAATAATATATTCCTCCTGCTTCATATTTTCTGTTGGCTAATCCTAGGATTTGGGTTTCTGTATACTCGTCCGGCGGATTGGGGCGACCAGATACCTAAGGTTTTCCTGATTAAGCAAAGTGTGCTACTTGTAATTTTGATCGTAACTTTTTATTTGAATTATTATGTGCTGATTCCTCGCTTGCTTATTCAGCGGTCGGTATTGATATACGTAGTAATTACTATTGTGCTTATTGTTGTATTTACCCTACTGAAGAGCCTCATCAACGAAGTTTTTGATTTAAACGAAATGCCTTTTCGGCAGGGTCGTGGCGGGCATTGGAATACTTTTGTGCCGGGCATGATACTTCTTACAACCGGGCTATCCATCACTATTAGTTTTATCAGAAAGTGGCAGGCAGAGGTTAATTTGCGCCAGCAACTTGAACAGGAAAAAGTAAGTTCAGAGCTAACGTTGCTCAAGGCGCAAATTAACCCGCACTTCTTTTTTAATACATTGAATACCATCTATTCTTACACATTGTCTGACGGCGAAATTGCGAGAACCGCTATAACAAATCTTTCCAAGATGATGCGCTATGTTTTATATGACGCCGCAGGAAAACATACGCCGTTAACCAAAGAATTTAATTTTATCAGGGAATATGTTGAACTGATGAAGCTTCGCACCGGTAGAAAAACAACGGTACATTTGGTAGTGCCGGAAGAGGCAGGGGATATGATGATCGCGCCAATGGTGTTTTTGCCTTTTGTAGAGAATGCTTTTAAACATGGTGTAAGCGGAATCCAGGAAGGTTATATCTCCATATATATTTTACAAAACAACGGGAACGTTGAATTAACTGTAAGAAACACGGTTTATAAAAGTCGTCGTGCAAACGAAGATGAAAGTAATGGCATCGGTATTAGAAACACAACCCGCAGGCTGGAACTGTTATATCCGGATAAATATACGCTTAGCATGGGTATGGTGAGTGAGAATGAATACGAAGCCAAATTAAAGTTACTGATATGATATTAAACTGTATAGCGGTAGATGATGAACCGCCCGCACTTGATCTGATACGCCGGTTTATAGGCCAAACGCCTTTTTTGAAGCTTACTGAAAGTTTTGATAATGCTATCGAGGCATTAAGTTTTATTGGTAAAAACCCGGTTGACCTCATCTTTCTGGACATTCAAATGCCTGATCTAAGCGGCATCGAACTTGCCCGTATACTAAGCAATAGAAATATGCAGGATGCCCCTGCTATCATATTTACTACCGCATTTGACCAATTTGCAGTAGAGGGCTACAAGCTTAATGTGATTGACTACCTGCTGAAACCATTCGGTTATGAAGACTTTGTCCGTGCGGCAACTAAGGCAATGAAATTCGCGGAAATAACAACTAAGCCAGAAGAGGCATCGTCAAGCATAGACGATTATATCTATCTCAAAGTGGAATTTCAAATAGTAAAAATAGCATGCGACAATATTAGCCATATTGAAGGGCTGAAGGACTATGCAAAAATTTATCTAATAGATTCGGAGAAGCCGGTTCTTTCTTTAATTACGTTAAAAGCCATCGAAGATAAATTACAAAAAGAAAAATTTATGCGAATACATAGATCAACTATAATATCGCTTGACAAAGTAACTTCTGTAACCAAAAATTCGGTGAGTATAGGAACAGGTACATATAACGTATCTGAACAATATAAAGATGACTTTGCACGCTTTTACATTACCTGGAAATAAATTTCAACTTCAATTCAAACGGATTTACAACAAGATTGGTCAAGAAGAAAATTCTTACGTACGGTTACAGTCATCGGTGGAGCGGCTATGATCACCCCGCTTGCTTCATGGATTATTGACGAGAACTGCCGGAAGAGATTCAATTAAAGTGCATTGCCGTTTTTTTAGCAACATTGGCAGCAAAATGCGGTAGCTACCGCCTACTACTGATAATATTTCTCCGCCTTCAGGCTCTACAGTTATTAACATCGGTTTTGAGTTTTCAATAAAATTTTGGTGCGTTTTTTAAATTTACAGTGTTTATTTTAGATTCTTTATTTACAATATTTCTTTGTCAATTCATTTAGGAATCCTTTTTTGATGGCCCTTTTAGCCAAATAATTAAGTACTTCAAAAGTCTCCGAAAAAACGTGGTACCAACAGTCTTAAGAATGTGACAAAAGCGGCCGGAGTATACCCTGAACCTATTTGTGCACTGTTTGGTATAAGCCGTGAGGCTTACTATTTGGCTCATCATAAGGCTGCAAGAACAAGCATAGCACATATGGTTGTGTTATAAGTTACAGGTTTATTTTTTTGTTGGTTAAAATGCTAAGTTATGGATGATGCAGAGTTAGGAGAATTGTATTTTAAAAGGAATTGCTTTTTTTTAAAAAATAATGTTGCAAACTTATCGGCAAATACCAGCCACCACCAGGATAGCTGGTATTTTAATCATTGCATGCTGCTATACTTTGCCATATGCGCCGGCATTTGTTCATAAAAAACTTCGTGGTTATAGCGGGCATCCAATGCTTTAAAGCGTGCAATACTTTCTGGGGCAAATGGGTTGGCCCCTTCATTGTGCAGGTCTGTACCCAGTTGCGATAGCTCTTCCAGATAATGTGCAAAATCCTGTGTGCCGGGGTACATATCAATAAAGGCAGCGGGCTCATCATGGGCATTCCAAAATGTATGTACAATACCTCTCGGTCTGAAATGATAACCGCCGGTTGCTATTTCTACTACCTTGTTACCTTCCAGCACACTCACCGTACCTTCTATCACCCTCATTATTTCATCCAGTTGATAATGCACATGCGGCGGAGGTCCCATCTGGCGTGGGGCCAGATGCGTTTCAACGCAAGAAAATTGTCCGTATGTTTGTGCATGGGCTATTTTTACACCCACTTTCATACCCAGCACATTCAGGTATGGATTGTTGTAAGCATTTTCTCCCGCCGGTGTGTACGCTGTTTTAAATTGTTGTGTGTTCATTTTTTGTTTTTAAAGTTTTAAAAGAATTTTGAAAAGTAGTTTTTGGTGAAGAAACTTGTAACATATAAAGCAATTCTGTACCCTATTATTCAATAATCATTGAAATAATGGAAGTCAATTAAACGGTATTTTGTATGTGATGATTTTTTTGGAAATACCACCAATGGTAACAACTTCAAGAACTTATTGAGTTGGTTTATTCAGAATTTTTTTCTTTGCTTTTATTCATTTTTTCCATACGGCCTCCAGCCAAGTTCAGCAACAAAAACCCATCCGGCAAAACCACCCATTGTTGGTCCGCATTTAGTATAACATCGCCAGGATTGTCTTCTATCAATCCATTTGGCTCTGTACTGGTTTTTACTTTTATTCTCGCCATAGCATCCAACATAAAAAATGCTTATTAATCTTTATTATTTACTCAATAAAAAGTTGGGTACTATAACCAATTTCTCACGGCAACAATCTTTACCTCCAGCATATAACAATACCGCAATTGCTCATCTCACAAAATTCTTTGCTAAGTGCAGAACATTGCGCTATGCAGACTTTACAAATGTATCTTACTAAAAACGCTTAGTCTTGTACAAATGCGACAGCAAAATTAATGTTGCAATAACCTAATGTTTTAATAAGTAGTTAATGAAATCCATATCCAAGGTTACGAGGTTATTGGGTGATACTTTTAAGTATTCTTTGAAATAGCGTATCATGTGCGGCTGGTCAAAAAAGCCATTGTTATATGTTAATGAAGCCCAGGTAGTGCCGGGGTTAGCCTGCAGAAAATTCATAGCACATTTAAAGCGGTATACCTGTGCATACACCTTCGGGCTTATGCCTATTTTAGTTTTAAAATGCCTTTCCAGCGAACGCCGGTTTACACCAAGTGCCGTTTCGATGCTCTTTACATTAATATTGCCCTGTGATGAATGAATAAGTTGAAGCGCTTTTTTTACATCACTGCAATCATCATCCACTAACTTTTGCGATAGAAAAAAATCGTTTAAGATATCAGTTTGTTCTTCCCTGTCATCAGCATTCTTTAATTTCTCTATCAGCATTCCGGCTTTTTCTCTGCCTAAAAAATCAATCAAGTCCTCAGACTTGTTAGCAAGGCTTGCCATGTTGCATCCGAAAAGCTGATACATACCCAATGGCTGAAAGAACACTACCAAAAAAGTAATATGCCCCACACCATACCCTATGATGGGAGAAGTTGTTTGCCCAATCACATAATTTGGCTGATGTGCTATAGGCTTACCCTCAAAATCTTTTCCCACCACAGAAGTATTTCTATCTTCCTTAACCCGAATTAAAAATCCTGTTAACCCGTTGGGTGGAGAAAGCAGCTGTGAAGTAATGCCTGCCGGAATTTCCATGGTTCCATAAGAAAAAAGGTATTCGGAAAGACGGGCATCTGTCGGGAAGAATGTATATTGTATCATTGCTGTTGTAAATAAAATTAGTCTAATTAGCTTATTTTACTAAGGCATTTCTGATTGATACGAACTTACTTATAACGGGCTGTTCAACAAGGTACTTTTAAAAAAGATGAATGATTGATGAATATTATTGTCTTTTATCAACACTGCAAAAAATTGGCGCAATTAAAAATGTCTTCTGTCTTGTTCTGAAATAGCTTGTCATTTACCAAATTACGCAAATGGGTAGCGGAAATATTTATTCACTCCAAAATGTAACCAACGGTTGGTAATCCCTTTTGCAATATTGCTGCATTACCAAAATAATCATCCAGCAGTTTTTTTCATGCGCTCAAGTATGCCGTGTGCTGCTTTCTTCCGGGTTATAAACCGGCGGTTTTAATAATCAAATTGGCTAAAATAACTAAGCCGATCAAATTTCTCACGCTTTTAATCTAACTAAACTAAATAATTATCAGGGTTAATGGTGCACCTAGCAACACTACAATTGAAGACCATATGTAAAATTGATGTGAAAAAAGAAAATCCGCCGATTTCGTACGAAATTCGGCGGATTTTACGGAAAGTGAGTGGAGAATATCGGAGTCGAACCGATGACCTCTTGCATGCCATGCAAGCGCTCTAGCCAACTGAGCTAATCCCCCGTGTGTTGGGATGGCAAAAGTAGCAAAATTTGTGAAACGTCAAATGCTTGTTGTGATTTTTATCTTATCAGATTTAAAAAATATTTTTAAAAAGTAAAGCCCCTGATGGGCAGGGGCCTTTACTAACCAATTATAAACCTAAATTATGAGAAGACTTTTTTGTTATTTTTAATAGTGTAAAAGTAACACTAAGTTTTTATATGCAAGGGATTTTTTTGTATTTTTTTTGTAACTTTTTAACAGATACTTCAAATAAATTATTGCATTTGCAATAATACAACAACTCGGTTAACAAATATTTAAATCAATGTTAAATTATTAAATAATTTTTTCATGACGGCTTTGTTTTATTAAAAAATTCAAAATCAGTATTGTTTTAAAGCTGTACACTTTTAAAGTGTTTTTTGGTTCAATTTTTTTGCTAAAAAAACAGTATATATTTAAAAATTTAAAATTTTTTCGATAAAAAGTCATTTCCGAATGGTGTAAACAACTTTTTATTAACATTGTAAGGCGAAATTTAAAAAACTATATGCGAAGCTTTTAGGAAAAGTACCTATGCCACGATTCTTTAAGGAATTACTATGAGGCAAGCTGGTGTTTTTTATAAATGAAAGATTGCTATATAACCATGCGAATATTCGGCGATGTTACAGGTAGATGTGGTCAGCGTAAAACAAAAACGGCGTTACCGTAGCAACGCCGCCATGCATTTTGATTAGGTTTGGTATTAGGTATTGTGCACCGGTGCATTATTTAGCATCGGGTTGGTTAATAATCCGCAATCGCGAAGCAGTTTATTATCATCGTATTGGCATTTTTTATAAAATTGCGGGTATAATGCTGCTATATTTTCATCTTTTAAAATAAGCGCTGATAAAAATAGCTTTGACAGCCTGTGTTCGCCTGCAACTTGGTTATGTGTTTTAACATCCTCAATAATATGGCTGTATTTTTTCAGGTTTAAATTATTCTTTATCCTTAGCGCGTAAAACATGTTTTTCATGTAGTTGGTAAAAGCGCTGGTGTCCTTTTTATAACAGGCCGAAAAGGCTTCATAAATTCTTGTTAATTCACCCGTATTACCTATTCTGTAATTACAATCGGCTATAACAACATTTAAAAAGTAGCTATAACTGTTAATAGTGTCCAAATTGTTTTTTTTGTAGTGCTTTTCTAAAACATTTACAAACCGAAGAGTTTTTTGATGCTTTTGTGTTAACAATAGGGTATACGCCGCCAAAAGATATATTAAATCATTTGAGGCGTTATCTTCAAAGTATTTGCCCTCGCTTGGCGGGTTAAAATAAAACCTGGTTACGTCTGCAAATACCTCTTTCTTAATTTCGTTGTGTTTGAAGATGGAGTATAACGCGTCGAGACATTTAAGCGGGTTTATGGCAAAATTGTGATAATCTTCTGCCGGGATTTTTTTTAGCTTATCTATGTATAAAGCCAGGTCATCCATATCTAAGCGCATTAACGCCGAGCTTGCCAACATGGCATATACCATTATACGCTTGCGGTTTGATAACTCAAACTTAAGCAAGCTGTAAAGGGTTTTTTTATAGCCTGTTTTAATAAACTCAATGCCAAAAAAGTAATTAAACAGCTGTGGGCTGCAATCTTGCTTAAAGTACTGAATGAGCGATTCTGATTTGTTGGCTGCAGCACATTCTTTATCCAGCAAATCGCCCAGGAAAATGATCAGATCCGATTTTTCATTTAAGTTTAGCTGCGTTTGCGAAAGCATTTCGAAACTTTTTTGCTGCCCTGTTTTTATAGCATATAACAAACACCATTTTAAAATGGGTAACTTATGTATGCTATTTGCAAACCTGTTGTTAAGGTTTTTGATTAATACCAGGTCAAATATAAAGTTGCTTTTGTGGAGGATGGTTTTTGCAATGGTATACTCCAAAAAATTATCATTTGCGAACTGTATATTGGTATGGTAATGCAGATGGGTACTATTGTTTAACTCGCGGATGAAACCAATGCTTATCAACTCGTTATAAGCAGCTGCGGATTGCTTTATAAGGCCATTTACCCTGGTTTTTACGACATCAAATTTATCGTTTTCAAAATCCATTTGCTCAACAAGGCCTTTAAGCAACAAAACTTTTTCTGCGGAGTAGTGGCCAAGGTAAACCTTGTTTAATATAAAGGTAGATATCAATTCATAGGCGCAAACATGGTCTATATCGGTTAGCGAAAAATGATCCTTGTGTTGTTTGTAATAGAACTGGAAATATAGCGGGTGGTTAAATTCATTGGTCATATCAACCGCTATAAAGGGTTTAATTGCCGGGTTAATTTTCAGGCAAAGGTCTTTTATTTCGTTCACGTTAAAAAGCGGCACATTAATAGCCCAGTTAACATTGTTTAAGAACCCTTTAAACCATTTGCAGTTGCCGTTATCCAGCTCATGCTTATTATTTATCCAGGTTGCCGATCGCATGTTTAGTATTAGTTTAAACCATGGCGCCGTTTGGTATAACGAAAAGATGTCTATCAGTTGATTAAGCAGCAGTTTAAACTGCTCGGGTTTGTGAAAGTGTTCGTCAAAATTGTCTATCACCAAAAAGAAATTGCCGCCTTTTTGTTGCTGCGTATCTGCCAGGGCAGATATATCCTCATCCTGCGTGTAGCCTAACAACACCAACAGCCAATGGTTAAGATCGCGGCCGCTTAAAAAAACATTCATTAGCGCGTTGGTGCTAAAAAACAGGATAACGTCGTTTAATTCGCCCTGTGTATTCAGCTCTATCCGTTCTTCTACCCAATGGCACAGGCCAATAGTTTTACCGTAGCCTGCCGGGGCTGCTATTACAGTAGCTGTATAATCGCCTGCTAAAAATTCTTTGAAGTGGTCATCAAGAAATTTCCGTTTGATGGTTTGGCCATACGGGATGCCCGATTTATTGCGCAGCACCTGTAATGTAAAGTTGGTTATTTTGCCCGCGTTAATTTTAAGGCTATCCCAACTTGTGCCGGCGCTGTTGGGCTGTTTAACTAATGTATTATTTTGTTTTTGGCAAAAATCATCCCAGCCCTGGTAGCTGCAAAATTTGGCCATCACATCAATGGTAAAAAGGGAAGGTTTAAATTTGCTGTAAGCAAAGCCATATACGCGTTTTAACGTGGTTTCGCTTATACTTTGCTTGGTTTGTGCCAATATCTGGTTAGATATTACCTTACAATCACAAGGGGAAATAGTAATAAACCCCGATGTTATTAAAACGGATTTTTTTAGTACTTCGTAGTATTGAGGTAATATTGAAGTCATGTACTACAATTATTAATCTACTTTTCTTGTTAGTGATTCTTATGCTATAACAAGTTGAATACATTCGCGTACGGTTAAGTTTTGTGATACATCCCCCTTCTCAACCCTTCTCCCTGTATTATACTCTTCTGCAACTACGCGCAGTTTTTCTTCAAGCTGCCTGCATAGTTCCTCATCCCTGTCATAACCTATCGATTTTAAAGGGGTGGTAGTCAATAAATTATAAGAGCTATCAACCGGTAAACCGCAAATATTTAATATATCGTACTTGATCTGGTTACTAATAAAAACTATATCCATCTGCTAAAACTTTTCAGAATATTTTAATTTATACGTAAATATAAACATTGCGTTGACTGAAAAAATTTCTTAAAGTTTTACAAAAAATGGCATTGTTAATTATTGAGAAAAAATATATAAATAAACGATTGTTTGGCAATGGTATTTACGTTTTGGGCAATATGCTAATCAATAGTGTCCTAAATTGGGGGTTATAGTACAAATACGCATTTTTAAAATCGCGTGTTTATACGTGGTTTTAAAGGGCAATATCTACAAGCCTGTGTTTTAACGCAAAAAGCACTAATCCGGCTGTATTTCGGCACTTAATTTTATTAATTAAAGCAATGCGGTGCCCTTCAACAGTGCGTACACTTAAGTACAGTTCGGCAGCAATTTCGGTGTTATTAAACTCTTTACAAATTAGGTTAAGTACCTGCCCCTCGCGTTTTGATAGCATAATTGGCATACCGTTTAATATATCCTGCGAGTTTAAGCGGTGGTTTGCACTATTACGCAAGGCTTTTATTACATCGGCATTAAAATAAAAACCGTTTTTATATACGGTATTAATAGTAAGCAATAATTCATCCTTATCGCAGTTTTTTACCAGGTATGATGCTGCGCCGCCATCTATCATTTGGGTTATGAGTGTTTCGTTAGCGTGTACGGTTAATATGATCACCTTAATAGCCGGGTGATGCACATGTAGGTATTTATTAAGGTCGATACCATTTATGCCGGGCATATCCATATCTATAATGGCTATATCGGGCTTTATTTTAAAAGTTTTAAGCGTATCAATAAATGCTTGCCCGCCCGTGCACTCAGCAACCAATGTAAAGTTTTCTATAGAGTTTACCAGTAATGCCAGGCTTTGCCTAAACAGGTTTTGATCATCTACTATAGCTATACTTATCTCTGTCATGGTTATGCGTAAACTATTGGGCATTCAATTTTAATTTGAAAACCCTTACCGGCGTAAGGCTCCAATTTATAAGTTGCATTAATGTTTAGCAAGCGGCTTTCTATATTTTGCATACCCATGCCTTTTTTTGCCGTTTCAATATCTGCCCGTAAGCCCTTGCCATTATCGGTATAGGCTATCATAATAAGCCCTGCATCAACCTTAAAATCAATATCGGCCTTGCTTGCGTCCGAGTGTTTTATGGTATTGTTCAATAATTCTTCTATTACCCTGTAAATTGCTGTAGAGGTAGTTATGGGCAGGTTTTCTAAAACTTTTTCGGCATTGTTGTTAAGCGTTATCTCTAACTTGCCCGATTGATTGATAATGGTGCAATGTTCGTTAACGGCTGCTGCAAGCCCGTAATACCTTAAAGTTGTAGGCGATAGGTTGTGTGAAATATTGCGTACATCCTTCACTATTTTGTCAATAATGGTTTTGGTGCTTTGCGCAAAGTTCTGGTAGTTTTTATCATCGCCACTACTGGGTTTAAACATCTCTATCAACAGGCGCAAGCCGGATATAGTTGTGCCAACATCGTCATGCAGGTCCTGCCCAATACGTTTTCGCTCGGCCTCCTGCGATTCGATAACCGCCTTTAGCAATTCTTTTTGATGCGTAATTTGGGCCTGTTGAAATTGCTGCCGCTGTTTCAATAGCCTGTTTTGGTTACGGATAGAAAAGAGTATGAACGACACGACCAATAAAAAGGTCCCCGCCATCCCTAAGGCTACTAATATGAAGATATTGTCTGTTGTGCTCTGCATTTATAAAATCCTACGGCGAATAAAGAGTATTCAAATATCAACACGGTATCATGTATGGCCCAAACCAACCGGCTAATATCCGGGCTTTCAAGTAAATAATTAGAAAAAATGAACATGAACAGGCAACTTGCAAAATATAAAAGTATGCCTGCATTTATCCAGTTGTAAATATTATCGCCCCAGCTTTTCTCGTCGTTTTGGTTTTTAAGTATAAATAATAGGCTGTAAGCAATAATAATTATAGCTCCCAAAGGTCTTGTGTAAGTGTTAAACTCAATTTTATTTTGAATAAAAAAGTAATTAATAACGCACAATGTTGTAAACCCAACCATTAAAACCATAAATATATTTCGCTTTTTTTTACTAAAAAACATGCTGTAAAAAAGCGAATGGGCTATAAATTCAATAATAGCATAGAGGTGTAACGTCCATGTGGTGGTCTGGTGCATAGAAATTAAAACCAAAGCTACCAGGTTAAATAAACCCGAAAATATTAAATACCAAAAAATTATTTTTAAAGGTTTTGTTAAATGGTTAAAGTTAAGTAATGCAAATACAATGGGTATCAGCACAGTGGGCGGCACTATATACATTGCATAAATACTAAAAGCCGTTATGTTCATAAGCTTTAAATATATATAAAGCTTGTAAACATAACGGGTAATAGTTACAAAATTTTAATTGTCTAAAGTGTCACCTACAATTGTTGAACAAGTTGGCGGGCAGGCCGTAGTCATATCATAAATATTGCTTTGCACATCGCCAACCAAGCCACCTACAAGTTGCAGGGTATGCACCTCCTGGCCGGCAACAACAGGTACCAGCATTAATTGTGCGGTTAAGGGGGCGCCAATATCTTTAAGGCCTATAAAAGCTTTAACCGATTGGGCAGTAGGGTTGTAAAGTAAAATGTTCTGAAAATCTACAATGGGGATCTCAAACGAACGTGTGATAAAATCAGAGTCGGCAGTTAGCAGATAATCTCGCCAGTTTGCAGCCCATTCTTTAGCGGTTGCTACGGGGATGGTACCATCTGGATCAGTAAGTGGCATACGGGTTAGGTTTAAAGTGTTAAAAAAATTACAATAATACTTCTGATTGATTTTGGGGTATGTATAGTTGTTGAAGTGTATGCTTCAACTTTGGGCGTGTAACGCTACACGCCCAAAGTTGAGCCAAATTAATAAATTCAAACAACTGTTTTATCAATTCGAAATCAATGAACAAAATGAACAGTA
This sequence comes from Mucilaginibacter aurantiaciroseus, assembly GCF_024055595.1. Lineage (GTDB taxonomy): Bacteria > Bacteroidota > Bacteroidia > Sphingobacteriales > Sphingobacteriaceae > Mucilaginibacter > Mucilaginibacter aurantiaciroseus. Next base: position 127,688 of record NZ_JAMXOF010000001.1, read on the forward strand.
TACTGGCTTGTACGTATTTTGGCGATTATTAGACGGGCTTTCTTAATAAATATTTGTTGGTCTGCTATTGACCGCCGTGGTAGCCTGCATCGGGCTTGGCTTGTTGTGCTACTTGTTCAACCTTTTCAGTAGCGTAGTTTTTTGCTTTTTCAAACCACTCCGGTGCATCTTCGGTAATATCATCAAGGATAGAACGGCCGTTAGGTCCTTTTTTAGTAACGTATTTTATTCCGTATCCAATGGCGGCACCTACCGCTATAAATTTTAATAAGCCCATAGTATTATAATTTAAGTAAATGTATTTTTAAGTTTAATTACAAGTATGATGCCAAAGGCCGGGCGTTGTTACAGGGGGTATGTATATTAAAATAGTTGATAGCCGTGGTGGCACCATTTTGTCAGTACTCGAATTTTTAAAACTATTGATTATTAGGTTTTTATAAATATTGGTGTGTGTCCGCAATCGTGAACGTGAACATTTTGGTCGGTTTTGGGTCTGGTAAAGGGCGTTTAAGGGGGTTGCAATGCTCTTTTTATAGTTGCCAAAACTAAAAACTATTTATAAAGTTGTACGGTGATAAATTATACGGAATGGAAAATTTTACAATGCTGCAGTTTTTTGAATGGTATTACCCCGGCGACGGAAGCCTGTGGGAGCATTTGAAGAATGAATCGGGGCGGTTGAAAAGTATAGGCATAGATGCGGTATGGCTGCCACCGGCCCAAAAAGGCACGGCTGGCGGGTATTCGGTAGGGTACGATGTTTACGATATATATGACCTTGGCGAGTTCGATCAAAAAGGATCGGTACGTACAAAATACGGTACAAAACAGCAATTACTTGATGCGGTTAACGCTGCCAAAGAAGCCGGATTGAACGTTTACGTTGATGTGGTGCTAAACCACATGGGCGGCGGCGACGAGGTGGAAAAGTTTACCGTGCGCAAAGTTAACCCCGATAACCGCAACGAATTTATCAGCGAACCGTTCGAGATAGAATCGTTTACCAAGTTTACATTCCCCGGCAGGCAGGGGCAGCACTCGCGATTTGTGTGGGATTGGCAATGCTTTAGCGGGGTAGACCATGATAACGCCACCGGCGAGAACGCCATCTTTAGCATCCAAAACCAATATGGCGAGGCCTGGGAAGATGTTGTAGGTACCGAGAACGGCAACTTTGATTACCTGATGCTTGATGATATTGATACCCGCAACCCCGCCGTGCGCGATGAGCTGAAACGCTGGGGCAAATGGTATTACGATACGGTAGGCTTTAACGGGATGCGCCTTGACGCCATTAAACATATCTCGTTCGATTTTTATAACGACTGGCTGGACCACATGCGCAACGAAACCGGGCAGGAACTTTTCACCGTTGGTGAATACTGGAGTTACGAAGTAGGTTTGCTGCAGGAGTATATCGAAGCCACCGCAGGCCGCATGTCGCTTTTTGACGCGCCTTTGCATAACAACCTGCACGAAGCATCGGTGCAGGGTAGTGATTATGATTTGACCACTATCTTCGATAACTCGCTGGTAGCAGCTAACCCGGATAGGGCAGTAACATTAGTGGAAAACCACGACACCCAACCGTTACAATCGCTTACCCAACCAGTAGATTTTTGGTTTAAGCCAATTGGCTACGCCCTTATTTTGCTGCGCAAAAGTGGCTACCCTTGCGTTTTTTACCCCGACCTGTATGGCTCAAAATATACCGATAAAGGCGAAGATGGTAACGACCACGAAATTACGTTGGCCCCGGTTGCCGAACTGGAAAGCCTGCTGCACACCCGCAAGCATATTGCTTACGGCCTGCAGCGCGATTACTTTGACCACCCCAACTGTATAGGCTGGACACGTGAAGGCACCGTTGAGCATGAAAACTCGGGCTGCGCTATCGTGATCTCAAACGGCGAAGAAGGCAACAAAAAGATGGAAATAGGCCAGCGCCATGCGGGCAAAACCTTTGTAGACTACCTGGGCAAGCACGATGCCGAGATAACCATTGGCGACGATGGCTGGGCCGAATTTTTTGTACGCCCCGGCTCTGTATCGGTATGGGCAGTAAAAAATTGATTGCTTGGCAAAATAGCTTATTTTTAGGCCGCGATACCAAAAGTATCGCGGCCTTTTTGCTGCTAACATCAATCTCACAAAAAATAAAAAATTTCTTCCGGGCGATATTATGCATAAGCTTTTTAATAGGCTCATACGCTGCATTTGCCAAACCTGTTATCTATGTAAACCAAATAGCTTTTGATAGCAACGCGCCGAAAACAGCGGTGATCGAATTGGATAGCAAGGCTGCAGGTAAACTTTCTTTTAACTTAATTGATGCTAACGGTAAATAGTCTTTATAGGTTTCGCCGCCACTCCGCAGTTAATAACCGAATGGTTCCCGGGTAAGGTATTTTACAAAGTGGATTTTTCAACCTACAACCAAACAGGAAATACAAATTGCAGGTTAAGGCAGGTCGCACGGTTTTTACATCATACCAGTTTGAGATCGGGGAGAACGCTTTGGCTAAACAAACGGTATCAGCCATTATACACTATTATAATAATCAACGCGCCAATAACCAGCAGGAATTAAGTGCCGATGCCCACATAAAACTTTTCGGCAATGATAAAACGGTTGACATCCGTGGCGGCTGGTGCGATGCCTCGGGCGATGTAAATAAATGCTTTTCGCACTTGGCCTACGCCAATTATATGTCGCTCCAGCAGATGCCACTGGTTACCTGGTCCATGCTTAGCACATCAGAAAGGATTCCTGGCCTGCTCAATAAATGGAAGCTAAAAGATTCTTTAGACACCGAAGCGCTTTACGATACAGACTAAATTATGCGCGATCTATCACCTGATGGCTATTTTTTACATGAGGGTGTTTAGCTATTTTGATAAAGACCCTGCCGTCCGCCGCATTGTACGCCTGCTGGCAAACAGTGTTACCACTAACCAGTATGAATGCGCTTTCCGCGAGGGTGGGGGGATGGCTATCGCTGCTTTGGCCCCTGCATCGAATTGGCAAAAAGATGGCGAGTATACTTCGAAGCAATATTTTGATGCCGCTAAACGTGCATTCGCCCATCTTTTAGCGAATAGCACGAAATACGATGACGACGGTAAAGAGAACATTATTGAGGATTACTGTGCCTTAATGGCCGCTACCCAACTTTGGTTAGTTACAAAAGAAAATCTTTACCGTGACGAGGCTCGTAAACGCGCCTATAATTTGAATAAACGAACAACCATAACCGGTTACTTTTTGGCGAATGATGCCGGTCGCCCGTACTGGCATGCATCTGATGCGGGGCTGCCTATCGTGGCATTATGGCGCCATCTTAATGTGGAGAAGGATGAAACCCATCGCGCAGCAGCATTAAAAACGATTAAGTAAGCTTTAGATTATAATGTAACTGTAACCAACAGGGTGGCTAATCCATTTGGCTATGCCCGCCAGAGTTTTATGTTTAAAGGCAAGGTGAAAGATGGTTTTTTTATTCCCCATGAAAATGTAACATGCTGGTGGTGGCAGGGCGAAAACGTAAGGCTTGGCTCACTGGCAACAGCGGCGGTTATAGGTGGCCGTTTGGTTTACCAGGCTGCTGGTAATGGGGAATTAAGGCAACACTTGGTACATATGCTTCACAGCAACTCTCGTGGATAATGGTCGGCAACCCCTACAATCGCTGCTTTATTTATGGTTTTGGTGAAAATAATGTGTCGTATATGGCATCTGGTTTTGGGCACGAAAGCCAGCGTGGGGGCATTTCTAACGGTATTACGGGTAAAGATGAGAGCGCAGATGGATCGGGCATTGATTTTAAAAACCGAAGCAAAAGGCGACGAGTGGCGATGGAAGGAGCAATGGATTCCGCACGCGGCCTGGTTTTTGCATGCTGTTGGTGCAACAGCATGCAAAAACCAGAAAGAAGTAAATAAATATCTACACGGAATATTTATTACACTAACTTTGAGAACAGAGGGATTTGTGACGGAGCAATAATTTAAACTAACCAGATTACTTATACAATTATGATCATTTCATTAGTAACCGGCGGCGCCGGCTTTATTGGCTCGCACGTAGCAAAACATTGTTTAAGCCTTGGGCATAAAGTTGTTGTATTGGATGACTTGAGCGGCGGTTTTGAAGATCACGTTCCCGAAGGTGTTGAGTTTGTTATAGGCTCTATTAATGATGTTGTGCTTTTAGAGAGTTTGTTTGAAAAGCACAAGTTTGATTACGTATACCACCTGGCCGCTTACGCTGCCGAAGGTTTATCGCACTTTATCCGCAGGTTTAACTACAACAACAACCTTATAGGTTCTGTTAATTTGATCAACTTTGCTATATTATATAAAGTAAAATGTTTTGTATTCACCTCGTCTATCGCGGTGTATGGCGCAGGCCAGCTGCCAATGTTAGAGAGCATGGTACCACAGCCCGAAGACCCCTACGGTGTAGCTAAATATGCTGTAGAGATGGACTTGAATGCCGCTAAACACATGTTTGGCTTAAACTCGGTTATCTTCCGCCCGCATAATGTTTATGGTGAAAATCAGAATATTGGCGATAAATACCGTAACGTGATCGGTATTTTTATGAACCAGATCATGCAGGAAAAACCAATGACCATTTTTGGAGATGGCGAGCAAACCCGGGCATTCAGTTATATTGATGATGTTGCCCCGCACATTGCAAATTGTGTTAATGTACCCGCATCATTTAACCAGGTATTTAACGTAGGTGCCGACAGGCCTTACACTGTTAACGAACTGGTACAGGTAGTTGCTAAAGAACTTGGCGTACAACCTAAAGTTACCCACCTGGAGGCTCGTAAAGAAGTCTTACATGCGCACAGCGATCATTCTAAGGCTGCCGGCGTATTTGGTAACAGCAAAAACGTAAGCCTCGAAGAAGGTATTGCCAAGATGGCTGCCTGGGCAAAAGTTGTAGGTTCACGTGCCAGTGCCGAGTTTGAGAACATCGAGATAGAGGAGAACCTGCCACAGGGATGGAGCAAGAAAGAAAAAGCCGTTTAATTCGAAAAAAAGATTATCACTTTTTCGGTAAACATTTATATTTTTGTGGTAAATAAAAAGCAAATGCAAAATTCAACAGAGAACGCCAATTCAGTAAGTCACTATAAATTTTTAGTTTTTACCGTAGTTATAGGTTTAGTGGGTATATACTTACGTTTTGTAGATTTTCCACACGCTACATTGGTATCTAACATTATATTATTATTTGCTGCTATCATTTGTCTTAGAGCAGTTTTTGGCATTTTGAAGTAAGTAATTATAAAAACGATATAATTAAAAGCGCTACCGGTTTTGGCAGCGCTTTTTTTGTGTTTTAAATTTTTGTGTAGATGTGATACTTCGTAATTTATTGCAATTTTCAAAGACATGAAGTGTTGTGTCTTTATTCTTTGACGTTTTTCGGCCGGTATTTAGCTTCATTGAGGATCTTTTGAGCATCCCTGTCGTTCATCAGCTGTTGCAGGGTAACGTTGGGATGCTTATCCATATATTGCTTAACAATTTGCCATCCCGTCCAAACGCCAAGCTTTGGTGCCGATTCATTTTTATCGCCAAGGCCGGGGGTGAAGGGCGCCTCGTTAAGGTATTTTTGTATCTTTTGGAAATCGGTTTCGTAAAGCAGGTTCTCCTCCAGGAAAAATCCCCAGATATTACCTTTAAAGTCTTCGCACCATTTTAGTTGTTGCGCGGTGTAGCCTATTTTGGTAGAATCGGGCACATCGGGCAGTGTTTGGTCCATAAAGTATAGTATCTTGCCGTTGTATACCATTTTGGCGAGTAATGAATTATCGCGGTCATCTTCGGGGAACATATCCTCGCGGGCTAAACCTTCTACCACGCGTGGGGCAATATTATCGGAAGTAAACCTGCGCGACAGGTAATGCGGAAAGCTCTCTACCAACGCCGGGTAAAATTTAGAATCGGCACCTAAAAAAAGATCAAGCCCGATACCAAAGTAACCATCCCCAATACTGGTTTGCGCCTGGAAGCCTGAGAAGTAAGCGTATACTTTTGGCAGCTTCTTTTGCGGGTAAAAATATTTTATCCGGCGGAAGGCATCCGTTAGTTCTGCATCCTGCTTATCGGTGTTGGGGTAAGCAGCATCCACATCATGTTTAAGATCGGTATATGCCTTGCCGGCAAAAACATCGCGCAGGTTTTTGTAATAGTTTGTATCGGCAGTACTACCTATCTTTAAAACGCGTTCAATAAAATCCTGGTAAAATACGCGGTACTTGCTTTGCAAGGCAGCTATCTGCGGGTTAAGTGGTTTTGTATGCAGCAAATCAAAATCCTTGTCGAAGCGTTCAATCTTAACATCAACAGGTATATTGCTTATATCAACCTTTTTATTGCGCTTGCAGGCCATAAAAGCCAGGCACAAAAAAAAACTTATATAAATAAGCGTTGTTTTACATGAATTAGACATCATTAATAGCGTTTTAGCAAAAATAATTTTTTTATTTGCATTAGGGGAATTAGTGAGTAGTTAAGTGCTAAGTAGTGAATAGTTTTGTTTCATTATAAGCTTATTAACCACTTGTCAAATAACCAATTACCACTCAAAATAACATGAAGATAGCATTAGCCCAGCTTAATTATCACATCGGTAACTTCGAGTCTAATACAAATAAGATCATAACCGGCATCCGCGAAGCAAAACAAAACGGGGCCGACCTGGTGGTTTTTGCCGAGTTATGTGTTTGCGGTTACCCCGCTCGTGACTTCCTGGAATTTAACGAATTTATCAGTCTTTGTGGTGATGCAGCTAAAAAAATAGCAGCCGAGTGTATCGGCATCGCGTGTATTATCGGCTTACCAACCTCAAACAACAATCCGGAAGGTAAGGACCTGAATAACTCAGCCTACTTTATCGAGAATGGCGAAGTTAAAGCGGTAGTTAACAAAGCTCTTTTACCCAATTACGATATTTTTGATGAATACCGGTATTTTGAACCGTCGACCCAGTTTAGCTGTATCGATTTTAAGGGTAAACGCATAGCATTAACCATATGCGAGGACTTGTGGAACACCATTGAGAACCCGCTTTATGTTACCCGCCCCATGGATATATTGATCCAGGAAAAGCCAGATGTGATGATCAACATCGCGGCATCACCATTTGCTTATAACCATGATGAGGAGCGGATTGCTATTTTAAGCGATAACGCCCGCAGGTATAACCTACCGCTCTTTTACGTGAACCATGTAGGCGCGCAAACCGAATTGATATTCGATGGTGGATCTTTGGTGATTGGCAATACCGGTGAGATAGCCGATGAGCTGCCTTACTTTACCGAGAATACCGCTTACTATACTTTACAGGATGATGCGAGTATTACCTTTGAGCATCAAACCACCCAAAAAACAGATCGCCCAAGTGATATTGATCAGATTCACCAAGGGTTGATATTGGGAATACAGGACTACTTTTATAAATCGGGCTTTAAGCAGGCAATATTAGGGTTATCGGGTGGGATAGACTCTGCCGTGGTATGTGCCTTGGCTGCCGAGGCACTGGGTGCAGAGAATGTGATGGCGGTACTACTGCCGTCAAAATTCTCCAGCGACCATTCCCTAAAAGATGCCGAAGACCTGGTGACCAACCTGGGTTGTAAATCAGAAACCATCGCTATCGAAAAAATAACCGATGCTTTTGAAAGTTCGTTACATCCACAATTCAATAACCTGCCTTTTAATATTGCCGAAGAGAATATCCAATCGCGCAGCAGGGCGGTATTGCTGATGGCCATGTGCAATAAGTTTGGCTATATCCTGCTCAATACATCAAACAAAAGCGAGGCTGCCGTAGGTTATGGTACGCTTTATGGCGATATGTGTGGCGGTATCTCGGTTATTGGCGATGTGTTTAAAACACAGGTTTTTGAACTGGCACGCCATATAAACCGCGACCGCGAGATCATCCCCGAAAACACCATTGTTAAACCACCATCTGCAGAACTACGTCCCGACCAAAAAGACAGCGACTCGCTGCCGGAATATGATATTTTAGATGCGATATTGTCACAATATGTAGAGCATCGCCGTTCATTAGCAGAAATCATTAAACAAGGTTTTGAGGACGCTGTAGTGCACAAAGTACTGCGCCTGGTTAACATGGCCGAGCATAAACGCTATCAAACTCCGCCAATACTCCGCGTATCGCCTAAAGCCTTTGGAATGGGCAGGCGTATGCCAATAGTAGGGAAATATCTAACATAAAAAATATTTTAATTTTTGATAAAACAGATTAAACCTTTGCGAAGTAATTAGTCTAACACATAATTTATAACTGATGAGGCAATGAAAAAATATATCTATTTAACGCTGACGGTGGCTGTCGTATCGCTGCTATCGGCCTGTAGCAGCTACAATTACTACACAGCTGCACAAAACAAAACAAACTTATCAACTTACAAAACCTTTGCATGGGCAGCACAGCAAACTAACCCAAACAAGCAATGGCGCCCACTCAACGAGATTGGAAGCGGCAAAGTACAAGAAGCTACAAGGCAAGCATTGGCTGGCAAAGGCCTTGTACTTCAAAACCAAAATCCCGATTTGCTGGTGCGTTACTTAACGGTTACCGGCCGTGGTACTAAAACAGAGTTTTCCTCACCTTACTACGGTGGTGGCTTTTACGGCGGTTTTGGTGGTGGCTGGTACCGCCCATGGGGATACGGCTTTGGTTGGGGAGGCCCCTGGGGCTACGGCGGCTGGGGAGGACCAACTTTTGCGGAGAAAGTACATTATAAAGAAGGTACGATTATTATTGACCTGGTTGACAGCAAAACCCAACAGGTAGTATGGCGCGGTTATGGCGTTGGCGAATTGCATAACCCAAAGCAAACCATGCGCGATATCCCTAAGGTGGTAGAAGGTATTATGAAACAGCTGGAATTAACACCGCCGATGCGTAAGTCATAAAAGACTTTATATGTCACCAAAAAGGGGATGCAATTTGCATCCCCTTTTTGGTGACGGCATTTTAGGCCTATTTGTGTTCATGTTCACGCTGTGAACACAACGGTTGTTTTGCAAACGACTTGATAATCAAATGTTTAACACTGACAAGGAATTGTCACTTGTTCATGTGAACATTATAAACCATGTTTACGCCCCCGGAGCGTTTTAAAACGCCCTTTAAACGCTCAGTCCTTTCTGTTTCTGATGCATTTTGTAAGCACCAAAAATAACAAAGGCAAATACTAAAAAGTAAACCCAGGTATCAAGTGGGCAGGGGTCGTCATCATCAGTGCCACCACAGGGGTTTATTAATTGAGCGTATGAGATAGTATGAATAGTAAGCAGAGTAAACAGGGCAAATATCTTTTTTATCATTATCATTTATCTTAATACCGCTAAAGTATTATAGTTTTACAAATTTACCATTACCTATTACGGCTTTGGTGGTGTTATTAATAACCTGTACAAAATACGTTCCGGGTAATAAATTACCTACGTTAGCTTGCCAGGTAGCCTCGGTTGATACCGCGTTTTTTATTAACGCCCCGCTACCGTCAGATATTTTAATATTGTAGGTGGTTGCAGTAGCTGGCGGGTTTATAACGCTAACGTTTACAGTGTTGCTAACCGGGTTCGGGTACACATTAAACGCGTTGATAGTAACCCCTTCAACATCGGCATACATAATATTTGCCGTTTTAGAATAACTGATAGTACCGTTAATGTCATCTTGTTTTAAGCGATATTGGTTTAAACCTTTTACGGGTTTGGTATCTACTAAAGCATATGTGCCATTGTTACCGGCATGCAGGCCGCCAATAATGTCAAAAGTTTTGCCGCCATCAATGCTGCGCTCTACAGTAAAGTTTGTGTAGTTGCTTTCATTTTCGCTAATCCAGTTAAGTTTAACACCGGCTGTAACTTTAACGCCCTTAAAATCAAGTAGTTTTAAATAAAGAGCAGGGTTTTGGCGGATAACTATAGTAAAACGTTTATCGCCATAAGTGTCTAAATTACCTTTATCGATATTAAAATTATAGGTAGCATACGCACGCATATCTAATGAATCTGCTTTAAACGCGTCTTTCAGAAAAACCTGATATAACGCCGGCATGTTTTCAAGGGCATCCATTTTTAATGTATATAAGCCTGTAGTTGTGGCGTCTACTGTTAAAGGTAAAACCTGCGGAGTTAATTTAGGCAGTGGTAACCTGTTTATACTCAATAAAAAATTGTCAGATGATCGTGCCGACAGGCTCACCCTGGCACCATTGCCACCAATATCTAACGCGTCTTCGTCAAAAGAGAACTTAGTATCATTTTTATTATTTAAAACAAAGGTTACAGCATCAGTATTAAAATCATCTTTAACAAGTTGAATTCTAAAAACAGGATCGTTCTCGGTTGTGGTAGCTATAGGTGTACCCATCAATTTTTTTAATGGCAGGCTCATTATTTTAGCTATACTGGCAGTTGCCGGTAACGTTGATGTTTTAGCTGTTTCGCGAAAGGTGAGCGCCTGCGTGGTATTATTAGCAATTATAAAAAACCCCTGCCCGCTGGCTATCATATTATTTACTACACCATCGCTTGAAATCGCATTACCTGGTTTGATTGTGCTGGTAGTATCAGCAATAGAACTTATAGCATTGGTGTTTTGCTGATAAGGGGCGTATTGTTTACTATTAATATTATAAATATATATGGTTGCAGGGAGGTTGTTACTACCATAAATTGATGAATTGGCGCCATTACGGTTGTATTTTTCCCAATTAATGGTTGATGGGTATGGGTTACCAACCAAGTTATATCCGCGTATTGCTGTATTGGCAGTGGCTGTGCTATAACCCAAAAAGGCGTTACCTGGTGTATACCATGGTGTTACGGTATAGCTACCTGTATTTATAGCACCGGTAGCTGTAAAAGTTGTTTCAGTAGGGAGGTATGATGATATAGTGGCTCCAAGTAATGTCGAAATCAATCTATCGCCCCTGAAAAAGAATAAAAAGCCGTTACCCACGGGGATATTATACGTGCTTGCCTCGCCATCAAAAGCATAATTTGATGATAGGAAACTATTTACCCCCCTGAAATTTCCGCTGGTGAAAGATGATTGTGAAGGCGCCATGTTTTCGCGAAAGAAATGTATGGTGGGGTTTCCGGTTTTGTCAAAACCACCACCGGTGCCTGTTGTACCTGTGATCCATGCATTATTTTTTAAGTAAGCCAAAGAATAATTTGTACTGCTTGTATTTACCGGCGATGAAAATAAACGAACCCCCCTTACTGCCGAAACATACCGCTGTACAAATGTTTTTGCAGCCGCGCTTGTTAAAGTGGAGCCAACTAATGCCCCTATTGATCCCGAGCCGGTGGCATCAGAAAGTAATGTTAGGCTACCGCCATTATTTATAGTTGTTAAAGAAGCCGATAATGTTCCTGTGGAATTTATTACTGTGGAGCTTGTTGGCCCAAGTGTTAAAGTGCCCATGGTGATAGCAACTAAGCCCGATAATTGTAAATTACCTCCGGCTTCTATGGTTATACCATTGGTTACCGTTAAATTTAGCACATCTAATGAAATTTTTGTGCTATTATTTATGCTGCTTATAGTGTTTGGCCCAATAGTGATTTTACTTACAGTTGGGCTACTTGTGAGCATAGGTTGTGTAGTAAAAGTGTTACCCCCAACCCCAAACCGGGCAACATCACTCGATCCAGGTGCCGTGCCCTGCACCCAATTTAAATTATTAGACCAAAAATAAAAGCCGGTAGCTAAGTCTGCTGCGCCACCTTTCCAATCGTATCCCTTCCCAAAGGTAATAGGGTTGCTTGTTGCACTTGTGTTTGTGTAGCTTAAACCTGTAGAAGAATTATTTGGACGCTCGTAGAAGTCGTTTACACCGTTAACGGTGATAGTTCCCGTTGGTGGGCTGCCATAGTTTAAGGAAGCTTTTAATGTACCAGTAAAAAAATAATATTGCGGTGTAGATAACGTACCATCAGTTTGGCCACTTGATGCTATTGTGTCTGCTATATTAGAAGCTGCTATAGAACCATTACCGGTTCCGCTTAACTGTACAGATGTGCTAAGTGCGCGATCATTAGTTGTAGAATAAAATGAATTAAAGGACTTGTATAATCCACCGGAAGTTTGGACGAAATAGTCATTTAGTGCTGAACCACTGGTATTAAAATACATTTGGGTAGCAATAGGAAAGTTGCCTCTGCTTTGTACTTGTAAGCCATAAAAAATTACAGTTTGGTTTTCGCTGTAGGGGGGTTGTGTAATGCCATTAGTTGCGCTGTTTGCATTTGTGCCAACAAATTTTAACACTCGGGTGTACATGTCAAATTTATCCCACTGAAAACGATTTTTAGTAGTGCTGGTGGCTTGCAAGTATGAATAATAGTATGTGCTATATGTGCTACCTGTTGTGCCGCTGCCTATACTTATTAGTGTTTTAGCGGTGGTCATACCGGTAACGTACTTATCCATATATATAGCCCATGACCCGGCCTTCATTCTTTGTACTTTGATCATATAGGCGGTTTGATCATTTGCTAACGGGATAGATAATATTTGATTATAACGCCCAGCACCGGCAGCCGCATCGAAACGGTACCGTAATATTAAATTGCCGCCAACATGTGTAATGTAAAAGCCCATCATGTCGTTGCCGTTGGTGGCAAATCCGTTTGCGATAAGCCAATAACGCCAGGAATTGGTGCCGGCAGTTATTACGTCCGGGTCATCATTTGCTGAGGCGCTTGTGTTTTTATAAAGAAAGTTCCATTCGTAGTCTGTTGCATTAAGATTAATACCCGTGGTTCCATTGCCTAAGAAATCCCAGCGAATGGCGCTAACAGCATTAAGGTTTGTAGACGCCAGGCTAACCAAGCCTTCAAGCGGTGTTGTAGTAGAGGCGTCGATAGTAACACTAGCACTTGTGCGTGTGGCGCTACTAACACCCGCTGCACCTAAAGACGCTGTGTTGCCGGCCGTTGCAGTTTCAAAATTATTGTAATAATAAGTTGCATTATCGCTATATTCCTGAGCGTAGATTACACTTATATTAAGTGTAAAAATTATGCACAAAAGATATTTAAGTAATAGTTTTTTCAATGAATTAGGATATTAAGTGTTTTCTGCAAAGATCATACAAGATAACTAATATCAGCCTGTTATTTTGGTAATGTTTAAAATAACAAAATATACGTAATAATTAATTAAATAGATTTTGCAAAAAGTGCAATAAATAAAATACATGCAAATGGTTATTGTGCATTAAGAAGCCCCAAAATGGGCAAGTAAGTACACAAAAAAAAGTATTTATTAGCAAAATAATATCATTGTAAACGCTAATATATATTTATACAGATCTGGCGTATTAACTTATATTACTTTTTATATTAGTTTGTTCAAAAATCGCTCCGTATTATTTTTTAATACGCCATTTAATACGGAAACTTGTAAATACTTCGCTAGAAAATTATGGGGAAATTTTATTCAGCAATACTTTTAAACATTTTACTTTTTTGTTGCATTTCCCCGGCCATTGCCCAACAGCAGCAGATCCCGGTTGACGCGGTTAAGAAAAGCCGGCTGGACGCGTTGGCGATCAGCTCCCGGGCAAACTTCACAACGGGGTATCAAAGGGCTTTGGCATTGGCCCCTCAAAACGGCTGGGCAATCCGCCGCGTCACTAAAGCCGGTAACCTAATTGCCCTGCAGGGGGTTAACAGCCACGGTTTCCCTGTTTATCTTATCACCCATAACAATACCACTGCTGCCGCTACCACCGGCACCAACACCGTACAACCCGGCGGCAGTTTGGGTTTAAACCTTACCGGTAGCAGTGCTTTTTTAAACAACAAGCTTGGTATTTGGGATGGTGGCCAGGTTTACAAGGCGCACCGCGAGTTTGAGGGTAAAACGATCACCGCGAAAGACAATACCGCCATCTTAGACCACTCCACCCATGTTGCCGGCACCATGATAGCCAAAGGCGTGTACGCGCCTGCAAAAGGGATGGCCTATGGTGCAACCACGCTATCTGCCTGGGATTTTGATAACGATGTATCTGAAATGAGCGCCGCGGCCTCCGGCCTGTTACTTTCCAACCACTCTTATGGTGATGTTGGCGGCTGGGATTATAACAGTGCCGACGCCCGATGGGAATGGTACGGCCTGCCCGGCGATAACGAAGATTACAACTTTGGCTTTTACGATGCGCGCGCGCAATCGTTTGACCAGGTTGCTTATAACGCGCCATACTATTTAATTGTGGAGTCGGCAGGTAACAGCCGCTCCAGTAACGGGCCCGCGTTAGGGGATACATACTATGGGTTTGAAAGCCGTACCAACCCAACTTTTGTAAATAAGGGCGCAAGGCCGGCAAACATCGGTAGTAATAATGGGTATGATATTATTACCACCACCGGTAACGCAAAAAATATACTAACGGTAGGCTCGGTAGGGCCGCTGCCAAACGGGCCGGTTAACCGTACAGATGTTGCCATATCATACTACAGCAGCTGGGGCCCAACAGATGACGGCCGCATAAAGCCCGATATTGTTGGCGATGGCGAGCAGGTGTTATCCACCGGGGTACAGGGCACAAGTTCGTACCTGACTTTGTCTGGCACCTCAATGGCGGCGCCAAACGTTACAGGGTCGTTATACCTGTTGCAGGAGTATTACGCGCAAAAAAATAACGGCACTTTTATGCGTGCCGCTACTTTAAAAGGGCTTGCCTGCCATACCGCGTTTGATGCCGGCAACGTTGGCCCCGATTATATTTATGGCTGGGGATTACTGGATATGCACAAAGCCGCGCAGGCAATAACAGATAACGGCACAAAAAGCATCCTTAACCAGGCTACTTTAACACAGGGGCAAACCCGTACAATTAAAGTGACCGCTTCGGGAGTTGGGCCGCTGGCGGTAACCATATCATGGACAGACCCTGAAGGTACTCCAACCAACGGCACAACCATAAACGACCGTACCCCCAAATTGGTGAATGACCTTGATGTGAGGGTTAGCGATGGTGCTAATACCACAATGCCCTGGGTGCTTACGCCCGATAACCCGTCTGCACCGGCCACAAACGGGGATAATGTAAGGGATAATATAGAACAGGTTTACATTGCGGATGCCGTGCCGGGGAAGGAATATACTATCACCATATCGCACAAGGGTATTTTAAGATCGGGCAGCCAGGCTTATTCGGTTATTGTTACGGGTGTAGGCGGAAATCCGTATTGCGCATCAGCCCCAACGTCTACAGCCGATTCTAAGATCAATAGTTTCTCGTTATCAAATGTCAGTTACACCGCACCTGCAGGCTGCACCGGGTATACCGATAATACCAACCTTTCCATCCAATTGGAAGCGGGTAAAACCTATCCGTTTAGCCTGGCGCTGGGTACCTGCGGCGCAAACTTTAATAAAGCCGCCAAAATATTTATCGACTGGAATGGTAACGGGACATTTGATGCCAATGAACTTGCCGCAACAACCGCAATTGTAAGTGCTACGGGCACCATCAGCGGTAACATAGCTGTTCCTGCTACGGTTTCGCCGGGTAACATTAGCCTGTTGCGTATTGTGTTGAACGAAACTAATGATGCATCGGCAATTACAGCGTGCGGCACCTACGCCAAAGGCGAAACGCAGGATTACACCGTACAATATTTAAAACCCGCCATTGATGTGGGTGCTGTCGCGATAACAAATTCTGATGGGGGTGTTACCTGTGCTACTGCTGTTGGTGTTACGGTACGGCTTAAAAACTTCGGCAGCGCTGCTGTTAGTAATATCCCGGTTACGGTAACAGTTGCCATAAATAGTAATACACTAACTACCTTTAGTGGCACCTACACCGGTAAGCTTAACCCCGAAGAAGAAACAGATTTTACCCTGAGCGGAAAGTTCAATACCACACCAGGGGCAACCTACATGGTAACTGCAGAAACTAAACTGATTTCGGATCTGCTTGCGGCGAACAACAAGGCTACCGGCGTTATATCCATAGGCTTTCCGCCGGAGGTTAGCAACTTATCGGCTTATTTCTGTACCAACAGCAATGCTTATTTATTGGCCGGCAATGGCGATGGCGAATTGTTCTGGTATAAGTCGCTTACAGATGTTGTACCGATTGGTTATGGTTCGCCGGCTACAATTACGGCCGCCCCGGTAAATAATACTTTTTACGCAGGCTTAAATGACTTTAGCGGTAAGGTTGGCCCTGTAAATAAAAATGTATTCCCAACAGGTAGTTACAATCAGTTTACAACAGATGTAAATGTAACTACCAAAATACCGGTGGTTATAGAAAGTGCAAGGCTATACATTGGTAACCCGGGGCGAATGACGTTTACGGCAACAAATGATAATGGTGAAGTGGTATCATCGGTAACCCTTAATGTTACGGCTACCCGCAGCAAAGCCCTGCCCGGCGACCAGCCCAATGATATTGCCGACCAGGGCAAAGTTTACACCCTGAATTTGACATTGCCTGCTGCAGGTAATTATACCATAACCCCAACTTATGAAAACGGTGCAACCCTGTACCGTAATAAGGATGGTGTTACAGGTTATCCGTTTACCACGGGTGGCCTGTTCTCTATTACCGGCAATACAGCCACCCCCAATCCCGGAATTTACTACTACTATTTTTATGATATGCAGGTACGCAGCCCGGGTTGCGCATCAATAACACGTGTGCCGGTAACCATTACCAAGCCAACGGTTACCCAAAACGGGGCTGTATTAACATCAAACATAACCACAGGTAACCAATGGCTGTTGAATAGTAAGCCGATAAAAGATGCTACAAGCGCAACTTACACGCCGTTAGTTAGCGGTAATTACCAGGTGCAGGTTACGCTTGCTAATGGTTGTGTAACTATGTCCGATCAATTTGCGTATGCTATAGTCGCTAAAAACCCGGATAGGTCTTCTGATATTGGTTTAACTGTATTCCCGGTGCCGGCTACAACTTATTTTAATGTGGTGTTTGAAGTTAAAGCTGTGGGTAATTTAGAAATATCGCTGGTGAACACAGCAGGGCGGGTTGTTTACAGATCAGCCCAAAAAGTAGCCGCCGCGGGTAACTTTAGCACAGTTATAAATACTACAGACCGCCTGCCCGGTACTTACGTGTTAAAAGTAAACCTTAACGATAAAGTATATTCCAAAAAAATAATTATTGTGAATTAACAAAAAAACTGTGCTATTAAGCACAGTTTTTTTGTTGTAAGATGCCCTGCGTTAAAACGCGTATTTCAATCCTAATCCTGGTGCAAGGTCAAAGAAAGGGCCGGTAGCAAGTTCTAAACGGGGGTTAAGGTCAAGGCTAAAAGCTATTGGCGAGTCTTTCAGTTTATATTCAAGGCCTAAAACGCCATCGGCACCAAGTAAAATGTGGCTATCGTTGTAAACGTTATCGTCGCTGCCAAAGCGCTTGTAAACCCCTTTACCTACCGAGCCAACGTGCGCGCCAAAGCCGTAATAAAATTTCAATAGCGGCGTGTTAAAGGCAGGCTGATGTAACTCGTATAAGCCGGTTAATACCGCGCCATGGCTGCGGATGCCTACTATACCTTCAATCGCTGTGGTACTGTTCATGAAGTATTTAACAGAAAGGCCGTTCTCGTAACCGCCAAATTTTAGGCCGACAGCGGTGTTATAATCCTGCGCGGCAGAGCGTTTGCTAATGAATAAAAACGAAGTAAGTAATACTGCAATAAGGGTAAATTTTTTCATGTGGGGTAGTGTTTTTGGGGTAGATCTTATGACGGAAATTCCGCCCGTGCCTGCCCATGTGTAAATGTTAGTTTCGCGTTATAAACGGCGAAAATGCCTTTTTATGCTCTTTTAACAAAATTATTGATGCAGAAAATTAACAGTCCATTGATAAACAACCGCAAAATTATGAATGCTGATAGCTTGTAATTGTATATTAAAATAGATTAAATTGCCAAATATTTACACCTTCTAAAATGAGTTTAAATCTGCGGTTACCTTTTAAAATAAGCTTTTTTATTATATCTTTTGGGCACGTATCCTGCGCGCAAGATCTGCCGGCCACCAACCCCAAATACAAAAACGGGATGGTTGTTTGCGCTTATCCCGATGCATCCAAAGCCGGGCTCGAGATCCTGAAAAAAGGCGGTACCGCGGTGGATGCTGCCATTGCGGTACAATTTGCGCTTGCCGTTACCCACCCGCAGGCGGGTAATATTGGCGGCGGTGGTTTTATGGTTTATCGCCCGGCAAATGGCAAGGCAAATACATTAGATTTTAGGGAGAAGGCACCCGCAAAAGCAAGCGCTGATATGTACCTGGATGCAGCAGGCAATGTGGTCCCTAAAATGAGCCTGTACACCCACCAGGCATCTGGCGTGCCCGGCTCTGTTGACGGGATGGTACAGGCGCATAAAAAGTATGGTAAATTAAAATGGGCTACATTGATGCAGCCTTCAATAAACCTTGCTTTCAAAGGGTTTAAGATGACCAAACGCCTGGCAGCAGATATAAACCGCAATAATTCGGTTTTTAAAAGCCTTAACCCGGGAAAGAGTTACTTAATTAAAGAGAACGGTTATAAAGAAGGTGATATACTGATACAGGAAGATCTTGGCAAAACGCTGGCCGCTATTCGCGATAGAGGACGCGCAGGGTTTTACGAAGGCCCGGTTGCCGACCTGATTGTTGCCGAAATGCAGGCGGGCAAAGGCATCATCACTAAAGCCGACCTTAAAAATTATCGCTCGGTGTGGCGTAAGCCTGTCACCGGCAAATACAAAAGCTACAATATCATCACCATGCCGCCCCCATCAAGCGGGGGGATAGCTTTGTTACAATTACTGCGCTCGGTACAGAAATATCCATTACACCGTTATGGCTTTAACAGCGACAGCACAGTACAATTAATTACCGAAGCAGAGCGCCGCGTTTATGCCGACCGCTCCAAATACCTGGGCGACCCCGATTTTTACAAAGTACCGGTAGATAGTTTGTTAAAGCCAAAATACATCGATAGCCGTATGCGAAATTTTAACTGGGATGCAGCTACACCAAGCACCTCCATACAACCCGGTACTTTTGTAGGGTACGAAAGCGACCAGACCACCCACTACTCCATAGTTGATAGGGATGGCAACGCCGTATCAATTACCACCACTTTGAATGACAGCTTTGGCTCCAAAATATTTGTATCAGGTGCGGGCTTTTTGCTGAATAATGAGATGGACGATTTTAGCTCGAAACCCGGAGTGCCTAATATGTACGGTTTATTAGGGGGCAAAGCCAACAGTATACAGCCGGGCAAACGCATGCTGTCATGCATGACGCCTACCATTGTAGAAAAGAATAACAAGCTTTTTATGGTTGTTGGCACCCCCGGTGGCTCAACTATTATTACCTCGGTTTTCCAGACGTTGTTAAATGTGATAGAATTTGATATGGATATGCAAAAAGCGGTGGCTGCCAGGCGTTTTCATCACCAGTGGCTGCCCGATGATATCCAAAGCGAGGACGGTGCCCTAAGCGACCCCGTAAAAGATAAGCTTGCTAAAAAAGGATATACATTAACCAAGAGCGGAGCCATTGGCCGGGTAGACGGTATTTTAAAAACCAAAGCCGGCTATGAAGGCGGCGCCGATCCAAGAGGAGATGATACTAAGGTGGGGTATTGAGATTGGTTCATAGATGATGGTTCATACCCGAAAATTAAAGCTCCCAGCAGCTGCTGTGAACCATTATTTATGAACCATCAACTAAAAAATGTTATGTTTGTCTACTTATGCGAAGCAGTGTAAAACACCAGGAAACAATTGATTACTTTTTAAAAATCGTTTGGCAAACCGTTGCTAACCGGTATAACCAGTTAGTTACCGATTTTGGTATTACACAGTCTATAGGTTACCTGCTTATCAATATTGAAGAGGAGGGTACAACCGTATCGCAGGCGGCGGCATTGCTTGGCTTAAAATCTACCAGTTTATCACGCATGCTTAACCAGCTGGAGCAAACGGGCCTCATCTACCGCGAATCAAACAAAGGCGACAAGCGGTCTGTAAAAATATATTTGACAGACCTGGGCAAAGAAAAACGCCAGTTGGCTAAAACTGTTGTAAAACAGTTTAATAACTACCTAAACGCCCACATAAGCGATGCAGATAAGCAGTATTTAACAGATATGCTTAAAAAAATCAATCAGCTTACACTTAATTACAAACCCTGAACGTTAGCTTTTAGCGACCGCTAATTGTTAAAAAGTGTTAAGCTGCTGTAATTGCCATATAAAACAATAAATTTGCCTTTTGAAAACTGAATGAACAGGGTACTTCTGATATTATTTTTAAGTATAATTTGTTTCTCATCTTGCAAAAAGGGTTACGATTCTATTGCCGAAGAAAGAACACAGGCTGATATTGATCAAAAGGTAATTGAGGATTATATTGCTGCTACACCCGGTTTAGGCGCTAAGATTAAGCAGGTTGACAGTGTTGGAATTAAAACCGGTGTTTATTACGTTGAAGAAAAAGCCGGAACAGGGAATGCGATATTTACAAATTCAACCCGGATAACAATAGATTACACCAGCAAAATACTTACTACAGGAGTGGTATTTGCCAGTAGCAATAATTTCCACCCCTCGTTTACTTTGGGCGAAGTGTTAAGGGCCTGGAAGCTGGGGATCCCAAATATGAAAAAAGGCGGTAGGATCCGTATAATAGCGGCATCGCGCTATGCATATGGGCCATATGACCAGCCCGAAATAAAATTACCTGCAAATAGCGTAGTTGATTTTGATATTGAACTTTTAGATGTAACGAACTAATTTTAGATGAAACAAAAGATCTTTACTTTTTTATTGATAGCTGTTGCAGGCTTAACAGCTTGTAAAAAACTTGATAACCTACCGGATATCAGGGCGTATGATAATCAGCAGATAGAAGCTTATATAAGCGCGAACGGCTTAAGTGATTTTAAAGCTGATACCACTAAAGATGGTTCCGGCACAACCGGTATGTACTATAAAGTATTAACCCCCGGCAGTGGCGATACCTTAAAATATGCCGATAAGGTATCATTGGTTTATACCATGAAATCTTTCGACGGTAAGTACGTATCATCTGATACTATCAATAATCACATGAACGATTTTTTAGGACACTTAACTGCCAATAATTTGCCCAAAGGTTTACAATTAGCTATCCATAACCTGCTTAAATATAAAGGCGGCAGTATGCGTTTGCTGATACCATCGCGTTTAGCATACGGTGTAAATGGGTTTGGGTCTGGTAGTATTACCAACGTAAATACCCGTATTGCAGGTAACCAAAGCCTTGATTATTATGTACATGTAATTGGCGACCAAAATGCTTACGACGACCTGGTTATTAAAAATTACATGGCGGCTAATAACTTAACCGGCTATCTAAAAGATTCGGCAGATGCTTCTGTTAAGGGGCATTACTGGTACAAGGTTATTACACCGGGTACGGGAGGCATTGAGATCAGCGAATTTTCTACCGTTACAACTACATATAGCGGCAATTTATTAAATGGCGTAGCTTTTGACGAATCGGCTAAAACAACTGCCACTACCTTAACCCCGTTTAGTTTAATTGAGGGCGTAAAGGATGGACTTATAAAACATGCGGTAACGGGTACATCTATATCCTTGTTTATACCATCGGTATTAGGTTATGGTACAGCTCCACGAAGCACAATACCTGCCAACTCGCCGCTTAGGTTCGAGTTTCAGGTAACTAAGGTTGAATAATATTATTTGCTTAAAGCCTCTTTAAAAACTTTTAAACATCTATCGCGCGCTAAAGCGTGGTCTACAATGGGTTTTGGATACTTGCTGAAGTCGGCATATTCCGGAACCCATTTTTTTACGTATGCTAATTTCGGGTCAAACTTTTTCAGCTGGCTATCGGGGTTAAATATCCTGAAGTATGGTGCGGCATCGGTACCACTACCGGCAGCCCACTGCCAGCCGCCAACATTACTTGCCATTTCATAATCCAATAACTTGCGGGCAAAGTAACGCTCGCCCCAGCGCCAGTCTATCAGCAAATCTTTAGTTAAAAAGCTGGCAACCACCATACGCACACGGTTGTGCATGTAGCCTGTAGCGTTCAGTTCGCGCATGCCGGCATCCACCATCGGGAAACCGGTTTCGCCTTTGCACCAGGCCTCAAATTGCTCTTCGTTGTTTATCCATTTAATGCGGTCATACTCCGGGCGAAAGGCGTGGTCCATGGTTTGCGGGAAATGGTGTAATATCATCATATAAAACTCGCGCCATATCAATTCGTTCAGCCAGGTTTTTTCGTGTGCTTTGTGGGCATCCCTCGCGCAACGCCTGATGCTTACTGTACCAAAACGAAGGTGTACCCCAACGTGCGAAGTGCCCGTTATTGCCGGGAAATCGCGGTTTTTAGCGTAATCTGCAATTACACTGTCGTATTCTTTTTCCGGGTAATCTATTTCACTTTTAACAAAACCCATTTCATTTAAAGTGGGTATTGCCGGGGCTTTAAATTTGTGCAGGTTTGTCAGGTATTTTTCAGATGGATAGGCCTTTAAATAAAAGGGTTTTAGCTTTTGATACCACTTGTTTTTGTAGGGCGTATAAACAGTATAGGGTTTGCCGTCGTCTTTGGTCACTTCACCCTTTTCGAAAATAACCTGGTCTTTATAGGTTTTAAATTCGATGTTGCGTTTGGCGAGTAACTCTTTAATATCATCATCGCGGTCTTTAGCGTAAGCAGGCTCATAGTCATGATTGGTGTAAACAGCTGCAACGTTATATTCTTTGATGAGTTGTTTCCAGGCATGTTCGGGCTTGTCATATACTACCAACAAGCTGCTATGGTGTTTTTTAAATTCTTTGTTGATTTCTTCAATTGCTTTATAAATAAAACTTACACGGGCATCATCTTTATCTTCCAGTTTATCCAATATCTCTTTGTCAAAAATAAAGACGGGTAGTACCGGGTTGCCGCTTTTTAGGGCATGGTACAAACCTGCGTTATCTTCCACCCGCAAATCGCGGCGAAACCAAAATATACTTATCGGGGTAACCTTATCCATAAATTTCTTTTAAAGCCGAAGATACGTTGAGGTATTTAAATTTAAAACCTGCTTCTTCAATTTTTTGTGCTGATGCTTTTGTGCTGCCCAGCACCAAAACTGCCATTTCGCCAAACAACAGTTTTATTAAAAAGGCCGGTATGTTAGGTGCCCAAAGCGGCCGGCGTAGTTGTTTAGCCACAGCTGTGGTTAACTCTTTGTTGGTTACCGGTAACGGCGCAACCATATTGTAAATGCCTGTAAGGTGCTCGTTAGCCAGGCCATGCAGGTAAATGCCAATAGCATCCTGGTGATGGATCCATGGTACCCATTGCATGCCCGTGCCTAATGGCGACCCTATTGCCAGTTTTACAGGCAAGGCCAGTTGTGGTAACGCGCCACCCCCGGTGGTTAAAACAACACCGGTACGGAATTTCAGGATTCGCAGGTCAAACTGTTTGCCTTCATCAACCGCTTTTTCCCATTCAACACAACAGTTGCCAATAAAATCATCGGCGGGGGTGCTATCTTCGGTAAGCAGTTCATCACCACGGTTGCCATAATAATTAATGCCCGATGCCGATATCACCGTGCGCACTTTATGCGC
This sequence comes from Mucilaginibacter aurantiaciroseus, assembly GCF_024055595.1. Lineage (GTDB taxonomy): Bacteria > Bacteroidota > Bacteroidia > Sphingobacteriales > Sphingobacteriaceae > Mucilaginibacter > Mucilaginibacter aurantiaciroseus. The sequence continues at coordinate 151,408 of NZ_JAMXOF010000001.1, forward strand.
CTTGCTTTTCATGAGCCCGTAAATTAAGCCGATGGATTTTGTGCGGCTGTCCAGTATTTCGCGCTTGCGCTCATCCGTCCACCGTTTATCTGCAATGCCTGCACCCGCCAGGTGGATAATGGTATCAACCCCGTCTACGCAATGCGGATCTATCTGCCCTTTATTTACATCCCACAAAAATGTTTTTACCTGCAGGTTTTTACCCGGGCTGCGGCTTAAGTGGCTCACCGCGTGGCCAAGCGCTAAAAGCGCTTTTGTTAATTCCCTGCCCAATAAACCCGAGCCGCCTGTGATGAGGATATTTTTACTCATTTGTTGTTGTAGTTCGTAGTTGTCCGTAGTTAATAGATCATGCTTTATGGTGAGGAATTAATGGTTGATAGTTAAGATGAGAAGTTCAGTATTATCAACCATCAACTATGAATCAACTATTCACCCTCCTTAAAATCTGTTATCCTTTTTGCCATTCCCTTAAATATAAAAAGGTGAAAAGGCCACATCATATACCAGTATAACCTGCCCCAAAGGCCCCTGGGCCTAAAGGTAGCAACCTGGCTCAAAAAAGTTTGGTTGTGGCGCTCAATAATTTTAAATTCTAACCAAGCCTCGCCGGGGAGTTTCATTTCGGCATAAAGTAACAGGCGGTTGTTTGTTTTATCGGCCAATAATACCCGCCAAAAATCAATAACATCGCCCGGCGAAACGCTTATGTTACTGGTGCGTCCGCGCCTGCTGCCTACGCCGCCAAACAGCTTATCCAAAAAACCGCGTATGCTCCAGATCCAATCCCAGTAATACCAGCCGCGGTTACCGCCAATAGCCATAATGTTCATAAGCACCTCTGCACTGGCGCGCTTAAATGGCTGCTTAACTTTATACTCCAGCGTGCCGTTTTGCGGTACTTTTATCTGGTCCATAAAGCCGGAGGTAAGGTAGCCGTTGTTCAGCGCGTCCTTCCAGCTGCTTACAATGGAGTTTTGTTCTATTTTATTAAATGCCAGTTCCAACGCCTCCTTGTAAGTTATGCAATGGCGTCTTACCACGCTATCAATATCATGGTTTTTCATGATGGTTTCGTTCTTCATGCTATTTACCAGGCTTTGGGCAAGCGAGTAGCTGGTTGATGTTACAAAGTATAGCCAGTACGACGAGATCTTGGGTGACAGGAACGGTAGGGTAATAATGTAGCGATCAAGCTTACGCACTTTGGCGTAGGTAAGCATCATTTCTTTAAATGTGATCACATCCGGCCCGCCAATATCAAAAGTTTTGTGGAATGATGACTCATTCATTAGTACCCCTTCCAAATAACCCAATACATCACGGATAGCAATAGGCTGGCATTTGGTGTTAACCCAGCGCGGTACGGTCATAATGGGGAGTTTCTCGGTAAGGTCGCGAATGATCTCAAACGATGAACTTCCCGAACCAATAATAATAGCTGCACGTAACACCGTTAGCGCTGCCGTGCTTTCCCTTAAAACATCTTCCACATGGCGTCGCGATAGCAAATGGTTGGAGAGGTTGTCGGCGTTGGTAATACCGCTCAGGTAAATAAGCTGGCGGCATTTTGTTTTATTGAGTGCCGCAACAAAGTTATGCGCGGAAAGATCCTCCAGCATGGCAAAGTCATCGGCCTGGGCCATGGAGTGTACCAGGTAATAGGCGGCATCAATATCTAAGGGGATGGTTTCAATACTTTCCTCTTTCAGCAGGTCGCCGGTTAGCAGTGTTACCCGTTCGCTATAGTCATTTTGTTCATGAAAGCGGCGTTTATCGCGTACAAGGCAAACCACGGTGTGGCCTTTTTCCAATAAAACCGGGATAAGGCGTGTGCCAATGTATCCGTTAGCACCTGCAAGTAACACTTTCATATATATGTTTCAACAATGTTAGGGGTGGGGTGTTTTAAATAGCGGCGTTTATTAAGCAAATATTTTTAAAAGCGCTGTATTAACCCGGGATTGCAATCGTAATGTAACAAATTTGTTAATTATGGTAATTATTAAGTAAGTAAATAAATCCAACAAACTTTTTTTTGTCGTACATGTTAAATAAGTATTAAGAAAAACCACAGGTTATGTTTACAAGCAGTTTTCAATTAGTTATAATTTTTTCTATCGCTTCAATTATTGTTATGTTAGCGGTTTATGCCCTTTATTGCCATAACAGGGCACGGGTTTTTGCAACCAAGGGCCGAGTAACTGATGTGGAAACTTGGGCCATGAAATCTATCATAAGCTGGATAGGTGCCTTTTTTTTAACACTTGCCGCTATAGTTCCTTTTATGATTGATTAATAAAGGTTTATTTTACCTAAGTCTATCTCTTGGCTTTTCGGATAAAATATAGCTTATTTACGTATGATTTTTATGTAATATAACAGCCACTCAAAATTCTTTTACCGTCAAAATCCGTTTACACAATTCAGGTAATGTTAAATCAATGTTAAATCGCAATTTTAGGATCATAACAATTTGTGCACTGGCAATAATTACTTTGTGCTGTCTTTTTTATGGTATATATAGCCGTAGCAAATATAATTATTTTTTAGGTAGTGGACGTGTGCCCGAGTTACAGTCATGGTCGGCAAAGGCATCAATTAGTTGGGTTGCCAGTGCTATACTAACCATTTTGATGATAGCCCAGCTGATTGTGGAAGAGTAGTAAGCCGGGTACCACAACTCCCCAATTAGATCAATATTTCACGACTTAAATAGACACAGGCCGGTAAACAGATATTGAGGACTGGTACTTGCGGGCAAACATAGCGTGGGTATCTACAGCCTGTAATCAGCTTGCGCTGGTATTCAGGTTTATCCTAAATTTCCCTAAGGCTAATTTATCCAACCAACTCTTCTACATGTGGCTTGTACGTGTCCGTTTTAACGCGGGCCTGTAACTCATGTAATATATTGTACAAGCCAAAGTTTGTGCGGTTTACATAGATGAAATGCTTTACACCACGTGCTTGTTTAAACTCGGGCATTTTGGCAACTTTTTCGCCAAAGCCAAATAGGTCATTAAAAAATTCCTTCTTTCCAAAATCGAATGTTTTAGTGATATATGGTTTGGCAAACAGGCTTATCATTTGCTTAAACATGGTGTGAAAAAACTCAATTTGAGCCGGGGTGTCATTAGGCAATATCATTTCCAGCTTGCGGAACGCTTTAATAGTTTCTTCTTTGTTTTCGAACAGGTCGGTTGAGGTGAGCGAGAAGAAAGGGTAATAGAAATCATCGGGCATTACCTTAATACACCCAAAATCTATACAGCCCAGTTTGCCCTCGGGTGTTATCAGGAAGTTACCGGGATGCGGGTCGGCGTGTACGGCGCGTAATTCGTGTTGCTGGTAATTGTAAAAATCCCAAAGTGCCTGGCCTATCTGGTCGCGCAATTCCTGCGATGGGTTGGTAGCTAAAAACTCTTTTAAATGTTGCCCTTCCAGCCAATCCATAGTGATAATGCGCTTTCTCGATAGGTCGGGATAGTATCCCGGGAACACTACATTGTTCAGGTGTTTACAGGCGATAGAAAACTCTATCGAGCGGCGTACTTCCAGCTCATAATCGGTTTCTTCTAAAAGGCGTTCCTCCACTTCGTTCATATAAACGTTAAGCTCTTTTTCGCTCATGCCCAGCATGCGGAACGCGAAGGGTTTTACCAGTTTAAGGTCGGATGAGATGGAATCGCCTACGCCCGGGTACTGAATTTTAACCGCCAGTTTTTTACCGTTCAGCTCTGCCTTATGCACCTGGCCGATAGACGCCGCGTTGGTAGAACGGATGTTGAACTTATCGTAGATCTGATCGGGGTTTTTACCGAAGTATTTCTTAAACGTTTGCACGATAAGCGGCCCCGATAGCGGCGGCGCATTATACTGCGACTGCGTAAATTTATCTACGTATGCCTGTGGCAGCAGGTTTTTATCCATGCTCAGCATCTGTGCTACTTTAAGCGCGCTGCCTTTTAATTCGCTGAGGGATTGATAGATGTCGGTAGCATTATCCTCATTTAGCTGCGATTTATCCATTTCTGGATTGAACAGCTTTTTTGAATAATGTTTAATATAGTTACCGCCAATTTTAAAGCCTGTTTTCACAAACTTGGCGCTGCGTTCAACCTTGCTGGTGGGGATGCTGTTTTGTTCGTTAGAGGTATTCTCGCTCATGTTATTACTTGTCAAATAGTGCGGCCATTTTATGCAGATCTATATCGGCATAATCATTAATTACCAAATCGGCCAATTTGGTAACGGTTTCTGCGGGGTGGGCGGTGGTAATGCCAACTACTTTCATACCCGCATTTCGTCCCGCCTTTAATCCCGAAATGGAATCTTCAAACACCAGGCACTTTTGGGGTAGTGCATTTAAATGCTCGGCGGCTTTTAAAAATATCTGTGGTGATGGTTTAGGTTCGCTCACCATGCTGCCGATAATTATGGCATCAAAGTGTTGGCGAATATGTATCGTCCCAAAAATAAAGTCCACATCTTCCATACTTGATGAGGTGGCTAACGCAATCTTAACCCCGGCGTTTTTAAGGTCGAAAAGAAACGTTTCAAGGGCGTTTATCGGTCGTAAAAAAGGTGTGAAATCTGCCTCATAAAAGCCCTTTTTTTCCTTAATCAGTTGCTTCATTTTGGCCTCATCGGTATCATCACCAAAATACTTTTTCAGGGTATTTAAAATGGGTACACCGCTAATGCTGGTCAGGTAAGTTTCCCTGCTCAACTCCGGCATATCATACTTTTTAAAAAGCTTCTGCCAGGCCTGGTAATGATATGGGGTATTGTTTACTAAGGTGCCATCCATATCAAATATGGCGGTGGCTCCCTCCAAATCTCCCCCGATAGGGGATACTTTTTTATTTTTAATTGGGATTTTCTTATAGATCATTTATGTTTTTGAGCCCTCCCTCACAGAGAGTGTTTGGGTGGGGCTTCTTTAAAACCCCATTTTCTCCTTCAATCCGCTATTTTTAGCCAAAAACTTGGCGTACTCAAACAGGTTATCTATCGGCGAACGCTGGAACAGGTCGAACGTTACGTTAACGCCTTTCTCAATGGCTTCATCGGTTTTCTCAAAACCTGCAGAATCGTCATTGATCCAGAAATTCAGTACAAAGCCAAATTGCACCCAAAGGGCATCTTTATAGCGTTTACTAAAAAATTTACGGTCGGTTAATTCCTGTGTTTCTATACCTTCGTTTAAAATATTTTCAGCAAAATTTTCGAACACGTCTTTGGTTGGTTCTAAAACCTTAAGCGTGCCTAGGCTGCGGTGCTTTTTAATGCTGTACAAAGCAAAACTGCGGTTGCTTTTCAATAATTCAAAAAAGCTATAAAAAAATGATAATGCCTTCTCTCGCGATGAATACTGCGACCAAACCTCTTGCGCGCGTACTTCGCTTAAAGTTTTAAGTGTAAGGTCGGCCCATACGCTTTGCTCAACAGCGTCAAATGATCCAAAGAAACTATAAAAATCTTCTTCGGCCATTTTGTTCTTTTTCGCAAATACATACACCGATTTTGGCTGCTGGCCTTCGGTCAATACATAATCTATATAAGCTTTCTGGATACTTTCAGTAGTTGCCATAATATTTAGTTTTACAGTATAAAATTAAGGATAATCCTAATTTCATTTGTCATCATTATCTATAATTAAATAATTGACTTACAACCTTAATTTTACAAAGGCCTTAAGTTGCCAAGCCCGCCATCAATACCTATGATTTGCCCGGTTAGCCAGCCGCTATGGTCGCTTAGTAAAAACTGGGTGGCAAAGGCAATATCATCCGGCGTACCAATTTTACCAAGCGGGTGCCGTTTGGCAGATGCTTCGCGCCGCTCATCGGTGCTTAACAGGTTTTTGGCAAGCGGGGTATCGGTTAGCGATGGTGCAATGGCATTTACCCTTATTTGATTAGAAGAAAGCTCGGCTGCTAATGATAAGGTTAACCCCTCAATAGCGCCTTTCGCCGCCGCGATACTGGCATGGAAAGGCATCCCCGCTTTTGCGGCTACAGAACTGTAAAGTACAATACTTGCGCCACCCGCGTTCTTCAAAGCCTTAAGGCTGAGCCTGATGATCTCTGCTGCGCCAAGCACATTCAATTTGTAATCGTTTAAGAAATCTTCCTGCGTTAAACGTTGAAAGGGTTTTAGATTGATGCTACCAACAGAGTATACCAATCCATGGATAGTTTGCGGTAGTTGGTTTTCAATAGTACTCAAATTATCTAATACATCGGCCTGGATATGAGTAACACCCCCGGGCCAATCAGTTGCCGGGCTGCGCGATATATTAAATATGTTTGCCTCTTGTATGGCCAAATGCTTTATTAATGCAAGGCCAATTCCACTGCTGCCACCTACTATCAGAATGTTTTTGTTTTTTAAATTCATATATTACATAACACTAAGCGGTACTATTTGTTATAAATAATATTATGGCACGGATACTTAAAGAAAACCTCCCTACAAAGCTTTGCATTGTGTGTAAAAGGCCCTTTACATGGAGAAAAAAGTGGGAAAAATGTTGGGACGATGTCAAATATTGCAGCGAACGATGCAGGACAAATAAATAATTACCATTTTTGTAATCAATCTAAATAAGTTTAGATTAGATGTTCATATGAGTGATAAAGTTATATTGGTTTGGTTTAGAAATGATCTGCGCATACACGATAATGAAATATTATCCGAAGCCGTGCGCAGGGCTGATAAAGTATTGCCGGTATATGTTTTTGACCCGTTCTACTTTAAAGCCAATGCTTTAGGCGCGATAAAAACCGGCAGTTTCCGTGCCCGTTTTCTCTTAGAAACTGTTGCAGATCTCAGGGAAAACCTACAGGCCTTTGGTGCCGATCTGCTGATCCGCACAGGTGATCCTGCCGAAGTACTTACCCAAATAGCAGAAGAATACCAGGTGAGCGAAGTATACCATCACCGCGAAGTAGCACCCGATGAAACCGATGTTTCTGAAAGGGTGGAGGCCGCTTTATGGAAAATGAAGCTTAACCTAAAGCATTTCATCGGCCACACCATGTATCATAAGGAAGACTTGCCATTTCCTATAAAAGATATCCCCGATAGTTTCGTAACCTTTAAAAAGAAGGTGGAGCGCGATAGCACGGTTAGGCCAAGTGTGGTTAGTCCGGAGCAAATCCTTATCCCCGAAATTACCGATGCCGGCGAATTACCAAGCCTTGCAGAATTGGGCGTGTCCGATCCAATAGACGATGCCCGTGCCGAAGAAAAATTTACTGGTGGCGAAACAGCCGCTTTAAAACAATTACATACCTACTTAGAGAACTGCATTCAAAATCAGGGTAAAAATGTGCGTGGCGCAGCCTATAATTCATCGGGTTTAAGCGCATGTCTTGCGGTTGGGTGTATCTCGCCAAGGCAGGTGTACTGGGAAGTGGTGAACTATTACCGAGATCACCACCTTACTAATACCGACCCGATTATCCTGGAGCTTTTGTGGAGAGATTACTTTCGCTTTATGTTTAAAAAGCATGGGCAGAAGTTTTTCCGTTCCGAAGGTTTTGGCGATGTACCCGATACCGCCGATAACCAGGACGAGCTTTTTGAACAATGGAAGAATGGCGAAACCGGTGTGCCTTTTATTGATGCTGCCATGCATCAGCTAAATGCCACGGGCTACATTAACAATTACAGCAGGCAAGTCGTTGCCAATTACCTAACCAAAGACCTCAAAGTCGACTGGACAAAAGGTGCGTTGTATTTTGAAGAAAAGCTGATAGATTACTCGCCTGCCAGTAACTGGGGCAATTGGGCTTTTGTAGCTGGGGTAGGTAACGATACTAAAAGCAACCGTTTCTTTAATGCGACCAAACCAACCGACCAACTTGATAGCAAAAGCGATTTTATAGCTACCTGGCTACCTGGCTACCCGCTAACGCCGTTAAAATTAAAGCATAATATATAGACGGTATATTACGCAACAAAGCGCGCAATATACCGTCTATATGTTATGAACTCATTCGAACAATTCACGATCATTATCGGCCTTCTTGCAGTTTTGCTCCAGGGGATAGCATATCTGCGCGAATTTGCGCGTAAAATTCTTCATTCAGGTTCAAAACATACCGGTTAGTTTTTTTTGGATATTTTATCTAAAACTAATTGCATATTATTTCAGCATTTGAATGTATTATGCTTAATTTTGCTACCGTTTCACAACATTGGTTTCTCATGGATCGCCTAAATTATATAAATAGCGCCAACGCCGCTTACATTGACACACTTTACGAAACTTACAAACAAGACCCCGAATCGGTAGATTTTGGCTGGCAAAAGTTTTTTGAAGGCTTTGATTTTGGTAAAGATAGCCAGGCGACCTCTGCTGTTGCAGTTGCCACACCTGAAAATTTGCTAAAAGAGATTAATGTGATGAACATGATAAATGGATACCGCACACGCGGCCATTTATTCACCAAAACAAACCCCGTACGCGAACGCCGCAAGTACTTTCCGGGTAAAGAGTTAGAAACATTTGGCTTAAGCGAAGCCGATATGGACACCGTATTTAATGCAGGTGTTGAAGTTAGTTTAGGCCCCGCCAAATTGCGCGACATTCGCGAATTGTTAGAACAAACATATTGCCAGGCCATTGGTGCAGAATATACTTACATCCGCAACCCTATAAAACTGAAGTGGTTTGAGGACAGGATGGAGAGCAAACGCAATACCCCAAGCTTTAACGCCGACGAAAAAAAGCAGATGCTTGCCAAGTTGAACGAAGCTGTTGTTTTCGAAAATTTCCTTGGAACAAAATTCCTGGGCCAGAAACGCTTCTCGTTAGAAGGTGCCGAGGCTTTGATCCCCGCGCTTGATTCGGTTATCACCAAAGGGTCAGAATTGGGGTTAGAGGAATTCATCATTGGTATGGCTCACCGCGGTCGTTTAAATGTGCTGACCAACATCATGGAAAAAACCTACCAGGAAGTGTTTACCGAGTTTGAAGGCAAAAACTTTTATTCGGAATCTCCTTTTGGTGGCGATGTTAAATATCACCTGGGTTACTCTACAGATATTGAGACCAAACAGGGTAAAAAAGTTCACCTGAGCCTTTGTCCAAATCCATCTCACTTAGAGGCGGTTGATCCGGTTGTTGAAGGTATAACCCGTTCAAAAATTGATTTTAAATACAATGGAGATCATTCAAAGATCGCCCCGATATTAATACATGGTGACGCATCTGTAGCCGGGCAGGGAATTGTTTACGAGGTTTTACAGATGGAGAAACTTGATGGTTACCGCACCGGTGGTACCATTCACCTGGTGATAAACAACCAGATAGGTTTCACAACTAATTATAAAGACGCACGTTCAAGTACTTACTGTACAGATGTTGCAAAAACTGTGCTTTCTCCTGTTTTTCACGTAAATGGGGATGATGTTGAGGCATTGGTTTATGTAGTTAATCTGGCCATGGAATACCGCCAGGTATTTAACGAAGATGTATTTATCGATATCCTTTGTTATCGCCGTTATGGCCATAACGAGGCGGATGAGCCTAAGTTTACCCAGCCGGTATTGTACAAAGCTATCGAAGCGCACCCTAATCCGCTACAGATTTACAGTAAAAAATTAATAGCCGAAGGTACTATAGACGATAAATATGTAAAAACGCTGGAAAAGGATTTCCGTGGCGAATTACAGAAAATGCTGGACGACGCAAAAGCATCAGACAGGTTTACCGATACCATCCCGATGTTTGAAGGCGCATGGAGTGGCTTACATTTAGCCAATCACAGCGAATTGATTAGCGCAGTTGATACATCGGTAACAAAAGAAACTATTACCGAAATAGGTAACAATTTAACGGTGCTGCCTAAGGGTAAAGAATTCTTCAAAAAAATTGAGAAATTATTCCAGGACCGTAACGCCATGGTTAACAAAACCGGCGTATTCGATTGGGCAATGGGCGAGCTGCTTGCTTACGGTACACTATTAAAAGATGGTTTCCCGGTAAGGTTAAGCGGTGAAGACGTTAAGCGCGGTACATTCTCGCATCGCCACGCGGTATTAACCCTGGCCGATTCTGAGGATGAGTACACCCCATTAGAAACTATCGACACCAACGCAAAACTGAGCATCTTTAACTCGTTATTATCTGAATACGGTGTGTTAGGTTTCGAATATGGTTACGCCCTGGCCAACCCTAACGCATTAACTATTTGGGAAGCGCAGTTTGGCGATTTTTTTAACGGTGCTCAGATCATCGTTGACCAGTACATTGCCAGTGCCGAAACAAAATGGCAGCGTGGTAATGGTTTGGTTATGCTTTTACCACACGGTTACGAAGGCCAGGGCCCCGAGCACTCATCGGCACGTGTAGAACGTTTTCTGGAACTTTGCGCGGACGATAATATCCAGGTAGCTAATTGTACAACGCCTGCAAATTTCTTCCACATATTAAGGAGGCAGATGAAACGCAGTTTCCGTAAACCGTTGATCATTTTTACACCAAAGAGCTTATTGCGCAGCCCTAATTGTGTATCGCCTCTTGCTGATTTTACCGATGGCAAATTCTATGAACTGATCGACGATAACTTTGTTGACCCTAAAAAGGTTAAACGCGTGCTGCTTTGTACCGGTAAAATTTATTACGACCTGTTAGAGAAACAACAAACCGACAAACGTAAGGATGTTGCCATTGTACGTGTGGAGCAATTATACCCTACACCTGTACAACAGATTCTGAAAATTAAAGCCAAATATGATAAGGCCACCGAATTTTTGTGGGTACAGGAAGAGCCTGAGAATATGGGCGCATGGCCATACATTTGCCGCAAGTTCCATAACGATAAGTTGATGAACCTGAATGTGATATCGCGTTTAGAGGGTAGCAGTACCGCAACCGGTTTTGCTAAACAGCACGCCGCGCAACAGTTACATATTGTATCAAAAGCGTTTGAAGCACCTGCAGGCAAAGCGGTTAAAGAAACCATCAAAAAAACAATAGAAAAAATGGCTAATGCTGGTGCAGATTAGTGAGTAGTAATTGGTGAGTTGTGAGTAGTTAAAAACTTACAAGTCTTCATATTAAAACCAATCCCTGTTCACCATTCAACTAATAACTAATACAATATGAGTTTAGAAATAAAAGTTCCGCCGGTAGGCGAATCCATTACCGAAGTAACCCTGTCAGCCTGGAAAAAAAAGGATGGCGACCAGGTACAAATGGACGAAGTAATAGCCGAGCTGGAATCAGACAAGGCAACTTTTGAGCTTACCGCTGAAAAAGCCGGGACTTTGAAAATTGTTGCAGCCGAAGGCGATACACTAGCTATTGGCGCGGTTGTAGCCAGTATAGAAGATAGCGGTGCTGCTGCACCTGCCTTATCTGCTGATAAAGCACCTACTGCACCTATTGCTGCATCTGCCACAAAAAACGAAGAACCAGGTACGGCAATAAGTCCGGAAAACCCTGCCAACGGCTATGCGCCCGCGCCAGACCAAAGAGGTACGGCCCCTGCATCTTCATTAGAAATAAAAGTACCACCGGTAGGTGAATCTATTACCGAGGTAACATTGTCCCGCTGGATGAAAAAAGACGGTGATGCCGTTGAAATGGATGAAGCCATTGCCGAATTGGAATCTGACAAAGCAACTTTTGAACTTACTGCCGAAAAAGCAGGTACATTAAAAACCATAGCCAAAGAAGGCGACACGTTAGCCATTGGCGCGGTAGTTTGTACTATTGAAGGAGCAGGCGCTTCGGCACCTGCTGCTGCACCGGTTACCCCGGCTGTTGCCGATAAGGTTAATGAATCGCCACAAAACGCTCCGTCAAAAGGAACAACTTATGCATCAGGTACGCCATCGCCCGCTGCCGCGAAAATATTAGCTGAAAAAGGTGTCGACACTGTATCTGTTAACGGTACAGGTGTTGATGGACGCATTACAAAAGGTGATGCACTTAATGCGCAAAACCAACCCGCTGCTTCACCGGCACCAGCCGCTAAATCTGCAACCGCTGCAACTCCTTCTGCACCGCAAGGCCCAAGAAGCGACCGCAGAGAAAAGATGTCGTCGTTACGTAAAACAGTTGCCAAGCGTTTGGTAGCCGTTAAAAACGAAACCGCCATGCTTACTACATTTAACGAAGTGGATATGCAGCCAATAATGGAACTGCGTAGCAAATACAAAGATAAATTTAAAGAGAAACACGGCGTGGGCTTAGGCTTTATGTCGTTCTTCACCAAAGCGGTTACCGAGGCACTAAAAGAATGGCCTGCAGTTGGTGCTCGTATAGAAGGCGAGGAAGTAGTTTACAGCAACTTTGCTGATATTTCTATCGCGGTATCTGCGCCAAAAGGTTTGGTGGTTCCGGTTATCCGCAACGCGGAGAGCATGAGCCTTGCCGAAATTGAAAAAGCCATTGTTGTTTTAGCAGGTAAAGCCCGCGAAAGCAAACTGACTTTGGAAGAAATGACCGGTGGTACATTCACCATCACCAATGGTGGCGTATTTGGCTCGATGATGTCTACACCAATCATTAACTCGCCACAATCGGCCATTTTAGGTATGCACAACATTATCGAACGCCCGGTTGCCGTAAACGGCCAAGTGGTTATCCGCCCGATGATGTACCTTGCCTTGTCATATGATCACCGCATTATTGACGGCCGCGAATCGGTAAGTTTCCTGGTACGTGTTAAACAATTGTTGGAAGACCCTGCGAGGTTGCTGTTAGGCGTTTAAGCCTTTCCTTTTATATAGAATTGAAAGCCATCCTATACATCGGATGGCTTTTTTGTTTCTTTAATATGTTATTGCGAGGAGCGTAGCGACGTGGCAATCTCAGCATATCCGCTTGTAATCTGAGATTCCCACGCTATCGCCCGAATTAACACGAGGGAGAAGTTCCTACACCAACTTCCTCAAACTCATAATATATCCAATATGCAGTCCATCGTGGAATGGTAAAAATGCGATAGCCTCATCAATACTGCTAACTACTGCGCCATAGCGGGTGGTCCAGGTTGGGTAGTTCGTGAAGATGTTGGTGGCATAATCCTTTTCAAAATCATTTAAACTGGTGATAAGCCTTTCTTTTATATCATTTAATTGTACCTGCGTTGTTGGGCCTTCTGGTTTGCTATCGGGTTTGTATAATTGATAAAAGGTTTCGTCCACTTCCAAGCCTGCACGCTTGTACCAAATACCCAGTTGCGCGGCCAACATGTGCCCAATGTTCCAGGCGATGTTGTTATTAAAGCCGGGTGGGATGGTATTTAACTGCTCAAGCGAAAAGTCTTTTAATATGTTCAGGATCATCAGGCGGGGCTGACGGATAAATTCCAATTGTTTATCAAGCATGATTGTAGTATTAGTTTTTCTGCGATCAAATCTAAAATAATCCTGCTGATTTGGCACATTGTGCTTGTCGCTTTTATTTTACCTTTGCAACAATGCAGGCAACTACGGCAACTCATCCTATCCAGTCTAATAAACCTATCTGGTATTTTATACTGTGCTGGACGCTGCTGAACGCCATACAAGCCTACACCTTAGAGATCCATGCAGATGAAGCCTATTATTGGCTTTATTCCCGCTTTTTAGATTGGGGTTATTTCGACCACCCACCTATGGTGGCGTTATTTATAAAGGCTGGTTATAGCCTGTTCCATAACGAGTTCGGCACACGCATACTCACCATTTTAAGCAATAGCGTATGCATTTACGTAATGTGGCTGATGGTAAAACAATATGGCGTAAAGGCCAAGTGGTTTATTCTGCTGGTTTCGGGGCTTTTCATCTTCCATATTTATGGGTTTACCACCACGCCGGATGTGCCGCTGTTTTTATTCACCGTGCTGTTTTATTACGTGTACAAAAAGTACCTGGAGGATGATAATTTAAAATATGCCTTGCTGCTGGCACTCATCATCGCCTGCTTATTATACAGTAAATATCATGGAGTTTTACTTATTGTATTTACGCTTGCATCCAATATAGCATTGTTAAAACGCAGATCCTTTTGGTTGATTTTATTGGGTGCGATTGTGCTGTTCATCCCGCATATTTGGTGGCAGGTTAGTCATGGCTACCCATCTGTAAAATATCATCTTTTCGAGCGTAATGGTTCTGATTTTAGCTTTGCCCGTGTGGGCGACTACATTCCAACGCAATTGGCTATGGGCGGCCCGCTTATTGGCTGGTTTGTTTTTTATGCCGCTTTCAGGAACCGCATTACCGATGTGTTTACCGGCACACTAGTAGTGAATGCTGCAGGTACATTTATTTTCTTTCTGCTAAACACAATTAAAGGCGGGGTAGAAGCGCACTGGACACTTATCGGCTTTGTACCGCTGGTAATGTTGGCACTCACCTATATTACCAAACAAAACAAGCCATACAAATGGTTGAGCATTTTAGCCATCGCCAACATTGTTTTTATTGTAGGGTTGCGGATAGGCATAATGTTTGGCCCCGCGATACTGAAAAAACCTTTACAGTTGCGCAGTTATTATGGCTTTAAAGATTGGGCGCACAAGATAAAGGAGAAAGCCGGCGACAGCTATGTAGTGTTTAGCGAAGGTTTCCAAAACCCAAGCAAGTACGATTTTTATAATAACAATACTAAAGGTTTCAGTTACGACGCCCGCGATTATCGCCGCACGCAGTTCAGCATTTGGCCAATTGAGGATAGCCTGCAGCGTAAACGTGTTTACCTGGTGCTGAACTATTACAACAAAGGTGTAGTTAAAGATACCATCCAGAATGAGGCAGGTATCTGGTATGGCGGTTGGGTGGATGACCTGCGCACCTATCAAAAGATCATAATAGACACCAAGCCAAAAACTATTACTGCCAAACCGGGGCAAAAAGTGGAATTTGACCTTTCTATAACCAACCCCTATCCGTTTGCGGTAAATTTTACCAACGTTGGCTACAAACACCCAGTGTATTTTGAAACCTGCTTTTTTGAACATACCACGCAGGTGAACGTACAGACTGCCGACAGTACCTTTAATAAAATAGCCTTACAGAAAAGTCAAAGCACCGGTTATAAGGTAACAGCGACAGCGCCAACAGAAAAAGGTACATATGACCTGTTCTTTTCGCTGCGTACCGAGCCCTTTACAGGTAGCAGGAACAGCCCGATAATAAAATTTGTAGTTGAATAACAACGATACAGCATGATTAGAAAGATATACTTAGCTTTATTAGTAACCATTTTAGCCGCCGGGGCGTTGAGCGCCCAAAATGTAGATTTCCACCTGAACGGGATGGGCTTTTTTGATAACCGCGAATACAAGGATTTTGTCGCACGTTCGCGAACCTATTCGGGTGTGCGTATCGCAGCGGATGTTGGGTTTAATATCGATAGCAATAACCACTTTATTTTTGGTGCAAATGCCCTGCACGAGTTTGGGGGTAACCCGTTTTTTGTGCGTGTAAACCCGGTTGCTTACTATGGCTACACCGGTAAAAACTGGTTATTTAATGCAGGTGCGTTTAGTCGCGAAGGTTTACTGACAGATTACCCGCGTGCTATGTTGAACGATACCCTGCGTTACTTTCGCCCCAATGTAGAGGGTTTGCTAACGCGATTTAAGAGTAACCACCTTACCGAAACCGTTTGGATAGACTGGGTGAGCCGGCAAACCAATACTGATAGGGAACAGTTCCTTTTCGGCTTCTCTGGTAAGTATCAACCATCATTAAATAGCCCGTTTTATGTATCGCATTATTTCTTTTTACTGCATGATGCCGGCGCGGCTATACTACTGTCTAATGACCATATCCAGGACAATGGCGCTGCCCAGGTAAAAATTGGCGCCGATCTTAGCCACAGTACCTTTCTTGATTCATTAAGCATTGAGGCCGGTGGAATGCTGTCATTAGAGCGCACAAGGGGCGTGGGCGGTTTCCAAAAGCCTAAAGGTTTTGTTGCTAATGCGTATTTGAGTTACAAACGTTTTGCCCTGTTTGATGAATTTTACAAAGGGGATGGCCATCGCATCCTTTTTGGTGACGCCTTTTATGAGAAAAGCACATACAACCGTTTAGATATTATTTACACTCCATTCATCGCCAAAGGCTTAAAAGGCCAGTTTGTATTTAGCCTGCACAATACCCCGGGCTACAGCAGTAACCAGGAAGCTTTCCGTTTGATATATGATATCGGCAGGAAAAATTTGGTTAAGTTTAAGGATTAGGGCATCCTTTTTGTCATGCTGAACGCTAGCGAAGTATCTATTGGCCGCCTTATATGATGTGCATTAGGTGCTTCGCTATCGCCCAAGGTGACAAAGTTTTTTATATTCGCAGCCATACACTATTCTTATGAAAAAAGCATTAACCCTACTTCTACTCATCACCGTATTAATCCCTTGCAAGCTCTTCGCACAGGATAACCGTTTTTCGGGATGGGCGGCGTTGTTCCACTCGCAAAAGTTTTCTGATAAATGGGGTATGTCGTTTGATGCGCAGTTTCGGTCAGCTAACCACTATGATTATTTGCAGAACGTGTTACTTCGCCCATCTGTAAATTATTATTTCGATAATAATAAAATGGCGGCTTTGGGTTATGCCTACATCGCTACCAATAATGAAGTTGCCGGAGTAGAAGCTTTCAGGCCCGAGAGCCGTATTTGGGAACAGCTTATCATCAACACCAAAATAAGTAAAGCAACTACATTGCAGCACCGCTTTAGGTTAGAGCAGCGTTTCCTTGGCAATACTTCCGCAAAAAACGATCATTATTTTGCCCAGCGTCTGCGTTATTTTGCAAGGGCTGTAGTGCCACTTAAAAAAACAGATGCATTTACTAAAGGCATGTTCCTTGGTTTGCAGAACGAGATCATGGTTAACGTTCAAAACAACCAAAAAGTAAACAAGCACTTCTTCGACCAAAATCGTGCTTATGTAGCCTTTGGTTACCGCCTGCATAAAAAAGTGGATATTGAGTTTGGTTACCTTAACCAGTTTGTGCAGCAGGCATCAGCCACCTATTTTAACCATGTATTGCAAGTCGCTATTTATACGAGGTTATAAATTGTATGAACCTGAATTAAAAGAATGTTTAGAATGGGCAGAATTCAAAGCAAGAGTTCGATAAATTCTTTAATTCTTAAATTCGAGTTCAGATTATAGTTAACTTGCACTATGCCGCAGCTTAGTACCGATCAACATATTCGCCAGCTGGCAAACCTGGAACTGCTTGCCCGGCAGGTAGTAGAGGGCTTTATAACCGGTTTGCACCAAAGTCCGTTTCATGGCTTTTCGGTAGAGTTTGCCGAACACAGGCTATACAATAACGGCGAATCTGTAAAGAATATCGATTGGAAACTACTTGCCCGCACCGATAAGCTTTTTGTAAAACAGTTTGAGGAAGAAACCAACCTGCGCTGTTATTTGCTGCTTGATACTTCCTCAAGTATGAACTTTCCGGCAGAGGGGATCAATAAGTTGCAATTTTCTGTATACGCCATTGCTTCGCTGATATACCTTTTTAAGAAACAAAGGGATGCGTTTGGGTTGTGTTTATTTTCGGATAAGATGGATTGGAAGAGCCCGGCGAGATCTACATCAAGCCATATGTTCCGTTTGTATGCGGAGTTGGAAAAGGCTTATGATAACCCTAAGCAAAACACGCCTACCAATATTACACAAGTGCTGCACCATATCGCCGGCGAAATCCACCAACGATCTATGGTGATTATTTTTAGCGATATGCTGGAGAATAGCCTCAACCCCGAAAAAATGCAACAGCTTTTCGCGGCCATTCAGCATTTGAAATATAAAAAACACGAAGTAGTGATATTTAACGTTACCAGAAAAAGGCAAGAGATTGATTTTGACTTTGATAACCGCCCGCACCATTTTGTAGATATCGAAACCGGTACCGAGGTGCGCGTGCATCCAAACAAGATCCGCGACAGCTACCAATCTGCATTAAAAGAATACCGTTGTCAACTGGAGCTAAAATGCGCCCAGCATCACATCCAGTTAGTAGATGCCGATATTGAACAGGGTTATAACGAGATCCTGAAAACCTATCTTATCAAAAGAAACAGCATGATTTAAACTATCGGGCTTTTTATCGGTCTGGTATTTGTTCACCTTTAAATAATAATCGGCTAAATCTGAAATTTTAAACGGTTATTTGGTGACTTACTGTAATATTTACAGCCTTTAACAAGCCTTATTAAATTGCTCAAATCAATTTAGCAGGCATAGTGTTAATAACTAAACGCATATTTTAAGTATGAGACTTTCTGTAGAACGAAAACCAATAAGAGTAAATCCCGATCCAAAACGTGTAATAGCACGTTTTTTTTTTAATGGAAACGACCGGGCCAAGGAAGTCCTGGAGCGTGTAATGGGCATAAGTGAAGAAACGGCCTTTGGCATTGTTTCGCCTTTATTGCAAGAATATTCTAAACGCCACCGTAATATAACCCGTGTGCTTAACCGCCATTGCAGTAAACTAAAACCGCTTATTGCCGAACTGGGGATAGATTTTGATACCCTAACGGTGTACCGCAAGTTGCTAATCGGCTCGTACTTTACGCACGAGTACTCTATCGAATCGGCGGCATTTTTCAACCCATCTATCGTAGAAGATCCCGATCAAACCGAAATGGAAGATGGGCAACGCCGCGTTATTATCAGCTTTAGGGCAGTGGGCGAGGGGCACATCTCCTCAATTACCTTCCGCAGGGCTTTGATCGATAAGAATAATCAAATTACGGTATTACCCGCAGGTAGTTATATTGATGAGGCCGAGATCGTAAGAAACGCGGTTTACAATAAAAAACTATTTTTGGATAAGGCGGCCATCACCCAGATAGATATCAGTGTGCTGAAGGAGCTGGAAGATAAACTCGACCATCACTTTGAATACTCTAATCTGCGCCGCATTATCCTCGATTCGCAAAAGACCCAGGAGAATGATAATATGCGCCTGGAATACGATAAAGTGCTTTGGCTGGCCGACTCTTACTACGAGATCGTTTTTTCATTAGATACGGATATCTCCGATAGAGTTATTTTTCCGATCTCAGAATATGAGCGAAAAGGTATTGAGGATGCCCGTTTTGTTAAGTTTTTTAATGAAGACGGCACTTACGCTTATTATGCCACGTATACCGCGTATGATGGCTCGCTGATAATGCCTAAGCTGTTGCAAACGAGCGATTTTTACAACTTTAAAATAATGCCTTTGTATGGTGCCGGTGCGCAAAATAAAAACCTGGCATTGTTCCCTCGTAAAATTAATGGTAAGTATGCCATGATCTCCCGGATCGACGGATGCAATAATTACATCATGTATTCCGACAAGATAAACATTTGGGAAAAGCCGGATCTGCTGCAAAAACCAAAATTTACCTGGGAGTTTGTACAGATTGGTAACTGTGGTTCGCCTATAGAAACTAAGGACGGCTGGGTAGTGATCACCCACGGTGTGGGCCCTATGCGCCGCTATGTGCTTGGCGCAAGTCTGCTGAAACTTGATGACCCAACCGTAGAGATAGGTCGCCTGAAGGAGCCTTTGCTTGTCCCTAACAGCGATGAGCGCGAAGGTTATGTACCAAATGTATTATACTCTTGTGGTGCCATAGTGCACAACAACAAGCTCATTATCCCTTACGGTATCTCCGATTCATCAACATCATTTGCTGAAGTTGACCTGGATGAGCTGCTGGCTAAGTTTAAGGAAGATGGAATAGATTAATTTTGAGGTGAAAGGTTTTCTTCAACAAAAAGAGCGATGAGATAACCTCATCGCTCTTTTATTATAGGTAAAAAACTATGTTATTGCGAGGAACGTAGTGACGTGGCAATCTTAGAGGACGGGCGGCTATGCTGAGATTGCCACGCTATCGCTCGCAATTATATAAAACTTAATTATCCCAATATCTGCTGATACAACTTAAAATAATCCTCCGCCATTTTTTCTTTAGAGAACTGAGAATTTGCCCACTTCCGGCAATATGCTCGATCAATGGAACCAAGCTGACTTATTACCTCTACAGCTTCATCTACCGTGTTCACTAAAAAGCCTGTTTTTTCGTGCTGGATCAATTCCGGCATCGAACCTTTGTTGAAGGCGATTATCGGCGTGCCGCAAAGCATGGATTCGGCAACGCTCATTCCAAAAGGCTCGGCGAAGTTAATGGGGTGCAACAGGGCAAGGGCGTTGCCTAAAAGTTCGTTGCGCTTGTCGGGCCCGGCGGGGCCGATGTATTCTATCTGGTCGTTAAGCTGCGGTTCTACTTGTTCTTTAAAGTAGTTTTCATCCTGTATAATACCCGCAATTATTAGCCTTTTATTCGCCTTTTTTGCTATCTCAATCGCCTCTAAAGGGCCTTTATCGTGATGGATGCGGCCGAAAAAGAGCAGATAGTCCTGCGGCTTTTCAGTAAACTTAAAATCTTTGGTATCTAAGCCATTGTAAACGGTAGCAATGTAATTTAACTCAGCGCTGCGGTCTGCATTGCTGATGGATACATAATGTCCACGAGAATTATACTTTTTATAAACCGGTATGATCCGTGGCGATGAAAAACCGTGTATAGTAGTGATTACCGGGGTGTTGATGAGCCCGGTATAACTCAGCGGCAAAAAATCAAAGTTGTTATGGATAATATCAAAAACGCCGGCTTGCTCCATCAGGTTGCTTATGTGCAGGCACTCTAAAACCTTGGCATCCTGGGTACGGTCTTCCTCGTAGCCCTGTTCGCAAATGGATTGCAATTTACCTTCGGTGATGGAATCGCCGGTGGCAAAAAGGGTTACATCAACGCCAAGTTTAATTAAGCCTTCGGCAATGTTAGAGGCAACCTGTTCCCACGGGCCGTAATGCCTGGGCGGTGTGCGCCAGGCAACGGGTGCTAATATCGCTGCTTTCATCTTAGCAGACTTTTAACTGCAGGTCATCGGATATTTTATTATACTCATACTCCAGTTCGAAAGCTTTCAATACGGTAAGGTGCGATATCATGTACGCTAATGTACTTTCGGCGCCTTGGTTACGGTTGATGCCTGTTGGCAATAAACCGTCGCAACAGCCTTTAGTTTCGTGGTCGTACAATGGTGCCCGCAACGAGTTTTCGCCCAGGAACCATTTGTAGCTCAGGAACATTTTCTCGATATATTGAGGCTTGCGGAAGATCTGGTAAGCCTGGAAATGCATCAGCACCATAGCCATCGTTTCTATAGCCTGCTGGTCGTAAACCGGGAACTTGCCGCCACGGTGATACCATCCCTCGTTACCAACCGGGCTTAAATAACCGTTTGATAGGGTAAGTTTATCCAGGAAGGCCATAGTTTTTAACGCGATGTCTTTCGCTTTTTGGTTACCTGTTATTTCGCAAGAATGTAATAACGCTAATGGAAGGATCGCGTTATCATAGGTCATGCTTTCTTCAAACCATTCCCAGTCATCACTGCGGGTAGTTTCGTAAGCATCAATTAATGGCTGTGTCAAGCGTACCAATTCTGCAACCATACCTTCGTCGGTAGGGAAGGCCTGTAGGTACAAAGAGATACCAATAATGGTATTTGCCTGCCCGCGTATATGTTTTAACGCGCTAAAGTGCGGGTAAGATTTATGGAAGATCTCCATCGCAAATTCGCGATAGGAATTGCTTGCCGCACAGCTAATCAAATATCCCAATGCCCAAATGGTACGGCCGAATGAATCTTCTGACCCAACCTCGTCCAAATACTGGCGACTAAAACTCAGGAAATTACGGAAGTTACCGTCATCCGTTTGCATGTAATGGATGTAACTTAAATATATGGGCAGCAATTTAAATGCTTCATTGCTTCCGCTGCGCTGGTATGCCATTAATGCCATGATCAATGCGCGGGCGTTATCATCTAAACAATAGCCTTCTTTTAAGTTAGGGATACCATATTTAGCATGTTGCACAATGCCGGTATCATCCGTTAAGCGCAATATGTGCGTAAGACTAAACTTTGGTAATACTTCCGGGTCAACAATGCTGTTCTTTAAGATCTTGTCGCTAAAATCGTGTTTTGCGGCAGCTTCCTGTGCAACGCAAATAAACTCGGCGCCGGTGGCAGGCCAGCGTAAATGCAGGCCATATTCGTAAGCGTTTGATTTTAATTCATCAAGCACTTCTTTATCATCCAAAAGTTCGTTAACGGTTTCAGCCAAGGCTTCCGAATTTTTAAAGTCGAACAAACGGCCGCGGCCATCTGCTAAAAGTTCGGTAGCATGCCAGTATGGGGTTGATACTACGGCAGCACCTGCACCCACAGCGTATGATAATGTACCGCTGGTGATTTGTGCTTCGTTCAGATACGGGGTTACGTAAACTTCGGCTGCTGTAAGGTAGTCTATCAGTTCATCCTCGGCTACAAACTTATTAATGAATGACAGGTGCTTGGACACATTAAGCTGCGCGGCCAATGTTTTCAGGTGGTCGCGATATTCCTCGCCCGAGTTTTTGATAACGCCGGGGTGGGTGTTACCCAACACAACGTACATTACATCAGGGTGTTTCTCTACTATTTTTGGAAGGGCTTTTACAACGGTTTCTAAACCTTTATTACGGCTAAGCAAACCAAACGTTAGCATTACACGGTGGTTTTTAAATTGGCTCAGGTTTTTAACCGGGTTAATTTCCGGTGCTTCCAGGTCTGGTACGCCGTGCTCTATAATTTGAATTTTATCTTCGGGAATATCGTAAATGGTGGTCAAAAACTCAACCGCGCGTTTGCTCATCACGATGATCTTTGAAGATTGTTCGGCAATTTCGCGGATGATGATGCGCTGTACATAGCTTGGGTCTTTTAATATGGTGTGCAGTATAGAGATCAGCGGTTTCTCTAAACGGTTGATCAGCGGTAGAATATAGATCCCGCTCTCGCCGCCGTAGATCCCAAATTCGTGTTCTAAAATAACAGCATCCGCAGTACTGGTATTGATATAGTTTGCAGCGCGGATATAATCTTTTTGATGATTTTGGCGGATAACATATTTAACATGCGAAGGGTATTCGTATTCCTGCAAATTTTCGGAATCGTTAAGGGCAACCACAAATCCCCCCTCAAGCGGGCTCTTCCTATCAGGAAAGTTTGCATTTATGGCGTTCATTAAATTATGGTTGAAGGTAGCGATACCGCACTCGCGGGGAGGATAGGTAGATATGTATGCGATTTTCATATTGTAAAGCAGCTGTTATTATCGTTTTTATAGTGGAATGCTTATTTTTTAGCAAAAATCAAACCCACCGACCCGAAAAGTATGCACTGTTGACCTCAAAAACGATAGTTATGTTGGTATAAGGCATATTTGCACAGGCGCATATCACATAGCATAAACTATACCAATAAACCAAAATAGAGTACCGGAACTTTCTTTTTACAGTTAAATTATTAATTAAAATTAAAATGAAAAGCAGATGAAATTACGTTATTGCAAACTATCTGTATGAAAATCAATGGCCTGTGTAATGATGTTACAGGCATTTATCAATTGCTCGTTAGTGATAATAAGCGGAGGGGCTAAACGCATAGAATTACTGCAATGCAGGAACCAGTCGGTAATTACACCATTTTCTATACAGGTATCAATAATTTTTTTGTTCAGTTCGAAGCTTTCAAACTCGGCGGCCAGCATTAAGCCTTTACCGCGGATCTGTTTGACGGCCGGGTGAACGAGGTGCTCGCGGATGATGGCTTCCTTTTCGGCAACCCCGTCTATCAGGTTCTCACCCAGCAAAACTTCTAAAGCGGCGAGGCCGGCGGCACAGCAAACAGGGTGGCCGCCAAAAGTGGTAATATGGCCCAGAATAGGGTTTTCTTTAAATGCCGACATCATAGCTGCCGATGATACAAAAGCACCTACAGGCATGCCGCCGCCAAGTGCCTTGGCAAGCAGTAGTATGTCTGGCACAATATTAAAGTGTTCAAAGCCGAAGAGTTTACCCGTGCGGCCAAATGCAGCCTGGATCTCATCAAGTATCAGCAAAGCGCCAACATCGGTGCAGCGTTTACGTAAGGCCTGCATGTAAGCAACATCCGGCACGCGGATGCCCGCCTCGCCCTGGATGGTTTCTAAAATAACACAAGCGGTTTGCTCGGTTATCAATTCAAGATCGGGCAGGTTATTAAGGCTCATGAAGTTAACGCCGGGTAATAACGGGCGATAAGCTTGTTTGTATTCCTCGTTCCCCATTACGCTTAATGCCCCGTGGGTACTGCCGTGGTAAGAGCCTTTAAAAGCTACTATCTGCTGCCTGCCGGTGAAGCGTTTGGCCAGCTTAAGAGCGCCCTCAAGCGCCTCGGAACCCGAGTTGGTGAAGTAAACGGAGTTTAATGTTTTAGGCAATATGCTCACCAGCTTTTCGGCGAAGCGCACCTGCGGGGTTTGCACATATTCGCCGTACACCATCAGGTGCATGTATTTGTCAACTTGGTCTTTAACGGCCTGCACTACTTTTGGGTTGCTATGGCCCAGGTTGCTTACGCCAATGCCCGAGATGAGGTCGGTATAGGCTTTGCCTTCGCTATCGTACATGTAAACGCCTTCCGCACGCTCAAACTCCAGCAGTAGCGGGAAATGGGTTGTTTGGGCGTTATTATTAAGAAATAGCTGGCGAAGGGTTAACATGGATGTTGCTTTAATGTTGGAATGTTTTAAGGTTACAAAGTTAGCAGTATTGTTGAAAACATAGAATGCAATAGGTGAAGAACTGCAGCCTACCTGGAGTAGTTTATTAATGAAAAAAATAGGCTTACATCAATCTTCATTGAATATTTTATTCATCAAACAAATGGGTAAATATTTAATATGTGGCCGTTCAGATGGTATTTTCCGGTCTTCAGACATGGGCAAAACATGGAAAAAACTGGTACTTCCTGCTATAGAAAATTATGGCTTCAATTTATCTGTTTCAGCCAACGTAATTTATGTAGTATCAAATAAAGGATGTTGAAAAACTACAAATTCAGAAATAATATGTATTGCTGATCTTCAATGATTCAACTCCGCTAATTCCCCGCGCGTACGCTGCGCTCGCTGAATGTTTTGATGAGTTCGTTGGTAAATTCAACCTCGCTTTTATACAAGGCGCTTACCTTTTCGGGAGGTAAGATCTTTAGGAACTCATCACGGTAGTGCTTGCGGATCTGTACCATCTGGTTATCGTACTCCAATTCTTTATCAATCTGCTCCATACCGTTGGCAGATGAACTGGAATTATTTTGTTTCTTCAAGATCTTGATAGCGGTAAGGTCCTCCTGGTATTGGCGGTAGATAGGCCAAAACTTGCGCGATTCTTCTGAAGTAAGTGAGAGTTGCTGGGCAATAAATTTATCGCGGGCTGCCTGTAGTTTTGGGTTACGTATAATTCTTGCCTTTGTTACAGGCGAGGGGCGGCGAAAGTTATTTACCTGCGCAAAAATATCGTCGTTACCTAATGCAAATACTAATAAAAAGAAAATATATCTAAGCAGCCTGTTCATTAAAAGTATTATTAATTAATATTAATATAATCCTGAAGATCGGCATCCAGGGCATCAGTATTAATTTGCTTGTCGTTATCCATTAAGCCACGCGTATCGTTGGCGTCTATATTTAATTCAAGGTAGTCTTTAATTTCGTCTACCGGTATGTTTGATACTTGTTTGTGCAAAAGCGTTTGCGAATGCGTAACTGGTTGTTGTGCCTCCCTCAGGAATGCGCCAGTACCAACAATTAGTAATAAACAGGCAGCAGTTGCATATTTAAAGGTGTTTGATGCCCAAAGCTTACGTACAATAGTTTTACGTATTACAGCCTCCTGGTTAATCGTTTTATTTAAAATATCGCGGTTAAGCTGTTCAAAATAATTATCCGGAACGGTAAACGCAGGTTCTTTCACCAGCAATTCCTCCACGGCAATGCGGGCGGTTATCTGTTGCTGCAGGTTATCGAAGTAACCGGCCGGCACGCTAAAGTTTTCGGCTTCGCTGCTTGCGGCGGTTTCAATGTTGATGCGGCTTTGTATATTTTGGGTAAGCTGGTCAAAATATCCCGTGGGCACTGCAAAAATTTTTTCTTCGGTACCTGCAATTGCCTCGATATTTATCCTGCTTTGGATATTCGTGTTCAATTCTTCAAAGTAATTTGTTGGCACAGCAAATCCCTGTGCCATATCATCACTTTTTAATTCATTTAATTTTATAAGGGACAATATGCGCTTACCGGCTTCTTCAAAATAGCCGGATGGCACTGTAAACGGGGTTTCTTTCGAAAACCGTTCAAGTGACATTTCATCGCCCGCCCATTCGTTATTCTCCATATCGCTTTTCATACTCTCTTATAGATGAATAAACTTTCAAAAGGTTTAATGCTAATTTAAATATTCTACCTAATTAATCGATATTGGTTACAAACGCTTCAATCTTTTTAACCGCAAGGTGGTATGATGCCTTTAAGGCACCTACGCTTGTGCCCAAAACTTCGCTCATTTCTTCATATTTCATATTATCAAAATACTTCATATTAAAAACAAGTCGCTGCTTATCGGGAAGGGTTAAAATGGCATCCTGCAATTTACGCTGGATCTGGTCGCCCGTGAACTGGTCCGAGCTCGACAGGGTGTCTGCCAGCTCAAAATCCACATCATCAAGCGATACATTGTTCTTTGCTTTTTTCTTGTTCAGGAAGGTGATGCATTCGTTGGTGGCAATGCGGTACATCCATGTGTACAGCTGTGCATCGTTACGGAAACCCGGAAGGTTCTTCCAGATCTTGATGAATACATCCTGTACAATATCGTCGGCATCGTCATGGTCAATAACCATACGGCGAACATGCCAGTATATTTTTTGCTGATACTTTTTCAGCAAAAGGTTAAATGCCTCGTTACGGGTCTTTTCGTCCCTAAACTTACTGAGTATCTCTTCGTCTTCTGCCTGAATGGCCATCTATTAAAATTTATCTTTAAATAAATATAAAGTGTTTTTGTTTGATATAAGTTTTAAGCCGCCCTCTAAAAGCTCCTTCTAAATCTCCTCCGGTATGGGATACTTTTAATTCTTGGATGCGGCTTACAACAGGTCTAACACCTGCTGCGATGAGTTTTTTGTATCAACTTTCTCAATCACTTTATCAATAATGCCATCGCCATTGATGATGAAAGTAGCGCGGGCGGTACCCATATATTTTTTACCGTACATGTTCTTCTCCACCCAAACGTTATAAGCTTCAACAATGCTATGGTCTGTATCGGCAATCAAAGTAAATGGCAACTGGTATTTGGTCTCAAATTTTTTATGCGATTTTTCGTCGTCCACACTCACCCCAATAACCTCAAAGCCCTGGCTTAGCAACGATTGATAATTATCCTTGAAACTGCAGCTTTCTGCCGTGCAACCCGGGGTGTCATCTTTTGGGTAAAAGTAAAGGATAACCTTTTTGCCTTTAAAATCACCTAATGAAACGGGTGCGCCGTTTTGGTCGTTAGCTGTAAAATTCGGGGCTTTGTCGCCTGCTTTAAGTTCTGTTGCCATTACCTGTAAAATTCTGCTGTGAATGTACTCACGTTATTTTTTGCATCAGTAACCGTAAACTCAAATTTATGTTTGCCTGCGGCGATGCTGTCATCAAAGGTATAACTTAAAACCTTTGTTTTATAATCCCACTCTACCAATACCCATTTACCGTCAATTTTACCTACGTAGCTTTTAATACCACTCAAATTATCGCTCATGCGCAGCTTAATGGCCCTTAAAGCCTTCATATTACTGCCATTGCGAATGTTAATAGGGGTGATGATCGGCGGAATGGTATCGATCTTGATATAATAATCGCCAAAGGCTTTGGCTGTAGCCTTTACCCAGCCAGCTTCGTAGGTGCCGCCTATACTGCCCGTGGCCGCGTTTACAATTACCGCTTTATCTGCATTGGCAACAAGGTTTACGTCGGGTTTTATCCAAAGGTCGTACCCGTCATGTATGGGGGTTAATTTATTGTGGATGCGATGTGTTAACGATACTGCCCCCGGTTTTGCCGGCATAGCCGAATAGATGAAATCCAGGTCATCATACAGGTTACCCGGCATAATGCTCAATTTAACTTTATCGTTGGCAAACTCGCTTTTACGTTCATAATGCAGTAAAGTGGCTGTAGGTTTCTCAGGAATGGCACTACCCGCCGACGTATTGGATTGCACTTTTAATGTTAGCGTTGACCTATTCCCGGCTATATCTTTCACCACAAATTCCACCTCGTGAATTTTATCATCATTAAAGGCCATAATGCCCCGGTTGATAGATTGCGGGTATAGCGAGATGCGGCTGCCGGGCAATATAAAACACTTTTGCACCCAGCGGCGGGCGGTTATAAACGCGGGATAATCTATATAAGCGTTAATGGCATGCGTTTGATCGAACGCGAAACGTTCTACCGCAAAGGTGTACATGGTAACGCCATCCAGTTTCAGCTCCAACGAATAAATGCCGTTGCGGTTAATGGACGCGCTGTTTTGATCGATAACCGATATGCCGAAACCGATATTGCCACCAAGGTTAAGCACCTGCGGTTTGGTTAAATGGTAGTTGCCGTTTGCGCCGATGACCGCCAAAAATTCTTTGGGCGTTTTATCGCTGAATGGGTTGCCGTTTAAATGATAGATGCCTATTGCCGTAATAGTCGGCGGGATCTGGTCAGGAATGGTTAAGCCGAATAGTTGCGGGTTGATGGTTTCCTGCGTCAAAGTATCCCTGATCTCAAAGTGCAAGTGCGGCCCTGCTGATGCACCACGGTTGCCGGATACCGCTACTACATCACCCTTGTTTACTTTATACGTACCAACCGGCATGGCTATATCAGCCTCGTAGGTTTGGTTTTTGTATTGGTAATCGCGAATGTATTTTGCTATCTCGGCGGTAAAAGCTTCGATGTGCCCGTAAACGGTGGTGTAGCCGTTTGGATGGGTAATGTACAAAGCCTGCCCAAAACCGCCAAACTGCACGCGTACCCTGGAAATATAACCATCGTATGCGGCATGTACCGGGAAACCAATGCGCTGGTTGGTTTTAAAATCTAACCCCGAGTGGAAATGGTTTGCCCGCAACTCGCCAAAAGAACCAGCCGTAGTTGGCGGCAGATCTAAAGGGTAACGGAACTGGTTTTTGGGATATTGTTTGCTTTGGATAACATCCTGGGCGCGGGTGATAGTGCTTGTAATACAAATCGTGACAGCGATTATAAAAAAACGAAATGACAATTGCGTAGTACTGTATCTATTTAACATAAAAATCTAAAAGCTTTTCACCCTCCAAAAATCCTTCTAACCTGTCACCTACGGCAACTTTGCCAACACCTTCGGGAGTGCCTGTAAATATCAGGTCGCCTTTTTTTAGGGTGATGTACTGGGAAACAAAGGCTATGATACGCTCAAACGAAAAGAGCAGATCTTTGGTATTGCCTTTCTGGCGGGTTTCGCCGTTTATGTCCAGGTTAAAGTTTACGTTGTAGAGATCGGCAAATTTATCTTTGGGTAAAAAGGTGCTGATGGGGGCGGAATTATCAAAAGCCTTGGCCAGTTCCCAGGGCAGGCCTTTCTCTTTGTGTTTCGATTGGATGTCGCGTGCGGTAAAATCAACGCCAAGGGCTATCTCTTCAAAATAGTTTGAAGCGAATTTCTCGTTAATGTGCTTTCCTTCTTTACTCACCTTTAGTACTATCTCTATCTCGTGGTGGATATCCTGCGAAAACTCCGGGTGGTAAAAGGGCTTGTTGTCCTTCAGCAGGGCGGTATCCGGCTTCATAAATATTACCGGGGTGGTAGGCACGGGGTTATTTAATTCTTTGACGTGCTCGGCATAATTACGGCCAATGGCTATTATTTTCATAATCAAATGTTATAACGCCGAAATTATAAACTCTAAATTCTAAAACCTAATCCCGATAGCCATGGGATGGAAAAATATCGGAAATTTCTTTACGGATGTATTAAATAATCCTTTGCATATCGCAAAATGTTCACGTTCACGATTGTGAACACACAAATATAATGCTGGAAACATTGATAATCAATAATTTAAGAAATTGACAACTGACAAGACAGTGCCACCATTGATGTTAAATAAATTACTCGCCCTTAAGGAGGCCAAGGGAGCTTACAATACCACCGAAATTCGCTTGTTAACCGACTCTGTACCGACCAGATCTTTGTTAACCATAAATATTTCGTTGACCAATAACGTTATTTAACAAATGATTAATATTTATCGTTTAACTTTAAATACTGATATTTATACCTGATCAATTAAGCTTATTGACCTGATGACTTTCAAATTAATTACTGGATACAACTAAGCCTCAAGTTTAAAAACTATTGTTGGTGATTTTGACGCGGTGTTGAATGATTCAGATTTGCTGAATTAAATACAAAATAAGGAGCAAACCTTAAAGCCGTTTGTTACGTGATAACTAAAAGAACTAATCAATTTTTAAAACAAATTTTATGAATAAGTTTGAAAAACTTAGCAAAGCTGAGATGAGAAATGTTTTAGATGGGGTAGTTGCGTAATCGTGCGGCGTCAAAATTGGAGGAACCTGGTACCCGGTTGCTGGCGGAAGAAGTGTAGCCGAAGGTTCTCTTGGGCATACCAGTCCATATGTTTCCGGAACTGTAACCAATTGGTGTTGCGATAGCTGTCCAACATTTACTGTAAATTGATAAAAAAAGAAACGTTATAGATAGAAAAAGAGCGGTTTTGAATTCCAAAACCGCTCTTTTTAATTTAAATTGAATGTGCCCCAAAATTTAATTTAAGTATTCAATTATGAAATATGGCCTTATCAGACAGCCTTTTTTAATTTATTACCGATATCCGTGTGTTTACAGATTCGATACCAGCTGTTATCCTCAAAAAATAAAAACTACGTGGTAATTTATTGTTTATGTTATAGTTAATAATTTGTTCCCCAAATTCAACACGCTGGGATACCAAAGTAAGTACGGTATTACCCAAAATATCCATCACCACAATATTCACATAAGAATTGCGAGAAAGCCTATACTTTATGTTGAGCATATTGGTAACAGGGATGGGGTAAACTACCACATTGCTAATCAATTTATCGTCTGGACGTGCCAGGTTGATTTTTTCGGCCGATACCGCGTTTGGTTTTAAAGGGGGCAGGGCTAAATGCAGGCCATTTTTTAAATAAGATGTTTTGGATTTTGCTTTAACAGAACGCAAGTACGATGAATCACTTTTTTGGGCGTTAACTCCCTTTGCAAGCGCAAAATTCACAGCTATTGCAAGCGCAATTACGGTGAACCAGGAATTAAGATAAGTAAATTTTCGACCCATATTATTATAAACTTTACAAAAGTATAAATAAAGCGCTCATCAAGTGATGATGTAACGATTATTTAAATAATTTTAACAAATTTTAACAAAATAAGGTTTTGTTAGTTATTGTATTTATAAGACTTATACGTTTATAGATAGTTTAAGTTGTAATGGTTTTTTTTAATAGTTTTGTATTTTTTTAAAATATAGTGTCAAATCATAAAGATCTGCAGAAACTATCAGCCGCGGGGCTGCTTATTAGTTTAGGAATAATTTACGGTGATATAGGTACATCACCATTGTACGTGTTTAAGGCCATTATTGGCTCCGAACATTCGAGCAATTCGCAACCTATATCGCAAGTTTTGGTACTGGGAGGTGTTTCCCTCATCTTTTGGACCCTTACACTCCAAACCACATTAAAGTATGTTATTATCACCCTCCGGGCTGATAATAAAGGCGAGGGCGGCATCTTTTCGCTCTTTTCGCTGGTGCGCCGTAAAGCAAAGTGGCTTATTGTGCCTGCCGTAATAGGAGGGTGCGCGCTGATTGCAGATGGTATTATTACGCCGCCAATTACCATTTCATCGGCTATTGAGGGGTTACAAACGTATTATCCGCAGTTACCAACGGTGCAAATAGTTATCGCAATTATTGCCGTGTTGTTTATTATACAGCAGTTTGGTACTTCCCTGGTGGGTAAAGCATTTGGGCCTATCATGTTCATTTGGTTTACCATGATGGGCGTTTTAGGCGTATCGTTTATTGTGCAGATGCCATCTATCGTCAAGGCTTTAAACCCTTATTACGCTTACCAGTTGCTATCGTCGGATTATAACGCCTTCATCATTTTGGGTGCGGTTTTCCTGTGTACAACGGGTGCCGAGGCTTTGTATTCAGATCTTGGGCACTGTGGCCGCGATAACATCCGCATCAGCTGGATCTATGTAAAAATTTGTTTGGTATTAAACTACCTTGGGCAGGCGGCATGGCTGCTACAGCGCGAAGGACAAGTGATCAACCTGAACCTGAATAATCCTTTCTACAAAATAATGCCCGAATGGTTTCTGATCTTTGGTATCGGTATAGCCACTATAGCGGCGGTTATTGCCAGCCAGGCCTTAATATCCGGGTCGTTTACGCTGATTGCCGAGGCGGTAAGGTTAAACTTATGGCCAAAAGTGCGCATCAATTACCCGTCCGAACAAAAAGGACAATTATATGTACCAAGCGTTAACTGGCTGTTATGTGCCGGTTGTATTGGTGTGGTATTGCTGTTCCAGCATTCGGCACGTATGGAGGCGGCATACGGTTTAAGTATCACCGTAGCCATGTTAATGACCACCATACTGGTATCTAAATTCCTGCAAAGGAAAAAACTGCCTGCTTATATTATCGGGACGTTCCTGTTGGTTTATTTGGTTATCGAAGGTACCTTCCTGCTGGGTAACCTGGTGAAATTTGTCCATGGTGGCTGGTTTACCTTGTCAATTGGTTTTGTGTTGTTCATTATCATGTGGACCTGGCATGACGCCCGTAAGATCAAGAACCGTTACGTTAAATTTATTGAGATAGACGATTACTTCAACATTATTAAAGAAATGAGCGAGGACGAAAGCGTGCCCAAATATGCTTCTCAACTGGTTTATTTAACCAGCGCCAACTTTAATTCGGAGGTAGAATCGAAGATCATATACTCCATTTTGCAAAAGCAACCTAAACGTGCCGATGTATATTGGCTGGTACACGTTGATGTGGTGGATGAGCCTTACAAAAGCGAATACGAGGTAGACTTTTTGGTGCCGGGTAAACTGATCCGGATCGACTTTAAACTCGGTTTCCGTGTAGAACAGCAGATAAACCTGTTGTTCCGTAAGGTAGTTGAGGATTTGGTTAAGAATGGTGAGGTTGATATCACCAGTACCTACAAATCTTTAAATAAACACAAAATTGTGGGCGACTTTAGGTTTGTGGTGATCGAGAAAGTACTATCGCGCTCGCACAACCTGTCGTTTTACGAAAAAATAGTGATGTTCCTGTATGGGCATCTTAAAAGGATCAGCCTGTCGGAAGAGCGCAACTTTGGCCTCGACCTAAGCTTTGTAACGGTAGAAAAAGTACCGTTGATGCTTACCTCGCCCGAGAGTGTAAAGATAGACCGGGTAATGCCGCAATAGGCGTTATCAAAATATATAGCAAAGGCTGCCTGTGAAAATGTGTAGCCTTTGCTGTTATATGCTGATCTAAGCGGGTATAAGTCAATTACGTTCCCGCAGGATCTCTCGTAGAGGCCCCTGCGGGAGCGAGGAACAGATTCTTGGCTATCGCTCAGGATGACAAGTCGCCAAACAAAAAATGCCGGCGTTTCCACCGGCATTAATAATATTTTAACATAGCGGGTGTGTCATCACTAATAATCTACCTCGCTAAATGGGCATTTTTGCCTTTACCCAGTTTGCTATGCTTGTAGCCGTAAGTAAAGTAAATAATAAGGCCTATGATAAGCCATGCCAGGAAACGGATCCAGCTGTCGTAATCAAGTTCGGCCATCAGGTAAAAACAACTTGCAAGGCCTAATACAGGTATCAGCGACAGTTTTTTAACAAACGATAGCACGGCCAAACTTGCGGAAAGTATGATAAACAAAAAGTAAGGGAACTTATGGTGTAGCGCTTCGCCGCTAACTAAGTTTACGATGTTATGGCGGAAGAAGAATACGCCCACTATAAATAACACCGGCACTATAAATTGCGAATTAATGTATGGCAAGTGAAACTTCCCTTTAACAGCCGCTTCGCGTGGTAATAAAAGAACGCCCCCGCATACCAATACAAATGCGAATAAGGTACCTATACTGGTTAGGTCGGTTACTACGGTAAGGTTTAAGAACAGGGCTGGTACCCCAACTACAAAACCGGTAACTATCGTAGCGAACGATGGCGTGTGGTATTTGGGGTGGATGCGCGAAAATACTTTCGGCAATAAACCGTCGCGGCTCATGCTCATCCAAATACGGGGCTGGCCCAGTTGGAATATCAGCAACACACTCGCGGTAGCAATAACCGCACTAATAGAAATTACATAACTGATGTTTTTTAACCCAACTTTAGCGAACACAAATGCAAGCGGATCACCAACCCTAAGTTCTTTATAACTAACCATACCGGTTAACACCAATGCTATCAATACATATAAAACGGTACAAATAACCAGCGAGTAGATCATGCCACGGGGCAAATCTTTTTGCGGGTTTTGGCATTCTTCGGCCGTGGTAGATATAGCATCAAACCCAATGTAAGCGAAGAAAACCCCCGATACGCCTTTCATCACCCCACCAAAACCGTTTGGTAAAAATGGGTGCCAGTTAGCCGGTGTAACGTAAAAAAAGCCTATCACAATAACCACTAATACAATGGCGATTTTTAAATAAACCATGGCGTTGGTAGCCTTTTTGGTTTCGCGGATGCCAATGTAAACCAAGTAGGTTATGGCGCATACTATGGCCAACGCGGGGATATTGGCGATTAGTTTGATATTGCCTATCATGGGCGCTGTGGTCCATGCCAGGGCATTTTCTTTTAACGTATCTGTAATGGCACCAAGGTTATGGCTTACGGTTAATTTCGTCACTTCTTCGTGTGCCCTAAATGCCGACAGGTAATCGGTATATAAAAATTTAGGCATGTGGATGCTAAAGCCCTCCAGCAGGTTCACAAAATATTTACTCCAGGATATGGCTACCGCGATGTTGCCGATGGCATATTCCATCAGTAGATCCCAGCCAATTATCCAGGCAATTAATTCGCCAAAAGTGGCGTAAGCATAGGTGTAAGCGCTGCCTGCAACGGGTATGCGTGATGCAAATTCTGCATAACACAGGGCAGAAAACCCGCAGGTAACGGCTGTGATGATGAATAATATACTAACCCCCGGCCCGCCCTGGAACGAGGCTTCGCCGATGGTAGAGAAGATACCTGCGCCAACAACGGCGGCAATCCCCATTAGGGTTAAATCCTTAACATTTAGCGCTTTTTCGAGTTGGGAGGCGCTGCCCGGGTGTTCACTATCACTAAATCCGCTGGCTACATCGGCCAAAATTTTAGAAACAGATTTTCTGCGAAATATACTCTTAGACATGTATTTTAATCAGTTTGATCTTTCCAAACCAAACATAACCATTTTTTTGCATTGAAAAAGTATATGCTAACTTTGGCAACGATGAATGCAGGCGCTAAAGATGTTTTACACAAAATACGATACCTTTTTATCCCTTACATAACCCTGTTATGTGCCTGCCTGGTGATCAAATTGCTCTTCACCCGGACGGAGATCTTCTTCGCTGTGAACGGCATCCACAGCGATTTTGCCGACGCTATTGAACCATACATCACCCACATTGGCGATGGGTATACGGTTATAGCACTCTCTCTAATTTTTGCGCTGTTCAACTACCGCGCATCTTTCCTGATCATCACCAGTTACGCCTTAACGGCTATAACGGCGCAAATTTTAAAGTTTAGTTTTGATATGCCGAGGCCAAGGGTTTATTTTGAAGATCAACTCGATAAAATTCACTTTGTGAAGGGGCTATACATTTTGGCGGTACACAGTTTCCCATCCGGGCATACGGTAACGGCATTTTCGGTAGGGGTGGTTATCACTTACCTGGCCAAGAATAAAAGCTGGGGCATGCTGCTGTTTTTTGTGGCGGTGATGGTAGGTTACTCGCGCATGTACCTGAGCCAGCATTTTTTTGAGGATGTAACGGTGGGCTCGGTAGTAGGCGTTTTTATAACGCTGGCATGGTTAACCTTTATCGACCGTAAAAAATTTATAAACAGCCCCCGTTGGGATTGGGGACTGCTTACAAAGCCTTAAGTTACGCTTCTTCGCGCTCTTTCTTTTTTTTGCGGATAACTACCACGACAATTATGATAACGATCAGCGGTACGCCGCCAAACAAGCCATACATAACTGCCGGCGATAAACCATTACTCATAGATAGGTATTGGTCGGTACGTTTCAATTCCGGCGATACTTTGATGGAACCCGAGTAAGCTTTATATTCCTCATTCACTACATCTTTCCTTAACTCTTCGTAGTAATACTCAAAAGTATAGGTAACATCTTGCGTGTAAATAATAATGAAGTTACGCTCCTGCAGGCCCGCGCCCTGGTCGGTTTCCAGTGTAAAGGTTTTGGCTTTTAAGTGGCCGATGGTAGTATCGCGCACGTTTTGGGTGCTACCATCTGCCTGGCCTTTTATGCCTTTGATATAATCTTGCAGTACTTTATTTAAGTCGCGTTCCTTTTTTAGCGGCTCGTTGTTATTGGCATTTGGTGCGCGGATAACCACCATGTAACCATAAGAACCATTACCGGAATAAATGGATTGGCCCAGGGTATCTTTCTTTATATATTTCTCCGGAAGGGAGATGGTAACCAGGCTATCTATCTTAACCGGCTTTAATGGGATCTGTGCAAATGCGGCAGTTGCCAACAGTATTATGCTAAACAACACAAGTATCTTTTTCATATATTATAAAACTTAAAAAACACATATAAGTTTTAATATATTAAAAAGTAACGGGTTGCGCGTATCTGTAAATAGCTTATATACTGAGTTTTACCATAGTCGTTCTGCTGTGCTATTGAAGCAGCATCTGGCATTACAAGCAGGGTCTCTTTTCAGAATATCCTGCGAAAACATTATAGAACAGGCAAAAAAAAGCCCTCTCGGGTTGGAGAGGGCTGATGGTACTTTTAAATCTTATCCATTTCGGCTTTTACAAATTCGGCCAGTTCTTTGACATAGCCCGCGCTGAAATCAAATTTGATACCGGCGGTTTCGTAAATTTCGGTAATGGTTTTGGTGTAACCCAGTTTTAAGGCTTCCAGGTATTGCTGCAGGCCTTTTTCGGGGTTCTCTTTGTAGTTTTTCCAAACGGCTATGGCGCCAAGCTGGGCCATGCCGTATTCGATGTAGTAAAACGGCACTTCAAAAATGTGCAGTTGTTTTTGCCACAGGTTTTGCCCGGCTTGCGGGTGCTCGCTCCAATCGGCAAAGCCTGCCCCAAATGGTTCGTAGATCTTTAACCAGGCCTCGGTGCGCTCGGCATCGGTATGGTTCGGGTTGGTATAGATCCAGTGTTGAAACTGATCTACCACGGCAACCCATGGCAGAGTTTTCAATACATCAAATAACTGATCGCGTTTAGCGCGTTTCAGGTCTTCCTCGTTATCAAAAAACACATCCCAGTTATCCATTGATATCAACTCCATAGACATGGAAGCCAGTTCGGCAACCTCGCTTGGGCAGTGTTTAAAATCGTTTAGTTCCAGGTCGGCAGTCAGGAAGGTGTGTACCGCGTGGCCTCCCTCGTGCACCATAGTGGTAAGGTCGCGAAAGGTATTAGCCGAGTTCATGAAGATGAATGGCGCGCCCGTTTCAGATAGCGGGTAATTATAACCACCCGGCGCTTTGCCTTTACGGCTTTCCACATCAAACAGGTTGTTATCTTTCATGATCTCTAAACGCTCGCCCAGGTAACGGTTGATGTTGCTGAAACATTGGATAGATTTCTCTACCAGCTCGGCACCGCTGTTAAACGGTTTCAAAGCAGGTTTGCCCGAAATATCAACATCCATATCCCATGGCTTTAAAGCATCGAGACCTAAAGCTTCTTTGCGTTTTTCGGCCTGCTCGCGCAGGATGGGTACGATCTCGGTTTCGATAGCCGCGTGGAAAGCGTAGCAATCCTGCGGGGTGTAATCAAAACGGCCAAGCGCCTGGAACATGTAATCCCTAAAGTTCTCAAACCCGGCATTCAAAGCCACGTTATGGCGAAGGGCACGCAGGTGATCGAATAGGGTATCCAGCACTGTTTTTTCCTGCAAACGGCGGGCGGTGATTTTTTCCCAAACTTCCTGCCTTTTGCTACGGTCGGTATCTTTCAGGAAAACAGAAGCCTGTTCCAATGTATATTCTTTTTCGCCGATGTGCACGCTCATGGCGCCGGTTATCGACTGGTATTTTTGCTGCTCCACCTGGATCTCGGTTTGCAATGGAATGTTCTCCTCGCGGAAAAGCTCCAGAGATTTTTTCACCGCGCGCAGCATAATGTAAAATTTCTCCTCATTCAACTGGTCTACAAACTCGCTGTTAACCAGTTTTTTGTTTAGCTCGTTATTGTAGGGCGCGGTTTGTGGTTCTATCTCGGTAGCAAAGTACTGGAAACTTGCCAACAGTTCTTCGCTGTTGGTATCACAGGTCATGCGAATGTAGCGCCATGCAAAATCCTCTTCGAGCGCGGCTTGTAATTCGCTGCCATCTTTAAGCCATTGCTCTAACTCTTCAACAGAATTGATAGAGCGGTTAAGCAGTTCTTTGTATATCGGTTCCAGCGTTTCCCATTTAATTTCAAGGTCGGCAGGGATGTAGGTTCTTGTTTTTTTGTGGATCATATAATTGATCTGCAGATGTGCAGATATGCAAATGTGCAGATTATTTGGGAAGATGGAAAGACGGTAAGCCGTAAAGATGTTATAAAAAAAAAGTCCGAAAGCTTTTATCTTTTGGACTTCCCAACTTCTGCGGACTTTCGGACTTATTCCGGTTTATATATCGTCCTCGCAACCTCTTTTACCCCATCCTCATAACTGGTGGGTTTAAAATTAAAGGCCTTTTCAAACTTATCGCTGTTGAAGATATAGTCATGATCTGTCTGGTAATACATTTCTACTGTGCCGGCAATGAGTTTGTCAAATAACCCAAGGATCCACAGCATAAACTTAGGCACCCGCATAAATTTAGGTTTAACGCCATAAATACGTGCGGCAAGTTCTAAAAACTGCTGCCCTTTCATCACCGGGGCGGTTGGCAGGTGCCAGATCTGGTTGTCGCTTTCGGGGTGCTGGCCCAGCAGGTGCATGGCGCGGCCTGCATCGGGGATGTAGATGAAATTATGCAGCTTGTTTGGGTTGCCCATCCACTGCGCGATTTGCTTTTTGGCGTATTTGGATAGTACCATCATATCTAAAAAAGCATTGGTGCTGGTAGTGCCGTAAAAATCCGGCGCGCGGGCTATAGTGGCGTTGAGTGTGCCGGCGTTAACCTCTTTCATAATGGTATCGGCAATGGCGGCACGTACTTTGCCCTTTTCACTGATGGGGTTGTAGGGCGTATCCTCTTTCATGGGGCCGTTAACCAGGCCATACATGTATACGTTATCAAAGAATATCAGCCTCGCGTTATTCTCTTTGGTCGCCTTGATAACGTTTTGGATCACAATAGGCCATTGCTCGCGCCATATGTCGGCATCATAAACTAAACCTACGCACAGGTAAATAATGGTTGAGCCCTGGGCAGCTTCCTGTACCTGTTTGTAATCTAACAGGTCTGCTTTGCGCCAGGTTAGGTTGTTGCCTTGTATATCTATTGGGCGGCGACTAACCAATCTTACCGATTCATTATTCTTTAAAAATTCGTTGGTTAGCGCGTTTGCTACCGGCCCGCCGGCTCCTAATATGGTGTGCATAATGTTTTCGTTTTGATGTATAGTACAAATGTACGGTAACCTTGAAAATCAAAACGTTAACAAAAGATAAGAAAAGCCCCCTCTATATCTCCCCGGTAGGAGAAACTTTAAATATAGAAGGCAATAAAGTTGTATGAAAGTCCTCCCTTCCGAGGAGGATTAGGAGGGGCTTAATATCCTCTTCCTTATCCTTGAAAGCGATACCGGCGTTATCCCTAAAAAGTTGGCGATGTAATGTTGTGGTATGCGCTGCAAAACATCTTTGCCGGTTTGCAGGAGTTTTAGGTACCGTTCTTCGGGTGTTTCGGTTAGGAAGGATGTTACGCGGTCTTCGTAGCACATCAGGTAATGCTCGGCCACCAGGCGGCCAAAGCGTTCCATTTTGTAGGCCAGCATGGGGTTGTTGAGCATGGCATCCATGTTTTTCCTGTTGATGAGGATGATGGTGCTGGGTTCCAGCGCTTGTATGTAATTAATGGCAGGCTCACCCGTAAGGAAACTTTTGTAGGAGCTTGCCAGTTCGTTCTCGAAACTGAAGTAGCCCGTAATTTCGTTACCATCTATGATGTTATAATAACGAACAGATCCGCTGA
Source organism: Mucilaginibacter aurantiaciroseus (assembly GCF_024055595.1). Taxonomy (GTDB): domain Bacteria; phylum Bacteroidota; class Bacteroidia; order Sphingobacteriales; family Sphingobacteriaceae; genus Mucilaginibacter; species Mucilaginibacter aurantiaciroseus. The sequence goes on from NZ_JAMXOF010000001.1 coordinate 191,855, forward strand.
GAATAAAGCCGAAGTAATTACAAACCTTGCCTGCTTCAGCAAAATGCTGTTTCTTTTTATAATGCGATACCTGTAAATGTTGGATAAACACGATCCACTCGGCCTCGTTAAACGTAACGTAGGGCGTAATGCGCTCACGAAACTGGTTTAACTGTGCCTGTGTTAGCGCATCCATACCCTATCCATTAAAAAGAAGGCCGCGAATACCACGCTGGCAATGCCGTTGGTGGTCATAAAGGCGAAGGTTACCCGGCTCAGATCGTTCGGTTTTACAAGGGTATGCTGATAGATTAACATGGCGCAGAAGAATACGATGCCTATATAATATAACAACCCAACATGTGGTATGGTAAATATCGGCATCAGCACAAATGTCGCCGAAAATACGTGCAATACAGATGATAACCTCAATGCATTAACCTTACCCAAATAAGCGGGAATGGAATGCAGTTTTTGGTCACGGTCGAAGTCCTCATCTTGCAGGGCGTAGATAATATCAAAACCACTCACCCAGCAAAGTACCGATAGGGAGAAGAAGATAGGTGTTAACGCAAACGCACCGGTCACCACCAAATAAGCACCTATAGGGGCCAGCGATAAACCTAAGCCCAAAACCATATGGCAAAGCGCGGTAAAGCGTTTGGTAGCGCTGTAACCTAACACCACTAATAAAGCAATGGGCGACAGGTAAAAGCAAAGTGGATTAATAAACCAAGTGGTTAAGATAAACAAACCACAGTTAACCAGGGTAAAGGTTAATGCCGCCGCGGGACTAATTCTCCCTGCGGGGATGTCGCGCTGTTTGGTGCGCGGGTTTTTAGCGTCGATGTTCCTGTCCAGATAGCGGTTAAACGCCATGGCCGAGTTACGGGCAAATACCATACACAATAGCATCATCACCAGTTTTTGCCACTCAAATTTATGATCTGTAGTGGTAACCGCCAAAAAGAAGCCGATGAAGGCAAACGGCATGGCAAATATGGTGTGCGTAAACGTTACGAGAGAGAAGTATTTTTTCATTGTTTAATATTGATTTCCCTCTTAATATGGGAGCTTATTATCTTTCCTACTTATAGTGCTCTTCATCAAACTCCGGTACTTCAAAACTATTGTTAATGTTACCAATAAAACCAAGTATTTCATCGCGGCCGGTATGCAGTTCGGATGAGGTTACAAAATGCTGAGGCGCTTCTTCAAAAAAGGCCAGCATCGCCTTGCGGAACTTGGCAACATTTTGGTCTGTTTTAAGGTTGCTTTGTTTATCGGCTTTGGTAAATATCAAAACAAACGGCAGGCCTTTTTCGCCCAGCCAGCTGCAAAATTCAAGATCTATTTTTTGAGGCTCCAGGCGGCTGTCAATCAGCACCATTACGCACTGCAGGCTCTCTCGCTTGTCAAGGTAGTTTTGGATGAATTTATTCCAATCGGCTTTTTTGGTTTTGGATGCACGGGCATAACCATAACCCGGCAAATCGACAATAAACCAGTTCTCGTTCACCAAAAAGTGGTTGATGAGCTGTGTTTTACCCGGCGTTTGTGATGTTTTTGCCAGCCCCTTTTTTTGAACCAGCATATTTATCAATGATGATTTACCAACGTTGCTCCGGCCAATGAAAGCATATTCGGGCTTTAAAGGCGGCGGCAGTTTAGATACCTGGGTATTGCTGCAAATAAAGTCGGCAGATTTTATGATCATACTGCAAAGGTAGGGTATTATGTTGAAAGGTTGTAAAGTTGGAATGTTATGACAAGCTCAAAGTAAATGTTTAAACATCTTTTACTTATTACTGATACAAACAACAGTCCAACCTTGTAACTTTACAACATTTAAACATGTAGTTTATGAGCGATTATAAGATCCCGGCGCAAACCCGCATTGGCCATGTACATTTAAAAGTAAGCGATCTGCAAAAATCGATGGCCTTTTATTGCGACCTGCTGGGTTTTGAATTGGTAACCATGTACGGCGACCAGGCGGCGTTTATCTCTGCCGGGGGGTATCATCACCATATAGGGTTAAACACCTGGCAAAGTAAAGGTGCGCCACCCGCGCCGCAATATGCTCCGGGCTTGTTCCATACAGCTATATTATATCCTGAAAGAAAAGACCTTGCAGCTATTTTAAAGCGACTGATAGATAATGAATACCCGCTTACCGGCGCGTCAGACCATGGCGTATCCGAAGCCCTTTACCTGGATGACCCGGATGGTAACGGCGTTGAATTGTATTGGGACAGGCCAAAAGATAAATGGCCAACCGATGAGCATGGCAATTTAACCATGTACACCCGCCAGCTGGGTTTCCCTGGATTGTTAGCTTTACTTCAATAGGTTATTCGTTAAGCATATATTTATCTACACCTGCGGCGGGTTGCCATTTGCTGCCGGGTTCGTAGTAATGCCATAACAGGGCCGATACTTTTTTGATAAGTATATCAGCCTCGTTGTCTTTTGTCCAACGCTGGTCCTTATTGTTTTTGGTGATGATGGAGAATACATAATCGCCGTGCGGGGCGTTCACCAAAACCGTTTCAGATCTGGATGCATCAACTGCCCCTTGCTTAGACATGGTTTGCACATATGGCGGGATCTGCGATAGCGAGGTTTCGTCCCAAAAGATGCGGTTGAGCATGCGGCTCATGCGTTCGCTGGCGGCCGGGCTAACTACCTTACCCTGTCGGATCATGGTAAACAGGCGGCACATTTCGCGTGGCGTGGTAACTCCCCAGCCGTACTTTTCCCAGATTGGCCGGCGCGCCGGGATGCGCGAGTTTACCCGCATTACTTTAAAACCGTTTGCATCAAGCCAGTTGTTAATGTACTCGCCACCCACCAGTTTTTGCAGCCACACACTGGCGGTATTATCACTCATGGTAATCATTAGCAGGGCAACTTTACTCAACTGTATGGTGTCTTTATCTTTAAACGATCCCAGGATATCTTCGCCCGCGTATAGCAACGAATCGCGGTAAACCAGCTTTTGGTTGTATTGCATTTCGCCTTTTTCTATCTTATCCATCAACCCGCTTAAAATACTCACCTTGATCATACTGGCGGTAGGGAACAGGGTATCTGCGTTGATAACCGCTGTTTTTCCTATTTTTAAATCCTGCACATATATACCAACATCGCCATTAAAGCCTTTGGTGGCCGCTTTTAGTTGAGCGGTAAGTTTGGTATCCGTTTGGGCGAAAGTGGCAAGGGCGGATAGGAGAAATATGGATAAAAAGATGTATCTCATGATAGATGATTTAGAAGTAATAAAACTAATATAAATAAATTTTGTAAATTTGAGTATGCAAATTCAGGTTGACATTGGCTTTAATGACTTGGTAGAGATCGTAAAAAATCTACCCAAGGATAAGCTATTGCAGTTAAAACGGGAATTGGAAGAAAAGCCTGTAAAAGTTGAAAAAGACCAGTTTAGAGAACTTTTAATAAACGGCCCCACTTTCTCTGACGAACAGATTGCAACAATGGAAGAAGCACAAAAAGCTATTAATCAATGGCGAACAAAGTAATTGTAATTGACGCCTCTATCCTTATCGACCATTTTCGCAAGTCGAATAAATCAAACTCCAAACTTATTGCGTTATACGATCAAGGATATGAATTTCGAATTTCCGTCGTAACTGAATTTGAAATATATTCAGGAGCTCCTGATTCACAAATAGCATATTGGCAGAAATTTTTAGCGGGCATTAGCATTCTTGTTTTCGATAGTAAAGCATCAGAACAAGCCGTAGATATCTATAAGAAATTAAAATTGGTAAGTAAGCAGATTGATACTGCCGACTTATTAATAGCAGCTATTGCACTAAGTAACAATTTACCAATAGCGACATTAAATAAGAAGCATTTTGAGCGTATTGATGATTTGGTACTAATCGATTAACAACTTATCTCTCTTAAACCCTTTTATTATCTTTATAGCATCTATGCAATACCTGCGCTGGCTTTTATTACCGTTTTCGTTGGTTTATGGTTTGGTGGTTATCATCCGTAACTGGTTTTACGATGCCGGGCTGTTTAAAAGCCGCAAATTTGATTTGCCGGTAATATGCGTAGGCAACCTGGAAGTTGGCGGCGCAGGCAAAAGCCCCATGACAGAATACCTGGTGCGCCTGTTCAAAAAAGACTATAAATTGGCAACGCTAAGCCGCGGTTACGGTCGCGAAACTAAAGGATTTATAACGGCTACAGCAACCGCTACTGCCACCCAAATTGGCGACGAGCCATCTCAATTTAAACACAAATTTGCGGATGTTACGGTTGCCGTTTGCGAGGATAGGGTAGCGGGGATAGAACAACTCAAAGCCGATCATAATCTAATCATATTGGATGATGCCTTTCAGCACCGCGCGGTAAAGGCAGGCTTAAACGTTTTACTGTTCGATTACAACCACCTGCAAAAGCCAAAATTTGTATTACCTGCAGGTAACCTGCGCGAACCATTGAGCGGGCGCTGGCGGGCCGATATTATGGTAGTAACCAAATGCCCTGTTGGTTTAACGGAGCAGCAAATGGCTAAAAGCTATGAACAGATCTCGCCCTTAAACTGGCAACCGTTGTTTTTTACATCGATAGTGTATCAACCCTTGCAGGATCTGGCAGGTAAGCCGGTGGATATGGTTATTGATGCTGATACTACCGTTTTTCTGCTCACAGGTATAGCTAATTCGAAGCCGTTAGTTGAGTATATCGGGCAGTCAACCACAAATATTATTCACCATAATTATCCCGATCATCATCAGTTTACGTTAAAAAATATCGCTAAACTTGCGGGTGAGTTTTCTGCCTGCAAATCACAAAAAAAACTGCTCATCACAACAGAAAAGGATGCACAGCGTTTAGGGGTACAAGAGTTGTTGCCGGCCCTTGCGCAGTTACCCATTTTAGTGCAGCCAATTGGGGTAAATTTTTTAAATAACGGGCAGCAGCAATTTGATACATTACTATTGAAATATGTTAGAAAGCATACAAAACACAACTGAATATATTAAGAAACGCATCGGCGATTTTGTGCCCGAGGCGGGTATAATTTTAGGTACTGGCCTTGGCGCCTTGGTTAACGAAATTGAGGTTGAAAAACAACTGATGTATTCCAATATCCCCGATTTTCCGATGTCTACCCTGGAGTTCCATTCCGGTAAGTTGATATTTGGTACGCTGGGTGGTAAAAAAGTGGTTGCCATGCAGGGCCGTTTGCATTACTACGAAGGCTATACCATGCAGCAGATCACCTTCCCGGTTAGGGTGATGAAGATGCTGGGTATTAAAACACTATTTGTATCAAACGCCAGCGGTTCGCTTAATCCTGATATTAAAAAGGGCGACCTGATGGTGATAGAAGACCACATTAATCTGCAACCACTAAACCCGCTTACAGGCCGTAACAATGAGGAGTTAGGCCCCCGTTTCCCGGACATGAGCGAGCCTTACCGCCACGACCTGATAGAAAAAGGGTTAAGCATCGCCAAGGCGAACAATATTACCTGCCATAAAGGAGTTTATGTTGCGGTTACAGGCCCAAATTTAGAAACACGTGCCGAATACAAATACCTGCGCATTATAGGCGGAGATATTGTAGGCATGAGCACTGTGCCGGAGGTTATTGTAGCAAACCACATGGGCCTGCCCGTTTTTGCCATATCGGTAATTACTGACGAGGGTTTCCCGGAGGTGCTAAAACCGGTATCGTTAGAAGAGATATTGACCGTGGCAAGGGAGGCCGAACCAAAACTGACCACCATACTTAAAGAATTAATAGCAGGGCTTTAATGGCGAATAAGCTTAAATACTTACTTATATTATTGCTTTGCGCATCTGTGCAGGGTTTGTTTGCGCAGATAAACAACACGCGTTTCCCCGGTCAAAATAAAAATGATCCGGTTTATAAACGTGATACCGTCAAAAATAGCAGGACCGGCGGCGATTCGCAAAACCTCGATTCGATACGTAAGCGGGAGGAAAACCGGAAGGATTCGATCGTATTTACTTCCAAATTTATTAAGGTAACCAGCGAGCGTTTGCTGATGGACAGCATCCAGCTTTTCCCTTTGGATACAGGGTTAGTAAACTTTGAAAATTATAGTCCGCTAAACCAGCCACGCAACCCCAAGATAAGTTTGGGCTACCCTGGGGTTGCACAGCGCGACCTGCTTTTTAACCCGCGCAAAACCATTGGCTTTGACGAGGGCTTGCACGCGCTTGATGCTTACATGGTAAACCCACAGGATATTAATTATTTTAATGCCCGGGCGCCGTATACCTTACTATCGCTGTTTAGTTCGCTCGGTGGTTCAAAGGAGCAGCTTTTTAAAGTAGTGCATACCCAAAATGTTAAACCCAACTGGAATGTGGGTTTGCTGATGAATTTCAACGGTTCGCGCGGCTATTACAGTACCAATGGTATCCTGGCCCAAAACGTAAGCGACTTTAACTTTGGCTTGTTTACCTGGTACCATACTGTTAATAAACGTTATAATTTATTGGCGAATGTGCTGTTCAATAACCTTAAGGCGCCCGAAACAGGGTCGATATTAAAGGACACTATATTTAATAGTTCATTATCATCATTTGATAAAACCGGGGAGCCGGTGCGCCTGCCCGGCAGCTTTAATAACTGGAAAAGCACCGGCATCTACATAAAACAGTTTTATTATATAGGCCATATCGATAGCCTTAATCAGGGGAAGGCGTTCTCAAAAACGGTTTTGCCTACGCAGCGGGTATCTTATACGCTATATTTCAACCAGCGTAAGTACAATTACCTGCAAAACGGGCTGGATAATTATGGGGTGTTCCCCGATTATTATTTTAGTTCGGCGCGGTCAAGAGATTCACTAAATGTGACGCACCTGCAGAATGATTTCTCGTATAGCTTTTACCTGCGGGGCAAATCGCTTAAAATGGTTAAGAACGAGCTAAAAATTGATGTTGGCCTAACCCAGGATTATTATAAGGTTAGCCAGTTTGTGGCCGATACGGTGATAAATCAGTTTGGCAATAAAGAGATAAAACCATCAAGGGTACAGAACGAAAGTTTCCAGAACATTACACTAAAAGGGAGACTTGGCTATAAATTTAGCGACCGCATTGTATTGGATGCCGACCTGCGACAGATAGTACAGGGCCGTAATTTTGGCGACCTTTTGTACGATGTAAAACTTGCATTGGCAGGCGGAAAAAAGGCCGGGAAGATAGTGTTAGGCGGATACCTGCAAAGCAGTTCGCCGGGCTTGGTTTACACCAATTGGATCTCTAACCACTACATTTTTAACAATACGTTCAGCAACCAAAAAACCACCAACCTGTCGTTTAATTATGTGAACGATGCTTTGCAGCTTGACCTGAAAGCCGAGTATTTCCTGATAACCGATTACCTGTACTTTGCAGCGCAGCCGGGCGGGATAGATGCCAGCCCGAGGCAGTATGGCTCAATCATTAATATGCTTAAGGTTAGCCTTGGTAAAAACGTGGAATGGCGCAAATTCCATTTCGATAACTATATTGTTTACCAAAAAACTGATAACGCCGCCATTTTGCGCACACCCGAAGTTTATACTTACAGTAGCTTATACTACGGTGCCAACCTGTTCCATGTGTTAAATTCGCAGTTTGGGGTGAGTGCACGTTACAATAGCCAGTACCTTGCACCATCGTACGCGGTTGGTTTGGGCCAGTTTTACAACGGGCCGGATGTTAAGTTTACATCGTACCCAATTGCAACTGTATTTTTCAAAGCCACGTTAGAGAAAACCAACCTGTTTATCCAGTACGACTATGCAAACCAAGGTTTGTTCAGCAATGGGTTTTACACTGTGAACCGCTACCCGCAAATGGATAAGATGCTGAAGTTTGGCGTAGCGTGGACGTTTTACAATTAATCGGAAACCTTTACGGCCGCTGAAAGGGAAACGGAATATAATATATACAAGGAAGCCCAAGTTTGGGCTTCCTTGTATATATCAATTATCTGATAGCCTGTTTAAACGGCGTCCTCTCCCAAGTCATTGATAATTAATTTAAGTTCTTTAAGATACTTACCGTATTTAGATTGAACGTGTAAGTTGATAAAAACATAAGTACCCGCAAAACTAATAAGCAGTACACCCAACATAATTAACAGATGTGCCGTAATGTTATTTGAGTCGGTTAAGCCTTGTAAAATATAGGCCGATGCGTGTTTGCCGCAAAGGATGCCGATGGCCACCATTATGGCAATGGGGGTTATGCAAAAATTATATGCTTTATATATCTCGATATTAAGTTCTAACTCGTAGGCTATTTTGGCAATACTATTTTTCAGGCTCGAATTGTAATCTGAAATAGAACGATAGAAAACGTAGAATTTAAAAAAGTAATACGTGTTTAATACTAACATGGTGAAAAATAGCAGGCCGGTAATATTAAACAGGAATGCATCAGTTTGCCTGAAAAAGAACCAGATAAAGATTAGGTAAGAGAACAATGTGGCAATAAACTCACCCTTCATGTTTCTGCGAAGCCTGTTTACGGCCGACGTTGTTTTACCATACATGGCATCACTTATGGACAAATGAGCAAAACCAGGCTCTTCATTTTTCCAGGCGCCTTTTAAATCATCTATATTCATAATTCAAGCTTTTTACTATGTCCTTAAGTTTGTTTTTGGTTCGGTTGAGGCGTACCCGTACGTTAACTTCGCTGATCCCGAGATTGACCGCAATATCTTCGTACGCCTGATCTTCCATATACAGGAATATCAACGCCTTTTCAACCTTGTTAAGCTGTTGTACTGCCTTATAAAATAGGGTGAGTTGTTCGTCTTTTAGGGTATCAGTCCCCTCGGCTTCTAAGTGGTTGAGTTTCTCGTGTAATTGTTCGGTGTCCGGCCTTCTTTTTTGCTTTTTGAAAAACAGGATGGCTGTATTTAATGCCACCCGGTACATCCATGTGCTAAATTTGCTTTTCCCTTCAAAAGAATCAAAAGCCAGCCAAAGCTGCAGTATCATTTCCTGCATTAGGTCTTCACGATCTGTACTGTCATCCTGGTAAATGCGGCATATTTTAAAAAGCAATGCTTTATGCTCTTCAATCAACTGTATAAACCCGGCGGCTTTTTTTTCCACTTATAATTTTAATTATACGCCATTAGTATTCAAAACCAAAATATGTTACAATAAATATCAAAAGAGGCAAAGAATTAATTGTGCTTTTAAATACACGATGAGAAGTGTTAAGCTACAAAGTGATTTGCAGCTCAAAATATTTTGATTAGAGGGAGTGAGTTGGGTACGGCCTACGTTTTCTGTTTCTTCTTTTTCGCCGCCGGGAACAATACATTGTTTAGTATTAGCCTATATCCGGCCGAGTTGGGGTGCAGTTTGAGGTCGGTTGGGGGGTCGCCAACGGCGTGCTGGTAATCTTCGGGGTCGTGGCCGCTGTAGAATGTCCACTGGCCTTTACCGTATTCACCGTGGATGTAGCGGGCCTCGTTGGCGGTTTTCATTTCGCCCATAATGGTAACGCCGGGCTTCAATTTGCTTTTGTTGTAGGCGGTGGTAAGGCCCATAAAGCCTTTTATCACCTTGTCGTGGTCTTGCGTGAGCATGCTGGGCACCACGTCCCACTTGGCCGAAAAATCAAACAGCGTAAAAAAATCGCGGCTACGTTCTACCTGCCTCACCGGGGTAACATCAATATTGGCAAACTGGTGGGAGGTTGGGTTTTGATCGAGCGTAAAATTCTGGAACGCAAAGGTTTGGGTGAAATCCAATTTAGATTGCGCGTCCGGGTCGGCAGGGTCACCGTCGAACATGCTTTCTACAATATCGGTTTTTGATGCGGCCAGGGCAATATCGAAAGTATCGGTACCGCTGCACATGGCAAATAGGAAGCCGCCGCCCGCGCAAAAATCGCGCACGTGCTCTACAACGGCCAGCTTCATTTGCGATACCTTTTTAAAGCCCAGTTTAGCGGCCATAGCCTGCTGGCCTTTTACATCGTCCATATACCATTGCGCGTAGCGGTAAGCACCGTAAAACTTACTGAACTGCCCTGTAAAATCCTCGTGGTGCATGTGCAGCCAGTCGTATTTAGGCAGGTCGCCGCGAATAACTTCCTCGTCATAAATAACATCGTAAGGGATCTCGGCATATTTTAAAACCAGGGTAACGGCATCATCCCATGGTAGCTTATTTTTGGGCGAATAAACGGCCATTTTAGGCGCTTTTTCCAGTTTTACGATGTCCATGTTGACCGATGGGTCGCTCACCTCGTTCAAGATCAGGTTTGCCGAAGCATCTGCCAAAACCTGGTAACTTACCCCACGAATTTTGCATTCGTCCTCCAGCCGTTTATCGTACTTCATCATAAAGCTGCCACCACGGTAGTTAAGCAGCCAGTCAACCGTTTCACCATTTTTCAACGTCCAGAAAGCGATGCCGTACGATTTTAGGTGGTCCTTTTGCTCCTCATCCATAGGGATCAGGAGGGAAGCGGCCCTTGTTAGTAGCGGTAAAAGGAAAAAGGCGAAAGTTAAAAGGGACTTTTTTAAATTATTCATGGCCGTTACCAAATGTAACGATTAATTGGAAATGGTATTATATTAGAGGTTCAAAGTTCAAACCTGTATCATGTCTAAATTTTTAAGGATAGTTTTTACGCTGATATCATTAATAATATCATTAAACGTTATTGCCCAGGAGAAAGGCGATCCGCCCACTGTAAAAGAAGGGATTCAGGTAAGCAAGACGCATCTAATCATGCGAGTTCAATCATCAGATAGCTCAATGGTTTTTAAGCAAATGGCGGACGTTGACGGCAAAGCACACTATGTTGGTGTTGACAATAACGGAACTTCCGTAGATGTTTTTGGCGAGGAAGATCGGGTAAAGAAAGCCACATTCACTTATAAATTCACAACAAACCTTAATGTCAATAGTCTTCAGTATACAAGGATGTCATATTTTGCCTATCTGTTATCAGGAAAAAAAGGGTTGACATGGCTTGAAGATTGTTTGTCAGAATTCGTAAAAGATCCACGAAAGCCTTTCAATAAAAAAGAGGAATTTTACTTAAACCTTAAAGGGTTTTGCAAATATGATCCTGCGGAAAAAGCAATCGTAGTGTCGTTTTCAGATTAAACCCGGGATCATGGATTGTGGTTAATACTATTGAACAGCGAACGCCCAATTTCGAATGGCGAAGTTTTACCTAACCTCCAATCACTAACCTCCAATCTCCACTTTCACCTTTCACCCCAAATACTTACCTTTGCCACCTGTTTAAAAATTAAAACAAGATGAGCAAAGCAATTATTAAAACCGAAAAGGGCGAGATGACCGTTCAATTTTACGATAACGACGCGCCTAACACTGTAGCTAACTTTTTAGGTTTGGCTAAAACAGGTTTTTACGATGGTGTAACTTTTCACCGTGTTATCCCTAACTTTATGGTACAAGGTGGCGACCCAACCGGTACAGGTGCAGGTGGCTCCGGCAAGCATATCGACTGTGAATTAACCGGCGATAACCAGTACCACGATCGTGGTGTACTTTCAATGGCACATGCAGGCCGTAATACCGGCAGCTCTCAGTTTTTTATCTGCCATAGCCGTGAAAATACTGCGCATTTAGACCGTAACCATACCGTGTTTGGTAAGGTTGTTGAAAATATTGACGTGGTTGACGATATTCGCCAGGGCGATAAAATTTTAAGTATCGAAATAATAGAGGAATAGTTAATGGTTGATTGGGTGAGTAGTTGCCAGCCCGCATCAAACTTTATAAACAATATATAAAAATGAATTTACAGGGAATTGTTGCGATATCAGGTAAACCTGGTTTATGGAAAGCGCTTGCGCAAAACAAAACCGGTTACGTTTTAGAAAGCCTTGATGCGCAAAAAACTAAGCTGGTGGTAAACCTATCTACCGCTAAACTGGCAGCCTTAAACGAGATCACCATCTTTGGCCTTGAGGATGATATTAAACTTATCGACGTTTTTGAACGCATGAAAACTGCGGCAAGCGTACCTGCTGTTAAGGACGATGGTAAAAAACTTCGTGAATTTTTCTACGAGGTTGCTGCCGACCATGACGATGAGAAAGTTTACTCATCTGATATCAAGAAGATCCTGAGCTGGTTTTATATACTGAAGGACATGCCTTTGTTTACCGAAGCACCTGCCGCCGCGCCGGTTGCCGAAGAAGCACCTGCTGCCGAACCTGTAAAAGAAGAAGCACCAGCCGCCGAAGCCCCAAAAGCCAAAGCAAAAAAAGCTCCTGCTAAAAAAGCATAAGTTTTTTTCTTGCTGATAATATTAAAGCCCCGATAGGATTTTGTCCTGTCGGGGCTTTGTTTGTTGTAACGATTTGTCATTGCGAGGAACAACGTGACGTGGCAATCTCAGAGGACAAGCGGATATGCTGAGATTATTAATGCGTTTGATTTTTCTATAAGGAATTAATGAGCTCCTACGGTTGATTGTCCACGCTATCGCTCGCAATTACATGATTTTTTTTATGATTGCTGTAATCACCTACGCATCCACCGCATCATAAACCACAACCTTTTCCCAAAGGTGGCTATGGTCTTTAATAAATTGCTGATGAATGGGGTGGGTTTGATAAGTGGCCTGCCCGGCAAGGTCGGCGAAGAACATCACTTCAGATACCGCCCAGCTGTTATCAACCACGTCACGTTTTTCGGTACTGGCAACAACGCCCACGTGGAGTTCTTTAATGGTTTCTATTTTGCCTAATGATTTTACACCGGCAACCAATTTATCGCGGTCTTCTTTTGAATCTGGGTTCTTTAACCAAAAAAGGGCATGGTGAACTACTGGATATCTGTTTGTCATGGTGGTAGGTTTTATTAGGGTTGGCATAGCCGATACTACAACAGTGCCGGCGGCAACGGTAACTGCGGTTGCGATGAATTTACGACGGTTGGTTGTGCTCATAGGGTATTTAATAATTAACAATCCTGTTGCTCACATTTTTCATTGCTAAACTCCGGCTCAAAAGTACTGTGGCTGATGGAAAGATGTTCTAACTTGTGGCGAAGGTCGTGTTTGATCTCATCGAAAATGCCCACATCCTCCGGACTAACCACCAGGTGGGCTGTAAGTGCGTTTTCGGTAGTGCTGAGCGCCCAAACGTGCATGTGGTGAATGTCTACCACACCTTTGGCTTTCATCAGCTCTGTCTTTATCTTTTTAAGGTCCATTTCCTTAGGCACGCCGTCCATTTCCAATCGCAGGCTATCTTTAAGCAGGTTCCAGGTGCCGGTTAGTATTACTACACCAATGATGATACTCACTACGCTGTCTATCCACGCTAAATGGGTAAAGTAAATGATGATACCGGATATTACCACACCCAATGATACGATAGCATCAATCGCCATGTGCACGTAGGCGCCTTTTACATTTAGGTCGCTGTCTTTATCCTTCACAAAAAGCCATGCGGTAAAGCCGTTTATGCCAATCCCCACAAGCGCTACCCAGGCAACGGTGCCGCCGGCAACAGGCTCGGGATGGATGAAACGCACAACGGCCTCGTAAACGATAAAGCCCACCGCTACGATCAGGATCATGGCGTTAAAAAACGATACGATAATGGTAGAGCGTTTGTAGCCGTAAGTATAATCCTTATTTGATTTGGCTTTGGCAAGTTTAAAGGCTAATAGTGCAAGCGCGAGTGATGCCACATCGCTCAGGTTGTGCCCGGCATCGGTAAGCAGGGATAACGACCCGCTAATCAAACCGTAGATCACCTCTACAATTACAAATGCGGAATTAAGTACTATTCCCCAGATAAAGGCCGCGTTCAAGTGGTCTAATTTTGGAGCGTGATCGTGGTGATGATGGGAGTGGTCGTGTGCCATACTAATAAATGTGCGAATATGCAGAAATGCAAATGTGCAAATAAATGTCTGAACCTGAATTTAAAGAATTTAAGAATTTCCAGAATGTATACTAATATCTGCATATTTGGAATCGGCACATCTGAAATCTATTGATGATGATACGGCTCGCCCTTTATAATGCTGTATGCCCGGTACAGTTGCTCTACAAAAAACAGGCGCACCATTTGGTGGGAAAAGGTCATACGGCTAAGGGAGATCTTGTCGTTAGCGCGCTGGTAAACAGATTGGTCGAACCCGTAGGGGCCACCTACAATGAAGATAAGGTTGGCCGACGAGGATACCGAACGTTTATTGATGTAATTGGCAAACTGTACGGAGGTAAACTCCAGGCCGTTCTCGTCTAAAAGGATCACATGGTCCTGCACGGTTATTTTTTTGAGGATCAGCTCGGCTTCTTTGGCTTTCTGCTGGTCTTCGGTTAGGGCTTTCGTGTTTTTAAGCTCGGGGATGTCAACCAGTTCAAGCTTGGTGTAGTGCTTCAGTCGTTTTACATACTTTTCGATGCCATCCTTTAAATAGGCGTCTTCGGTTTTGCCAACGGTTATAAAAGTGATCTTCATTACAGTGCCAAAATGTTATGTATTTGTCGTAAAATTGAAAACTTGTAAAACTATCTAAAAATAAGGCTTTACAAAAACTAATGGAACAGGATATTTTAAATGATTATAAGCAGGCTGCCGCCAACGCGCAACTGCAAGCCGACGATTTTGCACGCAAAGCCAACACCTATTCACTATACCGTTTGGTGGTTTTCGCGCTATTTATCGCATCGGTAGTTTTAACAGTGAGCCAGGATAATATCGCTATTTTAATCGGTGCGCTTATTGTGCTGGCCTTTGTTTTTGCCAAACTGGTTAAAACGCAGGAAGGTTTTGATACGTCAAAAAACTATTATCTCGACCTAAAAAAAGTTAACGATAATGAAGCCGTGAGCATAGAGGCCCACGGCAATATTTATGACAATGGGAAAGTGTTTGAAGATGATAAGCACCATTACATTGCCGATCTGGATATATTTGGTAAAAGCTCTTTGTTCCAATTGATCAATCGTTGCGCTACGCTGCACGGTAACATTAAGCTGGCTAATTGGCTGGCTGCATCGGCACAAAAAGAAACTATAATGGCCCGGCAGGAAGCGGTGAAAGAACTTGCCGCCAAAAAGGAATGGAAGCTCACCTTCCAAACCAACTTGCTGTTCTCGTTAAAGCAACAGCGCGACCAGATAACCAACCTCATCACCTATTTAAAAACGCCGATAGAACTTGATAACGAGAAATTTTTAAAGGTTTACACACAGGCAGCGCCGTTTGTATTGCTTGTTTTGGTTGTGGCCGGGTATTTCTACAGGCCTATCTGGTATATGGTTGTTCCGGTTGGATGGTTCAATTACAGGCAGGCCTCAACCCGCTCAAAAATTGTTAAGAGAACCGATCTGATTGCCGGTAAAATAGATACCGCGCTGAGCCATTTTGTACTCGCCTTTAAAAATATTGAACAGGAAGAATGGGCCGCAGCCTTTAGCCAAACCTTCAGCAAAAAGCTAACGGATGGTAACGGGCACCATGTTTCTGATAAGATAAAGCAGCTATCGGTGTTGTTAAACAAGCTCAACTATCGCCTTAACATGATCATGATGGTGGTGCTAAATGCGCTTTTTATCTGGGATATCAGGCAGCTGATGGCTATTGAAAGCTGGAAGAAAAACAACCACGAGAATTTTGAGATTGCCTTTGATGTGATAGCCGAGTTTGAAGCGTTGATAAGCATTGCGGTACCGGCTATTAATTACCCCGAGTGGGTATACCCCGTTATTGCCGATACCGAAGGTTATACCGTTACCGCTAAAAATATTGCCCATCCGCTTATTCGCGGTAAGCGGGTTGACAATGATTATGATTTGAAGGATGCTTACAGCATCGACATTATTACCGGCAGTAACATGGCCGGCAAAAGTACATTCCTGCGTACCATTGGTATCAATACCGTAATGGCACTGGCAGGTGCGCCGGTATGTGCCACGGCAATGGAAGTTTCGGTTATTACGATAGTAACCTACATGCGGATAAAGGATTCACTTAATGAAAGTACTTCAACCTTTAAAGCAGAGTTAAACAGGCTGCAGATGCTGTTGGCTGCAGTTGAAAAAGAACACCGTTTTTTCTTTTTGATTGACGAGATGCTGCGCGGAACAAACTCGGTAGATAAATACCTGGGCAGTAAAGCGGTTATAGAGCAGCTCATCAGCAAAAAAGGGGTAGGCATGGTTGCCACCCACGATCTGCAGATAGCCCGCCTGGAGGATAAGTATCCCGATTATGTACGCAATTATTACTTCGATATACAGGTGATTGATGGTGAAATGCTTTTTGATTACAAGATAAAACACGGCGAGTGTAAAACCTTTAACGCGACGTTGCTGCTGAAGCAAATAGGGATAAATGTAGGGGAGGGGTAGTCGGTAAACTCAACCGCTATTTTACCGATGCTTATTCCTAATTGGAATACATTTACCGACAATTTGCATCCGTTCACCTAATAATGCTGTTATAATTTTGGTTGCTGATGCACATTTGTAGTGTTAAAACACTAAACATCATGACAACTTTACTCACTCTGCCTGTACTCACCACCATTGTGGCTTTGCTTTCAAAAGCTATATGCTTCATTGCTTTATTGGGCCATTTGATCTTTTAAACTCAAGTTGGCAGGCCTATTGCTATCCTTAATCCAAACCATAGGGTCATGAAAAAGGGAGATACTGTAAACTGGAAATGGGGAGCGTCTGAAGCCGAAGGCAAAATTGAAGAAAAACATACTGAAACAGTAAGTAAAACGATTAAAGGCACAAAAGTAAAACGCAAAGCAAGCAAAGAAGAACCTGCTTACGAAGTAAAGCAGGCCAATGGCAGTAAAGTGCTTAAATCGGAAAGTGAGTTAAAAAAGGGCGGGAAATAAGTACTTATTTGAATGCTGTAATGTGCCAGTTAAGCGCTACAGTATTGTACTTGGCGAGGCATTGGCGCGCATTGTATTCTCGTTATTAGGTGCGCTGTTTATTATTATGATAGGGCATTTCGCGTTTGGTTTCACGCTGATCCATGGCGTGGTTACGGTGCTGAATATGTTGGTGTTGTGTGCCATCGGGCTCATCATATTTATGGGCTTTGGGTTTACCATATCCGGCATCGCCAAAAACGAAAGCACGGTACCGCCGTTATCTAATATTATTACGCTGCCGCAGTTTTTATTGTCGGGCACGTTCTTCTCGGTAACCGCATTCCCAACCTGGCTGCAGCATTTAAGCATTGCCCTGCCGCTTACACACCTTAACAATGCCATGCGCAAAGTAGCCTTTGAAGGTGCCGGCCTTGGCGATGTTACCCACCAACTTTTTATCCTGTTAATATGGGGTGTAATTATTTATGCCGTAGCGGTAAAAACGTTCAAATGGGAATAGGGGAGAATGGAAGCAGGGGTTTTAGAATCAAGAGACAAGACAAAAGAATGTATGTAGAGATGCGATACTTCGCGTCTTGTTTTAAATTTACTTAACATTAAATTAACATAAGCCTCAATCCTTAACATATTAATAATATTAACACTTGTGTAATTAACACGCAAGTAACAATGAGGAAATACATTTGCATTAAATTAATATTAAACAAATGTTAAAGAATATCTCAGGCGTATTACTACTGCTTGTTATTTTTACGGTGTGTTCATTTAAAGTTAACGCGCAGGATTCTAAAACCGGTACATGGGGCATCTTAACCGTTGTAATGCCCGGCGACAGCGCTCATAGATGGGGCGGTTATACCGAGTTCCAGGCACGTACAAACGGCGCGGGTTTCAGCCAGTTTCAATATTACGAAGCCAAGGCCGGCGTAAGCTACGATATCGACAAGAATTTTACTGCCTTGTTAGGTACGGGCATTTACCACACCTACGATTATTTTGATGTAGACAAAGGCCCGCTTACCAATGAGTTTCGCGTTTGGGAGCAGATGACCATTAACCAGTTCCTCACCCCGTTAAAATTTGAGCACCGTTATAGGGTAGAGCAACGCTGGGTAAACGGAGATTACCGCAACCGCTTCCGTTATCGTTTAAATATGTTTATCCCGCTTAATAATAAAAAGATCGTAGCTAAAACCTGGTTTATCTCCGTTTTTAATGAGATTTTCTTTAATAACAAAACCCCAAACTTCGAGCGCAACCGTGTTGCGGCCTCCTTAGGTTACCAGTTTGATAAAAAATGGATACTGCAGGCAGGGTGGGTCAACCAGCGTAACTACACCGCAGTTAACAGTAGCGCCAAAAACAACATGATGCTGACGCTGATGTACCGTATAAACCGAAAAAATAGCGCCGAGGGCGAGCGTGTGCCAACCACAAGCGATTGATGTGATACCGAAGTTCTACCGGTACAATTTTATAATTTGAAGCAAAAATAGATGGTTTTAAAAACAACGGTATGTAAACAAACCATTAATAATCACTACAAATGCAAAATTTGCGTTGCTATTTCCTGTTTTTGCACTTACCTTAGCCCACCAAATTAGTATAGTATATCACTCAAAATTCGACAATATAAAACTATGAGCTTAATAATTGCTGTTCATGCGCGCCAGATACTTGATTCGCGCGGTAACCCAACAATCGAGGTAGACGTAATTACAGAAAACGGTGTGCTTGGCCGCGCTGCAGTACCATCAGGTGCTTCAACCGGTATCCACGAGGCTGTTGAGCTTCGCGATAACGATAAAGCCGTTTACATGGGCAAAGGCGTATTAAAAGCCGTTGATAACGTAAACAACATTATAGCCGACGAATTAAAAGGTGTTGATGTATTTGAACAAAATGCTGTTGATGCTATTATGATAGCGCTTGACGGTACCGAAAATAAAAGCAAACTGGGTGCTAACGCAATCCTTGGTGTTTCTTTAGCGGTTGCTAAAGCAGCAGCGCAAGAAAGCCGCCAGCCTTTATACCGCTACATTGGTGGTGTTAACGCCAACACGTTGCCTATCCCAATGATGAATATTGTTAACGGTGGTTCACACTCCGATGCGCCTATCGCGTTCCAGGAGTTTATGATCATGCCGGTTGGCGCATCATCTTTCTCTGAAGCTTTACGTTGGGGTACCGAAGTGTTCCACAACCTTAAGAAGATCTTACATGACAGGGGCCTGTCTACAGCAGTAGGCGATGAAGGTGGTTTTGCACCAACCTTTGAAGGTACCGAAGATGGGGTTGAAACCATTTTACAGGCTATTGAAAAAGCTGGTTATAAACCGGGTGTAGATATCTGCCTTGCGTTTGACTGTGCCGCTTCTGAGTTTTACAAAGACGGTAAATACGATTACACAAAATTTGAAGGCGAAAAAGGTGCTATCCGTACCAGCGAGCAACAGGCAGATTACCTTGCTGAGTTAGCTGCCAAATATCCGATCATATCTATCGAGGATGGTATGGGCGAGGATGACTGGGCAGGCTGGAAATTATTGACCGAGAAAATTGGTGATAAAGTACAGTTAGTGGGTGATGATTTGTTTGTAACCAACGTAAAACGTTTACAACAAGGTATCTCTACCCATACTGCAAACTCTATCCTGGTAAAAGTTAACCAGATAGGTTCGTTAACCGAAACCATTAACGCGGTTACTTTAGCGCAAACTAACGGTTACACATCTGTAATGAGTCACCGTAGCGGCGAAACTGAAGACGTTACCATTGCCGACCTTGCTGTTGCCCTTAACTGTGGCCAAATTAAAACCGGTTCTGCGTCACGATCTGACAGGATAGCCAAATACAACCAATTGCTGCGCATCGAAGAAGAACTTGGCGATGCAGCACGTTTTATTGGTAAAGACTTTAAATATTATAATAAGAAATAATTTAGCGTAAGCTTAATTGAAATAGAAAGCCGGTCGAGTAATTGACCGGCTTTTTTGTTGAGATAATTTTATATTTACAACAATGGAAGAATTTGAAATAAAAGGAAACGGAAACTTTATAAGAATAACTTTTAATGAGGTTCATGGTTTCCCAAATGAAACCGGCCATTGGGGAGGATATGATGTAACCTGTTGTCTAAAAATAGAAATAGATGATTTTAGTGTTAATTCCTATTTCTATTCGTCCACGGGAGAAATATTTGAATTTTACCAATACCTATTAAAAGCCAACGAGGATTTGTCAGGTGTTGTTTACTTTAGGAACTATGAAGAAAATTTAGTTTTTAAGCTGCAATATGATGTTAATGGTGTCATAATGGTAGATGGGACTTTCTATAAAGATAGCAATAAGCTAAACTTTGATTATCCTACAGATCAAAGTTACATCCAATCGACTTTAACACAATTGAAGTCCATTGTATTTAGGTATGGCGGAATGAAAGGCGTTAAATAAAATCTTAATACAAAAAAACGCCCCTCTGTTTCCGAAGGGGCGTTTTGCTTATATGTAATTGTTGTTTTGGGCTATTATCTGCCACCTGCCGGTGCTGCACCACCATTTTGGTCGCCACCCTGGATCTGGTCGTCATTGTTAACGCCTTTCTTTTTCTGGGTTGGGTTTGGTGCTTTAAAGCTTATTTTACCAAAGCTGTAGCTAAACGTTATACCAAATGATTGGAAAGGGAACAGGGTGTGTGATGTTTGTGTGAATGTAGGGCTTGAGATATTCTGATCGAACGATTTGTTAACTGCAAAAGGCTGCACTGTGTTAAAACCGATAGAAGCCTTTTTATTCAGGAACTGTTTTTTGATCCCGAACGCGTAGATCCCGAAAGCAGGGCTTGCACCCTGGATGGTCCTGCGGGCCGAGTTGGTGAACCCAAATGCCTCTACAATAAAGTTCTTAGGCAAATTAAGCTGTGCGCTACCGAATAGGGTAGACACTAAGCGGGTTTTTAACGCGTCCTGGTTAACAAAGCCTGCGTAAGCATCATACACACTTGGATTATAGGTAAACACGTTGATGCTACCACGAATGGTTAAAGCTTTGATAGGGTTTATGGAACCAAAGAAACTTGCACCTACAGAGTTATTTGCGGCAACGTTATTTTGGATAGTACGGTTAACCACAACACCATTATCAGTTATTGGTGTAGCAATACCTTCAATAAGGTCGCGGGTGTTTTTGTAGTAAACCGAGAAGTTTAATACCGATGATTTAACAAACGTGTTATAGTTTAACTCAACCGTTTGCGATACTTCCGGTGCAAGGTTAGGGTTACCTACACTTTGGCTTTGCTGCTGTGCACGGTTAATGAACGGGTTTAACACCTGTAAACTTGGGCGTTGGATACGTTTGCTGTACGATAATTTAAACGTATTGGAGCCCAAAGTTTTTTGCAACGTTAAGCTTGGTACATAAGTATTATAGCTTGCGGTAAATGGTTTTAACTCCTGCGAGTTGCTGCCCGGCGTTGCGTAAGGTGTTTGCGGGTCACCTGTGATCTGCGTGTTCTCGTAACGGAAACCGGCTAAAATCGCAAAGTTCTTAGGCAAATTAAAGGTGACCACACTGTAACCGGCATATACGTTTTGATTGTAATTGTACAGGTTAGAGTTTAGGTTATCCCTAATAGGGTTTATACCAACCGGGTTAGGGTCGTTGATATCGCCCGGGGTAACGGTGAATATATCGTACACACTGTTAATGCGCCTTTGGATGGTTTTACCACCGGCCTCCAATTTTAATGTTTTGCTGATAGGGTTGGTATAATCTGCCTGGGCGGTGTACTCGTTGTTTTTGCCGTTGTTGTTACCTTTTTGACTTGCATAACGGTCGCTAAATTCATTCAGGTAATCTGATTTAACAATGCTGTGGCTCCACTGGCCGGATACCACTATCTCGTGGCCTTCTTTTTTAAATTTGTGCGTGTAGTCAACATTCCAGTCAAACCCACTAAATTTATTGTGTGATATTGAGCGGCCAATGTAGTCTTTCACGATAGAATTAGCGGCATCTTCAAAGTGGTAATCACCACCACCGTTGGCGTTAAAACCACCATCGTTTAAGGTAAGCGTACTATTAATGCTGTTAAAGCCGTTAAACTCGTAGCCTGCACTAAGCGAACCCCTCGCACCATGGCGTTTAATTTCGTTACTGGTATTGCTTGAGTTTTTCTCTGTAGCAGCACCAACTTTTAATTCTTGCCTGAAGTCTGAAAATGACCTTTGCGGCCAGGTAAGGTTACCACCAAGGTTGGCCGAAAAGTTAAAACGGTTTTTGTTGTAATTGAAGTTGATGTTACCGTTGTTTTGGCGTGTACCTACACCACCGCTAACACCACCGCTGATGCCCGATGCATTTTTGGTTTTAGTAATGATGTTGATGATACCACCAGAACCCTCTGCATCATACTTGGCAGATGGTGAAGTTAATACCTCAATGCTTTTGATCTGATCGGCAGGGATGGTTTTTAATACGTCGCTAAGGCTTGCTGATGTTGCACCCGATGGTTTGCCGTTGATCAACACACGAACGTTTTGATCGCCGCGGATGGCTACGTTACCGTTCATATCAACAGATACCAATGGCACTTTCTGCAAAACGTCTGTAGCGTTACCGCCTGCTGCGGTAAGGTCTTTTTCGGCATTATAAACTATCTTATCAATTTTGTTTTCGATAAGCGCCTGCTGGCCAACAACCTGCACCTCTTTTAAGGTTTTTGCGCTTGGGGCAATAACTAACTGGCCCATGTTATTATCCGGTTTTGAAGCCGTGGTTTCAACAGGGTCGAAAGTTTTGGTAGGGTAACCGATGAATGATACGGTAATTTTGTATTTACCCGCGCGGATGTTATCCAGCTTAAAGTTTCCTTTCGCATCTGTTAACACACCGTTAATAGGCGTTTTTGCACCGCTTTTAAAGATGCTGATGGTAGCATAATCAACCGGTTTTTTGGTAAGTGAATCTACCACCGTACCAGAGATCTTGCCGATGATATTGGAGCCGCCACCACCGCTAACCCCAAACTGGGCTTTGGCTGATATTGAGGCACATATAACTAATAAAAGTAAAAGTATTCGTTTCATATAAGAACTATTTAGGGCGTTTTTGATAATTGGAGGCGAAAATGCCAAAAATGTTACAGGCAGTTATCGGTTTTGTGTAAATTTTATGTTAATGTAATGTACATGTTACACTAAGGGGCAGCAAAAAGCCCCTGCGCTTGCGGCTTGTTAAAGCACTTAAGCACAGGGGCTGTAGTATTTTTATTGTTAAATAACGATGTTTACAATACGGCCTTTTACAACAATTACTTTTTTAGGGGTTTTGCCATCAAGGTATTTTTGCACATCGGCATTGGCTAAAATTGCAGCTTCAATATCAGCTACTTCCATAGACAACGAAAGGCTGACATTAGTTTTCATTTTTCCGTTAAAAGATACCGGGTAGCTAAATTCCTCCTCAACCAGGTAGGCCGGGTTAAATTTAGGGTATGCCGCGGTAGAGATACTGCCCGCCGGGTTACCCAGCAATACCCAAAGTTCCTCGCAAATATGCGGGGCATAGGGGGCAAGGGTAATAACCAGTTCCTGTAGGATAGCGCGTTTGTTGCACTTCAGGTCGGTAAGTTCGTTAACGGCTATCATAAAGCTGGATACGGATGTATTGAACGAGAAACGTTCAATATCCTGCTCCACCTTCTGGATGATCTTGTGAAGTGATTTTAGCTCGGCTTTAGTCGGTGCCTCGTTGCTTACGTTAAAGTTCCAGTCCGCATCATGGAATAACCTCCAGAATTTACGCAGGAACTTGAACACCCCCTCGATACCATTGGTATTCCAAGGTTTGCTTTGCTCCAGCGGACCAAGGAACATCTCGTACATACGCAAAGTATCCGCACCGTAACGGGCTATCAGATCATCCGGGTTAACCACGTTGAATTTGGACTTGGACATTTTCTCCACTTCAACGCCGCAAATGTATTTTCCGTTTTCCAGGATAAATTCCGCGTCAGCAAAATCTTCTCTCCAGGTTTTAAACTTGTTTAGGTTCAAAACTTCGTTCTCTACTATGTTTACATCAACATGTAGCGGAGAGGTTTTGTATTCTTTGATCAAACCATGCGATACAAAAGTGTTGGTTCCTTTGCCTTCGTCATCAATTAAACGATATACAAAATTACTCCGTCCCTGTATCATCCCCTGGTTGATCAACTTCTTGAAAGGTTCTTCCTCAACCACTTTGCCTATATCCTTCAAAAACTTGTTCCAGAAACGGCTGTAGAGCAAGTGACCTGTAGCATGCTCGCTGCCGCCAATGTATAAATCTACGTCCTTCCAGTATTCGATCGCTTCGCGCGATGCAAACTCTCGGTCGTTATGGGCATCCATATAGCGGTACCAATACCAGCTGCTGCCTGCCCAACCCGGCATGGTGCTAAGTTCATATTCACCCTCCGGGTGTTTCCAATCGGTCGCGCGGCCTAATGGCGGTTCGCCGCTTTCGGTTGGTAAGTATTTATCTATCTCGGGTAATAATAATGGCAAGTGTTGCTCGTCAATAAGGTATGGAAAGCCACCTTTAAAGTAAACCGGTACAGGTTCTCCCCAGTAGCGCTGGCGGCCAAAAATGGCATCGCGCATCCTAAAGTTCACTTTTGCTTTACCCAAGCCCAGTTCATCCAGTTTAGCAACTACAGCTGCGGATGCTTCTTTGTAACCCAAGCCGTTTATAAAATCGCTGTTGATGTATTTACCTTCTTTGGTTGGGTCGGCTTCTACCTCAATATTTTGGATATCGATGATCGGGATGATGGGCAAGTTAAAATGCTTCGCAAACACAAAGTCGCGCTGATCTCCCGATGGTACGGCCATAACCGCGCCTGTACCGTAACCGGCCAATACATAATCAGCTATCCAAACCGGGATCTGGGTGCCGTTAAGCGGGTTGGTTACATAGCTGCCCGTAAATGCGCCCGATACGGTTTTGGTATCGGCCATACGGTCCAATTCGCTTTTCTTTTTAGTTTGGGTAATATAGGCATCAATATCGGCCTTTTGCTCCGGCGTGGTTAGTTCGGCAACCAACTCATGCTCGGGGGCTATTACCAAAAAGCTTACACCGAAAACGGTATCAACACGGGTGGTGAAAACTTCTATGTAGGAAGCCCCCTCTAAATCTCCCCCGGTAGGAGGAACTTTCTCTAATGGAAACCTTACACTTGCGCCAACGCTTTTACCTATCCAGTTGCGCTGCATTTCTTTCAAAGGCTCTGGCCAATCAATATGGTTTAAACCTGCTAATAAACGCTGTGCGTAGGCGGTGATGCGCATACTCCACTGCATCATTTTCTTTTGCTCTACAGGGTAGCCCCCGCGCTCGCTAAAGCCATCTTTTACCTCGTCGTTAGCCAGTACGGTACCCAGTGCAGGGCACCAGTTTACGGTACTTTCGCGTAGGTAGGTTAGGCGGTATTTTAACAGTTCGGCTTGTTGTTGCTGCTCGCTAAAGGCTTTCCACTCA
This sequence comes from Mucilaginibacter aurantiaciroseus, assembly GCF_024055595.1. GTDB lineage: Bacteria > Bacteroidota > Bacteroidia > Sphingobacteriales > Sphingobacteriaceae > Mucilaginibacter > Mucilaginibacter aurantiaciroseus. The sequence continues at coordinate 217,255 of NZ_JAMXOF010000001.1, forward strand.
TGGGCGGTAAAGCTTAGTATTTCTTCATCGCAAACAGCGTTGATCCCTGCCGAGCCTTTGCTTTCAAAATGCTCAACCAGGTTGGCAATGCTTTGCGCTTTATCCGCACCCTTATCATAGTAGCTATTGAATAACTGGATAAAGATCCATTGTGTCCATTTATAATAATCTGGCGAACTGGTGCGCACTTCCCTGTCCCAATCGAACGAGAAACCTATCTGGTCCAGCTGGCGGCGGTAGGTGGCAATGTTAGCCTCGGTAGTAACTGAAGGGTGCTGCCCGGTTTGTATGGCGTACTGCTCGGCCGGTAAGCCAAAGCTATCGTAACCCATTGGGTGCAACACGTTAAAACCTTTTAAACGTTTATAACGTGCAAAAATATCTGAGGCAATATAACCCAGCGGGTGGCCAACATGCAGCCCCGCGCCAGATGGGTAGGGGAACATATCCAGCACATAATACTTGGGTTTGTTGCTTGTGTTTTCGGCCTTAAAGGTTTTATGCTCGGCCCAAAACTGCTGCCACTTTTGCTCTATATCTTTAAATTGATAATCCATTTGTTTATTTACCGTATTGAGGTTGCGAAAATAGTAAAAACTGCTTTAAAATCAGCTAAACCCCCTCTAAATCTCCCCCGGTAGGGGAGACTTCACTGATCAACAGGAAGAGCTTTCAGCTCCCTCTTCTTCGGACAGGGCCGGGGAGAGGCCAAAGTTTCAATAAAGTCTATATATTATATAGGTTAACATTAAAGTTGGCAAGCCATTTTTTAAGCGTTATTTTCGACACTTAATGATACAGCGGTTTAAAGATAAAGACATGCAGGTGGTAATAGGGTGGGTACTGCGTGCCGGCGTTTTTATTTCTATGGCTGTAGTTTTTATCGGCGGTGTTATTTATTTGACACGCCATGGCCAAAGTATAGCCAACTATCACAAGTTTGTAGGCGTGCCCGATTTTATCCAGAGTCCCCGTGGTATTATTAACGGCATCATCAATTTAAGGGGGCGGGCTATTATCCAGGCAGGTATTGTGCTGCTTATTGCAACGCCCGTGGTAAGGGTGCTATTCAGCGCCGTTGGTTTCATCCTCGAAAAAGACCATCTGTATACAGCCATCACCTTCATCGTACTGCTTATTATCATTATTAGCGCCTTTAGCGGCCATGCGGGGTAATTTTCTAAAACCATTTTTGCCTTGCCCTGCTTTTATAGTATGCGCAGGCACAAGGTAAAATCAACAGCGTTACAAAGCATCGGGTACAACCGGGAACAACACATCCTCGAACTGGAGTTTAGGGATAATGGCGGCGTATGGCAATATTTTAACTTTAAGCCCGCGGCCTACAAAAAATTTATAAAAGCAGAATAGTTAGGCAACTATTTTGTTACCCGCATAAAAGGTAAATACCCCGAAGAAAAGGTGGAATATTATTGAGAAGGCTGCTGTTGCCTCATACGATTTTGCTCGTCCTCGTTACCGGTTACGTGCCGTGCAGCGTTTTTAACAGTTGTTTTACCAAAACGATAGCTAAAGTTTAGGTAAACTTTGCGGTATTCCCGCCTGTCTAACAGGTTAATATTAACATTTTGATAGTTGATGGATATCTTGTCGCGGTTCAGTTTAAAAACATCGTTCCCAACTAAACTTATCCGCCCCATTTTGTTAAAGATCTGCTTGCTGATGCCCGCGTCCATAAAACCGGCCGGCCTAAATTGTTTAATGCCATAAAAAGTAGCGGTTTCAAACTTGCCCGATAGCTGCGCCGCAAAGCCACCCGGCAAAGTAAAGGTTTGGGTAGAGGTAACTATTACATCGGCGGTGCCTTTATTAAGGTTACCGTATTGCGCGTAGGCTACATAGCGTTGGTACGATGCATCTACATCATAATTACTGGCCCACCAACTGGTGAATTTTACAGGCGAATTAATGTTAATGCCATAAGTATAAACCCTGCCCAGGTTTACATCGGCGCTCATGCTTAATTTACTGGCATCGTCCTGCCCGTAAAACGGGAATGTGGCGCCTGTTACCAAATCGGCACGGATGGAAGTAACCGTTTGGCTATTATACGTGTGGCTTAGTATAATGGTGTTATGGTATTCGGGCTTTAAGTATGGGTTGCCCGCCTGGTAGGTGTAAAGGTCAACAAAGTACAGGAACGGGTTAAGTTTATCATACCCCGGCCGGGTAATGCCCCTTGTTAAATTTACGGCAAACTCGTTTTTATCGTTATACCTGTAATTTAATATCGCCGTAGGGAAAATGTTAAAATATTGGTGAGATGGTGCCTCATAAGCGGTTGTTATGTTGGTAACTAATGATGTGCCATTGTTGTTGGTATATTCGCCACGTAAGCCACCGTCAAAATCAAACTTGCCAAATTTGGTAGTGTAGTTAATATAGGCGGCGCCAATTTTCTCGTTAAACAAAAAATGATTGCTGTAAGTAATGTTAACCGTGTATACGCCATTTACCTGGGGGCCAAATACCAGATTATTATCTGTAGTGGTATAGCTGTATTTTAAACCCGCATCAATTTTGCCCTTTGGCAAAGGGTTGGTGTACGCAAGCAAGCCACTCCAGTTTTTTATTTTTGTGGGCGATAAATTTTGCAGCAGCAATGGTTCGCGATATGCAAAGCCCTGGTTATCTGCAAACGTGTTTGTAATATATTCGTCCGAGTGGCGTTTAGAATTGCTATAAGTTGCGTTGGCTGTAATGCTCCTGCCCACCTTATCCAGTTTGGCGGTGTAGTTAAGGTTGTAATTGATGTTGCTGATGTCCCTGTCGATATTGGAATGGGCAACAATAACAGAATCGAACACGGCGTTATTATAGATTTCAAGCGTGTTGTTCTTATCAATATCGTTGTTGTTTGCAAAGCCATTGATCAAAAAACCAATACTTTGGCTTGGTGACAAGGAGAGATCGGCACCTAACCTAAAGTTATGATTAAGCGACTCGGTAATGCTTTTGTAAGTAGTGTTGTAATCGCTTTTTACCCCGGCATAATTAATGGCGCGGTCGGTATATACATCTTTCCATTGCTTATTGGCTACAACACTATAACTACCAAAAATATTATATGTTTTTGTGCGATGGTTTAAGCTTATGCCTGTGCTTCCCTTATAATATTTGCCGTAACCTGCCGATGCATTAAAGGTACCGTTAGTGCCTATGTTAGTGCCTTTTTTATAAATAATGTTGATGATACCGCCGCCGGCAGCATCATACTTGGCCGAACCTCCTTTTATTACCTCCATGCGGTCGATATTGTTGCCCTGGGTGCTTTTTAGTAGTGCGGCAAGGTCGGCGCCGGTTAGGTTGGTGGCTTTGCCATCTATCATCACCAAAGCATCCTGGCGGCCGTTAATACTCACGTTGTCGTTATTGTCTACACGCACCCCCGGCGATTGCCTCAGAATTTCTAATACCGATTGGCCGTCGGCAACGATACTGGCCGATGGGTTGATGATCATTTTACCCGGCTTTACTTCGATATAAGGCTTTTTGGCAACTATCGAAACTTCCTTCAATTCTTTATTAAGGGATGATAGTGTGATATGGGCGGTGGTGATATCAAGCCCGGCTGTAACAGAAATATTTGTGGAGTAAGCTTTTTTAAACCCAAGCCTTGTGGCAAGTATAATATACTTGCCGGGATTAACAAAATTAAAACGGAAGGTTCCGGTATTACCAACCAGGGCAGACATAGCCACAGACGAGTCTGGCAGGTTTAACAGAATAACCGTGGCCGCCTGGGCCGGTTGGTTATTTTGTATTAAAACAGTGCCGCTTATAGTTGACGTACCCGTTTGGGCGTAGCAAAAACTAAATAGACTTGAAAGGATAGCTATAAATAAGCACCCGATTTTAACCCTCATTAATATTACCTCGTAGAAATTTTTCTTATAGTGTCCACATTTTAAAGCCTTAAATATAAGAACAATTTTAAATTGGATAGGAATGTGTTGTTGTTTTTTACGGCTTTATACTATTAAATGTTGCTTTAAGTTATTAGTATAAAAGTAAATCCCTTCTATTTATTAATTTCGCCAACAGACAATTAGAATATTACATGAAGAAAATATACCTGATAGCTTTTGTTTTATTATTTGCCGCACAGCTTAAGGCGCAGGAGCCTGCCAATTACGCGGCTGTCGCCAATAAATTTAAGCAGTTTTATAACGCCAACCAGCCCGATAGCATCTTTGCTATGTTTAGCCCCGAAATGAAGGCAAGCTTACCTTTAGATAAGTTTAAGCCTACCACCGTGCAGCTAAAATCACAACTGGGTAGCCTTAAACAAATCGATTTCTTAAAATTCAGTTCGCCGCTGGCAATTTACAAGGGCACGTTTACTAACGCGGTTTTTCAGCTTAACCTGTCGCTTAACAGCCAAAGTAAAATAATAGGGTTGTTTCTTGCCCCATATGTGGAGGAAACTAAAGCCATGGCGATGGACCCATCATTAAAAGAAGCACCAATATTGCTTAAAACCTTTTCGGGGTCTATTTCAGGCACGTTAACAACACCCGTTAATGCATCAGGCAAAATACCGGTAGTGCTTATTATACCAGGATCTGGCCCTACGGACCGTGATGGCAACAGCCCCAAACTTGGCCTTAACGGCAATACCTATAAAATGCTGGCGAATGAACTTGGCAAAAATGGCATAGCCAGCCTGCGTTATGATAAACGGCTGATAGGCCAAAGCATAACCACCACCAAAGAAAAAGAACTGAAGTTTGAAGATTATGTTGACGATGCCGTAGGGTTAGTGAATTTGCTAACCGATGATCAGCGCTTCTCTAAAGTAATTGTTTTAGGGCACAGCGAGGGTTCGCTGGTGGGGATGCTGGCCATTCGCGACCAACCGGTTAAGGCGTATATATCTGTTGCGGGCGCGGGCCGTTCGGCAGATATTGTGGTAACTGAACAAATGAAAGCCTACCCAAAATTTATCCAGGATAATTTTAAAAGGATGCTGGATAGCTTGAAAAGAGGCAAATTTACCGATAATATCGACCCAAAACTTTACCCCATTGCCAGGCCGGATATACAGCCGTACCTGTTATCGTGGTTCAGGTATTCGCCAGCGCGCGAGATAAAAAAAGCTAAAATACCTGTACTGATCGTGCAGGGTACTACAGATCTGCAAGTGCCTGTTACTGATGCCGACCTGCTGAAGAAAGCAAAATCTGACGCGGTGCTGCTGCTGATCCCTAACATGAACCACATTTTAAAGGAAGCCCCGGCAGATAAAGAGCAAAACACCGCCACCTATAGCAAACCCGACCTCCCCCTAAAACCGGAGTTGGTAACCGGCATAGTGAATTTTATAAAGGGGTTGAAATAGTTCTCACGCGTCGTTGCTGCGAGGAACCGTAGCGACGTGGCAATCTTCGATAGACTCGTCTGCGGCTCAGTAAGTCGGGGATTGCCACGCTACCGCTCGCAATAACGCGCGGAGAGACTCCGCACATCTGTTACTTGCTTTTCCAAGCCCCCAGCAACCGCCTCAATAATATGATCTCTGAGGTGTGATACGATGTATGGTCGGCTGCCTGCAAGGCTTCTCGCAGTATGCTTTGTCCGTCACCATGAGGGATCCTCTCGTAAATGTCCGCGCTTTTTAGTAAGACTATAAATTCGGCCCTGTCGGTATTAATTTGTTCGATGGTTTTATCCCATGCGGCATCATCTTTTGGTTCGGCTTCTTTAGGCCAGTAATCATCGGGCCATTTTGGCGATTGATGGCTGCCGTCTTTACTAAATTCCAGCATATCCCGCTGTGCAATGCGGACATGCTCGGCCAGTTGCCAAATGCTGTAAGGCAGGTTATGCGGCTTTACACCGCGCAGTTCCTTAGGCAGATCTGCCAGGGCATCTTTTAAAGTAGCATGCGCGCCGCCGCCTTCGATCAGTTTTATTAATTCGTTTATGAGTGTTTCCTGCTGATGGACCATAATAAATGTGTTTGTTGTTTAACAAATTAGATACAGGTTTGATTTATATGGTGCAAAAGTTTTAAGTTTATGCACCAAAGTTAAATTGTACCATAGTGATCAAAAAACTACTATTAATGGCCCTTTATGTGGCTGCTTTTACCGGTTGTAAAAAGGACGGCGAAATGATGCAGGACTTGTCTTTAAAAGATGATGCCGCTTTTTTAAGATATGAAGATCACTTTTTAGAAGAGCTATGGAAAAACAACCCCGACTGGGCTACCAGCGTAGGCTACCATAAATACGACAGCCTTTTATTGATACCCAGCGCTAAAACCCGCGACCTGGCTGTTAAGTTTGCCAAAGTGCAGATAGATTCGTTAAGCCGCTACCAGCCAAATACGCTGAGCGACCTCAACAAGATAGACAGCCGCATGATGCAAAACGAGCTGGAGAAGATTCAATTTTACAACAATCAGTTAAAAGCATACGAGTGGGACCCTACATCATATAATGTTATTGGTTCTTTCGCAACCATATTAAATGAAAACTACGCGCCGTTAACTAAACGCCTGCGCAGTTTTTATCAAAAAATGGAGAACATCCCGGCGTACTATAAAGAGGCCGAAAAGCAAATTAAAAACCCGGTTGCTGAGCTTGCCTCACTGGCTATAGACCAGCACCTGGGCGGCGTTGGCGTTATAGAAAATGACTTTGCCGATTCCCTTAAAAAAACAAATATCCCTGCTGCCGAGCAAGCGTTGATGCTTAACAGGGCTAAAACAGCTGCCGCTGCGATAAAGGAATATGCTGCATGGTTAAAAGCATTAAAGAATGATAAGCCACGCAGCTTTAGGCTAGGCAAACAGTTTTACGAAACCAAGTTTAAATACGAGATCCAGGCAGAGGGCACAGCCCAGCAAACCTATAACTCGGCAGTAGAGCGTAAAAAGTTTTTGCATAAAGAGATGGCTAAATTAAGCCGTACGCTTTGGCCAAAATATTTTGGTACACAGCCTATCCCGAAAGATTCATTGGAGTTTATTGCTAAGGTGATAGATACACTTTCGGCCAAACATGTTGCCCCCGGCGATTTCCAGTCGGCAATTGAAAAGGAGATCCCTAAGCTTACCGCGTTCATCAGTAGTAAAGACATTGTAACGCTCGATCCAACAAAACCATTGGTGGTGCGTAAAGAACCCGCTTATATGGCCGGTGTTGCAGGCGCGTCTATCAGTGCGCCCGGCCCGTATGATAAAAATGGTAATACCTATTATAACGTGGGCAGCCTTGCGGGCTGGTCAAAAGAGAAGTCGGAGAGTTACCTGCGGGAGTATAACGACTATATCCTGCAGATCCTTTGCATCCACGAGGCTATCCCAGGCCATTATACACAATTGGTGTATGCCAACAAAGCGCCAAGTATGATCAAATCTATTTTTGGTAATGGTGCGATGGTAGAAGGCTGGGCGGTATTTAGCGAGCAGGAAATGATAGATGCCGGCTTTGGCGATAGCGCCCCCGAAATGCGCCTGATGTGGTACAAGTGGCACCTGCGTTCGGTATGTAATACGATATTGGATTACAGCGTGCATAGTTCCAACATGGCCAAAGAGGACGCTATTAAAATGCTAACCAAAGAGGCTTTTCAACAACAGGCCGAAGCCGAGGGCAAATGGAAGCGTGTTAGTGTAAGCAGTATACAGTTGACCAGTTATTATACGGGTTACAAAGAAATTAACGCCCTGCACGAAGAATGGAAAAAAAAGAAAGCGGATAAGTATAAGCTTAAAGAGTTTAACGAGAAATTCCTTAGCTATGGCAGCGCCCCGGTTAAATACATTAAAGAAGCTATGTTCGCGATACCAAAGGTGGATCTAAAGAACCATTAATCAGGTATTCAACGGTAATCAATCATTAGCTCCGCATTTTCTTCAAAAGGTTTTCAATAACCTTTGGGAAATGCTGGTGCTCTAACTGCTGGCCTTTAAATTTCACCATCTCCAGGTTATCGCCGGGCTCTATCTTAAAGCGCGACTGGTGGATCACCTCGCCCTCATCAAACTGGGTGTTCACAAAGTGGATGGTGATGCCAGATTCTTCTTCGCCGGCTTCCAGCACGGCTTTGTGTACGTTATCGCCATACATGCCTTTGCCACCAAATTTTGGTAACAGGGCAGGGTGCAGGTTAATGATTTTATTAGGGAACGCGTTTAGCAGGCTTGGTGGTACCAGCCATAAAAAGCCGGCCAGCACAATAATGTCTACCTGCAGGTTTTTAAGCAGGCTTATCACATCGTCGGTGTCGTAAAACTCCTGGCGGGTAAAAATGTGCGATGGGATCTCGAAGTTATCGGCACGTTGTAAAACGTAGGCCTGTGGGTTGTTGGTTAATATCAGTACAACTTCGGCATCCGCATTACGCTTAAAATGCTCCATTATCTTTTGGGCGTTAGATCCCGACCCTGAGGCAAAAATGGCAATTCTCTTTTTCAAAATAAATGGTAGCTTTTGTTACGCAAAATATAAAATTAATTCAAATTATTGGGCAACATTAGGCTTTATCCTGATAAAGCCCCAACGCCGTATGGTCCGCATGTCGGTTGAGGTAAAATAAGTTTGCAGATCGCCGGTTTCCAGCACCATCGAAAACTCGCCAAGGTTACTAATGCGCGAGTTTATAAAGGGCTGTTTGGTGCCCGCTGTTGTTACCGTAGGGTAGGTGATATCGGCAAATAAAAACAACCTCGTGTCAGACAGCGACCACCTGCCACTTACTGTGGATAATTTACAATCGAGGTTAGTATAGCTGCAGGTCATGTCGTCGTTAAATTTGAAGATCTGGGAATTGTTGCATTTCAGGGTATCTCTATTGGTTTCCTGTCCGCCTAAATATTTATACTCTATAACTGAACCTAACTCCCATTTACCGTTGGTGAATAAGCTTTGTATGCTGTCGGTTTTATCCTTTTTGCAGGAGTTAAACGTAAAGCTTAAAACCATTAATCCGACCAATAAAAAGTATAAATTTTTATTCTTCATTTATGCTACAAAGATAGTTTTTTAAGCGATTTCAAAAGCCGCTTTATTATAACTCATTATATATTAAAATATTTCGGGCGGATATAATTATACAGCGTGCCCAAGCCTGTTATATTTGCCTTATGCGCATACCCTACCAACAACTTAAAGCCGAATTTGAACGCGTGCTTACCGGCCTAAATATCAACAACAACATTGCCGGTGCTATAGCCACCGTTTTTGCCGATAACAGCCGCGACGGCGTACATAGCCATGGCCTTAACCGTTTCCCTACTTTTATCGAATATATAAAAGAAGGTTTGGTATTCCCTGATGCTGTACCAACCAAAGTAAATGCTTTTGGGGCGATAGAACAGTGGAACGGTAACCTCGCCCCCGGCATGCTGAACGCGCGGTTTTGTATGGACAGGGCCATTAGCCTTGCGAACGATAACGGCATTGGTTGTGTAGCCATTAAAAACACCAACCACTGGATGCGCGGCGGTACCTACGGCCAGCAAGCTGCAGATGCCGGTTACATTGGCCTTTGCTTTACCAATACCATAGCCAACCTGCCGCCCTGGGGGGGCACCGAACCGCGACTGGGCAACAACCCACTCATTATTGCTATACCCCGCGAAGGGGGGAATGTGGTGCTGGATATGGCTATCTCGCAATACGCATTTGGCAAACTATGGCAGTACGAGGCGCAAAACAAACCGTTACCCGTTCCCGGCGGTTACGATACCGAAGGCAATTTAACTACCGATGCCGCCGCGATAGTGGAGAGCAAACGTGCCCTGCCCATCGGTTTCTGGAAGGGTTCGGGGTTGTCATTGGTGCTCGATCTGTTGGCTACCATACTAAGCGGGGGCGATTCTACCGCGGTTATTACCCAATCGGGGCGTAAAGAAACCGGGGTATCACAAGTGTTCATCGCCATTAAAACGGATAACGAAAGGAATGCATCATTGATAGAACAGATCATTGATTACACCAAAAGCAGCGAGAGCGATACCGAGATCCTTTTCCCCGGCGAAAACATGCTGCGCACAAGGGAGCAAAGCTTAAAAGAAGGCGTTTGGGTTGATGAGATGACTTGGGAGAAGGTGAAAAATTTGTAATAAACATCCCAATTTGGGAACATTTTTATTATCTTTATATAAATTACTATTTTGAGAGTTATCGCGAAGAAAATATTACGGAATTTTTGGGGACATCATGCAGATTGCGAACAACAATTAAAGGCGTGGTTTCAGGAAGCAAGTAATAGCGAATGGAATAGCCCTAATGATATTAAAAAAGAATATCCAAGCGCAAGCATTACAGCAGATAACCGAATGGTATTTAACATAAAAGGGAATAATTATCGGCTTATTGTTAAAATACATTACGGCTATAAAATGGCTTGGATCCGATTTATTGGCACGCATGCCGAATACGATAAAATTGATGCCACAACTATTTAACCATGACTATAAAACCAATTAAAGACGAAAAAGATTATCAGCAGGCTTTAGAGCGGTTAGAGGTAATCTTCGATGCACAATATGGCTCAGAACAAGGTGATGAATTAGAAATATTAGGCATCTTGATTGAAAATTACGAAAACGAGTATTTCCCAATATCGTTCCCGGACCCGGTGGAAGCTATAAAATTCCGCATGGAACAAATGGGTTATAACCAAAGCGATCTTGCTAAAGTTATAGGTTTAAAAAGCCGGGCAAGCGAAATTTTAAATAAAAAGAGAAAATTGTCTTTGGAGATGATAAGGCTCATTCATGACAACCTGAAGATACCTACCGAAGTGTTAATACAAGCCTATTAATACCGCATATCTCCGAAATGGTTTAGCGAATAAAAATCACTTCCTACAATTCGTTTTCAATTTCAACCATAGTTTCATCAAAATCCAGAACTTGGTCAGGATTACTTATATAGTCTTGAAAGCGCTTTTTTACCAAAGAAATTTGCCCGTCTGTAATTTCTGTTGTTATATTGAAAATATTTTATTATCCATATACTTACTGGTAACGCCCTACCTTATCAACCCCTCAAACTTTTCCCAGAAACCATCTTTTGGCAATGGCGCTACAATTAATATTGGTTCGTTTTTTACGGGGTGGATGAATTGGAGGCGGCGTGCATGCAGGCAAATGCTTTTGCGCAGGCTGCCCCGGGGGTAACCATATTTATTATCGCCAACTATGGGGCAACCCAGGGTAGATAGCTGCACCCGTATCTGGTGCGGCCGGCCGGTTATGGGGTCTACTTCTATTACATAGTAGCCATCCAGTTCGCCAACAAGTTTATAGTTCAGTTCGCTGCGCTGGCTGCCGGCAACTTCTTTATCGTGGGCTTTGGTAACGTTTTTTTGCGGATTTTTGATGAGGTAATGCACCAGGTTACCGGCCTCGGGCTGCGGGCGTTTGCGCACAATGGCATAGTATGTTTTATGCATTTCGCGGCCTTTAAACATTTTGTTGATGCGCTCTAAAGCCTTGCTGGTTTTAGCGAACAAGATCACACCGCTCACGGGCCTGTCCAACCGGTGTACAACACCTAAGAAAGCCCCATTTGGCTTGTTGTATTTTTGGGCGATGTAGCGTTTCACCTTTTCATCCAGCGAGTCATCGCCGGTATCATCCACCTGCACAATATCGCCCGCGCGCTTGTTCACCGCAATAAGGTGGTTATCCTCATACAGTATATCAGCGTCGGTAATGTCTTTACTTATATAGTTAAATTCCGGTCGGGCCACTTTATGATATTAGATTTACGATTTTAGATTTACGATTGCCAGTCAAAACTCCTTTCCCTGAGACAGGACTGTGGAAAGGCATCATTTGCGCATCTGCATATCCGCACATCTGCACATCAATACTCTTCCTTCTCGTTAGGGAAACTTTTTGCTTTTACATCGCCAACATAGTGGCTTATAGCGTCGTTCATTACATCAAACAGGCTGGCGTACTGGCGTAAAAAGCGAGGTTTAAAACCTTTGTTTATGCCCAGCATATCGTGGATCACCAAAACCTGGCCATCGCAATGCTGGCCTGCGCCAATGCCTATGGTTGGTATGGTGAGGCTTTCGCTTACTTCTTTGGCAAGTTTGGCCGGGATCTTTTCTAATACAATACCAAAGCAGCCCAGTTCCTGCAATTTTAAGGCATCTTCCTTTAGCTTTTGTGCTTCGGCTTCTTCTTTAGCTCTAACCGTGTAAGTGCCAAATTTATAGATCGATTGCGGGGTTAAACCCAGGTGGCCCATTACGGGGATACCTGCGGTTAAGATCCTGGTGATAGATTCCGCGATTTCTACACCACCCTCTAACTTCACCGCGTGCGCACCCGCCTCTTTCATGATGCGGATGGCGGATGCCAAAGCTTCTTTAGAGTTACCCTGGTACGAACCGAAGGGCAGATCGACAACCACTAAAGCGCGTTTAGCGGCGCGGACCACCGACGAGGCGTGATAGATCATTTGATCCAGCGTGATAGGCAGCGTGGTTTCGTGCCCGGCCATTACGTTACTGGCCGAATCGCCCACCAGGATAATATCCATACCGGCATTATCTACAATGGCCGCCATCGAAAAATCGTAGGCTGTAAGCATGGCTATCTTCTCGCCACGGTTCTTCATTTCCTGCAAAATATGCGTGGTAATGCGTTTAACTTCCTTGTTTACCGACATGGTGTTTCTTTAGTTTTGTAGTACAAAGGTAGTTTTGAATTTGGGATTGCGAAATTTCGATTTCGGAATTTGAAATGCTGCTTAACAGATGATTTAATGTGACATAAAGTTTGTAATATTATAATCCAAAAATATGACAGCTAGACAATATAAAAAATCAATAGAAAGTGGCCAAGTTCAGCTTTCTAAAGCTCAGCAATTTTGTTATTATGGTGCTGTAATATTTTTTATATCGATGCCTATAACTGTGATTATTTATCATCTAATTTTGTTTATTAATCACGATGAACAGAATTATCATATCCAAGAGTTATTAATAGTGATTATTCCGATTATCCTTGCATTAGTATTATACAACATTCAAAAAAGCAGGTTGAAATTTCTAATTTTAAATCCGGGCTTAGGCCATGAAGAAATCTGGTTGGTAATTCATAAAATCAGAGAAGATTTTAAATGGACTACAGTTGAAGAAAGCGATAATATTTTTATCGCAAAAACCTTTCCAAGCTTTTTAGCGAATACTTGGGGAAGCCAAATGACTATATTGTTAAACGATAATGAAATGTACATTAATAGCATAAGCGACCCTAATAACAGACCTAATATTTTTGCGGGTCCAGAGAATAAAAGAAAAGTACAGGCGGTATTAGATTATTTGCAGGAAGTAAAGAAAGACAGCAAAACAAGCCATTAGGAAAAATCTAAAATCGTACATCTAAAATCGTAAATATTTTTCTACATTTGCGCCGTGAATAAAGAGGTATCTTACTTCAGCTATCCGGTTTGTTTTCACGGAGCTTCGTGCCAGAAAATCCGAATCAATAACCCTTTCAATTTTTTTGTTAAATGAATCATTTCACCAAATTACCTGCAGTTTTATTATTAGCCGACGGAACAGCCTTTTATGGCAAGGCCGCCGGGAAAATTGGTACTACCACAGGCGAAATTTGCTTTAATACCGGCATGACCGGCTACCAGGAAATTTTTACCGACCCATCTTACTTTGGGCAAATTATGGTAGCTACCAATGCGCACATTGGCAACTACGGTATCGCTAACGAAGAGGTTGAATCTGGCAATATCCAGATAGCCGGTTTGGTTTGTAAAAATTACAACATCGCTTACAGCCGCAAACAGGCCGATGAAAGCATCCAGGATTATTTCCAGGAGCAAAATATTGTGGGCATCTCTGATGTAGATACCCGCCAGATCGTTCGCCACATCCGCGATAAAGGCGCCATGAACGCTATTATCTCTTCCGAAATTTTAGACCTCGATGAGCTGAAAGCCAAACTGGCCGAAGCACCCGATATGGATGGCCTTGAACTGTCATCAAAGGTATCAACCAAAGAAACTTACACTTTTGGCAACGAGAACGCTGCCTACCGCGTAGCCGTGCTGGACCTTGGTGTGAAGAAAAACATCCTGCGCAATTTTGACGACCGCGACGTTTACGCCAAAGTTTACCCCGCAAAAACCACGTTCGAAGAAATGGAGAAAGATTTTTCTCCTTCGGGATATTTCATCTCTAACGGCCCCGGCGATCCATCGGCTATGCCATACGCTATCGATACCGTTAAAAAGATCCTGGAAACTGATAAACCATTGTTCGGTATTTGCCTTGGCCACCAGTTACTGGCTTTGGCTAACGATATCCCAACTCAAAAAATGTTTAACGGCCACCGCGGTTTAAACCACCCGGTAAAAAACGTGATCATCAACCATTGCGAAGTAACCTCGCAAAACCATGGTTTTGGTGTGGTGCAAGATGCCGTGCGCGCGTCAGACAAAGTAGAAATTACCCACGTAAACCTAAACGACCAGTCGATAGAGGGCATCCGTGTAAAAAATAAGAATGCGTTCTCGGTACAATACCACCCCGAGTCGTCGCCAGGCCCGCACGATAGCCGCTACCTGTTTGATGATTTTATAGGGATGATGAAGAAGTAAACCTGGATTAAACCGATTATTTTCGATTTATAAGATTAAGCCTTTCATTTATTTGAAAGGCTTTTTTGTTTTTCCAATCACTGGCCTAAGTTTCCAACTTAGACCCAAAATGAGTTAAGCGTTTTGTCTTCGCGGGGTCTTCTGAAAGAGACCCTGCGCCGTGTGTAAGGCAGCGCAGGGTCCACGATGTGAGACCCTGCGGCGACAAGTTGACTGTTGTCTTCGCAGGGTCTTCTGAAAGATACCTGCGCCGTGTGCAAGGCAGCGCAGGGTCCACGATGTGAGACCCTGCGGCGACATATAATTCAATCACTGGTCTAAGTTGAAAACTTAGACCAGGCTGTGAGACCCTGCTCGTATGTAGGGCAACTGGGTCCACGATTTGACACACTGCGGCGACAAAAAAAGCTTTTTTTATTTGGCCTAAACCAATAATTATTTAATACATTTAGATCAAACCTATTCCACTTGTTATGAAATTTTTTTTACCATTAGTTGTAATTGCCTGTCTTTTTGTAAGCTGTGTACAATCCCAGGATTGCCCGGAAAATATCAACAAATTACCCATGTATGGCGGCGTTAAAAAATGTCCGGAACAAATAGGTTACGATGCGAAATTTATTGCATCTACCAGTAAAGGATATCCAAATAGGAAAGATGCGGCAAAACATTTTGTAAAGCGTGGGTGGGAATATTTATACGCTCAAAAATTAGATACCTCAATGATGAGGTTTAACCAGGCGTGGTTATTGGATAGCACAAACTATCAAATTTATTGGGGTTTTGGAAATCTTTTAGGGCTTCAAAGAAAATATTCAGAGTCGCTTAAACACTTTAAAAAAGCTTTAAAACTGTATCCAAATGATGAAAAAGTTTGGCAGGATTATTCAATCAGCTTAGGAAATCTTTTTTTTGAAACTAAAGATGTTAGCTATTTAAATACTTCAATAGATGCGTTGAAAAAAGCTGTCATTATTAGTCCCCAAAATCCTCACCCATATGCACAGTTGACCGCGGCTTATACCTACTTTACTCAAAAAGACAGCGCATATAAGTACTTGAAAATTACAGATCAAATTGACCCAACAGCAATCGATCTTGAAGTTCGAAAAATGCTTGACAAATGACTGTTGTCTTCGCAGGGTCTTCTGAAAGAGACTTGCGCCGTGTGTAAGGCAGCGCAGGGTCTACGATGTGAGACCCTGCGGCGACAAGTTGACTGTTGTCTTCGCAGGGTCTTCTGAAAGAGACCCTGCGCCGTGTGCAAGGCAGCGCAGGGTCCACGATGTGAGACCCTGCGGCGGCAAAAGTCGTCGATTAGTGCTTCGTTAGCTGCGGCAGTAAGTTACCTCAAGCCTGTGGATGTTACTTTTCTTTGCCTTAGCCGCAAAGAAAGGTAACCAAAAGAAAAGGCCAAGTCAAAGCGACGCTTCTGCCCGCCCTGTCGGTTCTTAACGCTTTCTTGCCGCATGCGCGGACTTCGACGCTAAACCGCCATTTTCGCCATACACCCGGCCCGCCCGCTTTGACGTTTAGGGCCGACGCTTTTTTTAAACATTGTCATCCTGAGCGATAGCGAACGATCTATTATAGAACTTTGCTATCGACGCGGTACAGCCGCGTGTTTTTTCTTTGGTTCGTTTCTTTTTTGCGCCAAAAAAGAAATGAACATCCACAGGCTACTCAATAACTTACTGCCATTCCTAACGAAGAACTAACAGACGACAGTTCTATCAAAGACAGCCACGCTACGCTAAAGACGCGTTTGTGTTTTTGCGTAAAACAGAATTGCGATTACATCGCAATTTTAGATTCTCTTTTTCTACTTTCGTCCCAATGAAATTTACAGGCACCCCACGCATTATAATTTTCCTGGTTATACTGGCACTAAACGTAATTGCCGACCAGGCAACCAAAAGCATGATGCGCGCGCATATTGGGATTTACGACCAGTACCGTTTTTTTAACGACCATGTAACCTTGCTGCGGGTTGAAAATACCGGCGCTTTTTTAAGCCTCGGCGATAAACTGGTGCAGCCGTTCAGGTTTATTATGCTTACCCTGTTGCCTGTTATAGCTTTATTAGGGGCGTTAATTTACAGCCTCGGCAAAAAGGGCTTAAGTAACCTAATGGTTACCGGCATTATCTTTTGCATAGGCGGCGGTGTGGGTAACCTGTACGACAGGATAATAAAAGGTTCGGTTACCGATTTTGTCCACCTAAAATTCGGCCCCCTGCAAACCGGTATTTTTAACGCCGCCGATGTTTCCATCATGATAGGCCTTGGGTTGATACTGCTGGACACTTTTTTAAGAAGAAAAGAGGGGAAGAAGGGGGTAGACGAGGTAGTAGTAGAAGAGAATAGTTAAGAGACGCGATACTTTGCGTCTCCGGGCAGCGGTATTATAAACCACATATTTTACCCCTTATCAAAGCCAGTGCTAAAGCAATAACGTTCATAAGGGGTCGAAACGATTTGTATGCAGTGCGAAGGTTTTTGCGTTAGGGATAGTAGCGAAAACCCCGGAATGCAGGGCTGCTTCTACCAGGAGCCTGGAATGAGGAGTTGCAGCGTATAGCCCGGCCCGCAGGGAACGCCATTATTTGTGATTTATTGATTGATATGATTTTAGGTGGTTATTTTCTATCTGCAAATGAATTATGTACCACTGTTGTTTAGTACCAATCCAACTACTTACTTAATCAACTACTTCAGCTAATCACCTGCTTTACTTAACAAACCTCCCAACTATTCTCTACTTAACCACACTCCACTCAACACCAACCCTGTCACTTTTTCATCACATTACGGCCGTTAACACTACTTGCTTATAAAAAACGTATCTTTGCATTTAATTACCCGTTGATTTACGGTTTTGATCATTAGACACTCTTCAGATCCGCTTAATGCTTCGCGTTAGCACATATACATTACAAATAATACATGTCATTCGAAAAATTAGATTTAATTGAGCCTATTTTAAGGGCTTTAAAAACAGAGGGTTATACAACCCCAACCCCCATACAAGAACAAGCAATACCTTATATATTACAACACCGCGATTTGCTTGGCTGTGCCCAAACCGGTACAGGTAAAACCGCGGCCTTTGCTATCCCTATCCTGCAATTGTTATTTTTGGATAAGCAAAAGCACAAGGAGCAAAAATCTATTAAGGCGCTTATACTTACCCCCACCCGCGAGCTGGCTATCCAGATCAGCGAAAGTTTTACCGCTTACGGTAAAAACACAGGCCTTAAAAACCTGGTTATTTTTGGTGGTGTATCGCAAAACCCACAGGTAGACGCTTTGCGCCGTGGTGTAGATATCCTGATAGCTACCCCGGGCCGCTTGTTAGACCTGATGAACCAGCGCCACGTACACATCGACCAGATAAAAATGCTGATTCTTGATGAGGCCGACCGGATGCTGGATATGGGCTTTGTGAACGATGTTAAAAAAATTATCGCCAAAGTGCCTGCCAACAGGCAAACGCTTTTCTTTAGCGCTACCATGCCTAACGAAATTCAGCACCTGGCAGATAGCATCCTGCAAAAACCTGCAAGGGTTGAGGTTGCCCCGGTATCATCAACTGCCGATACCATTCAACAATCGTTATACTACGTAAGCAAGAACGATAAACGCCTTTTGCTTAATCATATTTTAGAGGATAAAGGCATCAAAACTGCGTTGGTATTTACCCGCACCAAGCACGGTGCAGATAAGGTGGTTAAAGACTTGCTTCGTGCCGGTATCACTGCCGAGGCTATCCACGGTAATAAGTCGCAAAACGCGCGCCAGCGTGCGTTAGCCAACTTTAAGAACCGTACTACCCGCGTGCTTATTGCTACCGATATTGCCGCCCGCGGTATTGATATCGACGATCTTACCCACGTGATCAATTACGAGATCCCTAATATCCCTGAAACATACGTACACCGTATTGGCCGTACTGGCCGTGCAGGTGCAAGCGGTATAGCCCTTACATTTTGCGATGGCGAGGAAGAAATAGATTACCTAAAAGATATTCATAAACTGATCGCTAAAGAAATCCCGGTTGAGCTGGGCCATCCCTACCCGTTAAGCTATGACGCGATGACGGCCAAGATGATGAGCAAAGCCAAGAACGGCACACCCAAGAGCCCGGCTTCGGCAGGTGGCAGGCATGGTGGCGGCAACAAGCGGGCCGGCGCAGGCGGCAGGCCATCCGGTCATCGCGGTAGCGGCGGGGCAACCAATAGTCGCGGCGGTGCCAGCGGCATGAGCGGCGCCAGCAGGTCATCATCGGGCAGAAGATAGTACCTTTTAAAGAGGTTAAAAATTGAGGGTAGCGGCCAGTCCATTTATGGGTTGTTCTCTACCCTTTTTTGGTGGTTTAGGGGCGAAAAATGGTGATTTTTTTACCTGTATTTTGCGGCAATTTTCCAATACCAGGGCAACTATTTTCCAGGTATAAAAACTTTTTTGTTAGGATGTTAATAACCATATTTGCAACCTTCAAAGAAATTAAATAGCTTTAAAGTGAAAATTGAACCCACACAAATGAGACGCCTTTTAGACCTTATCAAGAACAAATTCTTCCTGGTTACGGTGGCTTTTGTAGTGTGGATGACCTTTTTTGACAAGAACGATCTGTTCTCTCAATACGATTACCATCAGCAACTCAACAAGTTAAAGCAAGAAGAAGCCTTTTATCAATCTGAAACAGATAAGGTTAATAAAGATCTGTCTGAACTTACCTCAGATAAAGCAAAACTGGAGAAGTTCGCCCGCGAAAAGTACCTCATGAAAAAGGATGACGAAGACGTATTTGTGATCGTTCACGAGAGGGAAAAATAACTGTTATTAGACGGATATCGTCAATTAAAATCATGGTAATCAGATGATTAACTATTCTTAAACTCTTCCCAGATTTGTTTCCGGCGCACATTAATTTGTTCGTATAGGTCCTCAAAAGTAACCTGTAACGTGCTTGTGCTGATGTTTACAGGTGAGCTGTACATCCGGTAGTTCATCCGCGCTGCGCGCCTGCCAAGGGTATTACTTTGCCCTTTGATATAGTCCTCTAAATCAGCTACTTTTACTATTATATTTTTGGCGGCCAATGTCTATAACAGATAATCCTATAACGTCTACCCAGGGGATAAACCCAACTGAAAAGGCGCTCGAGTTATTTACAATGCCATTATCTTCAATATCAAAGCCGGGGTCTGCATCAAACTTTTATTGGCTATAAATAGCCCGCAAACACCCAAAAAAGCAATTGCGGCGTATCTCACAATGGTTATTAGCAAGGGTTTTTTGTGGAACATATCTGTGTGGTTTACCAACCAAATGCCGGTGGCAACAAATAGTTAGCGCCTAGTAATAATGCTGATATTTTTAGCTTGTTTAAGGGGATTTCGATAGTATTATTGGGCTTGGTGGCAGGGATAGTCATTTTATTTATCAGTTTTACTATTTGCACTACAAATCATTAAAAATAATGCAATTAATGTACTTTAACTAATCTCAAATCCTTACCTTTGCGGCTCAAAAATTCCCTGTTGTAATGAGTCATTCTGTTCAAATAAAAAACGCGCTGATTTCTGTTTATTACAAAGACAACCTCGAGCCTATAATTCATGAGTTGAACCGCCTTGGTGTGAAGATCTATTCTACCGGTGGTACCGAAACTTTTATACGCAACCTTGGTGTTGATGTAATTGCTGTTGAGGACCTTACGTCGTATCCGTCTATCCTTGGTGGCCGTGTAAAAACTCTGCACCCAAAGGTGTTTGGCGGTATTCTTGCCCGCAGAAGTTTTGATAGCGATGAACAGCAACTGGCTCAGTACGAGATTCCCGAAATTGACCTGGTAATTGTTGACCTTTATCCGTTTGAAGAAACGGTAAATTCGGGCGCAGGGCAGGAAGATATTATCGAGAAGATTGACATTGGCGGTATCTCCCTTATCCGCGCGGCAGCCAAAAACTTTAAGGATGTTGTTATCCTTGCTTCTAAAAATGATTACAGCGAACTGGAAGAGATCCTAAAAACACAGGAGGGCGCCACCACTATAGATCAGCGCCGCCGTTTCGCTCTAAAAGCATTCAATATCTCATCAAACTACGATACCCATATTTTTCAATACTTTGACCAAAGCGAGCCAATGCCTGTTTTTAAACAAAGCATCCAAAGCAGCCAGGTTTTACGTTACGGAGAGAACCCGCATCAAAAAGGTACTTTTTACGGTAACCTTGATGCTATGTTTAACAAACTGAACGGTAAAGAGCTGTCATACAACAACCTGGTTGATGTTGACGCTGCCGTTGCTTTAATAGATGAGTTTACCGAGCCCACCATCGCTATATTAAAACATACTAACGCTTGCGGTATTGCATCGCGCCAGCAAATTAAACAAGCCTGGATTGATGCTTTGGCTTGCGACCCAGTTTCGGCCTTTGGTGGTGTTATTATCGCTAATGATGAGATTGATGCCGCTACCGCGACAGAGATTGACAAGATCTTTTACGAGGTATTAATAGCACCGGCTTATACAGACGAAGCTGTTAAGGTGTTATCGGCTAAAAAGAACCGCATTGTATTGGTTCGCCAGCCGGTTGAGCTGCCGTTTAAGCAATTTAAAACCTTGCTGAACGGTGTTATAGAACAGGATAAAGACCTAACTGTTGAAGGCCCGGCACAAATGAATTCGGTTACCGATAAAAAAGCGACCGAGCATGAACTGCGCGACTTGCATTTTGCCAATAAAGTAGTTAAGCATACCAAATCTAATACTATCGTGTTCGCTAAAAACAATCAGTTAATGGCAAGCGGTGTGGGCCAAACATCAAGGGTAGATTCTTTGAAACAGGCTATCATCAAGGCCGAAGGTTTTGGTTTTGACCTGAAAGGCGCGGTGATGGCATCTGATGCTTTCTTCCCTTTTCCTGATTGTGTGGAGATAGCCGCCAATGCAGGTATCACGGCCGTTTTACAGCCGGGTGGTTCTATAAAAGACCAGGATTCGGTAAACATGTGTAACCAAAAAGGCATTGCCATGGTTACCACAGGTGTGCGTCACTTTAAACATTAATAGTGAATGGTTACTGGGAGAGTAGAGAGTGGTTGCTAAAATTGTTTTTAAATATAAAATTGACAAATACTCATTTAATTAACCAATAACTAACATATACGAATTATTAAAATTTTGAGTTATTAATTACTAATTTACACGAATACAGCGGCCGTGTTATTTGTCGCCAAAAATAGTTTTAATATCACACTCCAGCTTAAATAGAAATAACGCCAAATGGGTTTATTTAATTTTTTCACACAAGAGATAGCCATTGATTTGGGTACCGCAAATACCCTTATCATACATAATGATAAAGTTGTTGTTGATGAGCCATCTATTGTGGCCTTTGACCGTACAACAAACAAAGTAATTGCCATTGGCCGCCAGGCTATGCAAATGGAGGGCAAAACCCACGATAATATCCGTACCGTTCGCCCGCTTAAAGATGGTGTAATTGCCGACTTTAACGCTGCCGAGCTGATGATACGCGGGATGATCAAAATGATTAACCAGGGTAAAGGATGGTTTTTCCCATCATTACGTATGGTTATCTGTATCCCGTCGGGCATTACCGAGGTAGAGAAACGCGCGGTACGCGATAGCGCCGAAATTGCAGGTGCCAAAGAGGTTTACCTGATCTACGAACCAATGGCTGCTGCTGTAGGTATTGGTATCGACGTGGAAGAGCCTATGGGTAACATGATCATTGATATTGGTGGTGGTACTACCGAGATAGCGGTTATCGCTTTATCAGGTATCGTTTGTGACCAGTCTATTCGCGTAGCGGGAGATAACTTCGACTCTGATATTGTACAATACATTCGTCGCCAGCATAATATCATGATTGGTGACCGTACTGCCGAGAAAATTAAAATTGAAGTAGGTGCTGCTTTACCGGAACTTAGCGAACCACCTGCAGATTTCGCCGTACAAGGCCGTGATTTGATGACGGGCGTACCGAAACAGATCACCGTATCATACACCGAAATAGCGCACTGCCTTGATAAATCGATCTCGAAAATTGAGGAAGCGATCTTAAAAGCGTTAGAGATCACCCCACCTGAACTTTCTGCGGATATATACCAGACCGGTATTTACCTAACAGGCGGTGGCGCATTACTACGTGGACTTGATAAGCGTGTGGCTGCCAAAACAAAATTACCTGTACACGTAGCCGAAGATCCACTTCGCGCGGTAGTACGCGGTACAGGCACAGCCCTTAAAAATATAGGTAACTTTAAGTTTTTAATGCAATAGAGGATTAGTGAGTGGTGAATAGTTGATTAGAGAGTGGTTATGGCCGCTTTGAAAACCATTCACCACTTACTTAATCAACCACTCACCAACAGATGCGCAACCTCCTGATATTTATCACCAAGTACAACGCATTCTTCCTGTTCCTTATTTTTATGATAAGTTCGCTTATCATTTATATTAAGTACAACTCTTTCCAAAAGGCATCTTTCATCAACAGCACTAACCAGGTAACCGGCAATTTGTACGCTAAAGCGGATGAATTTAAGGGTTACTTAAGCCTCAAAGAAGTTAATGATAAGCTTGCCAAAGAGAATGCCGAATTACGGAACGAATTGTGTTCATCCAAATATGTTGATACCATATCTAAGCACCAGGTTACCGATTCGGTTTACAAACAGCAGTACGTTTACATTCCTGCGCAGGTTATCAGTAATTCGGTAAACAAGCGTAATAATTATTTGACTATCAGTCGCGGCAGTAAAGATGGCATAGCTAAAGGTATGGGTGTAACCTCTGCCGATGGGGTAGTGGGCAAGGTTGTTTTTGTGGGCGAGCATTTATCTATCGTACAATCATTGCTGCATAAAGATTCGCGCTTTAGTGCAATGCTGGCTACAAACAAAGCCATTGGCTATTTACAATGGGGCGAAGATATGGACCCGCACAAAGGTTTACTGGTAGATGTATCAAACAATGCCCAACCAAAAGTTGGCGAGTTGGTGGTTACGTCAGAGTTATCTTTATTCCCTGCGGGAATCCCAATTGGTAAGGTAAGTAAGCTAAACGCCAAAGGCGGCGGCTTTTTCCTGAACATGGAAGTTGCCCTTTCGGTTGATTTTGGCAAACTGGAATACGTAGACGTTGTAATTAATAAATTTGCCTTAGAGCAGACCACTTTAGAAGCACAGGAGAAAAAAGCCGATGAGTAGGATCCTGATCATAAATCTTATCCGTTTTGTAGTGCTGGTAGCGCTGCAGGTTTTCCTGCTGAAAAATATTTCGTTGTATAATCTTTCTACTCCATACCTGTACATCTTGTTCATACTGTTGCTGCCGTTCGAAACGCCAAACGTGGTGCTTTTCGCGCTGGCGTTTGTACTGGGTTTAACCATAGATTCTTTTTATGATACACCGGGCCTGCATGCTGCATCGTGTACTTTGCTGGCATTGGTTAGGATAATGTTCATCAGCATAACGGTACAAAAAGATGGGTTTGATAACGAGCCCGAGCCTACGCTGAGCATTATGGGTTTCAGGTGGTTTTTTACTTATGCGCTTATCCTCACTCTTTTTCACCATTTCTTTCTGTTCAACCTCGAAGTTTTTAGGTTTGATGAGATAGATTACACACTAAGCCGGTTTATATTCAGTTCAATATTTACAGTATTTTTGATGCTGGTTTCGGGCTTATTGTTTTTCAGAAAGAAAGAGCGTAAATAATGAATAGTTTTTTTGAGCGGAGGTACGTTATTGCCGGCATTTTTATCACATTGATACTGGTGCTGCTTGCCCGTTTGTTTTATATCCAGGTGGTAGATGACCGCTACGCTTTATACGCTAGCCAAAACGTTGTACGTAAATTTGTAAAGTACCCGGCCCGCGGCCCCATCCTTGACCGTACCGGCAAAATAATGGTGCAGAACGAACCCGTTTACGACATTACCGTTGTACCCAAACAAGTTAAAGAATTTGACACCGTTGAGTTTTGCAAGTTATTAGGCATTGACCGGGAAGGTTATGATAAGCGCATGATCAAGGCCCGCAAGTACTCGCCGTACCGCACTTCGGTTTTTGAGAAACAGGTAACGGTAGAGCAGTACGCCGCCTTCCAGGAACGCTTGTCGGAATTTCCCGGTTTTGATACTCAGCAACGCTCGCTACGTACCTATCCGGATACTGCCGCCGCGCAATTTCTTGGTTACATTGGTGAGGCCACGGATGCCATTATTAAAAGATCTAACGGGTACTACAGACCGGGTGATTATGTGGGCATTACCGGGGTAGAAAAATCATACGAAACGGTTTTGCGTGGGCAGCGCGGTGTAGAGAATATGATGGTAGATTCGCGCAACGTGCGCAAAGGCAAATATGCCAATGGTGCTTTCGATACATCGGCAGTAGCCGGCGAGCGTCTGATCTCGTCATTGGATATGACCATCCAAAAACTGGGCGAAAAGCTAATGACAAACAAGGTTGGCAGTATTGTAGCCATTGAGCCATCAACCGGCGAAATACTTTGCTTTGTAAGCAGCCCAACGTATGATCCTAATTTGCTTGTAGGCCGCCAGCGCGGAAACAATGCAGCCGCGTTATACAAAGACCCGTATAAGCCATTTTTTACAAGGCCGGTACAGGCTTATTATCCTCCGGGCTCTTCATTTAAGCCGCTAAGCGCTTTGATAGGTTTGCAGGAAGGAATTATTAAACCAACCGATACTTACAATTGCATAGGCTATTATATGGCCGGCAACCATAGGGTTAAATGTACGCACGTGCATGGCACGGTTAATTTGGCAGGTGCCATTGCCGGTTCTTGTAACGGATATTTTAATATGGTATTTGCCAAGGTGCTAAACGCGCAGGGGGGTAAAAATACCGATGCCAGTTACACCAGCTGGAAAGCCAATGTAAACAAGTTTGGTTTTGGTGAACGTTTAGGGGTTGATATCCCGAGCGAAGGCAAGGGACTTGTACCTACCGCTAATTATTATGATAAGATCTATCATCGCGGCGGCTGGCGTTCTACCACGGTAGCATCGTTAGCCATTGGCCAGGGAGAATTACTGGCCACACCGTTACAGTTGGCAAATATCGAGGCTACCATTGCTAACCATGGGTTTTACTATAAACCCCACCTCATAAAGGCCATAGGAGATAAGCAGGTAATTAAAAAGGAATATACAGTTAAAAATTATGTAGGTATTGATGCCCAGTATTTTGAACCTGTTATAAACGGGATGCAAAGTGTGGTTGATTATGGTACGGGGCAAGGCTCTAAAATACCGGGGATTGTGATGTGCGGTAAAACAGGTACGGCACAAAATCCGCATGGTAAAAACCACTCGTTATTTGTGGCATTTGCACCACGTGATAACCCTAAGATAGCCATAGCGGTTGTAGTAGAAAATTCCGGCGATGGCGGTACCTGGGCTGGGCCTATAGCCAGCTTTATTGTTGAACAATATTTAAAGGGAAGTATCTCCAAACGTCCGTCGGGCATTTATCCGGAGTATTACATCAAGAAAAACCTGTTGCCTGCCATCATCGTAAAACCTGTCGATAAGGCAAGAATTAAAGCTGATAGTATTAGAAAAGCCACTGCCGACTCTGTAAAAAAAGCTGCTATAGATTCTGTAAGCAAACTTAAATCGGCAAAAAATGCCCAACAGAATAAGTTAACCGCCTTGCTGCCAAAAAGGAGGGGCGATGAATAACCAACGGAGCTTCTTTTTTAACGTGGACTGGTTAACGGTGCTACTTTATTTGGCGCTGTGTACCATTGGCTGGTTCAACATCCACGCGGCGGTGTTCGATGAAAACCATCGGAGTATTTTTGATATGGATACCCAATACGGGAAGCAATTTATTTACATTATGTCGGCGCTGGTTATTGGTACGGTTATCCTTTTGCTGGAAAGCCGTTTCCTGTCGGCACTCGCGCCGGTGTTTTACGTCGTTACGGTGCTGCTACTTTTGGTTGTGCTTGTTGCGGGCCGTAATGTGGGCGGTAACCAGGCCTGGATTGATATGGGGGGCGGTTTTAGGCTGCAACCATCTGAGTTTGCCAAATTTGCCACCTGTTTACTGCTGGCGCGATACCTTAGCGCTACCAACGTAAAAGTAACCGATCCAAAATCGTTCCTGATAGCGGGCGGAATTATCTTCCTTCCCATGCTGCTCATCAAAATGCAGCCCGATGACGGGTCTACTTTGGTGTTTTGCTCCTTGATTTTGGTGCTTTACCGCGAGGGGTTATCGGTTTATTTCCTAATCATTATTGGTTTATTGGTGGCTTTGTTTATATCGGCATTATTGGTAAGTGTTTGGTATATCATCATCGCCATAATAATTATAGCAGCCCTGCTGCTGTTTATGTTTGGCCGCAACCGCAAGTTTGCCACCGGAGTTATCATCGGGTTGGTAGTAGCCATCGGTTTTGTGTTTGTAGCGAAGCCGCTATACCTGCATGGTTTAAAACCACACCAGCGCGTACGTATCGATGAGGTTTTGGGCCTGAGTAAAGATCTGCGTGGCGTGGGTTACAACCAAAACCAATCTAAAATTGCCATAGGGTCCGGCCGTGTATGGGGTAAGGGGTATCTGCAAGGCACCCAAACTAAATACGCCTTTGTACCCGAGCAAAGCACCGACTTTATATTCTGCACCGTAGGCGAGGAGTGGGGTTTTGCAGGCTCGGTTGTGGTGCTGGGTTTATACCTGTTCCTGCTGTTGCGTATTATTGTAATTGCCGAGCGACAGCGCGCGCCGTTCTCGCGTATCTATGGCTACGGGGTCGCATCCATTATCTTTTGCCACGTTATTATCAATATAGCGATGGCTATCGGTTATATGCCTGTGATCGGAATCCCGCTACCATTTATTAGTTACGGTGGATCTTCGTTATGGAGTTTTACCATCCTGCTATTCATCCTGCTCAAGCTGGATTCTAACCGAATGGGATTATCAACAGACAGGTTTTAATAACAAAGGAGGTATTGCCGAATTACGTGTAACGCCTTTTCAGCAACGCGTAAAACTTATCCATAGTAGCCTTTTTACCTTCCCAGTTGTTTTTGGTAACGTAGTTGGTTTTTAGGAAGCGGTCGGCCTCTTCAAAATTGGCGAAGCGGTTCACTATCTCAATGGCTTCACTATAGGCAAGGCTGTAGCCGTTAAAAAGGTCTTTCACAAAAAGTAGTTTATCATTCAGGCTGATGGCCGCTTTAATATCTTTTATCGGTGCTTCAACAGGCTCCAGGCTTGTAGCGACCTGGTTGCCCTTCAACTGTGCCGACATCCGCTCGTTAAACGAAAGCGGCTTGGTTTCCTTAACAGGTTCGGGAGTGGGTGCAGGAGCAGGAGCAGGTTCTTCTTCCTTAACTTTTAGTGCATTATCAATAACCGGCTCGGGGTTGGTTGGTACTATGTTGGGTTCTTGCGTTTCGTCGTCGGTATTGATGATCTCACCATCCAGGATGTTCTCCATGGTAACCGCATTGGTTTTTGACACTTCCTTTTTCTCGGGTAATACAACCGGGGCTTCATCTTCCTCATCCCGGTCATCAGTTTCATCCAGGATCAAATGATGCTTAATAATTTCCGGCTCCTCGCGTTCAAACGTGTAGCTGTCTTTACCGTTACCGCTGCTCAGGTCTACGTGCGGAGTTGGCTGTTTGTCCTCAACCGGGGTTATCTCTATTTGTAGAGGCTTTTGTTCAACAGGTTTTTCGGGTTTAAACAGTGTGCGTTCAATCACCGGCCTCGCCTGGTGCACAAGCGGTTCAAAATATTTAGGTTCGTAGGTGCTTGGCCTCTTTATTTCTACTATAACGGGCTTTACAGGTTCGGGCCTCAGTTCTGCAGGTTTTTGCAGGTCCAGCTTTTTTTCCTCCACGTGTGGTGGCAATGTATGCTGTAGCTGTGCCTTTTGCAGGTTCAGTTTCCTTAAAATTTCGGCGTGGTCTTTTAAAAAGTGGGTGTTGGCAACAAAAAGTTCAAGTTCAAGGTCGTTAAGGTTATCTACAGTGCTTTGCAGGTACTCATATTGCTCGTTAAGTTCTTTTATTATTGCGCCGGTCTTTTTAAATACTTCCTGCTGCTTCATGGCTTTAATGTTAGGAAATTGCTCACCAAAAATAGCATAAAATTCTGATATTAGCCCTTCACTAAAGTTTTGAGCGTTTGTACACCGAGGAAGTTTTTAAGAGGCGAAATGAGATTGGCGGGAGTTTGGAAGTGGTCTGTGGATCAATGTTTTCGGGTAAAACCGAAGAGTTGATCAGGCGGGTTAACCGCGCGCGGATAGCAAAAGTAAATGTGGAGATTTTTAGCCCGGTGGCCGATAAGCGCTACGATAAAAGTGCCCTTGTGTCGCATAACCTCAATTCTATCCCTTCTAAAGCAGTTACTAAAGCCGCCGAAATTTTGCCACTGGCAAGCCACATCCAAATGGTTGGGATTGACGAAGCCCAGTTTTTTGATGACGAGCTTCCTTCAGTTTGCCAAACCCTTGCCGATGCCGGGATCCGCGTAATTGTGGCCGGTTTAGATATGGATTTTAAGGGCCGGCCGTTTGGCACTATGCCCCAAATAATGGCCATGGCAGATTCTATTACCAAGCTGCATGCAGTATGCGTAAAATGTGGGCAACAGGCTATGTACTCGTACCGTTTGGTACCCAACGAAAGCCGGATCCTGTTAGGCGAGAAAGAAAGCTACGAAGCCCGCTGCCGCAATTGCTTTAATTTGGACGGGAGCATATAATTGTTTGTTACTTGGTGAGTTTACTCACCCCGACATCGATACGCTTGCCGACCCTCTCTACTTTTTAAGGAGAGTAAGAAATAAAGGGAACAATTTTTTTTTACCTCCCCCCCCTTCCGTGTAGCGAAAGGAAGTTGGTCGGGCGAAGCAATGACCGGGTGGGTAAACTCGTCGCCTTGCTAAAAATCATCCGTAATTAATGCCCCTAAACATCCCGCAAACACACTTTGTATAAATAAAATTACAATAGTCAAATAAACAATAACTTAATAATTAAGCTTATATTACCATATTAACAGATACAATATGAGCATTAGCTTACTTGCCTCTATACACTGCAAAAAAGATGCAGAGGGAGCGTTTGATACAGAGTTGAAGAAATTGGTAGAAGCATCTTTAAAGGAAGAAGGCTGCCTGGCCTACGAACTTTACCAGTATAAGGATGAGCCTACCAAATATGTTATAGAAGAGGAATGGGCAGATGAGGATGCATTAATCCGCCATATGGAAGCCCCTCACTACAAATACTTTGTACATATCTCCCCGGCGCTTTTAGAAACGCCTGCCGATGTGAAAATACTTACACGCTTAATTTAAGGCATTTTTGCTTGTATCAACATAAACAATAATTATAATTTACTGTTATAATTGAAAAGCAATATTGATTGAAGCTATGGCTAAGAGGATTTTAGTAATTGAAGATGATAAAGATATAAGGGACACGGTTACGCTCGCGCTGGAAATCGAGGGGTATGAAGTGATCTCTTCTGATAATTCCCGTATACTAAAATCGTTGGACCAACACAAGCCTGACCTGATCATGATAGACAACTGGCTAACCGAATGGAAAAGTGATGCAAACGGCCAGCAATTAAGCCGTGCGCTAAAATCAGATCCTAAAACAAAGCATATCCCCGTTATCATCGTATCGGCAGTAAGCAACATCGCCGAAATAGCCGAAGCCGGATTATCTGACGGATACCTCAAAAAACCATTTAACCTTGATGATTTATA
Organism: Mucilaginibacter aurantiaciroseus; assembly: GCF_024055595.1. Taxonomy (GTDB): domain Bacteria; phylum Bacteroidota; class Bacteroidia; order Sphingobacteriales; family Sphingobacteriaceae; genus Mucilaginibacter; species Mucilaginibacter aurantiaciroseus. The sequence goes on from NZ_JAMXOF010000001.1 coordinate 247,683, forward strand.
TGGGATAGTGAAGAAACATTTGTAGAAAGCTCCCTGGTCTCCGTTAGCTAAAGGCGGAGTTTTTGAAAATCATTATAAAATATTAAAAAGACCAATCTCATTTGAGATTGGCCTTTTGCATTCAAAATTCCCCTATAGGGGCTGGGGGCTTACAGCTTCACACCCAAACTAATGCTAAACGAGATACCATCGCCGAGCAAAATACCGGGGCCGGGATACATGTTTATCCGGCGGGTAAAGTATTTCTGATCGGTAAGGTTGTTGATGTTGAAATTAACGTGGTAGTTTCTCAGGAAACTATAGTTAAACGCCAGATTAGTCAATTTGTAGGCCGGTACCACTCCTGTTGCACCAGTTGGGTTAAACGCGGTGTTATTGGCATCGCTAAACTGCTTGCTTATAACTAAAAATTTCAAAAGTTGCGCTACTATCCGGTTTTTAAAGTATGTATAATAGTTGCAGGTTGGCGGCCAAAAATTAATAAATATTTAGTTATTTTACAGTTACAAACATAATTTTCATATCGGCCTTAACACCCTTTAAAGCCGGTTTTTATATATTTTTTTCTACTGATGCAAAGCAAAAAGCGAGTGCTGTTTTATTTAGTCGACGGCGCCCATAGTGAAGTTTTACCTGAACTGATAGAACAAGGGGAACTACCAAATATCAAACGGATCACAGACGAGGGTACCTACCGCAAGGCTACCACCTGTTTCCCATCTACCACCGGCCCTGCATACCTGCCATTTTTAACCGGGCATTTTCCTGGTACTATGGATATTACGGGCATTCGCTGGTTCGATAAAAAGGAATTTAAACGCTGCCGCCTTAACAAAATGGCCATGCGCAGCTATTGCGGCCCCGAAGCCGCCTGGTTCAATACCGATATGCCTGCCGATAAACCCACGCTGTTTGAGCTAATGGGCGAATCGTACAACTTGTACAACATGATAACCCGCAGCGTGCCCGATGAATATGACCTGGGTAAAAAAGGCAAGGGTTTGATGTACACCCGGGCACACTTTAAACTGCGCCACCACCCGGTAGATATTCAGGGCCATGCACGCATCATGGAAATGATCAACTCGGGTAAGGATTTTGATTTCCTGTTCGCGGTATTTCCGAGTGTTGATTGGGATTCGCATTATCACCACATCCGCGACCCTCGTACGGTTGAGGCTTATAAAATTGCCGACCGCAGCCTGGGCGAAGTACGTGCCAAATTAGAGGAGCAGGGCAAATGGGAAGATATCCTGTTCATCATGACATCAGACCACGGCCTTACGCCAACAACCAAACATCTTGACCTTGCCGACTGGATGACCGACCACGGGCTAAAATCTGTGTACTATCCGGTAATTTGGAAAAGCAACCCGAAATGCGCGGTGATGATATCAGGCAACTCGTTCGGTAGTATCCACTTCCTGAACCACGAGGGCGACCACGTGTTGCGCGAGCAGGGTATTTTGGAAGCTATGGGGGCCGGGCGTTTAGCTTTATTGCTTAAAGAACCTGCTGTTGATTTTGCCATTTACCGTGGCGATGAAGAGCAAACCTTCATTGTACATAATAAAGACGGCAAGGCGAAAATTTCTGTTAAAGATGATGTGTTTACCTATGAGCCGCAATCTGCCGATGTTTTAAAATACGGTGGTAAGATAGAAGCTACGGGTCACCGCGCCATCCTTGCCGCTACTTTTGATACCGATTACCCTGATGCTATATTCCAGATCTACCAATTGTTCCAAAGCCGCAGGGCGGGAGACATTGTGATAAGTGCTGCCTTAGGTTACGACCTGCGCGATTTTTGGGAGTACCCGGAACACAAAGGCTCACATGGTTCGTTACACAGGTACCACATCCATGTACCGATGATCTATAACCAAAAGGGTTGGGACGAAAAACCAATGCGTACTGCCGATTTGTTTGACAGCATCCTGAAATGGAAAGGCATCACCCCAAAAAGCTCCGAAGGCGAACCATTATTTTAATTATTACTGCCCCGTTATAAATGACACAAATAACCAAGCATACCGCAGAGCCCGAGAAGCAGGACGCGAAAAGCGTATTTAACAGAAAGGTGATCATCAAAGGTGCTTTTTGGTTTGCGCTGATCACGGTAGCTACTATCGCGGTGGTTTTCTTTTACAACAATACAGGCGATACATTAAAGGCCTTATCACACATATCCTATAAATACATTTTCATTTGTTTTGTAATGCTTTTTGTGGATCTGATGCTGGGCAGCTGGCGCAACCATATTTATATCCGTAAACTGGCGCCGGGTGTGTCGCACTGGGTAAGCTTTAAGGCTAACGTGGCTAATATGTTTATGGGCGCTGTAACACCTGCCCACGGTGGCGCAGGCCCCGCACAGATCTTTGTTTATACCAGCAACGGCGTAACTTTTATAGATTCGTTCGCGGTGACTTTGTTAAACCTGGGTGCTACGCTGATTTTTATGCCATTGGCAGGGTTTATAGCCATTATGTTGATGGATACCACCGAGGTTGGCAGTGTAGTGCCGGCGATGCTTAAATATGGGTTCAGCTTTTTCCTGCTTTTTCTGCTGGCATTTCTGCTGGCTTTTTGGAAACCGCTTTGGGTGGGTACCATCATTAAAAAAATAGCTAAGGGCCTTTCAAAGATCTTCCCTAAACGGAGAGAGAAACTGGAAAAATGGGCCGATAACACATTCCAAAGTATTAGTAAATATCAACAGACCTGTAGCGTAATCATCCGCAAACACCCATATTTATTCCCGTTAAGCTTGCTCATTACAACGGTATTATATCTTAACAAATACTGCCTGCAATGGGTATTATTGATGGGTTTAGGCCTTAGTGTTAATTTGGTACAGGTAATATCTATCCAGATATTGATCCAGTTTATGATTTATTTTGCGCCAACCCCGGGCGGTAGCGGTTTTGCCGAAGGTTTTATAGCTACCTTATTTGGTAAGATAGTACCCGCCGCCTTTATACCCGTTTTTACGCTGCTTCAACGGTCGTTCCTGTTGTTTTTTCCGGCGTTGATAGGTGCCTATGTAGTGCTTAACCTGCTACGCAAACAAACCATGAAGAAGGCTTAGGGTCAGTCGATTAAAATATTATTCTGTAAGTAAATATTTTTATTAATAGCAATAATATATATCTTTAATAATAAAATCTTATTCCCCTAATGAGAAAGTTATTACTGATGCTGTTGCTGTGCATTCCGGTTTTTGGATTTGCCCAAAATAAAACTGTTGACAGTTTAGAAAAGGTATTGGCAAGCGCCAAAGCGGATACCATCCGGTCGGACCTGTACTATAAAATAGCGCTCGAGCTACAGCGCATGGACCCCGTTCAGGCGGAAAAGATGATAGGTCAATCGATGGCTATCGCGCAGAAAACAAACTTCCAAAAAGGTATTGCCAATGTTTATTCCTTTAAATCAATTCAAAGCTCGTACAAGGGAGAGTTTGATTCGATGAAGGTTTATAGCGAGAAATGTATCGAGATAGCCAAAAAAGTAAATTTCCCCCTCGGGGTAGCCAAAGGCGAAAATGGCCTGGGTATATTTTACTGGCAAACAGGCAACTTTAGCGAAGCGATAAAAAACCACCTTTCAGCATTAGCCATTCGCGAAAAACTAAAAGACACGGTTGGTATAGCTACTTCATTAGGAAACTTGGCGCTGGTTTATTTTGATAATCAAAATTCCAAAGAAGCCGAGCGTAATGCGCTGCTAAGCGTAGAACTTGCCAAAAAAGTAAATAAAAGCAATATCGTTATCAGCAACCTGCAATTGCTGGCCAACGTTTACGGGCAGGACGGTAAGTTTGATAAAGCCCTTGCCCGCGATGCGGAAGCTTTTATACTTTGCAAGCAGCATAATGATATGCGCGGCTTGTCACAGGTATATTCTAACATGGCTAATTGCTACACGGCCATGAAGCAATACGACAAAGGTCTAAAGTATCAATTAGAGGTACTAAAGATAGATGAGTTTTTTGGTGATAAAAAGAACATCAGCGATACCTACATGAACATCAGCGCTGCTTATGCCGATCAAAAGGAATTTAAACCCGCGCTCGACTGGATGCTGAAAGGCCTTAAATACGCCCGGGAAAGTAAATATAAGCAAGGCGAAAAGCAGGGCTGGGGTGCGCTTAGCAATATTTATGAGCAATTGGGCGATTATAAAAATGGCCTTGCCGCTCATCAGAAGTACCAGTCGATGAGTGTTGACCTCATCAACGAGAAAAGCAACCAGCAGATAGCACTGATGCAAACCCAATTTGATACCGAAAAGAAGGAACAAAAAATAACCTTGCTAAATAAAGAGAACACCATTCAAAAGTTATCCATTAGTAAACAAGCAACTACCATTGCTATAATTATAGGCTTGCTGATAGTTGCTTTAGTAGTAGCAGGGCTTGTATACAATCGCAATAAGTTAAAGCAAAAAGCACAGCTGCAAGCCCAAATGTTACAGCACCAGGACACGCTTACCAAAGCCGTGATAGATGCGGAGGAACACGAGCGCAAACGTATTGGTGCCGATTTGCACGATGGCGTGGGGCAGCTGTTCTCCGCAGTAAAAATGAACCTGAACGGCTTGTTCGAAAGAATAAATTTACAGCGTGATGAGGACAGGTTTTTGGCCGAAAATACGTTGGCACTGGTTGACGAAAGCTGTAAGGAAGTGCGTATGATATCGCACCAAATGATGCCTAGCAGCCTGCTTAAATCAGGCATTGCTTCCGACCTGAAAAAGTTTATAGAAAAGATAGACGCCGACAGCCTCAAAATAAAACTGGAAACTACAGGGTTTAAAGACCAATTGGAAAGCAATGTGGAAACCATGCTTTACCGCATCATCCAGGAAACCATCAACAACGTTATTAAACATGCCAATGCCACCCAACTGGACATTACTTTAAAACGGTATGATAATGAAATAACGGCAGTAATAAAAGATAACGGTGTAGGTTTTGATACCACAAAAGCAGGAAGCTTTGAAGGCATCGGGTTAAAAAATATCTTAACCCGTATCGAATATTTGCGTGGAACCATAGATTGCCAATCCGCACTGGGCATGGGTACAACCGTTACCGTTAACGTACCCGCCTGAGTATTACAAAACCATTACTTGCTTGTTTAAAAAATATTTACAAATATGGCAGGCAAAAAAATAAAGGCGATAATAGCAGGTGCTACCGGCATGGTAGGCGAGGGCGTAATGCTGCAATGCTTACAAAACCCGGATGTGGAAGCGGTGCTCATTATCAACCGTAAACCATCTGGCTACAAACACCCAAAACTAACCGAGATAGTCCATACCGATTTTTATAATTTGATGCCCATTGAAGACCAGTTGATGGGTTATGATGCCTGCTACTTTTGCCTCGGCATCTCGTCAGTATGATTAAGTAAGGACGATTACTTTAAAACCACATATATGCTTACGCTTGGTGTTGCCCAAACGCTGGCAGCGCTAAACCCGGACATGACCTTCTGCTATGTATCCGGCGCGGGTACTGATAGTAATGAAAAAGGCACCGGCTGGGCAGCCGTGAAAGACAAAACAGAGAACGACCTGATGAAACTGCCCTTTAAGCAGGTTTTTGCCTTTAGGCCGGGCTTTATAAAACCTATATCAGGCCAAACCCGGGTAAATATGCTTTTTAAATTTATTGCTTTGATGTATCCAATAGGTAGGACAATGTTCCCTGGAAGTTTTGCACAAGTTAAGGAGATAGGAGAAGCGATGATAAAGGTTACGCAGGATGGTTATTGCGCCCAAGTTATTGAAGATGAGGATATTATATCCCTTAGCAAAACAGCTTAAAATTAATAGTACTATATTTGAAAAGACCCCCGCAATTATTGCGGGGGTCTTTTTGTTTAAACCGATAGGTGAAAAACAACCTAATTTAAGGGTTTTTACACCCTGTGAAAATTATTACGCTCGCTGTAGTTTTACATCGTTAATATAAGAACACCTAAACCTTATTAGTTAATACAATTAAGTGCTGCATGCGGGAAATCGGGGGATGACCGTGCGTGGTACTTTTTTGTTTTTTTAGCTTTTTGCTATCAAAACGCGCTTTGTTCAAAAATTAGTCGACATAGTAAGTTAAAACAATTATTTTGGGCGGATGGTTCTATTTTGCGTTACCCCAGATAAATGAAAGTACTGCTTGTAGAAGATGAACCGGGCTTGGTATCGGTAATTGTGCGTGGCCTAACCGACGCCGGTATGGAGGTAAGCGTAGCCGCCGATGGCATTATGGGGTTGGAGATGGCGCAGGCGCATAAATTTGATATTATTTTGCTGGATATTATGCTGCCGGTTATGAACGGTATCCAGGTTTGTAAAGAGATTCGCAAACGTGACGATGGAATTGCCATACTGATGCTGACCGCTCTGAACAGTACAGAAAATATTGTAACCGGCTTAAACAGCGGTGCCGACGATTACCTTGCCAAACCTTTTAAATTTGCCGAGCTGGAGGCCCGAATCCGCACGCTTGTACGCCGTAGCAAGGCTGGTAACGCACCTAAAAATGTAATTACCGTTGCAAATTTGGAGATAGATACTGTATCTAAAACCGCTAAACGTGCGGGCAAAGCCATATCGCTTACCGCTACTGAATATCACCTGTTAGAGTATTTCGCTAAAAACCAAAATATGGTGTTGTCGCGAATCCAGATCCTGGAGAATGTTTGGGATATTGATTTTAACATGGGCACCAATGTGGTTGACGTATACGTAAACTACCTGCGTAAAAAGGTAGATACCGGCTACGATGCCAAACTGATCCACACCGTATTTGGAATGGGCTATATTTTTAAGGAAGAGGTGAATGAAGCTTCAAACTAAAATAACCTTGCTGTTTGTAGTAATATCTACTATTGGTTTGGTGTTGCTCAACGCGTCTATATTTTACTTTGTTTCCGAATTTAACTTCGAGGATTTTTTTAAACGCCTCGAAGCCCGCGTAAACCTTGCCGCCGAAACAAACATCCACCCGGATAAAGAATCGGTAGCCTATAAGCAGGTACGTACCCGGTATCTCGAAAAATTAGCGAACGAGCAGGAATATATAATAAAAATTGATACTACTAAATCGCCTGCTTATACAAAAATAATAGACCTGCCCGACGAATTTTATCAAAATATCCTGGCAAAAAAGAAAGAGCGTTATACCGAGGAAAATCATTTTTATGCCGGGGGATTGTTTATTGTGCATGGAGAAAAGTACATTGTTATTGTAACCGCTAATGACCCATACGGCTTTAAGGAATTGGAACAACTGAAACGGGTGCTGCTTATTATTTTCGTAGTGTCCATCATCATGACGTATGTAGCCGGTAAGATCTTTTCCTATTATACGTTACAGCCGGTTCGCAATATCATTAAAAGTGTAAAAAACATAAGCGCCAATAACCTGCACATGCGGCTGGATGATGTAAAAGGCAAGGATGAAATTGCCGAACTGGTAATTACCTTTAATAATATGCTTACCCGGCTGGAAACCGCCTTTGAAACGCAGAACAACTTTGTAAGCAATGCATCGCACGAGTTACGTACCCCTCTTGCCATCATCAGCGGCGAAACGCAATTGCTTTTAATGGGCAACAAAGTGACCGAAGACGGCAGGGAGGCTGTCAATACTATTTTGGCCCAAGCCGAAAAACTTGGACATATTTTGGCAAGTCTGCTTGGCCTGGCGCAAACAGGTTTTGATGGTAAAAAACAAAACTGGACAAAAATACGGGTAGATGAATTGGTAATGGACGTTGCCGATTCGGTGAAAAAGATAGACCGCAACAGTGTTATCGACCTGGATTTTTCGGCCCTGCCTGATGATGAAAATTTGCTTTATACCGAGGGCAACGTTAACCTGCTGCAACTGGCTATAAGTAATATTGTGCTCAATGCCTGCAAATATTCTAACAACTGCCCGGTGAACGTACAGGTTACCGCGCAGGATGGCCGCATCATTATCAAAGTAAGCGATAAAGGTATTGGCATCCCCGAACAGGAGCAGCAACACATCTTCGAGCCGTTCTTTCGGGCATCAAATACAGGAGAGTTTAAGGGGCATGGCATAGGCCTGCCGTTAACACTGAATATCATTCGCCTACATAAAGGCACTATCGGCATCCGCTCGGAAGAACAGGTGGGGACGGAGATCCAAATCATACTGCCGGTGGCTTCTTAGTTCCCTTCTTGAGGGGGCCTATGGGTGTGTCTCTACGCGCGAACTTGGATTGGTATATCCTTTCCATACGCAGAACACACCCCTGCCACACACAGCCATCCGCGCCCCTCTCAAGAGGGGATTTAAAGCACAAAGCCAAAAACATAGCAAAGTATTTCTAATAACTTTCTAATAAGTTATCCCTGTATCTTATATAACAACATTCATTTGCATTTTATGTATTGATAGTCAGTGTTTTATGTTGACAAAAAAACCCGCATTCTAATAAACTTCTAATAGGGCTCTTAATTCATTTTAATGGGTGCGAGGTAGTATTGTAATAAGCAAATAACAAAATGTTAAACTTAAAGCATCTACCTATGAAAACGATATTAATCCCAACCGACTACCAGGCAACATCTTTAGATAGCATCCACGCCATTTGCAGGCAATTTAAGAACGAGGAATTGAAACTTGTATTTGTACACGTGTTTAAGCTGTCAGATTCGTACAGCGACCTGCTGATGTTAAGCCGCCGCAGCCGCGAGTACGAAAAAGTAAGCGACGAGTTTTACCGCTACTGCAATGTGCTGCGTGCCCAGTATCCGCATATCCAAAACATCCAGATCGATTTCTTGTATGGCAGCACGCTAAGCATGTTTAAAGACTTTATTGAACATAACGATGTGGATATGGTATTGGAAAGCGACAGCTATACGTTTACACCCATCCATCAATCAAGTGTCGACCCTGGTCTGTTGATCAAACGTTCGGGCCTGCCGGTAATTAATGTGCCTAAAGGCGACTATGCTAAAATGATGCTTGAACAAAAAGCTGCCGTGCCCGCGCAACAGCACGAAGAATTGTTAGAAGTATAACCCCTAAAACATCTGCCATTATGTTATTAAAAGAAAATATCCCCGTAACCTACATCTTTGGGAAAATCAAAAAAGAGGTACTGCTGGTAACCGTGTACTCGGTATTTATCGCCATTATGTACAGTACGTTCCATTTTACCCGTATTTCTATACCCATTGCAGTGCCTACCATTTTGGGTACGGTAATATCGCTGCTGCTGGCCTTTAAATCTAACCAGGCCTACGACCGTTGGTGGGAAGCCCGTACCCTTTGGGGCGCTATTGTTAACGATACCCGCAGCTTAACCCGCCAGTTGTTAACCTTTGTTGACACACCTTACGCCGAGCACGAGCAAAAAGCATTCTGCGAAAAAATGGCCAAACGCCAGATAGCCTGGTGCTACAGCCTGAGCCATCACTTACGTAAAGAGGACTCTTTACAAGGCCTTGAACGTTTGCTAAGTGAAGAAGATATGGAGCATTTAAAACGGTATGATAACGTGCCCATGGGCTTGTTAGAACTACAGTCGGCCGACCTGCGTAGCGCCTACAAATTGGGTTGGATAAACGAGTTTCAACAGGTTGCTATAGATGAGACTTTAACCCGTTTCAGTAACGAAATGGGTGGTTGCGAACGCATCAAGAATACCGTATTCCCGGCTACGTATAGTGTGTACATCCACCTGTCGGTATTGCTGTTTGTGTTGTTGCTACCGTTTGGTTTGATAGAATTTTTTGGTGTGATAGAAGTGCCTTTGGTTATTGCTATAGCATCGTCGTTCTTTTTGATAGAGAACATGGCCATCCACCTGCAGGATCCGTTTGAGAACAAACCTACAGATACCCCAACCACTACTATATCGCGCACTATCGAGCGTGATATCAAACAAATGCTGAAAGAGAACTACAAGCAAGAAGAACCTGCAAATGGTGCATCGTTTAATAAATCAAAAGTGTTTTATATACTCTAAATAGTTTGGGGCGATTTGTTTTAATGAGAAGGCCGGTTAGTTGTGAGAGCTACCGGCCTTTGTTTTTATGATAGACGGTGAGTACACAGCCCCTTATGTTATTACAATTCGTTTAAATATTTGTGTACAAAGCTTATCGCCATAGATTCTTCGCCTTCTTCGGCTTCCGGCACTTCGCCGTGGGTCAGCAGCCGTTCCAGCTGATCATCGGGAACATCTCACAGGGCAAGCCTTTAATTCGGCTAATGGTACGTTAGTCATGCAGCAGGGTGGTAATGTTATACAAGTATAACGGTATTTTTTGAGTAGTAAAAGGTGTAGTAACAACGCCGCCGCCAAGCAATTGATTTTACTGTTTTGGCCCGGGGCGTCCCACTAAATATTACACAAATTAGAAATTTTTGTTAATGTGTTGATAGTGAATTATTTAATTGTTTGACCTTTTGGTAAAATAGTCAAATCAAAATTATAAATAATTGATTATAAGATATTTAAAAAATTAAAAGGGTGTCTCACTGGTTTCTGAATGGGACGGAATGGGACACCCTATTTTATCACTTTTTTTCGTCATTTTTTCGACTTTGGTTCGGCCTGGAAGGTTGCATTAGCAGTGCAAATTGGTCTTTGAATGGGACAGAATGGGACATCCTATTTTTCGTTACATTTTTCGGACATTTTTCGACTCGGGTTGGCTTTGGAGTTTGCGTTACACCTAACCATGCGGCTAATTGTAAACTGCTTATTCCTTTACTACGTACTGCTAATATGTAAGTAGCTAAGAACCATTTTTGCAAAGGGATTTTTGTGTTTTCGTAAATAGTGCCAACGGTAAAGCTAAACTTATTACGACAGGGGATAGTGTTTGCGCTGTGCTTTCTCCCGGGCCAAAGCAATAACGGTTGATACAACCCAAAAATTTGTTTTGTGGCAAAAGTATCGGGGTACCCAATATTAGTTAAGTTGTCGGCATGTTTGCCAGGTGAGGATCTGCTAAGTATTATAAAGATACGCCTTAGAAAGCCATTTTCCTTCTTATCAAAACACTATCTATCCGCTTGCCTATGGCATTCAGGATCTGCTCGTCTAAAAAATCTTCGTTGCGCTGCATCCATTCGCTGCCAAGTTTAAACAGCATGGCGGCTTTGCCATCGGCGAACTTCACGTTCCATACGTGCCAGGTTTTAAAATATGCGCTTGTAATTTCTATAAGGTGTGCGGTTCCATCGGGCAGTTTAATTTTGTGTTTCATATTGGTGGTAGTTGTAAGGCGATGTCTTATAAAGACGTTTAAAAATGCCCGGATATTGCATGTTGTTTGAAGTATTATTGTCTGATTTTAGGGTTTATAACTTAAGGTGTTAATTATCAATCAATAAAAATTTTGATGACAGACAAGAGATCTAAAAAGGTAAGACAGAACGCCCCATACTTAAGCTATGCAGGTATTTTATATTGCAAATGATAGTGTAAACCGCCCAGCAATTGCTTTTCGCCCTGCTCTTCAAAACCCAAATCGATATAAAGCCTTTTGGCTTTATCGTTGCCTTTACTTACCAGCAGGCCAACGGTATCATGCCCCAATTCCGCGGCGCGGTTAAATAAGGCGGTGATCAATTTTTTGGCGATGCCTTTGCCCTGCTTATCGGGGTTTACGGCGAGGCAGTCGATGTAATATTCGCCGGGTTGGGTTTCGTCTTCAGGCGTGCCGGTAAAGCCAAGTTGGCTACGGGTATAATCCAGGAAAGGTTTGCGCAGTTCATTAATCTTGGCGCCATCATAGGCAATGATCATGCCTGCGGCTTCGCCTTGCTCGTCCCAAACCAAAATATTGGTATAACTATATTGGTTATCGGTTAGCTTTGCGAAGCGTTCAAATAACTCCAGTGGTTTTGCGGGATCATAGCTGTTGGCAAACTTGGCGGCAAGCTTGCCCATGGCTAATATGATCAACCGGGATATGGAAGGAGCGTCGGCGGGGGTAGCTTGTCGTATCATGGCGGGTGCAAAATAGTAAGAATCTCCATCTGTTTATTTATTTTATCCATGCTAAATTTTGGCTACCACCTGTACATTTACCCACCGGTTTAATAAACGATGTTGGTAAAATGTTGTGCAAAAACCATAAATTTAATGGTGCGCAATAATTCCAAATTACTTTACCGTAATATTGCCTAAGCCAATACAACCAATTAATTTATCGTGAGAAGCAAAAATTACCTGTTCACCGCATGCCTTATGGCGGCCTCTATATTCGCTAAAGCACAAGTTGTAACCATTGCGGTAGAAACGCAGCATAATGCTCTGGTGCTACAAACCGATGCCGGCAAAAACCTAAAGATGGTTTATTTTGGTGCGAAGCTTAACGATGCTAAGGGGTACGCAGGCATCGCCAAAATGTATAAACCGAATGATGATTCGGGGATATTGGATGATGCTTACACGCCGTCGGGTTCGGCTAACCTGGCAGAGCCTGCCATTACGGTTACCCATGCCGATGGCAATAAATCGCTGGACCTGCAATATGTTAGTCACGCTGTAACCAAGGTGGACGATAACGTATCGCTGTTAACCGTAACCCTTAAAGACCCCGCTTATCCGTTTGAGGTGAAGCTGTATTATAAAACCTTTTTTAAGGAGGACGTTACCGAGCAATGGAGTGTTATCAAGCATAATGAGAAGGGCGTGGTAACGCTGAACAAATTCGGATCGGCCAACCTTAATTTTAAGGCTGATGGTTTTTGGCTGAAACAATACCACGGCAACTGGGCGTCAGAAATGAAACCCGAGGAAAGCAAACTTACCCATGGCATCAAAACCATCGATAGCAAACTGGGTACGCGTGCCAACTTGTACCAGCCGTCGACTTTTATTATCTCGATGGATAAGCCCGCTACCGAGGATGAGGGCAAAGTGTTGCTGGGCTCGCTGGAATGGTCGGGGAATTTTAGATTGGATTTTGAGCTGAGCCCCGAGCCCTCAAACTATTTAAGGCTAATAGCCGGTATCAACAACGCCGCTGCCGAATATCACCTAAAACCTAACGAAGACTTTGTTACCCCCGCCCTGGTTTATACCTACAGCGAACACGGTACGGGCGATGCCAGCCGCAAAATGCACCGTTGGGCACGCAAGTATAAAATTGTGGATGGCGAGGGCAGCAGGCTTACGCTGCTGAACAACTGGGAATCTACCTACTTCGATTTTAACGAAACTAAACTGGCGCAGCTGTTTAAGGATACCAAAAAACTTGGTGTTGACATGTTTTTGCTTGACGACGGCTGGTTTGGTAATAACCACCCCCGTAACGGCGATAACGCGGGGCTTGGCGACTGGCAGGAAAACAAACTGAAACTGCCAAACGGCATTAGCGCGTTGGTGAAGGAAGCGGATGCCAATGGCGTAAAGTTCGGGATCTGGATAGAGCCTGAAATGGTTAACCCCGCCAGCGACCTTTACAAAGCCCACCCGGATTGGGTGATCAAAGAAAGCGGCCGCCCTGAAAAGTATTTCCGTAACCAGTTGGTGCTGGACCTGACGAACCCCAAGGTGCAGGATTTTGTTTTCGGCGTGGTGGATAATTTGTTCATCAAAAACCCTTCGCTGGCTTATATTAAATGGGATTGCAACGCGGTTATTTACAATGCTAATTCGCAATATTTAAAGAAAGATCAATCGCATTTGTATACCGATTATGTGCGCGGGTTGTATAAAGTTTTAGACCGGGTGCGGGCTAAATATCCAAAAGTGCCGTTGATGCTCTGCTCTGGCGGTGGTGGCCGTGTGGATTATGGTGCGCTTAAATACTTTACCGAATACTGGCCGAGCGATAACACCGACCCGCTGGAGCGGGTGTTCATCCAATGGGAGTATTCTTATTTCTTCCCGGCCATAGCCAGCTCTAACCACATTACAGATTGGGGGAAACAGCCGCTTAAATTTAAGATAGATGTGGCTATGATGGGCAAAATGGGTTTTGATATTGTGGTGAGTAAACTAAACGAGCAGGAGCTGGCTTATGCGCACATTGCCCTTAAAAATTACAACGGACTTAAAGATGTGATCTGGCACGGCGACCAGTACCGCCTGCAAAGCCCATGGGTAAACGATGTAGCATCGCTGATGTATGTGAACGATTCAAAATCAAAAGCAGTGGTGTTTAACTATTTGGTGAATAACCGCTATAACGCGGGTGCCAAAGCTCCGATACGCTTCAAAGGCCTCGACGCTACAAAAACCTATTCTGTGAAAGAAATAAACCTTTACCCGGGTACGGGTACGGTTTTAGAAACCGAACCTAAATATAAAGGCGACTTTTTAATGAATGTAGGCATCAACCCGCAGGTGAGCGCTTTTCATACCAGTGTGGTTATTCAATTGGATGAGGTGCAGTAATTAAGCCGCTAACGATAAACCATTGCCCCTACTTGTTTAATATCAAGGTCTACGAGGGAGATCAATTCTGAACAGCACAGCAGGCAGGTATGCTTTTGGTGAAAGGTAGATAGCACGTAGGGGAGTGATAGCACAAGCGCATATTTATGATTATACACCGAGCCAAAGCAGGCGTTGTTAAAGCAGTAGTATGATATGCTTAGTTCAGATTTCATAATTATTCGCTAATAAAAAAAGCCTCTTGTAAGAAGCTCGTTTCCATAGTAATATGGTATATATAGATCAGGCGATAAAGCCCGTAAATTGCAATTGATTAAAAGTTTTTAGGCAAAAAGCTTTTTGTTTAAATAGGCTTACCACTTTAGCTTCTATTTTTTTAACGGTGCTGTTTGTTTTGATATGTACTATTTTCATATTATTGGTTTATCCAAATCTATGCCAGTATTTTATACCCCCCACTCATTTTAGTTAAAATCATTTATTTGCTGTACAGAAAACAGAAAAGGCTGTCTAAAAAACAGACAGCCTTTTCATAAATATAGCTAATAAGTGTACAGTCGGCAGGTTACTTAGCCGGTGTAATGATGATGTTGCGGTAATCGATAGGGCCGTGGTCGCCCTGGATAAACAGCGGGCCCGGTTCGCCTTCCTTACTATCCATAGCGCCACCGGTAAGGCCCGGTATAATTTGACGGGTAATAACCTCTGTGCCGTTAGCCGAAAGGGTGATCATACGGCCAACCAAAGTAATATCATACGACTGCCATTCGCCGGCATTTTTAGCCATCATTTTATTTGGCGGCAAAAAGCCGTATACCGAACTGAACTGGTTGTTGATAGGCTCGGGCTCGCCGCTTTTGGTATCTATCACCTGGATCTCGTAACGCCCGCGCAGGTAAACGCCGCTGTTGCTGCCCTGTTTGTAACGGAACTCGATGTGCAGTTTAAAGTCGTTAAATTTTTGATCGCTGATTAAGTTAGCGCCCGATTTAAGGCTGCGTAAAATGCCATTCTCTACAATCCACTGGTTCTTACCATCGGTATGGAAGCCTTTGGTATCCTTACCGTTAAATAAACGAATTGGTTTGCCCCAAACAGGTGCTTTGGTGCGGATAAGTAACGGCGCGCGTACGCCGGTAAAGCTGTAGCTTTTGCCATCGGTATAAACCATAGCGCCTTTAAGGGTGTTGCCGCTTACTTCAAATTCAAAATCCATGTTGCGGGTACCTTCTTCCCATTGTGGCGGGATAGAAAAACTAAACTTGCCGCCATTAGGTTTTACTTCAGAGATAGGGCGTGCACTACCAAAAGCATAGGTAAAACGGCCGATAAGCGTATGCGTTCCCGATTTTTGAACCTCTAACCACGATGGGATGCTTTTGCCGTCTTTCTCCATGGTGATATCCCAGCGGCCAATAACGTCAGGGTCTTTAGCCATTGCATGGGTTTGTGCCGAAGCCTTTATACCACAAATTAATGTTAACGCCATAAGGCTGATGCCAAAAAAGAGGGCAAGTGCCCCTGGCTTTGAAACAAGTGTGTTTTTCATAAACGGGTTATATTGAGATGCTAAATCTACAAACTAAATTGACAATTTTAAATGAGAATGCTGAAAGGGATTTGCGGTTATACTTATCGCCCGTTGATACCATCCGCAAAATCGCCAGTCCGGCCAAAGGTGTAACCCTTTGCTTGCGCCCAGCCTATAAAATCTTTCAGTCGATTTATGAAGGGCTCGCCCGAGTTTTTGGTGACATATCCGGGCAGGCCAAGTTTGTCTTTATCGCTAAGGTCGGTAAATTCCCAGGGGTGAAAGTAAAGGTTGAGATAACCATCTTTTTTATAAGCATCTCCGCAAAGCCATTTAATAAGCGGCATGGGCAGGTTATGGAAGCTGAGCCAAAAAAGCGGGATCCTTATTAGCGGCGATACCGATGCCGGGATCTGCAATACGTTATGGTCGTAAAACCAGGTGCGCGGTTTATCAAAGTTATTGTATCGGCCCGGCAGCCAGGTAGGGTTGAGGGATGAGTTGTAGGCGTACCCCGCCTTCTCTATCTCCGCCTCATCTACAGGCATCATCCGCGCCATGCGGAAACCGGTTACCGGCGTGCCCGAGATCTCCTCGAGCTTGAGTTTGGACTGTTTTAGATGCTTGGGTTTAAAATCGGAATGGTAGTACCCATGCGAGGCTATTTCGTGGCCTTTCTCAACAATAGCACGAATGATATCCGGCTTGTGGATGGCATAATTAGCGGTGCAAAAAAACGTGGCTTTTATGCCTGCGGCCTTCAATACATCCAGCACTTTAATTGTGCCACTGGTTGAAATGGCTAACTGTTCATCAAAAGGAAGCGATTTGCCGTACTCCAATGGCATATCAAATTCCTCTACATCAAACCCTAATAAGATCATTATTTACCAGCATAAGGTTTGTAGAACGGATGATGTAAGTAGGGCGATGTTTCGATTGCATGAATATTTTACCTACATACATACCTATAATACCCAACACCAATAATTGCAGGCCGCCAAAAAACGCGATAGTTGCCATAATGGATGCCCAGCCGGTAACCGCTTCACCGGTTAAATAGCTAATGAGCACATACGGGATATACAAAATAGCCAGGGC
Organism: Mucilaginibacter aurantiaciroseus; assembly: GCF_024055595.1. Lineage (GTDB taxonomy): Bacteria > Bacteroidota > Bacteroidia > Sphingobacteriales > Sphingobacteriaceae > Mucilaginibacter > Mucilaginibacter aurantiaciroseus. The sequence goes on from NZ_JAMXOF010000001.1 coordinate 264,729, forward strand.
CGAAAATGTTAAGCCGATGCCGCTAACAATGTATAGCGGGCGTGCGCTAAACGTCATGATGCTGCGCAAGGCCAGTTTAACCAATTTAAAAAACGAATAACTGGCTTCGCCGGTATGCCTTTTAGATGGGGTGTATGGGATGCCGAGTTGTTTGTAACCAGTCCATTTGATAATGCCGCGTAAAAAGATCTCGTACTCGTCTATCTGCGTTAGCTGCTTTACAACCTTTTCATCCATCAGCCTGAAATCGGCAGTGCCGTTCTCCAGTTTAATGTCTGATAGCATGTTGATGCCCTTATAGAACATTTTTGAGGTTGCCTTTTGGTACCGCTTTGCGTGCGGGTTGGCATTTTGGCGGTAGGTGTAAACAATATCGTACCCGTTTTCCCAATAGTTCAGCATCTTTAGGATCATCTCGGGCGGGTGCTGCATATCTGCATCCATGGTTATTACCGCATCGCCTTTTGCCATAGCAATGCCGGCCTTTAGGGCGTGGTCTTTACCAAAATTGCGCGAAAGCTCTATGTAGTAAACGTTGCGGTGCACTTCCGAATTAAACTTTAACTCGTTAAGCGTGTTATCCTTACTGCCATCGTCTACAAAAATGAGTTCAAAATCGTAGTCGGTTGGCATTAGGGTCTCATTGATCTGTCCAATCAAAAAAGCTATATTTTTTTCTTCGTTGTACGAGGGAATTACAATGGAGATCTTCTTTTTTACAGGGTGTATCGTCATGGTAAACAATAATTAGAAGATTTAATTAGTGACGGTGTTATAATGTAAATACTTAACAGGATAAATTTTAAAAGCGAATTAGTATTGATTCAATGATGCTATTACGCAATGTTAAGCCTTAATGTAACAGCTTGTGTAACGTAAAAGTTGCAATACCTCCCAAAGCGTAATATTCGCGTTACAAATATATACAAATCATATTAACACAAACGAAAATTTTCTATAGTTTACAAAGATGACAGTTTATTTACGATGAGTATTTTACGCTATGCTTTCAGGCTTTTTCAAGGTTTTTTCTTTTGAAAAATCGCGTGTTAACGTTTCGTAGATTATTTTAAGCCAAATTAACAAACATGGCAATGCCTTTAGCTTATATGGCTGTATATAAAAATGGTAGAGCGGTTTAGGGAAAAGATCTGACCCAGCGAAACTAATAACGATGGCAAATATCAGCAGGAAGATCTCGAATCCGGTAGGCTTATCTAAATTCATAAACCAGATAGACACACCAGCAATAGGGATGATGTAAGTTGCCGCCTCTGCCGAACTGCTAAAGATTACCGTGAAAATTAAAACTGACGCCAGTATAAGCAACTGGTATTGGGTTGACCTGTAGTGTTTGATCCGTAAATAGGAGAGCCCAAAAAGCACCAATGCCGGTGCTATCACAAACAGGTTATTAAGTGCCGGGTAATTAAACAACCGGCGTATTATCCCCATTACGCAAATATCCTGCATTAGAGAACCTTCGTTCTCGGCGTTCTTGGCAACCAGGTCGTAAAACCAATCGTGATAGGTGCGTACGATAAATGATGGTGAAGAGATAGCCATTGGCAGCACAAATAATACTGCCGACCAAAAAATAAAGCTGGCAATAAACTTCAGCTTGTTATCCGAAAAGAAAAAGAACGCCAGGCCAACAATGCCATAAAGTTTAGTAAACATACCCAGGGCAATCATCAACGCGGCCCAAAAATCCTGCTTCCGTTTAATAAAATTAAAGCTAAGGATGATGAGCGCTGCTATAAGCGGGTTAAACTGGAAATAAAGTGTCGACCCAATAAGGTCATTAGCGCACAGTAGCAAAATAATAACGAATTTACCCGGCCCCAAAGGAAGCATCTGTATGGCTTTAAAGAGTATAAAAGCGCTGAAGGCTACCCAAAGTACTACGCCAATACTATCGGGCAGTAGGGCGAATGGAGCGATGATCAGCGAGAATACAGGCCCGTAGTGGTTGCGGTCGTAATAAAATTCGGGCTGCTGAATGTATAGGCTCTGCTGCGAGATGGTATTTATAAAGTTGTGTTTAAATATCAGGTAGTTATTGATGGATTGATGCGTCAATACACCTTTTAATGCTAAAAGAATGCATACGCCAAACCATAAAGAATACACAAAAGGCTTATTATAAATAAGCCGGGTAAGCGCTTGTTTCATTATAGGAGTTTAAAAGGCGCGAAGATACAAACTTGGTTTATATCCTTTAAACAAGCTACAGGTTTTTTATCTGGTTGATGTATACATTTAGCTTTTGGCGGATAAGATCCAGAGGGAGATCTTGATTAGGGTCCATCAGGATAGATTCGTATTGGTCTTTTGGCATTGTACCTCCCACCGGTTCTGCAAACTTTTATCGAGGGAAAAGCCCATTTTAAGTTTCTTACGATCTAGCCAAAGATATGCCAGTTTTTTGCCCCGATAAGTAAAGAACGGGATCTGAAATTTACGCTCGTGAATACTTTCTGCATCCAACCGCAAAATAATATCCCTGTAATATTAGAAATAAGATTTTTTATACGTTATTTAAATTTCATAAGGGTTAAATCACCCTTGACAAAGCTTTACTTTTAATATTAAATTTGTTAAAAATTTAACCTGTAACGATGGCTTATTACCTAAAAGAAGCTCTTGAACAACTAGATGTAGGGACAGTTGGCCAAAATGTTTGTTTTTATTTGATGATAACTGTAATGCTGTTAATTGTTATCGTTCAATTTTCAATTCTTAAACAGCGAAAAAATTAACCATGAGGTTTGTTAACCATGACAAATATAAAAACATTAAACATCGGTTAATTTTAACGATTTTTAATGCTAAAACAGATGCTCAAATTTAAGCTTGAAACGTTATTGATTTTTAATTACCTCCATTGGGTCAAACTTCAACCTGGTAACTAACTAACTCACCTAATCTCATCTCTAACTTAGGGTAATTAGCTTATCCGGCACTCATCATCGCTGTAGGCATCTAATAACAGTGTACTTGTCATTGTAAAAAGCAATCTTCCAATACACAGCCGGGAAGTTAACAAGAGTTTTACCATTAGTTACAGTGCCTTTACTTCCCCAGGTGCCAGCCTAATTTAAATTCAATGGATTTTACCTTTTTACAATCCTATAATTTTGATATTCGCCAATATGCCAACCAAAGGTATCAGCTACAAATTGTAAGAATCTTCGCCTGAAAGTGAAATTTTTAGTTATGGGTTTATTAGTAAAATCAATATTCCAATTTGTTGCTTTGATGCGGCTTAATATAACTTTTGGATGCTTGCCTTCAAATTTTTTTAATCGATCAGCATTGTCATAATTAAATTCATAAGTTTCGGGCAAGTGCTGCTGAACCCATGTATCATCATGGTAAAAACAATTAAAATTTCGAGCCTTATTTGATAAGCCTGTTTGCGGCTTTGCCCATCCATAATGATAAACATAAGCGTCAATTAATTTCACATTAATTTTGTTGCCATTGAGCCTAAAGCCCTGCGCATCCCGATATGATCGAATACCTTTTATATTTTTAAGTATTCTAATTTCTCTCCTATACCACCGCCGCGAATTTCCTACGTAATCATAAGAGCCATAAAAATGAACATATTTTAATAACAGACCTTCGATGTGTTTATCATTTAGATTTTTCTGCATCTCGGCCTCTATTAACGGCAAGTATTTCTCATGAATAACTTCATCGCCCTGGATGTAAAACGCCCAGTCTGCCTCGGGTGAAACATTATAAAAAGCAATGTCAGTTTGGTCTGCGAACACTTTGCCACCCTCTTTTAAAGACATATCCCAAACGGTATCAATTATTTTAATTTTAGGAGATTGGATGCCGAGGATTAATTGCCTTGTTTCATCATCTGATTGGCCTACCGCAACAACAAATTCATCACAAAGTGGTAAAATGGATGTAATAGCTTCTACAATTGGATAATCGTTTATTACAGCATTTCTAATAAAGGTAAAACCGGAAACTTTCATAAATGTAGGTGATGGCGACTAAATTAATAAAAGAATATTGCATGCATTATAAAACCCATCAGTCTAATTGGTTTATAATATCATATCAATTGTCAACAGCTATAATATTGTTTGGAGGATTAAAAATAGTATAGCCCCCAAAAAAAGGGAAGCAATTGACCTTTAAAAAGTTGCCGGGCAATACCTGAATCAGATTCATCTTTTAAGGCTAAAAGATTAAGAAAATTACTCCAAAAAAAAAGCCTTTAATCTTTCGACTATAGGCTTTTTATTTATGGTGTGGTATCAGCTGGGATCGAACCAGCGACACAAGGATTTTCAGTCCTTTGCTCTACCGACTGAGCTATGATACCGCTCCGTTTAAGGTTTGCAAATGTAGCGTTTTTTTTATTTCCAGAAACATTTTTTTCAACTTTAGTTGGATGGATGTCATCTTCCTGCGCTCGGCAATTGAAATTCAGTGAATTAGAGCGTTAAAATATTTTAAGTTTTTTTTCGGAGGACATATAACAGACCTTATTTAAACAAGTTCTAAGTTTAAAACATTTCGGCAATATCTATCTTTACTTAAATCAAATTCCTACTTTAGCTTTAAATTACTATGCACGCATAATATTATATATGGTCGGACAGGTTATCTTCATCATCATTTTACTGGGCGCTGCTTACCTGTTTGGCAGGAACGTAGCCAAGGTTAGGCGCAATATCCTATTAGGCCGCGATACCGACCGCAGCGACCGCCCTGCCGGGCGCTGGGCGATAATGGCTAAGGTTGCCCTGGGCCAAACCAAAATGGTGAAAAGGCCAACGGCTGCCGTAATGCACTTTTTTATTTACGTAGGTTTTGTGATCATCAACCTCGAGGTACTGGAAATCATGATAGATGGCATCTTCGGCTCGCATCGAATATTTTCCAAACCATTGGGCAGTTTATACGGCTTGCTGATAGGCGGGTTTGAAGTATTGGCGTTGCTGGTGCTGGTATCCTGCGTGGTTTTCATGGCTCGCCGTAACATCCTTAAATTAAAACGCTTTACCAGTGCCGAGATGACCACCTGGCCAAAATCGGACGCGAACTATATCCTTGTTATCGAGATCCTGTTAATGACGGCCTTCCTCACCATGAACGCCGCCGACTATAAATTACAGCTTTTACATTTCGGCCATTACGCTACCGCGGGCAGTTTCCCGGTAAGTGATATGATAGCGCCCTTATTGCCATCGGGCGCAGGCGCGCTGGTAGCCATAGAACGTGGTTGCTGGTGGTTTCACATCATCGGGATATTGGCGTTTTTAAATTACCTGCCGTATTCAAAGCATTTTCATATTTTGCTGGCGTTCCCTAATGTGTACTACTCTAACCTGCAACCAAAGGGCGAGTTCAGCAATATGGCGTCGGTTACCAACGAGGTAAAGGCCATGCTCGATCCATCGTTCGTGCCCGAGCCTGCCGGGGTAAGCCTTTTTGGGGCGAAGGACGTAACCGACCTCACCTGGAAAAACCTGATGGAAGCCTATACTTGTACCGAATGTGGCAGATGTACATCGGTTTGCCCCGCTAATATTACGGGTAAGCTGTTATCGCCCCGCAAAATTATGATGGATACCCGCGACAGGCTGGTAGAGGTGGGCAACAATATTGATAAGCACGGTAAGGATTATACCGACGATAAAACTTTATTGGACAACTACATCACCCGCGAGGAATTATGGGCTTGTACCACCTGTAATGCTTGTGTAGAGGCCTGCCCGGTGAATATTAACCCGTTAGAGATTATCACCGAAATGCGCCGTTACGTGGTGATGGAAGAATCGCAGGCACCTGCAAGTTTGAACAACATGTTCGGTAATATGGAAAATAACGGTGCCCCATGGAAATACAGCCAGGCCGATAGGTTAAACTGGGCCGAAAAAGAATAACGATATGTCGCAAGATTTAGAAACAAAATATATAGCCTTTGTAGAAAAGGTAGCCGCCAGTAAACAGGTTTGGGGCTTAAAAAGTAAAGCAGGATGGGCTAATGCCGATGCTACCGAGAACGCGGAAGTGGCCGTGATCCCGTTTTGGTCTGAGCGGGGCCTTGCCAAGCTTGGTGCCCGGGATGACTGGAAAACCTATACACCAACGGAGATCCCGCTGGCTATATTTTTAGAGGACTTGTGTATGGATATGGCCGAAAATGATGTTTTGGCTGGTGTTGAATGGGATACCAAAATGTTTGGCACGGAGGCTGTTGCTTTAGTGGCAGCGCTGGATATTTTAAACAGGTTAGCGGCCATCAATTCGGCCATTACATTTACCAATTACAGCAGTATAAAGGAGTTTATAACCGAGTTAAGCGAAGAACAATAATGGAGCAGACTATTCCAACTATGGCCCAAATGGCTGCCGAAGGCAAAGAACCCGAGATACTATTTTGGGTAGGCTGTGCCGGTAGTTTTGACGAGCGCGCGCAAAAAATAACCCGCGATATTTGCAAGATCCTGCACCATGTAGGCATGAGCTACGCCGTGTTGGGTACTGAGGAAAGTTGCACAGGCGACCCTGCCAAACGTGCCGGTAACGAGTTCCTGTTCCAGATGCAGGCTATGGTGAATATTGAGGTGCTGAACGGTTACAACATTAAAAAGATAGTTACCGGCTGCCCGCATTGCTTTAACACTATCCGTAACGAATACCCGGGCCTTGGCGGTACTTACGATGTGATCCACCACACGCAACTGATCCAATCACTTATTGACGAAGGCAAGCTGAAGGCCGAAGGCGGTGAAAGCTTTAAAGGCCGTAAAATAACCTTCCACGACCCATGTTACCTTGGCCGCGCCAATAACGTTTATGAAGCGCCCCGAGCGGCTCTGGAAATTCTGGATACCGAACTGGTAGAAATGAAACGCTGTAAAAGCAACGGCCTTTGCTGTGGTGCAGGCGGCGCGCAAATGTTTAAAGAACCCGAGCCGGGCAAAAAAGAAATTAACGACGAGCGAATGCTGGACGTGATCCAAACCGGTGCCAGCATAATTGCATCCGGCTGCCCTTTTTGCATGACCATGCTAACCGATGGTGTTAAGCACATGGAAAAAGAGCAGGAAATAATGGTGATGGATATTGCCGAGATTACGGTTAGGGCTAATGGGTTATAACCCTTTCCCCTTTAAAAAATCAAATGCTTGTTTTAAACTATCCAGCCTTTGCGGTGATAACTTTTTTACGGGGATATCCCAATGTGTAGCCATAGAATCGATGTCGCCTTGCGGGTCTTGGTAGGTTTGGTAGATAATATCATCTGCCTGAGTCTTCATTTCAAGGGTGTCTGTAGCAGCGCTGCCGGCGATGTAACCCAGGTCTGAAAATTGCTTTAAACTGAACGAATAATACTCCTGTTTACCCTGTTGATAAGTTTTGCGCAGGCGCATAAAATGGTCGGGGGTGAGGTTAATTTCGTACTTTTTAAGAGTAGGCTCAACGGTAGGGTCGTAATTCTCGTTCAGGAAACGATTGCCCCAGCTTATCCATTCCTGCTCACCCATAATAGGCCTAAAACTACCAAAAAACAGCCCCGAAAGGGATATTAAGGCAATTATAAAGGTTTTAATCTTCGCAGGCAGAAGTGATGTTTGCATAACAATTTATAATAAACCTAAGTTAATAATTTGATAAATTTGCGATATGGAATTTTCTTCACACTCAAGGGTTTGGGTATACCAATCCGGCCGTAAATTAACCAACGCCGAAACCCTGCAAGCACAGGTTTTGATGGATAATTTTACCACCGGCTGGACGGCCCACAACAACCAATTGCTTGCCAAAGCCGAGATAAGGTACAATCGGTTTTTGATTTTGTTTGTGGATGAAAGCCAGGCCGGCGCAAGTGGTTGTTCTATAGATAAATCGGTAAATTTTATGAAGCAGTTGGAGCAGCATTTCGGTATCAACTTGTTCGACAGGTTTAACCTGGCCTACCGCGATGGCGAAGAGGTGTTATCCGTGCCCCGCCACCAGTTTGAAGACCTACTAAAAGCCGGCACCATTAATACTGAAACGATCGTGTTTAACAATCTTGCCCAAAACCTAACCGAACTGCAAACCAAATGGGAAGTGCCGTTTAAAGATAGCTGGCATATCCAGCTGTTTAGAGACTTGGTTGGTTAATTAGTGGTTCTAACTATTCAATAATCAACAATTAACCACTTACCAACCTCGTGTTCATCATCAGCCTCAACTACATCGCTCCGCTCGAAGAATTGGACGAACATATGGCCGCGCATGTAAAATACCTTAAAAAGTATTATGCTGCGGATGTCTTCATTATGAATGGGCGCAAAGTGCCGCGCACGGGCGGCGTTATCATTGCCCAGGCCGATTCAAAAGAAATTCTGGAGAAGATTATCGCTGAAGACCCATTCCACAAGCACAAGCTTGTGGAGTTTGAAATAACGGAGTTTTTGGCAACGCAAGCCCACTCTGATATTAAAGCGATGATCCGGTAAAGCCAAAATAAACGATGCTTTGCTATTCTGGGTAGGGCAGTCACTTCATTTTCGTGTAACTAAATTCTTTTTGATCCGGCATAGCGTTTCCGGCGCTATACCGAGGTACGAGGCGATCAGGTTTTGAAGGATACGTTCGATGATCTGCGGTTTGGATTCCGCCAGCTGCAAATATTTTCTTCGGCGAGATAGCGAAGGATCTGTTAGTGAACTTTGCTATCGCCTGTGCTTGCTTGTCGGCGAATAGATGCTTCGCAACATTCAGCATTACAAATTTAAATAGGCGCGAAGAGGGCTAAAACTCCAATGGCCCTAACCGTCGCATGTTTTTCATGATTAGGTATTGCCTGTGCCTTAGGTAGCGGGTAGGGTTGGTGGCGCTCCACCGCAATGGGCTCGGGAAGATTACTGCTATGGCGGCAGATTGCCTGCGGGTAAGCTGTAATGCCGGTTTGTGGAAGTAGGCCTGCGATGCGGCCCCGATGCCGTAAATGCCATCGCCCATTTCAATTACGTTGAGGTAAACCTCCATAATGCGTTTTTTGGTCCAAAAGGCCTCGATGAGGATGGTAAACCAAGCCTCGAAACCCTTGCGCACAAACGAACGGCCGGGATACAGGAAAATGTTTTTGGCGGTTTGCTGGCTGATGGTGCTGCCGCCGATAAGTTTTTTGCTTTTGGCGTTCTTTTGAATGGCACGCTCAATGGCTTTAAAATCGAAACCATGATTCTCCAAAAACGATTGATCTTCGGCAGCTACCGCGGCGCGTTTCATGTTATCTGCAATATTATCAAAGGCAACCCATTGCTTGTCTATCTTCCAATCCTTGCCATCGGCCTTGCGTTCAAAACCGCGTTGTATCATTAGCCAGGTAAAAGGCGGGTTTACAAATTTGAACAGCAGCACGCCAAACAAGCTGGCTGCAACAAATACAATAACCACCAGCTTTACTACGCGCAAAACCAGCCTTACCACGCCGTTATTAAAAAATCCCTTTGTTTTGCTGTTGCTTTTACGATTTTGTGCTTTGTTGGCCATTGCGATATTTGATGCCCCGCTAATTTCAGGATAATCTTCTTATTAAGCACAAAAAAGGTGTTTAGCTATGCTAAACACCTTTTTTGTGCCCCTTTAATCCGATAGCTATCGGATTTTCCCGGAAGGGAGCTTTATGTTTAAAGCCCTCTCCGGAGGAAAGGGTTGGGTAAGGCCTTACTCAGCAACAACTGAGAAAGGAACCTGTACTTTTACTTCTTTATGCAGGTTCACTATTGCGATGTAATCACCAACAAATTTAGGCTCCTGATCAAAAGTGATACGGCGACGGTCAACTTCAAAACCTTCTTTTTTCAATGCATCAGCTACCTGGATGGTATTGATAGCACCGAAGATCTTTCCGCTTTCGCCAGCTTTTGCGCCGATAGTAAGCTTAACGCCTTCTAATTTAGCTGCAATCGCGTCCGCGTCTTTGCGTATTTTTTCTTGTTTAAACTGTGCTTGCTTCAAGTTTTCTGCTAAAACTTTACGTGCGCTTACAGTTGCTAATATTGCGTAACCTTTTGGGATAAGAAAGTTGCGGCCATAACCTGGCTTTACATTCACTACATCGTCTTTATCGCCGAGGTTTTTTACGTCTTGTTTTAAAATAACTTCCATTGCTTTTTACCTCCTGATTATTTTAATGAGTCTGTAACATAAGGTAATAAACCGATGTGGCGCGCACGCTTAACAGCCTGTGCCACTTTACGCTGAAACTTCAAAGAAGTACCTGTTAAACGGCGAGGTAATACTTTACCCTGGTCGTTAATAAACTTTAATAAAAAGTTAGCGTCTTTGTAATCGATATACTTAATACCATTCTTTTTGAAACGGCAGTATTTTTTACGGTTATCCTCCACTTTGGGAGCGGTAACGTATTTAATTTGGTCGTTTGCCATTAGTTTTTTTCCTCCACTTTAGCTGCAGGTTTCTTGTTAAAGGCACCGCTGCGTTTTTTATCATTGTAAGCAATGGCATGTTTATCCAAAGCAATGGTAAGGAAGCGCAAAACACGCTCATCGCGCCTTAATTCAACTTCCAGTTTATTAATTAAATCACCCGGAGCCTTGAATTCAGTTAAGTGATAGTACCCTGTAGTTTTCTTCTGAATAGGGTACGCTAATTTTCTCAAACCCCAATTATCCTCCTGGACAATTTCGGCTCCGTTATCTGTTAATGTCTTGCTGTATTTGGCAATTGCCTCTTTAGCAGTTTCATCAGATAACAACGGGGTTAGAACGATCACGATTTCGTACTGTTGCATTATTATTTTGATTTTTAATTATTTATCCCTGTATATCGGGGCTGCAAATGTAGTAAGAAATTTATTACCAAACAAGCCGATTTTGTTGTATTTTAACAGTCTAAAACACACCAAAATATACATCCCCCGGTATGAAAAGATCTCTACTACTTTTAGCTGCTGCTTTTACATTTCTTATAACAACAGCCCAGGCCCAAACCACGGCACCATCGCCCATCGAAAAAAAACTGACCGACAGTGTTTGCATCACCCTAAACAAAATGGATGTTAGCAAGGTAACTAACAAAAAAGAGGCTGTCGCGCTTTACACCCAAGCCATAAGCCTTCATGTAGATATACTACAGGAGTAGGCTACCGAACAGGGTATTGAGTTTACCGATAGCAAAGCTATGAAAGCCATCGGCATAAAACTTGCCCAAAACCTGATGAAGCAAAACTGCGCCAACTTTATGAAGCTGGCCACCAAAATGAGTGGGGCAGATGCGGATGAAGTGGCTACTGAAACTACCACCGGTACCTTTAAACGTATAGATGTTAAAGGCTTTAATTATATAGTGCTAACCGATGCCAAAGGCAGCGAACGCTCGTTCATTTGGCTAAGACAATTCCCCGGGTCTGAAAAATTCATGGGGCTTACCACCAAATACGCCGGCAAAAAACTAAAAGTTAGCTGGCAGGAAATGGAAGTTTATTTACCTGCCGCCAAAGGCTATTATAAGGTTAAGGAAATTATTGGGGTTGAAGTTTTGTAAGCCTAATATTGCTTATGAAAGCCCAAACCGTAAACAATGCCCAACGCCGCATAGCTGTGTTTGGATACATTGCCCGAAAGTTTAAAACCAATGCTTCCGCCAAAGCCCGTTGGCCCGCCCACCGGGATAATATGATAAATGCGGAAACGCTCTTTTGATTTTTTAAACCACATGATATTTATCTCAAATGGCAAGCCAACGTAATGTTCTTCTATCCTTTGGTTTTGGTTGTTTGTGTCTTTGTATTTAATAACGCGGTTATTGGTTGATGCACCCAGGGCGAAGCTAAAGGCATGGCCATCTTTTGGGAAACGCAGGCCGTAAAGTAAGGCGTACTCGCTAAGGCTGCCGTTATCTTTTATTCCCGGGATTGCTGTAAATGGGCTAAGCAGGGTAAAATTAAGGTCAAGATCGGCAATGCCTATGTATCTTAAGGTAAATAGGTTGTGGCTAAACTGGTAATTTATGCTGGTGCTTATTTGCGGGCCTTTGGCGCCTGCTACACCAAATCCAAGACCCACATCACCATATATAATGAGGTTGGTTTTAACTTTCGGCGCAATCGTTACACTGTCGGGCTTTACAACAATTGTTTTTAAACTATCCTGTGCAGCGGCGAACGTTGTAATTAAAAATGATAAAGTGGCAATAAATAGCAGTTGCTTCATGATAAGGTTAAGTTGCCCTAATATATGGGTTTTCGATATAAGATAAGCAGTTAAACTGTAAATTAACAAAAACATAAAGCCCTAAAAATCTGTCTTTATTAAAAACACCAACGCTATGCAATTTGCCAGCCAACACCCTGAAGAGAATGCCGAAGATTTTGCGGATGACCTTAATTTAAAACCCACTGACGAGGGCAACCCTGTTGAAGGCGACTGGGAGGATGAAGAAGACGAGGACTTTGACGATAGTATGGAGTTTGAAGAAGATATGCGTGAAATTCGCACGGGCGATGATATTGGCGAACCCGACCCCGAAGATGCAGACCACATGCCAAACGGCGACCAGAAATAGAGGGGTGCTAAAGCATTTTATTCACAAACCGTTTTAGGGCTTTTGGGTAAAGCAAAATCTTTCTACCTTTATGCCTGTGGACAATTTCATAGTTTCGGCACGTAAATACCGCCCGGCTACCTTCGAAACCGTTGTAGGCCAGCAACATATAACTAATACGTTAAAAAACGCTATTAAGAATAATCAGCTGGCGCAGGCATTTTTGTTCTGCGGGCCAAGGGGTGTTGGTAAAACCACCTGCGCGCGTATCCTTGCAAAAACCATAAACTGTACCAATTTACAGCCCAATGGCGAGGCCTGCGGCACTTGCGACAGTTGCCGAGCATTTATGAACGGTAACTCGTTTAACGTGCACGAACTGGATGCTGCCTCAAATAACTCGGTTGATGACATCCGTAGCTTGATAGAGCAGGTACGCATCCCGCCACAAGCCGCCCGTTATAAGGTTTATATTATTGATGAGGTGCACATGCTATCGCAGGCGGCGTTTAACGCTTTCCTGAAAACGCTTGAGGAACCACCTAATTACGCCATATTTATATTAGCCACTACGGAGAAGCATAAGATATTGCCAACGATACTGTCGCGATGCCAGATCTTTGATTTTAACCGCATCAAGGTAGAGGATATGGCCGGCCATTTGGCAAACATCGCTAAAAAAGAAAGCATCACTTATGAGGATGACGGCCTACACATCATCGCCCAAAAGGCCGATGGCGGTTTAAGGGATGCCCTGTCGATGTTCGACCAGATCGTGAGCTTTAGCGGGGGAAACGTTACCTACCGCTCGGTTATTGATAACCTGAACATACTTGATTACGACTACTACTTTAACGTTACCGATAAACTGTTAAGCGAAGACAGCGCGCAATCGCTGTTGCTGTTTGATGAGATACTGGGCAAAGGTTTCGATGGCGCCCATTTTATATCGGGCCTGTCCGAACACTTCCGTAACCTGCTGGTAGGTAAGGATGCATCAACCATAAAATTACTGGAGGTTAGCGAAACCATTAAAGCGCGTTACCTGCAACAATCGCAGGCGGCGTCGGTCTCGTTCCTGCTATCCGCCATGAATATTGCCAACCAGTGCGATATTAGCTACAAGCTGAGCAAGAACCAGCGTTTACAGGTAGAACTGGCCTTGCTTAAGATGAGCAACCTGCTCTCCATATTCAATATGTCGGCATCGCCGGCCGGTCAAAACGTTGCTGCCCCAAACGGGGAGTTAAAAAAAAAACCTGATACTTTAATAAATAGTACTCTTCAGGGCCAAAATATGGCCAATGAAATGAGTGTTGCAAGGGATAACCCGGTTGTTTACAATCGTACTGTGCCGGTTACAACACCAGCAACACCATCGATGGCCATACCTGCTACGGAAGCTAAACCGGAGCCAGCCGAAAAACCAAAGTTTTTTGTACCTAATGCGCATGCAGGGGCAACATCTGTTAAGATACCATCCTTAAAAGACCTTGGTAAGCAGGTAGAAGAAGCGGCGTTGGAAGAAGAAGACCCTTACTTAAAAGGCACGGACAAGGAAAGTTTTAGTATTGACCAATTCCTACAATTGTGGACAGACCACGGCGCCAGGCTGAAAAAAGAAAACAAGGCGGCAACGCTATATACCCTATTTACATCGGTTACACCAAAGGTGTTAGGCCCCGAGAATTTTGAGGTGCCGGTATCTAACAAAGTACAGGAACAAGCCTTTAGGGACGAGCGCCCTTACATCTTAAACTTTTTACGAACTACGCTTAAAAATTTCAGCATCGAGGTGAATGCCAGGGTAGAGGAATCTACCGTGGTGCGCAAACCATATACCGCTATGGAGAAATTTCAGCATATGGCCGCTAAAAATCCGCAACTGATAGATCTAAAAAATAAATTTAATTTGGATTTTGATTAGCGCTAATTTAATTACAACGGACTCTAAGGATCTTATTATTCGATAACACAAATAGCACAAAGGTTTGCCAGTTGCATTCTCTGTGTTCTTTGTGATTTTGTCTTTGTGTACTTTGTGGTTAAATCGAACCAATTACACGCGCGGTGTATCATTTTTAGGATAACCTTCTTCGTCAAGGTCATCGCGGTCATCCTCGGGCGTGCGTGCCAAAGCGGCATCGCGCGGGTTAAGTTCTACTATTTTGCCGCTATCAATATGCATCCCTAATGCATCCGCATCTGTTTCTAAAGAACGGTCGGCATCGTATTCGCCTTTTGTATCATAAGGGTTAGCTTCGTCATAGGTCGAGTTCATGTCCTCGCCATCTTTAACAGAGGTGTCGTAAGGGGCGGGGTGGTCGTAGTCGGGGTTATCGCTCTTAACATCGTACTCGTAACTGTTTGTAGTCTCGTCGTAATTAAGATTTTCGCTATCTGCGGTTTCGTTGCTATCGTTATTCAATGAAGTGTCACTGTCCTCAGGGTCAGTTACAAAATCCGGGTTTTCGTTTTCGGGTATCATAGGTTATGTATTTGATGTATATACATAAAAACCCTGCCAAAAAATTATTGTTTTGGGAAGGATAGCTTATTACTGTACCGATTTTCGGTACGAGGTAACATCGCCAAGGGCAAACTTTAAACCAATAGAGTATTGTACCAGTTTATCATTGCTTTTACCCGTGGTAAAGCCATCCATGTTATCCGTAAAATCGTTATTAAATTGGTAGGCAAGGTCTATTTTAAAAGATGGCTGATTATACTGATTGAAAAATTTAATCTCATAACCCAGGCGCACGGGTAGAAAAAGCTCGTTGCTTTTGTTTAAGCCGGGGGTGAAAAATTGCGGGGAGGTGTTTGAGGCCCGGTTAATGTTGTCATCGTGGATGTTATTGAGGATGTAGCCTAAACCGGCAGATATATACAGGCCTTTAATAGCGTTGGCTATACCGCCGTTAGAATAATCCAAAATTTCGCCTGCTTGCAGCTGCCCCCTGAATACAATGGCTGTAAAGTTGTTTTTAAAGTAGCGTCCCGATAGGTTCTCGGTTCTGCTGCCACCTTCCAGCTTGCCGGTTTGTATTTCTACAAGGTAATTTAAGTAGGGTGTTTGGTTATAGTTAAAGTTTACAAAAACAGATGGGGTGCTTTTTATTTTTCCTTCGGTATCGCCGTATAACTGGTTAACCGTGCCGCCAAAACCAACGTCATATTGGGCGTAGTCATAACCAATTTGGGCTTTTGTTATAGATGTTATTGCAGATAATAATAGCGTAATAAATATAGTTTTAGTAAGCAACTTTATCATAATGTAAAAGCCAAATTTTGCTGAAGGGTGTATTTTTTATTTTTATAAAAGTAACATCAAACTTTTAAAAAGCAATACCATGTTTAATATTAAATGCATTTACCGCTTTAAACGCCGCATTTACGCATGTATTTTAACCCGATAAAATATTATCAAACAAAGGGGATAAATAAATTGCAATTTTTACGCGCTTAAATTTTTACAAATAAAATTTTATGTAAGTTTGAAACCGTTTCAAATAAAAATTAACCACAAAAATCTGGTATGTCAAAAATTAAAGTAGAAAACCCGGTAGTAGAGCTGGATGGTGATGAAATGACCCGCATCATCTGGAAGTTTATTAAAGATAAACTGATCATCCCTTATCTGGACCTGGATATAAAATATTATGACTTGGGTATCGAGTATCGTGATGAAACCGATGACCAGGTTACCATTGATGCTGCCAACGCTATCTTAAAATATGGTGTAGGTATTAAATGTGCTACCATCACCCCCGATGAGCAGCGTGTAGAAGAGTTTGGCCTTAAACAAATGTGGAGGTCGCCAAATGGTACCATCCGTAATATATTAGATGGTACGGTTTTCCGCGAGCCAATTGTGATGAACAATGTACCACGTTTGGTTCCAAACTGGACAGCCCCTATCTGCATTGGCCGCCACGCTTTTGGCGACCAGTACCGCGCTACCGATTTTGTTACTAAAGGCAAAGGTAAATTAACTATAAAATTCACCCCTGAAGATGGCAGTGCCGAGCAATCATTTGAAGTGTACAACTTTAAAGGAGATGGCGTTGCATTGGCTATGTACAACACCGATGAGTCTATCCGCGGGTTTGCACACGCTTGTTTTAACCAGGCGCTGATGAAAGGCTGGCCTTTATATCTGTCTACCAAAAACACCATCCTAAAAAAATACGATGGCCGTTTTAAAGATATTTTTGAAGAGATCTTTCAGGCAGATTACAAAACCAAATTTGCTGAAGCAGGCATCACTTACGAGCACCGCTTAATTGACGACATGGTTGCATCGGCCCTTAAATGGAACGGTAACTTTGTTTGGGCTTGTAAAAACTACGATGGCGACGTACAAAGCGACACCGTAGCACAGGGCTTTGGTTCATTAGGTTTAATGACCTCTACTTTGGTTACACCCGATGGTACCGTTATGGAAGCTGAAGCAGCACACGGTACGGTAACCCGCCACTACCGCGAGCACCAGGCAGGCCGCCCAACATCTACCAACCCAATCGCATCTATCTTCGCGTGGACACGTGGTTTAGAGTTTCGTGGGATATTGGATGGTAACCAGGAGTTGGTAAACTTCTGTAAGGCATTAGAAGAAGTTTGTATAGAAACTGTTGAAAGCGGTAAAATGACCAAAGATTTGGCCCTCACCGTAAAAGCCAAAGTTGAGCACGGTACCGATTACCTGTACACCGAAGAGTTTTTAGAAGCCATCAACGAAAACTTAAAAGCGAAATTGGGTAAATAGTACTGTCCCGATGAAATATGAAGGCCCGTTCTGAAAAGAGCGGGCTTTTTTTGTGGGGGCGACATTCCCGCTTTGTCATCCTGAGCGATAGCGAAGAATTCTAATCGCCGCTATACAAACGCAAATGCATATCGGCTATTAGATGCTTCAAACGTTCAGCATGACAAACTATTTAATATAGATTTTGACACTAAAGGAAACACTGTGCTTATTTAGAAAAACCTATTCCCTCATTCCGCAAAATCCCTAACTTAGCCGCATTACCAAGTCCACACTATTATGTCAACACTATATCCATTAAAATTTAAAACCATATTTAAAGACAAAATATGGGGCGGCCATAAAATTGAAACTTACCTGCACAAAAACATTGGCGACCTGCCAAACTGCGGCGAAACCTGGGAGATCTCGGGCGTAAAGTCGGATGTTTCAGTTGTGGAGGGTGGCGATTTGCATGGGCAATCGCTTGCCGATCTACTGGAAAAATTCCAGGGCGAATTGGTAGGTGAGAAGGTTTACAAACATTTCGGCAATATCTTCCCTTTGCTGGTAAAATTTATTGATGCCAATGATGACCTGAGCGTACAGGTGCACCCAAATGATGAGTTGGCTAAAAAGCGCCATAATTCATTTGGTAAAACCGAAATGTGGTACGTGATTGAGGCTGATGCGGATAGTAGTTTAATTGCAGGGTTTAACCGCGAAATGACCGAGAAGGAATATGTAGACGCTTTAAATAGCGGCCACATTATGGATATACTGAACAAGGAAGATGTAAAAGCGGGCGATGTTTTCTTTTTACCGGCAGGCCGTGTGCATACCATTGGTAAAGGTTTGCTGATTGCCGAGATCCAGCAGACATCAGACATTACTTACCGCATTTACGATTTTGACCGGGTTGACGATAAAGGCAACAAGCGCGAACTACATACCGAAGAAGCTTTAGCAGCTATTGACTACAAACACTACCCTGAATATCAAACCCTGTACACCCCGCAAAAGAACGAGGACGTACATTTGGTGTCCTGCCCGTACTTTACCACCAACGTGCTCGACTTTACGCATGGCGTGGATAAGGATTACTCTAACCTCGATTCATTCGTGATCTATGTTTGTATCGAAGGCGAGTTCACCATTACACACAACGACTTGGTTTACCCCGTTAAAATGGGCGAGTGTACCCTGCTTCCGAAAACTATCGGCAAGGTAGAACTGAAAACCACAGTAGGTTTCAAAATTTTAGAAAGCTATATATCGTAATCATTTCAGCGATAATCGGTGAAATCATTACGATAGCTATTGGGTCCAATCAGTGTTACCCCAATTAATTATATCTTCTCATATCTGCTGGGTTTTGCAGCGAGTTAAAGATATCTGCAAGGTAACCTAAATCGATAGGTTTTAACAGGTAATCGGTAACAACCGGGTTATCTTTGGCGGGCTTAATATCCTCAAGGTCAATAGATGAGCCGATGTTGTAAATTGCGATATTTTCACCCAACTGCGATTTTATTTCTTCAAAAGCAGCGTTAAATTCCCAGCCACTCATCACCGGCATATTAATATCCACAAATAAAAAATCGGGTAAATAGTTGCGGTTTTGGGGTTAAGTAAATAATCGATGGCCTCTTGCCCGTTACTAAAGTTTAGTATTTCATCAAACAAGCCCTTTATTATTGTAAGTTTTGAAACCTTAAGTAAAAATTTCATCACCATTAACAATTCCCGCAGTCACATTTTTTTTCGGCAATCATTTTATGGTATTAGCTATACCAGCTTTACTGTAAATTTTGTGCCAATATTTACAGCGCTGTCAATTTGGATACTTCCGCCCAATGCTTCCACCTGGTTACGGGTCATAAAAAGGCCTATGCCTTTAGAGTCGTTATTGTGGTGAAAGGTTTTATACATGCCAAACACCTGGTCGCCATAGCGTTGCATATCTATGCCAATGCCGTTATCTTCAAAAACCAGGTAAATTTCGTTACCAACCCTTTGGGTATGGATGTTTATAACCGGTGCGCGGTCGGGGTGTTTATACTTTATAGCGTTGGTGAGCAGGTTTTGGAAAATGCTCTCCAGGTATGCCGGAATATAATCAATTTGCGGGCAGTCAGAAAAATCGGTTTTTATCTTAGCATCCGAGTTTAAAATATTGGTATGCAGTGCCGATGCTACGTTATTAAATATGGTCTCAAAGCCAATAAGCTTGCGCTCCTTGCTAATTTCTGATTGTATACGTACAATTTCATCCAAATGGCCCATTGTGGCGCTCAGGCTCTCGCTAATGGTTTTAATGTGCGAGAAGATCTCCGTGCGGTCGTCCTTAAGCTGGCTTTCCTCAAAAAGGTTCACCATAAACTTAAGGTTACCCGCATGCGAACGCAGGTTATGCGATACAATGTATGCGAAGTTTTGCAGGCGCTTGTTCTGGTCGTCCAGTAAATTAATGGACGACTGCAGCGTTATGCCCTTCTTTTTGATGCTATCAATATCCTGGAAAACACCGCGTAAGGTTATGCACTTGCCATGTGCATTCAATATCGGTACCCCTTTAGAACGTACCCATATCACGTTATTTTTAGCCGTGCGGAATTGCAGTTCAACATCGTAAGGCTTACAAAACTTAATAGCCTTATCAATAGAATCAGTTATTAGCGTAAGATACTGCGGTTCAAAAAAGCGGATAGCCTCTTCAACCGATAATTTGGGGTGATCATTCAGCTCGAAGATCTCATACATCTCTTTTGAGA
Organism: Mucilaginibacter aurantiaciroseus; assembly: GCF_024055595.1. Classification (GTDB taxonomy): domain Bacteria; phylum Bacteroidota; class Bacteroidia; order Sphingobacteriales; family Sphingobacteriaceae; genus Mucilaginibacter; species Mucilaginibacter aurantiaciroseus. Next base: position 284,790 of record NZ_JAMXOF010000001.1, read on the forward strand.
AAGACAGCTCCATAGTGGCCGCATCAATTTCCCAGCTCCCCAGTTTGGCTATACGGCCTATCTCGGCGTTTTTGAAATCACTTTCGGCAGCCCTAATCTCGCTAATTTTAAGCGAGTTTATATTAGTGATAACGCCGTAAATAACCGGGCCATCGCTGGTATCGTGCTTTTGGGTGGTGCTTTCAAACCATAGGTAGCCGCTTTGTTTGGTAAGCAGCCTTATTTGTACAACGGGCGAGCCGCCATGCCTTGGGTGATAGGTGGCTTTTAGGAATGCCTGCCTGTCGTGATAGTATAAAAGGTATTCAAAAAAGTAGTTGTACGAGCATTCTATCTCGCCCGGGGTGTACCCTAGCGCAGCATAAAACCCCACCGACCATTTTGCTTGCCTGGTATCGGTATTATACTCCCAAATGCCTAAATTAATATGATCAATTATCCGCGCAATATGAGCTATGCTTTCGCCAGAAAACTTATGTTCTTCAGAACTCATTGTACACCTAATCTCTAATTTACTTTAATTACCACAGGGTATTATTAAATACATACCAAACAGGCAAATATCCATCATTTACAACCGCGTGTTGTTACAAACTATTAAACAGCATAAATATTTTATACTACCTTATACATAACAGGGTTTTTGCAAATCCTTTACAAGGTAAAAACGCTATGACGCTGAAAATTACACTATTAATATAACATAAGTGTCTTATACGGTTAATTAGCCGCAGGGTTATGCAAATTTTGGCAACAAAAATAATATAATATTTACCGGAATAATATTAAAGTTTTAAGAAACAATATTGCTTTTTGGGGGTGCTGTTTAGTGGGTTATTATGAGATGTTTCGTCAGATATTGTATGTGTAATTAAAATAAATTCTGCTATATTTATTTTTGCCAATTACAAACACTTATGAAAAACCAATTCCCGAGACTACTCGCAGTTTTATTACTGATAACTATAAGCGCATCCGCGCAAAAAGCGGCCCCGGGCAAAATATGGCCGGTAATTAAAGCAAATACCTGGTACGCGCAGCATAAATGGATGAGTGGGTCCGATTTTATACCCAGCACTGCCATTAACCAACTGGAGATGTGGCAGGCCGATAGTTTCGACCCAACAACTATTGACCGTGAATTGGGCTACGCGCAAAGCATCGGTTTTAATACCATGCGCGTGTTCCTGTATAGCCTTGCCTGGAAACAGGATAAAGCAGGCTTTAAAAATCGCATCGGCCAATACCTAACCATTGCCAACAAACACGGCATCAGAACCATGTTTGTGTTTTTTGACGATTGCTGGAATGGCGATGCCAAAATTGGCAAACAACCCGCACCAAAGGTTGGCATCCATAATTCGGGCTGGCTACAGGACCCGGGCAACCGCCTAAACAACACTGGCGAAACCGCCATGCTGCAAGCTTATGTAACCGATATATTAACCACCTTTAAACACGATAAACGTATTTTGTTGTGGGACCTTTACAATGAGCCCGGCAACTCCAATAAAAAAGAGGCATCAATAGAATTGCTTACCAAAGTATTTGCATGGGCGCGCGCCGTAAACCCAAACCAACCACTATCTGTGGGCCTTTGGGACTGGAGTTTTGAAAAACTCAACGCCTACCAGGCCTTAAACTCAGACATTGTTACCTACCACGATTACACCGACGAGGCATCGCATTTGAAAACTATTCAACTGCTAAAAAGCCACGGCAGGCCGTTGATATGTACCGAGTATATGGCCCGTACCCGCGGCAGCAAGTTTGCCAACGTAATGCCAATGCTTAAGAAAGAAAACGTAGGCGCGCTAAACTGGGGTTTTGTAATGGGTAAAACCAATACCATTTACGCCTGGGACAATCCCATCCCCGATGGAAGCGAACCAAAAGAATGGTTTCATGATATTTTCCGCAAGGATGGTAAACCATACAGGCCCGGGGAAGTGGAGCTTATTAAAAAGTTAAACGGGAAGTAAGAAATAATTTCTGCAGCCATGTTGCAGGCATTTTGATAGATTTACAGCCATGAATGCCAGCCTCAAATTATTTGACTTTACGCAACGGGTTAACTATAAAACCGAGATTTTGGCAGGCCTTACCGTAGCGATGACCATGATGCCCGAATCATTGTCCTTTGCGATACTTGCAGGGTTCCCTCCATTAGTTGGGTTGTATGCCGCCTTTATCATGGGGCTTGTTACCGCTGTATTTGGCGGCAGGCCTGGTTTAATTTCGGGCGGGGCAGGGGCTACGGTTGTAGTGCTAATTGCCCTCATGAAAACCAATGGCATCGAGTATGTTTTTGCTGCCGTAACTTTAGCGGGCGTCATTCAAATTGCTATTGGTTTATTTAAACTGGCAAAGCTGATCAGGCTGGTACCACAACCGGTTATGTACGGTTTTGTAAATGGGTTGGCTATCATCATATTTATGGCTCAGCTGCAACAGTTTAAAACTACGGTTAACGGGCACGAAACCTGGCTTAGCGGTATCCCAATGTTAATTATGGCGGGGTTAGTTGCCCTAACTATCGCCATTGTTGTTGTTTTACCTAAAATAACGAAGGCTGTACCTGCATCGTTAGTAGCTATAATTGTTGTGTTTGCATTGGTTCTTGGCTTTGGTATCCACACCAAAACAGTAAGCGATATTGCGTCTGTTAGTGGTGGTTTCCCGCCGTTTCATATCCCGGCTGTGCCCTTAAACCTGCATACGCTAAATATCGTTTTCCCTTATGCCATAATTATGGCCGCCGTGGGTTTAACCGAGGGCTTATTGACCCTGAACCTGGTTGATGAAATGACAGCAACAAAAGGAAATGGTAACCGCGAATGTATTGCACAAGGCAGTGCCAATATTTTAAACGGTTTCTTTTTTGGGATGGGCGGCTGCCCTATGATTGCGCAAACGCTGGTAAACCTTTCTGCCGGTGCAAGGGCACGGTTATCCGGAATAATAGCATCGCTTACCATCTTAATAATTATACTTTTTGGTGCGCCTGTAATTGGCCGCTTACCAATGGCAGCACTTACCGGCGTAATGATAATGGTTGCGTTCGCCACTTTTGAATGGATCAGTTTTAGGATTTTTAATAAAATGCCAAAGCAGGATGTTTTTGTAGGCATCCTGGTTGCTATTATAACCGTATTGCTGCATAACCTTGCGCTGGCCGTGTTGATAGGTGTTATAATATCGGCACTGGTGTTTGCATGGGAGAGTGCCAAACGTATCCGTGCCCGTAAATATATTGACGACAACGGCGCTAAACATTACGAAGTTTATGGCCCGTTATTTTTTGGATCGGTAACGGCTTTTACCGAAAAATTTGATGTGGCGAATGATCCTGATGAGGTTATCATCGACTTTCGAGACAGCCGCGTGGCAGATATGTCGGGCATAGAAGCCCTTAACAAACTAACAGAGCGTTACCATAAAGCCGGTAAAAAACTTCACTTAAAGCATTTAAGTACCGATTGCATCGCTTTGCTAAAAAATGCCGCAGATGTAATAGATGTGAACATTGTAGAAGACCCTAACTATCGCGTAGCAACAGAAAAAGGATAGCAATTAAACTTTAAATGCCGGTGCAAATTGGCTTTCGCGTTAGGGATAAAAGCGGAAAGCCCACAGCGTAGGTTGGCCTTAAGGATGGTAGGCGAGTACTTGCAGCAGATAGCCCGGGCCGCAGGTAACGCCATAGTTCGTGAATGGTTGATTAAGTTACTGGTGAATAGTTTTTTCGCTATTAAACCACTATCCATTAACACGCTCTGCACGATGGTAACCGGTCATTTTTTCTCCCCGAAATCCAGCTAATTAAATCATCGAAAGCAAATAAAATATAAAGCCTATAGGAATTATAGAATTAATATTTACTTTTGTGATGTAATCGTTCTTTAAATATACTTATCCAGAAAGACAGAGGGAAAGGCCCTATGATGTCTTAGCAACCTGTACGGCTTTTGCGGCCTGTGTAAGGTGCTAATTCCTGCTTCGCGGCTTAGCGAGGACAGATAAGCTGATTTAATGGAAATTGAATGCCACATGGCATTCTCTTATGGCCTTTTTATAAGGCTCTTTTAAAACGCTTTCCCAACGGATAATTATTGAAACTGTTTTTTTTAGTATAGCTTTTTGCTTTTCAACAATATTTAAAAATTAAAAACATGAGTTTAAGACTTGGCGACGACGCCCCAAACTTTAAAGCACAAACATCACAAGGCGAGATTGATTTTTACGAATACCTGGGCGATAGCTGGGGCGTGCTATTTTCGCACCCGGCAGATTATACCCCGGTTTGTACCACCGAACTTGGCAAAACCGCATCCCTTAAAGATGAGTTTGAGAAACGCAATGTAAAGGTAATTGCCCTAAGTACTGATAGTGCCGAATCGCACAAAGGATGGATCAGCGATATTAACGAAACGCAAAACGTGGAAGTAACCTTCCCGATCATTGGCGATGAGAGCCGCGAGATCTCTCAGGCTTATGATATGATCCACCCAAATGCTTCATTGGTGGCTACCATCCGTTCGTTGTTTATTATAGGGCCGGATAAAAAGATCAAATTGATCATCAGCTACCCGGCATCAACAGGAAGGAATTTTCAGGAGATTTTGAGGGTGATAGATAGCCTGCAATTGACAGCTTACCATAGTGTAGCAACCCCTGCCGACTGGAAGGACGGCGAAGATGTTGTGGTGTTGCCATCTATCAAAACAGAAGATATACCGGCAAAATTCCCTAAAGGGTTTACCGAGGTGAAGCCTTATTTAAGGATGACACCACAGCCCAACAAATAGGGTTTAAATGATATAAAGTCGCGTGGCCGAGAGGATAGGTTTGGGTCTGCAAAACCTTTAACGGTAGTTCGAATCTACCCGCGACGTCTAAACTGACTGACTAATAACGACGGGGCAATGGGCTGAGGAGCCCATTGCCTTTTTTATGCGTTTATAATTTCTTTCTAAAAAAAAATGTCATTTCGAACGAACGATAACGAGGAGAAATCTGGTTAGATAGGAATTGCGGACTTTGCTTAGCGAACAAGATTTCTCACTTATACCCCGTTCGAAATGGCACGAAGAGAATAACAATCCCACCCTTCACTTGTATATTTAAATATGAGTAACCCAACCCACGCCTGGCCCAAACTCGATTTCCATTACCTGAAAGATACCATTAACACCGTACATATGTGGGCGCAGATGATTGGTAAGGTGCGTCTCAAAAAAATGCCCTGGATCAATCACTCCTGGCAGGTAACACTTTATGTTGGCGCTACTGGTTTAACAACCGGCAGCATCCCGTATAGTGGCGGTGTTTTCCAGATAGATCTTGATTTTATAAACCATCAATTGCATATAACTACCAGCAAGGGGCAAAAGATCTCATCAGCCTTAGGTGCCAAAACTATTGCTGCGTTTTATCACCAACTGATGAACAACCTTAAAGCTGCAGGAGTAGAGGTGGATATTTACGCCGTACCAAATGAACTTGAAGTAGCTATCCCGTTTGCAGAAAACACCGCGCCATGCACCTACCATCCCGAAACGATGAACACCATTTGGCAGGCGCTTATCAAAATCCATAATGTATTTACCAATTTCCGGTCGGGCTTTTTGGGCAAGTGCAGCCCGGTACATTTCTTTTGGGGCGCGTTCGATCTGGCGGTTACCCGTTTTAGCGGCAGGCCTGCACCCAAACATCCCGGCGGCGCACCAAACATGCCCGATGATGTGATGCAGGAAGCCTACTCGCACGAAGTTAGCTCATGCGGTTTCTGGCTGGGTGGCGAACAGTTCCCGCACCCTGCGTTTTATAGTTACTGCTATCCAACGCCCGAGGCTTTTAGTAAGCAGCAGGTTAGCCCGCCCGAAGCATTTTACAGCGGCGAAATGGGCGAGTTTTTACTGACCTATGAAGTAATACAACAATCAGAACAACCCGAAGAAACGTTGCGCCAATTTTTACAAAGTACTTATGATGCAGCGGCAATCACCGGCGATTGGGATAAGCGTTTAGAATGTAATTTACAGGGGTTGAAGGAGTAGAAAGCCTTTCCCCGGCTCTCTTCTTCGGAGAAAGAGGTAAAAAGATATTTAAAAAAGGCGGCTGAAGGTCGTTTTTTTGTGGTGTGTTCACGGAAAGCTCAAATATTTAAAAATTGGATGGTCTGATAATGAGTGATTTGCGAAAGTGTTGCAGTGTTTGCACCGTGAACGTGAACACCCGGCGCTAATCAAAACGAAAAACTATTCTCACTGACCTTTGGAGAAATCCGGGGTGAGGTCTTCCTTACACACCAAGTTGTCATACACCTCAAATCCTGCACATTGGTGGTCTTTATCGGCTCAAAAAGTTCGCCGCCTAACTCAGAGGTATATTCTAATAATATCTGTTCGTTAACCAAAAAAAGTTCGGAGCCATCAGGCAGGGCAAAGCAACTATTGCCTAAACCAACCACCTTATCCTCTATCCCGATATCAGACGCCAGCCTTGCAAACAAATAACCACCAGGTTTTAGCACCCGCCACATCGAGCGCAGCATGGCATCGAAATGGTTGCTATCTGTTGCAAAATGCAATACCGCGCTGCTGATCACCAGGTCAAACTCATTATCCTTAAATGGCAGCTTTTCGGCAGGCGTAACTTTGAAGTTTTTAGCTGATAGTTTTGGTGCAAGTTCTTTAGCCAGGTCCTTTACATGTGCAACTGCGTCGGGGTTTGGATCGATGCCGTGAACTTCGAAGCCGTTTTGCAGGAAATAAATTAGGTTACGGCCGCCGCCACAACCCGCATCAAGTACTTTTTTACAATCATCAAACCGGCCTTTTAAAAGCTGATCGAACAGGTAAATATCAATATTGCCGAGTTGTTGCTGAAGGGTATTTGCCATGATGTTAATTTTCTAAGTCTCAGTCTACTCACCCCCAAATCGCTTCGCTGGTTTACCCTCTCTATGCTGCGCGGAAAGAGGGTGAAATACCTTTTAAAATCCTCTGCTTTGGAGAGGATTTAGGTGAGTCTCTTCGAGCCCGGGGAGAGGCTAAAGTAACAATATTGCAAGCCCTTTAACAATCAATTCTTTTGACGCGCACATTATCACATAATATTTATATTATTGTGTATCGCTAACACACTTGCGATGGTATTATCTCACAACCTAAGTACCATACTAAATTGTCTAAAATTAAAACTACACTGCTACTGCTGTGCTGCTGCATGCTTGGCGGTTACGTATCTGCCCAAAAAAAGAACGCCGGTTATCAATACCACATCCGCCGGGTGGCGTCACCCATAAAAATTGATGGTTTGCTTGACGAGGCCGATTGGCTCAGCGCCGACACCACTGGCAAATTTTTTATGGTTTTACCTATGGATACCAGCTTTGCCAAATTACGTACCGTAGTACGCATGGCTTACGATAACGATAACTTTTACATTTCGGCAGAGTGTTATATGCCCACACCGGGGTACATGGTAGAGTCGCTGAAGCGCGATTTTAACTTCCAGAAGAACGACAACTTTATCTTTTTTATGGATCCGTTTGATGCCCGTACCGATGGCTTTAGTTTTGGTGCAAACGCGGCCGGTGCCCAATGGGATGGCACCATGTACGAAGGCGGCAAGGTAGACTTGAGCTGGGATAACAAATGGTACTCGGCAGTTAAAAACTACGATAACAAATGGGTGTTTGAGGCGGCAATCCCCTTCAAAAGCATCCGCTATAAAAAAGGTATTAAAGAGTGGGGTATCAATTTTAGTCGTAACGACTTAAAGACCACCGAAAAATCAAGCTGGGCGCCTGTGCCGAGGCAGTTCCCAACGGCATCACTGGCCTATACGGGCACTATTATTTGGGACGAAGCACCGCCAGTAGCCACCCGCAATATTTCCATTATCCCATACGCATTGGGTGGTATCACTAAAGATTTTGAAAATAAAAAAGATGCTGTTTACCACAAAGAGATAGGTGGCGATGTTAAGATAGGCCTTACCTCGTCCTTAAACCTCGACCTGACCGTTAACCCCGATTTTTCCCAAGTGGAAGTGGACCAGCAGGTGATCAACCTGAACCGTTACGAGTTATTCTTCCCCGAGAAACGCCAGTTCTTTTTAGAGAACGGCGACCTGTTTGCCAATTTTGGTTATGCCGATATCCGCCCGTTCTTTTCGCGCAGGGTAGGGCTGAATGCACCCATCAGGGCAGGGGCAAGGCTTACTGGTAAAATAGATAAGGACTGGCGCATCGGCGTAATGGATATCCAAACGGGACAATCGGGCTCCGCTAATTTGCCGGGGCAAAACTTTGGGATTGTAACACTGCAAAGGCGGGTTTTCGCGCGCTCCAACATCGGGTTTATGTTTGTGAACAAGGATGGTACGGGCAGCGCACCCATGGCTGGCAGCACAGCCACAGCCAATGCCTATAACAGAAACGTGGGTGCCGAGTTTAACCTGGCATCATCAAACAACCTGTTAACAGGTAAGTTGCTTGGCCTAAAATCATTTACACCCGGCGTTAACAGCCGCGATTTTGTGGCCGCTGCCAACCTGCAATACCTAAGTAAATATTGGACGTTTGCCATGCAGCAACAGTACGTAGGCAAAAACTACAATGCCGAAGTGGGCTATGTGCCACGTGTGGGTTACAATAAACTAAACCCATTAATCCAACATAACTTTTTCCCAAAAAGCGGAGCCATACTCTCGCACGGCGTGCAAGCCAGCGGAATTTACTTTTTTGACGAAGGTTTTAAATCGACAGATAACGAAACGGTACTGAGTTATCTTATCACTTTCCGTAACCGCAGCACACTGACGGTATCAGGACTGGATGATTATGTAAAATTACTGCGCCCTTTCGACCCTACAAACACCGGCAAACCAATGCTGGCAACTGGTTTTACCAACCACTGGAACACTATAGATGTGCAATACGCCTCCAAACCACAAAACGTGTTTACCTACCTGTTTGAAGCTGCCCGCGGCGGGTATTACAATAACGGAACAAAAACCACGCTGATAGGCCAGGTGGGCTACCGCTTCCAGCCTTATGTAAATTTGGTGTTGAATACCTCGTATAACGATTTGCATTTGCCCGCGCCATACGGCCATAATCAATTCTGGCTCATTGGTCCGCGTGCTGATGTTACTTTTACCAACACCTTGTACTTTACCACCTTTGTGCAGTATAATGAGCAGGCTAAGAACATGAACATTAACAGCCGCTTCCAATGGCGCTATAAACCTGCTTCAGACTTGTTCATTGTTTATGGCGATAACTCTATCCCCTCGCCGTTCACTGTCAAAAACCGCCAGTTAACTATCAAGTGGACGTATTGGTGGAATATATAAGGGAAATGTGTCGGTGCTCCCTTTCAGCGCGTCATTGCGAGGTACAAAGCAATCGCACATAGGCAAGTCTGTTATGCAAGGTGAACAATGTCCTAAATAGATTGCTTCGTACCTGCAATGACGCATTTTAAAAGCAGGACTTTAACACCCTAATGTTAATTTTAAATAAACGCATGGTGTTGCATTGGCAATTGTATCACTTTTACAACGTCAGATACGCCTGATACCTTCTCTTATGGTGTAACGGTAGCACTTCTGATTCAGACAATTGAGGTTCGAATCCTTGTGAGAGAACACTGACATTTATATATCTCTTTATACCATTCTGTTATGGACTGGTGTTTTTGGTGTAATCAGGTGTTTATTTGGTGGTATATTTATTCAAAGCCAACCGCCAGTTAAAGTAATTCTCATCCTTAGCCGCTTCATGGATAACCTTTAGATAATCATCATCAAAAAAAGTAGCAAGCGAAAACACATAGAGGCCATTTTTAGGTTCAAATAGGGTACCCGGCGCATATCCCTTTTCACCATTCTCCGCACGTTTTTTATCGAAAGGTACTTTGCTGTTTACAAATTCTGGATGCGTTTTTTCGCCGGTCATGTAGGGCGTTATGTAATCCACGCATTTTTTTAAGGTCGATTGGTTGACGGTTTGCCAGGTGAAATAATTTTTGCCCGTTGCCCGGTAAATGGCTATGCAGGCCGATAGCAGCGGCTCAATATCGTAGGTTTGGTAATGAAAAGCGTTGCGCTCCATCAAATCATGCGTGGTACCGTCGGGGTTTAGGTTAATGTTTAGTTGCTGCTCTAATGCCCGGGTTATGGCGCTTTGGTAGCTGCTATCATGCAGCGTATAAGCGATCAGCGTGAACATCTTTATCCGGTGCGAATTCCAGTTGTTGATGGCTGTGCCCTTATTGCCTTTAGCCGTGCCGCTGTGCAGTTGGGTATCGGATTCATCCACACGTCGATTAATGTTCGGTCAGCAGGCTCTATATCATTCCTGATGAGGTCGTAAGCGGTAATCATATCTTCCAGCTTGGTTTCGTTGATAGGGTCTTCGGTTGCTTTGTTGGTTTTGGCCCAGGCGGTTAAGAACTCAGCGGCTTTAATCAGATACTCTTTATTGTAGGAGTATTTGTAAACCAGCGCCAGCGCGTAGGTTTTATTGGCATCTTCCAATGATTTAAGACTTGCAGTCTTCCTCGTATCGCCCGCCAAAAGGCCTTGCGACAGAATAGTTTCTATCGGGTTAGGCGTTTCATTTAGCGCCTTATCCGCTGTCTTTTAAATAGGTTCAAATGCTTTTTTATATTGTTTTTTAGCGTTGATTGCTTTGCGCATCAGCGCTATTTCTTTCTTATCAAGGCTTACAATTTGGCCCTTTAAAGAAAGTACTACAACAGTCAGGATCAAAGAACAAATGAACTTTTTCATGTGGATGTTACAGATTTAACGAACGTTTGATCCCAAGTTCCAATCCGCGCAGTTCTGCTAAGCCACGCAGGCGGCCAATGGCAGAGTAGCCGGGGTTGGTTTTCTTATCCAGGTCATCCAGCATCTTATGCCCATGATCGGGGCGGAAAGGCATATCAATATCTTTGCGACCTTTAGCTATCCTCTTTTGCTGCTCTTCTAACAACGCCTTCATTACCGCATACATATCTACATCACCGTTGAGGTGGTCGGCTTCGTAAAAGTTGCCATCTGCATCGCGTTTGGTGCTGCGCAGATGGATAAAATGGATACGGTCGCCAAGACGCTGCACCATGCCGGGCAGGTTGTTACTTTCAATAACACCGAAAGAACCTGTACAAAAAGTAAGGCCATTATTGCGGCTATCCACAGCATTATAAATGTCCAGTATATCTTGCTCATTACTCACCACGCGTGGTAAACCAAGGATAGGATAAGGTGGGTCATCGGGGTGGATGCACATCAGCACACCTGCTGTTTCTGCGGTGGGGATAACCTGTTGCAGGAAATGGACAAGGTTCGCCTTTAGTGTCGCGGAATCTATATCACTATAACTGGCCAGCATTTGCAGGAACTGTGCGGGTGTATAACCCTCTTCAGATCCGGGCAAACCGGCAATAATATTTTTTACCAAATGCTTTTGGGCAAGTTCGCTCAGGCTGTCATAATATTTTTTTGCTTTGGTTTTGATGGTTTCAGGATAATTTTTTTCAGCACCGGGGCGGTTCAAAATATACAGGTCGAACGCTGCAAAGGCGGCGGTATCAAACCTCAGCGCGGTAGAGCCATCCGGCATTGGGTAATCCAGGTCGGTGCGTGTCCAGTCCAGAATCGGCATAAAGTTATAACAAACGATGTTTAATCCACATTGGCCGATATTAAGCAGGCTTTGGCAATATTTAGCCATATACTGCTCATAATTACCGTTGCGTTTTTTAATATCCTCGTGCACAGGCACACTCTCGATCACCGACCATCTAAGGCCCGCATCTTCAATAATCTGCTTTCTTTTCAGGATCTCATCCACCGGCCAAACTTCTCCGTTGGGGATATGGTGCAGGGCGGTAACAATGCCTGTGGCGCCCGCCTGTTTGGCATCAGCTAAACTAACCGGGTCATTTGGGCCGTACCAGCGCCATGTTTGTTCTAAACTCATTTTGGTGGATTTTCGTTGGCCTAATTTACAAAGTATATTGTTCGCTGTCGTTACCTAAAAAATCCCGGCGGGCGGGACTAAAGCCGTCCACCAGCATGCCGTCTTCCAAACAAACACAGCCGTGCACGGTAAAGGGCGGCACATAATAACCGTCGCCCTTGCGCATGATCTTTACCGTTTCGCCAATTGTCATCTCAAAAGCGCCGCTTTCTACATAATTTAGCTGCGAGTTGGCGTGGGTATGCAGGGTGCCGCATGCACCCCTGGCGAATTTTGCTTTTACCAACATTAGCTTATCATCCTAACCCAAAACCTGCCGCTGCACGCCCTCGGCAACGGTTTGCCATTCGGTAGTTTCCTCAAACTGGAACAAAGTGCCTTGTATCATATCCTAATTCTTTAATCGGCCATATATATTGAGAACAGGCTTTTTTTCCGCCAACCGTTTCTGGCGAAGCAAGGCTTCCAAATAGTAATAATCTGCATAGATTATCGGCACATCTATCTCGCTGTTGGCTGGTTTGTGGCCGGTGCTGTGCAGTAGTAAAAAGCCGCGCGCGCTATCCGTTTGTGCCTGGTATTTGGTGGCCAAACTGTTTAAAATTTTATCGGCAGTGCTTTTATAAACTCTGGCGTTTTTGCTGAACGTACTTAACTCATACAATGCCGATGCAGCAATAGCCGCGGCAGATGCATCGCGGGGTTGGTTACTCAGTTTGGCGGCATCGAAATCCCAGTAAGGTACTAGGTCGGCAGGCATTTGAGGGTTGCTAAAAATGTATTTAGCGATTTTCTCTGCCTGTTGCAGGTAAACTTTGTTTTTGGTTTCGCGGTAGCACATGGTGTAGCCGTAAAGCCCCCAGGCCTGCCCGCGTGCCCATGCCGAACTATCTGCAAAGCCTTGCGCCGTTTGCTTGTTCAAAACCTTCCCTGTTGCAGGATCGTAATTAATAACGTGGTAAGAGCTGTTATCCGCACGGAAATGATTTTTCAACGTAGTGTTGGCATGTATTACAGCCACTTTATAAAAGCTGGAGTCGCCGCTTAGTTTGGTAGCCTCGAACAGTAATTCCAAATTCATCATATTATCTATGATCACCGGGAACTGCCATTGCTTTTGATGGTCCCATGATTTGATGCAGCCGATGGTTGGGTTAAAGCGGGTAATGAGTGATTTGGCCGCCTGTATAATATCATCCTTGTATTTCTTCTCGTTTGTTAAGCGGTAGGCATTACCCACGCTATTATATATCATAAAGCCTAGATCATGGGTGCCGATGTTGCTTTTTTCCTGTTCCATCACGGTAGTAAAAGGTTCGGATTGTTCCTTCCAAAATTTATCGCCCGTGTACTCATATAAAAACCAAAGATTACCCGCGAAGAAACCGCTACACCAATCTTTTGATGATAAAATGGTTAACTTGCCGTTCTCTACCGTGCGTGGCGATAGCAAGTTTAGCTTAGCGGCAGTTGTCTTAGTTTCCGCGGTTTGTTTTAGCAATAATTTGGTTTGATGCTCTGCAAATAACATAGCCTTAGCCGTATTGTTTTGTGCGGATGCGCTGATCGTTGCTGCGCTTAGGGCTATAATGGGGAACAGGCGTTTTATATTCATCTTAATTGATTACTTTAATTTTGATCACTAATTTTTTAACCACATCATACCCGTCCACTTTAATATTGGGGCGATGCACATCCTGGGGGAAGAACAGGTAGAAAGTGCCTGGTTCAGCAGTGTACGAGGTACCCTCAGCGGTATAGTTAGCCGCATCATCAGCCTCGTTGTAAGGATTGGTTACAATTGCTTTGCTAATATCTATAATGTCAATCCGCTCCTTACCTTTGATCACATATTGCAAGTCGATGTATTTCTTGTGCGATTCCCAGCCCGCCTTATCCAGTTCTTTTGAAGGCGCTTCGGTAACAATGGCATAGGCATTATCGCCGTCAATAGGGTGTTTGCCGGTGCTTAGGGTATCTAAATTGGTCTGTTTCAGAAATAGGAACACCTTATCCCAAACAGCTTTATTATTATAGTATTGTTTGTAAAACTCGGTTGCGTTTACCGATGGGGCTACTTCCAGCTTTAGCCCATCTTTCCATTTACTGCTTTTAAGCCAGTTTTTGGCTGTTTTTTGGCTTAGGCTGCCGTCGGTTTTGGTTTGTGCGATCGAGGTGTTTTCCATTGTGATAAAACTAATAGCAACTATCAGCAGCCGCAATAATGGTTTGTTTTTCATTTGGTGTACTAATTGGTTTTGTGCGGATAGTGGGCAGTTCCGGGGCGAAACGTGGGCTATCACACGTCAATATTACAAGGAAATCCGCTTAAAAAGATGACGTCGGGTTACTATTTCTACGCAAACGTTATCGTTACAAGGTCAGGAAAATTTCTTCGATAACGTTATCGTAGAAATAACGGGCCAATTACTTTTGATTGCTGCCGCATAATTGTACACTTGCCTGCAATTATAGTTAAACCTAACATTCTTTTGTTTTGAGAGTAATACACAGCGTTCATCCTGACGACTTTAAAAGTTATAGGACTGAGCAGATACGCGACCGCTTTTTAATAGATAACCTTGTACAGCCCAACCAGGTAAACTGCGTTTACACCCATTACGACCGCATTATTGCCGGCGTAGCGCACCCTGTAAACCAACCCCTAAAGCTGGGAACCTATGATAACCTGAAAGCCGGATATTTTTTAGAACGGCGCGAAATAGGCATCATCAACGTGGCGGGGAACGGTACGGTTACTGTTGATGGGCAGGTTTTCAATCTCCAAAAAATGGATTGTTTGTACATTGGCAAGGGTGCAAAAGAGGTAATTTTTGCGCCCGAAAATCACCAAAATCCGCCTGTTTTTTACCTTTTATCGGCACCTGCACACACAAATTATCCTACCGCATTAATGACGTTAGAACAGGCCGAAAAAGTTCATGCCGGGGCTGATGAAACCGCTAATAAACGTACCATCAACAAATACATCCACACCGCGGGCATCCAAAGTTGCCAGCTGGTAATGGGCTTAACAGTTTTGCACCAGGGCAGTGTATGGAACACCATGCCACCCCACGTGCACGACCGCCGGATGGAGGCCTACTTTTACTTTGACATCCCCGCGGGGCAAAGGGTTTTTCATTTAATGGGTGAAGAAACGCAAACAAGACATATCTTAGTAGATAACTATAGCGTACTGATATCGCCGCCATGGAGTATGCACTCCGGCGTGGGTATCAGCAACTATAGTTTTATATGGGGTATGGGCGGCGAAAACCTGGACTATACCGATATGGACGCGATAAAAATTGAAGACATCAGGTAACAGACCATGGAAAATAAGTTCTCTTTAAAAGGTAAGGTAATAGTAGTAACCGGCGGTACCGGCATACTGGGCAACTCGTTCATCAACGGTATTGTTGAGGCGGGCGGCGCGGTAGGCATTTTGGGCCGCAATAAAGAGGTTGCCGAAGAACGTGCCAATGCAATTAACAAAAACGGCGGACAAGCCATTGCCTTAGTCGCCGATGTTTTGAACCAGCAGGACCTGCAAGCCGCCAAACAAACTTTGCTTAATAAATTTGAGCGATTGGACGGCCTGGTGAACGGTGCTGGCGGCAACATGCCCGAAGGCGTTTTACAACCCGATGAGGATATCTTTAAAATGAATATTGATGGAATGAAACGCACGCTTGACCTAAACCTTTGGGGAACGCTTTTACCTACACAGGTTTTTGGCGAGGCCATTGCCAAAACGGGTAAGGGCAGTATCGTTAATATCTCGTCCATGAACTCTAAACGGGCTATAACAAAAGTGCTTGGATACAATATGGGCAAGGCCGCGGTTGATTGCTATAACCAATGGTTCGCGGTGGAGTTGGCAAACCGTTATGGTGATGCTATCCGCATGAATGCCTTAGCGCCGGGTTTCTTTTTAACCGAACAAAACCGAAACCTGTTGACCACACCTGATGGCGGCTTTACTGAAAGAGGTGAAAAGGTTATCAAACAAACACCGTTTAAACGTTTCGGCAACCCGGATGAATTGATAGGCGCGCTGGTTTGGCTGCTGAGCGATGCCTCGGCATTTGTAACCGGATCTATGATATGTGTTGATGGGGGGTTCTCGATATTTGGCGGCGTATAATGGATATAGCTACATCAAATACCGGCGCTGTTTTAACCTTTGGCGAACTACTGCTCAGGATCTGTCCCGATGCGGATGGCGATTGGCTAAAATCAAACCAGTTGCCCGTTCATGTCGGCGGTGCCGAATTAAATGTAGCCACAGCGCTTGCTTTATGGGGCATCGAAACAAAATACTTTACGGCTTTGCCGGATAACGGGCTTGTAAGTACGTTGATTAATTATATGGCTAACCTGGGTATTAATACCTCGGCCATTTTTAAAGGTGGCAACCGCCTTGGCCTGTTTTACCTGACCAAAGGTGCAGATATGAAACATGATGCCGTAATTTACGACCGTGCAGGCTCGGCCTTTGCGGAGTTAAGTCCCGGTATCATCGACTGTAATAAAGTGTTGCAGGGCGTAACCTGGTTTCACTTTAGCGCTATTTGCCCGGCGCTTAGCCAGCAAACCGCCGATCTTTGCGAGGAGGTTTTAAAAGCTGCATCGCAACGCAATATTACAATATCTATCGACCTGAATTACCGCGCCAGGCTTTGGCAATACGGCAAGCATCCGCAAGAAATTATGCCGAAGCTTGCTAAGTATTGTAACCTAATAATGGGCAATGTTTGGGCAGCCGAAAGCTTGTTAGGGATAGCGGTTGATGCGAATATCCACAGCATCGGCAAAAAAGAAAACTATTTGAAAGAAGCAGCGAATGTTTCCGAAAAGATTATGGCACAATATCCAAAATGCAGGGCAGTTGCCAATACCTTTAGGTTCGATCATCAGCAGGGGATAAAATATTACACCACCCTTTACCAGGACGGCGAGTTTCATAACAGCGCCGAATATGTTGCCGAGCAGGTAACCGACAAAGTAGGCAGCGGCGATTGCTTTATGGCCGGGCTAATTTATGGTTATTGCGAACAAATGCAGCCGCAAGATACGCTTGATTTTGCCACCGCCGCGGCTTTCGAAAAACTATCCATCCCTGGTGATGCTACAAAAAGCACCGTGGCGCAAATAACCAAAGCTATTAAACATGACAGATAAGGCGCACATACAGGATAGCATTATTAAGCAGGGCATGCTGCCGCTGTTTTATAACGACAGCGCGGAGGTAAGCATCGCTATCACCCAAAAACTATATGAGGCAGGCATCAGGGTTATTGAATATACCAACCGTGGTGATGCAGCTATCGCGAATTTTAAGGCGCTGAAGAAACTGGACCTGCAGGGTTTGCTGCTTGGTATCGGCACCATAAAATCTCCACAAGAGGCTGAAGCTTTTGTTGAGGCCGGGGCCGATTTCCTGATCTCGCCTTTGGTAAATTACAAAGTGGCCGCCGTAGCTAAACAGCATAACCTGCTTTGGATTCCTGGTTGTATGACACCGAGCGAAATGTACGAAGCGCAGGAACTTGGGGCTACGTTTGTAAAACTATTCCCCGCCAATGTGTTGGGGCCGGGCTTTGTATCGGCAGTAAAAGACCTGTTCCAGGGGCTATTAATGATGCCAACGGGTGGGGTAGAAATGAACCAGGAGAACATTAGTGGCTGGTTTAAGGCCGGTGTATCAGCTGTTGGGATGGGCAGCAAGCTGATCACGAAAGATGTTATCGACAATAAAGCATACGACCAATTATATACCGAAACCCTGCGGGCGCTGCAAATGGTAGCATCGGCAAGGTAAAATATAAACCAATTATGAGCGATACCAAAAGAACCAACTACCGATGGGTGGTAATTGCACTGCTTTTTTTTGCCACCACCATTAACTACCTCGACAGGCAGGTGATCGGCTTCCTGAAACCAACGCTCGAAAAAGAATTTAGCTGGACAGAGACCGATTACAGCCATATTGTTATGGCGTTTTCGGCCGCGTACGCCCTTGGTTTGCTCGCTTTTGGGGGTATTATCGATAAAATAGGCACTAAACTGGGCTATACTATATCACTGGTAGTGTGGAGTTTGGCGGCTATGCTGCATGCCATCGTAAAATCTACCCTGGGTTTTGGCGCGGTAAGGGCGGCTTTAGGTTTGGGCGAAGCGGGGAATTTCCCGGCGGCTATAAAAGTTGTGGCAGAATGGTTCCCCAAAAAAGAGCGTGCTTTGGCTACGGGCATCTTTAATTCGGGTGCTAACATTGGCGCGGTATTGGCGCCGGCTATGGTGCCATGGATCCTGGGCATTTATGGCTGGCAGATGGCTTTTGTTATAACGGGTGCAATAGGATTTGTATGGCTGTTTTTTTGGGTGATACTTTACGAGATCCCGTCAAGGCATAAAAAAATAAACGCGGCCGAGTTTGAGCATATCCATAGTGATATAGAAGAGCCGGTAACGGAGAATGTCCCCGAAGAAAAAATAAAATGGGGCAGGCTATTTGGCATCAGGCAAACCTGGGTATTTGTAGTAGGCAAGTTCCTAACCGACCCGATGTGGTATTTCTTCCTTTTCTGGTTGCCGTCTTATTTTTCAAGCACGTTCAACCTTGATCTTAAAAAGCCATCATTGCCGCTAATTTTGATCTATACCGCTACCACTATTGGCAGTATAGGCGGCGGCTATTTATCATCGTGGTTTATAAAAAGGGGCATGCCCATATTTAAGGCGCGCAAAACCGCCATGTTTATTTTCGCGCTTTGCGTGGTGCCGATATTCGCGGCGCGGTACGCAACCAACATCTGGCAGGCGGTAGGTTTAATTAGTCTGGCAGCCGCGGCTCACCAAGCCTGGAGCGCCAATATTTTTACAACCGCGTCAGATATGTTTCCGAAACGGGCCGTAAGTTCGGTAGTAGGTATTGGGGGGATGGCGGGTTCAATTGGGGGTATAGCCTTCCCGTTCTTCATCGGCTGGATCTTGGATTCGGCCAAAGCCGCGGGGAATATTACAGGCGGGTACAACATCTTGTTTATTATTTGCGCCTGCGCCTATTTGCTGGCGTGGCTTATTATGCATTTGTTATCGCCTAAACCCAGAATTGTAAAATTGTAGTGGCCTAAATTTAGATAAACAGGTAAAGATTTTCTATATTAGTACAATGTTAAGCTGGTGCAGTGATGTTTGCTTAACGTGCAACCTAATATGAATTTCAGTTCAATTACAATTAAGGATATTGCTGCGGCGCTAAATCTTTCGGTTTCTACGGTTTCAAAGGCTTTGCGGGATAGTTACGAGATAAGCGAGAATACCAAAAAAATTGTAACGGAGTATGCTAAGGAGCATAACTACCGCCCCAACCCAATGGCTCAAAGCTTAAAGCAGGGGCACAGCAAATCAATAGGTATTGTAGTTTCTACCATCGAGAACCAGTTTTTTTCGCAGGTGATCAATGGGATCGAGTCGGTTGCTTACGAGGCCGGTTTCAACGTCATAATCACCCAAACGCACGAGTCGTTTGATATTGAGGTGAAAAACGTTGGGCACCTTACGCACCATTCTATAGATGGTTTGCTGATCTCGTTATCAACTGAAACCAGTGATTTTGAACACCTGAAAACCCTGCACCGCCAGGGGTTGCCCATTGTGTTTTTTGACCGGATAACAGATGAGATCGATACCCATAAAATAATTACCGATAACTTTAAAGGCGGTTACGATGCCACCCGCCACCTGCTGGATTCGGGGTATAAAAGGATAGCGCATATTACCAGTCCGCCAAATATTTCCATCACCAAAGAACGCTTCGCGGGATACAAAAAAGCGTTGGAAGAAGCCGGTATTGCTGTAGATGAAAGCATCATCAAATACTGCCCGCATGGCGGCCGCGATATTGGAGAGATAGAAAATGCTTTAGCCGAACTGCTTGCAGTTGACAATAAACCCGATGCCATCTTCACCACATCTGACAGAATAACCACCACAACACTGTTTTTGATGAACAAACTGAAGATCAAAATTCCGCAGGAAATTGCCCTGATAGGCTACACCAATACCACCCTTGCCGATGTGCTTAACCCTTCACTTAGCTCGGTTTACCAGCCCGGCTTCGAGATGGGCCAAAAGGCTACCCAAAAGCTTTTAGAACTTATTTTGGCCAAACGCCCCGTGTACGAATTTGAAACTATTGTGTTGCCAACCCAACTGGTAACACGCGACTCTACCGCTCCTAAAAAAGCTTAATCCCTTGCTTAATAAAATCTCCACCTTAGTGTTTTTAATTGTTTTTGAGACAGCGCCAGCCTAAACCAGGTTTATAAGCGTCAAAAATTACGTAACTGCCACGTAGCGAAAACGATGTAGTAAATAAATATGCCTAAACAATACCAACGTTAAGCTAACAAAGGTATTTTTGGTTAGTGCAGTTATACATATACCAATTATAAACGCTGTATACACATTAAAATTTTTTTTTACGGAAATGAAACGCAAGCTGTTTGTTGTAACACTCTTCGTGTATTCAATTGTTACCATTAAGGTAATGGGGCAAACGGTTACGCTCGATCATCACTTTAACCGGGAAACGTGTACCAATAAAGCAGGGCAGCCCGAGCGATTTCATTATTTATGGGAAGATACTGCCAATACCGGCTTCTCTAAATGGGGCGAGATCTTTAAATTGCAGGGTGCAATTTTAAGCACTTTAGAGGTTGCGCCAACTGCTGTAAACCTTAAAGGAATAGTTGTTTACATCATTGTTGACCCGGATAGCAAAAAGGAAAATCCATTACCTAATTATATCACCAAAGCCGATGCCGAAAACATTGCCCAGTGGGTAAAAGCAGGCGGCAAGCTGGTGCTGATGGCCAACGACAGCGCCAATGTGGAGCTGCCGAATTTCAATATCCTGGCAGGAAAATTTGGCTTGCATTTTAATAACGACATGCAAAACCATGTTGTTGACGACGCTCATTTTGAGGACGGCGCAACTTTGATCCGCCACAATTTCGTCTTTAAAACGGCCAGGAAAGTTTTCATGAAAGACGTTTGCAGCATAGCATTAACCGGCAGCGCAAAATCGATCTTAAAATCAGCGAACGGCTCAACAATAGCCGCCATTGTACGGTACGGCAAGGGAACAATTTTTGCCGTTGGTGACCCTTGGCTGTATAACGAATATGTAAACGGACGCCTGCCTGCGGGCTTCGACAACGATAAGGCTGCTATAGAGCTTACCACATTCCTTTTATCTCACAAAAAATTAAACCAATAAACCAGTGTTAACTAAACCCCAGAAACCAATGACAATAAAAAACCCGAAAGCCAATGATATAGATCACCGCTGATGCCATACCCAGACAACCTCTAAAAAAATAAGGTAACATCTTATCGAAAGCAAAAATTTGCGGTGCAATACCCGCAGTTAAATCCTTTTGCCAATTTTTTTGAAAACTTAATTCTTAGCATATAAATATGAAGAGTAGACCCCTACAAAAAACACTAAAAAAGTGCGCCGTTTTCACCACCATAACGTTATTTGCGTTGGTTGGGAACACTTACGCGTACAGCCCCTACCAGAAGGAGCAGGCTGTTAAAGCAGTTATAAAATACAACCGGGAAGCAACCCAGGCTAAAATTACCGGTATCGTTACCGATGAAAAGAACCTGCCCTTACCCGGTGTAAGCGTACGCATAAAAGGTACCATCATTGGCATCACTACCGATGTGAACGGAAAATTTACAATTGAAGCAAATGAAGGTGCTATATTGGTATACACATTTATTGGATACCACCTTAAAGAAGTAACCGTTGGTGCCGCTACCGAATATAACGTGCAGCTACTGCCAAACTCGCGAGATTTAAACGAGGTGGTGGTTATTGGTTACGGCACACGTGCTGTAAAAGATATAACCGGCGCTATCACCAGCGTAAAGGCCGATAAATTTGAGAATGACAACCCAGCCAGCGTTACCGATGTATTGCGTGGCGCGGTGCCGGGCATTTCGGTAGGGCTAAACACCTCTGCCAAAGGTGGTGGCGCGGGCGATCTGCAAATAAGGGGTAAAGCCAGTCTGTCCGGTAACGTATCGCCATTGATCGTGTTGGATGGGGTGATCTTTTTCGGTGACCTTGCCGATATTAACCCAAATGATATTGACAGGGTAGATGTGCTGCGCGACCCAAGTGCTTTGGCCGTTTACGGCGCGCAGTCTGCCGGTGGCGTAGTTGCCATCACCACTAAAAAAGGTAAAACAGGTGCCCCGGTGGTTAGCCTAAACGCCAATACAGGTGTTGCCCAGTTGCTGCAAAACCAGAAATTTTACCAGGGAGAGGACTTCCTACACTGGCGTTCTGATGTGCAGCGTAGCGCTAACTCAACCAAACCATCCTATTTTTACAGCGACCCCAGAAACCTTCCGTCGGGCGTAACGCTCGACCAATATCTCTCAGGCGCTACCGGCGACCCGGTTAATGTTTATCTTCAGCGCCTTGGCCTGGTCCCTAGCGAGATAACCAACTACAAAGCAGGTAAGGTTACCGATTGGTCAAAACTGATCTTTAGGGATGGCATCCGCCAGGATTATACCGCGAGTTTATCCGGCAAAAGCGATAAGGTTAGCTACTACTTTTCGGGCAACTTCACCAAAAACCAAAACCTGATCCAGGGCGGCGATTACAACAATACCCGTTTCCGTGTGAACCTGGAGGGTAAGGCCGCCAGCTTTTTAACCGTGGGTGTTAATGCCCAATACGCGGTGCGCGATGAAAGCCACTCGAGCAACCCGTTCAACGTTGCCGGTTACGACCTTAACGAGGCCGATTGGGGTCAGATCATCCAATCATCTCCTTACGGGGACGTTTACAAACCTGATGGCAATTTAACCCGGATAGCTACGGACGATAGCGGCTTAACCCAGCGTAACCCATTCCTGGGTAGCCGTTACAATAACAATTTGTACACCCAAAACGTATTGTTCACCAACCTGTTCACCAAGGTCGATCTTCCTTTCGGATTTAAATACACGCTAAACTTCTCCCCGCAATTCGAGTCGTACAAAAACTTCTTCTTCAGGCCGGGCGCAAACCCCAACGAGATCCCGGTAAACGGGCTTACGGGTACCGCCTACCGCTCGATGGAGCAGCGCTACCGTTACAATCTGGATAACATCTTAACCTGGAACAAAACATTCGGCATCCATACCTTTGATGCTACATTCCTGTTGAATAAAGAGAAATACCAAACCTGGTACACCCGTGCCTACAACTCGCAGTTTAGCCCGAACGATGTTTTAGGCTACCACAACATTGGCGTTGGTACATTACCTATAGAAAGTAGCGACGACCGTGTGTATAATGCCGACGCGATAATGGGGCGGATCAATTACAACCTGTTAGGCAAGTATAACTTTACGTTTACTGCCCGCCGGGATGGTTTCTCGCCGTTCGGCTTAAAAAGGCCGCGTCAAAACTACCAGGATGCAGCTGTGGCCTGGACATTTAGCGAGGAGAAATTCTTTAAAACCGATTTCTTTAAATGGTTAAACTATGGTAAACTGCGTTTTGGGTATGGTACTAATGGTAACCGTTTAGCCAGCGGCACTGCAGATCCAAGCCTTGCCCTAGCTGCTATCAGCACCGCCAAATACCCAACGGTTGGCCCTGATGGGAGCCTGGTGAACAACAACAGCGTTTTTATCACCTCATTACAAAACAACGACCTTACCTGGGAGCGCACAACCGGCCCTAACTTAGGGTTAGATTTCGCCTTTTTGAACAATCGCATCAATGGATCGATAGATGTTTACAACCGTAAAACAACCGGGCTGATCGTAAAACGCGAGTTGCTGCAATTACAGGGCTTTGCCACCTCAAACCTGTACACCAACATTGGCGAGGTTAACAATAAAGGTATAGAGGTATTGATAGAGGGTAAGATCATCCAAAGCAGGAATTTTAACTGGAGCGCTACGGGTACCTTTTACCTTAACCGTAACAAGATCAATCACCTTTACGGCGAATACCAAACCAAAGACGCTGCCGGCAACACCATCACCAAAGAAAATGACGACCGTGGTAACGGCTGGTTTGTAGGCCATGATATTGATGCCGTTTGGGATTACAAGATCCAGGGTGTATGGCAAACCCCGGAGGTAGACGAAGCCAAAAAATACGGTGCCGTACCGGGCGATTTTAAGTTGCAGGACATGAACGGCGACTTTAAATTCACCAATGATGATAAGGTTTTCCTGGGTTCGACAGCACCGAAATTCAACTGGTCGTTACGTAACGATTTTAACTTCTTTAAGCATTTTGATTTTTCGTTCATGCTGGTATCAAGCATCGGTCAGTTAAAACAGTTTAACCAGGCTATCAACAACGCGGGCGGTGTAGGTTATGGCCGTCAGAGCTCGTATGCGCTGCCGTATTGGACGCCGGATAACCCCATTAATGACTACGCCCGCTTAAACTCAGGCTCATCAGGTACAGCCATCAACGTGTGGCGCAAAGCATCATTTGTGAGGCTGCAAACGGTATCGCTGGGTTACACATTCGCCCCGGCTTTGATCAAACGCGTAGGCATGAGCAGCGCAAAGATCTTTGTAAATGCTACTAACGCCGCTGTAATATCCGACTGGCCATTGTGGGACCCACAAAACAGCGGCCCAACCCCAAGATTTTTGGCCGCAGGTGTTAACGTCACTTTTTAAAGTATAAAGGAAAATCAGATTATGAAAAATATAAGTAAAAGTATAATAACCGTGTTTGCCGTTGCTGCCATGCTTGCAGCCGGTGGATGTACCAAGCGGAGCGATCTGTTCCCAGAGGCACCGTCGAAATTTACGCCGGGCAATACCCTAACTAACCCGGGTGCATTCCGCGCGGCATTGCTAAACTTAAACCTGAGTGTAAGGTTCGAATTTTTTGGTGATTCGGCACCCATGCTAACGGAATCGATATTTACCGATGCTGCTGTGGAGGGTACTACTGATAAAACCACCCCGGCGCAGGATCTGAACATCCGCATAACGCCAACTGCTAACCTAAACAGCGACGACTTTAACAAAATAGGCCGCTACTGGCAGGTTTGGTGGCAGGGTGTGCACGATGCAAATGTGATTATCAGCAGGATAAACGACGTTACCTGGCCATCTGACGATGACAAGAACAGGGTGCTTGCAGGTGCTTATTTCCACCGGGCTTACAGATATTACCGCCTGGTACACGAGTTTGGTGATGTGCCATTGATCTTGAAAGAAGAAACTATCGTGAGCACCGCGTTCCAAAGCACTCAACGCATCGTTATCCTTAAAAAGATGAAAACCGACTTGGAGTTTGCGGTTACTAAAATGGTAGATAACGGCAACAAAGGCGAGCCATCAAAAGGCGCGGCAGCCCACTTGCTAACCAAAATTAACCTGGCTTTAGGTTTGTTTGATGATGCCATCGCATCGGCAAACATCGCCATAAACGGCCCCTATGCATTGATGGATAACCGCTTTGGTATTGTTGCAAGCGATGTTAGCAAAAACGTTGTTTGGGACCTGCACCGCCCCGAGAATAAATCTATCGCCTCAAACACCGAAGCGCTTTACGTGGTGATGGATCGCGAGGCTTTAGAAGGTGCTACCACAAATGGATCGCAGGTGATGCGTAACTGTGTGCCCATGTGGCATAATGGTACCATCCTAACACCTGGCGCGTTAAACCCCGGCATATCTGATAAGGTTATTGTAGAGTTCCCGCTTACCTTATTATATGGCCGTGGTATTGGCCGGATGCGTGGTACGCCTTACGCTACCAAATACATCTGGACGGATAACACAGATCTGCGCCACGCCAAAGGCATGTGGGCAGATATGACCGACCTGGTTTATAACCAGCCGGGGCTAAAAACAAGTGACCCAACATGGTACGGCAAAAACCTGCAGCAATACACCGCTGCCAACGTAAATCAACGCTTTTTGAATGGTGCTAAAGATACCATCCGCGCGTGGTTTGGCTGGCCGCACTATAAGGTGTTTATCGGCTCGGGTAAAACAGCTGCAGACAAATGGTGGAGCCCGCCACGCGGCACCAATACCGATTGGTATATCTTCCGCCTGGCAGAGACCTACCTGTTACGAGCCGAGGCATACTGGTGGAAAGGCCAAACCTCATTGGCCATGGCTGATATTAACAAAGTAAGGGCCCGTGCAAAAGCAGAGTTATTGACAGACGACAGCAAGGTAAACATAGGTACCATATTAGATGAACGCCAACGCGAACTTTACTGGGAAGAGCCGCGTAAAACAGAGCTTACCCGTATCGCCTTCATATTTGCCCAAACCGGCAAAGCGGCATATAATGGTAAAACTTACCAGGTTGGTTCGTTTGCAACCAACAACTTTTTTTACGACAGGATAATGGAGAAGAACGATTTCTACAAAAACCCTAACGTTTTAACCAACTCGGGTAACCACTATACCATTTCGCCTTACCACGTGTTGTGGCCTGTACCCCAGTCAGAGATTGACCTGAACATTAACGGGCATATCAATCAAAACAAAGGGTATGCCGGTTCCGAAAATAATATTCCCCCTTTAGATAAAATAGTTGAATAAGTGAGTTAATGTATTAAGTTGAGTGAACCAGGCCCATGTGTGGGCCTGGTTTAATTTTTACCACCGCCTTTATAAGAAGGCGTCGGGCAATAAATATATCAATAACTATGTTGAAGATTGCCATGGCGAACTGGTGATGCGCGGCGGCCACGAATGTTTGGTAGATAGCAACCGTTTTAAAGGTGGCACAGGCGGCATCCGCGTAAACGGTACCGGGCATACCATCAGCAATAATCAATTTGAGAAACTGCCCATCGCCATCAGGCTAATGTATACTTGGCGAAGGGTAAAATAGATACCGGCTTCTACATTGCAGCCGGCGATTGCATTATTAAAAATAACCAAATTAAATATTGCGATACGGCATCCTCACAGGTGGTGCCAAAAACCCCGACTGGACCGGTAAGTTCGACACTAAGCGCTATCTATAGCCCACCGTGCAGGACATTGCACCTTACAATAACGAGTTGTTGAATAACAACATCACCAATACTAAAAACCCAATTGTGCAATAAGGAAGCCTAAGCTATCTCATCAGCTATAAATGGTATTGGCTGCGACCTGTCAAACGGGACATAAACGCGGATCCACGGGGACTCATCAATTAACTTCCACTTATGGGCGGTGCCGGTGGTATCCATGGCTATTAAAATTTCACCAGGTTTAAGGACGAACGTTTCGCCGGGCATAGTTTCAAATTCCAGCGTGCCCGAGAGGGTGATCACATACTGATCGGCAGGGGCGTTATGCCAGTCGTAAAACGAATGTGGTGGCGATTCCTGGAACCTGATGGCTGAGGCCTGGTTAAAAGCACCCTCGGCTAAAGTGCCGGTTTGGATATGCGAGTGGCCGTCGTCGCCGGTGTATAGTTTATAAGCTTTTATCATGTGTTATGCAGATGGCCGCTAAGCTAAATATTTGCGTTTAAATTGCCGGTTTTGATTTGTGTTATTAGATAGCTGTGATACTATTTGCCAAAAATATATGCTGTAATGTGTGTTAGGCATACATGAATATTTTTTTTTGAGGGATAATAGCTGCCTGGGGCGCTAAAAAATTAGGCGGTGGTTGCCTGTAAACTATTGTTATTTTATTGTGATATATGTGCTGCCGGGCAAGTGCACTAATGAGCCTGCGCGTGCGGCAGCTATGCCTGCTAAGGCTCATTTTCAAATAAACAGATAATACAAAAGGCAAATGATAATTCATTTGCCTTTTGTATTATCTGTTTTGGTGCTTACAAAGCAGCATCCAATGCCTGCTTAAAATCTTCCAGCAGATCTTCTCGGTCCTCGATACCAACTGATAGGCGGATCATCCCTTCGGGGATCCCCATTTCGGCACGTTTGTCGGCACCAAGCTCAAAAAATATGGTTTGCGCCACCGGGATAGCCAGAGTGCGGGTATCACCAAGGTTACTGCTTTTAATAACCACCTGCAGGCGGTTCAAAAACGCGAAAGTATCCACACCATCCTTCAATGCAAAACTCATTAACCCGCCATGGAAACGGAATAATTTTTTAGAAAGCTCGTGCTGCGGATGGCCTTTTAAGCCGGGATAGTAAACCTTGTCAACCAACGGGTGGCTTTCAAGATATTCGGCCAGTTCGCCTGCGTTTCCACACACGCGTTCAAGCCTTAAAGCTAAAGTTTCGGCACCTATCGATAAACTATGTGCCGCTTCAGGGGCAAGCGTGCCGCCACCATCGCGCAGGCCGCGTTTACGGATCTGGGTAATGCCCTGCATGTCGGGTTTTATCTGCTCGCGAATAATAGGGGCAATGCCTGGATAGTTAGCCCAGTCGTACAAGCCGGTATCGGTAACGCTGCCGCCAAGCGCGTTGCCATGGCCGCCAATATATTTGGTTAACGAGTTGATTACCAACGATGCCTTAACCGTAATTGGTTGAAAAATGTATGGCGATGTCATGGTATTATCCACTACGTAGATATAACCTTTTTCGGCACATAATTCGCCAATGTTGACCAGGTCGGCAATTTGGGTGGCGGGGTTGGCAATGGTTTCTACCATTATCATGCAAGTATTATCCTTGCAGGCCGCTTTTACTTCATCAACAGATGTGGCATCAACAAAAGATATATCTAAACCAATTTCGGTAAACGTTTGCAGCACACTGCGGGTATTGCCAAACAGGTAGCTGCTTGCCACAATATGGCTGCCTTGTTTTACCAGCGCGAAAACGGTAGCCATAATAGCCGCCATCCCGGTAGCAAAGCTTACCGATGCCAGGCCGCCTTCCATCATGGTTACCTTGCTCTCTAAAGCGGCGGTAGTAGGGTTGCCCTGCCTGGAGTAAGCGTAACCTTTAGCCTTATTTTGAAACACGTCCACAAGGCCCTGCACATCATCAAAACCCCAGGTAACCGTGGTATGTATGGGCTGGTGCAATGCGCCAAACTCTGGTTTGCGAAGGCGGTCGGCATGCAGCAGGGTGGTTGTGAATCCTTTTTGTTTTGTCATGATGGATCTAAAAAAGTAATATTTCGCAATTATAGCCATCTGCGTTATAAAAACCAAAGCTAAAGGTATATCGGGTCAAAAGTTTAGGTTCGAATTACAATATTGTGCAGTTAAGTATTTTATCAATTATTAAGATACCACACTATTGATTTTCCTGGCGGTTACTAATGTTTAAGCCTAAAATTCAAATATCACCCCGAGCGTAGGTAAAACATTGCCACCCTTATTATCTAAAAGTTTTGATTTAAAACGCGATGGATCGCCGGTGGCATCTTGTATATTGCCGTTTGCATCGCGGTCTGGCACCAGGTACGATTGTAGCTGGTATTGATTATAGCTTAAGTTTTGGATGTCGAGGTAAATGTTAAGCGTAAATTTTCGGAAAGGGTATTTCTTATCAACCCGTACATCCAACTGGTAAAAATCTTTAAGTCGTTGGGTATTTAACTGTTGCCAGTTTGGGATGCCTTGCGGAAAAATTGCATAATTACTTTTAAGGGTTGATGAAACAACATCATAAGGGGTATAAGGGCTACCACCAGTGTACCTTAATTTTGCACCAACCTCCCAGTTACGTTTAAACACCTTTCCGCCTGTGATACTTAATATGTAACGGTTATTCCATGACGATTGCACATATTCACCTGCCTTGTCCTGAAATTCGCTACGGAACAAGGTGAGCGATAAAATGCCATAAAAACCTTTGTTAAGGCGTTGCTGTGCAAAAAATTCAACCCCATAGCTACGGCCTTTTGTTGCACCAACAACTTGTTGGTTACCTATAACCCCAAAGTCGGCACCAAGGTTAGCCAGGGGGATACTATCTCCCAAAACACGCACAAGCGGGTAATCCTTATAAAATTTATAAAAACCTTCAATAGTGAAACGTGTGTTTTTTAGGGTATTATACTCTATGCCAAGTACCAGTTGTTTGTTAGAAATGTAGTCGACATTTTTATTGGCCTCTGCACCAACATCATCGCGGTAGCCTAAAACGGTATAAGCCGGCAGCTGGTAATAAATTCCGGTGTTGAAGTTAAGGCTAAGCTTATTGGTAAAATTATAAGAGGCCGAAAAACGCGGCGAAAGCGTCTTTGACAGGTCGTTCATTCTGGCTGAAAATGTATTGGCATCAGCACGGATTCCTAAAGAGAGATTTAGTTTATCTTCAAGGTAGGCACGGCTCAACTGCCCAAACAGGCTATATTTAAAAAAGCTGATACGGGATGTATATATGTTGCTCCCAAACGGGAGTAAATTATAAGTATTTGTTTGGTACTGTGCAGATTCGGCTCCGGCACCAAAGTTTATACGGTAATTATGTGTGCTGCTTACGTTCTCAAACCTAAACTTATTCTCAATTTCCTGAGATGTATAATCAAGCGTTTTAGTGCCTGCTTCGTTATTATCCTGGTATTTAATAGCCTTGTTGTCTAAAAAGTCGCGGCTTAAAACAAATAGGCTGTACCCGTTATTACGAAAGTTTTTGTAGGTGGCACCCACGGTATAGTTATTTTGTGAGTTAACCGGAATGTTTGCCAGCGTATATTGGTTTAGTTCGGTTTTTTTTGCATCAAAGTTAAGTTTAAAGCGGTCTATGGCGCCCAAACCTAAAATGGTTAACTCGTTTTTTTGATTGAACTTGGTTTTTAACTTAAATTGAAAATCCTGGTATGACGGCAGAAACGGTAACCCGATAAGCTTAAACAAGCCTTGTAAATACGAATACCGGTATGATGATATAAAGGTAGTTTTTTTACCAAGCGGGCCTGCCAGAGTGGCTGCAAAGTCGCTGGAGCCAAGTGTTAATGTAGCATTGGTACGGTCGGTAGGGCCATCTTTTTGTTTAAACTCAAAAACGGAACTTAGCGCATTGCCCCGGTTAGCGGGGAATGCACCCGAGTAAAAGTCAACCTCGTTTATAAAATCAACATTTATTAAGCCAACAGGCCCGCCCGATGAGCCTTGTGTGGCAAAGTGATTGATATTGGGGATCTCGACACCGTCGATATAAAACCGGTTCTCGTTTGGGGCGCCGCCGCGGATAATGATATCATTACGGAAGCTTACAGGCGACGATACCCCGGGTAGCGATTGGATAACCTTACTAATATCGCGGTTGCCACCTGGGTTACGCTTAATTTCTGTAGAGCCAATTGTGCGTAACGATACCGGGCTTTCCAATGTTTTATAAAATCTTGCTGCAGATATTTTTACCTCGCTCAGGGTTTGGGCGTCATCATCTAAAGAAACATCTGCTACGGCTATTTTGGCATTGGTTACTTGTATATCATACAATGTTTTTGAGCGGTAGCCAACCAACGATATTTGTAAGCTGTAATAGCCTGGTTTTAGATTGTTTAACTGGTACGCCCCTGTGGTATCTGTTACGGTACCTTTATCTGTAGCAATTACGGTAACACTTACTGCGATAAGGGGTGTGTTACTTAATGTAGCTGTTATTTTACCGCGAATGGTTCCCGTTTGGCCAAGCGCGATACAAGGCGTTATAAATAGCAAGAGTAATAGTATATTTCTCATTCGGATAAGCCAAAGATGAGATTTTTAGCGCTAAGTTTAACTACAGCTAATCAATAATATTTATAATGAACATAAGGGCTTAATGGTAATTTTACAGGCTTTTAAAAGATTTCTTAACTTCGCGGTACATTACTACACCTGCCCCATGAAAAAGTTACTGCTGCTTATACCTGTATTATTTGTGCTTGCCTGTAAGCAAAACCCGGCCGATACGGTTGAAGGTAAAAAACTAAATAAGCTTGCGCAGGATTATGTAACCCTTGGCCTTACCATAGGGCAGTACGACGGCGATTTTGTGGATGCCTACTACGGCCCCGATTCGCTTAAACCAAAAGAAATTACCGGTAAAACCTTCCCGAGGGATAGCATCCTGGCTAACATTAACAGCCTGATGAATGATATTAAGGTAATTGCCGACCGATCGACCGTGGATTCAAATAAAATTCGTGCTAACTGGATGTATAACCAACTGATAGCTTTTGGCAGGAGGGTTAGAATTTACGGCGGTGAATATCGTTCGTTCGATGAAGAATCGCGCGAGTTGTTTGGCGTTGCCGCACCATCATATGCCGAGGAGTTTTTTAAGGCGGATATAGATAAGCTGGACAGCATGCTGCCCGGCAATGGAAATGTGAACGACAGGTTTCAGAAACTGGCCAATAAATTCATCATCCCTAAAGATAAACTGGATGCGGTGGTAAAAGCTGCTATTGCCGAGGCTCGCAAACGCACTCTTGTCCATTATAAACTACCTGCCGGCGAAAACTTTACGCTGGAGTTTGTGACCAACAAACCATGGAATGGCTACAACTGGTACAAAGGCAAATATCAAAGTGTTGTACAAATAAATACCGACCTGAAGATATTTATAGACCGCGCCATCGATGTAGGCAGCCACGAGAGTTATCCCGGCCACCACGTGTACAACATGCTGCTGGAGAAAAACCTGTATCACGATAGGGGCTGGGTAGAGATCTCATTGTATCCGCTATTTAGTCCGCAATCGCTTATTGCCGAGGGGAGCGCCAATTATGGGATAGAAGTTGCCTTCCCGGGCGATGACAAGGTAAAATTTGCTAAAAGCACCCTGCTGCCACTTGCCGGTTTAGATACAGCAGGCATCGATATGTATTTTAAAGCGCTTGCCATTAAAGGCCGCCTAAACTATGCCCGTAACGAGGCTGCCCGTGGTTTAATAAACGAAACCATGAGCGAAAGCAAAGCGCGAAATTATTTAAGAAAGTACTGCCTGATGAATGATGAAACGGCCAATAAATCTATCAGCTTTATCAAAAAATACCGCAGCTACGTTATCAACTATAACTATGGGCAGGATTTGGTTAAGGATTACATAGAACGCAACGGCGGCACTATAAAAGACACAACCAAACGCTGGGAGTTGTTTGGGCACTTGCTAAGCAACCCGGTTAATACGGCGGATTTGGTTAAGAAATAAGCACCCTTAAAATTCACCACTTGAGCCGCCACCGCCGCCTGTGCCACCGCCAAAGCGGTCGGTAGGGTGTTGTGCAGGGGTGGGCAAGTGCGATGTTGCCTGGCCTACTATTAGCGCTTCAATATTTATTTTATCAAAATCGTTGCATTCTTCCGGTTCTGCGTAAGTGATGCCGTTACGTGGAGTTTTCAAATATTTGATAATGGTGTAAGATGCCGCCAGTAATATTATCCCCGCAAGGGTAAGCATAGCTTCTATGGGCAGCAAATGGTAATAGTTGCGGAAACTAGCTATAGATGCCGCCGCTAAAACCATCCCCAATCGCAAGAACATAGCACTTTTTTTACGGATGCCCAGTAAGATATACGCTACAGGGACCAGCATGGTCCAGATCCAGAAGATAAAACCAAATGGGATGCTAGTGTGCGAATCGTTCAGGTTGTTAAGCATATTGTTCAGGCGGTTTACCACAAAATAGTTACCTGCCGCGTAAAGGGTTAGCAGGCTGATGATCTTAGCGTAATCAATGCAGCTTTCATAGTTAATATTCCTTATATCTTTGCCCAATTTATTTATTAAATAAAATACCGCACCTGCGGCTATCATCATCATAAAAGGCATTGTAGCTAAACCGAAAGACCCTGCCTTTGCCCAGGTAAAATACACTACCGCGAAAAATGCAATGCAAGCTACTAAGGTAGTAAGCACATCTGCAAAACGCAGGGTTAGGTAAATGCAGAGCAGGCAGATGATGATCGCGCATGGCAGGTTATCACCATCGGTTAAATACATTTTAGAGATCATCCAGATAAACCCGCCCCCAAATAAACATGCCGAATAATAAAGCAAGGCGTTATCAACCCCGGAATGGAAATAGCGGTTTTCTTTAACAAAAAACTCTAATGCCCCATAACATACAGCGCCCAAAAAGATGGGCCAACCCGGCGAATCAATCATGTGTGTGCTTAAACCAAGTAAGCTAAAAAGCCCTGTAGCGAACGAAGCAATTACAAACGTTAGGATAAATAACCCCACGCGTATTACCAGGCGTGGCAAATAAAAATAAAAAGGGTAAGCTGTTTTAACAGCTATAAATTCTTCGGGCGTTATGCTGCCTTCCCTAAGTTTATCTTTTAGCCCATCAACAATGCGCATATTATGCACCCATTCTTTATTATAGATGATCATCGGCCTTAATTTTATGGTTAACGTGTATAATAAGATATATCAACCCCACGGCCGACAGTATAAAAAGCAATAACAGTAATTCAAAAGTCCCTTCACTGGCCCTGCTGGTAGCTATTAGTTTTACAAGCAGGCAACAGGTGGCAAAGTAACCGTACAATATGCTTAGCAGTGCAAAGTAAAACGAATGCTCTTTAAAGCCATCAAGGTAAATGTATAACGCTAAAGCAAATGCTGCAAATAGCCATAAATAACAAAAAATGCTATCGTAATACTCAAAAAAACCTGCCAGTATAGCAATAAAAGTTACATGCACCCCATAATGATGGTAGCTGAATTTGAAGTGCCGCTTGATATTTAACCGCCCGGTAAGGTAAGCCGCCGCAAGTAATATTATCCCGAAAAGTACGTAGGTGAAAATAATATCCTTATTGTTGAAGGTACCGTAGGCCAGCAGCGTTTTTGGCGTGACAGATACGCCCATCCACAAGGCTAAACTGGCTATAGCCATACTCAGGATGCCCAAGTGATCGAAGTAACATGCGATGAAGAACAAGGCCAGCATGGGGATGAAGGTTGCCATACTGTAGTTAGTGCCAAATACATTGTATTTAAACTGCAGGTAGCCCACGAATGTTACCATACTAATGCTGCCCAGCAGCAAAATATAATCAAAGCCGGTATTGGGCGCTTTTACCTTACCCGGGCTAAACGGTAGTTTGTTTTTGAAGCAGTATGCAAAGCAACCAATACAGATCAAGGCAATAAACGCCAAAATAACCTGGTGCCCTATAGTATCGATGTTTTTGTAAACAAGCGTACCTAAACCACCCGATAGCAGCATTACGCCGAGGTAAAGCAATATTTTTAATTCCCAATGAACAGAGAATAGCCGGGTGGCGTGTTTTTCCTTTATTTTTTCAAACGACTCATCGCTGATGAAGCCATCGGCGTGTAGCTTGTTGTAGATGTTGTTTTCCAATATGGTGCGAGGTTTATTGCTTTATAAAGATAGCAAAGTAAACATCGCAGCCAATAAAAAGGGGCCGGGCATTTTTTAAATGTCCGGCCCCTCACACTTAACTAAACAAAGGTTATTGTAATTTTATTTCTACACGGCGGTTTATTACACGGCCCGCTTCGGTAGCATTTGATTCTATTGGTTTGCTTTCGCCATAGCCTTTTGTAGCTATGTTGTCTGCAATTACACCAGTGTTAACCAGGTAAGTTTTTACCGCGTTAGCACGCTCTACAGAAAGAAACATGTTATGCTCGTCGCTGCCCTCGGCAGATGAATTGCCGTTCAGTATAAACTTAACGGTTGGGTCTTTCTTCATTTCGGCAGCTGCTTTATCCAACGCGGGGTAAGCAGCTGTTTTTAAGATGCCCGAGTTAAATTCGAACTGGATGTTTTTGAAATTATAGTCGGGTTTTTCAACCGGGGCTGGTGGCGGTGTTGGTGCCGGCGGTGGCGGTGCAGGGGTTGGCGCAGGTGCCGGCCTGGTTTCTACAACAGGTTCCGGTGCTTTAACAATGGGCTTTTTTGCCTTACATGCCGGCAATACAGCTATGGCGGTTACAATTACGATGGGTAGGTAGAATGTCCTTAAAAACTTCATGTTTTGTTGGTTTGGTAAGTATAAAAAACGTTTTCGGCAGGCCGATATTGTAAATATATCAATTACAGGCACATTGGGTGCTAAATTTTAACATAAAAATCTTGCAGCTTATTTATTTGGTGTACAACGAAAATGGCACATCGTGCCAGGTAAATGGCGGCCTTTTAAATGTGCTAAGCTACAATAGGTTTTATAATTCGCCCACAACAATTTTTAATTGTACTTTAGAATAGCTAAACCCTAATCATCCTATATGGAAATTATATACGTAATACTTTTACTGGTTATCATTTACCTCTTAGTAACCAATAAAAATTTTTACAGCAGCAAAATCAACGCGCTGGAAATGCGTATTACGGAACTGCAAAGTTTTGTAAAAAAAAACAGCCTGGACAAGCCTCCTGAAGAGGCCAAACAAAGCCAGCAAGTTTCCCCGCCTGTAGTTGATTATAAATTTCTCGAGCCTGTTCCGGCCAAACCCGTGCCATCGGTGCCTGTTACAGTTGAACGGCAAAAAGAAGTATTCACCGATCATGTAGAAAACATAAAACGACCAGCTACGCCAATTAGCGCCATCGCGCCACCAAGGCCTGTTTACCACCAGCCCGAGCCTCAACCATCGTTTTTTGAGCGCCACCCCGACTTGGAAAAATTTATCGGCGAGAACCTTATCAACAAAATCGGCATCGCTATTTTGGTTTTGGCCATTGGCTTTTTTGTGAAATACGCTATTGATAATGACTGGGTTGGCCCCGTTGGTCGTGTAGGTATTGGCGTACTGTGTGGCGGGATATTAATAGGTATAGCGCACCGCATGCGCAATTCATACCAGGCATTTAGCTCGGTATTAGTAGGCGGGGGGTTGGCTGTATTATATTTTACCATTACGCTTGCCTATCACCAGTTTCATCTGTTTAATCAAACGGTATCTTTTATCATTTTGATTGTAATAACCATTTTCGCGGTAGTGCTCGCTTTGCTTTACGATAGGCAGGAACTCGCCGTTATCGCCTTGGTAGGCGGCCTCGCAAGTCCGTTTATGGTGAGCAGCGGGCAGACAAATTATAATGCCCTGTTTATTTACCTCGTAATTTTAAACGCGGGCTTGTTGGTAATAGCCTACTATAAATCGTGGCGCATATTAAATGCTACGGCGTTTGGCCTAACTGTAATTGTGTTTATGGCGGTGCTTACATCCCTAAGCGCGCCAACCTACCATACCGGCTTTTTACACGCCAGTATTTTATACCTGATGTTTTTTGGTATCAACGTAGCCAATAATGTTAAAGAGAATAAAAAATTTGTAGCCTCCGATTTCACCATCTTGCTTATCAATACCGCGCTTTATTTTTCGGTAGGGATTTACCTGCTTACCGTAATGAATCATGAAAACATGCTGGGACTGTTCTCAGCAGGTTTAGCGGCAGTTAATTTACTGCTATCATTCCTGATGTTCCGTAACCGCAAGGTTGATACCAACATCCTTTACCTATTAATTGGAATTACGCTTACGTTTATATCGCTTACTGCACCACTACAACTCAACGGCCATTATATAACGTTATTTTGGGCTGCGGAGGCGGTACTGCTTTATTGGCTATACAAGAAATCGAAGATCCAACTTATGAAACTGACCTCCCTTATTGTTTGGGGTGCTATGATAGTGAGTTTGATGATGGATTGGAGCCATGTGTACATACCAACTAATACAATGATTATTATTGCTAACAAAGGGTTTATCACCAGCCTAGTTGCCGCAATAGGATCAGCCCTGTTATATCGTTTGGTTAAAATGGATGATGAAGAACAGGTGTACGGGTTTGCAATACCGGCAGATCTGTTTAAAATTGCCGCCTTGGTACTGCTTCTTCTGAGCGGATTTTTGGAGATAAACCACCAGTTTTTAAACCGATATGCGGATACAGAAGTTAATATTTTGTACCTGATGCTTTACGTACCGGTGTTTGAATACGTGTTTTATATGCTATCAAAACGGATTGAAGGTATCCGGCTGGATTGGAAAATAAGTGGTACAATTATAGCTGCTACCATTGTGGCTTACATCATTTGCCTAGTAAACCTTTTTAATATGCAGTATGTGATACTATTACAGCATAAGGCATCTCCGGTTCATTTTTGGGCTAACTGGATAGCAACTATTTTTATAGGCCTGTTATTTTACCAACTGATACAAATTGTAAAAGAGAACCTTGACGAGGCCACGAAGCAAATTGCTACCTGGGTATTGTCGGGCGCTATCGTTTTATTTTTGAGTGTGGAGCTTAGCCTGTTTAGTAATATGGTGTTCTTTTCTCCGGCAACAACTATCGATCGTGTTGAAACCGTTTATAACAAAGTTGGTCTTCCAATTTTATGGGGACTGTCATCCTTCGCACTGATGTTTTTGGGGATGCGTAATAAGGTGCGTACCCTACGTATAGCATCATTAACCCTGTTTTCAATAACTTTGCTTAAGCTGTTTATATTTGATATACAAGGCATACCTCCCGCAGGGAAAATAGCTGCATTCTTCTGTTTGGGGGTGCTGCTGCTCATCGTGTCGTTTATGTATCAAAAAGTTAAAAAAATTCTGGTAGAGGATGAGGATAAGAACAAAACCGAGTAAGGGTTTATTAACGATATTATTATTTGCAAACTGTATTAGCTTGTTTGCACAGCATTCGTTTAAATACAGGGCGGATATTGGCAGAGTAGATACAGCCGCCTTTTATCGTATTAGCTTATCGCCAAAAGTGTTGGCAAAATGCCCGGCCGATCTGGCCGATATTCGCCTGCTGAACCAAAACGGCAAATTTGTGCCTTACATGTTTGGCAGCCGTTTGCCTGTAAAAGCACAGCAATATTTTACAGCGTTCCCGCAAGTGGATTTGCCCGGTAAGCAAGATACTATGACCACCTTTACAGCCGAAAACAAGGAAAGGTTAACCATCAACCAGCTTAATTTGATCATCCGCAATAACACGGTAGACCGGAGGGTAAACCTTGCCGGTAGTGACGATCTTACGAATTGGTATGCCATAAAAGAAAACATAGTGCTGAGCAAGGCAGGTGAGGGGAGCTATACCCACAGTACATATAGCCAGGTACTTAATTTCCCAAACAGTACGTATCGCTATTTTAAGATCCAGGTAAACAATAACCGTAAGGATCCTGTGGCTATACTGATGGCAGGCGTTTATCAAACAGAAACGGTAAAACCGGTTTATGTTAAATTACCCAATGTGAAATTTATCCAGCAGGATACTGGTAAGCTAAGCCGTGTATTTATCACTTTTGATGAGCCATACCCGGTTAACCAAATAAAGCTAAGTGTAGTGGGTGCTAAATATTACAAGCGCGCCATAAGCATTTACAGCATTGCCGGTAAAAAACGTAAACTGCTGGCCGATACCAATATTGCATCTGCGGATGCCAATGGTTTAAATATTACCGCCAAAACCAAAGCCATACAATTAGATATTTTTAACGAGGATAACCCGCCGTTAAAGATCAGCGATGTTGTCGTCTATCAGTTAGAGCAATCGCTTGTGGCTTACCTTAACAAAGGGAACAATTATCGTTTATTGTTTGGCGATACTGTTGCGAGCGCACCCGTTTACGACCTGCAATTTTTCGCCGATAGTATTCAGCACAATATACCCCAGGTGTCGGTTGGCGATGTTGTTGATAACCCCTTATATCAACATAAAGCAGCAATTGTAAAATCGCATTTGCCGGCATGGCTAATATGGGTAGCTATAGTTGCGGTGTTGGCCTTGCTGATATTCCTCACCCTAAAAATGACCAAAGAAGTTAGCGCCCGTAAAAACAGCGAAGGATAGT
The DNA here is from genome assembly GCF_024055595.1 of Mucilaginibacter aurantiaciroseus. Classification (GTDB taxonomy): domain Bacteria; phylum Bacteroidota; class Bacteroidia; order Sphingobacteriales; family Sphingobacteriaceae; genus Mucilaginibacter; species Mucilaginibacter aurantiaciroseus. Next base: position 324,539 of record NZ_JAMXOF010000001.1, read on the forward strand.
AACCTTTATAATTTATTTGCACAGGTTGTGGAGATGGCTAAAAAAAGCTTTTAAAAAGGGTGATTTCACCCTGTTTTAAATTTCGGCTTTTACGTTGCTTTAAATCCGATATCAAAAGTTATTTACCTCATGAACTTACGTAACACCAGGCATATCATTATAAAAAACACCAAGGGCAGCTTTTTAGTGCCTACGCATAGCTATATAGAACAAACCGGCAATGTGGTAAAAGTTAAATTTACCTTCGACAAGAATTTAAGCAGCCCCGAATTTGAATATGTTATTGCCGATAACGAAGACGGCTACATCCGGATGGTTACCTCAAAAGGCATCGGGTTTAATTCGGGCTCCCTATTCGACCAATTGTTTGTGTGGTTCGATTTTATTATCAAAAATTAAGCTGACCGCAGTTTGGCTATCGCCTTGTCCTGCGTTTTAGCCATCAATATCACCATGCATATCGCACCTATCATGGCGTACAGCATGTCCGATTGGGTATCCCAAACATAACCCTGCGTCCCCAGGAATGAATCGCCGGACTAACCTGACGCAGTATATACAAACCACTCTAAAAACTCGTATAGCACGCTAATTGTTGTGCAAACGCAAACGATTAAAAACGCCATCCAGTTTCTTTTTTGGATCACGCCAAGGCGGATGAATAACTCGCGCGTGATCATAGTGTTACTGGTAAGGATAATTTATTAATAATGGTTAACTTAGATATTAAATAAAAGCCTTAAAATTATCGTTATTGGTGTTGCTGCTTACGGGGCTGTTCTCAGGCTGTAAAAAAGATGGCATTAATTATGACGGTTACACGCCAAACCTGCCCTCGGCTAATAACAACGGTACCGAACCCGGCAGCGGGAACGGTGATGTAGGCACGGCAGAGTACTATTTTAAAGCTAAAATAAACAGCATACAACTTAACTGGCCGGTTGATGAACAACGCGCCCACTGGGCCGAAGGTACGAGCAACGCTACCGAGATAAACCAGGATGTTATTACAGGATCATACGGCGGTTCGATAACCAATGCGGAGGTGTTTATGGTTAACGAGCCGCGCATCACTTTTTATTTTAAAACGTTTCATATTGTTGGGTTTAATGACCGGGTACTGGCCTTTGAGAATTTTGTTAAACCCGGGGCGCAGGTTTACGCGCCAAACGGCGACCTGAACATCGGCACTAAAAATATGTTTGTGCAGTATATTGATAAGAATAAAATAGAATATACTACCGGGGGCTTCCAAACAAACAGCTTTTTAAACGTAATATCAACAACTATTGTACCCGCCCAACCCGGTGCGCCCGAGCGGATAAAAATAAAGCTTAAGTTACAGTGTACGCTACGGCCTAAAAGCGGCCCCGCTATGCAATTAACTGATGGCGAAGCAGTGATCTATATTAAGCTCGACTAACCCTAAATTGTAAGAACTACATGCCGATCTTTTACTACCCCACTAATATTTGTTGTTTTTAAGCTGGCCTTTATTGCTTTGCTTATTTATTTTGAGATAGAAAATAATTAAATTATTGCTAAAAGGCGATAAATACCTGTTTTTTTATAGCTGTATACATCTCATATAAAGGTTTGTTCAACCCTGTGCAAGCCTTTTCCTTTTGCGTCCCTTTACTAACGATGTCGGCGGTGTGCTTAGTGCATGTTCGCTAAGGCATCAATAACAAATTCACACAATTTTTCCACCTAAAACTTAAATCATTATGTCAGCGTCAAGCGACACTATGCAAACCCTTTCCGCACAATAGTACAATGCGATGGTAACAGGCCTGCAACTCAGCAACCAACAATTTCAACTTTTCCAGGGCACGGGCACAACGCCTAAAACATCCCAGGACCTATGGTCTATTTTTAATGCCGTACCACCGTTGTCGGTAAACAATTTTTACGACCCAAGCCAGGCCAACAGCTTTGCTTCTGACTACGGCCTGATCCTTAGCTCGCTGGTAACTGGCAGCGATTCGGATTTCCAAAACTGTATGGGCGATTTTTATGGGCAATGGCTTACTTATTTTAAAACAAACGTTCCAAGTCCGTTTAATGCCTCTACTGTATCTGATGTATTTAATACCTGGGTAATGATAAACGCACCAAGCCAGGCCGGATGCGTATCTGCTTTAACAAAAGCATTTATTAACCCGGTATTGTATGCTACTAAAATTTTTGCGGGAGCTAATGTAAGCTTAAAGCTGCAATCGGTTTCAAAGACCATATTATTGCAGATTGCACACTATTTGCCCGTAAACCCCGATAGAGCCATCACCAGTAAGGTGGTTAACAAAAAAATTTTATATACCCTTACAGCCAATACATCCAGCCCGGCCGGTAACCCTATTTTGATTGGTGTGCTACTTATGCCGGTTAATCTTTTGTACTGGCGGTAGTTTGGGGGATATGATTTGGCTTGGGTAGTTTACACAATTTAGATAGGAGTATATGACTTTTAAAGGCTTGTACTATATGGACGCCGGTGTTATTGATCAATACTGTAATTATTCAAAACCCCACCAAGCGTTTTGTTTTGGTGTATCACCCAAGGTATAGGGTTCGCCAATACGGGGCATATTTAGCGGGATATCCAGTTTTTTAGCAACGGGCAGGAGCTTTTTTATGGCTTCATTCCAGGGGTGATCGGCTTCTACAAACTTAGCCCAGTGGATGGGTTGTAGCAGATCGGCCCGCAGGTCAACCGCGGCTTGGGCAGCTTGCCCAAACCATAGGTGTGCCCAGGGGAAGTTTGGGCTATACTGCCCGCACTCTAACAGTGCCAGGTCAAAAGGGCCATATTGTTGGCCAATTTGTTTTAAAAATGGGCCATAGCCGCCGTCTCCGCCGTAAAAAATGCGGTATTCGCCGGCCTGTATCACATAGGATGCCCAAAGCGTTTTGTTTTCTTTTGAATACGTGCGGTTGCTTTTATGCTGCGCCTGGGTAGCGGTTATTTGTAGGCCACCGGGCAGCGTGGTAGATTGCCCCCAGTTCAGCTCAGTGATCTTCTTTGGATCGAACCCCCAATACACCAGGTTTGAACCTACACCCATGGGCACAACTGCCATTTTGATACGGTTTTTCAGCTTTTTAAGCGTGCGATAATCCAGGTGATCGTAATGGTCATGGGAGATGATCAGCACATCTATTGGCGGCATATCTTTGGCGTGGTAATGTGTAGTACCCGCAAATGCTTTCATCAAGCCGGGAACCGGCCCTGCATGGTTGCTAAAAATGGGGTCTATAAGAATGTTCCCCTGCGCGGATTTGATGAGCAAAGAAGAGTGGCCAAACCAGACTATGGTAGGTGCCGCGGCCGTTAATGTATTCAAATCTGTTTTAACCCAGGGCAACACGCGGAAAGGTCTTACGCTCCCGGGATGGTTACGAAGAAAAAGTAAGCGCTTTTTAATTGTGGAGTCAGACCGTTCTGCCAGGTTTTCAAAACTTCCATTTTTATAATTAGGCAAGGCCTGTAACCGCGCAAGTTCTTCGCCCACAGGATTTTTACCTACCGATTGTACTACACCGCAGCCTGCAATGGCCAATAGCAAAAAAGCAACTATCCAAATCCCCCAAAACCTGTATTTCATACTTTATTAATGAAAATAACGTTTGGTATGGCTAATTATTTTATGAGTTGTGCAACGCAAACAACATCTGCCGGTGGATAAACAAAGGTTTAGGGCAATAAATTCAGTGTAAACCCGCTTTTATACACGTTTTTAATCACCTAATAATATTACACTACACTTGGCTTTTTAGTTATCTCAAAATCTTCCTGGTGGGAAAATATACGCCCATCGTACTCCCAGTCAAGTAACAGTTTCCATTTACCTTCGTTACAATCGTTCACGGGTATTTTCAGCAAATTATCTTTAGAACTCTCCACTTTCATCCGCAGACATAAACCCCCAATGCAATTAAGCGGCGATAAAATGACGTTCCCCTTCACCGGGTGGTTAAAATTAAATGTTATCGTTTTCATAATGGTTGAATTTAAGTGCTAATTTAATTGCTGGCTATCAATATAAAAATGACTACGGTCACCATTGGTTTTTTAGGCCCGATTGCAAAATTAATAGGTATTAGTGTGTGCCGTTAAGATTTTAAAAAATGTGACCTCTGTCATATATTTACGGTCTCTGCGTCATTCATTTGATGTACTAAATAGGCCACTTTTGTTATATAAAAATCAACAATATGGCAACCTTAACAAACACCGCCGCTCAATGGAGCCAAGTTTCTTTAGCTAACAGCAACAGTAAGTTATTAACAAAAATAACAGCTTGGGCAGATGGCCAGGCTCCCAACCGCACGCTATGGTTTATGGTATCGTTAATAGCCCAAGGCGTACTGTTTTTACCTATTCCTGCTGTTTTGCTTTATTATTTTAATGCGCCGATTGCTGTGCTGGCGGTAACATTAGGGCTTTTCTTTTCTAACATTATCTCAGGTATGGGCGGTGCGGGTATCCGTGTTATGCTTGGCTTTTTTGCTGTTAGCATCCTTGCGCATTTATTAATGATACTGGTATTTACGATATAAATTATGATCCCAAAAACAATGAAAGCAGCCGTTATCCATCAATTTGGGCAACCGCTGGTAATAGAAAATGTGCCGGTGCCAACCCCGGGCGATAACCAGGTATTGGTTAAGGTAATAACCTGTGGCGTTTGCCACACCGACCTGCACGCCGCAAATGGCGACTGGCCCGTACAGCCGCAGTTACCGCTTATACCCGGGCACGAGGCCATGGGCTACGTGGTAGCCTTAGGGTCAAACGTAAAAAATGTAAGCATAGGCGATATAGTTGGCGCCCCGTGGCTATACAGCGCATGCGGGTGCTGCGAGTTTTGTATAACCGGCTGGGAAACCCTTTGCGAAGAGCAAAAGAACGGTGGTTATAGCGTTAATGGCGGTTTCGCCGAATATGTTGTTGCCGATTCGCGCTATATAGCCCATTTCCCAAAAGGGATAAATTTTGCAGAAATGGCACCTATAATTTGCGCGGGCGTAACTGTTTACAAGGGATTGAAAGAAACTGAAGTAAAGCCCGGCGAATGGGTGGCTATATCCGGCGTTGGCGGCTTAGGGCACCTGGCGGTACAATATGCAAAAGCTATGGGCATGCATGTTGCCGCCGTTGATATTGCCGACGATAAATTAGCACTGGCCAAACAGCTTGGTGCACAGCTTACTGTTAACGCCCTTAATGAAAACCCGGGCGAAGTATTAAAGAAAGCTACGGGTGGTATGCATGGTGTATTAGTTACAGCCGTATCGCCAATTGCTTTTGAACAGGGGATAGGCATGCTGCGCCGCAAAGGTACTATCGCTTTAAACGGTTTGCCAAAAGGTAGTTTCGATTTGCCCATATTTGAAACGGTATTAAACCGCTTTACCGTGCGCGGGTCTATAGTAGGCACCCGGAAGGATATGCAGGAAGCCATCGCTTTCGCGGTTGAGGGAAAGGTAAAGGCAGACGTACATACCGCTAAACTGGAGGATATCAACAATATTTTTGATGATATGCGTAAGGGAATAATTACCGGTAGGGTGGTGCTGCAGATAGCAAGCGAATAAATTTATATAATGCAATAACAAAGAAAGGCTACCCAATTGGGTAGCCTTTCTTTGTTATTGCCCGTAGATGCTTAATAGTTGGGGATGTGGTTCATCCTTCTATAGCCCGGCAGTTTTAGCGCATACACATGCTTTGCCAACACATTTATTTTGTTGCCATAGATCGAGGTTTTTAATGGTTTGGTTGGCTATACCTTGCAGTGCTTCGCGGGTTAAATAAGCTTGGTGCGGGGTTATCAATACATTATCAAACTGCAATAGTTCTTCAAGTAATTCATCTTTAAAACTATCTTTTTCATGATCTTCAAAAAACAGGCCTTTTTCAAATTCATAAACATCAAGGCCCAGGTAACCAACCTTGCCAGTATAAATAGCCTGGATAATATCAGTAGTTTTAACCAAAGGCCCGCGCGAAGTGTTAATGAGCATTACCCCGTCTTTCATTTGGTGTAACGACTTTTTGTTGATGATATGCTTCGTCCCATCATTAAGCGGTACGTGTAACGATATAATATCTGCATTGGCGTATAAATAAGGGAGGGTTACCTGTTCAATAACATTGCTGCCTTCGGGGAAATTAAGGTCGTAACCAATTACGATACAGCCCAACCCTTTAAAAATTGCTGCCGTTGCCAGGCCTGTGTTGCCAAGGCCTATTATGCCAACCGTTTTGCCTGAAAAGTTAAACCCCATTAAACCATTGTTGCTAAAATTAAAATGGTGGCTATGCTCGTTAGCTTTGATCAGGTTGCGGTTTAGCGCGAAGGCAAGTGCAACTGCATGTTCTGCGATAGCCTCCGGCGAATAATAAGGCACGTTGGCAACTTTTATGCCGTGCCGGCTGGCGGCTTCCCTGTCTATATGATCGGTACCTGCAGAGCGAGTGGCAATATATTTTATACCAAGGCCGGCCAATTTTTCGATAACCCCCGCAGAAACATCATCGTTTGTAAAAACAATGATCCCGTCCTTGCCTTCTGCATAGCTGGTTGTTTCTATACTCAGTGGGTTTGATATCAGGGTTATTTCGTGTTTTTTTTGATTTGCTTTTGAAAGAAACTCTTTCTCAAACGGTTTTATACTATATGCTACTACTTTCATCCTTAATAATTTATTTTTTAAAATTATAGCCAATAGCTGTTACTTTAATTGAGCGCGGTCAGCCACAAAAGTGATTCTCGTCAGTTTTTCATTTTAGCGATCCGTATTTCATCAAGTACGGTAACCAGGCTGCCCTTTTTTTCTATAAGGCCCTCGTCCTTAAAATCTGTTAGCGTTCGGCTTACGGTTTCGGTGGCCATGCCTGTCATCGCGGCCAGGTCTTCACGGCTTATTTTAAACCCTTCCGAAGTATCATTTTGCTTATGTAAGCGTAATAAGGCCTCGGCCATGCGTTTACGTACCGAATTATAGGCCAGGTGTAATAATTGTTCCTCTTTATCCCTAACATCGTTAGCCAATATATTAATAAATGTGCGTGCAACATCTGGGTATTGGTTGATCATTTCGTCCAGCTGTTCTTTTGGTATCAGGCAAAGTTGGGAATCTTCCATGGCGGTAGCTGTGTCGGCATATGGTTCGTTGGCTAACATGGCGTTTACACCCAGGTAGTCATCAACAGCATGTATCCCTGTCATCAGTTCGCGTCCGTCTTCGGCAAGTTTTATGGTTTTGATCTTACCGCTTAATATGATGTAGAGCCCGTTACCTTTATCGCCATCGTAATAAATAATCTGGTTCTTTTTAAACTGTCGGCTCTTGCGTTCGGTTACAATACGCTTAAGTTCGGCCAGCCCATTGTTTTTTGATAGCAGGCTGTTTAACTTTTCGAGCGGGTTACTGTAAAAACTTTCCTGTACCACTTTCTTTTTTAGCCGGGTTTCTATGGCGTTAAGCAGCTCAATATCGTCAAAGGGTTTGGTCAAATAATCGTCGGCACCCATTTCCATACCTTTTCGCAGATCAACACGCTCGGCTTTGGCCGTTAAAAATATAAAAGGTATGGTGGCGGTTTCGGGTTTTTTGTTTAGCATATACAATACGCCGTAGCCATCCAGATCGGGCATCATAATATCGCAAAGGATAATATCGGGTTTGTTTTTAATTGCCAGGTCTACCCCAGCTTTTCCGTTACTTGCCTGTAATACGTTAAAATCTGCCAGTTCTAATATCTCAACAATATTTTCCCTGATATCGGTATTATCTTCAATAATCAATACTTGCTTACTCATATTTTATCAAAAGAAATTGTAAACGATGTGCCCTGGTTAACGTCACTTTTAAATGCTACGGTTCCCTGCATTAGTTGAGTATAACGTTCAACAATGTTTAACCCCAGGCCTGTACCCGGTATGTTGCCAGTGTTGTGAGCTCTAAAGAATGGCTCAAAAAGATGTTTTTGGTCTTTTTCGGGGATGCCAATGCCGTTGTCTTTTATAATGACGGTGCAACCTGTTTCGCTTATCTCGGTATTAAACTCTATAAAAGTATTTTCGCCCGAATATTTGATGGCGTTGGCTATTAAATTAAATACACAGTTTTTTAGCAGGTTTTGATCCAATTTTACCATACTCTCTTTACCGGTATGCTGATAAATAATATGCTGGTTTTGCTTAGCTATCATTTGCATTTCTTCGGTTATCTCTTCAGCTAATTTAACAAGGTCAAATTCCGTAAAAGTGGGTTCTACTTTGCCGGCTTCAAGTTTTTCGAGCGAAAGAAAATCGTTTAAAATAGTGGTGAGGTTACCTACCGCGTTTTTTATCTTACCCACATGTTTGGTGATGTTATCGCTGCTAAAAGCCTGTGCATATTTATCAACCAGCGAAGCCGATAGTTGTATGGCGCTTAAAGGTGTACGAAACTCGTGCGATGCCATAGATACAAACCTGCTTTTTAACTGGCCCAACTCTTTTTCTTTCTCTAACGACAAGCTTACTTCCTCTTTGGCACTTTGCAAGGCCAGTACCGTTTCTTTTAATGATTGGGTGCGCTCTTGTATCAATTCTTCTAAATGTGCGGCGTAATCCTTTAATTGCTCTTCTGCTTCCTTTTGCTTGCTTAGATCATGTATAAAGCCGGTATATATTTTTCGGCCCGAATAGGCAACCTCACTCACCCCTAATCTAAACGGGAACGTAGTGCCATCTTTACGCAAACCGGTTACCTCACGCCCTATGCCAATTATATGTGGCACGCCGGTATGCTGGTAACGCCTAAGGTATTCGTCATGCTGGGTACGATCCGGAGGGGGCATCAGGAACGAGATATTTTTGCCTACAACCTCTTCAGGGGCGTAGCTAAACAGCGTGCAAGCGGCGGGGTTAATAGTTTCTATTAATCCCCTTTCGTCTATTGTAATGATACCATCAATGGCATTTTGAATGATCGCTTTAAGCAATGCCGCGTTTTCCATAGGCTAAGTTATCTCTTTACAACTAAAATCCCGCAAATATCATGACCATGATGATTTGAAAATGTAATATCATTCATTTCAAAAAGTGACCTGTATCACTTTTGAAAGATAGGCGGTTATACCTTTGATATACCCCACTTTTAAATATTATGCAGATCATGTGTTGTCGAAGCGGCATTGCGGTTACTTTTAAAAGCTGGCTATTAAAAATCACCCTGTTTATCTTCGCTTTTACACTAAATAAAATAGTACCTAACTAACAAATTGAGTTAATTACTTCAATACATGGCATTGGGCCCATAACAGCAACAGTAATCATGGCTGAAACTAACGGATTTGAACTCATCAAAAGCAAAATGCAGCTAACCAGTTATGCAGGCCTTGATGTCAAAGAGAAAGAATCCGGAACGTCTGTAAAAGGCAAGCCCCGCATATCCAAAAGAGGCAACCGGTATTTGCGAAAAGCAATGTATATGCCAGCTATCAGGCATTCGGAAAAGTATAAAGAAATCTTTATGAGAATAGTATCAAAGAATGGCTTAAAAATGAAAGTATGTGTAGCAGTATAAAGAAACTACTGGAAATGGCTTACACCATTTATAAAACTAAAACACCCTATCAGGCTAATTACCTGCAAACTCAAAAAGAAAATAAATTGGTATTAAATAGTTAGAGCAGCCACTTAAAAGAACCGCCCTAAACAGGCTGGTAGAAAGCCGCCTTAAGACTCAAATATAAAAATACTTTTAATACTTACATATTAACATAGAATCTAACGCAAATCCTTTATGTAATGAGACGCGATACTTCGCGTCTTTTACCAGATTTTGTCTGAACCTTAATTTATAGAATTAAAGAATTTTCAAAAAGTTTTCTCTAAAGAGCGTTGGCCAAACGTCAAAGCGGGCGGGGCGGGGGTCTGGCGGGAATGTCGGTTTAGCTTCGAAGTCCGCGTATGCGGCGAGAAAGCGTTCAGAATCGGCAGAGCGGGCGGAAGCTTCGCTTTGACTTAGCCTTTTCTTTTGGTTACTTTTCCTTGCGGCTAAGGCAAAGAAAATGAACATCCACAGGCTTGTAATAACTCCCTTCCGAAGCTGACGAGGCGCCAATCGACGACTTTTCTATCGAAGATTGATACGCTATCGCTCGCAATGAAGTAGACTTATACGCGCGACAAATGGTTCAACAAGCTCACCATGATATCGTTTAGATGATCCCGTGCAGCACCCCACCAATTTCACCCATTTTATCAACCAACTTCTCCACTTCCGGGTCGCGTTCCAAAACCGGGGCATGGTGTGGTTTAATGCGGGCATCTATCATCAGCGGGCCGTTGCAACCCCAGTGTTTGTGCTCGGTAAAGCTGTTGATGCCGTAAATGTCATGACTTGGGTTGCTGCGGGTAAAGGTTACCCATACAAAATTATTGATGCTTTGCGCGGTAAAGGCGGCATCATCACACAACACCATCAGCGGCAACCCGCTTAATTCAGCTTCGGCTAAATGTTCCTGTAGTATTTCCATCATTAAAGGCATATCGCTGGTGCGGATGTTTTTAGGCACCTCTATAGCTAATACGCCCGGCATCACCATTTTATAATTTACAAAGGGGCGGGGCAGGGTAAAAGTTGATGGCAACTCGTTCCAAAGCTCGCGTTTGATATCACCGGCTACTGTAATGGCAACTTTACTGCCGCTGTTGAGGCCATCGCCGCTGTAATCGAGGGTATCAATAGTAGTACGGGTATGAAAATGAAGGTCTCGGGTAAGGTCTATACGTTGCAGGATATGTTTTAGGAAACCGCCTACATCGTTCACATCCAGACTTGGGTTATCCTCTTTCGCGGCGATGAACAGGTATTTTGCAAGGCTCAATTGCCCTTTGCCTAATATGTGGTTGGCAATGGTGATGATCTCCTGCGGGTAGCGCTCTTTCACATAAGGCGTATAACGCTCACTGCCAATGGCAAACAAAAGCGGATGCACACCGGCAGCATCCACCGCGTTTACAGCATGCAAACCTGGGATCTCCTTCGGGATGGCACTGCCGGTAATTTCGTGGATCAAAGCGCCAAAGCTGGTATCCTCCTGCGGCGGGCGACCAACTACGGTGAACGACCATATCGCATCCTTTTTATGATAAACGTTGTGCACTTTCATTAGTGGGAACGGGTGCACAAGACTATAGTAGCCCAAGTGATCGCCAAACGGGCCTTCGGGTTTATTTTCCATCGGCATCACTGTACCGGTTATTACGAAGTCGGCATCGGCAGAAATACAGAAGCCTTCATCGTCATAAAAATAACGGAACCTACGATTGCCTAAAGCGCCGCCAAAGGTCATTTCAGATAAGCCTTCGGGCAGGGGCATTACGGCAGCAACGGGATGTGCCGGCGGGCCGCCTACAAAAATGCTCACTTTTAATGGTTGGCCTTTAGCGTTGGCCTTAGTTTGGTGCACACCAATACCTCGGTGTAGCTGGTAGTGCAGGCCTATCTCTTTATCTTGCACGTAATCGTTACCGCCAAGCTGGATGCGATACATGCCAAGGTTAGCATTCATAACGCCCGGCATATCGGCATCCTCCGTATAAACCTGCGGCATGGTTACAAAAGGGCCTCCATCTTTAGGCCAGTTTACTATTTGCGGTATGTCGCTAATTAATGCTTTATCAAAACTTATCGGTGCATCCTTGCGTACTTTCATCGGCAAGGCCGATAGTGCGGTCATTGCTGTATTTGCGTACTTAAAAGGGTGTTTGATGGCCTTTATCGGGTCGTTTTTAATATCAATTAAGGTCTTTATTTTCTCCAGTGTATCCCTAAAAATAAAGCGCGACCTATCCAGCGTACCAAATAAATTTGACACCGCCGGAAACTTGCTGCCCTTTACGTTTTCAAATAAAATGGCAGGGCCCTGGTGCTCAAAAACACGCAGGTGTATGGCTGCCATTTGCAGGTAAGGGTCAACCTCTTCCTTAATGCGGATGAGGTGGCCGTTCTTTTCAAGGTCGGTAATGCAAGCCTGTAAACTATTGTAACCCATTTTAAGCTAATTAAAGCCCAAAGATATTATACATTTTAATGTTTTAGCGATATTTAGGTCATGAAACAGCTTATTGTATTACTGGCCGTGTTTGGCGTAAGTTCGCAGGCAACATTTACTGCAGGCCACCCCGCCCGATTATTACTTCTGCATAAGGCTAGCTATGGGTATAATACTCATCTTCGCGGCTACGGCAAATTTTAAATTTTCCAATGGTATGGTACTGATGGTGCCGAATTATATAACTTATAAAGAGGCCTTAGTTTATATTACCGGCTATATTGAGATCCTGGTAGTTATAGGTATGCTGGTTAAAACCTTGCTTGTGCCTGTTGGCTGGTTTGTTATTAAGCATATTTAGATGTTAATGAAAATCCAAAAGATAATTAAAACCGCGAAGATGGCGACGACTACTCTTTTGTGAACTATGTAGGGAATGCTAAGTTGGGGGTGAAACCTATGATGGCCACTATTAACATTGGTAAAGATTATTATCAATTTAAGATTCCGGTTTACCTGATACAAGGCGAACAGGATATTTTAACCCCTATGGAAACAACCAAAGTTTATTTCCATAAAATACAGGAACCAAAAAAGCAGATGATATTAGTGCCAAATGCCGCACATGGTTTTAACCAGGCGGTTTTAAATGCGTAGTTGAAAGCCATAAAACAGCTCAATAACGAAAAAAAGTAATACGATAGATTTACTTCCTTTTTATCATTAAAAAAGATATATTACTTTTGGCCTGACAACAATTCCAGCCTCTATGTCGGTACTTATTTTTACGATCATCATACTTGTTGGCGCGTATTTCGCGGGCTTGTTGGGTTCATTGACCGGTCTTGGCGGCGGGGTGGTTATAATTCCCTTACTTACCCTTGTATTAGGCGTTGATATTCATTATGCTATCGGCGCTTCGCTGGTATCAGTTATCGCTACTTCATCAGGTTCTGCAGCGGCATATGTAAAGGAGGGTATTACAAACATACGGCTTGGTATGTTTTTGGAAATAGCTACAACCATAGGTGCGCTCATAGGCGCATTAATAGCCGTTTATATTCCGGTACAATACATTGCGGTGCTATTTGGCGTGATACTAATCTTTTCCGCAATCATGTCGTTACGTAAAAAAGCGGAAAAGATCCTGATAGAGCCAACTTACCTGGCAGCCAAACTAAAACTCTACGGAAGCTACCCCGATGGTAATGGCGAGCAGATTAATTATGGCGTTACCCGTGTAAGCGGCGGTTTCTTTATGATGCTCTTCGCAGGGACTATCTCCGGTTTATTAGGTATTGGTTCGGGCGCATTAAAGGTGTTGGCAATGGATACCATTATGCGCATCCCGTTTAAAGTAAGCACCACTACCAGCAATTTTATGATAGGGGTAACGGCTGCAGCAAGTGCGGTTGTATACCTGCAACGCGGGTACATAGACCCCGGTATTGCTATGCCGGTGGTAATAGGCGTACTCTTCGGCGCCATTACGGGTTCCAAGATCCTTGTCCACACGAAATCATCGCGCTGGTTACGATGGGTATTTGCCGTAGTAGTAACCTTTTTAGCCAGCCAGATGATCTACAACGGTATTACGGGGAAGATATAATTTAGTGACTGGTGAGTAGAGAATGGTGAGTAGTTTTTAATTTTTATATTTACCTTAAATCTTGCAACCACTCGCCAATAAACCATTCACCAGTCACAAACGCATGAAACGCCTTTTCAGCAACCTTACTTTCCAGGTTATTATTGCCATTATATTGGGCGTAATAGTTGGCCTTGAGTTTAAAGGTTTTGCGCCCACCGCGCAGATGATCAGTAAGGTATTCATCAGCCTGATAACGATGCTGATAGCGCCTATTATCTTTTTCACCATTGTGCTGGGTATTGCCGGCATGAGCGACATCAAAAAGGTGGGCCGTGTTGGTGGTAAAGCCCTGCTATATTTTGAAATTGTTACTACCCTAGCGCTGGTGATAGGGGTTACCGTTGCCAATATCATCAAACCCGGAGCCAACTTTTTTAATAACCACGTTAAGGTGGATACCGCCAAACTTGCATCCTACGAAAAAGCCGCTGCCGAAATGAAATGGGGCGATTTTATAGCGCACATAGTACCTACAAACGCCTTCGAAGCTTTTGCCAAAGGCGATATTATACAAATCCTGTTTTTTGCTATCCTGTTCGGTTTTGGCTTAAGCCGTTTGGGGGAGGCGGGGCAATCCATCATCATTACGTTTGATAAGCTATCCAAGGTGTTTTTTAACATCATGAAGATTGTGATGAAGGTTGCACCAATAGGCGCCTTTGGCGGGATGGCATACACCATTAGTACTTACGGGCTGGCAACGCTTAAACCACTTGCCTTGCTGATGGGTTCTGTTTACCTCACCATGTTCCTGTTTATATTTGTGGTGCTGAATATCATCGCCTACCTGTTTAAATTTAGTTTGTGGCAATACCTTAAATATATTAAAGAGGAGATCCTGATCGTGCTGGGCACATCGTCATCCGAATCGGCTTTGCCGGGGATGATGGAAAAGCTGGAGAAGTTTGGCTGTTCCAAATCGGTAGTGGGCTTGGTGATTCCCGCGGGGTATTCCTTTAACCTGGATGGGACTACTATTTACCTATCTATGTCGGTAATATTTTTGGCACAGGTATTTAAGATAGATCTTTCTATCGAACAACAATTGAGCATTATTGGTATCCTCATGATTACCTCAAAAGGTGCAGCAGGTGTAACAGGCAGTGGTTTTATTGTGCTCACCTCCACACTGGCGGCCATTAAAATTATCCCGGTAGAGGGTGTTGCCATTCTTTTAGGTGTAGACCGTTTTATGAGCGAAGCACGCGCTATTACCAATGTAATCGGCAATGGGGTGGCTACAATTGTGGTGGCTAAGAGTGAGGGAGAATTTATAAAGCCTATTTCAAATGAATAGCACGTTATATTTTGTTTTGACCTTAATAAAAGTTATAGCTTTTTTTTGGCTTTTTGTTTTCGTTGTACGGAATATAGTACCTGCAATCAAAAATAATGACCGCGAAAAATTAAAAAAAATTGGAATGCGGTTTTTGTTCATATTTATGTTTGTAATAATCTTAACAATAGTAGAATTTGCAATTGCTTTTAATAAATAATTATTCTAAGCCAGTTGTATCCACCTTAAAATTCGGCTTTGTTATTTTCGCACTTGTAGCCTTCGCCTTAAACCGTTGCAGATTATCCTTAATATAAAGCATCATATTATAATCCGTCATTACATCTATCTGCGCCGGGCTGGGGCGGTACATGGTAATAAAATCATTTAAAGTGTCTCCCCGTAGGTTGGTAACACGGGCAACCAGCCGTTTGTTAAAGCGTTGCGCGGTGTGGTCTTCGCGTTCGTAACGCAGCATATTTTGCTGTAAACGGTAGGCGGTAGTATGCTTTTTGTTTACTGCTTTAAATAATGATAGCAAGTCGACCGTTGCCCAGGCAAATGGAACGTTAACTGCAGATGGATGCATTACCTCAACAAAACTCGGGCCTTTAAAAGCAAACTCTTTGGCAAACTGCTTGCGGTTATTTACGCTGTCGCGGATGAAGTTTCGTTTCGCCATAATAGCTACCTCGTTAAGCCTGATGGATGCCGTTTCCAGTTCTATCAGCTTCAAGTTGCCGCTCCAGGGACTTATTACTTTGGTGTAAGGTTTATATCCCATGGGTTTAATACGCAAGGTATCCGTTACTTTAGATATACGAAGCGTAAAAGCACCCTGCTCGTTGGTCATGGTGTTGGTTGCGGTTGCCGAAACAATAATATATTCGATAGGCTTGCGGGTTTTTTTATCTATTACGAAACCTGTAACCGTTTGCGCAGCCGCGTTAATGCAAAACAGCAAAAGCAATACCGGTAACAGGTTTTTCATAGGTTCGATGTTGTATTATAAAGTTACATGCTTTATTTAAAAAATAGATAACGTTTAACTCATTTTAACAATGGGATCAAACAAGTACGGCAACCAAATGTCTGCCGTATGTTATTATTGGAGATGCCTAATTACAAATGATCTTCAGTTTTCTGGTGTATTCCAGGTTTAGCGGTTCGTTAATTTGTACAAGGCGTTGCGAACCTACGTTGGCCGGACAGGCAATACCATTTGGCGCATCATAAACCAGCCCGGGTTTAGTGCTTATCAGTTCCTGTGGCACAAATATCTGCCTCTCGTAATAGAATATTCACTCGGGAAATACCTGATGTAATAACCATTGGGGTGTAAGGACCAGGTGACAGACGGTACGTCAGGATCTGGTTGTGAAGCAATACCTGCTATTACCGCATATTTCTTCATTTCTTCGTAAGATGAATTGCCGGCCTGCGGATGTTATTTTCGGCCCCGAAAACGCTTTGTACCGCAGTTGGTAGCTGGCCTTTGGCTTTATCCATCAGGCTTGCTGGTAATACACTTAAAGCGCCGTCTTCTAGTACTAATAGTTCCTGTGGGGGCAGCAGCGTGTTTGCTGTTAGCTTAATATCAGTCCCCATATTTACAAAACGGGTCCGTGCAATAATGGCCCATAGCAATACCTGTATATCGTGCTGTTTAACGTTGAGGTGTTTTTGAGTATTTTTAAGGATCAGGATCACCACGTTGCTTTTAGGCCCCAGTACCGGTGCAAGCATATAACCATCGTCCTTACCCGCGCGTACCGGCATGCAGGCGATAGCTTTGGTTGGTCATTTCGTAAAAGCCGGCGCAAAGTTTAAACCCGCCGCCGGATACCATCTCCGTACCCTTATCAAGCGGTTTTTTGCCAAATTGATTAAACTGCGCCTGGGCCGCTATTGTGAAAAGTAAGCTTGTAAAGATGCTAAAGATGAGTAAGTTGTGTTTTTTATGTGGTATATAGGTGTGTTTGTGAATTTTTTTTAACTAAAATGATATTAAAGCAATGTTATGCTTAAATTTATTACTGTTGATTATTGAAATCGGGTTTTAGCAAATACATAACTTAAAAGTGATTTTTTGATGGATTTCAATTTTGTACACCTATGCAGGTAAAATATAATTTGACTTTAAGGGCAATAACTTTAGATTTGCCATACAAAAACTAAAAAGCCGATGAGCGTTCTCGTAAACAAAGATTCTAAAGTTATAGTACAGGGTTTTACCGGTAAAGAAGGTAGCTACCATGCTGAGCAAATGATTGCTTATGGTACACAGTTAGTTGGTGGTGTTACACCGGGTAAAGGTGGCCAAAGCCATTTAGACAGGCCTGTTTTTAACACAGTTAAAGACGCGGTTGACCAAACAGGTGCCGATGTATCTATCATTTTTGTTCCGCCAGCTTTTGGTGCAGATGCCATTATGGAAGCTGCCGAAGCCGGTATCAAAGTTATTGTATGTATCACCGAAGGTATCCCCACAAAGGACATGATTGCGGTAAAAGAATATTTAACCGATAAAGATAGCCGCCTTATTGGCCCTAACTGCCCGGGTGTTATTACTGCCGATGAAAGTAAAATTGGTATTATGCCGGGCTTTATCTTCAAAAAAGGCCACGTAGGTGTGGTTTCAAAATCGGGTACGCTTACTTACGAGGCGGTTGATCAGGTTGTTAAGGCCGGTTTAGGTATCACTACCGCTATTGGTATTGGTGGCGACCCAATCATAGGTACCCCAACAAAGGAAGCTGTTGAATTATTAATGAACGACCCTGACACACACGGAATCATCATGATTGGTGAAATTGGTGGTGGTATGGAAGCAGAAGCCGCTCTTTGGATCAAAGAATTTGGTACGAAACCGGTTGTTGGCTTTATTGCCGGCCAAACAGCGCCTCCGGGCCGTCGTATGGGCCACGCTGGTGCAATTGTTGGCGGTACCGATGATACAGCTGCTGCAAAAATGAAGATCATGCGCGAGTGTGGGATCCGTGTAGTAGAATCTCCTGCCGAAATTGGCGCTGCCATGGCAGAGGAATTGGCGAAACTGAAATAATAGAATCAAGAATTAAGATATAAGAAAATCCCGGTCAATTTTAACCGGGATTTTCTTGTTTAATACCTACTGTGTCATTGCGAGCGATAGCGCAGCAATCTTATAGGACAAGCGGATATGCTGAGATTGCCATGTTGCTATGCTTCTCGCAATTACATAACATATTTATTCTAAAAATCCTTAAATTCGTTAATTCCGATTCAGACAAAATCATCCCGCTATGAAAAAATACCTTGTTCTTTTTCTTTTAGTCTCCACCACTACTTTCGCCCAATACAAGCCTGCAACCTTTACAGACCCCGACAGGCTGAAGAAAATTGAGGCGACTTTCCCGGTTATCGATAAGCTTTATAAAGAATATGCCGAGCAAAACCACTGGCCGGGTATGGCTTATGGTATTGTGATGGATGGTAAGTTGGTGCATACGGGCAATATGGGTTATACCGATATCGACGCCAAAATACAGGTAAGCTCACAATCCGATTTTCGCATAGCATCCATGACCAAGAGCCTTACAGCTATGGCTATTTTGAAACTGCGCGACGAAGGTAAATTAAAGTTGGATGATCCCGCTTCGCTTTACATACCCGAAATGAAGAACAATAAGTATCTCACAAAAGATGCTACACCGATAACCATTCGCCATTTGCTTACTCATGCCGCAGGTTTCCCGGAAGATAACCCATGGGGCGACCGCCAGCTGGCGGTTAGCGATGATGAACTGGTAGCCATTTACAAAAAAGGGGTATCGTTCTCTAATAATCCCGGAAATGGTTATGAGTATAGCAACCTGGGTTTTGCAACTCTTGGGTATATCATAAAAAAAGCATCGGGCAAAACTTATGAGGATTACATCAGCGACAATATCTTGAAACCCCTCGGCATGACGCATACTTATTGGGAATACACAAAAGCACCCAAAGATAAGTTGGCCCACGGTTACCGCTGGATGAATGAAAAATGGATAGAGCAACCCTTACTGCACGATGGTGCATACGGCGCCATGGGCGGGTTGATAACCACTATTGAAGATTTTAGCAAGTATATAGCAGTGCACCAAAATGCCTGGCCGGCCAGGAATGATGCGGAATTGGGCCCGGTTAAACGCAGTTCTGTCCGGGAGATGCAATATCCCTGGGATGTCAATTATTTAACCCCAAATGCTAAAACCACTACTGGCAGGCCCTGCCCAACGGTGTCCGCCTATGGCTACGGTCTGCGCTGGGCTAAAGATTGCGATAACCGGGTTTATGTTGGCCACAGCGGTGGTTTACCCGGCTTTGGCAGCCAATGGAATATCCTGCCGGAGTATGGCGTTGGGGTAGTTTGCTTCGCTAATTTAACGTATGCTAACGGCGGCAGGGCTAATGCCATCGCGTTAGATACCTTGCTGGCATTGTCGGGTGTTAAACCCAAGGCTGTTGCGGCCTCGCAAATATTAACTCAACGCCGCGATGAATTAGTAAAACTGTTACCCGACTGGGACAACCCAATAGCAACCGGGATTTTCGCCGATAACTTTTTTATGGATTACTTCCCTGACAAATTAAAAACTGAGGCTACTGATGTTTACGCCAAAGCTGGTAAAATAGTAAGCGTGGGAGAGATTATACCCGATAACAACCTGCGCGGTTATTTTATTATGAAGGGCGAGAAGGCTGACGTGCGCGTGTCGTTTACCTTAACGCCCGAGAACCCGGCGTTGATACAGGAGTATCACATTGGGGTGGTGAAACTTTAAAACCCACCCGCGCCCGCGAATGGAATATTTATTACGCTACCCCATTTATTCCAAATTCGGTAATAAGGCCGGTGGTTAGGTTTATCTTAACATTAAAGAAGCAGCTACCACCGTCTAATACAAAAACTACATGTGTTTTCCAGTCAAAATTATCAGTTTTACAGAAACAATTTACCCAAACCTCTTTTTCTCCTTTAGAGTTTATAACGACTATAAACTGTTTGTAATACTTTCCGGGATTACTAATAAGGTTATCCTGTATTAATAGGTAATTTTGTATGGCGTCAATTTTATTTTTATCGTAGTTGCTTTTGTGAAGCTCTTTACTCATTTCTTTATATTTTTTCATTTCGGCCCGCAGGTCATTTAGTTCTGAAACGCGGTTTCGAATTAGCTTTTCTATTTTTTTGATTTCCGTAGCATATAGCGCTGTCGGCTTTGAACCCGTTTCGAACCTATCTTTGTCCCTATTCTCGTCTAATGGAATTAACGCGTATTTTTTAATATCGATATAAGCTGTATCATCTTTGAACGATATTGTCTGTGTTGTTGTAGGCTGCGTAAAATGTACAAATGTGTAGGTTGCAATAATTAGTAGGTTCATGCCTATAAGATTACGAAAATTTTCTATTATAGTAGGCTTTTTCGCGCGCACTTCGAAAGGTTAGAAATGGCATCCACCTCTCTTTTGTCTGTGCATTTGCATCTTGTCAACCCCATGTAAACATCCATTCCACAAACTAAATCTGCCCCAAAATTGTCGTATATTTATATAAAAACGAAGAGCTATAGGCGGTGAAATCGCTTCTAAAATCATATAATCAATATAATGGCATATAATCAATTAACACCCGAAGAAGAATACATCATATTACACAAAGGTACCGAGCGCCCGTTTACCGGCGCGTTGCTGGATAACAAGGCCGAAGGCGTATACGTTTGTAAGCGTTGCGATACACCGTTGTACACTTCCGAATCAAAGTTTGAATCGCACTGTGGCTGGCCAAGTTTTGACGATGAGATAGCCGGTGCAGTTAAATGGGAAACCGACGCGGACGGTAGAAGGACAGAAATACTTTGCGCGAATTGCGGTGCTCATCTAGGCCACGTTTTCCAGGGTGAGTATCTTACACCTAAAAATACCAGGCATTGTGTTAACTCGGTTTCTATGAAATTTGTATCGGTTGACGAGCTGAAAAAATAAGTCAATACGACAGGTTTAATGAGCCCCGAAAGTTTAAATACCCGCGGTTTTTTTGGCAAGATTTTTTTCTTTTTCCACATGTTGCTTTGTTAAATAATCAGTCACTCAATGTTAAATTTTCGGCGCGTAAAAATGACGTTTTTGAAGCCTTTTACCTTAGGTATTCCTTTGATTTTTAGGGCGGTTGACAACGTGTTTATATCCTGCAAGGATTAATGGTTTTTTATTTTTAAATATTCAATTTATTAGTTTAAAACTTGGTAACAAGCTGTTTGTTAAGTTCTTGTTTTTAATGTCATTCTAAAATACTTTTGAAGTATTGCTGGATATTGTTGACAACTTATAGGTGATGTTAAAAACTTAGATTAACATGAAACGGTGTCTTACCCTATCTTTGAATTAGAAGTTCTTTTTAACGCTATCTGTGTTGTCGATAGTTCTATCGAAACAGAAAAGAAAAGACCATGGTAAAACATGGGCTAATGTGCAACTAAAAATAGTTTAGAAACGATTAGTGGGGGTATATAAAGTGAGTAATATAAATGCGAAAAGCAATTTTTTTCGCCGTTTAAGTAAAAACTCGCAAGGTATAACTGTCTGCTGTCAGCTCGTTACAAAAACAGTAGGATAGAGGGTTAACAGGAAGATGAATTTAATACATAATACATAAAATATAAGGAACCGTTCGTATGGCAGAGCAAACAGAATTACTACTAAAAGAAAACAAAGACCGCTTTGTGATCCTCCCAATAAAATACCCCGCTATTTGGGAAATGTATAAAAAGGCCGAAGCCAGCTTTTGGACAGCAGAAGAGATAGACCTGTCTGACGATATGAAACACTGGGAAGTTTTGAACGATGGCGAACGGCATTTTATTTCGCACATCCTGGCTTTCTTTGCAGCAAGCGATGGTATTGTTAATGAGAACCTGGCCATCAATTTCATGAGCGAGGTGCAATTGCCCGAGGCACGTTGTTTCTACGGTTTCCAGATCATGATGGAGAACATCCACTCAGAAACTTACGCGTTATTAATTGACACTTATATAAAAGACCCTGTCGAAAAAGACCGTTTGTTCCACGCTATTGATACTGTGCCATGTGTAGGTAAAAAGGCCGAATGGGCGCTTCGCTGGATAAACAACGGAAGCTTTGCCGAGCGTTTAATAGCATTCGCGGCGGTAGAGGGGATCTTCTTTAGCGGTAGTTTCTGCTCTATCTTCTGGTTAAAAAAACGTGGCTTAATGCCGGGTTTAACTTTTAGCAATGAACTGATCTCCCGTGATGAGGGTTCGCATTGTGAGTTTGCTTGTATGCTTTACAAAATGTTGGATGTTAAATTATCAACAGCAGATGCGACCAAGATCATCACAGATGCGGTTGAGATTGAAAAAGAATTTGTGAGCGACGCGCTACCGGTAAGTCTTATTGGTATGAATGCCAAACTGATGAGCCAATACATCGAATTTGTGGCCGACCGTTGGTTAGACGAATTAGGTTACCCTAAAGTATACAACGTATCGTGTCCGTTTGATTTTATGGAGATGATAAGCCTGCAAGGCAAAACCAACTTTTTTGAGAAACGCGTTGGCGATTACCAAAAAAGCGGCGTAATGAACAGCACCGCAGAAAGCAAGGCGTTCTCGTTAGACGAGGATTTTTAGGGTAGAGATTAGAGGCTGGAGATTAGAGATTAGTTTTTAAATCGGTGAAATCGCAACAGCAAAAAAACGGTGAAATCATCCTCAAATCGGTGAAATCGCAAATAATAAAATAATTAACAATAAGCCCTGTCGGGTTGGCAGGGAATAAGGAGGTGGCAAAATGTTCGTATCAAAAAGAGACGGAAGAAAAGAGTCGGTAAAATTCGACAAGATCACAGCACGTATCGAAAAACTGTGCTATGGGTTTAACCTGGTTGACCCAATTGATGTGGCAAAAAAAGTAATTGAAGGTTTGTTTGATGGTGTTACCACCTCCGAACTGGATAACCTTGCAGCCGAGACGGCAGCATCGTTAACCACCAAACACCCTGATTACGCTTTACTTGCCTCGCGTATAGCGGTATCCAACCTGCACAAAAACACCACCAAGTCGTTCTCTGAAACTATGAAACGTATGTATGAGTACGTTGACAAAAAAACCGGTAAAAACGCCGCTTTACTTGCCGATGATGTATACGAGATCATCCGCGAGAATGCCGATATCCTGGATAGCAGCATTATTTACGACCGCGATTTTGGTTTCGATTACTTCGGTTTTAAAACCTTAGAAAAATCGTACCTGTTAAAGGTAGACGGTAAAATAGCTGAACGCCCGCAGCACCTGTTTATGCGTGTATCGGTAGGTATCCACAAAGAAGATATCGAAAGTGCCATCAAAACATACCACCTGATGAGCGAACGCTGGTTTACCCACGCTACACCAACCCTTTTCAATGCCGGTACACCAAAACCTCAAATGTCATCATGTTTCCTGTTAACTATGAAGGATGACAGCATCGAGGGCATCTACGACACGCTTAAACAAACTGCCAAGATCTCGCAAAGCGCGGGTGGTATTGGTTTAAGCATCCACAATGTAAGGGCTACAGGCTCATACATCAGCGGTACAAACGGTACCAGCAACGGTATCATCCCAATGCTAAAAGTATTTAACGATACCGCACGTTATGTAGATCAGGGTGGTGGCAAGCGTAAAGGCGCTTTCGCTATCTACCTGGAGCCATGGCATGCAGATATATTTGAGTTTTTGGACCTGCGTAAGAACCACGGTAAAGAAGAAATGCGCGCACGTGATTTGTTCTACGCCCTTTGGGTATCTGACTTATTTATGCGCCGTGTAGAAGCTAACGAGGAGTGGACACTGTTTTGCCCGCACGAAGCACCGGGCATGGCAGATTGCCACGGTAAAGAATTTGAAGAACTTTACGAACGTTATGAGAGAGAAGGCCGAGGCCGTAAAACCATTAAAGCGCAAGAACTTTGGTTTGCAGTGCTTGATGCCCAGGTTGAGACTGGTACCCCATACTTGTTGTATAAAGATGCTGCCAACGCAAAATCTAACCAGCAAAACCTGGGCACCATCAAAAGCTCAAACCTTTGTACCGAGATAATGGAGTTTACTTCTGATAAAGAAGTTGCGGTATGTAACCTTGCCTCATTAGCGTTGCCACGTTACGTAATCAATGGCGAGTTTGACCACGCTAAGTTGTACGAAGTAACCTACCAGGCTACATTGAACCTTAACAAGATCATCGATAATAACTATTACCCTGTTGTTGAGGCAGAGTACTCTAACCTGCGCCACCGCCCAATTGGTTTAGGTGTACAGGGCTTGGCTGATGCCTTTATCCTGTTACGTTTACCGTTCGAAAGCGAAGAAGCAAAGCAATTGAATAAAGACATATTTGAAACCATTTACTTTGCTGCCATGACGGCTTCTAAAGACCTGGCTATAAAAGATGGCGCTTACGAAACCTTTAAAGGCTCGCCTTTATCAAAAGGTAAGTTCCAGTTCGATCTTTGGGATGTAAAACCCGAGAGCGGCCGTTGGGATTGGGAAAATCTGCGTTTAGATGTAATGAACCACGGTGTGCGTAACTCATTGTTAGTAGCGCCGATGCCAACCGCATCTACCTCACAGATCCTGGGTAACAACGAATGTTTTGAGCCATATACTTCAAACATTTACACCCGCCGTGTGCTAAGCGGCGAGTTCATCATTGTGAACAAACACTTATTGCGCGACTTAGTGAACCTTGGTATCTGGAATACCTCAATGAAAGACAGGATCATCACTGCGAATGGTTCTATCCAGGATATCGCCGAAATCCCTCAGGATCTCAAAGAGATCTACAAAACCGTTTGGGAAATTAAGATGCGTAACATTATAGATATGGCTGCCGATAGGGGAGCTTATATCTGCCAGTCGCAATCATTAAACCTGTTCATCAACGCACCAAATGCGTCAAAACTAACTTCAATGCACTTCTACGCATGGAAGAAAGGCTTAAAAACAGGTATGTACTACCTGCGTACACAAGCAGCATCGCAAGCGGTTAAATTTACCGTTGAGAACCAGGGTGGTGGTAAAAACATGGAAGCCGTTATACCTGAAGTTGTTTCTGACAGTAACCAGGAAGAAATGCCGGCCGGCCCATCTTGCTCAATGGAAGAGGGTTGTGTTACCTGCTCTGCATAATTTGCCTAATATTTCATATAAATTATAAGTAGTCGGAAAGTCAGAAAGTCCGAATAAGTCCGAAAGTTAAAAGATGTTTTCTCATCTTTGCTTTCGGACTTTTTAATTAAACAAAAAATCACTTCACGGACTTTCGGTCTTTACCGACTTCCGGACTTAAAACAATGCTCACCTCACCCAAACACGAAATACTCCACTGCGACCGTTGCAGCGCGCCCTTTGAATGTAAAGCAAATTCATTCACTAAGTGCCAGTGCAGTACCGTGCAGCTAAGTATCAACGAGGTGCAATATGTAAGCGAACTATACGATGGCTGCCTTTGCGCCAACTGCTTGCTGGAGTTACAAAAGGAGTACCAGGTGAGTTTGTAGAAGAATTTTCATCTCTGTGTACTTTGTGGTTTCCTCCTTGCCCTTCAGTGTTTAAACAAAATTTGGCAAAACCTTTGCTACAACTATGTACAAATTCAACACACACTACCATGGCAAAATATTCTGAAAAAGCGGTCGAAAAGGTTGAGAAAACCATGCACGAAATGAAAGAAGGCGAGCTGAAAGGCGGCAACGGTAAAAAGGTTACCAGCAAAAAACAGGCTATAGCGATAGGGCTATCTGAGGCACGTAAAGAAGGCGCTAAAGTGCCTAAGAAGAAAGATTAAATATGTTATGAATCGCCCGGTACATGGGTGCTTTTTTATTGAAATGAAAACTCGTTGGCTAACCAGGCTTCCAGTTTGTTTTCTTTGTCAAGCTTTATCAGCTGCTCTACATCGTTATCGTGCTTATGGGTAGGCTCTGCGGTGTACTTGGCAATAACAGCCTTTAGCGCGGCTAAATTAGCCTGCGTTTTATTAAAATCTTGCTTGTGTTGTATAGCATATTTAGAAAACTGCGACATATAGATGAACCCTAACTGCGGGTTCGTATCCGACAGGTCCATAATAGCCTGTTTCAACTCAATCACCACATCAGGTGTCCCTTCTGTCCATTTTAAGATGAACTGTGTGGCTGCCTCTGATTTTACAGGCTCGGTACCCCAGTGGGTATGCATCAGCCAGTCGGCTGTTTTGACAACGTCGGCCTCGTATTTGGTATAATCTTCCGGTTTGGTAAAATGATAATCTTTAGGCACTTCATAGCTTTGGGCAAATGCCTTTGTGCTGATGAACAACGTTATCAATAAAACAGACCTTAAAATATTTTTCATTCTATTAAGCTGATGCTAAGATAATTCTAATTTTTGAGAGATGGTAAACGTATCCATTATTTTCATCAAAACAACAGCTTCGTCAATAGTACAAGGGTTAGGGCCTTCATCTTTAAAGTAGGCTACTATCTTGGTGATCATCGGCTGCTGGATATGTTCTGGATGGGTAAAATTTACCGTTTCCTCGCCTTTTTCATTTTTCAGCGTAACAAATGTGCCAAAGAACGGGAAGGTTATTTTCCCTTTTGTGCCGATGATCTCACAGATATCTGTAGCCTCGCTTGGCGCTACATTAAAACACCAGGAACCGTTCACCACCACTTTGTTCTTGAATACGATCTGCCCGCAAACATGATCGTTGGCAGGGCTAAACCCGCCTTGGTTAAGGCTGTACCCGGTTGAAGATGCCGGTTTGCCAAAGTAATATAACATCAGATCGAGCTGGTGAGGAGCCAGGTCATGAAAATAGCCACCGCCCGAAAATTCGGGCTGCAGGCGCCAGTTGTCTACATCGGCTTGCGGGTTTGGGTTTTGGTATTTCCACATGCGGATCTGCACCGTGCGGATGTCGCCAATGGCGTTGCTGTCTATCAAACTCTTCACATGCAAAAACATAGGCAAAGCCCGGCGGTAATGCGCTACAGTAAGTTTTGCGCCGCTTTCTCGCACGGCATCGGCCATATCCTGCGCTTCCTGCGCGTTGCGGGTAACGGGTTTTTCTACATAAATGTTCAACCCTTTTTCAATAGCGCGCAAGGCATACTCCAAATGTGAAGCCGGTGGCGTAGCAATCGATACCGCGTTAACCTCCGGGTCGTTCATCAGGTCTTCGGCATCGCTGTACCATTTGCCAACATTGTGGCGTTGGGCATAGTCGGCGGCTTTGGCGGCATCGCGGCGCATTACGGCAACCAGTTTGCTATCGGTAATTTTATTATAAGCCTGTCCGCTCTTTTTTTCGGTTACGTTGCCGCAGCCTATAATGCCCCAGTTAATTGTAGTCATGTATGTTTAGCTTAACATTGCCAGCAATTCTTCATCGCTGATGATCGGTATATTCAATTTATTCGCTTTTTCTAATTTGGCAGGGCCCATATTCTCACCCGCCACAAGGTAATTCAGCTTAGCAGAGATACTGCTCAAGATCTTCCCGCCGTTTTGCTCGATAATATCTTTCAACTCATCTCGCGAGTATTTCTCAAACACGCCGGAGATAATAAAGCTTTGCCCGCTGAATTTTTCGCTGGCAAGGTTCACTTCTTTTTCTTCGGCCACAAATTGCAGGCCGCTTGCCCGTAGTCTTTCAATTTCCTGGCGATGGCTTTCGTCTGCAAAATATTCGGTGACGCTCTCTGCTATGCGGCCGCCAATTTCTTCGGCAGCAATTAGTTCTTCGGCGGTAGCAGCCATCAGGTTATCAATGGTTTTAAAATGCGCTACCAGTTTTTTGGCAACTGTTTCACCCACGTAGCGGATCCCCATTCCAAACATCACTTTTTCAAACGGTTGCTGTTTAGACCTCTCAATACCATCCAACATATTATTGATAGATTTTTCGCCAAAGCGGCCAAGCTTCTTAAGGTCATCGGCACGTTCAAATAAATGATAAATATCGCTGATGTGCTTAATAAAATCCTGGCGGTAAAGGGTTTCAATAGTTTCATCGCCAAGCCCGTCGATGTTCATGGCTTTGCGGCCAATGTAATGCTGCATTTTGCCCATAATTTGCGGCGGGCAGCCTTCATCATTGGGGCAATACCATGCAGCCTCGCCATCGGCACGAAGCAGTTTGGTGTTGCAAGCAGGGCAATGGTTAATGTATTCAATAGCCTTCGTGCCGGGTTTGCGTTTGTCCAGATTCACGCTAATGATCTTAGGGATGATCTCGCCGCCTTTTTCTACAAAAACGGTATCGTGTTCGTGCAGTTTAAGGCGTTCAGTTATCTCATCAGCGTTATGCAATGTGGCGCGTTTTACAGTGGTGCCAGCCAGTAGTACCGGCTTTAAATTGGCCACCGGGGTAACCGCGCCTGTGCGGCCAACCTGGTAGGTAACAGCCAGTAATTCGGTCTCCACACGTTCTGCCTTAAATTTGTAGGAGATAGCCCAGCGTGGCGATTTGGCGGTGAAGCCAAGTTCCTGCTGTTGCGAGTAGTTATTTATTTTAATAACAATACCATCAATGTCATAACTCAGGTCATGGCGGGCTATATCCCAATGGTTAATAAACTCCAATACGCCGTTAATGTCACTTACCAAACGGCTATGGTTATTTACATGGAAGCCCCAGTTTTTAACAGCTTCGAGGCTTTCCCAGTGGGTTTTGAATAAAGTTTTTTCGGTGTAAAGGCCATATAAAAAACAATCCAGCGGACGGCGGGCAACCTCTGCCGAGTCCTGTAGTTTCATAGTGCCAGATGCAAAGTTACGGGGATTAGCATATGGCACTTCACTGTTATCTACACGCTCTTTGTTCAGGCGTTCAAAAGCTTTCAGGTGCATAAACACCTCACCACGAATCTCGAACAGATCCGGGTAGTTGCCGTTATCTAATTTCTTGGGTATGCTATGAATGGTACGAACGTTAGTGGTTACTTCATCGCCCTGCGCGCCATCGCCACGGGTAACGGCACGGGCAAGTTTGCCATTCTCGTAAGTAAGGCTCATAGAAAGGCCGTCGAACTTCAGCTCGCATACATATTCAAAATTATCGCCTATTGACTTGCGGATGCGCTGATCAAAATCTATTAGCTCCTGCTCGTTATAGGTGTTTCCTAACGAGAGCATCGGCCAGCGGTGTTTAACCGTTACAAATTCTTTGGTGATATCACCACCAACCACCTGCGTAGGCGATTCGGGGTCTAAAAACTCGGGGAACTGTTTTTCCAGCTTGCTCAGCTGTTCCAGCTTTTGGTCGAAATCGTAATCAGAAATAGTAGGCATAGCCAGCACGTAATAGTTGTAAGTGTGCTGTCTCAGCTCGGCAGTAAGGGCCTTAATTTGGTCTTTGGGCGACATGATAGCGAAGATAGGAATTGTTGCTTAGCTAAGATAATATCGAATAATGAATTTTAATATCGAACGCCGAAATTAACTTCAATATTCGTTATTAGTTACTATACTCCATAACAGCCACCACCGAATAATGGTCTGACGGCGTGCGGCCATGATTGGTTTTTGTTAAAATAGCGTAGCGTTTAACCTTAAATTGTTTGTTTACAAAAATATGGTCGATGCGTTTATCGCCGGCGGTACAATCGCTTTTGTTGGAGTAACGTAGGTTATAGTTTCCGATGTTAAACCGTTGTGCTTTGGTTAAGGTAGATGCTGCTGTAAGCAACAATAGAATTAGTGTTATTGATTATCCGTTGGCTTTAGCCAACAGTAATGAACAGAAAGAACTAAATTTTAATTAACAAATCTCCTCCTGATACCTATCGGGGTTCTAAATCTCTCCCTCTCTCTTCCTCAAAAACCATTCGGCGCTAAGCAGCAATAGTATTAGTAC
Source organism: Mucilaginibacter aurantiaciroseus (assembly GCF_024055595.1). Classification (GTDB taxonomy): domain Bacteria; phylum Bacteroidota; class Bacteroidia; order Sphingobacteriales; family Sphingobacteriaceae; genus Mucilaginibacter; species Mucilaginibacter aurantiaciroseus. Next base: position 354,450 of record NZ_JAMXOF010000001.1, read on the forward strand.
AAAAAACCATTCTACATCTATCAGATCGCTATAGCGCTTGTCTTCATAAACAACAGTTTTGATGTTTTCGTTTTTGCGGATCAGGTCGGCAAGTTTACTGATCTGCGATGGCAACAGCATTTGTCCGCCCGATTGTGCCGCCATATTACGCAGCAATTGATGGTTAGCCGTGCTTTGGCGGGTCTCTAAATTTAGTTGCTTTACGGTGATCTGCCCGTTAGCGGTAAATGCCTTCTTGCCGTTGCTTGTAGTGGCGGTGTAAGTGTATTCGCCAATCGGTAGGGTGCCTGCATTTAGCTGGTAACTTTGCCCGCTGCGTGTGAACAAAAAGCTGTAGTTTTTACCCGACTGGCTTTTTAAATTGATCTTCACATCCGGCGTGTTAATGAGTTCCAGCGCGTCGTTATATAACTCGGCGTTTAGCAACACATTCTCGCCCTCGTCAAAAACATTTTTGGATGCGTAAACCCTAAAACGCTGGCGGTTTGTGTTGGCGGTTAGGTACTGTACGGTTTGGCTTAGCAGTTCTTCTACTGCATGGTGGTTACCAAACTCGCGGTATTCGGCAAGTTGCCAACGCCAGATGCCTTCGCCGGTAAGCACGGCAGATTTGCGGCCGCCCTCGTCATTAAAAGCTAATAGGGGGTATGGCGTTTCTACACTTCCAATTTTTTGTTTTAGCAATACCGACGCCGTTCCCAATACCTCATAATTGCCAAAAGCAGCCAACAATGGCGGTAGCTTACTCAGTTTATTTAGGGTTGAATCTGTCAATGTAAACGCCGAAAACGAACTGACCGGCTGCGCGAAGGTTTCCTGCACTTCCTGGCTATTAGAGGTTACTTTAACCGCCTTTTGCGCCGCGTTAACTGCCGACAAGTTGGTTTGCGTACCCGCGATGTGCCAAAGCGGTGTTTTGCTTTGTAATAAGTATTGCAGTTTGCTATAACTACCGGCCGATAGTTGGTACAGGATAGCCATGCTATAATCGCCCGGTTTAACGGAAGCTATATCGCTTAGTAAACTCGTTTTTACTTCGAAGTTTTTATTACTTTCGATGCCTTGTTTAATAACGGCCAGGTCGGGGTGTGGCCCATCGTACAGGAGCAGGATCTTTTGGCGGGCATCCAGCACATCAATATAAATGGTTTCGGTATTGTTTTGTACCGATAATTCATTTTTTACCGGGGCAAGGTTGATGGTAAACTTGCGGATGCCTTTTTTATCAGCATTCAACTTCACGGGGATAATCTTTTTAAACGCCGCCGATGTAATAGCAATATTTTGAGCATATACCTGCCGGCCATCCTGCGTGATGCTTAGCCTCATATGTTCGCCGGCGCTTTGGTAGGCTTCCGCCAGGATCTCCACCTCAAAATCATTCCCCAGGAAAGCGGTTTTATTATAGTTTACATTGCTGATAAGCAGATCCCGGCGGGGAATGGTATCGCCAAGGGCAATGGTGTAAATGCTGGTTTTAATGTTTCTGGCTTCGTAGGTTGGGTCGGTGCCAAGGTTGTACAAGCCATCGGTAGCCAGCACCAATGCGCCGATGTTGCGGTTCACAAAACGTTCGTTCAGTTGCTGTAGGGCAGCGGAGATATCGGTTTGTTTACCTTGGAAGGTACGTGTTAAACCGTCATGTAAATCCTTGTCAAAGGCGAAATCATGTACTTCATAATCGTTTCCAAGTTCAGCTTTAAGTCTGGCTAATCCATTAACCGACAACCCCAGGTCCTTCGATTTTGAAAAAAACTTTATCGATTCTGAATTATCCTGCGCGATCAGTACCACCGGTTTTTGCGGCAGGTAACTGGTAGAACGCACCAATGGAGAAACCAGCAATAGTGCTAAAAAACTCACCACCAATGCCCTAAATGCGAACAAAGTATAGCGCATGCCCTTTACCAACTGCACAGGTTTGCGGTACATGAACCAGGCATAAAGGAAACCCAAAACAATGCAGGCAGGTACCCACCATACCGAAACCGTTCCCCAGGTTAACGACATTAGTTTATAGCCCGATGAGTTGTGAAACTTGTGTTAAAGCGCATAACATCCATACCCGCAAAATGCGAAATTATTGTGGAACGGTTTAATTAATTTTTATGCGGACAGGCCCTTTAATATGTCTGACATCTACCGGCTTGCCTTTTTGTGTGATAGTAACCTTGCCGTCTTTTTGCAATTCAATTGCCGCATCCCTAACTTCCTGCACGTGCTTGCGCCAGTTGGTTGGGAATAATGCCCGCGCTACCTCACTCGGGCAAACGGTTTTATCCGGCCCGCGTTCGGTGGCCATGGTTAGGATGGTTTAGGTGATGGAGTTATTGGCCATTCTTTTATAACAAAAGCGACAAGTTTATGCTTGCCGCTTTTGTTAATTTATGATGCTTTTAGTTGGTCAAATGTTCACGTTCACGATTGTGAACACAGGTGGTTTTTTACAATAATCTAATAATCAATATCTTGCATTTTAATCTACTGACAAAACACTACCACCACAAGGTATCAGTTTTTTACTTTTTACTTTTTACTTACTACGACATCCCACCATCGACAGAAATTACCTGCCCGGTGATGTATGCTGCCAGGTCTGATGCCAGGAAAACGCAGGTATTAGCCACATCTTCCGGTTCGCCGGCACGTTTTAAAGGGATAGCTGCCGCCCATCCTTCGACCACTTTAGGGTCTAAAACGTCCGTCATCTCGGTGCGGATAAAGCCCGGGGCAACCACGTTTGTACGGATGTTACGCGAACCTAATTCTTTAGCAACCGATTTGGAAAAACCGATAATACCCGCCTTTGAAGCGGCATAATTCGACTGCCCCGCGTTCCCCTGGATGCCCACAACCGAGCTCATGTTAATAAAAACGCCCTTACGGGCTTTCATCATAATTTTTGATGCCGCCTTGGTAACGTTGAAAATCGATTTCAGGTTAACATTCAGCACATCGTCCCATTGTTCTTCGGTCATGCGCATCAGCAGGCCATCTTTGGTGATGCCGGCGTTGTTCACCACAATATCTAAAGCGCCAAAATCGGCCACAATATCGTTGATCAGTTTTTCGGCTTCGTCAAATTTAGAGGCATCACTGCGGTAACCTTTTACCTGTGTGCCTGCGCCCTGCAATTCCTGCTCAAGCGCCTGGCCTTTTTCAACCGATGATAAATATGTAAAGGCAACATTAGCGCCGTGCTCGGCAAATTTCTCTGCTATTTTGCGGCCTATACCTTTTGATGCACCTGTAATAAGTGCCGTTTTTCCTTCAAGTAGTTTCATAATTAAGTATGAGTTTTTCGAGTGGGTGAAGGTAATAAATTTTGAATAAGCGCAAAAGCGGTGTTTTTTTCAATTGCATTAACTAAAACTGAATGATCAAAAAAGCATTTGTAGCAAAGGTGTGGAAGCCTGGCGTAACGGAACCACCATCCCGTGAGTTATAGTTAGCACCTACAGTACCCAAGCTATATTTTGCTTCGATACCCAAGCTTATATTTTCACTTAATGAGATGTTGAACCCCGCTTTAGGGGCGATATAAGTTTCTTTTTGGCTGGCCGATGCGGAGAGGGAGGTCGTTGTGCCGTTGCCGGCTGTCATTTCAAATTTGGTAAATACAAATCCCGCGTTTGCGCCGCCATATATACTTACCAAACCGCTGATGGGCAGTTCGTAGGCTGTTCCCAAATAAACACCCAGTCCGCTGTAATTGCTGTAGGTAGCAGTGTAAGTGCTTACGCCGTCCTCGGTATAGGTAAAGCTGCTTTGTTTGGGTTTGAAAGAGCGGTAATCAAGCGTGGCCGAATATACCACACTGCCCATTCTCCGCCTTACAGACGCTCCAAATACTTTGGCACCCTTATAAATCTCCTTCAAGTCGCCCTGCGGCGACTCGTAACCGCCACTAATGGCCATCATCCAGCCATCCTGCATTACATAGCCGCCGCTATTGTAGCTGCTGCCGCCAAGCATATCGCCATCGCCATTGATGCCCTGTGTGCGGCGTTGCGCGTTAGCTGTAAAACAAAAGGTGATGAATAAAAAAGAAAAGGCAACTGCTATCCGGCGGGCGGATGTTTTTGATATGGGGATGTACATTGTGTTAGATAAGGCTGGTTAAGGCCTCTAAAATAACAGAAATATTTTACCTGAACGGAAAAAAGTTTCGATTTTTTCATTCGTTAAACCTCTATCCCAGGCAAATAAGAACTAAATTAATTGCACATTTATATAATCATATCAAACATATAAATCCTTAGTACGTTCACCACTACAAGTAAAATATCCCTTCATGCCCACAAAAAAATTAATTGCCCCCTTTTACGAACGCCTTGCCTTTGTTCTCATCGGCGTTTGCATTTTAGGATATATTGTTGTTGCCGGTAAAGAGATACTGGACCCTATGATGTTTGGCTTCCTGTTTGCGGTGCTGCTGCTGCCGGTATCAAACCTGCTGGAAAAGAAACTGCGTTTGCCACGCAGCGCGTCATCTTTTATATCCATACTGTTATTAATTACCTTTGTTGGAAGTATCTTATACCTGATAGGGTCGCAAATATCAAACATAGCCAACGACTGGCCTATGCTGCAAACGCAGGTAAAAGAATCAATAGCTAACCTGCAGGTTTGGGTGCAGGATACCTTCCATATTAACGCGCATAAACAAATAACATACGTAAATAGCACTGCCGATAAAATTATGGCATCGGGCACGGCGGTATTGGGTACCACATTCGGTGCGGTATCATCGCTGTTATTGTTCTATGTATTTATATTGATCTTTACTTTCTTCATCCTTTTTTACAGGCGCTTGCTGTTCCGCTTTATTACCTGGGTATTTAGCGACGACCATAAAGAGGTGGTGGTTGATATTGTAGAGAACGTTCAAAAAATATTGCGCCAGTACATTTTTGGCTTGCTGATAGAAATGGTGATCGTATCTGGCATGGCTATTACCGTGTTTTATATCCTCGGCATAAAATACGCGGCCTTACTGGGCATTATTGTAGGGGTGTTTAACATTATCCCGTACATAGGAATATTTAGTGCATTATTACTAAGCACCATTGTAACATTTGCCACCGGCACCATTAGTCAAACACTCTTTGTTGCAGGTAGTGTAGTGGGTATCCACCTTGTTGATGCTAACTTTTTACTGCCTGCGGTTGTGGGCTCAAAGGTTAGGCTTAACGCGTTGATATCATTTGTTGGTATTATTATTGGCGAAATGATGTGGGGATTATCGGGCATGTTCCTGTCAATCCCGGTCATAGCCATTTTTAAGATAGTATTCGATAGGGTAGCAAGCCTTAAACCATGGGGTTACCTGCTGGGCGGAAACTATGAGTACAAGGAGTCGGCAGAGAAGGAAATGAAAACAGAGTAGCTTAGCCGATGAGTTTATAAATGCTGATGTAGATGGTGATACCATAAGCCATCAGCATAATAGTGTTCAATACCAATAGCCAGTTCAAGTCGTTTTTGCTGAATTTTTTGATGGAGCAGATGACAAGCAAGGCTATGAACCCCAATATCAGCAGAATAGGAAATACTAAAGTCCACGGATTTTTTGGCGACAAGTAAATGTGCTGTAGCTTAGCAGTATCGCCCTGCAAGAATGGCACTATCGCTATCAGCAATAAAAAGAAAAATAATCGGGTTACAACTTTAGCGGCTATCTGGCTTGTTTTCATTCGCGGCCAAATTAGTAAATTTGGCGTAATGAAATATCATCGTAAACTATCCTTCCTTATATTTTTACTATTGCCTGTGTTTGCTTTTGCGCAGGTTAAGCCGGCCACTTCGTTCCGCATTGTGCCTTTGGGTGTTTTAGGCGGTGCCGATGAAAGTAACCTATCGGCATATATGCTGGCGGCCAAAGGCACTAATAATTACATCTGTTTAGATGCCGGGACAATTCTTGCGGGTATTGCCAAAGCACAAGCGTACAAAACTTTTACTGTGCCTGCCGCGGATGTATTACGGAAATATATTAAAGGTTATTTCATTTCCCATGCGCATTTAGATCATTTGGCGGGGATGGTTATGAACGCGCCGGATGATAGTACAAAAAACATCTACGGATTAAAAAGTACGCTGGAAACCATTAAAACCCATTATTTTACCTGGAAAAGCTGGGCTAACTTTGCCGATGATGGCGGCGCGCCGCTACTCAAAAAATATCATTACAAACCCTTAGAACCGGGCATTGAAACGGCTATTGAAAATACAAACCTGCAGGTGCAGGTGTTCCCGCTGGCACATTCCAACTTAACCAGTACCGCGTTTTTAGTAAGGAGTAATGATAGCTATGTGTTATACCTGGGTGATACGGGTGCCGATGAAATTGAGAAAAGCCAAAACTTGCACAACCTGTGGGTTGCCATAGCGCCCCTGGTAAAAGCTAAAAAGCTAAAGGCCATTATGATAGAGGTGTCATTCCCTGGTGAACAACCCGAAAAAAGCCTGTTTGGCCACCTTACCCCGCGTTTGCTAATGAACGAAATGGGCGAGCTTAGTAAGCTTAGCAATACATCCTTAAAAGGGTTTAACGTTGTGGTTACTCACCTAAAGCCGCCTTATAAAAACATCACCCAAATAAAAGCGGAGCTTAAAGCCGGCAACAAAATGCAGTTGAATTTAATTTACCCTCAGCAGGGCAAGGCGCTGGAATTTTAGGGGTTACTTATCATCTAACAGATCGATACAGTTTTTAGACATAGCTTTTAAGCGGGCATCAAGCGTTGCCGCGCCTTGTGTATCTTTCATGTTTTTATAAAGCATTTTTATAGTTGCAAGGGTCTCGTCGCTTGGGTCGCAGGACTGGGCTTTTTCCAATTGGGGCAGGGCTTTTTTTGTTGCCGCGATGTATAAAGCGGTAAGACGTTTATTCTCGTTGATGTCGCTTTTTGCGGCGTTCAGTTTTTCGCTTATAGCGGTAACGTCTTTAAGATAAAGATACCCAAGCGCCCTATGGGCTACGTAATAGTTAGGCACTGCTACAGCTACTTTTTCGTAATACTCAATTGCCTTTACCGATTGGCCGTCGTTTTCAAACAAATTGGCTATCGAATAATAAAAACTGTTGCGCATGCTTTCCTTAAGCTTATCGGCATTGGGGATAATATCTTGTCCAAGTGTTAGCGCATCACCTTCGCCCTGAAGTCGTTTCAGATTAAAATCGAGGTATTTATTATATATCTCATCAGCGGTTTGCGCATGGGTGGTAGCAGCGGCAAATAATATGAACAACAGGATAATGAGTTTCTTAAACATAAGCGGTTCTGTAATAGCTAATATCGAATTATGAATTAAGAATAATAAACTAAAGGTAAATAATTTACACTTCATCATTCAACATTCAATGTTCGATATTATTATTCTTATGACCAGTTTAAACCACATTAGTTTAGTGCCTTCCATTTTTGATACGCCTCCCTCAAGCAATGTCCGCAGGGGCGGAAATCGTTTGCTTTAGCTTCTTGTTCATCCGTAAAGAAAACCCGGTTATCTGGTTTCATTCTTTTGCCCGAACCACAACTCAATTTACCGTAAATTTTTAATCTGCGATTGCCCCCAATCAATATTTTACCCTTATCTATCAACCGCTTCAGCGCTTTGGCCCTGGTGAAAGCACTATCGCCCAGTTCAACGTGCCTTATCATGTAGCATCATGGAAGATGATCCCCAGCGTGTGCCTGCCGCCCAGGGTTACTTCGCTTACACCGTGTTTCATATTTACGCGGTAGTAACCCCTGGTGCCCATTACCGGCCTAAAGTTAGTGGTAAAAAGCAGCACGTCGCCTTTCTTTGGGTTTAGTACTATGGCCTTCGATTGCATCCTTGGCCGTTGTTCTACCAGTACAAATTCGCCACCCTCAAAATCCTCACCCGGTTCGCTCAGGCACACCACCAGTTGCATTGGGAAGTACACTTCGCCGTAAAGGTCTTGGTGCATAGCGTTGTAGCCGCCCTTGTTGTACTTTAATATTAGTGGGGTAGGGCGCAGTTGGCCGTGTTTGTGACAGAGGTCTGTCAACTCGTTCAATGTGGCAGGGAACTGCTTGTCAATGCCCAGCACATCCATCCATTTATTGGCTATGGGTGCAATGTTTGGGTATACGGCATCCCGCAATTGTTGCACCATGCCCGGCAACGGGTAGCTGTAATATTTGTATTGCCCCAAGCCGTAGCCATGATGCTCCATTACGATGGTTTTGCGGTAACCGGTTTCGTCTGCATAGTGGTCTACCAACTCATCACAATCATCTGCCGATAAAATATTGGGGAAGGGAGCATAACCTTTGGCGTGCATGCTTTCGGCTACCTCCACCCAATTTACTTGCGAAATTCTTTCCTGTAATTCCATATTTATATGGCCGTTTTTAAGTCGTGTTGTGCCGCTTCCCAACCTATCATGGCTGTTTTACGGGTACTGCCCCAGTGGTAATGTCCAAACTCACCTGTAGATTTTATAACCCTATGGCAAGGGATCAAAAACGCGACCGGATTAGCCCCAATAGCAGTCCCAACAGCCCTGCTTGCCGTAGGCATCTTCACCGTATTCGCCACAGTTGAATAAGTGTTCAATCCGCCCATCGGGATCTTCAGTAATGCTTCCCAAACTTTTAACTGAAAGTCTGTACCCTTTAAGTGAAGTTTGATGTTTGGTAGCTGCGACCAGTCTTTTTTAAATATGAACAAAGCGTTTTGCTGCGCGATGTCTACCACCTGGTAGTAACTTGCGTTTGGGAATTGCGCGTACAATTCGTTAAAGGCTTCTTCCTTATCATCTGCAAAAGCCATATAACATAATCCTTTTGGGGTTGATGCCACCAGGATATTACCAAATGGCGTTTCGGCATAGCTGAAGTTGATTGATAGAGCCTTGCCACCGTTTTTATACTCGGCAGGCGTCATCCCCTCGATGTTAACGAACAGGTCGTGCAGGCGGCCTGTGCCGGATAGGCCGGTTTCGAACGCGGCATCAAACAGGGTGGCTTGTTGTTCTTTGAGAATCCCTTTGGCGTAATCTAAACTCAGATATTGCAGGAATTTCTTGGGGCTGATGCCCGCCCAATCCGTAAACATCCGCTGGAAGTGGAAAGGGCTAAGGTTTACCTTTTCGGCAACTTCGTCAAGGTTGGGCTGGGCTTTAAAGTTTAGCTTTATGTAATCTATCGCCTCGGCAATACGCTCGTAATTAATGTTGTTTTGTGTTTCCATGATCGAATTATTTATAACACAAAAGTACCGTGGTGGCATAGGCATTAAAACCCGAAACTTGCGGAGTTATGCGGGTAACAAACAAACCCGTCATTGCTTAGTACTTCGCAATGATGATTTTTCATGAGCTTGTCTTGTCTCTTGATTATTATATCTTGAATCTATTCCCTCACTTCAACTCATTCAAAACCCTAAACATCTTCTCCCGTATCCCGCTGCCCGGGCCGTAGTAGTTGTTAACCATTATAGAAAAACAAAGCTGGCGGCCCTCATGCGTTTGAAAACCGGCGTATGCTTGTACGCTGTTGATGCTGCCGCTTTTCATCTTCATATCGTTATACACGGGCAGGCTTTCGTAAAAGTCGTTAAACCAGGCGGCTGCCCGTGCCGATTGCAGGATGTGCGCCACGGTAGAAGTCGTTATCCTATCCTCGGGAGAAAGGCCGCTGCCATCAAAGATGTTCATGGAGCGTTTATCAATGCCTTTTTGCTGCCAAAAATCTTTCATGGCATCTACACCATCATTGGTAGATACCCCTTTGCCCACTTTGGAGGCGATAGTTGCCAGTAATTGCTCGGCATACAGGTTTACGCTTTTTTGGTTAAGCCAGTAAACTATCTTACTTAATTCGGGCGATAGAATGGTGGTAATACTTTTTGTAGCGGTTGCAACGGTTTGGCCTTTATCTGCCAGCATTACCGATGAGGTTGGCTCAGCGCTAATAGCGATGCCGATACGTTTAAGTGTATCACTCAGTCGCAGGGCTGCATCATAAGCAGGGTCGGGGATGGCGGCTCCAATGCGTTTCTTGGTTTGGTCTATGGCATAAGTACCACGGACATACATCACTTTGCTGCCGTATGCGGGCAGGTAGGGGTAGGCCAGGTCGCCGGTTTTGGCGGCGCCGTTAGTTAGTTCGCTTTTATATTGCAGGTAATTGGTTTCGGGGTTGGTGCCGGCTATGCCTATGGTATTGCCCAAAGCGCCCGTGCGCAGTAAAATATCAAACTGATTTTCGCGCCAGCAAAGCCCGGCTATGCCCCCGCCGTAATAGGTGCCCAAATCCTGCCAGATCCATCCATCCGGTATCGACTGGCTTTTGAACGCGCCGTTATCACCAATAACTCTTCCGTTAATTTTTTTGATACCTGCTTTTTTAAGCGCGGTAACCATGGTATTTAAAACCACACCCTCGCGGGTAGTAGCCCAGCGCCAGCTACCCAGGGTAGGGTCGCCGCCGCCTTTGATGATTATATCGCCGGTAAGAGTACCATCGGCACTGATAGTGCCTGTATAGCCTAATTGGGTTTGGTATTGAAAATCCTTCCCCAAAACATTAAACGCGGTGATACTGGTAACCGTTTTTAAGGTAGAGCCGGGCGCCAAGCCCATATCCGGATTGGCGGCAAACACCACTTCGCCGGTTTTGGCATCAAGCACCGTTAACGATACCGATGCATAACGGCACTGGCTATCCTGTTGTAAACGGGTAAACGCTTTTTGTATATTTTGCTGCAGGGTTTGCGCACCTGCAATATTGGCTATAAATAAAAAACTAACTAACCACGTCCGTTTTATCCTCATTAGTAACGTTGCGTTGTGATATATAATAAATAGGGATGCCTATCAGTACGATGATCAATCCCGGCCAGGTAAACTCTGGCTTGTAAATAATTAATAACGTACAAAATGCCAGTCCCATTATAATGTAAATGGCAGGTAGCACGGGGTAACCGAAAGCTTTGTAAGGTCTTTCGGCATCAGGCATTTTTTTGCGGAGGATGAAGATCCCGAAAATAGTAAGCACATAGAATAGCACTACCACGAAAGAGATCATATCCAACAAGTCGCCGTATTTACCGCTAAGGCAAAGTATCGAAGCCACTACCGCCTGGATCCATAAACCAAACTCGGGTACGTCATTTTTATTAAGTGTGCCCGTCCTTTTAAAGAACAAGCCGTCTTTAGCCATGGAATAATATACACGTGACCCCGCAAGGATCAAACCATTATTACAACCAAAGGTAGAGATCATGATCATCACCGCAATAACCAGTGCGCCTTTACTGCCGAAAATCACGTAAGAAGCTGCAACTGCTACACGGTCTTTATCGGCATTAACAATATCATGCAGGGAAAGTACGCCGGTGTAAACTACGTTAGCAGATACGTAAATGATAGTCACGATCATGGTGCCGAAGAACAGGCTCAGCGCTACATCGCGTTTAGGGTTCTTCATTTCGCCGGCTATAAAGGTTACGTTATTCCAGGCATCGCTGCTGAAGATAGAACCTACCATGGCTATGGCGATAGCACCCAAAGCGGCACTCATGGTATAGTCGGTAGTTGTGCCATCTTTAGCCAGTTTGTGCATATCCCAGGCGTTGGTCCAGTTGGCTGTCCAGATCTCGCTTTTAAAGGCGATAAAACCAAAAATGATCAACCCGAATAAGCTTAAGAGTTTGGTAAGGGTAAAAGTAGTTTGGATAATCTTACCGCCCTTAACACCTTTTGTATTGATATAAGTGAGGAATACGATTAAAACGATCGATACTAATTGAGCTGAACTTATTTTAAAAAAGCCGCCGTTTAGCACAATGTAATCCTCACTTACCAGATATTTTAAAGAGGCTGGCATTATGTAAGCGGTGAATTTAGAAAATGCCACACCCACAGCAGCTATCGTCCCGGTTTGGATCACCGCGAAAAAACTCCAGCCGTATAAAAAAGCTATGAGTTTATTGTATGATTCTTTAAGGTAAATGTACTGGCCACCTGCTTTGGGGAACATGGCGCTTAGTTCGCCGTAGCTTAGAGCTGCGGTAAGCGTCATGAAACCGGTGATCAACCAAACGGCTATCAGCCAGCCGGCCGAGCCTACGTTGCGGGTAATATCTGCACTTACAATAAATATACCAGAACCTATCATGGAACCCGCTACCAGCATGGTGCCGTCAAGCAGGCCTAATTCATGTTTTAACTTGGGCTGGGTAGTCTCGTTTGACATTAGGGTTTAGTTTAAAGTACTAAACTATTCAAAAACTTTAAATTGACAGGCTATTGTAAAGAAATTAATTTACTATTTTGCGGCAACCAAATTATAAACAGCGCGTTGCGCAAAGTATATAGCACACTTATAAACTAATTATACAATATGGATCTTTTGAACACTTACTTAATTTATTTGATTCCTGTTTTCGGCCTCGTAGGTATCATCGTGATGGCGATAAAATCTGCATGGGTAACCAAACAGGAAACAGGCGATGCCTCTATGAACCAGCTTGCTGGCTATATTGCTGATGGGGCAATGGCCTTTTTACGCGCGGAATGGAAAGTATTAGGCTATTTTGTTGTTGTTGCGGGTTTACTACTTGCCTGGAGCGGTACAACAGTGGGTGACAAATCAAGCCCGGTTATCGCGGTATCATTTATTATCGGCGCTTTCCTGTCTGCTTTTGCAGGTTATTTGGGGATGCGCATCGCTACAAAATCAAACGTGCGCACTACACAGGCGGCTAAAACAAGCCTGGCGCAAGCATTAAAAGTTTCGTTTACAGGCGGTACCGTTATGGGCTTGGGCGTGGCGGGTTTGGCTATTATTGGCTTAGGCTCGTTATTCATCGTGTTTTATACCATGTATGTTACCAGTAAAGGCGAAAGCGTTAATGGTGAGGCTATGGCCAAAGCGCTTGATGTATTGGCAGGCTTTTCGTTAGGTGCCGAGTCTATCGCGCTTTTCGCGCGTGTTGGCGGTGGTATTTATACCAAAGCTGCCGACGTAGGTGCAGATCTTGTAGGTAAAGTTGAAGCGGGCATCCCTGAGGATGACGTGCGTAACCCTGCAACCATTGCAGATAATGTGGGCGATAACGTAGGTGATGTTGCCGGTATGGGCGCCGACTTGTTCGGTTCATACGTGGCTACAATGTTGGCTACCATGGTATTGGGCCGCGAGATGGTGGGCGTAAATGGGGGTGCAGTGAATGACCATTTCGGTGGTATTGGGCCAATTTTACTTCCAATGGTAATTGCCGGATTAGGGCTTATCTTTTCTATCGTAGGCGCATCTTTAGTAAAGATCAAAAAAGAAACTGATAGTGTACAAACCGCTTTAAATATTGGTAACTGGGCTTCGATTTTACTTACCGCTGTCGCTACTTATTTTGTGGTGCAATGGATGCTGCCAGAAGGTACATTCCATATGGTGCGTGACGAAGTTTCAGCTGGTGTTACTAAACCAGGGATTATTCCATTCACTAAAAACGGTGTATTTGGTTCTATCCTGGTAGGTTTAGTGGTAGGTACGCTGATGTCTATCATTACTGAATATTATACCGCTATGGGCAAACGCCCGGTGATGAGCATCATCAGGCAATCATCAACAGGGCATGCTACTAATATTATCGCGGGTTTAGCCGTGGGTATGGAATCTACCGTGTTGCCTATTTTGGTGTTAGCCGCAGGTATCTATGGTTCATACTTCTTCGCCGGTTTATACGGGGTGGCTATCGCCGCTGCCGGTATGATGGCGACAACAGCTATGCAATTAGCTATCGACGCATTTGGCCCAATTGCGGATAACGCGGGTGGTATTGCCGAGATGAGCCGCTTACCTGAAGAGGTGCGTGGCCGTACAGATAATTTAGATGCCGTAGGTAACACTACAGCCGCAACCGGTAAGGGTTTTGCAATTGCTTCGGCGGCGTTAACCTCACTGGCCTTATTCGCGGCGTTTGTGGGTGTTGCGGGTATCGAGCATATCGATATTTATAAAGCCAACGTATTGGCAGGTTTATTTGTGGGCGGGATGATCCCGTTCATCTTCTCGGCATTGTGTATCTCGGCGGTAGGCCGCGCGGCAATGGCTATGGTAGAAGAAGTTCGCCGCCAGTTCCGCGAAATTCCGGGCATTATGGAATACAAGGCTCGCCCCGAGTACGAAAAATGTGTGGAAATCTCTACCAAGGCATCTATCCGCGAGATGGTTGCACCGGGATTGATCGCTTTAATTACACCAATAGTGATTGGTTTCGCCTTCGGCCCCGAAGTATTGGGTGGTTTATTAGCGGGAGTTACCGTATCCGGGGTATTAATGGGGATTTTCCAAAGCAACGCAGGTGGTGCATGGGATAACGCTAAAAAATCATTTGAAAAAGGTGTGGAGATAAACGGCGAGATCTATTACAAAAAATCTGAACCGCATAAGGCATCAGTAACAGGTGATACCGTTGGTGACCCGTTCAAAGATACCTCAGGCCCATCAATGAATATCCTCATCAAGTTGATGTCTATCGTTTCGTTGGTTATTGCGCCGCACTTAAACACTGCCGATAACACCAATAAAATGATGCAGAAACAAGAGAAAGTACAATCGATGAATGTACACCAGATCCACGTAGATAAAAAGATCTAATCTGGATTTGATAAATAATAGGAAAACCCTTCGAGTTATCGGAGGGTTTTTTTGTAGTACGCCCATTCAAGCGTATAAGTTTGAATGTATATATGTGGTAAACGTCCACGCTTGCGTTGCTGTGACGTAAGCGTGGACGCTTACATTTTTAATTGTTCAAGCGTGGACGCTTGAACAGGCGGATGTCGTGCTATTGATTCTGAAATTTTTTTAAAATTACAATAGCTTTTTCCATGTCTTTATCAGATATCATTACTTTTACCGGGGCAACCCCGCCTGCAGATACTTGCCAGGGCGCAATAGTTCCCATCAATCCATTTTCGATGAAAGATTCGATCCCCTCGTTTTCGAGCAGAAATTGAACTTGTGACGCGTCGTTAAAACTCCCGGCGTAAACTTGCATCATCGTATCATTATTGGTAGCCATAATTTGTGGTTTTAGTTGTAATTCAATATAACTAAAAAATATTTGGTTAATAGAAAAGGTTTATATTGGGGGTAATGAAGAAACCTATTGTCCGTTATATCCTCTACACCCTCTGCCTGTACCATCTTTACCTTTACCTGCCAGATCTCTTCGACCTGTTTAAGCTCGACATCCAGCCACCTACTACAGATTACCTGATGTATTTTGATGCGGCGATGTTACTGATAGGAGGGATAGTGATTGGGGTTGTGTTGATAAGAATAGGCGGGAAGTTTAATAAGGTTTTAGGCGTAACTATGATATTGATGAACGTGGTATTGACACCCTGGTTTATTTTGCGGTGATAGCCGGGATAAACCCCAACGCGTCGTTGCGCGGTACGAAGCAATCGCTTTAGAACAATTGGACACTTTGCATATTCGACTTGCCTGAAGAGATTATTAATGTTTTAATTTTTATTTATGGAATTAATGAGCTCCCTACGGTCGGTTGTTCACTTTGGTATCGTTCCTTGCAACAGCGGAATGAATTTGCTCGTTTTCTAACCTCTTAGTTTTTTCAACACCGAAAATTATCTAAACAAAATTTTACAGCAACCCACTCGCTATCACAACCTTTAATTTTGTGGAAAACAGCTATAGCCTTGTTACATTCTGCCCTTTAACTTTTCAATAAATTTAAGTACGTTTGGGAAAACTGATTTCAAGACTATTATAACTGATCTATTTAATTAAAACATGAAGGTATTTGTAAAAAAATCTATTGAACAGCTAACCTCTTCTGTAGATGCAGAAGGAAGCCTGAAGCGAACGCTTGGGGCGGGCAACCTTATTGCGTTGGGTATTGGTGCTATTATTGGTGCAGGTTTGTTCGTAAGAACGGCTGCTGCAGCAGGCGAGCACGCGGGCCCGGCGGTAACGTTATCATTTATAGTTGCGGCTATTGGTTGTGCTTTCGCGGGCCTTTGCTACGCAGAATTTGCTTCTATTATCCCTATTGCAGGTAGCGCGTACACTTACGCTTATGCTACCATGGGCGAAATTGTTGCCTGGGTTATTGGTTGGGCATTAATATTAGAATACGCGCTTGGCGCGGCTACAGTATCCATCAGTTGGAGCGAGTACGTCAATAAGCTCCTCGGCGGGGCCATACCCTACGAGTGGTGCCACTCTCCGTTAGAATCTGTAATGGTAAACGGGGCATCGGTACATGGTATCGCTAACCTTCCCGCATTATTGATCCTGTTGGTTTTATCGTTACTATTAATAAAAGGTACGCAAGAATCTGCTACCGTAAACGGTATCATCGTTTTCATTAAGGTGGCTATCGTATTGGTATTCATCGTTATAGGCTGGCAATATGTTAACCCGGTTAATCATACACCATACATGATCCCTGCTAACGCGCCGGATGTTTTATTGGCGAGTGGCAAAACGTACTCATACGCGCCGTTCTTTAATCACGGCTGGGGTGGTATCATTAGTGGTGCCGGTGTGGTTTTCTTTGCCTTTATTGGTTTTGATGCCGTATCTACCGCAGCGCAGGAAGCAAAAAACCCTAAACGCGATATGCCTATTGGTATCTTGGGTTCGTTAGTGGTTTGTACTATCCTTTATATCTTATTCTCTTGGGTGTTAACTGGTGTTGCACCTTACCAGGATTTTATGAAATCTGGTAAAGAGGCTTCTGTAGCTTACGCCATAACCACTTACATGCACGGTTATGCATGGTTATCTACTTTGGTAACTGTTGCTATCCTTGCAGGTTTCTCATCCGTTATTTTGGTGATGCTAATGGGCCAGTCGAGGGTGTTTTACACCATGTCGATGGATGGTTTGCTGCCAAAAGTATTTTCAGATCTTCACCCCAAATTTCGCACTCCATACAAAAGTAACATCATCCTGTTTGTTTTTGTGGGCTTGTTCGCGGCGTTTATTCCGGGTAGTGTTGCCGGCGATCTAACATCTATCGGTACGCTGTTTGCCTTTATATTGGTATGTGTTGGCGTAATGTTATTACGTAAAACCAACCCCGATCTGCCAAGGCCGTTTAAAACACCTTTAGTGCCATTGGTGCCTATTTTGGGTGTGATAGTTTGTGCCGGTATGATCGTAAGCTTACCTGGCGAGACACAGGTAAGTGCGCTTGTTTGGATGCTTGCCGGTTTGGTTATTTACTTTGGTTACAGCCGCAAACGCAGCAAACTGGGTAACATAGCAGACGTGCTTCCTACAGCATCAGATTTCGAAAAAAGGTAATTTAAATTATTGCCATATTAAAAAGGTTCTGCAATTGCAGAACCTTTTTTGGTTTAAACCCTTTTGTAAGCAATGAATACCAAACGGATACTGTGGGTGCTTGTGTTTATTGCCATCATCAACTCCATGGGGTTTGGTATTATTATACCCCTGCTATACCCATACGGTAAAAAGTTTGGTGTTACCGAACATACCATCGGCCTGCTAACCGCGGCTTACTCAATAGCCCAGTTCTTCGCCACGCCGGTGTTAGGGTCATTGTCTGATAGGTTTGGCCGCAAGCCTTTGCTTGTTTTTAGCTTAATAGGCACATGTGCGTCCTTCGTTATATTCGGGTTGGCCAATAGTATTATTATGCTTTTTGCTGCGCGGATATTGGACGGGTTAACGGGCGGTAATATCTCGGTTGCTCAGGCCATGGTATCAGATATTTCGTCTCCAAAAGAACGTGCTAAAAACTTCGGGATCCTCGGCTCGGCATTTGGGTTTGGTTTTGTGATAGGGCCGGCTATAGGCGGCTTGCTGAGTAAGTTTGGGATGAAGGTGCCATTTTACTTCGCGGCGGGCATAGCTATCCTTGGCGTGCTGCTTACCCTGTTTTTCCTGAAAGAAACCAACAAGAATAAGACCGGCAAATCACCTGTTAAAAAGAACAGGTTTAGTTTTGTATCTCTTTATACAGTGTTGAAAATGCCGGTTGTTGGTACAGCCATATTTACCGGTTTTTTACTGACGATGGCGCAGTTTACCATGCTGATAGGTTTCCAAACCTTTAGCGTGGACGAACTGAAACTGAACCCTACCCAGATAGGCTTGTTCTACGGTGGCTTTGGCATCAGCGGGATATTGATGCAGATGCTGGTGCCTGCGGTAAAAAAAGTGATCTCATCGCAGGCTATTATCTTGCTTATCTCCACCCTGTTTTGTTTGGGGATGATGATCCTGGCAGGGTTTGCAACAGGCATCATACTCTTCGCAGTATCAATTGGTATCTACGGCTTGTTCAACGGCCTGCGTAACCCTATGCTAAACGCTATTATAGCCGACCGTAACAATGGCAACGAGAGGGGTAAGGTAATGGGTGTCAATCAGTCGTACGCTTCAATAGGGCAAACCTTAGGGCCTATAACGGCGGGGTTTATCACAGTTATATCAATACACAGTATATTCTTTTTAGCATCTTTCTATATTTTAATTGCACTTTTGTTTAGTATTCGTTTGATCACAAAAGAAAAACAACCCTAAGCTTATGCATCCACTTATATTTAAAGAGGTATTATCCGTAACGATGATCCTTTTCGCCATTATCGATATCCTTGGCGCCATCCCGGTAATTATTCAGTTGCGCCAAAAGGCAGGGCATATCGAATCGGAAAAGGCAAGTATAGCGGTGCTGGTATTGATGATAGGTTTTTTATTTGCGGGAGATGAACTGCTCGCGGTGATCGGGCTGGATATCTCTTCCTTCGCGATAGCAGGTTCCATCGTGATCTTCATCATTGCGCTGGAAATGATATTAGGCGTAAACTTTTTTAAAGAAGAAATGCCTGAGGCGGTATCCATCGTTCCGCTGGCCTTCCCGCTCATAGCAGGCGCCGGTACCATGACCACTCTGCTTTCCTTAAAATCTCAATATCAAACCCAAAATATCATCGTAGGTATCATCCTAAATACCCTGTTTGTTTACCTGGTGCTCAAAAATGTAAAGTGGCTGGAGAAACTGTTCGGCAAAACAGGCCTGCATATTCTGCGTAAAGCATTCGGGGTTATCTTGTTAGCTATCGCGATAAAGTTGTTCAGGAGTAATAGCGGGTTGTAGGCCATCATAATCAAGAAGTTAAGAGCCAATAATCAAGAAAAAGTGAATTTTCTAAGGTGTTATTTTTATCCGCGCGTTATTGCAAGGTACGGAGCAATCCCCTACTTACAGCGCCGCAGATCGGTCTGTCGAGGATAGTCATGCTATGCTTACAGCAATGACGGGTTTTTACGTTTGTTTTTGTCTTGTTTCCTGATTCTTAATTTCTTGCTTCAATTCCTATTCCGTCCTCAAACTCTTCACCGGGTTTGCAGATGCCGCTTTTATTGTTTGCAAGCTAATGAGCACTGCCGTAACCGCAAGCAAAGCAAATACCGCAATCACGAATGGCACTACGGTTAAACTGATCTTACAGGCATAATTATTAAGCCATTTATTCATCATCCAGTAGGCGATGGGGCAGGCGATAAGGCCGGCAATTACTACCGTCCCCAAAAAATCTTTCAGGAAAAGCAGCATTACATCCTTAACAGATGAACCCAGCACCTTGCGGATGCCTATCTCTTTGGTGCGTTTCTGGATGCTGAGCGAGATCAATCCCAACACGCCAAGCAGTACTATAATGATCGCTAAACCCGTTGCCAGGTACGATGCTTTCTTTAGCTGTAGTTCGGTTTTGTACATTTTGGCAATGGCCTCATCCATAAAACCGTATTCGAATGGTGCACCGGGTAACACCTCGGCCCATTTCTTTTGCAGGGCAGCAAGGCTGCTTTCGATATTACCCGGTTTTAGTTTGATAGAAAAGTACCTGTAAAACGGCGACCAGTTTACATTGATAAATGTTACCGGCGTTATCGGGCTTTGCATCGATCCGAACTGAAAATCGGCCACGACCCCACGTATGGTTAACTGCGGCATCCCCTGCGCATGGAACTGTTGCCCTATAGCGTCTTCGGCCTTTTTAAAGCCCAATGCTTTTAATTGCTTTTCGTTGATCACAACCTCGGCCGAATCGCCGGGCGCATACTGTGGTTTGAAAAATTCACCGGCTTTTAGCGGTATGCCGTAAGTTGCCGCGTATTGGTTATCTACAGTTAATAGCTGCGATGCGAACGCTTGGCTTGGGTTATCAGCCATTTTGTAAGTTTGCATGCTACCACCATTATTACCATCGGGGATTGCCCATGATAATGCGACTGAGCTTACCTGTGGCAATTGAGACAGCCGGTACCTTTTGTCCTCCATTTTCTGTACGCCGGGTTTGCTCCAGTCGCGCGGAAGTTGGGCATATACCACATAATCTTTATCATACCCCAGGCTTTTACCAAAAAACAGGTTGATCTGTTTGGAGATAACAATAGCACAGATCAACACCACCGCAGCCGTCCCAAATTGGAACGCGATAAGCGATTTGCGGAACAGCACGTTATCTTTTACTCGGTCCAGTTTGCCTTTCAATGAGTCGATAGATTTTAATGCTGATAACACCAAGGCGGGGTACAACCCGGCTAATAGACCGATCATCAAAGCCAGTATCACCGGCAATACGTAAAAGTAAAGCGGGAAGGAGAACAGGCCGCTGATGTCGGTAGCCAACAGATCTGCAAAGAATGGCCTTGCAAGTGCGTAGAGCATTAATGATATTAGGGTTGCTATGAGCACCATTAATACTGATTCGATGAGGAACTGCCAGATAAGCTGTTTCCTTAACCCTCCCAATACTTTGCGGATGCCCATTTCTTTCATTCGTTGCGATGAGCGGCTGATGCAGATATTCACAAAATTGATTACCGCCATCAGCAGAATAAATAACGCTATGGACGATAGCGTATAGAGCATTTTCTTGATGCCTGATTCTAAATAATAGGTTTTAAGCGGGACAATATAGGGCGTTAGGTTCTCCGCTATTTGCGGTGGAGCATTCCGTTTGATAAGGCTTTTCATCGGCCCGGTTAATGCTTCGGGTTTAATGCCTTCTTTTAATTCTATCAGGCCTACTATTGCTGTATTGTTCCAGCCATCCAAACTGCGGCCCAGGAATTTTGCCGCCGCCGACGGTAGGAAGAAGGTACTGTTACTGGCGTCGATCACATTGGTGACAGAGTTCTTTTTTAGTTTATCCAAAACACCGGTGATCATAAAATCGTGCTTCGTACCGGTGAAACTTTCGATGGTTAGCGACTGCCCTACGACATCCGTTTTGCCGAAGTATTTAATAGCCATTTCCTGCGTTATCACGGTCGAAAAAGGGTCATTCAAGGCCGTTTTTTGGTCGCCATTTAATAGCTTAAATCCGTACATATTCAGGAATGTGCTGTCCCCAACCTGCAGGCTTTCGCGGAAATATTTATCACCTTTAGACACGTTTGAGCTTACACCATCCCAGTGGTAGTAATTGGCCACCAGGTTGGGGTATTCCTCTTTAAGAGCTTTGGGCATGGAAGCAAGCGCGGTTAGCACGTAGCCCATGTTAGGGTCTTTCCACTTGCTTTGAATAATGTATTGGTTATCAGCGTTTTTAAGATCGGTATTTACGTTAACCTCGTGCCACACATAGGCCGCTATCAACAAAGTAAACGCTATCCCAACAGATAGGCCGAAGATATTAATGAGCGAGAAAAGCTTGTGTTTCCAGATGTTTCTCCAGGCAATAGTAAAGTAGTTGTGCAGCATAGGTAACGGGTTTGTTAAACTAATTTAGCTGCTAATACGCAAGTAATGAAAAGATTAACACTTTTTAACGCCTTGATAATATTACCTTACAATTGCGAGGAGCGTAACGACGCGGCAATTGTAGAGGACAAGCGGATATGCTGAGATTGCCACGCTATCGCTCGCAATAACATGTTGATTTATTCTTCTGCCTCTTGCTTCTTATTTCCTTGCTTTACTTCCTTCGCTATCATCCTCGCCACAAACATGGTATCAGCCTTATTTTCATACCCGGTTAGCACTTTCATTTCTTCCAGCTGTAAGCCAAGTTGTTTGGTGATGTAAGTTACAGCATCCTCATTCTCAGCTTTAAAGGCTGAGCAGGTGATGTAGATAAGCGGCTTGCCCGGCTTAAGATGCTTGGCAACGTTGGTAACTATGGCCTGTTGCAGGCGTTTAAAGAAGTCGGTTTTATGGATCTCGAACTGGCTGATCATTTCGGGGGTGCGGCCCCAGGTGCCCGAGCCACTGCAGGGGGCATCCAATATAATACCATCAAACTCGTATTGATATAAAAGCTGTTCGTTATTCTCGGTCAAATCCATTACCTTTTTCTGGTATTTGCGCAGACCGGCATTTTGGAAACGTTCATCCAGGTTAGACAGTATAGACTCGCGGATATCAGATACAACCAGCTTAATATCAGGCTGGAGGCTATGCAATAGTAAAGATTTACCACCGGAAGCCGCGCAGGCATCCCACCAGCTATCCCATTTCTGGGGCTTAAAGTAATTAGCAGTTTGTTGCGACGATAGGTCCTGCACCTCAAACCAGTGCTGTTTGGGGAAAATGGTTTCCAGCCGCGTTCCGTTTGGCAGCGAGAGGCAGTTGTTGCCCTCATCTTTAAAGATAACTCCTGCTTTAGTCAGCTCGGCTTTTACCTGAGCCTCGTAACCTCTAGCTACGCGGATGAACAGATCGGGCTGAATGAATAATGATTTCAGGAAGGCATCCTTGTCAATTCCTGCCGAAAGCTGCGCTGTCCACGGGAATACATCCTCCTGTTTAAAATCGGGATAGGTAGTTTTGATAAGGTTTATCTTTTCATCTATGCCAAAACCTACACAGGCGGCCCAGTCGGGTTTAAAGTGCTGCAAAAACGAGTTTGATTGCGTGTTGCACAGAAACTCGGCCACCATCAAACGGTCTTCAACAGGTGCAGCAGGCAAGGCTCGCCCCAGTCGGAAATAGTTATAGATCAACCTACTGGCAACGCGCCTGTCGGTAGATCCCATCTGTTTATTTTGACGATAAAAGCCGGGTAAAAACTTACCTAAAGGCGTATCTGCAGGGTATTCGCCCAATATTCGCTGAAACGTCTTTAACTGGTTTATGGCTTTCATTCTACTTTCTTTAGGTCGAAATTTTGATATTTAAGAATATCCACGTGGGTATTTATCCAGCCCAGCCCCGGTTTTTTGATGAAATGGAAACTGTTGTGCAAACCGGTATAATCTTCAAATTCGGCCTTGCTCATATCCTCACCATCGGCCAATAATTTACCAAAGTACAGGCCGTGGTCAAAGCCTTTAATGGCGAAATCGGTAGGTTCGGTATGATAAGTACGGCGATAGCTGCGTAAAAAGGTGTTTGTTTCAGCGCTTTTGTAATCAACCTTATCGGTGGAGGTGATGTGCGTGTTCAACCGTTGTAAAAGCGCGGCTTTCAAGAAAGCGAACTTTTCCCAGCTTGGGTGACCGAACAGCGTTACAGGGAACTTTTTAGATAAAGTATCCAGCGACCGCAACGTAACCATCAAAAAGGCTTGTTTTGTTGATGACACCAAGAAAATGTTTTGATCTTTTGCGGATAGCTGTACAACCAAAGGGGTTAAATTACCGCGTGTAACCGTAATGTTTACCACCTGAATCTTACGTTTGCTCAGGCTATCTAAAGTGCGTTTAAACGGCGAGGTATATAGCTTTTCATCGCTAAAGCCTGAGTTTAAAATGAATACTTTTTTGGGCTTAATGCTTTTGGCGATGTAGGTTGCCGCGCCCATAGCATGATATTCAAGAGGGGGCGTCATAGTAACCAAATTCTGATTTCTAAAAATAGCGGGTGCGGCAGGCGACAACGGCGAAATTATGGGTTTGCGAGCTGAAGCAAGCATTGCTGTAAAAGCCTTTACATCGTCAGGGAATACAGGGCCGATAATGATCTCGCTGTTTTTTACCTGCGGATTTAGGCTAAGGCTGTGCGACTGCGCCGCATCGTCCTTACTATCAAAAATTTGTAATTTGTAATTGCTACCTGTGGAGGTGAGTGAATCCAGCGCCAGCTTAAAGCCCTGGTAATACTCAACCGACATGTTCGCGGTTTTAAGTTTGGCAGCAGTGTAGCTTTGCCCCGCAACGGCATGATCAAGACCCAGTGGAAGGATAAGCGATATAACCGATGCCTTAGCCTCAGGTGTTTTCACCGAAGGCTTTTCGGCAGATTTGTTTTTTTTTATTACTGGATTTTCAGCTGTTATTTTTACGGTAGATGAGGGTACAGTCCGGATCTTAGGCGAACATGCACCAATTATTAGCGCCGTTAAGACAAATATAAACCACTTATTCCCACTCAATTGTGGCCGGTGGTTTCGAACTGATGTCATATACTACCCGGTTAATTCCTTTTACGTTGTTGATTATCTCGTTTGATATTTTTGCAAGCAGATCGTAAGGTAAATGGCACCAATCTGCCGTCATCCCGTCTAATGATTCTACCGCTCGCAGGCAAATTACGTTCTCGTAAGTACGCTCATCGCCCATAACCCCTACCGATTGTACCGGTAAATATATGGCGCCTGCCTGCCAAACTTTATCATAAACACCGCCACTGCGTAAATTGTTGATATAAATCGCATCGGCTTGTTGTAATATGTCAACTTTCTCCGGCGTAACGTCGCCAAGGATCCTGATAGCAAGGCCTGGTCCCGGGAAAGGGTGGCGGCCAAGTATGTTTGGGTCTATACCTAAAGCGGCCCCAACACGGCGTACTTCGTCCTTAAAAAGGGTGTTTAACGGCTCTACAACCTTCAGTTTCATAAAGTCGGGCAATCCCCCAACGTTATGGTGCGACTTAATAGTTGCCGACGGCCCTTTTACCGAAACAGATTCGATAACGTCAGGGTAAATAGTACCCTGGCCAAGCCAGTTTACACCTTGTACCTCGTGCGCGGCATCGTCAAATACCTCTATGAATACGCGGCCAATGGCTTTACGTTTTTTCTCGGGGTCGCTAATGCCGGCCAGCGCATCGTAAAAACGTTGCTTGGCGTCAATCCCTTTTATATTAAGGCCCATGTGCTGGTAAGAATCCAATACCGATTGGTACTCATCTTTACGCAATAAGCCATTATCAACAAATATACAGTGCAGGTTTTTGCCGATGGCCTGGTGTAGCAATACCGCCGCTACCGACGAATCTACACCGCCCGATAAACCTAAAACCACCTTATCATCACCCAATTTCGCCTTCAGTTCGGCAATGGTTGTTTCAATAAACGAATCCGGTGTCCAGTCCTGGCTGCAATGGCAAATATCAACCAAAAAATTTTGCAGCAATTGCTTGCCATCAATACTGTGGGTAACCTCCGGGTGGAACTGGATGCCGTAGGTTTGCGTGCCGGTAATTTGGTAAGCGGCAACTTTTACGCTATCGGTACTTGCAATAATTTCAAAATCATCTGCGATCCTGGCAATAGTATCCCCGTGCGACATCCACACCTGTGAACCTGCAGAAACATCTTTAAAAAGGATGTTATCCGGTTTAATGTAATCCAAATTGGCACGGCCATACTCGCGTGTGCTTGACGCCAATACCTCGCCACCATGGAAATGCGCCATGTACTGGGCGCCATAACAAACGCCTAAAATAGGCAGTGTTTTGTGGTGTTTAATGAACTCGAAATGCGGTGCATCATCCTGGCGTACAGAATACGGGCTGCCGGAAAGGATGATACCTTTAACGCTTTCGTCTACTTCAGGCACTTTGTTAAAGGGATGGATCTCACAGTAAATATTGAGTTCCCTGACACGGCGCGCGATAAGCTGGGTGAATTGCGAACCGAAGTCAAGAATAAGGATTTTTTCTTGCATGGGCAAAGATAGGATTGCAAAGGCAAAATTCAAAAGTAAAAAGTCAAAACCTTTTTGCTATTATTGATTAATAAATATTTGCTTTGTATGAGTCAAGATTTTGAACTTCGAGATATTAACACCCAACTTCAATTATTAAAAGACGAATTAATCAAAGTTTTAGATTCTCCATTTTTATCATTTGTGGAATTAATGAAAATAAATGAGATTGGGCTATATGTTATAATTAGTGATGATGATATATTGTATGTAGGTAAAACAACACGGGCTGGAAAAAAAAGAATAAGAGAACTTACAACGGATTTTAGAAGTCACACGTTTAATAAAAAAATGCTTGTAAAGCATTTAGATAGCTTAGGCTATACAGTGAATAAATCGAATATTAAATCAACAACTGAATCAAAAGGAGATGTAATATTAGACGTAAAATTTAAAGAAGCACAGCAATTTGTTAACACAGAAATTAAAAAATTAAAATTTAAGTTTTATACAACTGAAAAAATACAATTGACAAATTTTGAGCATTTCGCTATAGGCGTATTACAACCATTATTTAATGACTAAATATCTCTTTTCCATTCATCTATCATTCGTTTTTGAATAACCATACCGTCTTCCAAATCAGGTATTATACCATTATTTTTTTTCGCATCGAAGCCACCTTTACTTTTTTCTTTGTAAAGTATTTTGTCTATCTCTTCTATATCTTTTTTAGTGGCGCCTTTTTTTAATACTAATACCATGGCTGTGTTTGCTGTTAAACAATTTTAACGAAAAGTTTTTATGTTTTGTTACGACTTGTTCGCACGCACTAAAAACTCGCCCCAATCCTTACTGCCTGGTTTGCACCTGCAACTTTGTTGTTGAACGATGTGCCATACATTACCCTTAAGCCGATATTGGTTTGGAAGCCAACGCCCAATTCGGTATAGTTTTTTATTTTAGGGGTAGACAGGTAATTTACATTGATGATCTCCTGTAGTTTTAGCTTACGGATAAGCGGGATCATATTGGTAATTAAACCTGTAAAGTTATGCTCTAAATGGCCTTCCAGAAATTTATCCCCGGTGCTGAACTGGTAATAATCTAACAGCAAAAATTTATTAATGCCACCCTGGTAAAACAACACCTGGTTACCGCTAAAGTGCCTGTAGTCGGTATAATAGATATTTTTGGTATTGAAGAACTTGCCTGCTGCCACGTAAAACGAGGTTTTACCATAAAAACCCATTGGGATATCCGACTTAGAGATATCTGCCGATACCAAATTATAATCCGCATCAGAGCCAAACACGTTTTTAACCGCCTTGGTAAAGTTTAAACCAATGGTTGGGTATTTGGACGGGATGTAGCGCTTACCGGTAGGGTAAGTTTCGTAACGGTTGCTAAAATCATAGGTAGTGCGCACGCTTACGTTGAACGACTGGTTCTCGGGGAACAAAGGCGCATCTATCGCAGGCGATAAGGGGTTATTTGATGTAAACTCATGCCCTTTTGGATAGAAGAAACTGTAATCGGTTGTGTTTGAAAGGTATTTACGGTTTGCCCACTCGGCGCCGGCGCTTGCCTGCCATCCACCGTAAATACGTTTAGATATAGTGGCCGTTGCATATTGCTTTTGGTATAGCTTTTCAAAGTTCTGCCTGTTTAAAAGGGTGTTAGCCGTGTTCATGAACGAACTGATGGGTTCGCGGTTGTTCATGTCTATTACGTCGCTACCACCTGCTAAGTTCAGTGTGAACGAACCTACGGGCATGGTTACCCCACCTGTGGCATTAAGTAGTTTGTTAGAGAAACCGTAACGCACTTTGCCGTAAATATTAAGGTAACGGTTATTCACGCTGTCTATCTGTTTGGTGAACGATCCGCCATAACCCAACGCCAGGCCCTCAACCGTATTATAAGTTACCGAACTCAATAGCGAGTTGAAGTTATAGTACTCATGATCGTACCGGTTGCGGTGGCGGTAGCCACCCAACATGAATTTACCCACACTGAATTTGTTGTTCACCTTGTCGAGCGAATCGAGGTATGGTTTCGTTTCGCGTTTGGCGGCGAGTATGGCTTTTTTTTGATAGTCGATTTTCTCTTCATCTGTAAGTGGAATAGGGCGTTCCTGTTCCCAATAGGCCGAATCTTTTTTGTTTACACCTTTGTTAATGCGCAGCACCTCGGCAAATTGTTTTTTATCCAGCTTAGGGTCTATCTCATAATTCTTATAAACCGAGATAAAATAACCGCCAAATTTAAAACCGAAGAAACCGCCTGTAAATTCAAACTTTAACGAAGCTGGCATCCATACTTTATCGCCCACCGGGAAAAACTGCTCGTTAACTTTTAAAGTATCTACAAAGTTGATATTCGATTTTTTGGTGATGTACAAACCTAGGCTTTGGATGCGCCAGCTATCGTCCATAATATAAATATAGCCGCTAAAGCAAGGGTCGTAAGCATTGCGCGGTGTAACTAATATCTTGTTGATGGTTTCGCCATTTTCGGTAATAAAACCAACGTATTTGTATTTGTAGTAGGATAGGGCGTTATCAGCAATCGGCGAGATCAGCGGGCGGTTGCTTAAACCTTCCCAGGTTTGCAGGTTATCGTAAAAATTCACCTGCATATCTGACGCCCGGTTAAAGGTAAATGCCCGGTTACTACCCGAAAATTTGGAGGAGATTATCTCCTCATGCACCTTATCCGGCTTGATAAAGCTGAGCTTTGATTGCGATTCCGACAGGTAAATAATTCCACGTCGGTTGGAATCCAGCCCGTTCTCGCGGGCTATCTTTTGCACATCAACACCCAGGAATTTCTTTGGGGCGGCCAGCAGTTTTTGCAGGCCTTTGATGTAGATCTCGCAGGTGTATGCATTCACTTCGTTCAAATAAGTCTTGCGCTTTTTTATCGCTTTGCGGATGATGGCGTAAGCCGGGTCTTCGGCACCCGCGTTTATTGAAACCTCTTTCAGCTGGTAATCTTCGGCCTTTAAAACGATGTTGAAGGTTTCATTAGCCTTCAATTCTATTTTACGGCTTTCTTGCTTAAAACCTATCGCCTGGTAACGCACATCGTACTGGCCGGCCTTTAGGTTCATCATATAATTACCATCATTATTGGCTGATGTCCCCTTCGTTGTATTGCGGATATAAACTGTAGCGAAAGGGACCGCATTACCTGCGCCATCAATAATTTTACCGCTCAGGGTAAACTCCTGAGCGAATAAACAGGATGTCAACAGCAAAAATATGGCGACGAGGAAAAATGATTTCATGAAGAAGATTTATTAGCGTAAATATGGGTAAAGATTTTAGATGAAGAATGTTAATGTTTGTTAAACAAAAAGGCGTATTTATTTCTAAATACGCCTTTTTGAGGTTTTAAGTTGTTTTAAAACCTATTTCAAGATCGTCTCTATTTTCTCTAATTCATCTGATGAAAAAACGATGTTATCCAATGCCTTCAACGAATCTGCTAACTGTGCAGGTTTGCTGGCGCCAATTAATACCGATGTTACGCGCTCATCTTTAAGCAACCAGGCAAGCGCCATTTGTGCTAAGGTTTGGCCGCGTTGTTCTGCAAGGCTGTTTAGTTTTTTGATCTTGCCGATAATTTCATCAGTAACCTGGCTTTCCTGTAAAAAGCCGGTTGATTTTGCCGCGCGCGAATCTTCGGGTATACCATGCAGATATTTGTTGGTTAGTAACCCCTGTGCAAGTGGAGAGAATGAGATACAACCCACACCATCTTTCCCCAGTACATCCAGCAAACCAGCCTCGGCATCGCGCACGAACATCGAATATTTGGGCTGATGGATGAGGCAAGGAGTACCTAATTGCTTCAATATAGCGATAGCCTTTTCAGCTTCCTGCGCGTTGTAGTTGGAGATCCCTACATACAAAGCCTTTCCCTGGCGAACGATGAGGTCTAACGCGCCCATGGTTTCCTCAAGCGGGGTATCGGGATCCGGGCGGTGGTGGTAAAAAATGTCCACGTAATCCAAGCCCATGCGTTTAAGGCTTTGGTCAAGGCTGGATACTAAATATTTTTTTGAACCCCAGTCGCCGTAAGGTCCATCCCACATGGTGTAACCGGCCTTGCTGCTGATGATCAACTCATCGCGGTAACCCGCAAAATCTTCTTTCAGGATCTTACCAAAATTGGTTTCGGCACTGCCCGGAGGAGGACCGTAGTTATTAGCAAGATCAAAATGGGTGATGCCGCTATCGAAAGCTAAATGCAGGATGCTGCGGAAGTTTTCCATCACATCCACATGGCCGAAGTTATGCCACAGGCCTAATGAAACAGCCGGCAGTTTTATACCGCTTTTACCGCAACGGCGGTATTGCATTTTATCGTATCGTGCGGGGGAGGGTAGGTAGGTCATGAGTTTTGGTTTGTTTGTAGCTAAAGTAGGGTTTTTTGTCTGAACCCAAATTTTCGGAATTAAAGAATTAACAGAATATTAATCTTTGCATTCGGTTAAGTCAAAAATTCTATCAATTCGACTTCAGACAACCTCTGCTACCACAAAAGTACTTCCACCTGCAAATACCAGGTCTTTATCTGTAGCGTTTGCTTGTGCCGCACGGAATGCTTCTTTAACAGACCCGTATGCTTCGCCCTGCAAACCAAAGCTTGCGGCTTGTTGTTTGATGCTTTCGGCTTCGAGACCGCGCGGGATATCCGGGCGACAAAAATAGTAGGTAGCGTCGGTTGGTAGCATAGAGAGCACTTTGCTAATGTCTTTATCGTTCACCATCCCTATCACGAAATGCAGGTGCTCATACTTTACCGACGCGATGTTTTTGATTACCTCGGCAATGCCTTCCGGATTGTGGCCTGTATCGCAAATGGTAAGGGGCTTATGGCATAATACCTCCCATCGGCCATGCAAGCCGGTTAGGGTTTTAACCTGTTTTAAGGCCGCTGTGATGTGTTGATTAGTAATGTTGAAACCTTGATTGCGCAATTCATCAACAGCGGTTAAAACTGTGCGTAGGTTGTTTAATTGGTAGCTTCCGGGCAAATCGAGTTGGATATGAAGAGCGGGGAGTGGGGATTGGGGAGCGTCTATTTCCAGATACTCCAGGTTCTCTTCTGACTTTTGACTTTTAACTTTTGACTTTACATCTGATGCAAACACAAAATCAGCATTTACAGACTTTGCTTTATTGATAAACACATCCGCAACCTCCTGTTGGTATTCCCCAATAATTACGGGGGTATTCGGTTTGATAATCCCCGCCTTTTCGGCTGCTATTTTTTGAAGGGTATCACCCAGTAAATTCATATGGTCCCAACCGATATTGGTGATGATGGATAGGAGTGGATCAATCACATTAGTAGAATCCAATCTGCCACCTAAACCCACTTCTACAATGGCAATGTCAACCTGCTCTTTTGCAAATACATCAAAAGCGAGCGCGACCGTCATCTCAAAAAATGAGGGCTGGATCTCTTCAAAATCTGATTTGTGTTTAGCTACAAAATCGATAACGGTTTGCTTGCTGATTATTTCCCCATTGACACGGATGCGCTCGCGGAAATCTTTTAGATGCGGTGATGTATACAGCCCGGTTTTATAGCCCGCAACCTGCAAAATTGCCGCCAGCATATGCGATGTTGAGCCTTTGCCATTTGTACCACCCACATGCACGCTTTTAAACTCGTGCTCGGGATTATTCAGGATCTTCAGTAGCGCAATGGTGTTGGTCAGGTCTTCCTTATAAGCAGACGCGCCTACACGGGTAAAAACGGGTAGCTGGGTGTAGAGGTAGTTAAGGGTGGTTTTGTAGTTCATGGTTGATGGTTCATAGTTCATGGCCGAACTACTTACATACAAATGTAGCATCGAAAACGGATAAGAGCTATCAGCAAAAGAAATTTAACATTGAACTATTAAATGGTATTATTGCCGCTTAAATACAAACGTTTGTGTGTAAGTCCGGTCCTCACTTACATTTGCTGAAGGGTTTACTTTTGCATTTTTAACAGCTTGTATACACTTATCAACTATGTCACCTTCGATGGATGTAGAGCCTCGGGCAACGCTTGCAGAGATAATGTTTCCATCGGTGTCTATTTTGAATGTAATCACGATTTTACCTTCAAAGTTAGTAACAACAGGTTTTGAAGGTGGTCGTGTAAAGTTACGAGCGGTCAATGCAGTACCGCCATTACCATCACCTGTACCGTTATAGTTATTGGTAAGCGTTGTGCCGGTTGGTTTGCCCTGATTACCCGGACTGCTGCCTGTACCGTCGCCTTCGCCGGTGCCATTATTGGTTTTGCCTTTGTACAGGGCGTTTTGGTTTACTGCCGGTTTAGTAACGGTTTTGGTTGTTGGTTGTGTAGCTACGCTGGTGCTTGGTTTTGTTGTATTCGCGGCTACTTCGGGCGCATCGTCGGTGCTTTGGGTAACCACGTTTTTATCGCTGTTCTCCACCTGTTGTTTTTCTTCGGTTGGCGGGGCAGGGGTTACCTTATCGGGTTTGGTGTTGTTGGCTTTTTCGGCTACTGAGGGTTCTTCAGTACTCATATAGTTGCTGCCCATACCTTCATCAACCGTACCATAATTCACCAGGATCCCACCGGTTCCCTCCTCATTTGGCGGCGGATTATGGAAAACAAGAAAATAGCATAGCGCCATCACCAAACCAAGTATGATGCCTGTAGCTAAAAATGCCTTTGGATAATTATTTTCTTCCCTGTAGTCCATTTATTAGTATCAAGTAGTTAGTATTAAGTATCACGACCATACCAATTTCTTGATACTATATACTCAATACTTGTATCTCTTTTTATCCCTTCGGTTCTGTTGCCAGTACCATTTTTATGTTTAGTTTTTGTGCTATGTCCATCACCTGCACCACATCCTGTATAGCCACGGTGCGGTCTACATAAAGTACTATGGTCAACTCGGTTGCAAGGCTTTTGTAGCTTTGCAGGGTAGGCTGTATCTGATCTACCGGTACCTGCTTTTTATCGATGGTGTAAATCAAATTTTTATCGATAGATACGTTAATGGTTTTTTTGGATACCGATTGGCCGCTTGATGATTTTGGCAGCATCAGCTTTACCACGTTGGGGTTGGTTACCGTAGACGCGATGAGGAAGAACAAAAGCAGGAAGAACATGATATCGTTCATGGCCGAAGTATGTACCTCTGCCGATGCACCTTTATGTCTTTTTCTTAAATTCATTTGCTTGGCTCTTCTAACAGGTCAATAAATTCGATGGCGTCGGTTTCCAGTTTTAGGATCACCTTATCAACCATCATATTTAAAATGTGGTAACAGATGTAGGCGATGATACCCACAAACAAACCTGCTGCAGATGTAACCATTTTCACGTATAAACCTCCCGAAATAACCCCCATGCTGATGTTATCGGTTTTAGAAATATCATAAAAGATCTTGATAACACCCGCGATAGTACCCAGGAAACCAAACATGGGCGCGATACCGGCTACTATGCCGATGATGCCGATGTTCTTCTCCAGTTTGGAAACTTCCAGCTTACCGATGTTTTCTATAGCGCCCTCGATATCTTTTATGGGGCGGCCGATACGTAGCAAACCTTTTTGCAGCATACGCCCCAGTGGTGAATTACTATTACGGCAAATAGCAATAGCCGATTGCAGATCGCCGGAGTGGATGCTGCTGCGTACCTGGCTCATTAAATGCGACTCGTCTTTTGATGCCTTGCGGATGGTGAAGAAACGCTCGAAGAATATAACAAGGCCCAGTATAGCCAGTATCCCGATAGGTACCATTACCCAGCCACCTCTTATCAGCAGGTCGCCAAAGCGTAAATCTTCTTCAGGGATCTTTGCCAGTTGTTGGGTTGCTGCCGTATGCGCGGTATCAATCAGTTTTGCGGTGGTATCTGCTGCAACCTGCAATAATAACATCATAGTTTTTGTTTAATTCTTAATGTAAAATGTAGCCCCTGTAACGAGGATAATTATCTAACGTTTATCGGTAATATATAAACCTGGGAAGGCTTAATTATACCGGTATTTAATATTTTATCTAATGCGGATGCCGCATCGCCTTTTAACCTGTAAGTGCCAAGCGATATATTTTGCTTTTTACCCGGCACGCCTTCGGCAATGTGTGCTGTAAAGCCCATTTTTTCGTATTTGGCTATTTCTATATCGGCTTTAGCTATCGTGCTAAATGCGCCAACTATAATCTCATAACGTGGCCCTGTAATTTTATTGTCTACAATCGGCGCGCTTTTGGTGATCGTATCTGTTACAGGTGGTTTAATATTTAAAACTATGCTATCAGCCTTTACAGTCTTTTTAGTAGTGTCAACCTGTACAAGCGTATCAACTTTGGCGTGTATTACTTCCGCCGTTTTGGTAGATTTTGGTTTTGGCACTTCCCGGTTAAATATGGTTGAATCGTACCGGTTAACTAAATAAACGGCTGCCCCTGTAAATACTATAGTTAGGGTAACAAATAATATGGTGGAGTTACGGCCTTTTTTACTGGTCAGTTTAACCAGGTAAGCTTCGTGCTCTTCATCAGTTTCGTAACGGTAACCTTCAACTACCGGCTCTTCTTCACCGGGCACAGTAACCGGGGCAACAGTAGTTGTTTGTTCGGCAGGCTGGTTTGTTGGATATAATGCCGCACTTTGTTCCGGTGCGTTCCCTAATTTATAAAGACTTAACGGTTCGTAACCAAAAAACTCCGGATCATAACTGTTACCTGTGCTTGGGCGGAAATAAAGCTGATCGCCTTCGGTATAAAACCAGCCAAGGTCGGCCAGGGCAACTTCTTCATTCTGCGCCTGTAGTTTTATGTTATTGATGAATTTTTCGGTAAAGTATTTTGATGAGGCCAGCGAAATGTTCTTTCTATCGGCAATATATTGTGCCAGCGTTTCATCCTCTATAAATTGCGGGTCAAACTGCACGCTGTAAGTTGGCGGGTATATTTTACCCTCCCTTTCATTATAATGGCCATTAATGCGGGTATGTGCAAAATAGCCCAAACCCGGCACACTCACATCACCATGTTGCGCCAGCAGGTCGCTTATAAAATTGCCTACGTCCATTCGCTAAAAGTAAGGATAATTATAAAACATCAAAAAGCTTAAAATGCATAGCCTATACCACCAAATATATTAAATCCGTAATTTGGATAATAAACCCATGTTTTGCTGCCGGCATTCAAGATATTATTGGCCTGGACAAATACCGATAGCTGTTTGTTTATTTTATAGGTAGCGCCGCCGCTTACATCGGCAAACGAATTTATTTGCGTGTATTGCGGTGCTGCCGGTGTGCTGCCCGTTACCAATAATGGGTCCTGCGTGCTACCGCGGAACATCAAAGATCCATTGATGTCAACCTTATCATTAATGTGGATGCTGGTACCCGCGGTAAGAATAAACTTAGGTAGGTTCCATGGTTGCGCTTCGCTTGCCATTTTGTAGTCTTTAAGCTCTACGCGGCCATAAACGTTAACATCTTCGCTTGCTTTAAAATCAAGTTCGCCATTAAAGCCGCTTACGCGCGCGTCGCCATTGTCATAAATTACCTGGTATTTATTGAACGTTGTTGCAAAGTTGTTTACGAACAAAGGTAGGTTTTTAATGCTGTTGCGGTAGATGGCTGCTTTAAACCCAAGGCCCGGTGCGAGTGTTCCTTTTAAGCCCACGGTGATGTCCAATTTATCTACCGAATTAACCAGATTGATATTTTCACCCAGGAAAGGGTTAACATCGGTTAGGTCTTTAATAGATGCGCGGTTGACGTCCCCTTTAGCTTCGGCAAAAAGTCGTATGTATTTTGGCACTACCTGGAACTCCAGTTTTGCGGCAGGGAAGATGAAGAAACGGTCTGAAAAACCAAACTCTTTGGCAATGTTTACACCCACGTCTATCTTATAATTTTCGCCCTGGAACTTAATGTATGGGTTAGCCCTTACAATGCTGTTGTTTTGAGAGTAAAGTACATCTTTTTGTGAGCCAAGGTCTAACGAAGCACTTAAGCCCGCGTAAAATTGTTTAACGGTTTTGTTTAAAAAGCCACTAATAACCACGTTGCTTTCTTTGGCACTGAACGCATTGTTAAATACATACCCTTTAAATTTGGCTGCATAAGTAAACGCGTTTTCTTCGTCTTTGAAGTTTTTAGCTATTTCTCCTTCGGCACCAATGGTGTTGAATACCTGTTTAGCGGGTTCAAAAGCTACCGGTGGGTTATCCTGGTCTATCCCGTAAAAATAGGTTTGATGGCGTTTGTAAGTGATGCGGCCGGTCAGCGTGTTTTCCGCGCCAATGCTTTTGCCAAATACGCCAACCTCCTGGCGACTGTCGTTCTGCTTATCAAGCGATGAGCCCGATTGCGCGAAGTGTTTCAGGTAACCCCCAACCTGTAGTGCCTGGTCTTTACCGTTGCCAAAGTAAGCTTCGCCAAAGGTAGTTTTCATGCTACCGATACCCACTTTTGCGTAATTATTAGTTTGTATCGAATCTTGTTCCTGTGGCCTTTTCATGGCGTCCAGCTGGCGGATGTTGTTATCTTGTGATAGTTTTTTGTCTAACGGCACATAGTTCAATGGCGCTTTGTAGGGAGTTTTATCTTCCAGGTCGGGGTTACGGCGGATCTTTACCGCCTCGGCTAATACAGGTTTGTATGATGTGGTTACTACAATCTCTTCGGCAAGGCTGCTGTTATTATTATTCGGATTATTCTGTCCGCCTTTTTTTGTTGTATCCGCCGCTGCTACTTTTGATGCCGCATCGCCAAGGTTTTTGGCACCCGCTTTTTGCACGGTGGTGCTTTTAGCAGGTGTTTTAGCTTTAGATACAGGCTTAGCGGTAGTCTTAGCCGGTTGTTTCTTCACCGCGGGTTTCTTTGTTTGTGCCGAGGCAGTGAAAAAGAAGAATACCATTAATAAGGTAAGCAGTGCTATGGTGTGTCTTTGGTTCATTGCTTGTCTTGTTCTATTGTTCTTTGTTTTCCTGTTTGGTTGGTTCTGTCGTGGCAGGTGTGGTTGTTGCAGGTGCTGTCTCTGTTGGTTTTGCTTCCACAGGTGCTGTTCCTGCCGGTTTGGTTTCTACCGGTGCTTCCTGTTTAGCTTTAGATGGTTCAAGCACGCCCAGTTTCTGGCGGGCTATGGTTAAAATATCATCGTCGCCTTTATAGTTATCAATAACACTTTGCAGCGTAGCTTTAGCCTGGAAGGCGTCTTTCAAACCGGCGTAATTGTCTGATAACAATATGTATGTTTTTGCTACCCAATAATCGTAGTTTGGCAAATCCTTCACCAGGTCGAAACAGGTTTTTTGTGATGCCTTGTACTTGCCTTGCAGGTATTCTACATTAGCAATATTGTATTTGGCTTCTGCTGCCGCGATGGTTTTGGTGTTGGTAACGGTGTAGTTCAACTCTTTAATAGCCGCTGTGGTATCGCCTCTTTGCAGGTAAGCTTTACCGGCGTAAAGGCCTGTTTTGAATTTATCTTCTTGTGATGATTTTTCGTTATCGCGTACCAGTTTGGCGTATTTCAATACATCATCCGGCATGTTTATTTGCGAGTAGCTCAACAACAGGTTGTTTACCGCGAAGCTATAATCAGCTTTATATTCTGAATTGGTTTCCAGCCTTTTCAGAAATACTATGGCATCGTTGTATTTCTTTTGCGCCATGTACAACTTAGCCATGCTAATCAATGATTTCTCGCTGTAAGCACTTGTCCAGTCGTTCAGGATCGCGTTGTAGTCTACAACAGCATCATCTCCTTTATTCAGGTTAACCAAGCTTTGCGCACGGATGAACCTCGATTGTTTCTCGTAGATCTGTTTGGTAGGGAATTTATCAAAGTAGGCGCCAACGGCATTAACCGTTCCCTGCCAGTCGCCTTTTAAGTAAAGGTTGTTTGCAGCGGTGTATAAAATGCTTTCCTGCTCGGCAGTGGTGTAGTTACCTATTGCGGTAGAGTTGGCGTAGTTTAAGAACGACGACGCGTCACCTTTATCGGTATATATCTTTTCAACTTGTTTTAAGGCCTGCTTAGCCTCGTCAGATGATGAGTAATCTGATACCACCTTTTTGAACGAGTTGGTTGCTTCGTCGTCCCTGCCGGCATTGTAATCAATTAAACCGATGGTGGTGTAAGCACGCGGTATATAACTGCTACGTGGATATTTGGCTATCATGGCGTTCAGGTCGGCCTTGGCACGGTCGCCATCGTTTTTCAGGAAGTAAGCGTAAGCGGTCTCGAAAGATGCATCATCCGCGTAATCCGAATTTGGAAACCGGCTTAGCAGGCTGTTCATCGTGCTGATCTTAGCATCCGGGGTGTTCTGTAAACCCTGGATAATACCACGCTGGAATAAGGCATATTCCTGTCCCTGGCTGTGGCGGCCAATAATACGGTCGTAATTTTCTAAGGCGTTGCCATAGCTTTTTAGCGCAAAGTAGCTATCACCCAAACGGCTGATGGCATCGTTTTCGGTAGCCTGGTCTTTTACATCTCCACGCAAAAACTTCTCAAAGTAAGTAGCTGCTTTTTTGTATTGCTCATCGTAAAACGCGGCGTATGCAAGGGCATAATTGGCAAAGTTGCCTACGTCGGTCTGTTTAGATTCCGGCATCGCCAAAAACTCCTCAAAGTTTTCAACCGACTCGGTATATTTCCTCACCTCATACATCGATTCGGCCATCCAGTAAAGGGTTAACGCTTGCACCTTAGTATCAACCGGGTTGCGTAAAGAGCGCAGGAAAATGCCTATAGCGTTTTCAAATGCGCGTTCGTTGTAAAACTCTAAACCACGGTAGTAGGTTACTTTCTGGTAAGCTATCTGCGCGCTTTCAGATTTATTGGGAATGGGCTCCAGTATCTCAACAGCTTCCTTGTAGTTTTTTGAGTTAAGCAAAGCCTCGCCCAACAAGATCTTTACCTCATCGTTACGGGTAGATCGCGGGTAATTCTTCAAATATGCACGGGTGGCTGTCAGCGCTTCGTTATTAAAATCGAGCTCGTAAGAAAGTTTGGCGTATTGGTACAAAGCGTCTTCCTGTAACTGTTTGTCGTAAGTTAGTCTTGACGCGGTACGGAATGCGTTACGGGCACTTTGCTTGTTGTTCATTTTCAGAAACACATCGCCCAGTGTATAACTACCACTTTGGCTGTAATTATCATTTTGGGCTACCAGTTTTTCTAACACGGTAGCAGCTTTGCCGTAGTTGCCTACTTTATAGTATGCGTAACCTATCTGGTAGCTGTCTTGCGTGTTTTGGGTACGGCCCTGGTCCTGGTCCTCAAAACGGCTATAGTATTCTACCGACTTGTCGTAATTACCCTTTGCAAAATACGATGCACCAATAATACGCAGCATTTCAGTTTCATTTTGTTGCTTGGTGCTGTTGATGATCGGGATAGCGTAGTTGATAACATCATCGTAACGCTTATCTAAAAAGTAAACGGCGGTGATGTAATAAGGGTAGCTGTTCTCGTATTTTTTAGAGTTTTTAAGTTTTTCGAAGTTGAGCAGTGCTAAGTGGTAATCTTTATTCAAGTACGCGATGTAGGCGAAGTAATAGGTAGCGTCATCGGTAAATGGCGAGCGTTTGTTTTTTACATCGGCGAATAATAATTGCGCGTTCTTATAATCGTTAGTTAAAAAAAAGGCATAACCCTTACGGAATTTGTATTCGGTATTTTGCGAACCGGTTAAATCACCTGCATCCACTTTGTTAAACCAAACCAAAGCATCGTTATACTTACCTTGTTTAAAGTACGATTTACCAACCTGGAAGTACGCCTGCTTGGTGAGCGGGTTTTCCGGGTGCTCCTTTATAAAGCGGGCAAACATACTTTCGGCATCATCATTACCCAATTCAAGCGCGCAAAGGGCTTCGTAATATTGCGAATTCTCTTTAAGCAAAGATAGTTCCGACTCGAATTTTGATTGCTGGCCGGTTTTTAAGCGGGTTTGTTCAACCAAGCGATATTGCTCTGCAGCGGCAGCATATTTACCCATAGCCAACAGGTTGTTCGCATTCTGATAAATGCGGTTAGTGTGGAATGATGGGTTTTGTTGCGCCAGTGTTGGTAGGGCCAATAGCACCGGTGCAATAAAGGTGATGTATCTAAGTTTGATCATAAAGCGCAATAATGATGGATGCTAAATTAGCTAAACGCAAAAATGTAATCCACATTAGTAATTAACAAATGTGGATAAGCGCTTTTTTTTAAAACGATGCACTATTATCTGTGGTATAGCTGTGGAAAACTTTAAATAGTGGGGTTTGATGGTGCTTTTAAAAAGTTTTGTCAAAAGAAAAAGCCAAATGTTTATATCATTTGGCTGCAAAAAAAATGTTTTGAGAAGAACGTTTTATGCCGCTGCCGACAATAGCTTCTTGATAGAGTTTAGGAGTACATTAATATCAAATGGTTTTGCTACAAAATCGTTAGGCCCATCCTCCTGGTTTAGGGTGGCATCCACATCATGGCTGGCAGATATCATGATAACCGGGATTCTTTTAGTTTTAGTTTGCTGCTTAACAAGTTTGCATAATTCGCGTCCATCCATGTTGCCAAGCATAATATCGAGCAAGATCAAGTCGGGGTGTTTTTCCTGAATAGTATCCAGTAATTTATGTCCATCAGACAGTGTGTCTACTTTATAGCCCGAATCTTCAAGTATAAATTTTAGTACTTCCAGTATATCCTGATCATCATCCACAGCTAAAATTCTTCTCATTTTATTATATTCTTAGTATCTAAGGTTTTGTAATTAATTACGAAGCAATACTTATACCAAAATAAAAATAATGTGAAATTAGTCTACTTTTTAATGATGTATCTGGCTTTTTTACAATTGGCGCAAAAGTATTTTTTGACCGGGAGAAAGAATAAAATATTCTTCACTAACCAGCTTCTGTGCAACTGGTGATGAAATAGATTGCCGCATTTTGGGCAATGTGTGCTGGGTGGTTTAGGTTTATGGCTCAAATTGTTTCTACTACTATTGTAGTTTTTTAACTACGTTGAATGTTAGGGTTTGGTTTGCTTAGTGTTAAATGTTAATATGCCGGGTACTCATTAGCCATTGTAATTGGTCAATAGTTATTTAACCTTTTCAAGTTTGCAAAGTTAAAAAAAAAGCCTTTTTTAACGTTATCCAGTTTTTTCATTATTGATATACCGTATAAATTGTTACATAAATGATCTTAATTCGACATTAAGTTAATGTAAAATAAATGAGATTTAGAAAAAAACCATAAAACGTTCTTTGTAGTTAAAAATACGGGTTGAAAAGACGATTTCAACCCATATTTATGCATTGATAATTAATATCCGTAGATCTGTTTCATATCAGGCTTGGTTTGTTCGCCGTAGTTTTTATGGTCGTCATCAGTAACGCGTTTGTCTGATGTTACGATACAGTAGGTATATGGTTTGCCTTTTAATTCGGTATCATGGAAAGTACTCATGTCAGCAAAGCTGATGTTGTTCCCCTTTTTAAAAGTTGCTTTGCGCGCATCGTAATTTAAACCTTTGCGTTGTGCCGCCAGGTAAATAAAAATGATACCATTTTGGGTAATGCATTCGGTATCAATTGATTTACGGATGTTCTCCTTAGCCGATTTAAACCCTTCTGCAGATTCAGGCATTTTGGTTAGCAACTCATTCATGGCTGCGATCGCATCGTTCATCTTGTCGCTCTGTGTGCCAACGTAGCCGGCAAAAGTGTTTTCATCATCCTTCTTCTGCGATTCTACATAAAACCCGTAAGTAGAGTAGGCAAGCGCCTTTAATTCGCGAATGTTCTGGAATAGGATAGAGCTGATACCTGATTTAAAGTAATTGTTAAACAATTCAATGGTTGGGGCTTTATCTACATTGTAAGCATCCTGGTTGCGTACCCATTGTATTTCGGCCTGTACCATGTCAAAGTTGCCAAACAGTACGGTATTTTTGGTTTCACGTTAATAGTAAGGGATATAAATATAAACAAGCGCCTTAACTATTTGCTTAGGTGGAAGATTTAAAATAGATCAATCGGTGCTTTGCAATAAGAAAATTACAGATTGGTAAGTCTGCCTGAAACAAAAATGCCCCCGTTGAATAAACGGGGGCATTCAAAATTATTAGCGAGTACTTAGCTCCAAAGGTTGCTTGGGTAAGTACCATTGTTAACCAATTGGGAGATCGAGTTTTGAACAATAGGTTTATCTTCTTTATAAGTAACGCCAAACCATTTGGTAGCAGTTGGAATAACCTTGAATGATGCTGTACCGCTTTTGATCAGTTCATCGGCCACCAATGGGATAAAGAACTCTGATTTAGGGTTCTCTTTATTAGCGGCAACAAATTTTCTGAATAGTTCCTCGCTCTGTCCAAACACAGCAGGGGTAAAGCCCCAGAAGTTCATAGATACACGTGTATCATTAGATAAACTATTTTCGCCTGTAGCATCTTTGTATGCTACTGTGCCGTCTTCTTTAAAATACACTTCGGTACGCTCGGTTACTTCGGTCATGTTACCGTTATCGTCAACCGCACAAACACCACGAGACACGGTACCATGGTCTGATAAGGTTTTATCTATCTGGTAACCAATAATAGCGTATTTGTCATCAGCTACTTCGGTAGTAAGAAATTTCGCCATTTTTTCAAAAGCATCGTAACCGTAGTAATCATCAGCGTTGATCACACAAAACGGCTCATTGATCTGGTTGCGGGCAGCTAAAACTGCGTGGGCAGTACCCCATGGTTTAGCTCGCTCAATTTTTTCGCTGATGCCGAATGGCTCCAGGTCAAAGCTCTGAAAAACGTAATCGGTTTCAATACGTCCTGCTAATTTAGGCTCAAATATAGCTTTAAACGGTTCTGCAAATTCCTCGCGGATAATGAAGCTAACTTTTCCAAAACCTGCTTTAATAGCATCGTAAATAGAATAGTCGATGATGGTTTCGCCGTTAGGGCCAAAGCCGTCAACTTGTTTCATGCTGCCGTAGCGACTGGCCATACCTGCGGCCAAAATCAATAGTGTTGGTTTCATTCTTTCTTAAAGTAGGGTATAAGTGTACGTGTAATACACAATGCTAATCGTGTACAAATGTTTTAAATTATTTGATGTACCTAAAATCTTGCCCGTTCTGGATGTTCAATAACGATTCATAGATCAAACGGATCACGTTATCAACGTCCTCTTTGTGGATCATCTCTACCGTGGTGTGCATGTAACGCAGCGGTAACGAGATCAGTGCTGATGGTACACCATCGTTAGAGTACGCAAAGGCGTCGGTATCGGTACCTGTCGACCTACTCGACGCCTGGCGCTGGAACGGGATGCCTGCTTTTTGTGCCGATTCTATTAGCAATTTATTCAGGTTGTTTTGTACCGCAGGGGCGTATGAAATAACCGGGCCTTTACCACAAGCCAGATCGCCCTGGGTAATTTTATTGATCATTGGGGTGCCGGTATCATGTGTAACATCGGTAACAATGGCAACATTTGGTTTAATGCGGTGGGCTATCATTTCGGCACCACGCAGGCCAATTTCTTCCTGTACGGCGTTTACAATATATAAACCGAATGGAAGGGTAACGTTGTTCTCTTTCAATAAACGGGCAACCTCGGCAATCATAAAACCGCCTGCACGGTTGTCTAAAGCGCGGCCAACGTAGTAACGGTTGTTAAGCACCATAAACTCATCCTCGTAAGTAATTACACAGCCTACGTGGATGCCAAGGGCTTCAACTTCGTCTTTGGTAACGCAGCCGCAGTCAAGGAAAATGTTTTTTAGTGTTGGTGCTTCTTCCTTTTCGCCGCCTAGGCGGGTGTGGATAGCAGGCCAACCGAACACGGCCTTAACAATACCATTATCGGTGTGGATGTCTACACGTTTTGATGGCGCTATTTGGTGATCGCTGCCGCCGTTGCGGATAACGTAGATCAAACCATCGTTAGTAATATAATTTACAAACCACGAGATCTCATCGGCATGTGCCTCAATAACTACCTTGTATTCTGCCTGTGGGTTAATAACACCAACCGCAGTACCATAATTATCTACAAAATGGTCGTCGATATAGGGTTTCAGATACTCCAGCCAAAGTTCCTGGCCTTTGTATTCAAAGCCGGTAGGCGAAGGGTTATTGATATATTTTTCGAAAAACGCTAAAGATGTTTCAGTTACTATAGCCGGTTTTTGCTCGGCTTCAGGTTTCTTTTTTGCCATGTATAGGAGTGTTTATAAGCTATTTAATAAATAGCACAAGGCAAATATAATAAAGCAATTGTGATAACAAAGAAATGTCTTTTAAACAGTTATAAAGCTTGTTTATTATTTAACATTCACTTTATACTATAACCGCACCTTTGCAGCGTAATAAAAGATCAGTTAATTAGTTAAAGTCACAAGAGGTCAGTTTGCGCAAGGCGA
Source organism: Mucilaginibacter aurantiaciroseus (assembly GCF_024055595.1). GTDB lineage: Bacteria > Bacteroidota > Bacteroidia > Sphingobacteriales > Sphingobacteriaceae > Mucilaginibacter > Mucilaginibacter aurantiaciroseus. The sequence continues at coordinate 398,763 of NZ_JAMXOF010000001.1, forward strand.
GCTGACTTTTCTTATTTTATACAAGGCTTTTATCCATGCGGATATAGTCCACGCCGTTCTTATGAAACTCATCGCCAATCTTTTTATATCCTAACTTCTCATAAAACCCCGTGGCCGATAACCTTGCGTTGCACCAAAGTTTTGTACCATGCTCGCGCTCTACAAAAGCCGTTATGTAAGCTATAATTTGTGTGCCAATGCCTTTTCCCTGTCCATCAGCAATCACTGCCAGTTTACGGAACTGCCAGTCATCGGCATGCTTAAATAGAGACACCACGCCCATCAATTTATTATCCTCAAACGCCCCAAAATGGTAACCGTGGTTATCCTCTTCCATTTCCATGTTGTGCATATACTCGCCGGGGTTCAGCACATCCCTGCGCAGGCGCCAGGTTAGGTGAGGGGTTATTTGTTCGATGGAAAGCATGAGAAATTTTATATTAAATATGGAAAAATAAGACGATATTTATTGAAACCAACCAAATCTCAATCAATGACAGACACCTACCCTTACATGGTTTCCAATAATAAAATGGGGCCAATCTTTGAAAAAATTAAAACAGCAGGGCGACCACTCAAATTTACAAATGAGTTTTTAAAAACCATTGGATTTACGAGCTCAAATGATCGAGCTATTATTCCCCTACTTAGACGTCTTGGCTTTATAACGGATGACGGAACACCTACAGCATCCTATGATAAATTAAAAGACAGTACTCAAAATAAACATGTGATAGCAGAAAGAATGAAAGACTTGTATTCGGATCTGTATACTGTCAATGAAAACATTCATTCTGCTTCTGACGAAGAAATAAAGGGCGCCATATCAAGAATAACAGGAAAAGACGCAAAACTTGTAAATTATTATTTTGCCACATTCAAAGCACTTGCATCATTAGCAAAATTTGACGGTGCACCTGTTGTCAAAAAAGAAAAAGAAAAACAGGAACAGCCAATTGAACAAAGCGCATTTAACCCTGGAGTGGACAGTCAAGTAAAGCCTAAGACAGACTTTCATTATAACATTCAAATTCATCTTCCAGCAACTACTGACATTTCTGTTTATAATGCGATTTTTAAGAGCCTCAAAGACAATCTTATAATTTGAAATGAGTGAAAGTATTAAAAAATTGAAGCAATTTGTTTTCAATGGAATCCTTACAGAAGATAGTTTGATTTCACTCGAAAAAGAAGGCATAGCCATCCGTAAAGGAAGTGATATACAACCTATAGCGAGAATCGAAGAATCGGATTTTAGTCCTCGCATTATTCATAATGCAGGCAGAATGGCCTCTATATACATAGTTTTTTTCTGTTTAGAAAATGCTGTGAGAGAATTGATCTCTGCTCGCTTATCAGAAAGAAAAGGCATTGATTGGTGGAACAGTGTGCCTGATCGTATCAAAAAAAATGTTGAAAATTTACTTAAAGAAGAAGAGAAATACCGGTATCATGCACAGCGTTCAACTTCTAACATCGGCTACACAATGTTTGGCAATTTAGGTCAAATTATAACTGCCAATTGGGAAGAGTTCTCAGATTTGATACCCAATCAACAATGGTTAGTTTCAAGATTTGAAGATTTAGAAAAATCAAGAAATATTATAATGCATACGGGTCTACTGCCCGAAATCGAGATTGAAAGAATTGAAAGTATAACAAGAGATTGGTTAAGACAAGTAGGATAAAAGCGATTATCGCTTTTATCCTACAACGGAATATTCCCATGCTTTTTTTTAGGGTTGTTCACCACTTTATTCTCCAGCATTTTAAAGGCGTGAATTAATTTAACGCGGGTTTCTGCCGGGGCTATAACCTCGTCTATAAAGCCACGCTCTGCCGCACGGTAGGGGTTGGCGAAGATGGTTGCGTACTGCTCTTCCTTTTCGCGCCATTTGGCTTCAGGGTCTTCTGCGGATGTTATTTCGCGTTTAAAGATGATCTCGGCGGCACCTTTTGCACCCATTACGGCTATCTCGGCACTTGGCCATGCGTAGTTCATATCGGCACCAATGTGTTTGGAGTTCATTACATCGTACGCGCCACCGTAAGCCTTACGCGTAATAACCGTAATACGCGGTACGGTAGCCTCGCAGAAAGCATAAAGTAGTTTTGCACCGTTAGTAATAATGGCATTCCACTCCTGGTCGGTGCCCGGTAAAAAGCCCGGTACATCTTCAAATACCAACAGTGGTATGTTAAAACTATCGCAAAAGCGCACAAAACGCGCGCCTTTAGTTGATGAATTAATATCCAGTACCCCAGCCAAAAACGCGGGCTGATTGGCAACTATCCCAATACTGCGGCCTGCTAACCGGGCAAAGCCTACTACAAGGTTCTCGGCAAAATCTTTATGAACCTCCAGGAACGAGCCGCCATCTATCACCTGTTCAATAACCTCGCGGATATCGTAGGGCTGCGAGATATTCTCAGGTAATATATCTGTTAATGCGGGGCGTTCCTCGTTCTTCACCTCGTAAGGCAGGGCAGGTGCACGGTCCTCGCAGTTTTGCGGCATGTAGCTCAGAAGTTTTTTTACGTGATTGATAGCGTCTATCTCGTTAGCACAGGCAAAATGCGTAACCCCGCTTTTGGTTGCATGCGTATTGGCGCCGCCCAATTCCTCGGATGTTACTACCTCGTGGGTTACCGTTTTTACTACGTTGGGGCCGGTCACAAACATGTAGCTGGTATGCTCTACCATTAAAATAAAATCGGTAATGGCAGGTGAATAAACCGCGCCACCCGCACAGGGGCCCATAATGGCCGAGATTTGCGGAACAACGCCGCTGGCCATGGTGTTTTTGTAAAATATATCGGCGTAGCCACCAAGTGAAACTACACCTTCCTGGATACGTGCACCGCCGGAATCATTAAGGCCAACTATGGGAGCTCCATTCTTCATGGCAAGGTCCATTATTTTAATGATCTTTTCGGCATGGGTTTCTGACAGCGAGCCACCAAAAACGGTAAAATCCTGCGAGAAAACATAGATCAAACGGCCATTTACAGTACCATAACCGGTAACCACACCATCGCCGGGATACTTTTCTTTCTCCATCCCAAAATCGGTGCTGCGGTGCAACACCAGCATCCCTATCTCTTGAAACGAACCCTCATCCAGCAGAAAATGCAACCTTTCGCGTGCCGTTAATTTCCCTTTTTTGTGCTGACTTTCAATACGTGCAGCGCCTCCACCTTCAAGCGCTTGGTCGCGCTTTTTTTGTAAAATCTCCAGCTTTTTGTTCACGATGTGGTTTATTGGTAAAGCGATAAAATTAGTAATTATATTGCTAATAATTTAGCCTCACCCCGCCACCCCCTGGAGAAATGGTTTAAAAAAGGGCAAAGTTTAAGTCCTCTCCTTTGAAGAGAAATATTACATGAGGGCTTCGCCGTTTAGGTGAGGCTATTAGTAATTATATTGTAAGATTAGCTTTAAACGGCACAATGATACTTTCCATTTCCAAAAAACGTTATATTTGCTACGCATGAAAAACAGAATTTTCAAAAATTCAATTGCAGTATTGTTTATGGGCATCTTTATTATGAAGATGGCTATATCTGTTGCGCCTGTTTTTTTATGTATGGATAACAAAGCCGTTCGCGCGGTGATTATGCAACTGGAGCATGAATCAAAAAATGAAAAGGAAGACCCTGATAAGGATGCCTTTAAAGACAAAAAGTTTTTTGATGAAAATGTAAATCACCTTATAGTTTACAGGCCAATTGTTGTCGAGACCAACATCCTGCACAACCAGGAGCGCTCCCTTTACAAGCAGGTATATCATCCTATTGTACCAACACCTCCTCCCAACGTTTAATTAAAATTTGCCGGATATTTTGGTATCCGGTGATCAATCGCATACCGCTGTTTTTTATAACAGCCGGAAAAAAACTATGCATTGTTTACAATCCTGCTTTTGCGTTGTTAAACATGTTGTTTACTGAAATCTCATTATAAAATTATTGTTTATGCAAATCAAGCAAGGCGGCGTTCCCGCCGGCGGCCTTAACCTGAAAAAGTATTTCTTAGCTAAAAATTTAAAAAAGGACCTGCCCGCGGGCTTAGTTGTATTCCTGGTAGCCCTACCCTTATGTTTGGGTATCGCGCTGGCGTCCGGCGCGCCGTTATTCTCGGGCCTGTTGGCGGGTATCATTGGCGGTATTGTTGTTGGTACGCTTAGCGGCTCGCAGTTAAGCGTGGCCGGGCCTGCTGCAGGTTTAACGGTTATTGTTTTAAATTCTATAGCTTCCCTGGGTTCGTTCGAGGTATTTTTGCTTGCGTTGGTGCTTGCCGGTGCTATGCAGATCATTTTCGGATTGGTGAAAGCGGGTACTGTAGCTAACTACTTCCCATCATCGGTTATAGAGGGGATGCTTGCCGCGATAGGGATCATCCTCATCATGAAACAGTTTCCGCATGCCGTAGGCTTCGACAGGGATTTTGAGGGTGACGAGGGCTTTAGCCAAACCGATCAGAACAATACTTTTTCGGGTATCTTTAGCGCTTTGCATAAGATAAACTACGGCGCGGTTATTATAAGTGTTGTATCGTTATTGCTTATGATTTACTGGCCTAAAGTTAAAAAGCTTATCATGATACCCGCACCGTTAGTGGTTGTAATTGTGGGCGTGGCATTATCTGCACTGTTTGCAGGCACAGGCCTTGCGCTTTTGGATAAGCAATTTGTACAGATCCCTTTAGTAAACAGCACGGGCGAGTTTTTCGGCCTGTTTAAATTACCAAATTTTAGCGGGATAGGCAATAAAGCGGTTTGGATAACAGCGGTTACCATAGCTATTGTAGCCAGTTTAGAAACCCTGTTAAGCCTGGAAGCGGTTGATAAAATTGACCCTATCAAAAGGATATCGCCAACAAACCGCGAATTGGTTGCCCAGGGGGCGGGCAACTTAGTGAGCGGGCTGCTGGGTGGTTTACCTATGACGGCCGTTATCGTACGTTCATCAGCAAATGTTGGCGCGGGTGCCCGTACAAAAATGAGCGCTATATTTCATGGGTTTTTATTGCTTACCTGTTTGCTTGCCATACCATCGTTGCTGAATAAGATCCCGCTATCTTGTTTGGCGGCCATCCTGTTAACGGTTGGTTATAAGCTGGCAAGGATTGGCCTGTTTAAACACATGTGGCATAAGGGGCTTGATCAGTTTATCCCATTTGTGATAACGATAGTAGCCGTTGTATTTACCGATTTGTTAATAGGCGTAGGTATTGGTATGATGGTAGGCATATTCTACATTTTACGCACCAACATGCGTAATCCATACTTCTACACCATATCGCCGAACGGCGAAAAAAACACCATCCGAATAAAATTGGCCGAGGAGGTTTCGTTCCTGAACAAAGCCGCCATCCAGATAACTCTTACCAGCCTGCCAAAAGGCAGTGATGTGGTTATTGATGGCTCAAACTCGCGCTATATCGATCCGGATGTATTGGAAATTATTAATAACTACAAGCACAATGCCTACACCAAAGGTATAATTGTGCAGTTGAAAGAGATAAAGGAAAGGTATGAAGTGCCGCCTTTAAAAGATTTAATATATAATCCAACACCACCTAACCCTCCAATGTAGATAGGGCTTAATTATCCCCTTTGGGGGGTATTTAAAGGGGCTAATTTGTTTAAAATCATTTAATTAAAAAACTACCATGAACAGTACAGAAAATAAAAACAAAAAAAACGGTATTGATACCAATTGCATAAAACTGGCGCAAAGTGCCGGTTACAATAAATTGAAAACCAATAACAGCGAATGGGCAGCCAAACGCACTGCCGAAGATCCTGAATACTTTAAACGCCTGGCAGAAGGACAGCAGCCCGAGGTATTGTGGATAGGCTGCTCGGACAGCCGCGTGCCTGCAAATGAAGTTACCGGTACACAACCGGGAGAGGTGTTTGTGCACCGTAATATTGCCAACGTATGCGTACACTCGGATATGAACATGCTTAGCGTACTGGATTATGCCGTGAACGTACTTAAGGTAAAACATGTAATTATTGCCGGCCACTATGGTTGCGGTGGTGTTGCAGCGGCTTTAACCAACAAGCAGTTTGGTATTATAGACAATTGGTTACGCCACATTAAAGATGTTTACCGTTTACACGCCAACGAGCTTGACCGTATTACCGATGATAAAGCCAAAGTGAACCGCCTGGTTGAGCTTAACGTTACCGAGCAGGTGTACAACATCTGTAAAACATCTATCATACAAAACGCCTGGATGGAACGCAACGATCTTGAAGTACACGGTTGGGTGGTTGACATCAGCACCGGTTTAATTAAAGACCTTGGTGTGAGTAGCAGCAGCCCGCATAACCTGGGTTACGTATACGAGTTTGACAGCAGTTTAGACGCGATAGCCGCGCATTAATAAGCCTTATATCTATTTATATATTTGCACCCGGTTGTGTAATACAACCGGGTTTTTGTTAATATGTAGAACAGGATATTATTATGTATATTTAGAAGATATGTTAAGACAACCACAGGAAAAACGTACATTAAATCAAAACCTGATGCTGGCGTCATCGTCCGCTTTTGTGGCAGGCATAACCGACGTGGTGGGGCTGCTGGCTTTTCTGGCGTTTACTTCAAACGTTACAGGGCATGTGGCAAATCTGGCTAAAAATATCCTACAGCAGAATCTTAACGACATCATCATATTTGTATTATGGCTGCTTATGTTTATGATTGGATCCTTCACATCAAACTTTATTGTACAATCTTTAAAACACAAAAGCTCTTACAGGGCGCATTCGGTACCTATTATCCTGGAAATTATTGTGCTGCTTTTTGTTGCAATTTACGGGCATAAATTTTACCAGGAAACCGAAATTGAGCGTAAAATTGTAATCGGTTCGCTACTATTCGCTATGGGCTTACAGAATGGGCTGGTATCAAACATATCGGGCGGCTTGATCAAATCTACCCACCTTACCGGTTTGTTTACTGACCTGGGTAGCGAACTGGCCGACTGGCTGCACCCTAAAACCAAAGAAAGCCAAATTGTAAAGAATAAGATCTACGTGCGTTTAACTGTGCTTACTTTTTTTATTTTTGGAGGGCTGGTAGGCGGTTACTTTTTTAACATATACGAGTTTAAGGTGTTTTACTTTGTACCTGTTATATTACTTACCATATTGTATTATGATATGTTACCTGTGTTTTTCCATAAGGTTTACCAGGTAATTTATCCAACCAAAACAAAAATCACAAAGAATTAAAAATTTATAAAAAACAGATGCTATGTGTGCTACAAAATTAATTCACGACACCAGCCATATCACTTACGAAAGTCTGCTGGATGGCAACCGCCAGTTTGTTGAAGATTCTTTAAAAGAAGATCCTCAGTATTTTGAAAAACTGGCTAACGGCCAAAAGCCACCTGTTTTATGGATCGGTTGCGCCGATAGCCGCGTACCTGCCAACCAGATCACCAATACCAACCCGGGCGAGATATTCGTGCACCGTAACATTGCCAACATGGTGATCCATACGGATATGAATATGCTGAGCGTGCTGGATTATGCCGTAAATGTATTGCAGGTAAAGCACGTGATAGTAACCGGCCATTACGGCTGCGGTGGCGTGCTGGCAAGTATGACCAACAAACAATTTGGACTGATTGATAACTGGCTGCGCCACATTAAAGATGTTTACCGCGTACATGCCAAAGAGCTGGATGCCATTGCCGATGAAACCAAACGTGGCGACCGCCTGGTGGAACTGAACGTGGTAGAGAACGTAAGCAACCTTTGCAAAACATCTATTGTGCAAAATGCCTGGGCAAACGGCCAGGAAATAAATGTACACGGTTGGGTTTACAGCCTTGCAACCGGCGTTATCACGGATATGCAGGTTAGCACCAGCAACAACTTAAAAATGGCTGAGGTGTTTAGGTTTGCAAAATAGGCGGATAGAATCAAGATTTTTAGAGCCGGGAATTAAGAAAAGATTAAATTTTTTCATCCGGTGAGCGATAGCAAAGGATCTGTTCTACTACATGCATGTTTGTTTGTACAGTTCGTTATTAGCTTCTTCGCTATCGCTTGGAATGACAAATAACATAAAAAAGGCGAAGGGTTCTTAAAACCTTTCGCCTTTTAGATTTTACCTTTCGCCTAAATTAGTGCTCTGGGGTTAAAAACGAATATCTGTAGTCCTTTGGAGAATCAAACGTTTCCTTAATAGTGCGTGGCGATACCCAGCGCAGCAGGTTGATCATGGATCCGGCTTTGTCGTTAGTACCTGATCCGCGGGCGCCGCCAAATGGCTGCTGGCCTACCACCGCACCTGTTGGTTTATCGTTGATGTAGAAGTTACCGGCAGCGTTGCGCAGGCGTGTGGTAGCCTCTGCAATGGCGTAACGGTCTTGCGACAGTATGGCGCCTGTTAAAGCGTAAATAGACGTCTTGTCTACAATGTTCAGGATGTTATCCCACTCGCTATCCTCATAAACGTAAACGGTTAATACCGGGCCAAACAATTCCTCGCACATGGTTACATAGTACGGGTCCTGCACCTGCAGTACGGTAGGTTGTATAAACCAACCCTGGCTTTTATCGTAAGTGCCACCTGCAATTACTTCAACGCCATCGTCCGCTTTAGCGGCATCAATATATTTAGCCAGTTTATCAAACGACACCTCGCTGATAACGGCATTAATAAAGTTCTCGAAATCTTCGGTAGGGCCCATTTTAAAGGTAGCAATTTCGCGTACCACATGCTCCTTAACCGCAGGCCAGAGGCTTGCCGGGATGTATGCGCGTGAAGCAGCCGAACATTTTTGTCCCTGGTATTCAAACGCGCCGCGTAAAAGGGCAACAGCAACCGCATCGGCATTAGCGCTTGGGTGGGCAAGCACAAAATCTTTCCCACCTGTTTCGCCCACAATGCGCGGGTAGGTTTTGTATTTATGGATGTTGGTACCAATAGTTTGCCAAATGTGCTGAAATACCTTGGTAGACCCTGTAAAGTGGATACCTGCAAAATCGGGGTGGTTAAATACCACATCGCCAACCTCGGGGCCATCAGCGTAGATCATATTGATAACACCTGCAGGCAGGCCGGCTTCTATCAATACCTGCATAATTACATCAGCGGCATAAACCTGTGTATCTGCCGGTTTCCAAACTACAACGTTACCCATCATGGCGGCGGAGGTTGGGAGGTTACCCGCAATAGCCGTAAAGTTGAACGGCGTAAGCGCGAACACAAAACCTTCCAGCGGGCGTTGCTCTAAACGGTTCCAAACACCTTTGCCGGATACCGGCGGTTGCTGCTGGTAAATTTCGGTCATGTATTGCACGTTAAAGCGCAAAAAGTCTATGAATTCGCAGGCGGCATCAATCTCGGCCTGGTAAGCATTTTTGCTTTGGCCAAGCATGGTTGCCGCGTTAATGGTAGCGCGGTAAGGGCCGGCCAAAAGTTCGGCGGCTTTTAAAAATATGGCGGCACGTTGTTCCCATGGCAGGTTCTCCCAATCGGCCTTAGCGGCAAGGGCCGCGTCAATGGCAGCAGTCACATGGCTTTTATCGCCATAGTGGAAAGTACCCAAAAGGTGTTTATGATCATGCGGCGGTCGCAGCTCCATTAGCTTACCTGTCCTAACTTCTTTACCGCCAATATACATGGGGATATCTACTTGTTTTGAGCGGGCTTCAACCAAGGCCGCCTTAAGCGCTGCACGTTCCAAACTGCGCGGGCCGTAGTTTAATACAGGCTCGTTTACAGGGGCAGGAACATTAAAAAATCCTTTTAACATAGGTGTTTAATTTAGTGCCGCAAAGATATGGGTTAATGTGCAGATGTGCGAATATGCGGATGTGCAAATGAAATTTGCGACTTGGATTGATAAGGGAATAACTTATTATGGAATTTTTCTCACCACAACTGTCGAACAATTTATTTTAATACAAAATAGACAAACTGAAGTCGGGGCCAGATTAAAAGAAAAAATTGAACTCGTATTTAACAAAAAAGAAGAAGTTGGATTGTCACATGTGTATATTATTCCAAAGTCAGTATCAAGAATTGATGGGGATAGAATTAGAAGCTTATTCACTAAGGATCAATGATTAATAGAAATCAATTATTTGAAAGATACTTAAATCTCGGTTTCTACAGCAGGATCAAGAATTCAAGATATTAATGATGAATTTAAAAGGATGTAGTAAAGTTAATACGGCTTTAAATCAACTTAAAATAGATAACCCTAGTCTATTTAATGATCTATGGCAATGGTACGGAAAGTGGATCGCTGGAGATATGGCCTAATATAAAATTAGGAGAAGCTTTATAATTAAAATGTTCATGACTTATTAAATCTTACACAAAACTCTGAACAGAACGATGTATTAAATGTCTCTGTAAGCTTAATTGGATGGGATAGAATTGATAGATCTTTAAACGAGATTAATATAAGGTTAAAGCAAGCTATAAATGAGGAGCAATTTCAAACAATTGGTTTGCTATGCCGCGAAACTATAATTTCATTGGCCTAAACAGTTTTCGTTAAAGATAAACATCCAACAATTGACGGCGTTAAACAAGCGAGACTAATGCAAGACGAATGCTTGATTCTTGTATAGTTATTGAGCTGGCAGGTGGTTCAAATGAAACATTAAGGAAATATACTCGTTCGTCCAACAAACTTGCCAATGAATTAACTCATAAAAGAACGGCGACGACAAAGGATGCTCACATTTGTTCTTCTTCTACAGTTTTATTAATAAATTTGATTGGAATACTTGAAGGAAGGCATTAGAATATTTTTGATTATTATAAACCGCCCATAGCTATTTTGCCTCAATTACCGCAAGCTAAATGCGCTATTGCAAAGTTTAGCTTATACGATACCATCCTAAATCCACAAGCGGACGCTTTCAGTAGCGATAAGACGTAAAATTAATAATGATGTCTTAAAAGCTATTATTAAAAATACAGGATTTCTTTCACTTTATCCTCGCTTTCGGGCGGTTCAGGAAAGAGGGTATCCTGCTGTCCCGTTTTGCTCACTAAATGGATTATTACCCGGCGAAAACAAGTCGAAAAAAAGTCATTTACGGGCGCGGAAAGATGGTGTCCCATTCAGAAACAAGCGGGACACTCATTTTAAAATTTAAATAATTGTTAATCAATTACTTGTGTTTTGTAGCTGACTTATTATTTATAAAGGTCAATTTTTAATTCATTCATAATCAATTTGTTGTATTTTTTTGGTGTTTTCTAATAAAATAAGTGGGACAGCAAGAAAAATCACCGATGGTTTTTTCACAAAAACCTACCACTTTGCCAAAAATGTTTATAATTGTACCATGTCTGATGAAGCAGTTGTAAAACGGATAAAAGTAATAGTGAAGGAGCATGGCGGGCAGCTGGCACTGGCCAACGCTATAGGGGTAGACCAAGGCTTTATCAGCAAGGTAATCAACCAAAAGCAGGACATCAGCTACTATCTTATCCGTAAGCTTTGTTTCCAGTTAAAGTACTCGCCCGAGTGGTTGATACTGGGCACCGGCGATAAGATGATCCACAAACCAGACTCGGCCAAGCTGATCACCGAGATCCAGATGCTGCGTACCGAAGTGGATATCTTGCATGCCAGGATGCGTGCCTACGAAATTCAGCTGGAGGAATTAAAGCAGTACAACTTAACTGATAAGCAAAAAGCTGGTTAACAGCACGTTTAGGCCACCCCTTAACACTGGGGTAATATTAAGTGGCGGTTTTGGTAATACATCCATAACATTCAACTAACATCGCGGTAATAGTTTTGCGGTATTAAATTAATACACGTGAAAAAAGTTTTATCCGCAATCACCGTCATGGTTATTATGACGCTTACGGCAGGCAATTTGCTTGCCCAAACCACGGGCCGTATCTCAGGTAAGGTCATCGACCAAAAAACCAGCGAAACCTTAATAGGGGCTACCGTTAACATAGAGGGCACCACCAAGGCCGCCGCTACCGATGTTGACGGCCACTATGTATTAAGCGGCATTGCGCCCGGTAAATACACCATCCTTGTAAGGTATATAGGCTACCAAAGCAAAACAGTATCCGAAATTGAAGTAAAGCAGGGTACTAACACCGCTCTTGATATTACGATGGGCCAAGCCGAGTCGCAAGCCCTTAAAGAGGTTGTGATTAAATCAACCTATCGGCAGCAATCAATCGGCGCCTTATACGCCATGCAAAAAAATAGCATATCTATTTCTGATGGTACATCTGCCGAGGTGATCAAAAAATCACCGGACAGGAATACTGCCGACGTTTTAAAACGTGTAAGCGGTGCCACCGTGCAGGATAATAAATTCGTAGTTATCCGTGGTTTGAGCGATCGTTATAATAACGCTATGCTTGATGGCGCATCGTTGCCAAGTACCGAGCCAAATAGAAAAGCATTTTCGTTTGACATTGTACCATCAAACCTGGTAGAAAGTTTAACCATCACCAAAACGGCTACGCCGGATCAGCCCGGAGATTTTGCCGGTGGTTTGATCGCGATAAACACCAAAGATTTGCCCGAGCAAAATTCAATATCATTTGGTATTGGTGCCGGTTACAATACGGCGTCAACAGGTAAAACTTTTTTAAGCGGGCAACGTAATGCCAGCGATTATTTTGGTTTTGATAACGGTAAAAAACAGTTGCCAAATGGCTTTTTACCATACTCTAAAATTGTTAACGGTTTAACCCAGCAACAAAATAATTCTTTATTAAAAAGTATCTCACAAGATTATAACATCTACAAAAATACAGCACTGCCAACTCAAAATTACCAGTTTACATTAGCCAGGGTTAAGGATAACGAAAAAAATGGCAACCGTTTTGGAGCTATTTTTGGTTTAACTTACCGCAACGCCCAAACTATAAGTAATGATGTTAAGCGCAACGCTTACGGTTATGATTACAATGATGATATTTATAAATTCTCTACCAACCTTGGCGCGTTATTAAACTTAGGTTACACTTTCGGCAAAAACAAGATCACGTTCAAAAATGTGTACAATAGGATCTATGACGATCAGTTTTTGCAACGTACAGGTAGCAACCAGGCATCTGGTGTTGATGTAAAATATTATGCTTTTGACCTCCTACAGAAAGCTTTACTAAAATCGACCTTAGAAGGTAACCACCCAATTGGCGAAAAAGGAGCAAAAATAAACTGGAACTTAAGCTACAGCAATGTACTTAATGATCAGCCGCAACAACGCAAAATAAGCTACTCGCGCAATATTGGTAGCGGCGAACCTTTTGAGGCAAACGTTTCAACCCTGGGTAAAGATAATGCAACTTTATATGCCAAACTTAACGAAAACTCATACTCTGGTGCGGTTAATTACTCTATGCCATTTAAAATGTTTTCACAATCGGCAACTTTCAAAACAGGTTTAACAAGCTTATACAGAAAGAGAAGTTACGACGTACGTTTCCTTGGGGCTGTAGTTGACGGAAGTAATCCCGACATTAACGATCCTGATTTCCTTCGTCCGTTAAAACAACGTCCCTTAAATACCTTGTTCCGCAGCGATGTTATCAATGCAGGTGTTTATAAATTAGATGAGATAGACGGATCTGATGATTCATATGATGCCCACTCATTAACTAACTCTGGTTATGCGATGTTAGATAACAAGCTTACCGATAAATTGAGATTGGTATGGGGTGTTCGTGTAGAACAATTTGATGTAAATGTTACCCCGGTTAGTAAAAGAGCCGATGGTATTGTTAACCAAAATTATGTAGATGTTTTACCATCTGCTAACTTAACTTACAGTTTATCAGAAAAGATAAACTTAAGGGCATCATATTCGCGTACACTTGCACGCCCAGAGTTTAGAGAATTATCTATCTCGCAATATTATGACTACGAGCTATTAGCGTTGCAACAAGGTGATCCAAATTTGAAAAAGTCAAATATTGATAATTTTGACGTCCGCTTTGAGCTTTATCCTCAAGCCGGCCAGATCATATCGGTATCGGGTTTTTACAAAAGGTTCAAAAACGCGATAGAAACTTATAATAATGATGTTAACTCGACCCGTACCATTACATACTTCAACTCTGATAAGGCTAACGTAATTGGTGCCGAGTTAGAAATTCGTAAAACATTAGATTTTATTTATGCTAACGATTTTATGAAAAACACAACCTTGTATGCAAACTTAGCGGTTATTAAATCTACAGCCTATAACCCAACTAACGCGGGTATTAATTTTAAATACACCAAACGTTCGTTAGTAGGCCAGGCACCATATGTAATAAACGGCGGTGTACAGCATTCGTTCCTTAATAATAAATTAAACTTCAATGCATTGTATAACAGGGTAGGCCGCAGGCTTAACGTTGCAGCAGGAGCGTTATATGAAGATATTTGGGAAGCACCACGTAACGTATTTGACGCGCAACTTGGCTTAAAAGTATTTAAAGGTAAAGGCGAGATAAAAGTTACCGCTGCAGATATTTTCAATAACGCCAGCACTTTTTATTATGATAATAATTTTAATAAAAAGGTTGACGCCGGTGACGGTATCCAAAGTAGCTATAAACCAGGGTCTACGTATTCATTGGCATTTACATATACACTTTAATATTAATATGGGCTTAACACTAAGCCATGTTATTTAACATATACATAAACAATCCTTAACTTTAAGTAAAAGGTGCTTGTGTTACTTTGAATTGAAAATTAAAAAATCAAACAATGAAAAAAATTCTATTAGTAGCTGCACTGGGCTTCACAATCTTAGCCTCAAGTTGTTCAAAAAACACTGTTGATGCCGGTGATGGCGGCGGTATTGTTACCCCACCAGTTCCATCAGACGGTGTTGTAATAGTAAAGGCTGATATTACTACAGCAACCACATGGACCGCAGATAAAATTTACCTTTTAAAAGGCAACGTATTTGTAACCAATAATGCGACCCTCACTATCCAACCGGGTACAATCATTAAAGGTGATAAAGCATCAAAAGCTGCTTTGATCATCACCCGCGGTTCAAAAATTGAAGCTGTCGGTACTGCAGATAAACCAATTGTATTCACATCAAACCAAACTGCCGGTGGCCGTTCACAAGGCGACTGGGGTGGCGTTATCCTTTTAGGTAAAGCCCCTAATAACGTGGGTGCTTCTGTAACTAT
Source organism: Mucilaginibacter aurantiaciroseus (assembly GCF_024055595.1). Classification (GTDB taxonomy): domain Bacteria; phylum Bacteroidota; class Bacteroidia; order Sphingobacteriales; family Sphingobacteriaceae; genus Mucilaginibacter; species Mucilaginibacter aurantiaciroseus. The sequence goes on from NZ_JAMXOF010000001.1 coordinate 413,934, forward strand.
CGAAGGTATATCTGATGCTACCGATAAAGGTAAGCACGGTGGTACCGACATTGCCGATAACTCTGGTACAATGAAATATGTACGTATAGAGTACGCCGGTATCGCTTTAAGCCCTGATAATGAGATCAACGGTCTAACTTTTGGTAGCGTTGGTTCTGGTACAACTATCGATTACGTAGAAGTTTACCGCTCTGGTGACGATGCTTTCGAATGGTTTGGTGGTAGCGTAAATGCTAAACACTTATTAGCCATCGATAGCTGGGATGATGATTTTGATACTGATAACGGTTTCTCTGGTAAGATTCAGTTTGGTTTAGCTCAGCGTTTAGCTGCAACTGCTGATGTATCTGGTTCAAACGGTTTCGAATCTGATAACAACGCAACAGGTACTAACGGTACGCCACAAACAAGCGCGGTATTTTCTAACATGACTATATTAGGTCCAAAAGAAACTGCTACATTCACTGCAATCAATGCTAATTTCCAGCATGGTGCTCAGATCCGTCGTAATACAGCTATCAGCATTTTAAACTCTGTTATAGTTGGTTATACCGAAGGTGTGTTTTACGATGACGCTTTACCTGCAGGTGGTACTGCTAATGCATCTGCTAACCTAGCTTCCGATGCTTCTGTATTTGCTAATAACATAGTAGCAGGTAGCAACGGTAAAAAAAACCAGATCAAAGCTGCAGCTTCTGCTTTAGCTGCTGTATCTGCAAAACTAATGTTAAACAATACTTTCACTCCCGATCTTTATGCAGCTGGTATTTACACTGATGCCTATAAATTTGGTGCTGATATTGCCCCTGCTGCAAGAGCTGGTGTACCGGTATTCACTCAAATAGGTGCTTCACCTGCTTTAACAGGTGCAGTATTTACTGATGCAAAGGTTACTGATGCTTACTTTACTAAAGTTGCTTACAAAGGTGCTTTCGGTACTGAAGACTGGACTACTGGTTGGGCTAACTTTAACCCACAAGTTATGGCTTACACCTCTCCTGGTGCTGTTAAATAGTCATAACGCTTAATTAGATTATAAGCGGCTACCCATTCGGTAGCCGCTTATTTTTTGACACATCTTCCACTTTGCTTAACATTAATTTAACACTAACAGCACTATTCTAATCCCATTCTAATTTCGGCGTAACAAACGCGTAATGTAGCGGGTAGACTTTTGGGGTAAATAAAAACCCCTTCTATAATGAAAAAAATTTACCTGATAATTTTAACCCTGCTGGTAACAGTAGCGGCTAACGCACAGATCACAACGGCCGTTATAAGCGGTAAGGTTGTTGATGCTAAAGGCGTTACCATGCCGGGTGTTACCGTATCTGTTTTAAACACCAGCACAGGCACACGCTACGGTTCACAAACCAATTCCGATGGCCGTTATACCATCCCCAATGTAAATCCGGGTGGTCCTTATATTTTAAGCGCTTCTTTTGTAGGTTATAAAAAAGATGAACGTACAGATGTTAACCTATCTTTGGGTAGTGCCACATATAATTTTATTTTGGCAGACGAAACTACTTCCCTCAAAGAGGTGAAAATTGTAGGTAATAGCGGCGGCACAAAAAACGGTGCAAGCACCCGCATCAGCCAAAACCAAATCAAGAACATGCCGTCGATAAACCGCAGTTTGCAGGATCTTACCCGCGCTACGCCGCAAAGCAATAACAACTCTTTCCAGGGTGCCAACTACCGTTACAACAACGTTACACTTGATGGTGCCATCAATAACGATGCAATCGGCTTTAGCCCTTCATTAGGGGGCCAAAATAACGCGTCTGGCCAGGTGGGTAGCAGCACGCGTACCAGCCCGGTATCGTTAGATGCCATACAGGATATTCAGGTACTTGTAGCCCCTTACGATATTAAAATTGGTAACGTATTGGGTGGTAGTATTAACGCGGTAACCCGCAGCGGTACAAACGATTTTTCAGGATCTGTTTATGGCTACGGCCGTGGTGCGTTCATGGTTGGTCCCAACAATTCAAAAGCAGCATCTGGTGGCGATGGCTCAAGCCTGCCGTCAACCTTTCATGATTACCAGACGGGTATCCGTTTAGGTTTCCCTATCGTGAAGAACAAATTATTCTTCTTTACCAATGAGGAGATCGCCCGCAGGCAAGACCCCGTTATCGCGGCGGCAGGTACAGCCGGTTCGGCTAAAGTATTAACCTTGCAGGATGCCATCAACATTAAAGACAAAATGGCGTCTTATGGTTTTGATGCCGGTAGTTACGAGAATACGTTTATCTTTTCTCGCTCTAACAAATACTTTAACCGTTTAGACTGGAACATTAACGATAAAAACCAGTTGACCTTGCGTAATAATACCATCTCATCAACCGCTACCAACTTGGAGCGCGATCAGCAGAATTTTCGCTTTAGCGATATCAATTACACGTCGCACAATAACAGCAGTTCTACAGTTGCCGAGTTAAAAACAAGGTTTAACAACAACCTGAACAACAGTTTAGTAGTAGGTTACTCAAACGTGCATGATTACCGCACACCAAACTCAAACCCGGCTTTACCACAAATTGAGATCACCGGTAACACCCCGGGTACAACCATATTTTTAGGTACCGACAGGGAGGCTGCCATATTTGATATGCGCCAAAAAACAACTGAGTTTACCGATAACTTAACCTATACCAAAGGCAAACATACTTTTACTTTTGGTACACACAACGAGTTTTACGACATTACCTACAACTTTGTAAACGCATGGAACGGCCGTATAGCTTACAGCAGCGTTGCCAAATTTTTAGATAACAACCCATCGCGTACACGCGCCAATTATAACTATATAGATAACACCCGCGACTATATCCTTGCCCATCCATCGGCACAGTTTAAAGTTGACCTATTGAGTTTTTACGGACAGGATGAAATTCAACTAAGCGATAAATTTAAGCTGACTGCAGGCGTACGTTTTGACTATGCCGGTATCCCAAACAAACAGCCTTTAAGCAGCAAAACAACAGGTGCCCCGGTTGATGTTAACTATGGTAACACCTTTACCTACACCAAACCGGCAGATATCAAAAATAACTACTTAAATAATTTGGAAATAAACCCACGCGTATCATTCAACTATGATATTAATGGCGACCAAAGCGCGATATTGCGTGGTGGTAGCGGTTTATTTACTGGTCGTGTGCCGTTTGCATGGTTTGGTTACGCGTTTTACAACAACGGTAATACTTATGGCGCTTATGACCGCAGTCCAAAAGCTGCCGCCCCAATTACGCCGGGTACAAACCCTGTGCAGGCCCCCGCTAACGGTGGTTTAGGTTATGTAAACCAGCAGAATAATCCGGCAGCTAATACGGGTGCATCCGGCCCTACACAGGTGGATTTGATAGACAACCACTTTAAAATGCCGCAGGTATGGCGTACAAACTTAGCGTACGATTATCAAACAGACGATAAATGGAAGTTTACTTTAGAAGGTATCTACACAAAAGTAATCCACGATCTTAAATTCCAGCAGGTAAATACTGTAGATAGTGTTACTTATTACCCTTACGATGTAAATAAAGAGCAACCAATATTTGTTAACAAAAAAGTTAACCCTTCGTATACTAATGCTTATTTGTTATCAAATACCAATCAGGGTTATCGTTACAGCTTAACCGTGCAGGTTGCTAAACAATTCCCGTTTGGTTTGAATGCATCGGTAGCGTATACTTACGGCCACTCTAAAGATGTTACAAACGGCATCCGTAACTCAATGGAATCTAACTGGCAGTTGAACCAGGCGCTTAACCCAAACAACCCGGGTTTGGCTAATTCAAACTTTGATATCCGCAGCCGGATCGTATCAAACGTAAACTATGTGTTTAATTGGGATAAAGCCAAAAACTACACAGCAAACTTTACCTTCTTCCTGAGTGCGCAAACAGGTAACCCGTACACCTACGGTATTTACCCTAAAGCTATCGACGGTACAGGCCAGCAAGTGAGCTTATCTTACATCCCCAAAACAGACGAAACCGTCAACTTCTTTAGCGATATAGCAGGTGGTGCAACAGCAGTACAACAGGCAGCAACTTTTGATAACTACATTGATGCCAACAAATACTTAAGCTCTCGTCGTGGTAAATTCACCGAGCGTAACGCGGCTTACACTCCGTGGAATAACAACCTTGATTTCCGTTTCTCGCAAGACTTTAAGTTTGGCAGCGGCAAACGCAAACAAGTTTTAACTTTTACTTACGATATCATCAACCTTACCAATCTGTTGAACAAGCACTGGGGCCAGTATTACTTCTCGGCTAATACGTTCAACTCAACGGCAAGCGTTGGTTTAACACCAAAAACAACCCCTGCAATTACAGCAGTATCAACAACGTACCCTAAATACACCTTTACCGATCCGGGTGTACCGTACTCTGTTGATCTTTTTGCATCACGCTGGCAAATGCAGTTTGGTTTGCGTTACGCATTTTAATTTTCACTCGTTCTTTATATTTAATCAAAACGCCCCCGAGCAATCGGGGGCGTTCTTGTTTTGTAAATAATTAATACTGATTATACATTATAAGCGTTAAGTATCTTTTTTGGGTTGCATAGGTTGATAGAACCTGCCTTGTTTCCCTTAAGCATCACAGTAATTTATGAAACTGTATCCTGCCTTTAAACAGGCTTCCATCTTCTACGGATGCTAAAAATCGGGATAGTTTGCCGGGAATTTCCTTGCGGCAAGCCAACTCCATTGTGTCATCAGTTACTACCAGTCGCAACTTTTTACCAGCAGTTTTTATCAGCAACAATAAGCCGTTATTAAGTTTTAGGATTTTCATCTACCGTTAAAGTTAATAATGACTATTATTGGCAAAACTATTTGTTTCAACATTTGTCGTATAGGGCAAGAACTAAAAGCCATGATACCCATTTTTTTTACCATTGGAAATAATAGACCTGTGAAGATAATACCCAATACGCAGGCGCAGGTAAATGGCCACCAGGTACTCACCTATACCTATAATATTTATAGAAATAGCGAATTGGACGAAGTAGAAGAGCATCGCCAGGAAAGCGAATTGTTACTTGAAACAAAAACAGACCCCAACTATCTTGGTTATATTACTTTTGTATACCCCGGAAAACTGTTTACCTATACTGCCGATGGCCATGATGGGCTTACCTCGCACGAAGTTGAGGCGATCATCGAGAATATAACCCATTACCGCGACCATCCCGGTTTGTGGAGTGTGGAAGGGATAGATTAGGGAGGCAGTATGTCATGAATCGAGAGACAAGATACGCCACACATAATTCTGCAATATAATTCACCGTCAATCGTCCCTTGACCTATGAAGAATATTTTATTTTTTGGCGATAGCCTAACGGCAGGCTACGGGCTGGCAAACGCGGCTACAGAATCGTTTCCGGCACTTATCGGTACAAAAATTAACGCTGATGGATTAAATTATAACATCATTAATGCCGGCGTAAGCGGCGATACTACAGCAGGAGGCTTATCCCGGTTAGAATACTGGCTAAGTAAACCTGTTGATGTTTTTGTGCTGGAATTGGGTATAAACGACATCCGCAGGGGAGTTCCGCCACACATCATCGCCCAAAACCTGCAGCTTATTATCGATAAAGTAAAAAGCAAATATTCGCAAGCAAAAATTGTATTATTAGGAATGGAAATCCCGGTATTTTTAGGGGGTAGCATCGCGATAGCGTTTAATGGCATCTACAAAAAGCTTGCGAAGGATAATAACCAAATAGCATTTGTTCCCTTCCTGCTGGCCGGCGTAGCGGGCGTAAAGCACCTTAACCTGTGGGACAGGCTGCATCCATCTGCAGAAGGCTACAAAGTAGTTGCAGAAACCGTTTGGCCGGTGATAAAGGGATTTTTATAAAAATAAGGGTAAAAAAACGAAAAGGATGCTATTGTTGATGTTATCGTTAACAATCGTTAATTTTAGTTTATAAAACTAATTATAATGGGATATGTAAATTCAAACGAATTTGCGGCTAATACTTTTGATGCTATCGTTATAGGGTCGGGTATAAGCGGCGGCTGGGCGGCCAAAGAGCTTTGCGGCAAAGGCCTTAAAACGCTTGTGTTAGAGCGTGGCAGAGACGTTGTGCATTTAAAAGATTACCCAACAGCTACCAAAACCCCCTGGGATTTTCCACATCGAGGCCAAATACCCCTATCTGTTAAACAGCAAAACCCCATAGTAGAAAGGTGTTATGCTTTCAGTGAGGCGTCCGAGCATTTTTTTGTGAAGGACAAGGAGCATCCCTATGTGCAGGATAAACCTTTCGATTGGATCCGGGGGTATCAGGTTGGGGGTAAATCACTGCTTTGGGCAAGGCAAACCCAGCGTTGGAGCAAGTTTGATTTTGAAGGCCCTGCCCGGGATGGTTTTGCGGTAGACTGGCCAATACGCTATGACGACCTGGCCCCCTGGTACGCTTATGTAGAGCAATTTGCTGGCATAAGCGGCAACCATGACGGATTAGAAACCCTGCCCGATGGCGACTTTTTGCCCCCATGGGAGATGAATGTGGTAGAAAAGGAGATACAGCAGCGCATTATGGCAAATTATAAAGATCGTAACGTAATTATTGGGCGCTGCGCTCACCTTACCCAACCAAAAGCAATTCATTTGCAGCAAGGGCGTGGGCAATGCCAGGCGCGCAGCCTGTGCGAAAGAGGTTGTCCGTTTGGTGGATACTTCAGTTCAAATTCGTCAACCTTGCCGTGGGCAGCTAAAACGGGCAACTTAACGCTACGGCCAGATGCTGTAGTGCACTCCATTATTTACGATGAAAAGAAGCAAAAAGCCGTTGGTGTAAAGGTTATAGACGCGCTTACCAATAAGGCTATAGAATACTTTGCTAAAATTATTTTTGTGAACGCGGCGGCATTAAACAGTAACCTTATCCTGCTTAATTCAACATCAAACCGCTTCCCAAACGGCTTGGGGAATGATAATGGCCTATTGGGCAAATACATCGCGTTTCAGAATTATCGTGGCTCTATCACTGCCGGTAAGGATGGGCATATGGATAGTTACTACTATGGGCGCAGGCCAACAACGGTAATGATGCCAAATTTTAGGAACGTACATAAGCAGGAAACAGATTTTTTACGCGGCTATATGGTGTTTTATACCGCCAACCGCCCCGGCTGGGGGCACTTTACCAACGGCGACCCAATTGGTGCCAATTATAAAGATACCATGAGTGAGGCCGGGCCTTGGGACGTTTACATGATGATGCAGGGCGAAACCATCCCTAAAGAGAGTAATTTTGTGCAGTTGAGTAATGATCATAAAGATAAATGGGGGATACCGCAACTACGTATTTCTGTTGATTATGACGATAATGATGAAAGATCTTTAAAAGACTTTCTGGTGCAGGGTGCCGAGATGCTGGATAAAGCTGGCTGTAAAAATATAGTCACTAATGATAGCAAGCAAGCTCCGGGGCTAGATATTCATGAAGTTGGCGGGGTGCGCATGGGGCACGATGCTAAAACATCGCTGCTTAATAAATGGAACCAGTTACATAATTGCCCCAATGTGTTTGTAACTGATGGCGCCTGCATGACGTCTACAGGTACGCAAAACCCATCGCTAACCTTTATGGCCTTAACCGCCCGTGCGGCAAACTATGCCGCCGATGCGTTGAAAAGGGGAGAGTTATGATACCGCGAATAAATAATTAATACGCCCCGAAAGGGTTGCCGAAACGAAGCAGCCAGTACACCGGCATAAAACCCTTTACTGCCAATCTCTAATAGCCTCACCCAAATCATAAACCGGTACATTGCTGATCGCAGCCTCAATGATCCCCGTTGCCGCTGTAGAGCGGTAACCTGCCGCGCAATGTACAGCAATTGGCTTGTCAGTCGGGATCTCACCAACACGCTCGCGCAGTTCGGGTAATGGGATAGTTAGTGAATTATTAAAGATTTTCCCGCCTTTAATCTCTGTCCAGTTACGCACGTCGATAATAGTATAGTTATCCGGGTACGCTTTAAAATCAGCATAGTCAATATTAGCAGACTGTTCTTTGGAATTTGCCGGGACAAGTATAGCCGCGATAATGTTTTTCTCGTAACCTATCTTAGCCGTTTTGCGGATAACAACTTCCAGTTCTTCGTCGGTTGCGGCTATCAAATAAAACTGCTCATCAGGGCCTATAACAGAACCTAACCAGCTCTCGAATTTCTCGGCATCCTGCAGGTTAATGGCATTTTTTACGTGGCCGTTGCGGTAAGCCTCTTTGGTACGGCTATCAATAATTAAAGCGCCTTTCTCCAGCTTAATATCTTTAGACGGGCGGTTAACCATGCCAATGCTTTCTTCAAAATTTGGCGCGCCGGTTTTGTTTAGTTCCACATCGTAGCTAAAGTATTTTGGCATAAAGGGCTGGTCGGCCATTAGGGTTTTTACAAAAGCCAGTTCGTCCATCAGTTGCAGGGCGTAATTATCGCGCAGTTCCTTACCAATGCTGCTTTGCAGATCGGGGCTCATGCTTTTACCGCAAAGCGAGCCGGGGCCGTGCGCGGGATAAACAGTAACATCCGCAGGCAAAACCATCAGTTTTTCGCGAGTGCTGTGATACATTTGGCGGGCCAGTTCTTCTTTTTTTGCAGTGATGTTACCAACGCTTTCGCGCAGATCGGGGCGGCCAACATCACCTGCAAACAGCGTGTCACCGGTGAAAACGGCGCAATCGCGGCCTTTCTCGTTCTCCAATAAAATACAGATAGAATCGGGCGAATGACCGGGGGTATTAATAGCTTTTAGCTTTATGTCATCTAAACGGATCACATCGCCGTCATCAAAACTTTCGTGGGGGTATTCGGCACCGGTAAGCTTGCTTACATAAATAACCGCACCCATGGTTTGGTGGATTTCGAGGTGAGAGCTTACAAAATCGGCATGGGGGTGGGTTTCAATAACGCCGGTGATGTCTGCATTGTGCAAAGCGGCAAAATCATAGTAAGGCTGCGGGTTGCGGGCAGGATCAATAACAACCATCCTGTTGCTGCGAATAATGGCGTATGAAGCATGCGCCAATCCCTTATCGTAAAATTGATGAACTATCATATCATGTGTCAGTGCCGCAAAGATATAGGTTTAGATTAAACGTCGAAAGTAGAGATTGTGGGGGAGAGGTAAAGATTATATAAAAATTATTAGATAGGAAATTCTATTTTAGCAAGACTAATTAAAGAATATGGCAGATACACCATTCTTGCGGGGTAAGGTTGTTTGGTTGTATACCATCCCGCAATTTATATTGCTTTTTTCGCTGTTTTGGTTTTTCTCGTTATTTACTGAGGACCGCATGGATATGATCTATGGTGTTTTAGTTTACTGGTTTATTATATATTTTTTAAGAAATTTAATAGCAAGGCAACACAGGCAAGGGGTAGCACTTTTAAAAAAGAGTAATTTTGAACAGGCTATATTACATTTCCAACAAAGCGTTTTTTTATTTTGAACGATACGCGTGGGTTGATAAATACAAGTATATAACGTTATTAAGTGCATCAAGAATGACTTATCGGGAAATGGGGTTGTGCAATATCGCTTTCAGCCTTACTCAATTAGGGCGGGGTGCTGAAGGTAAAGATGTTTATATTAAAGTATTAGAAAAGTACCCTGAAAACGGCGCTGCCATCGCGGCGTTAAAAATGATGCAATCAGTATAAAAGGGAAGCCGGATTCTGGACCAGGCTTCCCTCTATCTAATCTTTATTCACATCCCGATAGCTATCTAATCGCTAATCTCTAACCTACCACACCCTTATCCGCTCGTCAGGTTTTTTATACATCTTATCACCAGGTTTTACATCGAAGGCGATGTACCAGGCATCCATATTAACAACAGGGGCGTTGGTGCGGAACTGCTCGGGCGAATGCGGGTCGGTTAGGATGCGTTGCGCGGCCGCCTCGGGGCGTTGCGCGCTGCGCCAAACCTGCGCCCAGGATAAAAAGAACCTTTGATCGGGCGTAAAGCCATCAATTTTAGTGGTCGACTGGCCTTGTTTGGTTTTCGTGTAGGCTTCGTAAGCTACATTTAAGCCACCAAGGTCGGCAAGGTTTTCGCCAAGGGTAAGTTTGCCGTTCACGTGGATAGTATCCAGCACGGTAAAGGCATTGTATTGGCCAACTACCTGGTCGGCACGGGTTTTAAATTTGTCGGCATCGGCTTTGGTCCACCAGTCGCGCAGGGTGCCATCGGCATCATACTGGCGGCCTTCATCATCAAAACCATGGGTCATTTCGTGACCTATAACCGCCCCTATACCACCATAATTCACCGCGTCATCGGCTCCAAAGTCAAAGAATGGGAACTGCAATATCCCGGCCGGGAAAGCGATCTCGTTATTGGTTGGATTGTACGATGCATTAACAGTTGGCGGGGTCATCCCAAAGCGGGTCTTGTCTACAGGTTTGCCCAAACGGCTCACATTAAAATTGTAACGCCAAACGGCAATGCGCTTTAAGTTACCGGCGTAATCATCACGGTTAATGACAAGACCATCGTAAACTTCCCATTTATCTGGATAACCGATTTTTACAGTAAATGCGGCCAGTTTTTTAAGAGCACGTGCCTTGGTTTCTTCGCTCATCCAGTCCAGGCGTTTGATGCGGTCGCCAAGGGTAACTTTCAGGTTGTTCACCAGGTCTATCATGTATTGCTTAGCCGCTGGTGTAAAATATTTTTCTACGTAAAGCTGGCCTAACAATTCGCCTATGCTGCCATCAACCAGGGCGCTCATGCGCTCGTTGTGCGGTGTTTGGGCTTTTTGGCCGCTAAGCGCTGCGCTGTAAGCGAAACTCGCGTTCACAAACGGTGAGCTTAATGATGAAGCCGATCCACGCAGGATATTCCATTTCAGATAGGTTTTCCAGTCTTCAACCGGGGTGGAAGCAAGCAATGCATCCGCATCCTTAAAGAAAGCCGGCTGACCAACAATGATTGTATCCTGCCCGGCTACTTTTAACATCGGCAATATCTGCACCCAATTTAAATGCGGGGTGGTTTTACTAAAATCAGCTACCGAGAATTTGTTGTAATTAACATTCGGGTCGCGCTGTGCTACGCGGCTTAACTGTGATTTGGCAAGGGTTTTTTCCAGTTCAAATATGGTGCCTGCGTTTTTGGATGCCGCATCAGCATCTGTTCCGGTTAAGGTAAATAGGGTGGTAATATATGTCTTCAGCGCGTCCTGGATCTTTTTGTTGCGGGCATCATCTTTCAAGTAGTTGTCCCTATCAGGCAGACTGGTGCCGCCTTGCCTAAGGCTGATGATGTATTTATCTACATGCTTGTCATCCTGCCCAACGCCAAAACCAAATAGCGGGCTGCCTATGCCATTAACGCGTTCGTAAACCAATTCGTTAACAATGCCTTTCAGGCCGCTTATTTTGTTGATGCGGGTAAGGTCGGTAGTGATAGGGGTATAGCCTTTCTTTTCAATGGTCAGGCTGTCCATACCGCTGGCGTAAAGGTCGCCCACGCGTTGTTTAAGGGTGCTTTTAGGGTGGCCGGGCGTTTTACTAACCTCGTTAAGCAGGCCTAACAGGCGGTTGGTGTTTTCCTGGCGGAGGATATTGAAGCTGCCCCAGCGGGTTTCTTTGGCGGGGATGGCGTTCTGTTTTATCCAGTTGCCGTTGGCGTAATCAAAAAAATCGTCGCCTGGTTTTACCGACAGATTCATATTGGCCGGGTCGATGTATTTTTTGGGTGGATCGTTTGGTGATTTTGTTTTCGGTGTTTTATCGCCATTGGCGGCAAAAACACTGGCAGACAGGCACAGGGCACTCATCAGCATTAAGTTGGTGAACTTTAATTTCATGTTAAAATCAGTAAAACGTGAAGTTAATTATTTATCTGCCGGATGGCAAATAATAGGGCAGCGGAAATTACTTGTTGAACCATTTTATAACAAATGCCAAACGCGACATTCTTATAAAAGCTGCTAAAAAACGATTTACAGGCAATGTTTTCATACCGGGCGCAAAGTTTATACACTATAAACGGCTACATGTAAAAATATTGTTGCTGATGGATTGAAGGGCGTAATTTATAATTATTCCACCTAAAACGTGTAGGTTTAACTCACCCCGCGGCACTACATGCGCAACCCTTCTCTGCTGCGCAAAGAGGGTGGTGAAGAAGCCTTACTTAAATCCTCCAAAGGAGAGGGCTTTAAAATCATTTTCTTAGTAATTATTGGCGCCCTCTTCAAAGCAGAGGGCAGGGGAGAGGCTATCATCATTTTACCTGTTCCCAATTAGCGCCAAATAGTTATTTTTGCGGGCTATGAGTATTGCAAAAACCTATTCGCCCGCAGAAGCCGAAGAAAAATGGTATAGTTACTGGTTACAACACAATTTCTTCAGGTCGGTGCCTGATGAGCGCGAGCCGTATACTATCGTCATCCCTCCGCCAAATGTTACCGGTGTGCTGCACATGGGCCATATGTTAAACAATACCATACAGGATGTGCTGATCCGCCGTGCCCGTATGAAAGGCAAAAATGCCTGCTGGGTGCCGGGAACCGACCATGCCAGTATTGCTACTGAAGCAAAGGTTGTTGCCATGCTGAAAGAACGCGGTATCAACAAAAAAGACCTGAGCCGCGAAGAGTTTTTAAGCTACGCCTGGGAGTGGAAAGAGAAATACGGCGGGATTATCCTCGATCAATTAAAAAAATTAGGCGCCTCGTGCGATTGGGAACGTACCAGGTTCACAATGGACGAGGATATGAGCGAGTCTGTTATCGACTACTTTGTACACCTGCACAAAAAGGGCTGGATCTACCGTGGCGTACGCATGGTAAACTGGGACCCGCAGGGTAAAACTGCAGTAAGCGACGAGGAGGTAATCCGTAAAGAAGTAAATCAGAAGTTATATTATATAAATTATAAGGTAGCAGGTGAGGATGGCCATTTAACTATCGCCACCACCCGTCCCGAAACCATTATGGCTGATGCGGCTATTTGTATCAATCCTAATGACGAGCGTTACACGCACTTGCATGGCAAGGGGGTATTTATCCCATTGATCAACCGCGAGATCCCGGTGATACTGGACGAGTACGTTACCATGGATTTTGGTACCGGCTGTTTAAAGGTTACGCCGGCGCATGATTTGAATGACTATGAGCTTGGGCAAAAACATAAATTGCAGATCATCGATATATTGAATGACGATGCTACTTTAAACGAGAAAGCGCAGATCTTAGTTGGTGAAGACCGTTTCATTGCCCGTAAAAAAATATCCGTGCTTTTAGAAGAGGCCGGCGCCTTAGAAAAGACAGAAGATTATACCTCACAAATAGGTTACAGCGAACGTACCAACGCGGCTATCGAACCAAAGCTAAGCATGCAATGGTTCTGCAAAATGAAAGAACTGGCTAAGCCTGCGCTGGAATATGTAACCAATGGTGATGTAAAACTGATCCCTGAGAAATTTATCAATACTTATCGCCATTGGATGGAGAATGTTAGGGATTGGAACATTAGCCGCCAGTTGTGGTGGGGCCAGCAGATCCCTGCTTATTACCTGCCAAACGGCGAGTTTGTGGTTGCTAAAACCAAAGAAGAAGCTTTGGTTGAAGCACAAAAGATCGATGCATCATTTACCATTGATAACCTAACCCAGGACGAAGATGTTTTGGATACCTGGTTCTCATCGGGCCTTTGGCCGATCTCTGTTTTTGATGGCGTGCGTAACCCGGATAATGCCGAGATAAACTATTACTACCCAACAAATGATTTGGTTACGGCTCCCGAGATCTTGTTCTTTTGGGTGGCAAGGATGATCACGGCCGGGCATGAACTGCGCGAGACCAAACCGTTCACTAACGTTTACCTTACCGGTATTGTTAGAGATAAGCTTGGCCGTAAAATGTCAAAATCCTTAGGTAACTCGCCCGATCCGCTTGACCTTATCGCTAAATACGGTGCCGACGGTGTACGTGTAGGGATGTTGCTATGTTCGCCTGCAGGTAACGACCTGATGTTTGACGAAAGCTATTGTGAGCAGGGCCGTAATTTCTCAAACAAGATCTGGAACGCTTTTAAACTGGTAAAAGGTTGGGAGATTGACGAGAGCATCGCCCCAAAAAACCAAATCGCGATAGAGTGGTTCGAGAGCCGCTTTAACCAGGCTTTGGTTGATATTGAAAGCGACTTTAAACAATACCGTTTATCTGAAGCGCTGATGACCACCTATAAATTAGTATGGGACGATTTCTGTGCCTGGTACCTGGAAATGGTGAAACCTGCCTACCAGCAGGATGTAGAAAAGCAAAAGATAGATGCCGAAACCTACAAAGCTACCGTAGCATTTTTTGAAAATATATTAAAAGTATTACACCCATACATGCCGTTCCTGACCGAGGAACTTTGGCACGACGAACTGTTTGGCACACGTGCCGAATTAGATTGCTGTATTGTTGCCCAATTACCAATAATCGGGGAAATAAATACCCGCTTGGCTGCCGAGATAGGAGTTATACAACAGGTTATTGCGCAGGTTAGAAATACCCGCAACAGCAACCAGCTCTCGCCGAAAGAGGCCTTGCCTTTGGCAGTAAAAACAACATCGGGTATTGATTATTTGGCGTACGAGGGTGTTATTAAACAATTGGGTAATATTAGCGAGCTAAGTACCGTTACTGATGCAGTAGCAGGTGCAAACAGCTTTATAGCCGGTACAGACGAGTTTTTTATTAAACTTGATATAGAAATTGATGTTGCTGCTGAAACAGAACGACTTACAAAAGAAAAAGAATATCTGGAAGGCTTTTTAAAATCGGTAAACGCAAAGTTAAATAATGAACGTTTTATGGCAAATGCCAAACCAGAGATAATTGACAACGAATTAAAAAAGAAGGCCGATGCAGAAGCGAGGTTAAAAATTGTTGAAGACAATTTAAGGGGATTGGCAGGCTAATTGCGTTATTTATTTGCATTACATATTTAAACAATAAGTAATTGCGTATATTAAAACAGCTATTTATTATCATTATTTAACCTACATTAATACGGCAACCAAGCAAGTGAGCTTTTTTAATTTTTCTATAAACAAGATACTTACGAAGGAAATGTCAATTCTTGACCAGGCCCGTATCCGCTTGCTGTATTTTGGTTTGTTGTTAGCTATTGTAGTCATAGGTGCTTTGTTCTTAAGTATTTACGTGCAAAACATACACGTAATGACTATAGTGGCAGGTTGTGTACTTGCATCGGTTGTTGCGCTTTTTAAATACCTTACGTTTAAACCGCACTGGCGTACTATTTCGCACATGCTGCTTATTATTGGTACGCTGGTTAACCTGTTAACAGCATTTGTTATTCTACAGGATGTAAATATTATTACTGTACAAACTATCATACTGATTATTGTATTTAGTTTTTATATGCTGGGGCAAAACTGGGGCATGTTTTTCTCGCTGTTAAACTTGCTACCAGTACTTATATTTATGGTGATGAAGTTTGATCATAATTATATTATCGATTTTAAACCTGAAACAGCCGACGGATCAACTACCATTATAGCGGTATTTGCAAACTTTATCCTCATCATATTTATCCACAGCCATTTTTATACCGCGTTTTTAAAGAATATTAAACAACTTAAAGAAACCGGTGAAGAGCAGGCAGCATTAAATATTAAGTTTGAGCGGGCTATAGAAAAGGCCGAAAAATCGTCACAGGTACAATCGGATTTCTTATCTACCATGTCGCACGAGATCCGCACACCGTTGAATGCCGTTATTGGTATGAGCAACCTGCTGCTGATGAATAGCCCAAGGCAGGACCAGGGCGAGAACCTGGAGATCCTGAAATTTTCGGCCAATAACCTGCTGGCTATTGTGAATGATGTGCTCGACTTTAACAAGATAGAGTCGGGTAAAGTAGTGTTCGAGAAGATCAAGTTCAATCTTGTCGACCTGATGCAGAACATCTGTGGCGGGCAGATGATTAAAGCCGAAGAAAAAAGCCTTTTGTTTAAGCTCGACATTGATAGTGAACTACGCCGCAAAGTAATATTTGGCGATCCTACCCGCTTAACGCAAATCATATTTAATTTGGTGAGCAATGCCATTAAATTTACCTCGGAGGGTAATATTTTGGTGAGGGTAACCTGTTTGGAAGATCGCCATAATAATATCACAGTAGGCTTTTCGGTAAAAGACACGGGTATCGGCATCAAAAAGGAAAACCTCGATACCATATTTGAGCCATTCACTCAGGAATCTATCACCACTACGCGTCAGTATGGTGGTACAGGTTTAGGCTTAGCCATTGTTAAACGTTTGCTGGAGCTGCAAAGCCTGCAAATGCATGTAAGTAGTAAGGTAAACCAGGGGTCGGAGTTTTCGTTTAATATGGAGTTCCCTGTTTCTACGGAATTGGCTTCTACAAAAGAAAGGTCTGCTGAGCCACAACAACTGGCGCAAACCATGGCACTGGCCGAAGAGCAAGGCAGCAACCTGCGCATTCTGATAGCAGAGGATAACCCGGTTAACGTAATGCTGATGAAGAAGCTATTTTCTAAATGGAAGATAGTGCCAACCATAGCCGAAAACGGCGAACGCGCGGTAGAAATTATGCAGTACGGTAATTTTGATGTGGTGCTAATGGATTTGCAAATGCCGGTAATGAACGGGTTTGATGCATCGATGGAGATCCGTAAAATGACCGACCCTGCCAAAGCAAAAGTGCCAATTATCGCGTTAACCGCTTCGGCGTTATTTGACATCCGCGACCAGGTAATCAATGCGGGCATGAATGATTACGTTGCCAAACCGTTTAAACCCGATGAGTTGATGGAAAAGATCCAAAACCTTGTTGCTGCCGTAAACTAAAGCTCTTTATAACTGGGCAATTCCTCCAAAAATTTATAAGTTTCGTTTTCGTGGCTGATGCTGCAATAATAATGTTGTAAGCCGTTGCTAACCGCCAGTAGTTTTACTTTGTGCACCATGTTATAACGCGCGGCCTGGTCAAACGTCGCCTGGCTTATGGCTACCGAAGGCGCCTTACATTCCACCAATAAGATCTTTTCGCCCGATGAATTGAACACCACGATATCGGTACGTTTAGCCATGCCGTGCAGCCTTAACCCGCCTTCTAACTTTATAAGCGATTTGGGGTATTGCTTTTGCCCGATGAGATATTGTACAAAGTGCTGGCGTACCCATTCTTCGGGGGTAAGTATAATGTTCTTCTTCCGCAGCTCATCAAAAAGTGTAAGCTGCCCGTTATCGTCGGTTAGTTTAAACGGATAGGGCGGAAGATTAAGCGGCTGGAGCATTTTATAAATTCAAAAGTATAAATTCAAAAGTAAAAATGCACTTTCCATAATGATGTTTATTACTTTATATCTCGTAAAATAAGGTTTTTGAATTTTAACTTTTTACTTTTGACTTGATGGCCGCTTCTGCTCCCGATATTATAAAAGACCTTAAGAACCGCAAAATTAAACCCGTGTACCTGCTGCATGGCGAGGAACCTTTTTATATTGATTTGGTGAGTAATTACATAGAACACAACCTACTGACAAGCGCTGAGAAGGGTTTTAACCAAACGGTTTTATACGGTAAGGATACCGATGTGATGACGGTTATAAACGCCGCAAAACGCTATCCTATGATGAGCGATTACCAGGTGATAATGGTTAAAGAGGCGCAGGATATGAAATGGGGCCGCGATGATGACGATAAAAAAAGCATTAACCCGGTATTAAGCTATCTGGAGAACCCTTTAGAAAGCACAGTTTTAGTATTCTGCTACAAATACGGCAAGTTTGATAAGCGCAAAAAAACATACAAGGCCATTGAAAAGAACGGGCTGATATTTGAATCAACCGCGTTGTATGATAATAAGATCCCGGGTTGGATTGAAGGATATGTGTCTGATAAGAAATATAAGATCAGCCAGCAGGCATCTGCCATGTTATCTGAATATTTGGGTAACGATTTATCCAAGATAGCCAACGAACTGGACAAGCTGATGCTGAACATCAGCGCCGGGCAGGAAATTACCTTGCAACTGATTGCGGATAATATCGGCATCAGTAAAGAATACAACGTTTTTGAACTGCAGAGTGCGCTTACCCGTAAGGATGTTTATAAGGCAAACCAAATTGTAAATTACTTTGAAGCTAATCCTAAAGCCAACCCAATTGTTTTGGTACTGGGTAACCTCAATAACTTTTTTAGCAAGGTGCTGGCGTATCACTACGTAAAAGATAAAGGTAACGCTGCCCGCGAAATAGGTGTTAATCCGTACTTTTTAAAGGATTATGAGCAGGCGGCACGCAACTATAACCTTGGCAAAACCTTCCAGATAATCAGCTACCTGCGCGAGTACGACCTGAAAAGCAAAGGCGTAGAATCAAATACGGATCATGGCGGCTTAATGAAAGAACTGATGTTTAAGATATTGCATTAACCGCAACCCAACCTACTCTATCGTATCCTCCAACCGCCTATTGCTGTCTTTGATGATAAAATGCACATCAGCATAAGTATCTCAATTTCCTGATTTTTTTTCACAACAATAGAAACGCTGTTAAAAAATTAATAGAGATTAAACAAAACAGTAATAATTGTAGATGTTTAAACTTGTATTAAATGACACTGTTTTTGCTATAAAATTCCTAATTTGCCGCTGTATAAGGATGCATCATATGAACCATTGGTTAGTAAAAAGTGAACCGTTTAAATATAGCTGGGAAAAATTTAACAAAGAGGGCCATACCTTTTGGGATGGTGTGCGTAATTACCAGGCGCGTAACAACCTCAGGTTAATGAAAGAGGGCGACCTGGTGATGTGGTACCACAGTAACGAAGGCAAAGAAATTGTAGGCATTGCCAAAGTTATAAAAGAATTTTACCAGGACCCGACCACAGAAGATCCGAATTGGGTAGTGGTAGACCTTGAACCCGTAGAACCCCTTAAAAAACCGGTAACCCTCGAACAAATTAAAGCCGATGAACGCTTAAAAGATATTGGCTTGGTTAGACAAGGCCGCTTATCGGTAATGGGCATGAAACGCGAGGAATTTGACAGGATATTGGAACTGGCGGGCGAGTAACTCTTGTTAATCACAAAGAACACAAAGATTTTATATTTTACAGCAAAGGTCACAGAGTATTCTTTGTGACCTTTGTGCTTTATTTTAGTGTTCTTCGTGGTTAGTCAAATTAAGGATCTTATTTCTCCGCGCCGAAGAACAACGCTTTTAATTCGGTAGCGTCGGATGGTTTCATTTTGCCACCCAAAATTAAACGTAACTGGCGGCGGCGCAAAGCACCTTCGTAAAGTTCAATTTCGTCCTCGGTTTCGGGCAGCATTGGGGGTACGGGCATGGTGTGGCCATTCTCGTCTAAAGCTACAAATGTGTAATAGGCCTCGTTGCTTTTAACTTTCGTACCGGACGGTATGTTTTGGGCATAAACATCCATTCTTACTTCTACAGAAGTGGTGAACGCGCGGGAAACTTTTGCTTCGATGGTAATTACATCACCAAGTTTTATAGGGTGCTGAAAGGAAACATTATCTACAGATGCGGTAACTACCACCCGGTTGCAATGTTTTTGTGCAGATATGGCAGCGGCAATATCCATCCAGTGCAGCAAACGGCCCCCCATTAAATTATTAAAAGTGTTGGTATCATTGGGTAATACCAACTCGTTCATAATAGTGAATGATTCTTTGGACGATTTTCCTTTCATGCTGCAAAGATAAAATTTAACAGGAGAGTAAAGTCCTTAAAACGCCTGTAAGCCAAAGGTTTTGTGCACCTATTTCTTAGTTATGGCCATTTGGGTAGCCTTGCCGTCTTTGATGCCTATCTTCACGATATCCTTACCAAGCTGGTAGGTTAGAAATGTAATGACCATAATTGCACCCGCCGAAATCTTTTTTTGCTTTGTTGCTCGTGTGATTTTACAGTATTGGATATAGCGCTTGTTATAGCATTTTAATAATTATTGCTTTGCGCTATTCAGTAAAGTATAGCCCACCAGTTGCTCGTAACGCGAGCTGGTTTGGCGGTAGTAAACCAATAGCTGGTATTCGTTCTCGGTTTCAAAATAATTGCCTTCTAATGCGATATCGTCGGGCTTGTTAGTGGCTTTGTTTACCCAAACGTATTGGTAATCGTATACGCCTTGTTTAAGCAGCAGATTGGTGTACCAGCGGCCTCTGCTATCAAAAGTAAGTTTGCTGCGGTCATCCAGCTTATAATCATTAAACTGGCCTGTAATATAAGGCGTGCCATCCTCCGGCGATTTATTGGCCGCCAGGTTAAAATACATGTGCGCGTAATCGGCATCTCGGCGGGCATCGCTACCATCCTGGTTCAGGATAAAAAACTTGCCATCGATGTCATACAGCAAAGTGTAGTTAGGTAGGTTGCGGTTTGGGTCGCCCAGTAGCATAACGGTATTGGCGGTATCTTTATAGATCTTCGAAATGCGTTCCGAGTTTAGTTTAAGCGTACGTGTATCAAAATGCCTGAACTCGTTACGGCCCGCAAAGTCGTTTATGTTAACATCGTTATAAACCAGTTGCGTACCGCGGATGTAAGTCGGTACATTGTTCATGATGCCTGTTTCGGGCCTTGCGTTCTGCATTAAAAATGCACGGATATCGGTATTGGGATTTTGTACCGGTAGGCCGCCGTATTCAATGGTGAAATTTACCTTTTGGTTTGTACGCCTTGTGGCTACGTTGTTAGAGCTGATGATAGTGGCACTTACCGAAACACGTTTGCCAACCACATAAAGCCTTCGGGTAAGGATCAGGTTATTAACGTCGCCATCCTCGTAAACCTTTAAAATATAATTACCCGATACTTTGGGGATGATGTTGCGGTTGGGGATCTTAACCTCGTAGTGGGTATATTTTTGAAACGTTGCTGAAGAATAGGTGTAATCGTTCATGCGGTCATCGGTAAAGCTTTCCAGGTATTCGGCAGGAGATAGGCGGGATGGGTTCCAGTTAGCTTCGCAATGCTGTATGGTGTAATTAAAAGTACGGCTGGAACCGCTCAGGTCATCAAAACCAAGGGTAACCGTTTCATTACCACCCAGGTCAATAGCCGGGAAGGATGCCGCTTTTTTTGAATTATAAAACTCAACGCTTTTTATCTCGTGCTTGTAAACGTTATTATCAAAAGGCGGGTTTTGTGCGAAGCAAGATAGGCTTGCGAACAGGCAAAAAACAATGGCGCAGAAACAATTTTTCATTGATACAAGGTAGGAAAAACCCACGTTATGCCGAATTTATTTCAGGGTACGCCATTGTTGGTTACAACACCAAAAATGGCGTAGAAATTAGTAACATGTCCTGTGGAATCCCGATCCGGTCGCCAGCGGATGGGATGGCGAAGGGGCCTAACAAAAAAGGCAGCTGCTAAGCAACTGCCTCTAATAAATAAAGCTTTTATATTAACCTTCTAATTCCATTATTTGCTCGGCAAGCGCTTCCCAGCGTGCCTGGTTTTCTCTAAGTTCAAGCTTTTTTAGCTGATGGCTATTACTGATCTGTTTTAGTTTTTCGGCCTGGTTGTAGATGCTATTATCGGCCAGTTGGGTTTCTAATACTTTTACTTCTTTTTCAAGGCCTGCAATGTGCTCTTCCATTTTGGTCAGGTCCTGGTTAAGCTTTTTTAGCTGCTGCGTTTTGTTTTCGCTTTGCGGCTGTTTGGCAGGCTCAGGTTTTTTCTCTTCCTTTTTAGGCTGAGGGGCCGGTACTTCTACCTTAGGGTCAAGCTTGCGGTTAGCGTTCCAAACATCATACTCGGCATAAGTGCCCGGGTATTGTTTTATCTTTTGGTTTTCGATGAACCAGATCTTGTTGGCAACATTATCCAGAAAGTACCTATCGTGAGATACCACGATCACCGTACCCTCGTACTGTTGCAGCGCCTGGATCAATATATTTACCGACGCCATGTCCAGGTGGTTGGTAGGCTCATCCAGTACCAAAAAATTCGCATCCGCTGTAAGGGCTTTCGCCAACGCTACACGCGATTTTTCACCACCCGATAGTACTTTTATCTTTTTAAATACATCATCACCCGTGAACAGGAACGAACCTAATATCGAGCGCAGCTCCGTATCGGTATGCTTTGGGGCGAACGACTGCAGCTCCTGTAAAATCTGATGTTCTAAGTGCAGGCTCTCCAACTGATGCTGGGCAAAGAAGGTTTGCGAAACGTTATGGCCTGTAACGGCAGTACCTGCATACTCTTTATCGGCACCGGCCACAATACGCAACAGGGTTGATTTGCCTTTACCGTTGGCACCTATCAGCGCTATTTTATCACCTTTTTCGATGATGGCTTCGGCATCAGCTAAAATATCAATTGTAGGGTATTTTTTGGTAATATGCTCCAACGTAGATACGTGGCGGCCTGATTGCTTGCTGAAACGGAAGCTGAAGTTAACCTCAGGGTTATCATCATCCACATCATCCACTCGCTCCAGTTTATCAAGCATTTTGATACGCGATTGCGCCATTTTTGCCTTTGATGCCTTCGCACGGAAACGCTCTATCAAACGCTCTTCCTGTTTTATTTTTGATTGCTGGTTCTTGAACTCGCCACGCTGAATTTCGGCACGCTGTGCCTTTTCTTCCAGGTAAAAAGTATAATTACCGGCATAAACGTTCAGTTTACCCTTGCGCGATTCCACCGTGCGGTTAATAACCTTATCTAAAAACCACCTATCGTGAGATACGATGATGATAGCGCCGTTAAAGGCTTTCAGGTAATCTTCCAGCCATTGTATCGACGGTAAGTCAAGGTGGTTGGTAGGCTCATCCAGTAAGAGGATATCCGGCGCCTGTAAAAGGATCTTGGCAAGCATTACGCGCATCCGCCAGCCCCCTGAGAAAGTGCTTAACTTGCGCTCACATTCAGCTTCAGTGAAACCCAAACCCGCTAAAATTTCGTGTGCTTTATACTCGATGTTGTAACCGTCAAGCAGTTCAAACTCGTGTTGTTTATCGCTAAGCTTGTGTAACAGGTCCTCGCTGTAATCTGTTTCCAGTTTTTTAAGCAGCACCTCTATCTCGTCGTGCAGTTGGTTTTGGCGCTCAAAGGCTTCCATGGCAACGTGTACGATGTTTTTGTCGGATGAGTACGATAGCAAATCCTGGTTAAGGTAACCCATGGTGAGGTCTTTCGCCATAGAAATGGTACCCGATGTAGGCTTGTAATCGCCCACAATGATTTTTAACAGCGTGGTTTTACCCGTGCCGTTAGCACCTATAAGGCCAATTTTCTCTCCCGGTTTAATGTGCCAGTTGGCTTCATCATATAGGGCGCGCGCACCAATCTCGAACGTAAGGTCATTTATAGCTATCATTTCGGCGCAAAGATACGCTTTTGAGTCGAAGCCTCAAAAGCGAGATCAGAGATAAATGATAGATAAGCGTTTGTGACGTTATTATGCCAATTACAAATCGCTGATCACCAACCAGCTAATCACTAACCCTTTACCGTTTCCATCCATCCCTGTGCCATTAGTTTTGCACCGGCAAGGCTTGGGTGCACGCCATCAAGCGTCCAGTAGGTGGCGGGGGCTTGTTTTAAAGCGTTGTTAAATATGGTTTGGTAAGGTATAAAAGGGGCGTCGTATTGCGATGCGATGTCGCGCGCGGCCTTGCAAAACAAGTCAAACGTTGGGTACCAGCGGGCATCTACAGACTTGGTACCTATCATGGCAAACGGTTCGCCAATAATGAGTTTGATACCCGGGAGTGCAGCTTTGGTACGGTCGATGAGTTTCCGGTAATCGGTAATGTAAGTTTCGATAGTGCCGGTATAGCCGCCGCCAAGCGTATGCCAAAAATCGTTCACGCCAATGTGGATGCTTAATACGGTTGGTTTTAGGGCAAGGGTATCGGCATCCCACCTGTCGGCAAGTTGAAATACTTTGTTGCCGCTCACGCCCTTATTGTAGATCTGTAAGTTTTTGGCCGCGTGTTTTTCCAATAATTCGGCAGCGGTAAGCAAAACGTAACTGTTACCCAGCGAACTATTGTCGTTCGCTATGGTTTTATTATGGTCGCGCCCCCAGTCGGTAATCGAGTCGCCCTGGAAAAGTATCACATCGTTATTGTTTAGCCGCACCCTTTTGCTGCCAAAGCTTTTTGCAGAAGCAGATACAATTTGAGGGATGCTAATAGCAGCGGCAGTGCCCAAAGCGGTGTTTTTTATAAAACTCCGACGGGAGTTTTGATCGTTGTTTTTCATTTGACATGTTTAAATATCCGTCTTAATAACGGTTAATTGGTGCTGTTAAAATACAATATTTTAAACTATGTTAAACCTTTTTGTTAAAATCGGTAAATTTGCGGCATGTATCAATTGCTTAAGCCCCTGCTGTTTTGGTTCGATCCCGAGAATGTGCATTATTTTGTAACGCGAAACCTCAGGCGTTTTAGCCGTTTCCCGGGTGGCGCAGCGTTAAGCAAAGCCCTTTGGGGTAGTGATGATATGCGATTGGAACGTGAAGTTTTTGGCCTAAAATTTAAAAACCCCGTAGGCCTTGCGGCAGGTTTTGATAAAAATGCCGAGCTGATCAGCGAAATGGGCAACTTGGGTTTCGGTTTTGTGGAGGTTGGCACGGTTACGCCATTGCCGCAAGCCGGTAACGATAAGCCTCGTATGTTTCGCCTGCCCGAGGATGAGGCGCTGATAAACCGTATGGGGTTTAATAACCATGGTGTTGATGTAGCTGCCGAACGCATTGCTGCTTATCGCAAAAACCTTAAACCGGGGCAGCAAGCATTAATTGTAGGAGGTAACATCGGTAAAAATAAAGTAACACCTAACGAGGATGCCGTAAGCGATTACATCAAGTGCTTCGACAGGCTTTTTGATGTGGTAGATTATTTTGTGGTGAATGTAAGTTCGCCAAATACCCCCGGCTTGCGCGAGTTGCAGGAAAAGGGGCCGCTGATGCATATTTTAAACACGCTGCAGCAACGCAATAGTAAGAATGGTATAAGCAGGCCTATTTTATTAAAGATAGCGCCAGACCTCAGTAACGAGCAGTTAGATGATATTGCAGATATTGTAAAACAAACCGGCATAGCGGGCATTATAGCTACTAACACCACCATTAGCCGCGAGGGTTTAACATCCAGGCATAAAGGCGAAACAGGCGGGTTAAGTGGCGTGCCCTTAACCAAGCGCTCAACTGAAGTTATCAGGTATCTGTATAAGAGATCAAGTGGTTCGTTCCCCATCATTGGGGTGGGGGGAATCCACTCTGCTGAGGATGCAATGGATAAAATTGCCGCAGGTGCATTATTAGTGCAGCTATATACCGGCTTTATTTACGAAGGGCCGGCTTTAATTGGAAGAATAAATAAGGAAATATTGAATAAGAAGTAATGAGCGCAGAAGAATCGTTAAAGAAGGTTTGTAAAGCCTTGAAAATTGAATTTGACCCGGGCGATATGCAGGATTGGGGAATTGTAAATTCGGACCCGACGAGGGTGGCCGAGTTTATTAAGTATTACAAAAGTGTTGACCTGGACGAGGAAACTAAATTCCACGTGTTTGAATTGGTTGTTGCATCTTACAACGATGCCATTTTAGGCCGTTTAGCTAAAGGACAGGCCAAGGCCGATTTTTTGGAACTGGTTAAGGAGTCGCACAGCGTACCGGGGCTAAAAATTGTGCGCGATTATTGGAAAGAGATCTATAATAAGGAGAATTTCCCGGTTGGGAAGCTGTTGTAAAGCGAATTACATAAGCACAAAAAAGGCGTACCGGTTGTTGGTACGCCTTTTTAATTTCTTAAAAAAGAAAGAATTAGTTGCTTGCAGCAGCTTTGGCCAAAACCGCGTTGTTTTTATCAATTTGGTTGCCTTTTTTTTGTGCAGAACGATCACCTAACTCAATGTTAGTAGCTAATTTCAAAAACTGAACTTCTAAACGTGAAGTAGTTTTGTTCCTTCTATCTTTTCTTTTTAAACGAGTAACGCCCATGACTTTTTATTTTAAATGTTTTTAACCTTGAGGTCGGGAGCGGATTCGAACCGCTGTAGGAGGTTTTGCAGACCTCTGCCTAGCCACTCGGCCACCCGACCAATTTTAAGGATTGCAAAAATAGTAATTATTTGTTGTCAATCAATTTTTATTTAAACGATTTTGCAGCAAGTTGTGAACAGCATATGGCTGTAGCTATCGCCACGTTCAACGATTCGGCCTTGCCAATACGCGGAATAGTGATGGCTTTATTCACTAATGCCTGTATATCAGGCCTAATTCCGTTACCTTCGTTGCCCATCACCAGTAAACCTTCGGTGCCAAAATTTGTGGAATAAATATTATCGCCATTTAATAAAGTTCCAAAAACAGGCAGCTTCGCGGCCGAAATGAGGCCCGCTAAATTAGTATAACTAACGTTTACGCGTGCCAATGAGCCCATGGTAGCCTGCACAACCTTGGGGTTGTAGGCGTCAACCGTATCTTCCGAACAGATTATATTGCTGATGCCGAACCAATCGGCCGTGCGGATGATGGTACCCATGTTACCCGGATCTTGCAAGCCATCTAATACCAAACTAAACTTATTTTTTAGCGTTGTGTAGTTTAAACCGCCCCATTGCGGTATATTAACCGTGGCAATTGCATCGGCAGGATTTTTTAGGGCGCTTATTTTTTGCAGGTCGATTAAAGAAATCTCCTGAAAGTTTATTTTTTGGGATAATTTAAGCAATTTTGGGGCCGTATCAGGCGTATGATATATGGTGTGGACCTGGTAATCAGAATCAATAAATTCGGTTATCGATTTATAACCCTCCACCATAAATAAACCATGTTCCGTGCGAAACTTTTTATGTTGTAAGGACGTTAGTAAACTTATCTGTGATTTTGAAAGCATATCATATACCCGGAAATTTCCGTCTTGCAATATTAAGTATTTTGATGGTTATTATAGGCGCCGGCTGTAGTGTTACACGCGGGCTAAAAGATAACCAGGTCATTGTGCGTAAAGTTACTATTAAAGGTATTGATAAAGAATTTTCTGAAGCTGCCATTAACTACGTTGATAAAGAGCAGCAACCCAATAACTGGCTTAACCTGCAGTTTTATTACCTGTTTAGCAACAAAGGCAAACGTAAAATAGGCGAGGCACCCGCCTTGCTGGATAGTAATCTTGTTGAGTTTTCGCGCCTCCAGATTCAAAAGTATTTAGTTAACAAAGGCTATTTGAAGGCCAAAGTGGCCGATTCCATTGTGGTAAAAAAGAGTAAAGCCCAGCTGTACTTTACCGCTACACAAGGCCCGCTGTTTAAGATCCGCAATTCTAAAGATAGTATTTACGATGCTAAGGTGAGGCAGCTTTACCGCGATACCCGTAAACAATATTCGCATGTGAACACAGGCAGCCGGTATGATACCGATAGTTTGGCTTACGACCGCGACCAGTTTTACCAGGTGATGAAGCGGAACGGTTACTATGATTTTTATCGCCAGTACATCAGCTATACGCCCGATTCGAGCTACAAAAAAAGCGTGGTAGACCTGGTAATGATCATCGATAACCCGGCAGATAAAAAGGAGCACCCTATTTATACTATCAACAACACCTTAATTACCATTGCCCGCAGTAATGGCCGCATGACGGGTAAAGCCGATACCATCCAGGTAGATTCGCAGTTTAGGTTTGTTGATTACTCGGGCAGGTTTAAACCCCGTACGGTTATTGATTACACCTTTCAAAAAAAAGGGGAGATCTACAATCTTGATAAGCAAACACTGACCACCGCCCGCCTGTCTGAGTTAAATGTGTTCCGTAATGTGCCCAACCCCACGTATGAGAAACTGCCGGATAGTACCAACCGTTTAAATTCTAAGATCGATATTGTACCCTTAAAACAAATGACAGACCGTTTAGAGGCCGAGTTTTTGTTTAACCAGGGGCGTTTTGGATATAACCTGGGCAACACCTTTACCAACCGTAACATATTTAAGCAGGCTGCTATTTTGCAGGTAAAATTAAACTGGAGTATTTTATTTGATAATGGAAACTCATCGGTTAACCAGGGCATCCAAAACCAGGATTTTAGGGCAGGCGTGAATTTGATCTACCCGAGGCTTTTATTGCCGTTCCGGTTCCCAAATTTGGCGAAATTTGGCATTCCACATACTACATTTTCTACCAATTTTCAGCTGTTTTACCAAAAAGGACTGGTTGAGCGCCGAAGCTTTATCAACTCCATCACTTACGACTTTTTTGAGACCGCCCGCAAGCAACATTCAGTAACACCGCTAAGTATTGAGTTCTCCAGCGGTACTATCGACCCTATTGCCAAAGCCGAGTTGCTGAAGCAGAACCGGTTTTCATACGTGTACCTGATAGGGCGCACCACGTTTACTACAAGCAGCCAGTACACCTTCCAGTACAACGCGCAGGAATTAAACTCTTATAAAAACTTTATCTATTTCCGCGGGGGGGTAGAGATCGGCGGTAATATACTTAGCCTGTTAAGTAATGCTGCAAACACACCAAGAGATTCCCTTGGGCAGCGTACCGTATTTGGTTATGCCTTTACGCAATATGTAAAAACCGAGATAGATTACCGCTGGTACCGCAGTTTGGGTGGCGAAAAACAATTCATCTTTCGTTTTAACCCCGGGATAGGTATACCTTACGGAAATAGCAGGCAGTTAGTGTTCGAGAAGAATTTTTACACCGGTGGTGCAAACGATATCCGTGCCTGGTTGCCACGTACTTTAGGCCCCGGCCAGTTTAACCGTGAAAGCTATGGCGTTAGCGGCGGTGCCGATACCGCGCGTGCCCGCCTAAAATATCTTGATCAATTTGGAGAGATAAAGATTGTGGCTAACGCCGAGTATCGCTTTAAACTTGCCGACAATTTTTTTGGAACTAAGCTTAAAGGAGCATTTTTTGTAGATGCCGGTAACGTTTGGCGCCTGCATAAACAGGTAGAAAACCCCAATGGGGAGTTTAGGTTCAACAATCTTTGGAACTCTACTGCAATTGGTATTGGTACGGGTTTAAGGTTCGATCTGGCCTTCTTCATCTTCCGCCTGGATGCGGCCTTTAAGTTTAAAGACCCTCAGTTTAACGGGTCTGATCAATGGGTATTTATCAAACACTTTAACGAAGTTTTTCGAAACGGAAGTTTTAAAGAATCCTATCTAAGGAACAACAAAACAGGTGTTGACACAAACGGCAAAATTGTTGGTGATGGTTATAGCTTTATGCAGCTGAACTTTGGTATAGGGTTGCCGTTTTAAGCGCTTCGCTTTAGTGATTAAAAAATGGTGATTAAAGATTAGGTTGAAACTTAAAAAATATAAGTTAATAAAGCATTTCCCTTTAATCTCTGCTAAGAAAATACCCCCTTTAACCCATCAATTACACTCTGGAAAAAGGTTGGAATGCTTAGCCCGTTGCTGTGGTTAAAGTACAGGAATATGCAAAAGATAATGGCGGCGATAATAATAAGGCGCTTAAACAAATAGCCTAATAAAATCAATCCTAAAGGAATCGCTATCAATACTATCCAGCTTATTTTAACTGGGCTCAGCTTACTATCGTGCCTATAAACGTAATACAGCATAGAATGTGTTCCGCTGTCGTTTTCGTGGCGGGCAAACACAAACATCGATTTTTCCATTTTATGCCTGTAAAATGCGGTGCCTTTATCAAAAGTCAGCTGCTCGCTAAAGCCATTCACGCTGAAGGTGAATAGTCCGTTTACCTTTTCCTGGATGGTGCCCGCGGTATCTACCGCGACAATAGCAACCTCATCTTTAGCAAACGGGTTCTCTTTTACAACAAAGTGATTAATGGAAACGGTATCCGCAAAACAAAAGGCGGTGGTGATAGCAAGGACGCAGGTAAGCAATAATCTTTTCATTTTTAGGAACACGGTAAACGTGCAATAAAAATAGCGTTTTTATTATTTGTTGATCACAAAAATACTCAGGTTTAATAGCATGGCGTAACCAACCCATAATAAATAGGGTGCCAGTAACCAGGCGGCGGCCCTGCTAAACCTGCCAAACCACGATATGTTAAGAATAATGGTTACCAGCAATGCTATAATAATCACCAATCCGCTTAAAATATCGTGCATCCCAAAGAACACTATCGGCCATGAAAAATTTAGCATCAGTTGAATAATATAGATAGTTAAAGCGGTTTTATACGTGCGCGAACCATCGCGTAGCTGCCAAACCAGGTAGGCAGCAATGCCAATGAGGATATAAAGCGTTGTCCATGCCACCGGGAAAAGCCAGTTAGGCGGCGTAAAATCGGGCTTTTTTAAAGTAACGTACCAGTTTGCAATTTCGGGGCGTGTAGACATAGCCGCAACTACGCCGATAGCAAGGGTTATTGAAAGGCTAATAATGAGAGCGAAAGGTTTAAACTTAGGATCGGAAATATTGGTTTTCATGAAAAGCGTATAAAACTCGTTTATTGCTAAAACGTTTAAACTAAGGTAAGATAGTTTTTTATTAAATGTAAATAAAAAAGCCGGGTGATTTCACCCGGCTTAGCCTCACCCAAATATTAAAAAGTCTCCTTTACCGGGAGAGATTAGAGGGGGCTTTATAAGTTTCCTCTCAATTCCTGTTCACGCTCAATAGCTTCAAATAAAGCTTTAAAGTTACCCGCGCCAAATGATTTTGCACCCTTACGCTGTATGATCTCGAAAAACAGGGTAGGCCTGTCTTCCACCGGTTTGGTGAAGATCTGCAGCAGATAGCCCTCGTCATCACGGTCTACCAGGATGCCCAGTTTTTCTAATGGCCCAAGGTCCTCATCAATATGACCCACACGCGCTGTTAGTTCGCGATAGTAGGATGTTGGTACGGTTAAAAATTCCACGCCGCGGCTTTGCAGGTCGGTAACGGTTTTAACAATATCAGCAGTGGCTAAAGCCAAATGCTGTACACCTTCGCCTTCGTAAAACTCAAGGTATTCTTCGATCTGGCTTTTCTTTTTACCTTCGGCAGGTTCGTTTATCGGGAACTTTACATAACCGTTCCCGTTGCTCATTACCTTACTCATCAGGGCCGAATACTCTGTAGAGATCATTTTATCATCAAACGTAAGAATGTTACGGAAGCCCATAATATCTTCATAAAAATTGACCCATGTATCCATTTTATGCCAGCCCACGTTACCTACGCAATGGTCTACATATAACAAACCTGCAACAGGTGGCTGATATGCAGTTTGATGCGCTTTATACCCCGGCAAAAATGGCCCGCTGTAATTTTTACGTTCGATGAACAGGTGAACGGTTTCGCCATACAATTTGATACCGCTGGTACGCACTTCACCAAACTCATCTGTACTGGTTTGGGGCTGCTGATAAGGCTCGGCGCCGCGTTTGGTGGTTTGCTCAAAAGCATCGTAAGCATCATCAACCCAAAGGGCTAATACCTTTACACCGTCGCCATGTTTTTTAATATGCTCTGCAATCGGGTGGTCTGAATGTAGCGGCGTGGTTAATACCAAACGGATTTTGCCTTGTTGTAAAACGTATGACGCACGGTCGCGCACGCCGGTTTCAGGACCCGAGTATGCCAGATCCTGGAACCCAAAAGCGGTTTTGTAATAATGGGCTGCCTGCTTGGCGTTGCCCACATAAAATTCAACATAATCCGT
Organism: Mucilaginibacter aurantiaciroseus; assembly: GCF_024055595.1. Classification (GTDB taxonomy): domain Bacteria; phylum Bacteroidota; class Bacteroidia; order Sphingobacteriales; family Sphingobacteriaceae; genus Mucilaginibacter; species Mucilaginibacter aurantiaciroseus. The sequence continues at coordinate 445,636 of NZ_JAMXOF010000001.1, forward strand.
ACCGTTAAGCGGCAAAAAATCTGTTGTGGTTGGTTTTGTATCTAATGTAAACGTTTCCATTTCTTATTTTAATTATTGATTTAGTGAAATAGCGAATTAGTGATTTTTTAAAGCCTTTTACCTTTCACCTTAAATAACCCAGCTTTTATAATAGCTTTCGTCCTCTATATTCACGGCATCTTCGGTTAGCATCAGCGGGCGGAAAGGGTCTATCATCACGGCCAGTTCATCTGTAAATTCCTTACCGATTGATTTCTCGACCGAACCCGGCGCAGGGCCATGCGGGATGCCGCCGGGGTGCAGGGTTATTTGCCCTTTAACCACGCTTTTGCGGCTCATAAAATCGCCATCCACATAGTATAGTACCTCATCGCTGTCCACATTGCTGTGGTTGTAAGGCGCAGGGATAGATAGCGGGTGATAGTCGAACTTCCTCGGAACAAATGAGCAGATCACGAAGTTGTGGCCCTCGAAAGTTTGGTGTACGGGTGGCGGTTGATGTACGCGGCCGGTTATCGGCTCAAAATCGTGAATGGAAAATGCCCAGGGGTAATGGAAGCCATCCCAGCCAATAAAATCGAAAGGGTGGGTGCCGTAGGTATATGGATAGATAAGCCCCTGCTTTTTGATCAGGATCTTAAAATCGCCTTTTTGGTCGATGGTTTCCAGGTTGGTAGGGCGTTTAATATCGCGTTCGCAGTAAGGCGAATGCTCCATCAATTGGCCGTACTCGTTTCGGTAACGCTTTGGCGAACGTATCGGACTAAAGCTTTCTACAATAAACAGGCGGTTATTCTCATCATTAAATTCCAGTTGGTAAATGGTGCCACGTGGGATAACCAGGTAATCGCCGTATTCAAATTTTATCTTACCGAAACCCGTTTTTAAAGTACCCGAGCCAACGTGGATGAAGATCACCTCGTCGGCCTGGCTGTTCTTGTAAAAATAGTCGGTCATGCTTTTGCGCGGGGCAGCAAGCGAAATATGCAGGTCGGCGTTTACCAAAACCGGTTTTCGGCTTTTCAGGTAATCGTCTTCGGGCTGTATGTTAAAACCGATGAGGCTGGTATGTTTCAGGTGCTTTTCGCGGGCAATTTTCGGCTCAACAGAATAAGGCTCGCCCAGCTCTTTTACAATAGTTGGTGGATACGCATGGTAAACCAGCGAATACAGGCTCGAAAAACCTTCGGTTGATACCAGTTCTTCGGCGTATAAAGTGCCATCGGGCTTACGGAATTGCGTATGCCGCTTATGAGGGATAGACCCTAACGTGTGGTAAATAGGCATGATTTTTTGGTTTAAAAGTTGGAATGTTTTAAGGTTGTAAAGTTTTGAAAAAGAAAAACTTACGGTATTAAAATCATTTATAATTAAACGTTTGCAAGGCAGGATAGTTTTAAAGAGGCTCGTCGGAATAGCATTCCATTTTTTAAACCTTAAAACTTTTCAACAAGAAAATTAGAATTGCGCCAAAGCGATCTTGGAGAGCACAGCATCCCTGAAAGAAGACGAGTTACTCATAGAAGTAAGCCCGAGGGAAAAGTAAAACTGTTTTTTAATACTCATCATTGTTACCAAAATTACGGTATAGGAATTTAATATGCAAGCATAATATTGATGAGTGGTGATTGGTTAATTGGTGATGAGTTAAAATACGTCGTAGTGGCGCGATACTTCGCGTCTCTAAATGTGCAAATTGTTACTATTCCTAAAAAGAGACACAATACTTCGCGTCTCTACAAATAATTTCAATCAACTATTTTACTACTTTTGATTTCCAATAAACCAATTATACCTTATGAAATTAGTATCCTACAAAACCGAAGACCGGGAGCATTTGGGCATTTATATCAATGGCCATATCTATAACCTAAACTCGTGCGATAAACTGATACCCGATAACATGAACGAATTTTTATGGGGTGGCGATGAGTTAATGGAGCACGCTAAACGGGTGAACGGGGCCATCAAAAGCGGCAAGTTAGAGGCTAAGGAAGAATTGTTTTATGAACTGACGGCACCTGTGCCGCATCCAACATCCTGCCGCGATGGATACGCCTTTCGCCAGCACGTTGCCGCTGCCCGCCGCAACCGCAAGGTGGATATGATAGCCGAGTTTGACCAGTACCCGATATTTTACTTTACCAACCATAACGCCATACAAGGCCCCGGCGAGATCGAGTGTATGCCCGACCATTTCCGGAAGCTCGATTTTGAACTGGAAGTAGCCGTTGTGCTCAATAAAAAAGGCCGCAATATCCGCGCGGCAGAGGCCGACAGCTACATAGCCGGATATATGATAATGAACGACATGAGCGCCCGCACCCTGCAAATGGAAGAAATGCTGCTAAACCTTGGCCCGGCAAAAGGCAAAGATTTTTCGACCGTGATAGGCCCGTGGTTGGTTACGCCCGATGAGTTGGAGCAATACAAAACCAGCCCTAAAGAAGGCCACACCGGCGTTACCTATAATTTAGTGATGAAATGCCATGTAAACGGTGTAGAAGTAAGCAGCGGCAACATGGCCGATATGGATTGGACCTTCGCCGAGATCATAGAACGTTGCGCCTATGGATGTGATGTGTTGCCAGGAGACGTGATAGGCTCGGGTACGGTAGGCACTGGCTGTTTCCTGGAACTGAATGGTACGGGATTATTGAATGACGCCAATTACCAAACCCAATGGCTGCAACCAAACGATTTGGTTGAAATGGAGATAACCGGCCTTGGCGTATTGGGTAATATCATTAAAAAGAGTAATGATGAGTTTTCAATTTTAGGGTTGAAGAAATAAGAAATAAAAAAGACCGTCTACAACCACCGTGTCATTACGAGGAGCGTAGCGACGTGGCAATCTCAGCATATCCGCATGTCCTCTGAGATTGCCACGCTATCGTTCGCAATGACATGGTTTTTTATTATACAATGTTATCACTAAACACTGCCGACCTCACCCCCGTACAAATCCAGTCATACCTAAACCACGCGGTGGCTCCGAGGCCTATTTGCCTGGCCTCAACGGTGGATAAGGATGGTAATGTAAACTTAAGTCCGTTTAGTTTTTTTAACGTGTTCAGCGTTAACCCGCCGATTTGCGTTTTCTCGCCGAGCCGCAGGGTAAGGGACAATACCACCAAGCATACGCTGGAGAATATTAAAGAGGTGCCCGAGTGTGTCATCAATATCGTTAATTACGATATGGTGCAGCAGATGTCACTTTCCAGCGTGGAATATCCGGCCGGCGTGAACGAATTTATTAAAGCCGGCTTAACCGAACTGCCATCCACCATGGTGAAACCACCTCGCGTGGCCGAATCTAAGATCCAATTGGAGTGTGTAGTGAGAGAGGTTATCAGCCTGGGTGATACGCCGGGAGCCGGTAATTTGGTGATTGCGGAGGTAAAGGTGATCCACATTAATGAAGATATTTTAAATGCCGACGGTTCTATAGATCAGCATAAAACCGACCAGGTGGCCCGGCTTGGCGGCGACTGGTATTGCCGCGTTACCGCCGATAGTTTGTTTAAGGTAGCAAAGCCCGTGTCTGCTATAGGTATTGGGGTAGATGCTGTTCCGTATGCCATCCGCAACTCCAAAGTGCTTACAGGCAATAACCTGGGGCAACTGGGTAATGTGGTTGCTTTACCAACTGATGATGCGATTGAAGCCTATTCGCAAAGCGACGAATTGAAAGAGATATTTGATGCCACCATTGGGGACAGCCAAACCCGCGATCTGCAACTGCATTTAAAAGCTAAACAGTTACTGGATGAAGGCAGGGTAGAAGAGGCCTGGATGGTGTTGCTGATGTAAAACCATTATACAGAAAATTATTTTTACAACATCCCGCGGATATTAGAAAATGACAAACACCCGTCGTTCGTTGTAAACAATGCGCGTTGTTACGCTGTTTATAATGCATGGATAAGCAAGGTTTAAGAACAATAGCACAAAGGTTAATGGCGGGCGACAAAGGCCTTTTAGCCATGGACGAGAGCATCCCTACCGCCAATAAGCGTTTCGAAGAAGCAGGCATCCCCCAAACAGAAGAATACCGCCGCAAATACCGCGAACTGATCGTGACCACACCAAAATTAGGCGAATGCATCAGCGGTGCCATCCTGTTTAGCGAAACCACCAAACAAGCTACTGCCGACGGCACGCCTTTTATTGAGATATTGGAACATGCTGGAATTATCCCCGGGATAAAACTGGATGAAGGGGCTAAAGATATGCCTGCTTTCCCTAACGAAAAGTTAACAGAAGGATTAGATGGCTTGCGTGAGAGATTAATGGATTATGCTGCGCTGGGTTTAAAATTTGCCAAATGGCGGGCGGTGATCACCATTGGTGACGGCACACCTACCGATGGCAGTATTTACGCCAACGCCTATGCCCTTGCACACTACGCTGCATTATGCCAGGAAGCCGGCCTGGTCCCTATCGTAGAACCGGAAGTACTGATGGACGGCAACCACACTATTGAGCGTTGCTTTGAGGTTACCCAAAGGGTTTTACATATAGTTTTTGAAGTGCTCATCAAACAACGCGTTTACCTGGAAGGAATGATATTGAAACCGAATATGGTGCTTTCAGGTACAGATGCCTCTGTGCAAGCGGATATTGATCAGGTGGCCGATTTAACCGTGCAATGTTTATTGCGTTGCGTACCGGCGGCAGTGCCCGGTGTGGCATTCCTTTCGGGCGGGCAGGCGGCGCAGGACGCGAGCGCACACTTGAATGCTATGCATGTAAAATATAAAAATGAATTACCCTGGGCGCTTACTTTCTCGTTCGCCCGCGCGGTGCAGCAACCGGCGATGGATCATTGGAAAGGTAAAGACGAGAACGTAGCCGTAGCCCAGCAATTGCTTTACAAACGCCTTAGCATAAACAATGCAGCCCGCCGTGGCGAGTATTCGGCTGAGTTGGAAGGATAAATGTTGCCGGATTAACGGAATGTGAACGAGGCATTGATAGTGTTTTGATGCAAAAATTAAATCGATTTGTTGAGATACTACGTACTTGCTATATATAAACAACTCATGAAAAATATTTTCGCCACCCTTGCCTGTACTGTTGTGTTTTGCCTATCGCTATCGGCACAAACCCCGTCTAAGCCCTTAGCTGTTGGCGATGCGGTACCTATTTTTACGCTGAAGAACCAAAACGATAAAACGTTTAACATTAAGGGCGAGATAGGTAAGCATATCCTGGTCATCTATTTTTATCCGAAAGATGAGAGTATGGTTTGCACTAAAGAGGCCTGTGCTTTTAGGGATAGTTTTAACGATTATACTAAGGCCGGTGCCAAAGTAATAGGCATAAATAGTGGTACGGTAGCAAGCCACAAACAGTTTGAGCAGCACTACAAACTGCCCTTTATATTATTGAGCGATCCGGAAAACAAGGTTTACAAAATGTTCGGCGTACGTAAAAAGTTATTTATGAGCGGCAGGCAGACTTTTGTGGTAGACATAAAAGGCAATATCGCTTTCTCTTACGAAGCCATGCTAAGTGGCGCCGAGCACTCCAACCAGGCATTGGCAGTTGTAAAATCGTTAAAAACAAGGTAAGGGGATCTTAGATCCCCAGCACCTGTTTCAATTTCACATACCCCGTTTTGCTCACCGGGATCTTAGCGCCCGATTTTAGGATGGCCAGGTGGCTGTCTTTCTCGTACGGGTCTAAGCGGGTAATTTGCTGTATGGCTATGATGTAGGACCGGTGAACACGTACAAAATAACGTGGGTCTAAAGTCTTCTCAAAGAAGGCCATAGTCTTGTTTTTCAGGAAGGCACCTTCGGCTGTGATAACGCTTACGTAGTCGTCGTCTGCTTGCAGGTATTCTACATCCTGCACGGCTATGATCTTTACTTTGGTGCCGGTTTTTACTACAATACGCTCGTTTTGCCCCGGCGATTGCGCGGCTTCTTCCAATAGCGGATTAGTTTTGGTTACCGGGGTAGGGCCTGCAGGGGCTTGGGCCAATAATTTTTCTATCGCTTTGGTAAAACGCTCTTTACTAAAAGGCTTTAAAAGATAATCAACCGCGTGCGTTTCAAATGCTTTAATAGCGTACTCGTCAAACGCTGTCGCGAAGATTACCGCAGGTGGGTTATCTACCAGTTCCAGCATCTCGAAGCCGTTTATTTTGGGCATCTGCACATCCAGAAATATCAGGTCGGGCTGGTGCTGTTGGATGGCTTTTAGGCCCTCGAAACCATCGCCGCATTCCTGCAGTACGGTTATCAGGGGGAAATCCAGTAAGTATTCTTGTACAACCATCCGGGCCAAAGGCTCGTCGTCAATTATTAAAGCGCTGATCATAACTGCGGTATTTTTATTATGGTTGTAAATATATTATCATTTGCGTGAGTTTCCATTAAATCATTACGGGCAAATATCAAATAAAGCCTGCGCTGTACCCCGCTTAGGCCAAAACCGGTGCCTTTACTGCGCCTGCTGGTTTTTGGGTCGTAAGGGTTTTGGATCATGATCACCAGGTATTGGTCCTCGGTTTCGGCCCGTACGCTGATGGTAACATCCTCTATAGTATCATATAAGCCAAATTTAATGGCGTTCTCTACAAGTGGTTGTAACAGTAACGATGGCAGCAGGGCTTCGCCGCATTTATCATCGCAGCTTATTTCGGTTTGCAGGCGGTGCCCAAAACGCACCTTTTCAATATCCAGGTACAAATTTAAATGTGTAAGCTCATCACTAAGGGGGACTAACAATTGATCATCTTTTTTTAATGTCCCGCGTAAAAAGTCGGATAACTGGTGGATCATCCTCCGGGCTTCATCTGGCTTAAAACCGATAAGCGCGTTGATAGAGTTTAAGCTGTTGAACAAAAAGTGAGGTTGTAATTGCTGGCGAAGGTTATATAACTCGGCATCGCGGGCAAGTTTCTCGGCCTCAGTTTTGCGCTCTACGGTTTTTTTATGGTCGAGCTGCGAATACCAAAGGGCGCTGATCATGGCCATCCAACCAATAGCTAAAAACAGGGTAAAAAAACGTATAACCAACGATTGCTGCAGGAAGTTGAAATAAACCTGCCCCATATTAAACAGTGGCATACTATAACGGACGCCCGCTATACATGCACCCGCAAGTGCGGCACACCAAATGAGCAGGTAAACGTAGCTTTCTTTATCGGGCTGGTAGTACCGCAGGTTGTTGTTAATGAGCCAGCACGCGCTTGCCAATAGCAGGGCGCTTACGCCCGAATCGTTCACGGCGGTCATCCACGGGAAACCGAAGCCATGTATAATGTATGCTTGTAAGGCAGTCCACACCAACCCGCAGACCGCGAAGGCCCCGATTAATTTTGATTGCGATATGTGTGATGAAGCCAAAGCTTTTTGTTTAGGTGAAGTCTCACTCAAACCCTCTCCGAAAGAAAGGGCCCGGACAAAACGTTTATAAATTTTTGTTAATAGCTGCGAATATCTACCCCCGCAAATATGGATACCCCTTTAAGCACCAGCACCTTTTCTATAGGGTTTGGCTTGCTGGTTTTTATGCGTTTATCGTCTACACCGGCAAATACAGCGGCCAGGTCTGGCACCACATGCCAGTTGGCAGGAACGATGATCTTGGTGCCGCCAAACATCTGTGTAATATCGATAGTAACGCGGCCGTGGATGTCTGCCTGGGTAAAGTCGAGTTCGGTACCACCAAATACGTTGGTAATATCGCCCCCCTGGAAGTTTTTCGACAGGATGGTTTTGTTAACACCGCCAAATATCGCGGTAGCGTTAAGGTAATCATCCGGTGTGGGTGGTGGCATGCTGCCAATGGGCTGCTCGGCAGTTTCCGGCCCGGCAGCGCCCTCGGTATCAAAGTTTGCCAAAGGTTTTTCGGTAGCTGTAGCCGTATTGCCAAACGGGTTGGCTTTATATTTTTTGTCCCAGTAGTCGCTGTTAGCGATAACCGGCTCGTTGCGTTTACGCATAATGATCCATAATCCGAAAGAGATCAGGATCACCGGGAAACCGATATCGCCCCAGTTTACCCTCGGGAAAATATCATCAAGTAAATTGAACGCTCCTATGATAATTAGTATAAACCATACCGGTTTACGGAAGTTATGTTTAGCCCCAAAATACAAGCCTAAAACAATGAGCCCTAAAGGCCAGCTTAACAACCAGTTGGGGAAAAAGAAAAAGTTAAATTGTTTTACAAGCAGTACACCGCCTACTGCCAATAGTATCACCCCGGCTAAAACCTTGTTTTTTGGGGTACGGTTTGTTTCGTCTATATGATCGGACATGGTGTTGTTCTATTTTAAATATTAACCAAAACTAACTTAAGATTACACATCTGCAAACTCAATATTGGCAATATGATTGAAGAAGTCGGTAAATGTGGCAGAATTGTCGGTGAAAAAATTGCGTTACCGGTTTGCAAATTTCGGATAGGGTATATGGATGGTGGATTTTTCCGTAGAGACGCGATACTTCGCGTCTCTAATTTGCAATTAAATAATATTTCGTCGACCGCCCTAAAGGATACGCGAGGTATCACGTCTCTACGGTTTGTAAAGATTTTCAAAACTCTTACCATCCCGTTCCCACTTATCGGGATTGTCGTATATGTATTCTTGTATGTTTAGATATTCTTTTTGATCCCTAATGACCCTATCATAATAGCGGGGTTGCCAGGTAAAATCAATATCATTAAGCATTGCATATTGTTTTACTGCTGACTTGTATCCCCTGATTACTGAAGCTAAATTCTTTGATTGAGAACCAGCCTTATTTAATTCCCAGGTTATTTTATCGGGCTTATTTATAAATAATATCCCATGAATATGATCGGGCATAATTATAAATTCATCTAATTCAACATAAGGGTGATATTCTGGAATTTTTAGCCAATTATCATAAGCAACATTTGCAATATGTGTTTTTTGTAAAGATGATATACCTTGCAGGGTAGTTTCGATTTTTCCAAAATACTGGGCGCGATCTTTGGTGCAGATGGTTACGAAATACGAGCCATGAGAGCCATAATCCCAACCCTCTAATCTGGCTGAAGATACGCGATGTTTATTCTTGTATTTATCTTCCATTTTATCGTAGCGGCGCGATACTTCGCGTCTCAAATTTGCAATTAATTACCGTTTCGTTACCGTTCTAAGGGAGACGCGAGGTATCGCGTCTCTACGGTTGTTATGATTGTCAGTTAACCCCTTACACCGCCGGTTCCTGCTGACTTAAACAATGGAAACTTCCTAATCCCCAGATAATATCGGTTGAATCTATACCCACAACTTTTCTATCCGGGAAGCAGCCTTGAATAATATCCAGGGCTTTATCGTCGTGATGTGAGCGGAAGGTTGGTACAACCACCGCGGCATTGGCTATGTAAAAATTGGCGTATGATGCAGGCAGGCGCTGGTCGTCATAAATTACCGGCTCGGGCATGGGTAGCTCTACAATATTTAGCTGTTTGCCGTTTAGCAGGCGCATGGTTTTTAATGTTTGCAGATTTTCCTGCAGCAGGTGGTAGTTTTCGTCGTTCTTGTTTTGTTCCACAACTGTAATAACCGTATCTTTGTTAACAAAGCGGGTTATATCATCTATATGCCCATCGGTGTCGTCGCCAACAATTCCATCCCCCAGCCAAAGAATTTGTTCCACCCCATAATGATTTTGCAGGTATTCTTCAATTTGCTGCTGGTTTAAATGCGGGTTACGGTTTTTATTCAGCAAACAAGCGGTAGTAGTTATTAATGTACCGGCACCGTTAAAATCAACCGAGCCACCTTCCATCACAATACCGGGATGGTATACCGGTAGGCCAAATTGGTTGGCTATTTTGGTAGGGATAACATCATCCAGATCATACGGAGGGTATTTATCGCCCCAGGCGTTGTAACCCCAATCAACAATTACCTTTTCTTTGGTTTCGTAATTCACCAAAAACGCCGGGCCATGGTCGCGGCACCAGGCATCATTAGTACCAAATTCAAAAAACTCAACCTTGCTCAGGTCGGCGCCAACAAGCTGTAATTGTTGTTTTGCAAAAGCCGTCATCTGCTCATCAACAGTGTTTATGCGAACCAGCTCACCCTCGGTGACAACTTTAATAAACTCGGCATACTTACCGTATATCAGTTTCAGTTTCCCAGGCCAAGAGGCCTCTTTGTGAGGCCAGCTTAACCAGGTGGCAGTATGTTTTGCCCATTCAGCAGGGAAGTGGAAGCCGATTGGTAGAGTATTTTTGTCCATAGTCGATGGTCGATGGTTCATGTTATGGGGTTTATTAAAACCGTCATTGCGAGGAAGCCTCACCTAAATCCTCTCCAAAGGAGAGGGCTTTAATCTCTTTTTACCCTCTCCTTTGGAGAGGGCAGGGTGAGACTAAGAGATTGCTTCGTACCTCGCAATAACGCGGGGGTTAATGGTCGGTTAACTATAATTAATCGTTATCTAACAGGCGTTTTGTTATCGGTTGATAGCTGTCAATCCTTCTGTCGCGTAAAAACGGCCAGTGGCTGCGGTAATAATCACTGGTAGCCAGGTCAAGTTCTTTAACGATCACTTCTTCCTGTTCAACGGTAGTTTGATGCAAAAGTTCGCCAAACGGGTCGGCAAAGAACGAGCCACCCCAAAATTTTACGCCGGCTTCTTCGCCAACACGGTTTACACTTACTACGTGTACGCCATTGGCAACAGCATGGCTGCGTTGGATGGTTTGCCAGGCATTGTATTGTTTAGTATTTGTGACTTCGTCCTGCGTGGTTGCCCAGCCGATAGCGGTAGGGTAAAACAAGATCTCGGCACCCATTAGCGCGGTAATACGGGCAGCTTCGGGGTACCATTGGTCCCAGCAGATGAGTACGCCTATGGTAGCGAATTTGGTTTTGAAAACCTTGTAACCCAGGTCGCCGGGGGTAAAGTAAAATTTCTCGTAAAAGCCCGGATCATCCGGGATGTGCATTTTACGGTATTTGCCCAGGTAGCTGCCATCGGCATCTAAAACGGCGGTGGTATTGTGGTAAACGCCCTGTGCGCGTTTCTCAAATAACGAGGCGATGATCACCACACCCAGTTCGCCGGCTACTTTTTGCAAAGCATCGGTTGATGGGCCGGGGATAGGTTCAGCTAACTTAAAGTTATCGTAATCTTCCACATCGCAAAAATACAGCGATGTAAAAAGCTCCTGCAGGCAAACGATCTGCGCGCCATTGGCGGCTGCTTCGCGTACTTTAACAATAGCTTTATCCAGGTTTTCCTGCTTATTTGCAGTGCAGGTCATCTGCACTATCCCAACTTTTACCTTACTCATATCTGATAGAAATTTGATGCAAAAATAAGGATTTGATTGGTGGTTTCACCGATATTAATGAATGATTACACCGTTTTGATGGTTTAGAATTACACCGATTAAGAATGATTCACTTCGACTTGATATGGCAATTAAATGTTAAAAGCTGTAAAATCAATCTAAAGAAATCGGTGTAATCCAAAAAAAACATAGCTTTGCAGGTAATGAAAGACTTAGCACAAGCCGAAGAGGACGAAGCGCAGGAATTGGTTGCCCCCAAAACGTTAAAACAACGCCTGTGGGGTATCACCAAACTGGTACTTAAATTCGCGGTGACAGCTGCACTGCTGTATTATGTGTTTAGCAAAGTGCCGTTGCAAAAGGTTAAGCTTAGGCTTGTCCACGCCAATTACTGGTGGATGCTTGCCGCGTTGGTTTGTTTCTTTCTTTCGATGATCATGTCGTCGTGGCGCTTATCAAGCTTCTTTAAGTCTATCAAACTAAAGCTCGACCCACGGTTCAACTTCCGTTTGTACCTGCTGGGCTTATTCTATAATTTCCTGCTGCCGGGTGGCATCGGGGGCGATGGATACAAGATCTACCTTTTAAATAAAACTTATAAACTACCTGCCAAAAAGGTGTTTTGGGCGATAATGTTCGATAGGCTGAGCGGCCTATGGGCGATTGGCTTAATTACTGTTGCGCTGATATTTTTGATCCCGCAGATAGATATCCACATCGGGATTCCGTTGAGTATTTTTGTGGTGGCCTCGCTAATTTATTACTTTGTGGCTTATAAATTCTTTAGGGAGTACACCCATTATTTTTGGCAGGCGCATTTAAAAGCTTTGGTAGTACAAAGTTTACAGGTTTCCGCTATCGTTTTCATATTGTTTGGGCAGGATTTTACCGGTAAGTTCTCGCCTTATTTGCTTTCATTTTTGATCTCGGCCCTGGCTACTATTATCCCTATCAGCGTAGGTGGTGCCGGTATCCGTGAAACCGTTTTTCAGCAGCTGACCAAGGTTTTCCCGATGGATGTTGACCTGGCGGTTTTCCTGCCCATCTCCTTTTACCTCATCTCTATCATCGTGGCATTATCGGGTATTTATTATGTACTACGCCCGAGCCGTTTAGAAGAGGGTTTGCCTAAAACAGAAGATAATTCTGAAAATAAACAGGTTTAAAACATTTAATACTGAATTGGTTTTTTGCATCCCAATAAAAGGTAATATCTTTGCAATTTATCTGATACAATCGGCTTTTAGCTAAACCTTATTTCCTAATTTCGTGTTTCTATTTTAGTAAACCTGATTTTGAAATGAGCGATTTTAATGATTTTAACAACCCGCAGGTTGCGGCGTTGCCCCGCCATTTAAAGCAATTTATTGTTGACCAGCACTACGGGCATTACACCCCGGTAGACCACGCCGTGTGGCGTTACGTAATGCGCCAGAACTACAGCTACCTTAAAGATGTTGCTTACTACCCATATATCCCCGGCCTGCAAAAGGCGGGGTTAACCATAGAGAAGATCCCTGATCTACAAGACATGAATAACGCTTTAGCCAAAATTGGCTGGGGCGCTGTAACGGTTGATGGCTTTATACCACCCGCGGCCTTTATGGAGTACCAGGCTTACCGCGTGCTGGTTATCGCTGCCGACATCCGCCAGTTAAAACATATTGAATATACCCCAGCGCCGGATATCATCCACGAGTCGGCGGGCCACGCGCCAATTATTGCCGATAAGGATTACCACGAGTACCTAAGCTACTTTGGGTCCATAGGGGCCAAAGCTATGTTTAGCGCGCAGGATTTTGAATTGTATGAGGCTATCCGCGCCTTATCTATATTAAAAGAAATGCCCGATGCCGATGAGGCCGAAATTAAGAAGGCTGACGAACTTGTTTCCTGGCACCAGGACAACATGGGCGAACCATCTGAAATGGCCCTGCTAAGCCGCCTGCACTGGTGGACGGTAGAGTATGGCTTGATTGGTACTTTAAAAGCGCCAAAGATTTATGGTGCCGGCCTGCTGTCATCCATCGGCGAAAGTGCCAGTTGCATGCTGGACGAGGTGAAGAAGCTTCCTTACACCATAGATGCGGTAAATTACAGTTACGACATCACCAAAACGCAACCACAGCTTTTTGTAACACCAACTTTCCAAAACCTGATAGATGTGCTGGAGCAGTTTGCCGACACCATGTCGTTCCGCCGTGGCGGGGCATACGGGCTTCAAAAAGCTATCGAAAGTAAAAATACCTGTACGGCGGTTTATAGTTCGGGTTTGCAGGTTTCGGGTACGTTTACAGAATTTAAGGCTGATGAGAGAGGCAATCCCACCTTTATCAAAACTACCGGAGAGGCCGCGCTGGCCGTTGGCAACAAACAGTTAAAAGGCCATGGCAAAAGGTATCATCAGGATGGTTTCAGCTCGCCGGTTGGCAGGTTAAAAGGTTTCGATAAGCCACTCGAAGATTTTACTGCCGATGATCTGAAAGCCGCCGGAATTGAAACCGGCAACGAAATTTCCCTGACTTTTGAGAGCGGTGTTACCTTGTCCGGTAAAGTGTCAAAAATAAGTGCAGAAAGTAACAAAATAGTGCTAATCAAGGTCGAAAAATGTACGGTTTTGGGTGAAAAAATGCGCGTCCTTTTTGACCCATCATGGGGCGTTTACGACATGGCGGTAGGCGAAAAAATTACCTCCGTTTATTGCGGCGCAGCCGATAAGGACGCGTTTCTGGAGATAGCTTATAAATCGAGCACAGGCACCCACCGTTCAGGTTATGACCACAATACCAAGGAGTTACACAAGCTGTACCAGCAGGTACGCAACCGCCGCCACACCGGCGGCGACCTTGGCTTTTTAGGTAACGTATGGATGATGCTGCAAAAGTTCCATCATAGCGATTGGCTGTGCGCATTAGAGATTATGGAGCTTTTAGACCATGAAGATGCAGAGCCAAATATAGCCGATGAAATCCGTCAATTCCTTGAAAATAAAGCAATTAACGAACCTGAATATAAGAAGCTAATAAGCGATGGCCTGTATCTTATCAAACATCCGGTAGAGGAGAAGTTGATAGTTTGAGATCTTCCATTAAATTTGCCAAACAACTATTTTATTCCTCCTTCAGGGGGATAGGGGGCTATCTATGAACATCATTATAACAGGCGCCAGCAGCGGCGTAGGATTTGAAGCTGTATTGGAATTGATCTTATCGGGTAAACACAAAGTTATGGCTCTTGCGCGTTCGCAGGATAAACTTACCCGTTTGTTAGAAATTGCCAAAAGCTTAAATCCTGATTGTGAGGTTTTTGCGATTGCGTTTGATATTGTACATGACGATTACGCCGGTTTAGAGCAGTTTGTAACCGCTAATTTTGATGGCAAGGTTGATGTGCTTATTAACAACGCTGGCGTGCTCATCAATAAACCTTTTTTGCAACTGCAGGAAAGTGACTTTGTAGAAATGCTCCAAAGCAACTATATAGGCCATGTACGCATTATTCAAAGTTTATTAAAGTTTATGGGTGATGGTTCGCATATCCTCAACATAGGTAGCATGGGCGGTTTCCAGGGAAGTGCGAAGTTTAACGGACTATCGGCTTATTCCGCAAGCAAGGCTGCTTTGCATACCCTTACCGAATGCCTTGCGCAGGAACTGGTTGAGCAAGGCATCAAGGTAAACTGCCTGGCTTTGGGCTCGGCACAAACAGAGATGTTGGAGCAAGCTTTCCCGGGTTATGAATCGCCGGTTATGGCCTTTGAAATGGGTAAGTATATCGCCGATTTCGCGGTTTCGGGCCACCGTTTCTTTAACGGAAAAATCTTGCCGGTTGCTGTATCTACGCCATAATAAAGTAAACTATGCCCGCGAATACATTGTAATCGCGGGCATAGTTTAATTATTGATCCAATTTACAACTCACAGATTATACCGTATTAGTTTGATAATTATTGCCGTTAAAAACTTGCATAGTTTTGGTGTTTATTTTTTCTACCGCCCTTGTTTTTTTTCGGTTTTATAGCACTCGGTGCTTATTATGGGTTAAAAGTATAAGTTACCTTTCGAGTTCAACTTATATATTGTACATTTCCAACAAAATTTTTGTTCTTTTTTACAGCCTGTTACGGAGAGTATAATTAATAGAGCTAAGGATAGTATCTTTTTTATATTCATTTTAGTAACAATTGATTCTGATAATAATTGTGCTTTATTCCTTACTCCCCATTTTTACAAACTCGTTCACAACAACTTCGGTAACGTAGCGTTTTACGCCATCCTTATCAGCATAAACACGCGATGCCAGTTTGCCTTCAACAATCACCGCATCACCTTTTTTAAGATAGCTTTCGGCCATGGTGGCCTGTGCGCCCCAAAGCACTATGTTGTGCCATTGCGTATCGGTAACTTTTTCGCCTTTATCATTCTTATAACTCTCGTTGGTGGCTATTGATAACCGGGCCATTTTACGGTTGTTATCAAATGTCCTTACATCCGGGTCCATGCCTATGTTGCCAATTAACCTTACACTGTTTTTAATAGTTGCCATTTTGTATTAAGTTTAATATTTAAATATTTATTGATGTCACAAACATGCAGTATGGTTTGAGGGTTAGTCGGTTAGTAAATAGTTATAAGCGATTGTATCCGTTTGCAAACGCTTGCAAACGGATAATTTATTTGCTACCTTTAGGGTATGATAGCTGAAAGAAAATGCCTGGACTGCGGTACAACCCTGCATGGCAGGGCCGATAAAAAGTTTTGTAACGATTTATGCCGTAACAATTATAACAACCAGCTTAATAGCAATAGTTATAATTTGGTACGCAACATCAACAATATTTTAAGGCGAAACCGCAGGATAATTGAAGAACTAAACCCCACAGGTAAAATCAAAACCAACCGCGAAAAAATGCTGGTGAAGGGTTTTGATTTTGATTACTTTACAAGCAGTTTTAAAACCCAGGCCGGAGCGCGCTACTTTTTCTGTTACGAATATGGCTACCTGCTGCTTGATGCCGACGAAGTACTGTTGGTAAAAAGTAAAAAGGAAACCGACAAATTTGCTGACGCCCCGGCGTAGCTATTTGTACTTATTTTAGCTTTCTTCATTTTTGAGTAAATTAAACATTACGGCTATGTTAATGACAAAACCATGAATCACGGTTTGTGTTACTTATTCATATTTGCAAATCAAATAATCACAACATGCCAAATCTGTTTTCTCCAATCAAAATAAAAAGTATCGAATTTAAGAACCGCATCGTAGTGTCGCCAATGTGCGAATACTCTAGCACCGATGGTTTTGCTGATAACTGGCACCTGGTGCATTTAGGAGCAAGGGCTGTTGGTGGTGCAGGGTTGATAATAACCGAAGCTACAGCAGTATCACCCGAAGGCCGCATCAGCTTTGCTGATTTAGGGATCTGGAAGGACGAACACATCGCAAAGCTGAAAGAAATAACGAGTTTTATTGAAGAACAAGGCGCCTATGCAGGTGTACAATTAGCACATGCAGGCCGTAAAGCAAGTCACCAGCAACCCTGGAACGGCGGTAAACAAATTCAGCCAGACGAAGAGAACGGCTGGTTATCTGTAGCGCCGAGTGCATTGGCATTTAGTCGCAGCGAAACCGCGCCTTTGGAACTTGATAAAGCCGGAATTAATAAAGTTATAGCCGATTTTAAAGCCGCTGCAGATCGTTCTTTAAAAGCTGGTTTTAAGGTGATTGAATTGCATGGAGCACATGGTTATTTAATTAACGAGTTCCTTTCTCCGTATTGTAATAAACGTACCGATGAATATGGCGGATCCTTTGAAAACCGCAGCCGGTTCTTGTTGGAGGTTATTGATGCCGTTAACGAAGTTTGGTCTGCGGATCTGCCGCTGTTCGTTCGCCTTTCAACAACTGACTGGACAGAAGGTGCATGGACTATAGAAGATTCCATCGCGTTAGCAAAAGTACTAAGCGAAAAGGGTGTCGACCTGATCGATAGCTCAACAGGTGGTAACGTTGCCGGCGCGCAAATCCCGTTAAAACCTGGTTACCAGGTTGAATTTGCCGAAGCGATAAAGAAACATACCAATATCCTGACTGGTGCTGTCGGCTTAATAACCGAAGCAAAACAAGCAAACCAGATCATCGAAACCGGCCAGGCAGATATGGTAATGATGGCTCGCGAATTATTACGCGATCCGCACTTCCCGTTGCGTGCTGCGCATGAATTGGGCATCGACTTTAAATGGCCGGTGCAGTATGAACGCGCGAAATGGTAGGATCCTCTCCCCAGTAGCTCTACGAAGAAAAGGGAGCAAATAAAAAAGTTTCACCTTCTTTGCGCAGCAGAGAGGTCGACCAGCGAAGCGTAGTCGGGGTGAGAGAAATAACCGCATGATATTTACGATTACTTAATATGTAAAATTTCAGTTCAACCCAACATATTATTAAATTAGCAAAAACTTAGAAAAACATAACATTATGAAACGTACAGCGAATGCACATTGGAATGGCACCTTACAAGAAGGTAAAGGCGAAATAACCACACAAAGTACCATCCTTAACAAAACACAATATTCATTCAAAACCCGCTTTGCGGATGGCTTAGGCACCAATCCCGAAGAACTGATAGCTGCAGCGCATGCAGGTTGTTTTACAATGGCTGTTGGGGCTGCTTTAACCCAGCAAGGCATCACACCGGGTGATTTAACTACTGACGCTATCCTGGACCTGGATATGCAGGCTTTAGAAATTAAAGGAATCCACCTGGAAATGAAAGCGTCTGTTATTGACGGTATAGACGAAGCCAAATTTAAAGAAGTTGCAGAAGGCGCTAAAACCGGCTGTATTATATCAAAAGCGCTTAGTGTGCCAATTACATTAAACGTTACATACGCATAAATTAAGTATCAAATATTCTTATTAATAGCGGTGGTGCAAACCATCGCTATTTTTGTTTGTAGGTATGTGTAAATAGCCGTAGCATGTTAAATACCCAGCGTTCTAAAATATCGCTTACCCTTGTATTCGCATTGGTGATCACCGGGTTTTTGATCTTCCTTTTCTTTTACATCAAACATGAATTTAACACTACCCGTACCGAGGTTACTGAAGACGCAATGGTATCGCGTGTAATAAGCATGGGGAAACTGGAACTGGTTAAATATGCCATGAAAGATGTAGTGGAGAAGAAAGAATTGTACAGCCTGTTGCCCGATTCGCGCGTGCTGTTTGTTGCCGTAGGAGAGGTTACTGCTTGTATCGATCTTACTAAAGTTAAGCGGGGAGACATCAGCCAAAGTAAAGATACTGTTGAAATTACTTTGCCCCAGCCCGAGATCTGTTATGTAAAACTCGATCACCAAAAGTCGAAGGTGTATGATGTATCGGGCGTTTGGTTCCCCGATAAGGCACGCGCTATAGTAGAGGATGTGTACAAACTGGCCGAAAAGAAAATGCTTACTACCGCCACCGACATGAACCTTTTAGGTAAAGCCCGCGAGAATGCCAACCTGATCTTTAAACCATTCCTGGAAAATGTATCGGGCAAAAAGGTGGTGATCAAGTTTCGGTAACAACCTTTAGCTATTTTCAAATTAGTTGTAATATATTAGGGGTATCATAATCTAACCTCATATCAAAACAAGTATATGACACTAAAAATCACTAAAATATTAACGATGACCGCCGTGGGGATGCTATGTGCCCTATACGCGGTTGCCCAACCCCGGCTGCCCGAAGGCTACTTTTACAAAAAACTGCCAAACGGATTAGATGTTGTTATTATCGAGAACAGCAAAGTGCCGCTTAGCACTATCGAAATTGCTGTAAAAAATGGTGCTTACACCGAGGGCCCCGAGTACAGCGGCTTATCGCACCTTTTTGAGCACATGTTTTTTAAGGCCAATAAGGATTACCCCACACAAGAAAAATTCCTGAAACGCACTCAAGAACTTGGCGCTATCTGGAATGGTACTACCGGTAACGAGCGTGTAAACTACTACTTTACTGTTGGTAAGGATAGCCTCGACGGCGGCCTAAAGCTCATCAATGCTTCAATCCGTTTCCCTATATACCGTGAAGAGGATATGAAAAAGGAACGCCCGGTTGTTGATGGTGAATTTCAGCGTAATGAGAGCAGCCCGGGTTTCCAGCTATACTACGATATCAGCAAAAATCTTTGGGGAGACCTCATTACCCGCAAAATGCCCATAGGGATCCACGAAGTGATCAATACGGCCACGCCCGGGAAGATGATCATCATCAAAAACAAATACTATTTCCCTAATAATAGCCTGCTTATAATTTGTGGGGATGTAAAGCACGAAGCAGCCTTTAAAAAAGTAGAAGATATTTTTGGGGATTGGGCCAATAGTGGCTTCGACCCGCTTGTAAAATACCCTATCCCGGCCTTTAAACCGGTGGAAAAAAGTGTGGCGTTTGTAAAAGAAATGTCGATAGCGCAATCGCCGCTGATGTGGTTTGGATGGCAGGGCCCGGCGTATATGACAGATTCTGCATCTACCATAGCGGCAGATGTTTACACTACTGTGCTTGGCCTAAACTCGTCAAAACTACAGCAGGCACTTGTTGATAAAGGCCTGGCATCATCAGCAAACTTAAGTTATAGTACAGGCCGTTACCCCGGCATGATATCACTTATTGTGAGCCCTAACCCAACAAAAGTTAAAGAGTGCTACGATGAGGTGCAAAAGCAAATGAGCCAGTGGGGCAAAGCTGATTATTACACCGACGAACAATTGACCGATGCGAAGGCCATTTTGCTTCGCCAGCATAGTCGTGAGTTGGAGAAGCCGTCGTCGCTGCCATCACAGTTAAGCTTTAACTGGTGCAGTACCTCGTTTAATTACTATACCGACCTAACGGATAATTATCAAAAGGTTACCCGTGTGGATATTGCCAAATATATGAACACTTACATTGTAGGTAAACAGGTAGTGTCTGGTATTATATTAACGCCCGAGGCAAATAAAGTGGCCAATGTGGCTTCATTTTTTGTAGCTAAATAATTTAAACAGATCATGATGAAGAAATATATATATGTAATGCTTATTGCTGCAGCAAACTCAGTTTTTAACCCCGCCTCGGCACAGCAAAAAGCTTATGAAATGATGGTTGATGGCGTAAAGGTTATTGTACAGCCAAGCGGTAACGATATTGTAGAGATACAAACTGTAATAAAAGGTGGTGTACAAAATCACCCCGCAAACAAGGCAGGTATTGAGGCTATGGCCATGAACGCCTTAAACGAATGCGGAACGCTTAAGCACGATAAAAACGCTTTTAAAAACCAACTGGATAAAATTAGTGCTGCTGTTTATGGTGTTGCGCTCAAAAACTATTCGGTAATAAAAGTAAACTGTATAAAAAGCGATCTGGCAACGGCCTGGCCCTTGTATGTGGAGGCCATAACTATCCCCAGGTTTGATGCAAAAGAGTTTGAACGCATTAAGCAGGACCAGTTAAGCCAGATTAAATCAGAAGACTCTGACCCGGATAACGCTATTGATAAATACGCGGATAAGGTTGCCTTTAACGGCCGCGATTATGCAAAGGACCCTAACGGTACTGCCGCAACCATAACGCCGCTTACCGCCTTGGAGACAAAAAACTACTACCACTCCATCCTAACCAAATCGCGTATGGTGATAGTGGTAGTTGCCGATCTTGAACGTGCCGATATTGAAGCGAAAGTGAAAGGCCTGCTAAACACAATCAAACAAGGCGCGCCATTCGAACTGAAAAAATCATTCTTTAGGGTTTATAAAACCACCTTCTCTGCTGAAAAGCGCGATCTGGCTACAAATTATGTGGAAGGTGTAAGCAGCGGTCCGTCACCGGGCATGGCGGATTATGATGCCTTTTCTGTAGCTATGCGCATTTTTTACGATAAGCACTTTTTAGATATCCGTACCAACAACGGCCTGTCGTATGCGCCTTCTGCATGGTTTAGCGGGGGGGCGACCTCGGTATCAAAAGTTTCTGTATCAACTACCGAACCTAATAAATACATCGCCGTTTTTGATAAGCTTGTTGACAGGATCAAAAAAGACGGTTTCAATGCTGCCGATGTGGCTGATATGAAGGTTACCTACCTAACCGGTTTTTACTACAAGAACGAAACCAATACCGCACAGGCAGGTTCAATAGCATCTAACGAGGTATTGCACAACAACTGGAGGCGATCTTTAACCTTTGCCGATGATGTTAAAAAACTAACCCCAACGCAAGTAAGCGATGCTTTCCGCAAATACATTGGTAATATGATATGGGTGTACCAGGGCGACCCTAAAAAAGTAAACCCGCTATTGTTCACAAATGGTACGCTTAACAAAGCTGACAATCCGGTAAGTCATTAAGATTTAGTTGATGGTTCATAGATCATAGCCATTGATTGATTTATAACAAAAAAGTCTGCGACTGAATCGCGGACTTTTTTTTGTTGCAGCTACCATGAACTATCAACCATTATCTATGAACCATTTACTTTTCTGATAACACCACTTTCTTCCTACTCCGGTTTCCCCATCGTTCGCCCATGTGGTGGGTTGGGATGTTATCACCAAGTAGTTTACCCCATGGTTTAAGGTCGTCTATTCGGTCGAAAACAATTTTTAAAACTGCCACAAAAGGGATAGACAAGAACATGCCCGATACGCCCCAGAGCGCGTTGCCAAGCAGCACAACTATGATGGATATCAGTGCGTTTATCTGCACTTTAGATGATACGATGCGTGGCACCAATATGTTATTATCAATAAATTGGATTACGATGTAAGCGATAATCACCCCTAACTGTGTAGAGTAACCATCTTTAGTAACGGTAGCCATCAGCACAGGTAATGCTATCGCGATGATGCCGCCCAGGTAAGGGATCAGGTTAAGGATAGCACCTACACAGCCTATCAGGATGCCGTACTTAACGCCTAATAAAACCAGCGCGGTAGAGTTCAGGGTAGCTACGATGATCATTTCTATTAGTAAACCAACAATATAGCTTTGTATAGCAGTTTTGGTTTCGCTAAGTACATCACTTACTTTTTTAGTATTCTCTTCAGAAAACACCTCGTATAAAAAATTAAGAATAAGCGTTTTGTAAAGCAGCATTAAAAAGATATAAACCGGCAGCAGGAATATAATAGCCAGTGTGCCCAGCAAACCGTTTACTGTTTTGCCCACTATGGCCTGGCTGTTGTTTAACGCATCTTTCAGCATTTTTTCCTGCTTGCTTATTTCAACGCCAAATGTCTGTTGGATCCAGTTTTTTAGTTCGACAGTTATCGATTCAAACTTCTTTTGCAGCATCGGCAACGAATCGCCAAATTGTACTATCTGTATGCTCAGGAAATAAAATACCGTTGCCACCGCAATTATCGCTATCAGCATGGCAATGGCAATGGAGAGTACCTTCGGGATTTTAAACCGCATTAAACGATTAACAAGAGGATTTAGCAATATGGCCAAAAATGCCGCGAAAGCAAGTGGCACCAGTATATCTGCCAGTTGTACCATTACATATACCAGCAATATAAGCCCAAAAAGCACCATGGTGCTTTGAATATAAAACGGCTGATCTTTAATTTTTATAGACATGTACTTGTGTTTTCATATACACACAAAAGGAGTGCGTAAGAAAATTGTTTTGGGAAACAAAAAAGCGCCCATTACTGGCGCTTTTTTGTTATTACAGACTTTCGTTCGTCGTTTACTTTCGGACTAATAAATTATCCTAAAAGATTTTTCCAGCTAACCATATCGCCAATTATTTTTTCTAATTGGTCGGCAGGTACACGTTCTTGTGCCATGCTATCGCGGTGGCGGATGGTTACGGTGTTATCTTCAAGCGTTTGATGATCTATCGTTACACAAACAGGTGTACCAATAGCATCCTGGCGGCGGTAACGTTTACCAATGGCATCTTTCTCCTCGTACTGGATATTGAAATCAAGTTTCAACCTGTCCATTATTTCGCGGGCTTTTTCCGGCAAACCATCTTTTTTGGTCAGCGGGAAAATAGCGGCTTTAACCGGGGCAAGGCAAGGGTGCAGGCGCAGCACGGTGCGGCTATCCTGTTTCTCCTCGGTGCTCAGGTCTTCTTCCTCGTAAGCGTTAATCATGGTTAACAGGAACATCCTGTCTAAACCTATCGAAGTTTCGATAACGTAAGGGATGTAGTTACCGTATGGCTTGCCATCCTCGCCCAGTTCAGGGTCAAAGTACTGCATTTTTTTACGCGAGAATTTCTCGTGCTGGCTTAAATCGAAATCGGTACGGCTGTGTATGCCTTCCACCTCTTTAAATCCAAACGGAAATTCAAACTCGATGTCGTAAGCGGCATCAGCGTAGTGTGCCAGCTTGGTGTGCTCGTGGTAACGGTATTTGGCAGCATCGGTACCCAAGGCAAGGTGCCATTTTAAGCGGGCTTCTTTCCACTTGGCAAACCATTCTTTTTGCGTGCCGGGGCGTACAAAGTATTGCATCTCCATTTGCTCGAACTCGCGCATGCGGATAATGAACTGGCGGGCAATAACCTCGTTACGGAAAGCCTTACCAATTTGCGCAATACCAAACGGGATCTTCATCCTGCCAGATTTTTGTACATTAAGGTAGTTTACAAAGATCCCCTGAGCAGTTTCCGGGCGAAGGTAGATGGTTTCTGATTCATCGGCAATAGCGCCTACCTGTGTGCTAAACATCAGGTTAAACTGGCGTACGTCTGTCCAGTTAGCGGTGCCGCTTACCGGGCATTTTATATTTTGTTCGATGATGAGTTCGCGCAGGCGGGGCAGGTCTTCGGCTTTTAGGGCGTTGTCCATCTCTATCTGCAGTTCCTCAGCTTCGCTGGTTTTGCCTTCTTCATCAAGTTTTGCTATGCGGTCTTCCAGTAACTGGTCGGCGCGGTAGCGCTTGTTGCTGTCTTTATTGTCAATCATCGGGTCGCTAAAGCCGTCAACGTGGCCGCTTGCTTTCCAGATGGTTGGATGCATAAATATGGCCGAATCTATCCCGACAATGTTATCGTGCATCTGCACCATCGATTTCCACCAGTAGGTTTTGATGTTGTTTTTTAACTCCGAGCCGTTTTGGCCGTAATCGTAAACAGCGCTAAGGCCATCATAGATTTCGCTCGACTGAAAAACAAAGCCGTATTCCTTACTGTGCGATATAACATTCTTAAAAAGTTCGTCGGTTGATTTGCTCATAATAGGGGCAAAGATAGTTTTTAGTAGGAAAGTCTGAAAGTCAGAAAGAAAGAAAGAGAAACTTTGATTCGTCATCTTTAAGACTTGCGGTCTTCGGACTTTCCGACTTAATCTCTAACTTTACCGCATGAGCATAGTGGTAGATGCATTAACAAAAGTTTACGGGCAGCAAAAGGCTGTGGATGGTATCAGTTTTAAAGCAGGCGTGGGCGTATTGGGCTTTTTGGGGCCAAATGGGGCGGGCAAATCTACCACCATGAAAATGCTTACCTGCTTTATCCCCCAAACATCGGGAATGGCATCGGTTTGCGGGTTTAATATCAGCAAAGCCCCGTTAAGCGTTAAACGCAACATTGGCTACCTGCCCGAAAGTAACCCGTTGTATACAGATATGTATGTGAAGGAGTCGATGGCATTTGTGGCGGGCATCCACGGGATGAAAGATGCCGATAAACGCATTACCGAAGTTATCGAAGAAACCGGCCTTGGCCCCGAGCAGCACAAAAAGATAGGCCAGCTATCAAAAGGCTATCGCCAAAGAGTAGGGTTGGCACAAGCCATATTACACAACCCGCAGGTACTGATACTGGATGAACCAACCTCCGGTCTCGACCCCAACCAATTGGTAGGCATCCGCCAGTTAATTACTGACCTGGGCAAAACCAAAACCATTATCCTATCAACCCATATTATGCAGGAGGTTGAGGCCGTGTGCAGTCAGGTAATTATTATCAACAAGGGAGTTATTGTAGCTAACGACTCGTTACAATCCCTTCGAGCTAAAAATGCTGATAAAACCCTCGAAAATATTTTTATAGAACTCACTAACGTGTAGGGGTTACAGAAAAATTCTATTTGGTAAAAACCTTTTCGTGATAAACTTGTCTTAACTCCGAAGGCATAAAAGTGCTTTTAGTATTAAATATTTACAATAAATTAACATCATGAAAAAAGTATTACTTCTTTTGACCGTAGTTTGCGGGCTATCTATCACATCATTTGCACAATCAAAAAAAGACGGAAAATTTAGTTTAGGCCTTGAGCTTGGCGTACCTGTAGGCAACGCATCTACCGCTTACACCGCGGTTGTAGGCGGTTCGTTAAAATATGATCTTCCAATTGCGCCAAGCACTTATTTTAATGTATCGGTAGGTTATAGTTCATTCATTATTAAAGACAGGTACAAAAACTTTTTTAGTTCATACGGTGCTGTGCCTTTAAAAGCAGGACTTAAGTATTATGCAGACCGCCGCTTTTTTCTTGAAGGCCAGTTAGGTGCTGCATTTGGTACCGCAAATGGTGCAGGTACCTCATTTGTTTACTCACCGGGGGTTGGTTATACCTTTGATGGTGGCTTAGAAGCCGGTGTACGTTACGAGGCATGGTCAGATAACGGTACATTAGGCCAGTTGGCGCTTCGCGTAGCTATTAATTTATAAGTACAAGTATATTTGTTGGGGCTCGTTTAGCCTTTAACATTTATCAACATGCTATCCAAAAGCCCCCCAACATTAGTTGGTGGGCTTTTTTCGTTTACGACTTTTTTATTGGATTGGCTTTGATTATTTGTGATATCTTTTAAATTTGTTGCTATTAATCAACCTCATAACTAAAAAATCATGAAAAAATTATTGTTGTTATTAGCGATTGTAGGTGGTGTTTCATTCGCCGCGTCGGCCCAGTCCGACAAAGCAAGATTCAGTATCGGCTTCGAAGGCGGCATCCCCGTGGGCAATGCCAAAAATGTTTATGACATTGGTTTGGGCGGTTCACTTAAATACGAAACGCCTATTGCTGTAGGTACCTTGTTCACCATATCTGGTGGTTATACGTCATTTAAAATTAAAGATAATTTTGGTGGTGGTGCTAATGGTTTTGTGCCATTGAAAGCAGGTATCAAATACTTTTTTGACCAGGGCTTTTACGGCGAAGGCCAGTTAGGTGCAACATTTAGCACCGAAAGTGGCGGCGGTACTGCATTTACATATGCGCCAGGTATAGGTTACGCACTCGAAGGCGGTTTTGACATAGGCGTGCGTTACGAGGGATGGTCGCACAACGGCACCATTAGCCAGGTTGGCGTGCGCATTGCATACGGTTTCTAAAATCAGAACCAAAACTTTATATGAACGCCCCACGATATATCGTGGGGCGTTTTATTTTATGTCTGAATTTTATGTTTGAAAATTCTTTAATTCTGAAAATTCAGGTTCACACTATTAATCGTATTTTCGGGCGTTTACTCATAACAATTCCAACAAAGTGTTCAGCATCCTCAAAAAAGAAATAACAACCTATTTAAGCTCGTTGGTGGCGTATATCACCATTGGCGTTTTCCTGTTGGTTTTGGGTTTGTTTTTATGGGTATTCCCTGATACCAGCATCCTTGCTTACGGTTACGCCGGGCTCGATAGTTTGTTTAGCACCGCGCCATACCTGTTTATGTTTTTGGTGCCCGCCATCACCATGCGCTCGCTTGCCGAGGAACGGAGGGAGGGTACATTTGAGCTTTTGCTAACCCGCCCCCTAACGGATATCCAGATAGTTTTAGGTAAATATTTTGCAGGCGTAGTTATTGTGCTTTTTGCATTGGTGCCTACGCTGGTTTACTACTTCAGCGTTTATACGTTGGGTACACCGCAGGGTAATATAGATACCGGTGCGGTTATTGGCTCTTATATCGGTTTATTCCTGTTAGGCGCGTCATTTGCGGCTATCGGTTTGTTTGCTTCATCGGTAAGTAAAAACCAGGTGATATCGTTTACAATCGCTGTGTTTCTTTGTTTCTTTTTCTATAGTGGGTTCGATGCGCTAAGTTCGATATTATCGCTTCAAAACCTAAGGTTACAGGGCTTAGGGATAAACGAGCATTATCAATCTATAAGCCGGGGCGTGTTAGACACCCGTGATCTGATGTATTTTATTGTATTGGTGATATTCTTCCTGTGGCTTACGCTGTTTGTATTGCAAAGGCAGGCAGGAAAAAAGTTTATCAATACGGTGTTTTTAAGCATCCTGGGCATCATGTTTTCTTTAACCGCCGTAACTATTGTATCCGATAAGCTATTTACCCGGTTTGATTTTACTAAAGAGAAACGTTTCACCATATCGCCAGTGAGCCGAAACGTGATGCACAGCCTTAAGCAACCCGTTAACGTAACCGTTTATTTAGACGGAAAAGACTTCCCGGGGGGGATGAAAAAGCTGCAAACCTCCGTAAAAGATATGCTGGCCGACTTGCAGGCCTACAGCCGGAGCGAATTGAAATATGATTTTGTTGACCCTATAAAAGGCCTGTCTAACGAGCAGCAAAACCAGGCTTATGAAGATTTGGCCGCCAAAGGTATAGAGGCGCAAAACCTAAGTATTAAAACCGATGACGGCGTATCGCAAAAAGTGATCTTTCCTTACGCTTTAGTTACTTATGGCGATAAAAGCATCCCCGTTAAACTGCTGCAATCGCAAAGCAACATGAACCTTTCGCCCGATGAGATCCTGAATAATTCTATCCAGAATTTAGAATATGCCTTTACATCGGCCATAAAAAAAGCGGTATACGGTGGTAAACAACGAATAGGCTTCACCGAAGGCCATAACGAACTTACCGATCTGCAACTTAATGATGCTATGCGTTCACTGGGTGATGGATATTTAGTAGGCCGCATCAACCTTGCCAGCATACCTATAGATAGCCTCACTAAAGTGGGCATGCTGGTGATAGCCAAGCCCGACAAAGCTTTTACCGAACTGGAAAAATTTAAGGTAGACCAATATATTATGCATGGTGGCCGTGTGCTTTGGGCTATTGACCAGGTAAGCGCCGAACTGGATAGCCTGCGCGGCCATGGCGGCGGGCAACTGGCCTTTAACAAACAACTGAACCTGGACGATCAGTTATTTCGTTACGGAGTGAGGGTCAACTATGATCTGATTGCTGATATGAACTGCGCACCCATCCCGGTTACTACAGGTAACGCAGGCGGGCAGGCGCAGATACAAATGCTGCAGTGGTTATATTACCCGGTTTTTTTGCCGTTATCTAAGCACCCCATTGTGAAAAACCTCGATGGCATTACCAGCCAGTTTGCAAGCACCATCGATCTGCTGGACACCAAAAATATCGAGAAGACCATACTGCTTACCTCATCGCCCTACAATAAAAAAATAAGTACACCCAAAGTGCTGTCGTTACAGGCCCTACAGGATGAGCCAAAGCCCAAAGATTTCCGGAGCGTACCAAAAATTACAGGTGTATTGTTAGAAGGCAGCTTTACGTCTGATTTTAAAAACCGCCCGCTGCCAGAGGGATTAAACGAAAAGGTGGCCGTACAGCCCCAAAGCACACCAACTAAAATGATTGTGTTGAGTGATGGTGACATCCTGCGCAACCAGGTAGGTGCCGATGGCTCACCATACCCGCTTGGATACGACCATTACAGCCATCAAACCTATGGCAACAAAAACCTGCTGCTAAATATTGCCGATTACATGACCGATGATTCGGGCCTTATTGCGCTGCGTAGCAAAGAGATCCAGATCCGACTGCTGAACCGTGCCCGCATCCGAGAGGAAAAGCTGTTTTGGCAGGTCGTAAATAATGTTGTACCCATTGGCATAGTGTTAATATTTGCTATTTTTCAACATTATATCCGCAGGCGAAAGTATGCTCATTAAATTTTATACTTTTGGTAGATAAAAGTTATTAGACATTATGAGATTTATTGTTTCCACATCAACACTACTTAAGCAATTACAGTCTGTAAGCGGCGCTTTAAGCAACAGCACCGTATTGCCTATACTGGAAAACTTTTTGTTCGAGATAAAAGAAGGGAACTTAACCATTTCTGCTACCGACCTTCAAACCAGCATGACTACCTCGTTAGCAGTAGAAGCTAAAGAAAACGGCCGCATTGCCATACCATCGCGAATATTACTGGATACCCTAAAATCGTTACCTGAGCAACCTGTAGCCTTTTCTGTAGACGATACCACCTTTGCCATTGAGATAAGCGCCGGAGACGGTAAATACAAACTGAGCGGCGAAAACGGCGAAGATTTTCCGAAGATCCCGGTTGTGGAGAACGCATCATCGGTAAACCTGCCTGCATCTGTATTAGGTGAGGCTATCAACAAAACCATATTTGCGGTTAGTAACGATGAGTTGCGCCCTGCCATGACGGGTGTATTTTGCCAGCTAAGCAGCCAGCACCTTACCTTTGTAGCTACCGATGCCCACAAGCTGGTACGTTACCGCCGTAAAGATGCCAAGGCAGATAGTACAACATCATTCATATTACCAAAAAAAGCTTTAACGTTATTAAAATCGGCCTTGCCGGCAGATGATGTTAACGTTTCTGTAGAATATAATAGCACAAGCGCTTTCTTTAAATTTGGCAACATTAATTTGGTGTGTCGTTTAATTGACGAACGCTACCCCGACTACGAAGCGGTTATCCCTAAAGAAAACCCTAACAAACTGGCTATTGATCGTTTGGCGTTCTTAGGTTCGCTTAGCCGCGTTGCTATTTATGCCAATAAAACTACCCACCAGGTTAGGTTAAAAATTAACGGAAGCGAACTAAATATATCATCAGAAGATATTGATTTTGCCAACGAGGCACACGAGCGTCTGAGCTGCCAGTACGAAGGCGAGGATATGGAGATTGGTTTTAACGCCCGTTTTCTGATAGAAATGCTGAAAAATTTAAACTGCGAAGAGGTATCGCTAGAGATGTCGACACCTAACCGTGCAGGTATATTATTACCACAAGGTGGCGACGAGAACGAAGACGTACTGATGCTGGTTATGCCGGTTATGCTTAATAGTTATGCATAATTAGTGAGTGGTGAATAGTTAAGTAAAGAGTGGTTGCCGCTCGCTTATAATTACTCGCCAACAAATCATTCACTATTTAACCACAAAAAAGTCCGGCACTTCAGCCGGACTTTTTTTGTTCGTCTTATAACAAAACTCGTTATAATTGAGTTATATAGCATCTGCTGATAAATGATGAAATTTAAAATACCGGTTTTTATTGTTCTGATAGGGCTTTTGGCTGCGGCTGCATGTAAAAAGTTTGATGAAGCACCGCCTAAGATCCCAACAACTTATCTGAATTTTATAAATGCCTCTGCCGATACGCTGAATGTTTATGTGAATGGGAGCAGGCTAAATAATGTATCCTCAACCTATCCTTTAGGTTCGTCAGGCTATATCCAGTCGCCTTTGGGCGAACAAAATTACCAGGTAAAAAGGTTTGGCCATGGCGATGTGTTATTTACAGTGCCCATCAAATTAGATTCGGCCGGTGTGTACTCATTTTATGCAATTGACCGCACAGTGGAAAATTCATTCGTTACTTTAGATACACTATCCACCCTATCAAATAAAGTTTCGTCTATAAGGTTTGTACATACCTCACCAAAATTAGGGCCTGTGGATATTGTATTTACAGATGACTCAAAAAAAAGTATTAGGATCAATAAAAGAAGCTTTAAAACAACATCAGTATTTTTGACATTAAAAGAAGGTGTAGAAAACATACAAATTTATAAAGCCGGCACTACAATATTGTTAAGCCAGGAAGAACGCATTTTGCAAATTGGACGTGCGTACACATTATTCACCAAAGCAGGATTAACTGATGTAGTAAGTACAACACCTGCTACAGGTTTAATTATTAATCAATAATAATGGCTAATAAAAATAAAAGCGGCATACTATTAGGTCTTTCTTTGGTCATACTGGGTTCGTTGATTTTGCCGTTAATACAATCGTGTAGTAAAACAGGGGTAAACGCCAGCAGCGGCACAAACGCCAGGCTGCAGATCGTTAATTTAAGCCCGGATATACAGCCGTTTAACTTATATGCGTTTTTTATAAAGCAAGGTACAGTCGTTTATTCCTATCCCAACGCGTCGGGTTATTTTTTGGTGAACAGCATTGATACACCTTTACAGATCCGCACTTCCACTACTACAAATGGTATAAATCAAATAAATTTATTAACGCTGCCCGGCTCGTTAAAAGCCGGTGTGCCGTACACCTGGTTTGTTACAGGTATAAGAAAAGATAGTGCGCTTGCCACAATTTTAACCGTTGATACCGGTAGTGTCCCCGCTAACGGAAGGGGTAAAGTACGGTTTGTAAATGCAGCTCCCTCGGCTATTAATATGAATTTGTCGCTTAACGATACCGTGGCATTTAAGAACATTGCTTACAAAAAAGTAACCGATTTTGTTGAAGTAACTGCAGGTGCTTTTAATTTTAAGGTAGCAGCAACAAACGCGCCATTAGTAGTACTTGCGCCAGTACCTAATTTTACGGTACTCGATGGTAAATTGTACACCGTTTATTTCTACGGGCTATCTAACAATACCGATAGCGCCAAGTATAACGCCAACATCCTGTTGAATACATTACCGGTGGGGACTAAATATTAAAGGTTGGCTATACGTATTATCTTTCTATTTTTGCTAAAATTTAAAGCCTTGGAATTAATACACAGCATAATCGACTTCATATTACACATTGATAAGCATTTAGTGCAGATAACCAGCGAATACCAAAGCTGGACCTACCTTATCATCTTCATCATCATATTTGCCGAAACCGGTTTTGTTGTAACCCCGTTCCTCCCCGGCGATTCGTTATTATTTGCTGCAGGGGCACTTATAGCCGGCGGTAAATCGGGCCTTGATATTTATCTGCTTACCGTGATCCTGATCATTGCTGCTATTATTGGTAATACAGTAAATTACCTTTTGGGCAAGTTTTTAGGAGCGAGGGTATTTAAAGAAGAGAACAAAATTTTAAAGTTAAGTTACTACCTGCAAACCAAAGCTTTTTTTGACAAGCACGGCGGTAAGGCGGTGATATTTAGTCGTTTTATACCGATAATACGTACCGTTGCGCCGTTTGTAGCCGGGGTAGGGCATATGCCGTTTACCCGTTACACGCTATACAATGTGGTGGGTGGTGTATCGTGGATCCTGATCTTCCTGTTCTGCGGGTTTTGGTTTGGTAAAGTGCATTTTATCGAAAAAAACTTCTCGTTGGTTGCTATCATCATTATCCTGGTATCTATCATACCACCAATACTAGCCATACTAAAAAGCAAATTCAGCAAAAAGGAAGCGGCCTAATTGATAATTACAGGCCTGTATAAACTTTACCGGCCTTATACAAAGTTTCTTCCTTGTCTATCTTTTGCTTTTCTTCTTTGGTTAGTGGTTTCAATATCAGCTTATCCAGATCAGGCTGCCCGGCATCTACCCATGCCGAAAACCAGTAGCTGCCTACGCTGAGGATGCTTGCCCTCATTTGCCTTTGAACCATACCCCTTAACAGCCTATGATAGGCCCTGCTGTAAGCCACCGAGTATGCTTTTACCTTGCGGTTACCGCGTTGCTCCATGGTGTACTTTTGCGCGGGAGGGAAGGGTTTATTTAGCGCCCGTTCAACATGTAATACAGTATCAACACTTTTAAACGAAGCTCGGCAAATCTTAAAGGCCTCGGCAAGCGGGTTGTTAATGTACTTTGCCTTGCCCACGTTGTAGTTATAGATGTTGCTAAACAACTCGGGCAGGCGGCTTTCCCAAAGGGAATGGATGCCCTGCTGATTGGTTAGCTGCCCGTCGTAATTTTGGGTGAGGTGCAGGGGCGTATGGGCGTCAGAAATGTAATGTGCCAAGTTAGCCGACGAGATGAGGATAGCCATGGTATCCCTTGCCTTAAAGGCCTTTACCAGCCAGTAATAGTTGGATTGGATAGCCCAGGGAACGGTGCCGTACTTGTTTAGCGTATCGCTGGAGTATTTTGCGGCAGCGTCTATCCATCGTTGCGGCACACTCTTAAAAGGTTGCTTGCCGTAATGGTCGGCATTAAAAAAGTGGTGAGGTGCCTCGGTGCTGTCTACGTAACGCTTTTTATCGGCGCTTACGGCGTGTTCGGTAATAAAGTTGATATTGGCCCTGTAAAATCCCGCCATGCTCTTAGGTAGCGTAAAAACGGCAAGCCTGTTGATGCGGTAATGCGCAAAGAAACCCCACGACGAGCAGAGCGTAACAACAAATAAACCCGATAAAACCAAGGCAAACAACCGTTTCATAGGGTAAATATGATTAAATAATCAGTAAATTAAGTAAGATTTATCCGCTCGGCATATACATTGGTGTCGTACTGAATGGTGATGAGGCCTTTTTGCTGATACTTATCAAACAGCGTTTTTAGATCGCTGAGCATATTCTCATACCCTTCACCGTGTTTTGTTGGCATGTATGATGAGGATGCTAACCTGCCAACCACGCCGTCAAAATCAAAGATCTGCTCGTTATAAAAAGTTTGCAGTACGTAGGGTTGTGGTGCGAAGAATTTGGCGATATGCGCTGCATTAATATTGCGGTGGTCTACCTGCACATAATCCTTGCCATGTTTAATGATGAGCTCGTCGTACTCCTTTTCAAAAGCCGAACCAGTCTTTCTTTCGTTCCATATCAACGCTATAATGCCGTTTGGTTTAAGGATCCGTGCAAATTCGGCCCTGGTCTTTTCAGCATCAAACCAATGGAAGGCCTGCCCTGCAATAACAGCATCAATACCGGCGGTTGCAAGGCCTGTATCTTCGGCGGTGCCGTTTTGGGCCTTAAAGCCGGGCCAGTTACCCAATAGTTTAATGGCTTTATTGCGCATATGTACGTTAGGTTCAACGGCAATTACCCGATAGCCGGCATTTAAAAATAATTCGGTAGATATGCCTGTACCTGCGCCAATATCAGCTACCAATTTATTGTTGCCAAGGCCAAATTGCTGCTGTAAAAAATCAATGATGAGGGTAGGGTATCCGGGGCGGTATTTCACGTAATCGTTTACACGATCGCTAAAACGGTTGGTGCTGTTTGTGGTCATACAAATTAAACGCAGGTACAGCTGCGTTGTTTTGTCCGTCCGTCCGGATGTGCCGTTGCTTGCGGACGGTTTGCGGACAAAACCCTCACTGTAGACCTCCCGATACCTATCGGGAGAACTTATGAACAACCCCTTATTTATCCACAATTGAAAAATAACGTAAATAGGCTTGCATATTTAAAAATGTGTCCCTATATTTGCAACCTCAAAATAAAGAAAAGAATAACAAAGCTATACGATGGCAAATCATAAATCATCCATAAAAAGAATCAGGTCAAACGCTGCTAAACGTCTGCGTAACAGGTATCAGGCAAAAACCACCAGAAATGCAATTAAGAAATTAAGAGGTACTACAACCAAGGTTGACGCTGCTCCTTTATTATCTAAAGTGATTTCAATGTTAGATCGTTTAGCTAAAAAGAATGTTATCCACAAAAACAAAGCTTCGAACAACAAATCAAAGCTTACTAAATTTGTAAACGCTTTAAGCTAACAGCTTAATTTAATAATATTTTAAAGGGATTGTGCATTATGCATTATCCCTTTTTTGTTGTTTTTTATTTCCTACTTTAGGCAAACAAAACCTAACCTCCTGTGGAAGATTACCCCAATAAAATAAGTATTAAAAGCTGGGCCGAAGAAGACCGTCCGCGCGAAAAACTAAGCGGGCAAGGCCGCCGTGCGCTTACGGATGCCGAGCTGATTGCCATATTAATAGGTAGCGGCAGCCGCAACGAAAGCGCCGTTGAACTAAGCAAGCGCATCCTGCACCATTATGAGAACGACCTAAACAAGCTTGGCAAGGCATCTATCAGCGAATTAAGCAAGTTTAAAGGCATCGGCGAAGCCAAGGCAATATCTATTATAGCTGCCCTTGAAATAGGCCGTAGAAGAGGCGATACAGAAATAAAAGTATTGGACGAGGTAAAGAGCAGCGGCGATGGTTACAACATTATGCGCCGCCATTTAATGGATTTGAACCACGAAGAGTTTTGGATCATGCTGATAGGCCGGTCAAGTAAAGTGCTGGCTAAAGAATTGGTGAGCAAAGGTGGCTTAAGCGGTACTGTTGCCGACCCGAAGATCATCTTCCACATGGCATTGCAGCACCAGGCAAGCGCTATTATTATGGTGCATAACCATCCGTCGGGCAACTTAAAACCAAGCAGGGAAGACCTGGTGCTCACCAAAAAAATAGCCGATGCAGGCCGCATGCTGGATATTAACGTACTGGATCATCTCATTATAACCGATAGCGGGTACTTTAGCTTTGGGGATGAAGGGTTGCTGTAATTTGTTCCCAACCGTCATTACCCTTAATCGCTAAAATCTGTTTAATCCCGGTTCAAACAACCAGCCTCCTGCAACGTTCTATCATTACAGAA
Organism: Mucilaginibacter aurantiaciroseus; assembly: GCF_024055595.1. Classification (GTDB taxonomy): domain Bacteria; phylum Bacteroidota; class Bacteroidia; order Sphingobacteriales; family Sphingobacteriaceae; genus Mucilaginibacter; species Mucilaginibacter aurantiaciroseus. Next base: position 481,448 of record NZ_JAMXOF010000001.1, read on the forward strand.
CTTAAAAACCGCAAACTATGATAAACGCACCAAAAGAGCAGGACGATCAGTTACAACAGGATGATCAGCTAAGCCAAACCGAAAACGAAGACCAGATGAGCCAGCAGGATGTGCATGGCAACGGGTTTGACGATACCAACGAAGATATTGGCGAAACCGACGAAAGCAGCCAGGCACAACGCGCCTACGATGCCGCAGAGCCATCATATACCCTTAACCTGGATGATGATGACACCAGCACCGCCGATGACGAATAGTTAAACGATGTTTTGTCTGTCCGTCCGTCCGGAAGTGTGCGCACTTGCGGACGGACGGACAGCACAGCGTTCTGTTTAGTAAAGCCCAATACCCTACAGCTATCAATTTATTGCCAAAAAATAAACGTTAACATCCCCAACGTTAGCGTAATTGGTAACCAACCTTAATCCACACCGGTACTTTATTGGTACTGCTAAAAACATATAAACCACGGGTTTATATAATACCCCTCCCTTACTAATATATATAGACATATAAAATCAGACGGCTGTGTAACGTGGTTTCTGTAAGTTTACTTTGGAGTATACAAATTTACACATAAATATTTGATTTACAAATGGTTATTAAAAATAAACTTCATTAATATTGCTAATGCAAGGGTGTCCGTCCGTCCGGGGGAGCCGACATTGGCGGACAAAAAGCGGACAGCCGGTGAAGCGTCCGTAACTGTCCGCAGGCAACGGCATCTGCGGACGGACGGACACCCCTCTCGTTGGAAGAGAATAGTGTTTCAAAAACCTTTCTCCTTTTACCTTTAACCTTTCGTCTCCAAATCCTATCTTTACCGATTATCATTCTCCTATAATGAAGATATCGTATAACTGGCTTAAAGAATTTATTGATACCGATAAAACCCCTCAGGAATTATCTACCATACTTACAGGTACCGGCTTAGAGGTGGAGAGCCTCGAGAAGGTGCAGGCCATCCCCGGCGGTTTAGAAGCCCTGGTGATAGGTTACGTTAAAGAATGTGTTGATCACGCCAACTCCGACCATCTGCATGTTACCAAGGTAGATGTAGGCACGGGCGAGGACCTGCAAATTGTTTGCGGGGCGCATAACGTTGCGGCAGGCCAAAAAGTAGTAGTGGCAACCGTGGGTACAACCATATACCCAACCGTTGGCGAGCCGTTCAGCATCAAAAAATCGAAGATCAGGGGCGAGGTATCCGAAGGGATGATCTGTGCCGAAGATGAGATAGGCTTAGGGCATGACCATGCGGGTATTATGGTGCTTGATGCCGATGTTGCTGTAGGCACTTTAGCTAAAGATTACTTTAAGCTGAACGACGATTACCTGTACGAGATTGGCCTGACCCCAAACCGTGCCGACGCGGCATCGCACCTGGGTACGGCACGTGATATTGCCGCTTTTTTAAAGCTGGGCATCAAAAAGCCCGATGTAAGCGCCTTTAAGGTTGATAGCGATACCAACCCTATACAGGTGGTGGTACAGAATGAAGCTGCCGCCCCAAGGTATAGTGGCTTAACTATCTCTGATATTAAGGTGGGCGAGTCGCCCGTGTGGTTAAAAGAGCGTTTGGCCGTAATAGGCGTGCGAAGCATTAACAACGTTGTAGATGTTACCAATTACATACTGCACGAACTTGGGCAGCCCCTGCATGCTTTTGATGCTGCTGCCATAACCGGCAACAAGGTTATTGTAAAGAATGTAACCGAAGGCACCGTATTTAAAACTTTAGACGATGTTGACCGTAAGCTAAGCGCCGATGACCTGATGATATGCAATGCCGATGAGGCTATGTGTATTGCCGGTGTGTTTGGCGGTGCAAAAAGCGGTGTAAGCGAAAGTACTACCGGTATCTTTTTAGAAAGTGCTTATTTCAACGCTGTAGCGGTGCGTAAAACATCCAAAAGGTTTGGGTTAAAGACAGACGCCTCGTTCCGTTTTGAGCGTGGTACCGACCCGGATATGACCGTATTTGCCCTTAAACGAGCGGCCCTGCTCATACAGCAGGTAGCAGGCGGTAAGGTTACGTCAGAAATTTTTGACCATTACCCGCAGCCGGTAGCGGGGTTCCCTGTCGAGATCACCTATAACACTATCGACAGGCTGATCGGTAAAGCCATTGGTAACGATACCATCAAAAGCATTATTACCGCTTTGGATATTAAGATCGTTAACGAAACCACCGAAGGTTTATCGCTTGAAGTACCCCCGTACCGTGTGGATGTAACCCGCGATGTGGATGTGGTGGAAGAGATACTGCGCATTTACGGTTACAACAATATCGAGATCCCTACCCAGATCAGGGCGTCGCTGAATAATTCAGTTCGTCCCGAGAAAGATACCGTGCAAAACGTAATTTCCGACCTGCTGAGCGCGAACGGCTTTAACGAGATGCTGGCCAATTCGCTTACCAAACTGGCTTATTCGGATAACCTCGAAGCTGCCGTAAAAATAGTGAACCCGTTAAGCAGCGACCTGGATGCTATGCGCCAAACCCTGTTATACTCGGGTTTAGAGGCTATCGCCTATAACCAAAACCGCCGCAATGCCAATTTGAAGTTTTACGAGTTTGGCAAGGTGTATAACACCAAAGAAGATAAGTATATCGAAACACAACGTTTCAGCATTTTCATCACCGGCGCCGATATCGCCGAGCAATGGAACCAAAAGCAAAAGCCGGTAACATTTTACAACCTTAAAGCTATTGTAGATGGTATTCTTAAGCGCCTTAAAATTACCGATGTGGTGGTTGAAGATAGCACTTGCAGCAAACTTGCCTTTGGTTTACAGTACATGCTTAACGGCAAGCAACTGGTTAAATTTGGGCAGGTAGGTGCAAACGCGTTAAAAAAGGTTGATGTAGATAAAGAAGTGTTTTATGCCGATTTTAACTTCGATGTGGTACTGAATGCCGTACGCAAGAATGTGATTGTTTACCAGGAAGTATCAAAGTTCCCGGCGGTGCGCAGGGATCTGAGTATGCTGGTAGATCTGTCCGTTACTTTCGGACAACTGAAGCAGATAGCCGGACGGACGGACAAAAAACTGCTGAAAGAAGTAAATGTATTTGACGTTTACCAGGGTGATAAACTGCCTGCGGGCAAAAAATCTTACGCGTTAAGCTTTGTGCTGCAAGACACCGAAAAAACCCTAACAGATAAAGCAGTTGATGCCGTGATGCAAAAATTAATTTATAATTTAGGCAAAGAAGCAGGAGCGGAGATCCGTAAATAGTGAGTGGTTGATTGGCGAGTAGTTAAGTAGTTGTAAACAAGAACCATTCACCATCAACCCAATCAACCAATAACCAAATAAATGGCCTCAGTAGCAGAACAATTAAGTAAAGTTGTAGAAAAAACAGAGCGGTTAATAGAGCTTTGTGCTGCGTTGCAGGAAGAGAATGACCTGCTTAAACTGGAAAGTGAAGCATTAAATGTGGCCCTAAAAGCCAGTACAAACAAGACCAAGGACCTCGAAGAAAAGCTTCGTGTGTTAAAGCTGGCAAAGTCGTTTTCAGAAACAAATGAAAAAAGTGTTGACATTAAGCAAAAAATTAACGACTTTGTGCAGGAAATAGATAAGTGTATTGTATTGCTGAAAAAGTAATACAGAAAGTGAAAAGCTCAGATGGGAGAAATCTCAATAAAAATAAATATTGCTGACAGAGTTTACCCCTTAAAGGTAAACATGGAAGAAGAGGAAATTATAAGACGAGCAGCTAAGCTGATCAACGACCGTATAAAAGAATATCAAGAGAATTACGCGGTTAGGGATAAACAAGATTTGCTTTCGATGTGTGTGCTGCATTATGCAACATCGTCATTAAAAGCGGATAAGAAAGTTACTACGGATGATACCGAGGTAGCCGAAAAGGTTTATCAATTGGATCACTTACTGAACGATTTTTTTTCGAAACAATAACGTTCTTACATATAACAGAGCCATTTTAAGATTTAACCGCAGTTAAATTTTAAGTTTCACTATTAAAAACTTAACGCTTCAATATCTTCGGATTACAAAGAGGCATGCGTTGATCGTGTATTTAACGGTAACCCGTGATCCACTCCATCCGACAAGAAGTTTTAACAATACATGACACTTAGAAGTTTAGTTGCGGTTTTTTTATTTTATAACCTAAATAACCAATGAACACCATATTATACATCATTATTGGGCTGCTCGCGGGCACCCCAACAGGAATTGTCATAGGGCGTTTCCTGCTACGTAAACTCTTTAAAGACCAGGAAGTAAATGCTCAGAACAAGGTAAAAAAGATCTTGAAAGACGCTGAGAACAACGCTGAGATACTTAAAAAGAACCGCCAGCTTGAAGCAAAAGAGAAGTTTTTGCAGATGAAAGCCGAGCATGAGCAGGAAGTAAACGCTAAAAACAACGTATTAAACCAACGCGAGAACGGCATCAAACAAAAAGAGCAATCTTTTAACCAGAAGCTGGAAAACATGACCCGCAAGGAAACGGAAGTAGACAACGCGCGTAAAAAACTGGAAGCCCAAACCGATATCCTGATCAAAAAACAGGAAGAGGTTGACATACTGAAGAACCAGCATGTACAGCAATTGGAGACTATTGCCGGCTTATCAGCAGATGAGGCGCGCGATCAGTTGGTAGACAACCTGCGCGAAGAAGCACGCAGTAAGGCCATGGCGCAGATCAAGGATATTGTTGACGAAGCTAAGCTAACCGCTACCAAAGAGGCTAAAAAGATCGTTATCCAAACCATCCAGCGTACCGCTACAGAAAGTGCTATCGAGAACACGGTATCTATCTTCAATATTGAAAATGACGAGATTAAAGGCCGTATCATCGGTCGCGAAGGTCGTAACATCCGTGCGCTGGAAGCAGCAACCGGTATCGAGATCATTGTGGATGACACACCAGAGGCCATTATCCTTTCGGGCTTTGACCCGGTTCGTCGTGAGATCGCCCGTTTGGCCATGCACCGTTTGGTAACAGACGGACGTATCCACCCGGCACGTATCGAGGAAGTAGTTGCTAAAACCAAAAAGCAGATAGAAGAAGAAATTGTTGAGATAGGCGAGCGTACCGTTATCGATTTGGGTATCACCGGGCTTCACCCCGAGTTGATCAGGATGGTAGGGCGTATGCGTTACCGCTCATCATACGGGCAAAACCTGTTACAGCACTCGCGCGAGGTAGCAAACTTCTGCGCTACTATGGCAGCAGAACTTGGCTTAAATGTTAAATTGGCTAAACGCGCAGGTTTACTGCACGATATTGGTAAAGTGCCTGATGATAACCCGGAATTGCCACATGCAATTTTAGGTATGCAGCTTGCCGAGAAATATAAAGAACACCCTGAAGTTTGTAATGCCATTGGCGCCCACCACGATGAGGTGGAAATGACATCGATGCTATCACCAATAATACAGGTTTGTGACGCTATTTCAGGCGCAAGACCGGGTGCAAGGCGCGAAGTTGTAGAAGGTTACATCAAGCGCTTAAAAGAGCTTGAAGAGCTTGCATTATCGTACCCCGGTGTCGAAAAAACATTTGCTATACAGGCAGGCCGCGAATTACGCGTTGTGGTAGAAAGCGAAAAGATTAGTGATGCACAATCAGAGATCTTAGCGGCAGATATCTCCAACCGCATCCAGACAGAAATGACCTACCCTGGTCAGATCAAGGTTACCGTGATCAGGGAAACCCGTTCGGTAGCGTTTGCCAAGTAATTAATAAGAAGCTTATACAGGCCCTCCCTCACACATAGGAGAGGGCTTTTTTGTTTTATGGGAAAGCAATATTCAAACATTAAACCTCAGCCGGCCAAACCCGGCGATCAACGCAAGATAGACGTGTACTTTAAGCGTTTAGATGCCAGCCATCAAAACCCAACCAACCAACTGATGCACTACTTTTTTGTACCGCTGATGGTGCTTGGCATACTGGGCATGGCTTGGGCTATCCCCTTCCCGCATATTGGTTTTATAGGTAAGTATAACGGCTACTTTAACTGGGCGTCGTTTATCATTGCGTTCGGTATTTACTACTATTTAAAGATGTCGCCGCTGTTATCCTACTTCGCGCTATTCTTGTTCTTTGGCTTAAGCTATGGCATTATGCAACTGGAACTTTACGAAAAAACAGGCGGGATAGAGCTAAGCGTTATCAGCGTAGCCATCCTAATGGTATCCCTTGCAGGCCAGTACATCGGCGGTAAAATAGAGGGCAACGAAAAATCTTTTAACGATGATACCAAACTGGCGCATATAACACCGCTTTGGGTGTTTTATAAGCTTACGCAGAGGTTTGGGTTGAGATATTAATTAGCTTTCAATCAAAATTAGATTTCATTGCCAACTGCTTTAGCTGACGGAATGTGAAATAAGTTATTTCGGCTTCAACCAAAACTTCGCAATTTCGGCTGAAGCCAATAGCATTTGCTGGTTATCCGTTTGCTAAAGCAGACGGCAATGATTACTTGTCGGCTTCCTGTCCAAAGGTATCGCACTTATAAACGGACGGACAAGGTAATATCAATCAGTTATGCTTAGCGATAGCGAAGCATCTAATAGCCAACATGCATCTTCAATAGTAAAGTTTAATAATAGATCCTTCGCTATCGCTCAGGATGACAAAGTAAATGGTTTACAGGTTCTTCCCCAATTTCTCTAACATATCCTGCGGTACTTGTTCCAGGTCTAAAACCAGGAAGCCATCCAGGCAATCGGCAAACTTAGGGTCGATGTTGAAGCTGATGATATGGGCGTTAAGGGTAAGGTACTGGCGAAGCAGCACAGGCACCTTCATATTATGCGCTTCCACTTCAGATATCAGGTTATCGAGGCCTTTAAACGTATCTCCTGCCGACATCAGCAGGTCGGTATCTATATTCTCAAAGTTTACTTTAAACTTCTTACGCGGCTTTACATACTGCGCCAACTCATGGTCGAAATGGTTGCGGTTAATATAATCTACAATAAGCGATTTGCTGAACTGCGAGAAAGAGTTGCTGATGCTTACCGGGCCTATCAGGTAACGGTAGCGCGGGTTATCAATCACAAACTTCAGGATGCCTTTCCATAACAGGAACAGGGGCAAAGGCTTCAATTGATATTCCTTACGGATCCATGAGCGGCCAAGCTCCAGGCTTTTCTTAAGCACCGGGGTAAACTGCTCTTTTATCTTGAACAGCTCGTTAATGTAGAAACCTTTTTTACCTACGCCGTAAAAGATCTCGTCGCCCAAACCAAGGCGGTAGGCGCCTACTATCATCCTTCCTTCGGTATCCCAAATAAAAAGGTGATGGTAATAAATGTCGTATTCATCAAGGTCGGTGGCTTTATTAGTGCCCTCGCCAACCTCGCGGAAGGTGATCTCGCGAAGGCGGCCAATCTCGCGGATCACGGTTGGGATCTGAGATGTTGGGGTAATGTATACCTCGTAATTCTTCTCTGTCCAAACCTTGTAGTTCTCACGCAGTCCATCAATTTCTTTCTCCAACTTAATGGCAGAGATTTCGGGAACTATTGCTTCGGGGAGGCTTTTTATTTTAAAAAGGTTGCGTGGGTTAAATAGCTTTTTCTCCTCATCCAAGCCTGCACCAAGGGCATAGGTTTTAGCACGAAGGAAGTTAAGTATGCTGGCGCTATTCCGGTTATCGGGAATATTCTCCACCTTTATAGGCTTGCCGATCCGCAGTTTAATGGTTTGTCCCTGCTTGTTAAATAACTCTGATGGTAGCTTAGCCGTGCGCAGGGCAGGGTGTATCATACTCAGCAGGTTAAACAGCAGGCCATTATTACCATGGAAATATATGGGCACAACGGGTACCTTAGCCTTGGCGATGATCTTGCCCACAACCGGATGCCAAAGGCGGTCGGTAACCTCGCGTTTTTCCAGTTTAAAGGTAGATACCTCTCCGGCAGGGAAAATACCTATAGGTGTACCGTTATTCAATAACTCAAGGGTGTTCTTTAACCCGCTGATGCTAGACGAATGTTCAACGTTCTCGAACGGGTTTACAGCTATAAAGTAATCGCTTAGGTTAGGAATCTTCTTTAATAAGAAGTTAGCCATCAGCTTGGCATCGGGCCTTACCATGGTTAGTATTTTAAGCAGGATAAGCCCTTCTATGCCACCATAAGGGTGGTTTGCTAACGCGATGAAAGCGCCATCCTTGGGGATGTGCCTCAACTCACGCTCGTCAAATTCGATCTCAATACCACAACCTTTTAAGATAGCGTCCACAAAATCAGGGCCTTGCTTGGGTTGGGCTTGGGCGAAAAGGTCGTTCACCTGGTTAATTTTCATCAGCTCCATTAACATGGCTGCTAACCCGGGCATTTTAAGGGTGTCCAGCTTGGTGGCTTTGGCAAACTCTTCGGTGGTTATAATTTTCATGCTGTGATTAACGCGATAAAAGTCTCAGAAATTACTAATTTAACGGCACTATAGCCATTGATAATGAAAACGCAGTTCAAAAATTACATATCCCTTACCAAAAAAGAATGGAACGGTATAGTTGTGCTGCTGGTACTGATTGCCGCTGTGCTTGCGGCCCCATATATTTATCAGTTCTATCACAAAGATAATACAATAAATGTAACGGAGTTTAACGCCGATTTTGCAGCGCTAAACCACGCCAATCCACGACTTTTAAACGGCCCTGAATCACCAAAAACCGACCTGTTTAAGTTCGATCCTAACACTGCATCAACAAAGGACTGGCAATGGCTTGGCATCACCGCAAAACAGGCCGCCGTCATCAAAAATTACACCACCAAAGGCGGCAGGTTCCGCAAGGCGGAGGACCTGCAAAAAATTTACGGATTGACCAAAGTTGATTACGCCCGCCTGGCACCATTCATCATCATCCCGGAGGAGAAAACGAAACCGAATGTAGTGGTAGAATTGAACTCGGCTGACTCTGCAAAACTTACCACCATAAATGGGATAGGAGGCGCCTTTGCCAAACGCATCTTCTACTACCGCGAACGCTTGGGTGGCTTTACATCTAAGGAACAACTGAAAGAGGTGTTCGGGATTGACGACCTGAAATACGATGAGATAAAAGGACAGGTTAAGGTTAATGCAGATCTCATCCGTAAGATCAACATCAACACCGTTACGTTTGACAAGCTAAGGCCGATGCCATACCTCAACTACAAGCAGGTGAACGCTATCATCGAATACCGCAACCAGCACGGCAATTACGCTTCCATCCACAATTTAGAGAACATTGCCATTATTGATGCTGATATTTTGCGTAAAATTGGCCCATATTTAATTTATAAATGATAGAGCAGCAGATCAAGACCGCTATCCGCGATATTCACGATTTTCCAAAGCCGGGCATCATCTTTAAAGATATTACCCCAATACTAAAAGACCCCGGGCTTTGTAGCAAAATAAACGATGCCTTTTTAGAAAAGATAAAAGACATGCAGATAGATGCCATTGCAGGCGTAGAGAGCCGCGGGTTCTTGTTCGGCCTGTCGTTAGCAACCAAACTGGGTGTGCCTTTTATACCGGTGCGTAAAGCAGGTAAGCTGCCCCATACGGTTAACCAAAAAGTTTACGAACTGGAGTATGGTACGGCCACCATCGAGATCCATACAGATGCCTTTGATCCGGGCGACCGCATCCTGATCCACGACGACCTGCTGGCTACAGGCGGCACCGTAACGGCCACCAGCGAACTGATCCAGGACATGGGCGGTATTATCGCAGGCTTTAGTTTTGTGGTTGGTTTAAGCTTTTTAAAGGGGGTAGAAAAAATAAGTCCCATCAGCAAAAACATAATCATATTGGCCGATTATTGATCTTATACAAAGATACGGATTAATATTCAACCTTATATTTTTGGTTGTTTAAATCATCAAAAACCCTCTAATTTTTAAAATTAGGGGTTTTTTAGGTTATAAAATATTTTTGGCGATTGATATTGATGCGCCATACGGCGAATGTGTTTTAATTTCAGCTATTATTTGGCAGCCAATACCAATATGCTGCCGGTGTTAAACAGGCCTAAGGCTGTTTAATAAACCATTGCTAAACCGTACAATAATAACATGAAATTAAATCGCTGTATAGCCATTACTGTAGTTTTTACGGCTTGTGCCCAACTCTTATCTGCCCAAAGCCCAATAAAACAGGTGGGCAAGGTAACCGCTGTTGCCGTAAACAACCAGGACATTGATATTACTACCGAGAATGCTTTTGTAAAGCTTACCGTGTATAGCCCCAACATCATAAGGTTCCGGATGGATAAGCAAAAGCTGGCGACCGATTTCTCATACGCCGTTATTAGCGAGCCGGTTAAAACCAAGGTAAACATCACCCAAAACAATGATGAGATAAACCTTACCACCGATTCGTTGAAGGTTAACATCCGCAAAAATCCGTACCAGGTAACCTTTAGCACCCTATCGGGCGAGGTGATCAACCAGGATGAAGCCGGCCTAACTACCTCATGGGTAAATGAAAGCGTTACCACCTATAAGCACATGCAGGATAATGAGCACTTTATTGGCCTGGGTGAAAAAACGGGCCCCCTGGACCGTAAAGGAAATGCTTACACACACTGGAACAGCGATACCTACGCATACACAACGGGGCAGGATCCTATCTACTCAACCATTCCGTTTTATATAGGTGTGCACCACAACGTGCAGTACGGGATATTTTTTGATAACACCTGGCAGTCTGATTTTAACTTCGGCGCCAGCAACAACAGGTTCTCCTCGTTTGGCGCTAAGGGTGGCGAAATGAATTATTACTTTGTATATAATAGCCACATTGCCGATATCATCAGATCTTACACCTCGCTTACCGGTTTAATGAAACTGCCACCACTTTGGAGCCTTGGCTACCAGCAAAACCGCTATAGTTACTATCCCGAGGCAGAGGTGATGCGCATTGCCGAAACCCTGCGCGAGAAAAAGATCCCTGCGGATGGTATCACCCTGGATATCCACTACATGGATAAATACAAGGTGTTTACCTGGGATGCCAACCGTTTCCCCGACCCAACCGCTATGATCAAAAAGCTGAATAATACCGGCTTTAAGGTAACCCTGATCGTTGACCCGGGTATTAAAGAAGAAAAAGGCTACGGCGTTTACGAGCGTGGGCTAAAAGAAGATATTTTTGCTAAATATCCCGATGGTACCAACTACACAGGCCAGGTTTGGCCGGGCTGGTGTAACTTTCCCGATTTTACAAACCCTAAAGGCCGTGCATGGTGGGGCCTCGAACTAAAGAAATACGCTGCCGAAGGGGTGAGTGGCATCTGGAACGATATGAACGAGTTTAGCACCTGGGGCCAGAAAGCGCCGGATAACATTCTGTTTAATTTTGAAGGTAAAATGGCATCGCACCCGCAGATCCATAACGTGTACGGTTTAGAAATGATCCGCGCGAGTTATGAAGGCTTTAAGGCAGCGCGCGATAATAAACGCCCGTTCATTTTAACCCGTTCTGGCTATGCAGGTTTACAACGCTATGCCGCTATCTGGACAGGGGATAACCGTGCCGAGAATGACCACATGCTGTTAGGGGTAAGGTTAATGAACAGCCTTGGCTTAAGCGGTGTGCCATTTGCAGGTATGGATATTGGTGGTTTTACCGGCGGTGCATCACCATCGTTATACGCCCGCTGGATGCAGATCGGCGCGTTTAACCCATACATGCGTAACCACTCGGGCATCAACTCCAAAGCATCAGAGCCATGGGCTTATGGCGAGGAAGTGTTAGAGATAACCCGTAACTATATTAACCTGCGTTATCGCTTGCTGCCATACCTTTACTCGAGCTTTTACGATGCTACCCAAACCGGCAACCCTATTATGCGCTCGCTTACTATTGATTATACGCATGATGAGAACGTGTACAACGGCCAGTACGAAAACCAGTATATGTTTGGTAAAGCATTTTTGGTGTTTCCGTTTGACGGGGTAACCAATTATGGTAAGCTATACTTCCCGGCAGGTAAATGGTATAACCTGTACAACGGGCAGGTACAACAGGGGAACCAAAAAGTAGCGCTCGACCTCGGTATCTCTCAATTACCGGTTTATGTAAAAGAGAGCAGCATTATCCCGATGCAATCGCAAATACAAACCACGGCAGAAAAACCTACCGATACGCTTTATGTGCACGTTTACAAAGGCGACGTAAACAATAAGTTTGTTTATTACGAGGATGATGGAGAAAGCTTCGATTATGAAAAAGGTGATTTCTACAAACGTGTTATCACTTACGATGCGGCTAAAAAAGCCATCTCGTTTGCAAAAGTGGAAGGCTCTGGAAAATCGAAATTCAATAATATTAAATTATTACTGCATGGCTTTGGCGATAATCCTGCTATAAAACTTAACGGCAAACAAAGTAAGGTCGAAAACAGCTTCGAAGCTTTAATGACGCCCATTTCAAGGTTCGACCCTACTGGTTTATCAAACCCTGTTGAGGGCGAAAAGGTAAAAAGCTTACTAATTAAAAATACAAGCGGCCAATTTAGCATCAGCTATTAGTTTTTAATAGATTTTAGCAATTTATATAGTAACCCGCATCTTATTTTTAAGATGCGGGCTTTTTTATTAGTGTATTTGCAAAAGTACACACTGTTTAAAATTTTTGGTTGATTATTGCTAATATTACGTTTAGGAGAGTTAGTAGTTATTCTATAAAAACTGAACATTTATCGCAGTTAAAAGGGTTGAATATTTAACTTTATGCTTTTTTGCAAGTATAATTTTAGGACTTAATTAAAGTGTTAATTGTATTCCCTGTTATAATTTAAATATGAGATTTTTTCTAAAGGTTTTATTTACGATGCTGCTTGCGTACCCGGCCGTTTCTTTAGGTTACGGTACTGATAGTTTGCTTACAGCCTTAAAAACAGAGATTAGTAAAAAAAATATTTATGAAGGCAAAAAGCAAACCAGGATACTTAGTCTTAAGCAGCAACAACACGCCACGTCAAGGCTTGATTATGCCAAACAGTACGACTTATGCATTAAATTGTATGATGAATATAAATCATACCAATATGATTCGGCCTATGTTTATGTAAATAAGCTAAAGGAACTAAGCGTATCAATGAACGATATGTCGAGGTCCTATTACAGCCAGATCAAATTGGGTTTTATCCTCCTTTCGTCGGGCATGTTTAAGGAAACTTTTGACAGCATGAGTAAGGTTAATCCAAAAGTGCTTAACGATTCGATGAAGGTGGAGTACTATTTTATTATGTACCGCTGTAACAGCGATCTTGCCAAATACAACAATGATAAATATTCATCTCCGGGCTATATTAAAACCAGTAATGCCTATATCGATTCGGCCATCGGTCTAACCAAAAAGGGATCGACAGAGTGGATGCATTATACAGGGTTAAAGGATGCGCAAATTGGCAATGAGCCAACAGGCAATGACGAACTAAGCAAAATATTAAAGTCGGGCAGGCCAATTTCTATGCACCTGCGGGCTATGATTAATTGTTCGCTTGCCATTACTTATCTAAACTCCAATAGGAAAGAAGAAGCGTTACCTTTACTCATTCAATCGGCCATTGCAGATGTTAAATCATCAACAAAAGAAACTGTAGCGTTATTTACCCTTGCAGAGCAGCTTTACAAAACAGGTAATATAAAAGATGCTTACGCTTTTATTCAACTGGCTAAATCTGATGCTGATTTTTATGGTGCAAGGCAGCGTAAAATACAGATCGGGGCTATATTACCGTTGGTAGCTGCCGAGGAACTAAACCATTCCGAGAACGAGAAGCATACCATATTAATGTACCTTTTGGCTATAACCGCCCTGGCATCATTGGTTATATTGTTTTTGGTTATGATATACAAACAGTTAGGGAAACTTAAACACAAAGAGCATATCATTGAAGAACAGAATATCCAGTTGAAAGATATAAATCACAAGTTAGGGGAAGATGCGCACATTAAAGAAGAATATATAGGGCAGTTTTTTAAGATCATATCAGGCTATATTTTAAAACTGGAGAAATTAAAAATGTCGGTAGATACTAAATTGTCTATAAAGAAATACGATGATATCCGGCTGATAGTAAATAACATCAATATAAAAAAGGAGCGGGAAGCGTTATATTACAGCTTCGACCATATTTTTTTAAAAATTTTCCCAAACTTTATACCGGTATTTAATTCTCAGTTTGAAGAAAAAGACCAGGTATGGCCACACGAGCATGAGGTGTTAAATACGGATCTGCGCATATTCGCGCTTATTCGCATGGGCATAAATGATAACGAAACTATCGCGAAAATTTTAGAATATTCTGTAAATACCATTTACGTATATAAAATGCGTATCAAAGCCAAAGCCAAAAACCCCGACCGGTTTGAACAGTGTATCATGAACATTAAGGCCGTTGCAGCCGTTGAATAATTAAATTTTAAATTGTAATATTTCTGATACTTTAAAAACTATATAAGTAACCTAATTGGTAGGTTTTGTAAAGAAAAACCGTTAACTAAGTTTATATTTTTTAGGGTGTTTTAACAATTAAAACATTGATAAACAAGTATTTATGTTTTTTAAAGTTTATATTTTTTTGTAACGCCAATAAAGTAGTAGGGAATGAGCCGTGAGACATACATCTTTGTATTCAGATAAAAAGTTTTTTGAGCTTAACCAACTTTAAAAACCAGATATGTAGCTTTAAAGAGCGCATTTATAAACCAATATATACTGTTTCAATTTTTCGAGTTTTTATTACACAACTAACTATTGTGTGCGTCTGTAAATTTGTTTGCCTGTTTTAATAGCGTAAGCCATTTCCGGAGATTCATATGAACCATGTACTAACAATTATATAACCAATTATTAATTAAACCCCAAACTATGCAAATTAAAAACTTACTCACACTATGTTTTTTTGCTTTAACTTGTTTCTTTGTTCAGCCAGTATTGGCTCAAAACAAAGTTATTACAGGTAAGGTAACTGACAAAAAAGACGGTTCAACGCTTATTGGCGTATCTATTGGTGCCACAGGCGGTGTTGGCACCTTAACAAGTGCAGACGGTACCTTCAGGCTTTCTATACCTGCAAGCACAACTTCTTTAAATATAACCTATATAGGTTATAAAGCCCAGGTAGTAAACCTTGAGGGCAAAACATTTTTGGCTGTAAGTCTTGAGTCGACAAATACAGCGTTAAATGAAGTTGTTGTTATCGGTTACGGTACACAGCGTATTAAAGATGCAACAGGCTCTGTAGCTTCATTAAGTCCTAAAGATTTTAACAAGGGTATTATTACAACTCCAGACCAGTTATTACAAGGGCGTATTTCGGGCGTACAGGTTACACCATCAAGTGGTGAGCCAGGCGCGGCTGCTACTATTAATATTCGTGGTGCCGGTTCTATTCGTTCTGGCGATGGTCCGTTATATGTAGTAGATGGTATTCCGTTAGATAATGGTGGTACATCTGGCGGCTACGGCGTAGGTGCAGGCAGCTCATCAGCACGTAATCCGTTGGCATTTCTTAATCCGGCCGATATCGAAAATATATCTGTATTAAAAGATGCATCATCTGCTGCTATATATGGTTCTCGTGGTGCAAATGGTGTAATATTAATTACCACACGCAAGGGCCGTAAAGGGCAGGGCGTCCAGTTCTCTGCAAATACGAGTCTTGCCACAACAGCAAAAAGATATGATATACTTAACCGTAGTCAGTTTCTTGAAGCAGTAGCAGCAGTGGGTGCTAATGCAGGCCCTGCATCGTCAGGTGGTGTTGATTACGGAGGCAACACGGATTGGCAAAAGGAAATTTTCCGTACAGCAATATCTCAAAACTATAATGTTGGTTTTGGTGGTGCAAACAATACATCTAACTATCGCGCATCAATCGGTTATGATGACCAGAAAGGCATTGTTAAAAATTCTGGGCTTAAACGTTTAAATGCACGTATCAACGCTTCCAAATCATTTTTTAGTGAGCGGTTGAAATTTGATCTACAATCAGCTTATTCAAACGTAAAAAATCAATTTGCTCCAGTTACAAACAATGCTGGTTTCAACGGTAGTTTAATTGGTGCGGCTATTCAACTTAACCCAACTGCACCTGTATTTGATGACCAAGGCCGTTATTTTAATTTAAACGGTTATAACTCTGATGGCTTCCCTAACGGTAATGGCTTTAGAAATCCGGTTTCATTACTAAACCAAATAGATGATAGGGATAATATTAATAGGTACTTAAATAACCTTACTATGACTGTTAGGTTATTTGAAGGCCTCTCTTACAAAGGAAACTTTGGAGCTGATATATCAAGGGGTGTTAGAAAAACGTACTACGATCCCAAAGTTGTTGGTTACACCGATGCAATTGGTATCAGACAAGTTAATTTCCCTTCTCCAACAGGTAATGGTACTGCAATTAATCAGTATAATGAATTAACAAATTATACTACTGAGCATACTTTAAACTATGATAAAAAATGGAGCAACAATAGCAGTTTAACTGCCTTATTAGGTTATTCATACCAGACATTTAAAAACTTTAATCGTAATGAATTTGGGTTTAAAACAGCTCAGCCAGGTGTATTAGTTAAAAATTATAATGATTTTCAGCAACACTTGCCTTACCCTGTAGGAGATAGCTCGAGCTATCGTTTGCAGTCGTATTTTGCACGTGTAAATTACTCGTACAAAGATAGATACATTGTAACCGGTACAATACGCCGCGATGGTTCTACCCGCTTTGGTAATAACAACAAATATGGTAACTTCCCGGCTGTTGCAGTTAAATGGCGCATAAGCAGTGAAAGCTTTATGCCTAAAGGTGGCTTTTTTGAAGATTTAAGTTTAAGACTGAATTACGGTAAAACGGGTAACCAAGAAATACCATCTTATGCATCTTTGGATGTTGTGCGTCAACTGAACTTCGATGGAACTGCAGTTACATCAGATTACCAGGGTAATCCCGATTTGAAATGGCAAGCCAACACCACTTACGGTGCAGGTTTAGATTTCTCATTAATAAAAGGTCGTTTAAACGGATCGTTTGACTATTTTAATAAATCAATTACCGACTTGCTTTTTTACCAGGATATTGCACAACCATCATTATCTTCCAGGGTTTACTTAAACCTGCCTGCTAAAGTTGAGAACAAAGGGGTTGAGTTAGGTTTAAATTTTGCCGCTATACAGGGTCCGAAATTTACCTGGGATATTTCGTATAACATGACTATTATAAAGAGCAGCGTAAGTAACTTTGTTGGTCGTAACATAGTAACAGGTAATGTTGATGGTCAAGGTTTATCAGGTGCATATGCACAGATCATTGCAAATGGTTATCCTTTATTTAGTTTTAACGTGCCAAATTATAGTGGTTTAGATGCAAACGGCTTTGGTATTTACCCTCAAGGTATAGATGCATTGACTATACAAGGAAGCCCTAATCCTAAATTTACCGCTGGTTTAACCAACAATTTTAATTATGGTAACTTTAGCCTAAGCTTTTTCTTAAATGCTGCTACTGGTTTCCAAATTTACAATAATACAGCTAATGCTTTTTTTTACAAAGGCAACCTTGTTAGCGGCCGTAACGTAACTAAAGCAGTAGCTGCTACGAATGAAAATGCTCTTAACTCTGGAGAGGTGTCAACACGTTTCCTTGAAAAAGGTGATTTCTTGAGACTAAGCAATGCTACGGTTGGTTATACATTCCCATTACAAAAAAGTGTATTTAAATCTTTTAGGTTATCCTTAACAGGTCAAAACTTGTTTTTGATTACCAGCTACAGCGGTCTTGATCCTGAGGTAAACACAGATAAGCAAAGAAATGATGTTGCTTCACGAGGTATTGATTATACATCTTACCCTAAAGCAAGAATATTTACATTAGGTTTAAACGCAAGTTTTTAAATAAATATTAGTATGAAAAAAATAACTATAAAAGCATTAATCTGCGGGCTTATTGTCGTAACCGCCGCAGGATGTGCAAAACTGGATGAAAAGCTATATGGCTCAAAGTCGTTAAAAGATCCGAATGCGGCATCGGGTTCAGCCGATTTAAATGGTGTTTATTCGCAATTATACGGACAAACAAATCAGGCCAATACTTATGCGTTGCAAGAGCATTCTACCGATGAAATGATGGGCCCAACTCGTGGCACCGACTGGGGTGACTTTGGTACGTGGCGTAAATTGCATACCCATACCTGGACGTCAACGCACAACCAAGTTAGCGATACATGGGATGAATTAAACATTGGTGTGTTTCGTGCAACACAGGTAATTTCAAAAGCTGCTGATAATAATATTAAAGCACAGGCACAGTTTTTACGGGCATACTTTATGTTCCAAATTGTAGATCTGTACGGGCAAGCCCCTTTTCGTGAAGCAGATGCACCGGTGCTTTCAGTACCAAAAGTAATGTCACGTTCTGAAGCAACTGCCTTTATTATTAAAGATCTTGAAGAAGCTGAAGTTAATCTTACTGCTAGTCCTGCAAACATTGGTGTTGCTTCAAAAGCTGCTGCAGAAGCTTTGCTTGCTAAAGTATATCTTAACAAAGCAGTGTATGCATCGGCTACAGTTGGCGGCCCATTCACTTTTGCCGCAGCAGATATGAATAAGGTAGTTGAATACGTTAATAAAGTTTCGGCTGCCGGCTACACGTTGGAGCCTACCGGTAAATACTTCCAAGATTTTGCATGGGACAATTCAGAGCAATCTCATGGCAATATATTTGGTTTTTATAATACAACAACCAGTGCGCCAGCATCTGCTAGAAATCGCTGGAGAATGGGCTTACACTATAATCAAACCCCAGACGGCTGGAACGGCTTTACAACTCTTGCTGATTTTTACAACTCATTTCAGGCCACTGACGAACGCCGGGGTGTTGCTTATCCTGGCTTAACTGATAAAGTTGGTTTGAGAGCCGGTTTCGCAGTTGGGCAACAATATGGCCCTGCTAACAAAGCTTTAACACAAAGAAGCGGTAAACCATTAGTGTTTACTCCAGAAGTAAATCTTAACTTCTCAACAGAAGCTCAAGGCATAAGGGTGTTTAAATACTTTCCGCAACCATCTGCAAATAATACGGTTAATGACGATAACTCATCAAACGATTATGTTATTTTACGTTACGCCGATTTATTGTTGATGAAAGCTGAAGCAATTATGCGTGGTGGTATAGATCCTAACGGTCAAACTGCGATAGGGCTTGTTAATGATATACGTGTACCACGCGGTGCAACTGCCTTAGCAACCATTACACCTGCCGATATGCTTGCAGAACGCGGCCGTGAGTTATACTGGGAAGGCTGGAGAAGAAACGACCTTATTCGTTTTGAGAAATTTAATGATCCGGTTGATCAGCGTTCAATAGCATCACCTAAAACTCGCACCCTGTACCCAATTCCACAACGTGCGGTTGATACTAACCCTAACCTAAAACAAAACGCGGGTTATTAATAACTAAAACAATTTCCAATTAGTTATATTTGATTTTTATAAACGTAGCGAAGTAATTCGCTACGTTTATTTTTTGTTCCCTTTACAAATGATTAAACGAATTAGCTTTTTTATCCTGACAGTTATTATTATTGGTTTAACATCTTGTCATAAAAAAGGCATAGAAAATCCCTTGTTTTCTATACAGGATAACAATAAGCTGGGCATTAACTTTATAAATAAGTTAGATGAGGAGGACAAAACGAATGTTTTTACCTTTCGTAATTATTATAACGGCGGCGGCGTTGCCATTGGTGATATTAATAACGACGGGTTAAATGATATTTACCTTACATCAAACCAGGGGGGTAATAAGCTATACTTAAACAAAGGAAACTGGAAATTTGATGATATTACGGAAAATGCCGGCGTAAAAGGAACCAAGTATTGGAGCACAGGCGTTACCATGGTTGATATTAATGGTGATGGCTGGCTGGATATTTATGTTTGCCATAGCGGTAATATAATTGACAGAAGGGGTAACGAGCTTTTTATCAATCAAAAAAATGGCACTTTTAAAGAAGAAGCCGAAAAGTATGGTTTGGTAGACAATGGCTTATCAACCCAGGCAATATTTTTAGATTACGATAATGACGGTGATCTGGACTGTTTTGTACTGAATAATTCGTTTAGGCCTATCGGCTCTTTTGATTTTAGTCAAAACCTGCGCGCAGTTGTTGATAAATTGGGTGGAGCAAGATTTTATCGTAATGATAACGGCCACTTTACAAACGTAACTAAAGAGGCCGGGATTTTTTCAAGTGATATAGGCTTCGGCCTTGGCGTATCTGTAGCGGATATTAACAATGACGGGTACCCTGATTTATATGTTTCTAACGATTTTTTTGAACGCGATTACTTATATATCAATCAAAAAAATGGCACGTTTAAAGAGGATATTCAAAATGAAACAGGTCACCTTAGCTTGGCCTCTATGGGGTCAGATATCGCGGATATAAATAACGACGGCAATCTTGATATTTTTACAACCGAAATGTTGCCTGAAGGTGATAAGCGGTTAAAAAAAATGACGTCGTTTGAATCATACGACGTGATAAAACTAAAACAGCACGATGGCTATTTTAACCAATTTATGCAAAACTGTCTTCAGCTAAATAATGGCGATGGCACGTTTTCTGAAGTAGCGTTTAAAGCCGGTGTAAGCGCGACCGACTGGAGTTGGGGCGCGCTTTTTTTTGATATGAACAACGATGGCTGGAAGGATATTTTTGTATCCAACGGAATTTATAAAGATCTAACTGATCAGGATTATGTAGAGTTTTTGGGTAACCGAGAAAACATGGATAAGATTGCGGAAAAAAAGAAATTCGACTATAAGGATTTTACTAATAAGATGGTTTCTACGCCATTAGTGAATTACGCATACTTAAACAACCACAATTTAACGTTTACTAATAAAACTATCGATTTTGGCCTCGATGAACCAAGCTTTAGCAATGGTGCCGCCTACGGCGATCTGGATGGCGACGGCGATAACGACCTTGTTGTTAATAATGTAAACATGCCTTTGTTTATTTATAAAAATAACGCAGAGAAACTACATAATAACTTTATTCAAATAAAGCTGCAAGGTGCTAAACTTAATCGTTTTGGGGTGGGCACTACCATTAATGTTTATTCAAAAGGTTCGCTAATAACATATTATCAGCAACCAACACGTGGGTTTGAAAGCAGCACATCGCCAAATTTGCTTACTATAGGTATCGGGCAAGTTAAACAAGCCGATTCAGTACAAATTATTTGGCCGGGAGGTAAGTACCAGCTTGCCACAAACGTGCATAGCAACAAAGTTTATACTTATAAAATTACAGATGCTCATCTGCAATACAATTTTACTAAACCACCTGTAAAAACCATTTTTGTTGAGGCTGGAAAAGCTTTGTTTGATACGATACCAAAGCATACCGAAGATGGCTTTATAGATTTTGACAACGAACGGCTGATGCTACAAATGTTATCTACCGAAAACCCTTACATGGCCAAAGGTGACATTAATAAAGATGGGTTAACCGATTTTTATTTCGGTAGTTCAAAAGATAGTCCGGCTGCTATATATATGCAGCAAAAAGGCGGCAAATTTAAACAATACATTCCTCAGGATTTTGAGAAGCAAAGTTACCTTGAAAATGCAGGCGCGGCGTTTGGCGATTTCGATGGTGATGGCGACCAGGACCTGATTATTGGTGTAGGCGGTAATGCCGAAGAAGCTGGTACCAATATTTATTACCCACGATTTTATGAGAATGATGGCAAGGGTAATTTGCATCGCAATGCTCAAAAGGCTATCAAGCTATCGGTAAACGCTTCTGTTGTTGTTGCTTGCGATTATGATAAAGATGGCCACCCTGACCTTTTTATTGGTGGGCGTAGTGTGCCTGGTACCTATGGGGTGTCGCCAAGGTCATATGTGTTACACAATGATGGCAAGGGGAATTTTACTGATGTATCAGCACAGGTTTTAGGAGATGTTAAGCCTGGAATGGTAACCGCCGCCAAATGGGCCGATATTGATGGTAACGGTTGCCCCGATCTTGTAATTGCAGGTAATTGGATGGGTATTAAAATTTACATGAATAATAATGGTAAATTTACACAGGATAAACAGCTTAACGGCTACAAAGGATGGTGGAGCAGCTTAGAAGTTGCCGATATTAACAGCGACGGAAAATTAGATATTATTGCGGGTAACCTGGGTCTTAACTCAAAGTTTAAGGCAACCACAACCGAACCAATGAAAATTTATATTAAAGATTTTGATGGTAACGGCACAAAGGAATGCGTTACATCAATATACCGGGAGGGGTTACCATTTGTATTTCATATGAAGCCCGATTTGACCGGGCAAATGCCTATCCTGAAAAAAAAATATTTGAAATATGCAGATTATGCCGGAAAGCCTTTTAACGAAGTTTTTACCGGCGAGATGCTTAAGGGTGCAGAGGAACACGAAATGAATTACCTGTCATCGGCAGTATTTATAAATGGAAATAATAACAAGTTTACATGTAAACCACTTCCTTACAATGCGCAATTATCAAATGTAAGTACCATTTTGTGCGATGATATTGATAATAGCGGCATACCAGCTATTATACTTGGCGGTAACTTTTATGGTTTTAAGCCCGAGGTTGGGCGTTTAGATGCAAGTTACGGCCCAATATATAAATATACCAAAAATGGATTTGTATACTTTTCACCTGCAAAAAGTGGTATCAAACTTACCGGGCAAATACGATCTTCATTAATGATAAAAAATAGCAGGGGAGAAAAATATTATTTGTTCGGGGTAAATGACGATAAGCTTAAAGCTTATAAACTACGTTAGTAATATGCCAAAAGCTAAAAATAAAAAGCCAATAGCTATACCCTACAAACAACTGTTACTTTTTTGCTGCATTATATTAGCAGGTGTAGCAATTTATACATCGTGCAAAACAAATAAGATTGGTTATGGTATTTTTAAATTGTTACCACCGGGTAAAACCAACGTTAATTTTGTAAATAAAAATACTGTTTCAGATTCTGTTAACATATTGGACTACCTTTACTTTTACAATGGTGCAGGTGTGGCCTCTGCAGATTTTAATAATGATGGGTTGGAAGATCTTTATTTTGTATCAAACCAGGGCCCTAACAAATTATACCTAAACAAAGGCGACCTTAAATTTGAGGATATTACCGCCAAGGCGGGTGTTGCCGGTACCGGTAGTTGGAAAACTGGGGTAACGGTGGTTGATATAAACGGAGATGGCTTAAAGGATATTTACGTTTGCGTAGTATCAAATTATAAAGGGTTTAAAGGCAAAAACCAGCTCTACATAAACAACGGTGACTTAACCTTTACCGAATCTGCCGCCAAATATGGATTAGATTTCTCGGGCTTTTCAACACAGGCGTCTTTTACTGATTATGATAAAGATGGTGATTTGGACATGTTCCTGCTCACCTCATCTGTGCATAGTAATGATACTTACGGCGACTCTACCCTGCGTTATAAGATAAGTCATGATGCCGGCGATCACCTGTTTAGGAATGATAACAATAAGTTTATTGATGTAACCGCCGGCTCGGGGATTTACTCGGCACCCATTGGTTATGGACTTGGTGTTAGCGTTGGCGACTTAAACAACGATGGCTGGGACGACATATATGTAAGTAACGATTTTTTTGAGCAGGACTATTATTACGTGAATCAAAAAAATGGAACATTTAAAGAGGAATTGAAAAGTGCTTTTGGGCATACCAGTCTGTTTTCAATGGGTAATACATTAAGCGATGTAAATAAGGATGGATACCTTGATGTTATTAGTACTGATATGCTTCCCGAAGAAATGAAGGTGCTAAAATCAACCATAAACGACGAACCGCTGGATATATATAACCAAGAGGTAAACGCCGGATATTACTACCAATATTCTAAAAATTGCCTGCAGTTAAATGTTGGCAATGGTAAAAAGTTTGTAGATATAAGCCTATACGCAGGCATGTCTGCAACGGACTGGACATGGTCACCGTTAGTACAGGATTTTGATATGGATGGTCGTAAGGATATGTTTTTTTCTAATGGTATAAAAAAGCGCCTTAACGATATGGATTATCTCAAATATTTGGGCGACCCCAACGTGATAAAAGATTTTAAGACTAGTCGCTTTTTTGATAAGGAGAAAATAAACCTGATGCCTGATGGCGACGTGCATAATTACCTTTACCACGGTGGCGATAAACTAAAGTTTAATGATGTGTCTGGCGGTAACGATATGCAGGATGCTTCAATATCTGCAGGCTCGGTAGCGGTTGATTTGGATAACGACGGTGATCTTGAATTGGTAACGAATAATATGAACGCTCCGGCCTCTATTTATCAAAACATGACAATGGAGAACCACAAGAACAAGCCAGCGTTTTTGAAACTTAGCATAAAGTATACAAAAGCCAACCCGGATGGTATTGGCACAAAGTTTTACCTGCGCTCGGCGAAACAAGTAGACCACCAAGAGATACAAACCAGCACTGCTTATGAAAGTACCCAGGGTAATAACCTGCTTTTTACTTTTTTACCCGGTGATAAACCTCTGGAGCTTTTGGTGCTTTGGCCGGATAATTCTTACCAGATAATTAAAAAGTTAAATCTTGGTGAAAAAACAGTTATTACTTACGCCAAAAGTAAAACTCAGCCAGCTTTAGATGTATCGGGTTTAATCTCGGCGTTCATAAGCGATAAAAGGCAGTTTACTTATGCCAATGTCAAAGCAAATTTAATTGCCACGGTTCAGCCGTTTGAAACTCCCGATTTTAATTATTATGGCTTACTACCACATACTTATTTGCCACACACACCCGGTATTGCAATTGCAGACGTAAATGGTGATGGTATAGAAGATATTTACGTCGGCGGTATTGCCGGCGAAGACAAATATATTTTAGCGGGTAACCAAAATGGTGCCTTTACCAAAGTTATGGTTGATGCCTTTGCCCCATTTAAGCAACAAGGCGATACTGAAGCCGAATGGGTTGATGTAAATAACGATGGCCTGCCCGATTTGGTTGTGTTAAGTGCCAACCACCCTTTCGTAGAATCAGGCAAAAACACACAGCCTCGCTTGTACATTAATAAAGGGAATTATAAGTTTGAATATAAAGCACTGCCAAAGATCAATAATTTGGTATCAAAAATATTAGCTTATGATTTTGATGGCGATGGCATTAAAGATTTGTTTTTTAGTAGCAGCGTATCATTTCAAAATTATACATTACCTGCGTCATCGGTTGTATTGCTAAATAAATCCAATGGTAATTTTGCAATAGCAGCCAAAGATCGGTTTGCAGATTTGACAAGTATTCGCTATATCACCAATATTGCTACCGCAGATATTGACCATAACGGAGTTGATGACTTGATTATTTGCGCCGAATGGCAACCGGTACAGATATTTCTCAACAAGAATAAGAAATTACTTAAATTTTCATCACCGGTACTTATTAATGAAAAGGGTTGGTGGCAGTCGGCAATAATTACTGATATTGATGGCGATGGTAAAGCCGACCTGATAGCCGGTAATTGGGGCACAAATAACAAGTATAATGTAAATGGCAAGCAGCCACTTTATGCTTACAACAACGATTTAGATAATGATGGTAAAAACGATTTGATCCTTTCTTACTTTTATAAAGAAAACTATTACCCTTTCCGCCCCAAGAACGACTTGGAACAAGAATTGCCGTATCTAAAAAAAGAGTATTTAAGCTATCAAAAGATGGCTGATAAAACTACTGCCGAGATATTTAAAGATAAGCTTACAGATAGCGGACGTTTAGAAGCAAACCAATTTAGCAGTATTTATATAAGCGATATTTTAAATGCCAAAAATGTAAACGAATTGCCGTACCTATACCAGCAGGCGCCAATACGTTTTATAACACCATTAAATAATAAACAAGGTGATGTATTGATTAATGGTAATTTTTGGGGCATTGTACCGTACGAAGGTAAATATGATGCCTTAGGATTAGTAACTGCCCATTATGATAAGCGCACTAAACAGTTTTCGACGCCTGAATATTGGATTAACGGGATGATAAATTCGCAGGAACTAACTCATTTGTATCATTACAAAACAGTAAATGGAAATAGTTTTATTATCACTACCTACGATGGCAAAGTTATGTTGCTAACTAAGTAAGAATTTTAAAAAATGGGCCAAAATATTTTTGTTACCCATTTGGCCGTATCTTTTTCTGTAAACCTGTTAGTTATAAGCGATTCATATGGCATAGCAGGGGATATTAATCGATGTGCTGTTTGGTAATTTTTTAATTGAGCATAAGCATTTAAAATAACATTTTTGCCACCTTTAACATTGGTTTCTAATTGATTACCATTTTTAACCAGGTTGTTTATTGCCATATTTTTACCTGGCATTATAACTTTGTTTATAGGTATGGCAATCATTATCTGGTAGCCTTTAGTTTCGTTAACGTGTATGTTTAGCATAGGCGAATCTAATCCCCTTGCATTTTGTTCGTTTATTTGTTTTTTAAGCTCGCCTACAAGGTTGTAGATTACTTCGGGAGTAGGGTAGTTTGGTGTATTTGTGGTTAATGCAAGTACAATTGGGTTTTTAATCTGTGAGATCTTAATAGGCATACCGTAAACATTAACATCAGTTTGCATGAATTTTTTAAAGCTCTTTAATATACCATCAATATCCTTGGTAATGCGTTTAATTTTTATAAAGTCGGCCACACGCGTATAAGGGTTAAGGCTGCTTTGCATTTCGGTGAACCAGGTTACTTCGCAAATATCTTCGCCTGTTGTAGCATAAATTAATTGTGTATTTAGTTTAATATCATCAAATTTAATAATTGCCTTCATTTCGCTGTTAGTGCTTTCTTTCAATATATATATTACACCCTTTAAGTTGTAATTACTGCTATCAATAGCATTGTGCTGTCCCGGCCACCATTTAACCCACGCTTTTTTATTAACTAAAAATTTAGAAACGTTAATATCAGTTGCATCAATGTCAATAACATTGGTGGTTTTTATTTTTTGAGGGATAACAAAATAAATGCTGATAATAGCTAAAAGCAATAAGCCGAAGAGAATGAGAACCGGTTTTTTCATGGAAATCAGGAAACATTTTATGGCGGGGACTTAACTTATAACAAGGCCCTTTCGCACTGTAAAAGTAATTATTTAAGCGGGTTAATATCAAACAATATATGTACTGGGCTATCACTTAAAAAATCTTATATTAGCCTATAATCAAAGAAAAGCAAATGTAAGTTTATGGTACATGCCATTACGTTTTTCTTAAACTAAATTATGATATGAACCGTTTCTTGTTTTTACTTGCAGGTGTGATCTTTTTGTTTACGTCCTGCAAAAAGCCCTACTACCAAAAGCTTACTCACAACCCCGAACTTTATCGCGCTACAGTAAAAAAGCTAAATGATATCGTGCTCGAAAATAATTTCCCGCCGGTTATAGCATCTCGTAATTACGTATATGCCAATATTGCCGCATATGAAGTAATTGCCGCCGGTGACCCCCAACATTACCGCTCATTGGCCGGGCAGATTAAGCACTTGCTTAAAGCACCACAACCAGAAAAGGGAAAGGTAATAGATTTTCAATTTGCATCGCTTTTATCATTTTGCTTTGTGGGTAACGCGGTTACTTTTCCCGAAGGTAGTATGTCAATATATGTTGATGAGTTAAAACAAATGGTTAAAGACGCCGGTATGCCGTCAGATGTTTTTGAAAATTCGGTAGCCTACTCAGATAGTGTCGCAAAACACATTATGCAATGGAGTAAGAAAGACAATTACGCCCAAACCCGATCTGCAAGTAAGTATACTGTAACACGTAAAGATGGCCGTTGGATTCCTACGCCTCCAATGTATGCCCAAGCCCTTGAACCGCATTGGGGAGAAATTCGTACAATGGTGTTAGACTCGGCCTCGCAGATATCCTCACCCGAACCTCCTGCTTATAACATGACTGATAAAAGCGGTGTGTTTTACAAGAATGTAATGGAGGTCAAAATTTTAGGTGATAGCCTAACCGCCGATCAAAAGAACATGGCCGATTTTTGGGATGATAACGCCTTCAAATTAAATGTGATAGGCCACGCATCATTCGCTACCAAAAAATTTGGCCCTGCTGGCCACTGGATGAATATTGCAGCCATTGGGTCTAAAATGAAAAATGCCGATTTTGGCACAACCGCCGCAGCCTATACTGAAGCATCAATAGCGTTATTTGATGCTTTTATAAACTGTTGGTACGTAAAATATACATCTAATAGCGTTCGCCCCGAAACTGTAATAACCAAAATGATTGAACCTGATTGGAGACCGTACATTCAAACTCCGCCATTTCCCGAATATATTAGCGGGCATGCCGTAATATCAGCAGCGGCCGCCGAAGTGCTTACCCATGCTTTTGGCGATAATAAGGCTTATACCGATGCTTCCGAATCTGAATTTGGTATTCCTGCACGAACCTTTACATCATTTAGGGCAGCAGCACAAGAGGCAGGTTTATCGCGCGTTTATGGTGGGATACACTATAAAATGGCATGTGTTGCAGGTAATATGTCGGGCCGTAAAATTGGACGTCTGGTGGTAGAAAAGTTACATCTAAAAATTAGGTAACAATGCTTGTTATGAAAAAAACAGTTTTCTTTTTTATAATTCTAAATGCGTTTGCTGCCCCGAATTTAAACGCGCAAAGCGTTAGTCCGTGGGTTATTAAGGCTTACAAGATAGATCCTAAAAACTATTATGGTATTACAGTTGCTAATGGGATGATTGGTGTAGTATCGTCTCCCGAGCCATTCAGAGTAAAAAATGTAGTACTCGCCGGGGCTTATGACCTTTATGGCCGTGGCAGGGTAAGTAATTTTCTAAATAGCTTTAACCTTCTTAACATGTATCTGGAGGTTGATGGCAAACGCCTCGATGCTAAAATGGTAAGCAACATGAAGCAGGAACTGGATATGCAGCACGCCGCCATGACCACCACTTTTGATTATGGTGACAAAGCGAGTATTAAATATACATATTATTCCTTACGCCAGTTGCCGTTTACGGTATTGATGGATGTTGCTATTACCGCTAAAAAGGCCATCAACATTACAGCCGCCAGCGTAATGGAAGCACCGGATGCCTTGAAGGAAGTGCAGAATTATTATAACGAGATTGACAGGCCGCATGTAACCATTAGCCTGTTAACGTCTACAGCCAAATCGCCTACCGGTAAGTTGCAGCTGTGCGCTTCCACCTCATTTTTGTTTAACGAGGAGCATGGCAAAGAGCCACGTGTTATACACGAAATGTGGGACAATAACATGCACCTAATGAAGTTTAGTCGTGCTATAACTGCAGGGCAAACCTATAAATATGGAGTTACAGGCTCGTCCATTACCTCGGCCCACCACGCCGACCCATTGAACGAGGCCGAGCGCCTGACCATTTTTGCCAAGCTGGAAGGCCGCGACAGGCTGATCCAGTTCCACAATAAGGCCTGGGACGAACTTTGGAAAAGCGATATCCAGATAGAAGGCGACGCGCAGGCACAGCAGGATGTGCATAGCATGTTGTATCACCTGTACTCATTCTCGCGTGAAGGCACAGCTTTGTCGCCCTCGCCTATGGGGCTCTCGGGTTTGGGATATAACGGCCACGTGTTTTGGGATACCGACCTGTGGATGTTCCCGGCTATGCTGGTGATGCACCCTGAGATTGCCAGATCAATGGTGGAGTATCGTTTTGAAAGATTGGAGAACGCTCGTAAAAATGCGTTTTCGCACGGCTTTAAAGGCGCTATGTTCCCATGGGAAAGCGCCGACAGCGGGGTAGAAGAAACACCCGTTTGGGCACTAAGCGGCCCGTTTGAGCACCACATCAGCGCGGATGTTGCTAATGCTGCCTGGGCCTACTATTGCGTAACGCAGAATAAGCAATGGCTACGTGACAGGGGCTGGCCGCTACTACAGGCTACGGCCGATTTTTGGGCAAGCAGGGTAGAGCGTAACGGTGCCGGCCATTACGACATTAAGAACGTGGTGGCTGCCGATGAGTGGGCCGAGAATATCGATAATAACGCGTTCACCAATGCCGCTGCAAAAGCCAATTTGATGAATGCCACAGCCGCCGCGAAAATCCTGGGCATACAAGCTGATAGCGATTGGGTGAATGTTGCTAACAATATCCCTATCCTTAAAATGGCAAACGGCGTAACGCAGGAACACGCACAATATAAAGGTGAGGGTATTAAGCAGGCAGACGTAAACCTGCTGGCCTACCCGCTCAAAACCATAACCGACCCGGCGCAAATCAGAAAAGACCTGGAATATTATGAAACTCGTGTTCCAAACGAGGGTACCCCGGCCATGACGCAAGGCGTATTCGCCCTGCTTTACGCCCGCTTGGGCGATGGGCAAAAAGCTTACAAATGGTTTAAGGAAGCTTACGAGCCAAACCTAAACCCACCGTTCCGTGTAATTGCGGAAACCAAGGGTGGTACCAATCCATACTTCGCAACCGGCGCGGGTGGCATTATCCAGGCCATGCTGATGGGTTTCGGTGGATTGGACATTACACCGACTGGTATCATACAGATAAAAAGCAAACTGCCGGCTAACTGGAAATCGTTAAAAATTACCGGAGTGGGTGTTAACAAGACAACCTATACGGTGAAATAACATCACCTCAAAGCATAATGTAGATACGCAATACTTCGCGTATCTTTTTAATTTTACAAGCTAACAAATTATAATTTTAACGGTTAAACAGATATGAGCACAGCTGCAATCATTAAAGACCTTTCTACTATTGATATTGACCGGGTAATCGAAATGGCCTGGGAAGACCGTACACCATTTGATGCCATTAAGGCGCAATTTGGGCTGAGTGAGCAAAATGTGATAGACCTGATGCGCAGGCAAATGAAACTGAGTAGTTTTAAAATGTGGCGGGCAAGGGTGCAGGGCCGCCAAACTAAACATGCCAAATTACAGGTTGATGGTACCGACAGGTTTAAATGCACCCTGCAACGCCAAATAACGCTGAATAAGATGAGCAAACGGTAACGCATATAATACAAATTCATTTCCTCTCAGCAGTTGTAATTTCCTAAATTGCTTTCATGAAATACATCGGCCTGCTTATCACTTCTCTTATAACTATTTCGGCATCGGCCCAAACTTTTGTGAAACAGGATGCGGGCATCAAACAAATGGTAGAGGAGGTTTCTTCCAAAAATATTGAGGTGATAGTGCGCAAACTGGTGAGTTTTAAAACCCGCCATACATTAAGTGATACTGTAAGCAAAACCGAAGGTGTTGGTGCCGCCCGTAACTGGATCAAGGCCGAATATGAAAAGTATGCTGCCGCTTCAAATGGCCGGATGAAAGCATCTTTCGACGAATTTATCCAGCCGCAAGGCAACCGTATTGATAAGCCAACACCCATGAAAAATGTCCTGGCGATATTGAAGGGTACCGATACTGCTGATAAGCGCATTTACATTGTATCCGGCCATTACGATTCGAGGGTGACAGATGTGATGAATATAAAATCAATCGCACCTGGCGCGGTCGATGATGCATCGGGCACCGCGGTTTCGATGGAACTTGCAAGGGTGATGGCTAAACGGTCGTTCCCGGCAACCATTATATTTATGGCCGTGGTGGGCGAGGAGCAGGGCCTTTACGGCTCTACAAATGTTGCCAAACGCGCCAAAGCTGAAGGATGGCAAATAGATGCTATGCTGAACAATGACATTGTTGGAAACACCTACGGTATGGAAACCGGCTTGAAAGATAACCGTAGCGTGCGTGTATTTAGTGAAGGCGTACCTGCTGCAGAAACCGAGAAACAAGCGGCTATCCGTAATTCGGTAGGTGGAGAGAATGATAGCCCGGCACGGGAACTGGCCCGTTATACCAAAGAGGTTGCCGAGCGCTATGTGGAGCAACTGGATGTAAAGCTCATTTACCGCCGCGACCGCTACCTGCGTGGCGGCGACCACACGCCGTTTTCACAACAAGGCTACACCGCCATCCGCATCACCGAAATGAATGAAGATTTTAACCGCCAGCACCAGGACATCCGCAAGGAAAATGGCGTAGACTACGGCGATCTGCCCGATTTTGCCGATTATGATTATACCCAAAAGGTAGCCCGTATGAATTTGTCTGTGCTGGCAAACCTTGCCCTTGCGCCGGCATCGCCACAAAACGTAGGTATCATCACCAGTGGCTTAACCAATAAAACACAACTGAAATGGGATGCGCCCAAAGGCAAAGCACCCGCAGGTTATTACGTGCTGATGCGCGAAACCATCAACCCGTATTGGGAAAAGAAATTTTATGTAACCGGCACCACCGCAAATATTGGTTACTCAAAAGATAATTACCTGTTCGCTGTACAAGCCGTGGATATGGACGGACATGAAAGTTTGCCGGTGTTTCCTAAGCCTGTAAGGTAGGAGCTTAAATAAGCTGCGCAGTTAACCGGATAGCTTAACACATTTTGGGCCTAAGTTGGAAACTTAGGCCAGTAATTATAAAAAGGGAATGGTCTAAGTTTTCAACTTAGACCCAAAACAAAGCAAACTTTAAGCTTGAAAAGCAAAGGAATAAATTACTCCCCCTGCTTTTCTTCATAATGATACCTGTTCATCAGTTTCAACAATACCCCGTTTGTCCAGCCGAAACCATCTTGTAAAGGGTATTCGCCGCCGCCTGCGGTTAGGCTGGTATCAACTACGTTATATTTCTCCAATAGTTTTCCGGTCTTTTTAAACACGCGGATGTTTAGTTGCAGCCAGCGGGTGGCAATGTCTTTAGCCAGTTTGCTGTGGCCGTAGTTCTCCAATCCATCAATAGCCATATATTGTAGGGGCGCCCAGCCATTTGGGGCGTCCCATTGCTGGCCGCTAAAATTTAGGGTGGTAACCAATCCACCCGGTTTCAGGAAGTTGGCTTTTAAACCTTCGGCAATTTTATTCGCTTGCGCAGGTGTAGCTATCTTAAATTCAAGTGGGAAAACTGCCGCTAAGGTTTGGATAGGCGAGAACTTTTGCGTGGTGAAATTATAATCGCCAAACCAGCCGGTTTTTTCATCCCAAAAGTATTTAAGGATGGCTTTTTTACGTGCATTTGCTTTGGCAGTGTAGGCAGTGTAAAGTTTAATATTGTCTTTTATTTGATAGGCACGGGCGATGGTTAGTTCCAGGTTGTAAAGTAAACAGTTCAAATCAACCGGGACAAGGTTGGTAGTTTCGATAGTGCCAAGCGTAGCTGCATCGCTAAACCAGCGGCTGCTAAAATCCCAGCCGCTTGCTGCAGCCGCGCGTATGTTGTGGTAAAATACAGGTAAAGGCTGCCTGGTGGTTTTAGCGGCGTCTACATCTTTAATATAACTTTCCTCGCGTGGTTCATCGCTTTCATCCCAGTAGCGGTTAAGCAGGGTGCCATCGGCCATGCGCACTGCCCGGTGGGTAGCTTTGTTATTTGCCAGCGTTGCGCCGCCCAGCATCCAATAATTATATTCTTTAATAAGTTGTGGCTGATATTTGCTGAGAACGGCATCACCCTCGCTTTTTGCCAGCAGGTTTATCATCAGCGAAAAAAATGGCGGCTGCGAACGGGTCAAATAGTAAGCGCGGTTCCCGTTGGGGATAAAACCATAAGTATCTATCAGGTAAGCAAAGTTATCTATCATGTTGCTGATCACCTTGGTTTGTTTGCTTTCCTGCAGGCCAAGCATGGTAAAATAGCTATCCCAGTAGTAGATCTCGCGGAAACGACCGCCCGGCACAATATATGGGTTAGGCAACGCCGCTAATGACGATAGTTTTGAAGTAGCATCGGGCTTGCGTTGCAGCACCTGCCATAGCGTATCAATATGCTTGCGGATGCCGTCCTCGATATTGGTTTGAAAAGCATGGGTAACACCCGATGGTACAGTGAAGTTAGCCGTTACAAACTCCTTTAGGTCGAATCCTGCTTTGCCCAGTTGCTCGTTATAGGCCTTCATGATAAGCGATGGCGCGTATTTCGGCGTACAGTCTACAAAGGTTTTATTATCCGGGAATATGGTTGATGATTGTACCGATTCGAACAGGCCTGGAAATAACTGGCGGGGTGTTTTTTGCTGCGCTTTCACTACAAAAGTGCAAAGCAATAAGGCTGCCACAATAATGGTCTTTTTCATTTACAAGGGGTATTATTGCTTATAATAAAGCCCTTAAATTTAAGCTTTTAATGCAGTAAACACAAACGGTTTATGAAAGGGCTTACTTAATTTTCGTTGTTTTTAAGTGTATCCAGCTTCAGTATTTTGCGCACGCCAAGGAATATCAGATATACCAGGATGGGCGCTGCAACCACATCAATGGTGTAGTGGATATGCTGAACAAGCAACAGTACCATAACAGCAACAATGCATATAAAACCCAGGATCTTATCGTTACGTTTCTCCAAACATAAAAATATAAGCACCATGGTTGATGTGTGGCCGGAGAAGAACAGGTCGCGGGTTATAACTGTATTGCCGTAGAATACCTCGGTAAGAGGGTCTGCCAGGTGGATAAGGCCAACAGGCGGATCCAACGCTATGAGGTAAATGGTTATCATGCGTGCAAGGTTGATGAATATCAGCGTACACACGTAGTTAATATAGATAACAGGGTTATACAATGAGCGCACAAATATCAGCGTAGCCATGCCCCAGATAATGGTGAATATGATGATGGAAACGTCATATGCAGGCACATGGGCCAAAACCCAATCATCAAGTACAATGCCTTGTCGTTTTTGTATATGGCTAAAAAATATGGGTAAGGATGATAGCAGGATGGCAACAATAAAAGAACCTATTAATAATTTATCGCGTTTTTTTGGTGATTGCAGGGCAGCAGTCCAGGCTTGTTTTATAGAAGGTTTACCTAATTCCGACACTATATACATTAATTAAGGAAGTGCAAATTTACAAAAACCCCCAGTATTAATTTAGGGTTAGTTGAATATTGCATTTTCGTTAGAATAGACTGAGATGGTAAGCAATTGTTACTAAAATTGTTGCGTATGGTTGTTTTTGTTTGGGTAATTTTAATGAGTATCTTAAGGCTTTGTAAAAATCATAAATAACAAACCTTTGAAAAACATCGACGCCAAGCAACTGAAACGTGTTTTAAAGCCTATCCACCTTTGGGCCATAGCGGTAGGCCTTGTAATATCCGGCGAATATTTTGGCTGGAATTTGGGTTGGGCGGTATCGGGCACAATTGGTTTTTTGATAGCCACATTGGTAGTCACGCTAATGTACGTCACTTTTATATTTAGCTATACCGAGTTAACAAGCGCTATTCCGCATGCCGGCGGTGCATTTGCTTATGCTTACCGTGCCATGGGGCCTTTTGGCGGGCTGATAGCCGGTTATGCCACGCTGATAGACTTTTTGTTTGCCACCCCCGCCATAGCTTTTTCTTTGGGGGCGTATCTACATTTTTTGCATCCGCAGATAGAAGTTTTACCATCGGCACTGATTTTTAACGTGGTGTTTATATTGTTGAATATTTCTGGGGTGAAAGAGTCGGCGACGTTCTCGGTATTTATAACCATTTTAGCTGTTGGCGAATTGTTGCTTTTTATGGGTGTGGTTGCGCCATCCTTTAAAATGGATAACTATTTATCCAACCCCATGCCTTTCGGCTGGAGCGGCGTATTTGCGGCCCTGCCATTCGCGGTATGGTTTTATCTGGCGATAGAGGGCGTAGCTATGGTTGCCGAAGAAGTGAAAGACCCAAAGCGTAATATTCCGCGGGGTTATATCTCGGCACTAATTACGCTTGTGTTTTTAGCTTTAGGTGTAATGATATTAACCGGCGGTGTTACCGACTGGCGCAAACTAAGCAACCTGGATTACCCCCTGCCGGAGGCTATCGGCATCGTTTTAGGCAAGGCAAACGGATTTACCAAAATATTCGCCAGTATAGGCTTGTTCGGGTTGATCGCATCCATCCACGGGACGATCCTGGCATCATCAAGGCAGGTGTTTGCCTTGGCCAGGAGCGGTTATTTACCTCGCGGGCTAGCATCGGTCAATCAAAAATTTAAAACGCCGCACCGGGCTATTATAGCGGGCGGGGTAGTTAGCTTTATCGCCTTGTTTACCGGTACCACAGGGCAAATCATCATCCTATCGGTAATGGGGGCGGTGGTGATGTACATGATGAGTATGATCAGCCTGTTCATCCTCCGCAAAAAAGAACCCCGTATGGAGCGGCCTTTCGTTGCTGTATTTTATCCTTTGTTCCCGGCTATCGCGCTGGTGATCTCTACCATTTGCATGTTCGCCATTACCTATTATAATTTTATGCTGAGCCTGATCTTCTTTGCCGGGCTTGCTTTTGCCATTGCCATTTTTATGCTGATGGGTAAGCATAAGCAAAGGATAATGGATGATGAGTTAATGGAAAAAGCATTGGAACAGCAGGTTATACCAATCAGTAAATAATCTTAAAAAACATTATCGGCGCAAAGCAACCATCCTTAAATTGTGGGCGTAATCATATTAAAAACTAAAATCATTTAATATGAAAAAGTACATCTTAGGGGTATCATTTATGATAGCGGTTGTGGTTATGGGTATTGCAGCCTGTTCAAAATCGGGCAGCAACGATCCTGCACCAACCAAGTCTACTACTCCCACGGCCCCCACCACAGGCGGCGCTTCTGTAAGTATTTCGGGTTTCGCCTTTTCTCCTGCAAGCGTTACTATTAAAGCAGGCGAGGCTGTAAAATGGACAAATGCCGATACCGCACCACACACAGCGACCGATGTTGCCGGCAGCTTTGACAGCGGCATGTTAAACCAATCCGGTTCGTTTTCGCATACGTTTGCAACGGCCGGTACTTATACTTACAAATGCGTTATCCACTCAACTATGGCTACTGCTACTGTTGTGGTACAATAATTAATAAGTGAGCATTCGCCATGTTTAAGGTTGGTGAGGATTTTATTATTAGTGGTGGTGCTCACTTTATTTTTCTTCTCTTGCAGTTTCTCCAAGACATGCCAATGTTAAGCTTTTATTAAAACAACTCATTATTGCGGGTTTTTACGCCGAAGAATTTATCTTAGTAAAAACTAAAGTATTATGCCGTATCAGCATACCGTACAGGGTAAGGTTTACAGGTTTGATAACCTGCGGATATTACTGGCAAAAGCCTCACCGTTCCGTACAGGGGATGCCCTTGCGGGATTAAGCGCCGAAACCTACGAAGAACGTGTTGCCGCACAGATAACATTGGCTGATGTTTCCATTAAAACTTTCCTGAATGAAGCTGTCATCCCTTACGAAGAGGATGATGTTACACGACTAATAATAGACAGCCACGATGCAAATGCATTCGTACTAATAAGCCATTTAACCATCGGTGAACTGCGCGACTGGTTGCTGAAGGATGAAACGGATACCCTTGTTCTAAAGACTATTGAAAACGCCATAACGCCCGAGATGGCCGCTGCGGTTTCAAAAATAATGCGCAACCAGGATCTTATCGCGGTAGCAAAAAAATGCGAGGTGGTTACCCGGTTCCGTAATACAATAGGCCTACACGGCCACTTCTCTACCCGGTTACAACCCAACCATCCCACAGATGATCCGCGCGGCATTGCCGCCAGTTTGATAGAAGGCCTGCTGTATGGTAGCGGCGATGCGGTAATAGGTACTAACCCGGCAACGGATAGTCCGCAGGCGGTAATGCAGATCCTCGTGTTGGTTGACAACCTGAGGCAGCAATTTGACATCCCTACCCAAAGCTGTGTGCTTAGCCATATTACCACTACGCTGGAACTCATCAATAAAAATGCACCCGTCGATCTTTGTTTTCAATCCATCGCAGGTACGCAAAAGGCCAATAACAGTTTCGGGGTGAGTTTAAACTTATTAGATGAAGCTTACCAGGCCACGTTATCATTAAACCGCGGCACGGTAGGCAACAATGTAATGTATTTTGAAACAGGCCAAGGCAGCGCCTTATCGGCAAATGCACATCACGGGGTAGATCAGCAAACCTGTGAGGCGAGGGCTTACGCTGTAGCTAAAAAGTTTAACCCGTTTTTAGTGAACTCGGTAGTGGGTTTTATCGGTCCCGAGTATTTGTACGATGGTAAGCAGATCATCCGCGCAGCGCTTGAAGATCACTTTTGCGCCAAACTGCTCGGCCTGCCCATGGGGATGGATATTTGCTACACTAACCACGCCGAAGCTGACCAGGACGATATGGATAACCTGCTCACTCTACTTGGCGTAGCAGGCTGCAACTTTATCATGGGTATCCCCGGCAGCGATGATATTATGCTGAATTACCAAAGCACATCCTTCCATGATGCTTTGTATTTGCGTAAGGTATTAGGCTTAAAACCAGCGCCTGAGTTTGAGCGATGGCTGATAAAACAAGGCCTATTTGATGAACAAGGTAACCGCTCTGCTACCGCTGCAGCCGGTTTGTTAAAAGATATGGGAAACCTATGGATAAAATAACCAAACCCGACCAAAACGATCCATTGAGCTTTTTAAAGGAGTTTACCGCCGCGCGCATCGCCATTGGCGCAACGGGGAGCAGCATCCCAACCAAACAATCATTGGAGTTTAAACTGGCGCATGCCCACGCCCGCGACGCCGTTTATTCTGCTATGGACATTGAAGGTTTGGAAGATGCGCTGGGGCAATTTCACCGCCCCGTTTTGCAACTGCATAGTATGGCTGACAGCCGCGCACAATACCTGCAACGCCCCGATCTCGGCCGAAAATCCAACGAAGAATCCCTTAACCGACTCGCCGACCAGATAACAGGGGACGATGTGGTGATTATTATTGCCGATGGGTTATCCGCGATAGCGATAAATGAAAATGTGCTGCCGCTTTTGCAATTGCTCATACCCAAATTATCAGCCGCCAATTTAAAAATTGCGCCACTATGCCTGGTAGAGCAGGGCAGGGTAGCCATTGGCGATAATATAGCCCACGAGTTGCAGTCAAGACTTTCTATCGTACTGATAGGTGAACGACCAGGGTTAAGCTCGGCAGATAGTATTGGCGCTTATCTTACTTATCAGCCCAAACCAGGTTTAAAGGATAATTCTCGCAATTGTATCTCCAATATCCGCCCCGGCGGGCTGGATTTTAAATCTGCGGCAGATAAGATCTTTTACCTGGTGCAGGAAAGTTTCAGGCGCAAACTTTCAGGCGTGGAGTTGAAAGATAATGAAGGTTTGCTGGTGGGGTGATTATTGTTTTTTCATTTCCTGTTTCCGCATCGGCATCGCATCAATAATTCCGTAAAGTTTTTGCAGGTTTATGGGTTGCGAACTACGGTATTTCTCACCTCCGTCTTTCCCCGTTAATGTAACTGTAAAAAAACCTGTTATCTTATTTTTATTAAATACTGCAGCGTTTGCGTCACTGTAAATATAAGTCTGGATAACAATATTCCTGATGGCAAGCCCGGGCTTATCGTCATTTAATATTTTCAATTGCTGTGTATAGGCAGCATTATCAGCACTGGTGGTATATAGCGCTAAAACACGTTTTTCATTAGTTTGAAAAAATAACATTATCGACAGGATTATTAAACGTACCATAAATATTGTTTATTGAGTAATAGAATTGAACCCGAAATTGTTAGTTGCGATAAAATTGCGAAAAGCATTGCAACTTTAAAGCTACTAAGAATAATTGCCGTTTTTGGATGGTTTTTTGACAACTATTCAGAATAAATATACGTAATTAGGTTAATTAATTCTAATATATGCTAAACAACCCGATCCCCGAGAATGAAATGGAAAGGATCATCAGTCTGGCCGACTATGACCTTGATTACACGAGCTTCCAAGACAGTTTTAAAGATTTGGCGAAGTTAGCCGCGAAAGTTGCAGGTACCGAAATATCGCTGATTAATTTAATTGATTCGTTTACACAATGGACAATAACCAGCCATGGTTTGGATATTGACCAAATGCCGCGCGAGGACTCGGTTTGCCAATATACCATTGCCGGCAATAACGACCACTTTGAAGTGCAGGACCTTAAAGCCGATGACCGTTTCAAAGATAAATTTTATGTGACAGATAAACCCAATCTACGCTATTATTATGGCATCCCTTTAACCACAAATGAAGGCCATAATTTGGGGGCATTATGTATGCTTGATAAAGACTTGAAAACGTTGTCGCCAGAGAAGATAGAGTTGTTAAAGATAATAGTTGACGAAATTGTTAACCGCTTGAATGTGCACCGTTTAATTACCTGCCTCAAAACCAAATTGCACGAAGCCAACGAAACCAAAATGAAGGTAGCACACGACATCCGCGGGCCTTTAGGGGGTATTATAGGCCTGGCGCAGGTAATAAGTGAGCAGGGACACGAGAATAAGATAGAAGAGGTGCTGGAGTTTATTAACCTGATCCAGCGAAGCGGCCGCTCGTTACTGGAACTTGCCGACGAGATATTAACCGCCGACAAGCCCCAGCGCGACCTGAAAACTGACGAGTTTAACCTGATTGTTTTTAAAGACAAACTCGAAAAACTTTACACGCCTCAAGCCATGAATAAGAAGATTGCCTTTACTGTAAGTACATCGGTAAATTTATCAACCATACCATTTTCTAAAAACAAACTGCTGCAAATTACCGGTAATCTCATTTCAAACGCCATGAAGTTTACCCCAATAAGCGGTAAGGTAACGGTTGTCCTGAGCCTTAAAATAGAGGAAACGCAAAACTTGCTTCAAATAAATGTGACGGATACGGGAGTAGGTTTAAGTCTGCAGGCTGTAGAAACCATACTAAGCGGCAAAGCCCAATCTACCGATGGCACAAGTGGCGAACAGGGCTACGGCTTTGGGTTGGCGTTGGTAAAACATTTGGTAGATAGCCTGAAGGGTACTATGCATATTTACTCAAACCCCGGTAACGGGGCTAACTTTGAGATAGTATTGCCACAGGTGCAAGCGTAAAACTTATAATACACCGTTTGATGCGTATTGTAAATTGATAACTTTAAAACAACCAACCCATCAAACCGTATTAAATTACGAAAAAGCAAACCTTAAACTGGCGCCTGCTGTTCATTTCAAAAATATCTTTTTGCTAATTCGCTGCTGAGCAGGTTTGCTAAGCCCAACAGCATGATAAACGGGGTACAGATAGAAGTAATTACCTATTCATTCCGCAGTATGCCGGGTACGGCAGAAGACCTGCTTAAATACTGCATCGACTGTAATATAAATGCCATTGAGTTAATGGGCGATGCCACGCGTACGCCAACAAGGCTTTAAAATTGTTTGCAACGGATCAAAAAACGAGGCGTCTATACCTTAATAGACACCTCGTTTTTTTAAGACACATTTTTATATTCGTTTTATAAAAAAATACATTTATCTTTTATTTTGCCCTTATTTCCAGCAGCTGCAGTTACACCGTTTATGTTATGAGCAAAGGCGGACTGAAGATCGCTAAGAAAAGCACTTATCAAGTGGAGTATACTTCCGAGATCCCGGATGGTACAACGGCTCTTATCTCATACCAGGATAAAGACAATGTAAGGCATGTAGAAAAGCACCACAAAGGCAACTTCAATAAAACTGTAGAGTTATCATCTGGCCAGGG
Organism: Mucilaginibacter aurantiaciroseus; assembly: GCF_024055595.1. Classification (GTDB taxonomy): domain Bacteria; phylum Bacteroidota; class Bacteroidia; order Sphingobacteriales; family Sphingobacteriaceae; genus Mucilaginibacter; species Mucilaginibacter aurantiaciroseus. The sequence goes on from NZ_JAMXOF010000001.1 coordinate 523,151, forward strand.
CGTAAAGTTTACTATTGATGTAAAACTGCCAAAAACTGATTCTGCAACTCAGTTAGTAACCACCATTAAGGTTGATGACGAGGTAATTAATGCCAAAACTTAAACCGGCAAAAAGGTTTTATACCGCTTTGAGTTTAAGCTGCTATAATCTTAAAATGCAGATATATCCGTGGATTAGCTAAATTAGCATCTCTATGTATCCACAACTACTTGCCCATATTAAACGCCAGGTGCAGCTTACTCCGCAGGAAGAGCAGGTGCTTTGCGATGCTATGGAGCTGAAGAAATATAAAAAGAAGGAGATCATCCTCGAGCCGGGCCAGCATTGTAAAGGTGAGTATTTTGTATTGAGTGGCTTGCTAAGGCAATACTATGTTAATGCCAAACTAAATGAGCAGATAGTACATTTTGCTTTAGAGAACTGGTGGATAGCCGACCAAGACAGTATTTTGAACCACGTACCCGCGGGCACTTATATCCAAACTATTGAAGCATCAGAAATATTGCTGCTTAATAACCGCGATAAAGCCCCGCTGCTGGAGCAGATCCCCAAACTTGATACCTACTTCAGGCTAACCATGCAAAGGGCTTTCATAGCTTCGCAACGCCGTATAGGCTTCCTGTTTAACCAAACCGATGAACAGCGCTACCGCTATTTTATTTCACTATTTCCAGACTTTGTACAACGCGTGCCGCAATACATGCTGGCATCATACCTTGGTTTTACCCCGCAGTTTTTGAGTAGGATAAGGGCGAAGAGAGAGAAATAGGAGGATCAAGATTATTAGGATCAAGAATCAAGACAGAAACCTTTTAGCCTTGTCTTGATTCCTGACTCTTAACATCTTGCCTCTTTTCTTAACCTCGGTTCATTTTTTGAAGGTGTGTTTGTGCGCAAATTTGTCTTAATAAAAAACAAAGACAATCATGAAAAGAGCAAACATTTTAACCACCCAACCCGATGCATATAAAGCTATAATGGCTTTAGAAAATTACGTTATCAGCAGCGAGATAGACCCGATCCATAAAGAACTGATCAAACTACGATCATCACAAATAAACGGTTGCGCGTACTGTCTGGATATGCACAGCAGGGATGCCCGCAAATTAGGGGAAACTGAGCAACGCATTTATACACTTAGCGCCTGGAAGGATACCCCATTCTTTGATGAGAAAGAACAAGCTATACTGGCTTTAACCGAAGAGGTTACGTTGATAAACAAAGCAGGCGTATCTGACGAGACCTATAACAAAGCAACCGAACTATTAAGCGCCAAATATGTGGGCCAGGTAATTTTGGCTATCGTCACCATAAACGCATGGAACAGGATCTCTATCAGCTCGCACTTTCAACCGGCGTTGCAGAAATAATTTCAGGATTTAAGTGTTCATATTCACGATTTTGCAAAAAACATAAATTTATTAATCAACTGTATATCAATTTATTATAAATATGTTGCAAGTGTTCATGCGTTAACGTGAACATCTATGGACATAAAAAAAGCCGCTTACTTTACGTAAGCGGCTTTTTTTATTTAATATCGGTATAGCTTACTTAAAAGCAGATACGTGAGTAGTTTTAATGCTCAGCACAAAAGATTTACCTACGCTTATTTTGATGTTTTTGTCCTGAAGCATCTCTTTGATGGCCTCGTCGGTTTTAAGGGCCTCATACAGATCGCGTGCTACAGCCGAGCCGCTGATGTTGTTGGTTACTTTACCGTTTTCCATCGCGATGTTAAACGTGTAGCCAGATTTGCCCCTGTCGCCTGCCGACTCGAAATCGGTGATGTTCAGTTTAAAACTTTGATCCTCATTTAAGCTCCTTTTCAGATGCAGGCGTATAACCGGGATGTATTTTCTCCAGGTTGTTAAATATTTTCTTTCTTCCATGTGTGTGTGTAAAGGTAGACTAATTAATCGGTTACCCTAACTATTCTACTTTTTATCTATAACTTAAGAAATGTATAAGTTTTATTTTAAAACTAAAAAACCGCCTTAAAATTAATTAAGACGGATTTCTACCAGTGTTCCCGATGAGATTCGAACTCATATCGACGGCTTCGGAGGCCATAATTCTATCCATTGAACTACGAGAACTATATTTGCGCAAATATAGAATTTTTGACGCTACTAATTCACCCCAATATAAAAGCCCGTGCTGGCAAATTACAACACGGGCTTTTAAAACTGAATTTGGAACCTATTATGGCATGCCTGCACCGCCGGATGCCCCATAGATTTGCCCGGTGGCATAACTTGCATCAGCGGCGGCTAACTGAACATATATAGAAGCGAGTTCGACAGGTTGGCCGGGGCGGCCCATTGGAGTTTGGCCGCCAAACTGTTTAAGCTTTTCTTGCGTGGCGCCACCGCTTACCTGCAATGGTGTCCAGATAGGGCCGGGGGCTACGCCGTTTACACGGATACCCTTTGGTGCCAGTTGCTTGGCTAAAGACCTTACGTAATTAGTTGTTGCCGCTTTCGTTTGTGCGTAATCGTACAAGTCTGGTGTTGGGTCGGTAGCTTGTTCTGATGTAGAGCCAATAATAGCCGAACCCGGTTTTAAATAAGCCAGTGCGGCTTTAATGGTCCAAAATGGCGCGTAAATATTGGTTTTCATGGTCCAGTCGAATTGTTCGGTACTGATGTCCAATATAGATGCATGTGTTTGCTGGCGGCCGGCATTGTTCACTAATATATCCAGCCCGCCTAATTGTTTAGCAGCATCGTCTACCATTCTTTTACAAAAAGCTTCATCGCGCAAGTCACCGGGGATAGCAACAGCTTTGCGGCCTGCAGCTTTTATTAAAGCAATAACTTCGCGTGCATCTTCTTCTTCGGCAGGTAAATAGTTAATGGCAACATCGGCACCTTCGCGTGCATAAGCTATGGCGGCTGCGCGGCCCATACCCGAGTCACCGCCGGTAATTAAAGCTTTGCGCCCCGCCAACCGGCCAGAACCTTTATAGCTTTTTTCGCCATGATCAGGTACGGGGTCCATTTTGCTTGCTAACCCGGGCCATGGTTGCGATTGCCCGTTAAAAGGTGGTTTGGGGTATTTAGTTTGCGGGTCTTCCAGCGATTGCGCCCTATGGTCATTTAAGGCTGTAGTTGCACCCAATACAGGTGTAACTGCCACTACTGCAAGCCCGGTGCCAATACCGGCTATTACTGTTCTACGGCTAATTTTGTTATCGTTATCCATGAGACTATTTTCTTTATAATATAAATTAATAACTCTTGGTTTCTATTTTGGTTTGATTTGTTTAAAGATAAATTGGAATAATATTTAGTAACGGGCCTGAAAATAAAAAATGCCTTCGTAATCTTACGAAGGCATTTAAAATATAGTTTGATGAAACGTTACACGTTAAACCTAAAGTGCATAATGTCGCCATCCTGCACAATGTATGTCTTGCCTTCTACAGACATTTTACCGTTTTCTTTGATTAATGCTTCAGATCCGTTAAATTTCACAAAATCATCATACTTGATCACCTCGGCACGGATAAAACCTTTCTCAAAATCGGTGTGGATAACACCTGCCGCCTGTGGGGCTGTAAAGCCATTAGTGATGGTCCATGCACGTACTTCCTGTACACCCGCGGTAAAGTATGTGGCAAGGTTAAGCAGGCTGTAAGCCGCTTTTATAAGCTTGTTAACGCCTGATTCAGTTAATCCCAGATCGCCCAAAAACTCCTGGCGCTCCTCAAATGATTCCAGTTCGGCAATTTCGGCTTCTATTTGGGCAGATATCACCAAAACTTCGGCGCCTTCTTCTTTGGCCACTGCCTTTACCTTCTCCACGTAAGCGTTACCGGTGTTAACCGAACCTTCGTCAACATTACAAACGTACATTACCGGTTTTGCGGTAAGCAACCAAATATCTTCAATGTATTCTTTATCTTCTTCTGCAACGGGTGCGGTGCGTGCGCTTTTACCTTCAAGCAAATGGTTTTTGTAAACGGTTAGCACATCGTAGGTTTTTTTAGCCTCTTTATCGCCACCGGTTTTAGCCATTTTTTCTACCTTTTGGATCTTCTTTTCTATCGAATCCAAATCTTTCAACTGTAATTCGGTATCGATGATCTCTTTATCGCGGATAGGGTTAACCGAACCATCTACATGGATCACATTATCGTTATCAAAGCAACGTAATACGTGTATAATAGCGTTAGTAGCACGTATATTAGCCAGGAACTGGTTACCCAAACCTTCTCCTTTGCTGGCACCTTTAACAAGGCCGGCAATATCTACTATCTCTATAACATTCGGAACGATACTTTTTGGGTTAACAATCTCTGTTAATTTTGTAAGGCGTTCATCAGGTACGGTAATTACCCCCACGTTTGGCTCAATGGTACAGAAAGGAAAATTTGCCGCCTGCGCCTTGGCATTTGATAAACAGTTAAAAAGTGTAGACTTACCCACATTTGGCAAACCCACTATACCACATTGTAAACCCATTTGTATATTTTTTTGAATCAAGATGACAAGACGCAGGAATTAAGAAAAGAATCTTGTCTATTGATTCTCGTTTTCCTGCCTCTTTTAAAAGCGCAAAGATAACAGAAAAAAAGCCTTGTAATTTGAAAAAATAAACGACTTTTGCCAGCGTCACAAAAGGCAGCAAAATAGGTTAATAACATGTAAAAACGGAGCTTATGGAAGAGATGGTTGAGCAGGTAGAATTATTACTGAAGCAGGAAGATACTACGCAGCTACAGGAGTATTTAAATAATCTCAATATATCTGACGTTGAGGAACTTATAGATGAACTGCCCGAACATGGTCCAAAATTTATTGAGATCCTGTCCATCAACCGGGCGGTAAATGTGTTCCGCATACTTGATTTTCCTACACAGGAACGTATCATCAAAAAACTTTCGGGAAAAAAGGTAAGCGAGATCATAAACGAACTGCCCCCCGATGACCGTACCGCGTTTTTTAGCGAATTGCATGGCGATGCGGTTACTAAACTGATATTGCACCTATCGCCTGCCGACCGTAAAGAGGCGCTTTCCCTGTTAGGTTATAAAGAAGATAGCGTTGGCCGTTTGATGACGCCCGACTACATTGCCGTTAAAAAAAGTTGGGATGTAAACCGCGTGTTAGCTCACATTCGCCGCTACGGCAAAAATTCCGAAACCATCGATGTTATATATGTGATAGGGGAGAACGGTATCTTGCTGGATGATATCCGGATCCGCGAGATTTTATTGGTAGCACCCGAAACTAAAATCAGCGACCTGATGGATGGCCGCCTGATTGCCCTTAGCGCCAACGACCCTCAGGAAGACGCTATCAATGTGTTCAGAATGAATAACCGCACCGCGCTGCCGGTAACCGATGCTGATAACATCCTGCTGGGTATCGTTACGGTAGATGACATCCTTTGGATTGCAAATGAAGAATACACTGAGGATATCCAGAAAATTGGTGGTACCGAGGCTTTGGACGAACCTTATCTGGATATCAATATTTTTCGCCTGGTAAAAAAGCGTGTAAGCTGGCTAATTGTGCTTTTTCTGGGCGAAATGTTTACCGCTACTGCTATGGGGCATTTTGAGAATGCTATTGCACAAAAAGTTGTGCTGGCTTTATTTGTGCCGCTTATTATATCAAGCGGGGGTAACAGCGGTTCGCAGGCATCAACCTTAATTATACAGGCAATGGCCTTGGGCGAGGTAACAATTTCAGATTGGTGGCGGGTTATGCGCCGCGAGATCATATCGGGTTTATTACTGGGTACAACCTTGGGTGTAATAGGCTTTATGCGGATCTATGTTTGGACGCTATTCAGCAATATCTATGGCGCCGACTGGATGATAGTTGGTTTTGTAGTGGGTATAGCACTTGTAGGGGTAGTGCTTTGGGGCTCGTTAGCGGGATCTATGCTGCCATTGATTCTAAAGAAATTAGGGGCCGATCCTGCAACGTCATCCGCACCATTTGTGGCAACTCTTGTAGATGTTACTGGCCTAATTATTTACTTTACCATAGCCGTGCTGTTTATGCCAGGCATAAACCATTAAGGATATTTGTACCGAAAATTTAGTTTATTTCCTGTTTCGATTTTGATAATTTATATCTTAAATAGAAATTTAAACACCTTAAACTAACACAATGGAAATTGACGAAATGCCGGTACAACCGGTAACCCCCGAACCACAATTTATCCTGAACGAGCAAGCACAGTATTACCTGCTAAAGGCCGGCCAATGGGCGTATTTTTTAGGTATCATGGGCTTTATTGGCACCGCTTTTATTGCTATTATGGCATTATTTGTTGGTACTATTTTCACTACCATGGCCGCTTTGAACCCAATGATGGCTGGCGCTGCGGGTGCAGGTGGTGCAGTTACAGTTTTATATTTATTTATAGCCGCGATAAATTTTTTCTTTGCCTTGTATCTTTATCAATTTGGCGATCGCATCAAAAAAGGAGTGACGTTTCAAAACCAGGAAGAAATCAATCTGGCTTTTGGTAAACTGAAATCGTTTTTTAAATTGAGGGGGATATTTGCTATCATCTACCTTTCATTTATGGCGTTGTTTATACTTATCGCTGTTGTTGGCGGTGCCGCAGCAATGATGGGTAGGTAATACAAAATCAAATAAGAAAGCCCTGCTTACTGGGCTGCCTCCAATAAGTGTCTAACTTTTTGGTGGTAGTCTATAATCCGGGCTTCTTTGTATAATTTAGGTTTGTTATTTCTTATTAGAAAGAGAAATCCTCGTCGGCTTTTGCCGTTTCAACGTTCTCGCCAAACTCGTAGCGTTTTTCAACTACTTCCTGGTGGTCTTTTATATAATCAACCGCGTCTTTAAAACCTTCGGCAAATTTTTCAAAGTCTTCTTTATAAAGAAAAATTTTATGTTTTACAAAAACACCGTCCTCTAAACGTTTTTTACTTTCTGTGATAGTCACGTAGTAATCGTTAGACCTGGTTGCTTTTACATCAAAAAAATAAGTGCGTTTACCTGCCCTTATCTTTTTGGAGTACACTTCTTCACGCTCTCTATTGTCAAAATCTCCCATATTTTTTTTATTGTAATAGTTTTGGTGGTATAAATATATATAAAAAACTAATTGCAAGTATTTAATCTGGCAACAAATAAGCCTTTATTTCATTTTTTACGCCAATTAGGAGTAAAGGCTTGCGCTTTAGGCTTGCTCCTCTTCCTCGAGCAGTTGTTTTTCGTATAACTCAAAGTATGGGCCTTTAAGTTCCATTAGCTGGCTATGTGTGCCTTGCTCTACAATTTCACCATTATCAAGCACTAAAATATTGTCGGCATTTTTAATGGTAGAGATGCGGTGCGATATGATTACACTGGTTTTGCCCTGCATAATACGTCCAAGGTTGTTTAATATTTCTTCCTCGGTACGGGTATCTACTGCCGATAAGCAATCATCAAATATCAATATCTGCGGGTGTTTTACAATGGCCCGGGCTATGCTTACACGCTGTTTTTGCCCGCCTGATAAGGTAACGCCACGCTCACCGATCAAGGTCTCAAACCCTTTCTCCAACTCCATAATGTTGTTATAAACGGCAGCATCTTTGGCGGCTTGCTCTATACGGGGCATATCCAGTACATCGGCGCTAAAGGCAATGTTATGGGAGATGATATCCGAGAACAGGAAAACCTCTTGTGGTACAAAGCCAATTTGCGAGCGGTAATTGTCCAGGTTGAGTTTGGTGAGCGGTCTATCGTCAATTAAGATCTCGCCGCCGGTGGTATCATACATTCGCATTGCCAAGTTGGCAATGGTGGATTTACCCGACCCTGTACGACCAATTATCGCCACCATTTCGCCCGGATTAGCCGTAAAAGAAACATTTTTCAGGGCGGTTATGCCAGTGTCCGGATAATTGAAAGAAACGTTCCTGAATTCTATTTTTCCGGCAAGTTTATGGTCGACAGCCTTTGGTGAAATGATCTCCGGCTCTTCGTGCAAAAACTCGTTGATCCGTTTTTGGGAAGCCGCCGCACGCTGGATCAGTGAGGTAACCCATCCTAAGGATATCACCGGGAAGGCCAGCATATTCAGGTACACAATAAACTCGACGATGTTACCGGGGGTGATGTTGCCTTTCATTACCTCAACACCACCGATGTACATGGTGATCACATTACTCAAACCGATCAGCAACAGCATCGACGGAAAAAACATAGCCTGCACCTTAGCCATGGCCATGCTTTGGGTTTTGTAATCTTCACTTTCGGCAGCAAACTTTTCGCGTACAAAGCTTTCGCGCACGTATGACTTGATGACACGGATGCCCGAAAAGTTCTCTTGTACAAAGCTGGATAGAGAAGACAAGCGCTGCTGGATCTTCTCGCTGCGATATTCGATAACCGTATTTACATAAAATATGATCACCGCCAAGATGGGCAATGGCAGTACCGAAAAAACGGCCAGCCTTACATTTACCGTAAGCATGGCATATATTACCAGTATAAATAATACAATGGTATTAATGGTGTACATGATGCCCGGGCCAAGGTACATGCGCACACGGCTTACATCCTCAGTAACGCGGTTCATCAAATCGCCGGTGTTGTGGCGGCGGTAAAAGGCAAGGGATAAAAGCTGGTAATGGGCATAGATCTCGTTCTTCAAGTCATACTCGATATGCCGCGACATCAGGATAATGGTCTGCCGCATAAAAAACAGGAACAATCCCCTGAGCAATGCCAGCACCAACACCAATAGGCCAAACAGCAACAAACTCGAACCGAAAATATCGTAAATAACCGTTTGCCTGTTAAAACCATCAAATAATTGGTAAACGCCGATATTCTCTGTAACCAGGTCAAAAGCTATGCGGATAACCTGTGCCGGCAGCACACCAAATATGTTCGATATAATCACAAACAGTATACCCGGCACCAGGCGCCAGCGGTATTTATAAAAGAATTTATTGAGGTATGCGAGGTCTTTCATTTATTAGCAGTCCGAAAAGTCAGTAAAGTCCGCAAGACCGGAAGATGCTGCCTTGTGTTTCAAAAGTACATGTTTAATAGTAACTCTTAAGTAAAAAGTAGCTGTAATGTTCTTCTTTCAGACTTTCCGGCTATCGACTTTCCCGACTTTAACTTTGCCACGCAAAAAAAAACCTCTACTTTTGCCGAACGATAATTAATATACATTTGCCGCGTCCATAAAATGTTTGTTCAACAACCCACCGATAGTATATTTAATCAGCTCGATGCCTTTGGACACAAAAAAGTTGTGTATTGCAGCGACCCGGATACCGGTTTAAGGGCGATCATTGCGATACATGATACCACACTTGGCCCTGCTTTTGGCAGTACCCGTATGTGGGCATACAAAACCGAGGCAGATGCTTTGAATGATGTTTTGCGCCTTTCAAAAAGTATGACTTACAAGTGTGCTATTGCCGGCTTAAATATGGGCGGTGGCTATTCGGTTATCATCGGCGATTCGCACAAGGATAAGAACGAGGCGCTGATGCGTAAGTTTGGCCGCTTTATCAAAAACCTTAATGGGGAGTTTATTACATCTGAAGATGTGGGTACCAACCCGCGCGATATGGAGTACATCCGTATGGAAACGCAGCACGTTACCGGCATCCCCGAAAGCTTAGGCGGTAGTGGCGACCCATCGCCAATTGCAGCTAAAGGTGTTTACATGGGTATTAAAGCCTGTGTAAAAGAACTGTTTGGCAGCGATAGCCTTACAGGCAAAGCGGTAATTGTACAAGGCATTGGCCATGTTGGCGAAAACCTGGTGAAGTTACTGCGCGACGAGAACGCCAAGGTTTACATTAGCGATATTAACGACGAACGCACCCGCCAGGTATCTAAAAAATATGGTGCCGAAGCAGTATCCAATAATTCGATATTTGATATCGACGCGGATATTTATTCGCCCTGCGCATTAGGCGCTACTATCAATACCGAAACCATCGCCAAGATAAAATGCGGCATTATAGCCGGATCGGCCAATAATCAATTACAGGACGAGCATGAGCACGGGCAGATGTTGCTGGAGAAAGGCATTCTGTTTGCGCCCGACTATGTTATAAACGCGGGCGGTATTATTAACTGCTACTCGGAACTGATGGGTTTTAGTAAAAAACGCACCCTTCAGCTTACCGAAAATATTTACGAGGCAACCCGTAATGTTTTGAAACTTTCTAAGTTGGAAAATATTTCTACTACTAACGCGGCAAATAAAATTGCCGAAAAGCGTATTGCTGATATTAAAAAAGTAAAATCAACCTATTAAAATTTATCATCAGCCCATTGCGGGCATAATCGTTCTTACAACATGTTAAACAGAAGGCACCTTAGGGTAAAAGTGTTACAGTCGCTGTACGCGTTCCACCAATCGGATACAAGAGATATTAAAGCGCACGAGAAAAACCTACTCAGCAGTATCGATCAGGTTTTTGAAATGTATATCTGGATGCTATCGCTCATAAGCGAAGTTATTGATTACAGCGAAACCGATGCGGCCGAGAGGGCCAACAAACATTTGCCAACGGCCGATGACCTTAACGCCAGTGTTAAGATCATGAGCAACCGTTTCCTGGTATCGTTAAAAGATAACCGCGATTACCTTATCGCGCTTAAAAAGTATAAAGTTGAATGGTCGTTTGATCCTGAACTTGCAAAATCACTTTTCACCGCGCTGAAAAATTCAACCGAGTATGCGGAATACATCGCAAAAACGGACGATACCCTGCAGACGGATAAAGACATTATTAAGTTCATCTTTAAAAAAGTAATCCTTAAATCGACATTAGCTGAGCAGGTTTTTGAGGATAAATTTATATACTGGCCGGTTGATCGCGAGGTGCTTCAGGCTTTGATCGCAAAAACATTCAAAAACTTTTCATCAGATAATTACGCCGAAAACAAGCTTGCCGACATTAGCGGTAACTGGGTTGAGGACAGGGAGTTTGTGGTGAACCTGTTTGAGCAAAGCATCCGCCATGATGTAGCTTACCAGGAGCTAATAGCACAAAAGACCCTGAACTGGGAGCCTGACCGTATCGCGATGATGGATACGCTACTAATGAAGATGGCTATTGCCGAGTTTATTAACTTTACATCCATCCCGGTTAAGGTTACCATTAACGAGTACCTGGAGATCTCGAAGGAGTTTAGTACACCTAAGAGTAATTCGTTTATAAACGGTATATTAGACAAGATTTTGTTTGAGCTAAAAGAGCAGAACAAAATAAAGAAAATAGGCAGGGGATTGATTGAGTAGTGTTGGCGAATTCCTATTGCTATTATAAGAAAAATATTTGATAATCCCGTTAGCTATCGGTTAATAAATTAAAATAAACCCAAATGAAAAAGCTGTTTTTATGTGCAATTGTTGCAGGCATGCTGTTTACAGCCTGTAACCAAACCGGCCAAAATGCAAGCGCGGCTGTTGCTGATAATGGTAATACAAGCGCAACCAACGCGCCTGTTATGAAGTTTGAAAAAGAAACTCACGACTTTGGCAAAATTGCCGAAGGTGCAAAGGTTACTTATGAATTTAAGTTCACTAATACCGGTAAATCGCCTTTAATTATTAAAGATGCCGTGGCAACCTGTGGCTGTACCAAGCCCGAGTGGCCTGTTACCCCAATACAACCGGGTGCAGATGGTGCTATAACAGTAACTTTTAACAGCGCCCACAAAATGGGTTTGCAGGATAAACAAATTACCATTACATCCAATACCAACCCTGCGCAAAGCATGGTACATTTAATTGGCGAAGTAACCACACCAACAACTACTAAATAATTTAAATATACAGATGATAAATACAGTTTTATTACAAGCCGGCGGAGGCTTAGGTTTACCACAATTACTTATGTTTGGCGCAATTGCCGTGGTGTTTTACTTTTTCATGATCCGCCCCCAAATGAAGAAACAAAAAGACCAGAAGAAATACGTTGACGAGCTTAAAAAAGGCGATAAAATTGTAACCACTGCCGGTATCCACGGTAAAATTTACGAAGTTGCCGATACTACTTTCCTTGTCGAAACAGAAGGCGGAGGCCGCATCCGTTTCGATAAATCTGCCGTATCGTTAGATGCTTCAAAAGCATTGAATACGCCGGTTGTTACTAAATAAGGTTTAAAGGATAAAGGTAAAAGGCGAAGGGTATTGGCACAGGTTTATAGCTTGCCATATCTTTCGCCTTTTCGCTTTAAAAACTTTTGCTTTACCTTTAACCTTTCGCCCTTGACCCTTTACCTCAAGAAAAATGGCAATAATTAAATTATCTGCAATTGAGCGCCGGCGGTTATCAGCCTTTGTAACCTGCTTTGTAATTGCCATAGTTGCATGGATTTTTACCACGTTGTCCAATCCCTACAAATTCAGTATAAAACAGGTAATCGTATTTAAGAACGCTCCTCAGAAACGCGCTTTTCATCCATTACAGCCAGATACGGTTAATGCCACGGTACAGGGTACAGGCTGGCAAATGCTGATGTTCAGAATGAGTGACGAGAAGAAGGTAGTTACGGTCGACCTTCATACTATCGACCCCAAAAATTACGTGGTACTTAGTTCGCAGCTAAAGCAAATTAATGCCAATAAGGATATGGAGCACGAGATCATCGCTATAACTCCCGATACCTTGTTTTTTGATTTTAGCAGCCGTACGGTAAAACGTGTACCTGTCGAATTGGTACAGGCAGTTAACTATCAAAAGCAGTTTGCACAATCAGATAACATCAACATAAAACCCCGTTATGTGACCATTAGCGGCCCGGCCGAGATTTTAAAGAAGATAACTTCGTGGAAGACAGACACCATTAAAATTAATAATGCGAACGAGGATTATTACGGCCGCATAAAGGTTCAGGGCGTTAGGGAGGGTAACCTCAGCGTACTGCCTAAAACGGTTATGGTGAACATTCCTATTGATGAATACACCGAGAAAACGATAGAAGTGCCCGTAAAGCTGGTGAACAACCATAATTATTACGATGTGAAGATATTCCCACAAAAGGTTAAGGTAACGTTCACCACATCGTTAACCCGTTACCCGGATTTGAGCGAAGATGATTTTGAAGCCGTTGCCGACCTGGAACTATGGCGGCATAATGGCTATAGTGTATTACCGATAAAAGTAACGCGCATGCCATCGTACAGTAAAGTGGTAAAAATAGTGCCGCAGAATATTGATTTTATCATTAAAAAATAATGTTTAAAGTAGGCATCACCGGTAATATAGGCAGCGGCAAAACCACCGTTTGCAAGATATTTGAGGTATTGGGTATCCCGGTTTTTTATGCTGATGATGCCGCCAAAGATGTGATGGTAACCGATGCCGAACTGATTGCCTGTATTAAACAAACCTTTGGCAAAGAAGCCTATTTTGAGGATGGCACGCTCAACCGCAAGCACATTGCAGGTATTGTGTTTAACGATAAAGAGCAGCTTGCCAAACTGAATGCACTGGTTCATCCGGCTGTTTTTCGTGCTTTTGATAAATGGGTGCTCAACCAAAAAGAGGTGCCTTACGTACTAAAGGAAGCCGCTATATTATTCGAGAGTGGCTCCTATAAAAAATGCGACAGGGCTATAATGGTTACCGCACCATTAAACCTCCGCATAAAACGAGTTACCCAGCGCGACGGCATTACCGCCGATGAAGTAAAGGCCCGGAACGACCGCCAGTTTACCGAAGAAAAAAAACTGGCCCTGGCCAACGATGTAATTAAAAATGATGATACGCAGCTCGTTATCCCGCAGGTATTAAAACTGCACCAGCTGTATCTATCCATCGCCCAAAAAAATTCATGATATTAGACGATTTTATTGCCTTTAATGCCAATGGCCTGTACTGCCGTTACGCCGATTTTTACCTTGATCCGCAATTGCCGGTTACCAACGCCGTAATAAGCCACGCCCACGCCGATCATGCCAAAAGCGGTAACGCCAATGTTTATACCACCGCTGCTACTTATGCCTTTATGCAACTGCGCTACGGCAAAGGCGCGGCTAAAACAAGCCATATAATGGCCTACAGCGCGCCATTTACTATTGGCGAGGTACAGGTCACCTTTATACCCGCGGGGCATATGCCGGGTTCCGCACAGGTGCTGATGGACTATCAGGGCACACGTTACCTGTATACCGGTGATTATAAACTACAGCCCGATACCACCTGCGAACCCTTTGAGTTTGTAAAGGCCGACGTGCTGATAACCGAAAGTACCTTTGCAGACCCCAACACCGGGCACCCCGATCCGGTAGAGGAGATCAAGAAGCTGAACGACATTAAAATAAACATCTTGCTGGGCGCTTACAGCCTGGGTAAAAGCCAGCGGTTGATCAGGATGATAAATGATTACGCGCCGCAGAAAAAGGTGCTGGTACACCACCGCATTATGCCTATCAATGCCATCTATCAAAAGTTAGGTTACGAGTTAGGCAAAAATCAGATCTATGGCCGCAAACTCATGAAAACGCAGGAGGAGTGGATATACATCGTTCCGCCGTTTACATTTGAGAGTTATATAAGGGCTACGGGGGTGAAGCGCTTGTTTGCATCGGGTTGGAAAAACCTGCAGGTGAACAACCAGGATACCCTGTATATATCTGACCATGCCGATTGGAACGACATTATCAAAACTATCGAACAAACTGAACCACAACAGATCTGGACGCTGCATGGCGATGGCACACATTTAAAAAATTACTTTAATAACAATATTTTTGTGAAATTGCTGAGCTGATGCTGCAGGAGAATGTAGATTATTATATTAATGAGGATGGTAACTTCGTTTTTACAAAAGAATACCATTTAAAGCGTGGTTATTGCTGTAAGAACCAATGCCTGCACTGCCCGTGGAATTACCGGGGCGAGGATAAAACTGAACAGAAAAGAAAAAAATAAATAGGTTATATTTGCCGAATAGTTAAATTATGGGAATAGAGGAAGATATAAAAAGCACGAATTTTGAGGATAATTACCACAAAGCGGTAATTAACATTAATTATACGTACGGTTGGATCAACAACTACATGCGCCCGGAATTTGAGCGTTATAAACTTACCCAACAACAATTTAATATCCTGCGCATACTACGTGGCCAGTACCCAAAACCTGCCACCGTAAATTTGTTAAAGGATAGGATGATAGACAAGATGTCGGATGCATCGCGTATAGTAGACCGCCTGGTTCAAAAAGGCCTGGTATCGCGCTGTACAAACTCCCGCGACCGCCGCGCCGTGGATATCCGCATTAGCGGCGAAGGTTTAGAGATCCTTAAAAAAACGGATGCCAGCTTTAAAATCAAAGACCTGTTTAAACAAAATCTCAGCGAAGAAGAAGCAGGACAATTGAGCGATCTGCTGGATAAGATGAGGGGATAATTTAAGAGAGTCAGGGTTTTTAGAATCAGGAAAATATACCAGGCGCTTAGTAGGCGCCTTTTTGTTTGCGAATCCTTGTCAGTCTGAGTTTGTCGGAGACTTATGCGAGCCACAAATGGTTCGAGGTGTTCACCATGATATTTATAGTTTTGAACGATTTCTACGCCTGAAACCCCGGAACTACCTTTCTAAACACAAACGCAAACAGCACTCCTGCCAAACTGCCATAAATAGCCCCGCCGATAACATCAACTGGGTAATGTACACCCACATAAACCTGTGCAAAGCAAATGATAGCTGCCCATAAAACCATTGCTGGCAGTACCCATTTCCACCGTTTAAAAAATATAAAGCTTAAAAATGCGGCTATGGCAAAATGATCTGTAGCGTGTGTGGATGGGAAGCTATAGCCCGGGCCGCAGGCTACGCGGTTAATGTCGGTTTGTACAGTCGCCGGGTCGCGGCAGGGGCGAAGGCGGTGAACGTAGGGTTTAATGATACTGGCGCTGGTAAAGTCAGCAAAGCCAACGGCAATAGCTAAAAATACTACCAGTATAATGCCCTGTTTCTTGTATCGCCAGATGCTAAAAATAATGATGAACAGGTACAGCGGGATCCAGAATTTGGGGTTGCGCATCAGCGGCATCAAACCGTCAAAAATCGAGTTTGAAAGGTCGTGATTGATAAAGTAGAATAAATGCCGGTCAAAGTTTAGCAGGAAATCGGGCATCGGGTTATGGTGGTGATATACTTAGTGTTTTGAACCGTGGTAAATATAGCCAATAAATTGATGTGCAAACTATTGCTTTTTTTTCAATGCCATACCTTAAATATTCTTATTTTTGCGGCTAATCATCTATATATTTTGACACTCATAAAATCAATTTCGGGCATCAGGGGTACCATAGGTGGTGCAGCCGGCGACGGTTTAACCCCTTTGGATATTGTAAAATTTGTATCTGCATACGGTAGTTGGGCGGTAAAACGCACGGGTATTAAAAAGATAGTTTTGGGCCGCGATGCCCGCCTATCCGGCAGTATGGTAAACAACCTGGTGATAGGCACGCTGCAAGGTTTGGGTATTGATGTGATAGACTTAGGCTTGTCAACCACACCAACTGTTGAAGTTGCCGTGCCGGATGAAAAGGCTGCGGGTGGTATCATCCTCACTGCAAGCCATAACCCAAAACAATGGAACGCCCTTAAATTATTGAACGAAAAAGGTGAGTTCATCAATGATATTGATGGTAAAGAAGTTTTAGAAATTGCTGAGAACAGTGATTTTATATATGCAGACGTGAATGATTTGGGTACTGTTACCAACGACGACAGCTATCTGCAAAAACATATCGACAAAGTGCTGGCCTTACCTTTGGTAGATGTTGCCGCGATCAAAAAAGCAAATTTTAAAGTAGCTATTGATTGCGTTAACTCTACAGGTGGTATTTTTGTACCGGCCTTGTTAAAAGCACTTGGTGTAGAGGTTATCCATGAGCTTTATTGCGAGCCTGATGGCAACTTCCCGCACAATCCGGAGCCTCTGCCTGAAAACCTGGTAGCCTTGTCCCAAGAGGTTTTAAAAACCAAATCCGATTTGGGTATAGCTGTTGACCCGGACGTTGACCGCCTTTGCTTTGTTTGCGAAGATGGAAGCATGTTTGGCGAAGAGTATACATTAGTTGCCGTTGCCGATTACGTGTTGAAAAATACAAAAGGTAACACGGTATCAAACCTTTCATCAACCCGTGCCCTGCGTGATGTTACCGAAAGTGCCGGTGGCGAATACCATGCTGCCGCGGTAGGTGAGGTGAACGTGGTTAACAAAATGAAAGAAGTTAATGCCATAATCGGTGGTGAAGGTAACGGCGGAGTAATTTACCCCGAACTGCACTATGGCCGTGATGCTTTGGTGGGTATAGCTTTGTTTTTAACACATTTGGCTAATTACGGCAAACCGGTATCGGTTTTAAGGGCATCATACCCAAGCTACTTTATCTCTAAAAATAAGATCACGTTAACACCGGAGATGGATATCGACGCGTTGTTGTTAAAGGTAGAAGAGAAATACCAAAAACAGCCGCACTCTACCATCGATGGTTTAAAAATAGAGTTTGACAAGCAATGGGTGCACCTGCGCAGGTCAAACACTGAGCCTATTATCCGCATTTATTCTGAAGCAAATTCGGAAGCTGTTGCAGAGAGTTTGGCTAACAAGATCATCACTGATATAAAAGAAATTTTGAATTTAAACGAATAACAGATAAACCTTTAGGGTTGGGAATCCTGCTGGTTAACTGTTATTTTTACTGCCTGTAATAATTAAAAGAAACGATGCGAGTTTATTTCGACAACGCCGCTACTACCGCTATTGATCCGGAAGTTTTAAAGGAAATGTACAAGGCGATGGAAGGCCAATTTGGCAACCCTTCGTCCATTCATTCACATGGGCGAGAGGTACGCACTTTAATAGAGCGTTCACGCAAAACCATTGCCGGCTTGCTGCATACATCGCCTGCCGAGATATTTTTTACCAGCGGTGGTACCGAGGCCGATAACATGGCCATCCGTTGTGGTATTGTTGATCATAAACTAACGCATGCCATCACTACTAAACTGGAGCACCATGCGGTAGTGCATACGCTACAGGCAATGGAAAAAGCAGGTGTTATCAAATTAAGTTATGCCGATGTTGACTGTAGGGGTAACGTTGATTATGAGCACCTGGAAACTTTATTAAAAACCAACGACCGCAGTTTTGTTTCCCTGATGCATGCCAATAACGAGTTGGGTACCTTAACAGATATCCAACGCGTAGGGGAGATCTGCGAGGCTTACAACGCCATGTATCATAGCGACACGGTACAAACGTTAGGCCATTACAAGCACGACCTTAAAAAGCTTAAATTGCACTTTATGGTTTGTGCGGCTCATAAGCTACACGGCCCAAAAGGAGTTGGCTTTTTACACATCAACCATAAAGTTAAAATTAGCCCGATGATATATGGCGGATCGCAGGAGCGCAATATGCGTGGCGGTACCGAAAATGTTTATGGAATTGCAGGCCTCGCCAAAGCGCTTGAAATGGCTTATGTTGATATGGATGCCCACCAGGCGTATATTCAGGGCTTAAAAAGTTATATGAAAGCCCAACTGGAGCAAAACGTTCCGGGTGTAGAGTTTAATGGCGAAACTGATCCTGCTAAAAGTTTATATACCGTATTAAACGCTTCTTTCCCGGAGATGGAAATGGCAGATATGCTGTTATTTAATCTGGATATTGCAGGTATCTCGGCATCTGGCGGCAGTGCCTGCAGCTCGGGTACGGATATTGGCTCACATGTGTTAACGGCAATAGGCGCTAATCCTAATAGGCCATCGATTAGGTTCTCATTTTCTAAATATAACACTAAAGATGAAGTTGATTACGTGGTAGCTAAGCTTAAAGAGCTTTGCATGGTTAGCGCATAATATGCAAGTAATTTCTAAATTTGAAAAAAAATGGCCTTGTTTTTGATAGTTTATTAGTTAATAATTAAAAACTAAAAACATGGAAAGCAACGAAAAAAACCCGGAATATACTCCGAGCCACAACCCAAACGAAACACCTGAAGAAAGCCAATCAGACAACGAAGGCACAGGATACCGCCAGCAAAACGAGCAGGAACAACAGCAGGATGGTGCTGATACATCATATAGCGAACAAAATGATGTAACCCCGCCGGATAGTCACGAGTTTCCGGCCACAGGGGCAGCAACTAAAACAAATTTTACCAGCCGTAACCAAGGCCGCACCACAGGCCGTATGTTAGGCCACGAGCCGGGTACTGAGGGGATATAGTCCTTTGTGATGCCGAACGTATATAAAGTATCTATTCTCCGCTATGCATGGTTGCGATTTGCATAGTTCATTACAGATCCTTCGCTATCGCTCAGGATCACAAAGTGAAATAGAAAAGGCCATTCGCAAAACTAGCGAATGGCCTTTTGCTTTACAGGATTTTCATAAAATTGCGGAATGAATTTCGAAATGTTTTTTCATTTGCCATTTATCTTTATCATCGCATTATTAGTTTACTGGCTTTCTCATAAAATTCGGGATAGTATTATGAGTGCAATTTTGTATTATACCTTACTATTTGCTGCCAGCATCATTATCTACCTTGTTTTATTAGTAGGATTGGTTTATATCACAACTGAAAGTTCGTCTTTTTAACAACATCTTATTCAACAAAAGGCCATACGTAAAACTAACGAATGGCCTTTTTTGCGGATTGTATTTTGTTATTGAGCCTGTTGCTCAGACTTTTCTTCTTTCTTAACAACTGGCGCAAGCATTTTAAGAAATGATGCCAGTTTTTCTTTCATCTCCCTACGGTCGACTATAAAATCAAGGAAACCGTGCTCCTTTACAAACTCAGCGGTTTGGAAGCCTTTTGGAAGGTCTTTTTTGATAGTTTCTTTAATAACTCTCGGGCCTGCAAAACCTATCAGCGCGCCCGGCTCGGCAATGTTAATGTCGCCCAGCATCGCGTATGATGCGGTTACACCGCCTGTGGTAGGGTCAGTCAATAAAGATATGTAAGGAACTTTTGCCTGGCTTAATAAAGCAAGTTTAGCAGATGTTTTAGCCATTTGCATTAACGAGAATGCAGCCTCCATCATACGTGCACCGCCCGATTTGGAGATCATCATGAAAGGTACTTTGTTAGTGATACTATAATCTATAGAACGTGCTATTTTTTCGCCCACTACAGATCCCATCGAACCGCCTATAAAGTTAAAATCCATACAGGCAATAACCAATTCCTGTCCGTTCATTTTACCATGAGCGGCGCGGATAGCATCGGTTAAACCTGTTTTGGTTTTAGTTTCTTTTAACCTGTCGGTATATTTTTTGGTATCGGTAAATTCTAATGGATCGCCTGAATGCAGGTTGGAAAACAGTTCGGTAAACTGGTTATCATCAAACAAAACAGAAAAGTATTCTTTTGAACCAATGCGTAAATGGAAACCACAGTAGTGGCAAACGTATTGGTTTTCAACCTGTTCAGAGTAGTGTAAAGGTTTTTTACAGTTGGGGCATTTGTTCCAGATGCCGTCAGGGGCTTCTTTCTTCTCCTCAGTAGTCGTAATTATCCCTTTAATTTCTCGCTTAAACCACGCCATGTCTATTTCTAAGTCTTTCAAGTACTGCAAAGAAACAAAAAATATCACAACAAGTTTGTAAATGTTAACAGAAGTTAAAGTTGTTGCAAGTGTTTCTGCAGGGTAGCTAAGTGTAAAAATAACACCCAATATAAAGCCTTAAGCAGCTTTAATGCACATTTATTGGCATTTAGCTAAGCGTAATTGGCTAAAACTTTAATAATGATATAGGTAAAACCCATAATTTTTATAACTTCGAGCCCCAAACATACGCTCATGGATTTAAAAAATATTAAAGGTGTTCTGCATGGTGACCAAGTGCAGGAATTATTTGAAGCAGCTAAAAAACATCAGTTTGCTTTACCTGCCGTTAACGTTATCGGCACAAACACTATTAACGCGGTAATGGAAACAGCTGCGGCTGTTAACTCACCTGTTATTATCCAGTTATCAAACGGTGGTGCCCAGTTTTACGCTGGTAAATCATTAGATAATTCAAAATTACAGGCCTGCATATTAGGTGGTGTATCTGCTGCTAAGCACGTGCATTTATTAGCCGAGCATTACGGTGTTGCGGTTATTTTGCACACCGACCACGCCGCTAAAAAATTATTGCCGTGGATAGACGGTTTATTAGAGCATGGCGAGAAATTTTTTGCTGAAACCGGCAAACCGTTGTTCTCATCGCACATGTTAGACCTTTCTGAAGAGACTATCGAAGAAAATATTGAAATATCTGCTAAATACCTTGAGCGCATGGCCAAAATGGGCATGACTGTAGAGATCGAGCTTGGCGTTACCGGTGGCGAAGAAGACGGCGTTGATAACTCTGACGTTGATAGCTCACGTTTATATACCCAACCAGAAGAGGTTGCTTACGCTTACGAAGAACTTTCTAAAGTTAGCCATCGTTTTACCATTGCTGCTGCTTTTGGTAACGTGCATGGTGTTTACAAACCGGGGAATGTTAAATTACAGCCGGTTATCTTACACAACTCACAAGAGTTTTTGAAAGAGAAACATAACCTAACTGCCGAGAAACCGATCAACTTTGTATTCCACGGTGGTTCTGGTTCAAGCCAGGAAGAAATTCGCGAGGCGATATCTTACGGTGCTATTAAAATGAACATCGATACCGATATGCAGTTTGCATTTTGGGAAGGTATAAGAGATTACTACCAGGCTAAAGAGGGCTATTTGCAAACACAAATTGGCAGCCCTGATGGAGAAGATTCTCCAAACAAAAAATATTACGACCCACGTGTTTGGTTGCGTAAAGCAGAAGAAACCTTTGTAAAAAGGCTTACCGAAGCTTTTGGCGATCTTAACTGTATAGACGTTAACAGCAAACTGTAACTGTTACAAAACTATTAGGATTAAAAAAAGCGCCGATGTTACAACATTGGCGCTTTTTTTAGTTGTTATTTAAATTTTAAAAAAAATGGCTAAGAGTAAAAAAAATTTATTTGAAAGGTTTGCCAACTGGGCAACAGCAGCAACTGGTAGTTCGGCAGCATTTATCATAGCTATCTGTACCATTTTAGTATGGTTGTTAACCGGGCCGATATTTAACTATTCGGATACCTGGCAGCTTATTATCAATACAGGTACAACTATTATTACCTTTTTAATGGTGTTTTTGATCCAAAAAACGCAGAATAAAGATTCAAAAGCTATCCACCTTAAGTTGAACGAGTTGCTTGCATCGCACCAGGGTGCCAGTAACCGGATGGTTGTTATTGAAGACCTGACCGAAAAAGAACTAGATCAGCTGCATAAATTCTATGTGCAATTATCTGACTTGGCCGAGAAAGAGGATGATATTACCTGTACGCACTCAATAGATGCGGCAGAAGAGAACCACGAATCTAAACTATCCGGTTACCGGTCAAAACCACATTACCAGCATGCCATCAAAAATAGAAGTAAAGCCGGTAAATAATCCCGCCGACCTGGAGACGGCTTTTGCTATACGGAACGAGGTATTTGTTATAGGCCAAAACTGCCCTGCTGACCTTGAACGGGCGAATGAAGAAGAATCTCACCATTTTTTAGTTACCGTTGATGGTGAACCTGCCGGGGCATCGCGCTGGCGCAAAACTGCCGATGGCTATAAGTTGGAACGTTTTGCTGTGCTTTCAAAATTCCGTGGTTTTGGCGTAGGGCAGGCGCTTGTAAAAGCCGTTTTGGCAGATCTTCCTACGGATGACAATTATGTTTATCTAAATTCACAAACACCAGCGGTAGGCCTTTACGAACGCTTCGGCTTTGAAAAAGTAGGGCCTGAGTTTGAAGAGGCGGGTATGATGCATTATAAGATGGTGAAAAAGAAATAATTGATAAATGAAGCATACAATCCTTAATATTTTTAAGAGCGCAACACCATTTTCTGTTGTTGCGCTGTTGATAATAACTGTGGGTGGTGTTTTATTAGGATATATTTTCTTAGGAGTGGGTCGGGAGAATTGGCATCAGGGATTTTACTTTGCCTGATAATTTTCGCTATACTAATCTATCAAATTGACAGAATTCTTTTTAAGAGAGTAAAACAAAATACGTTGGTATATGCTGAGTTTTTGTTGATGATTATTTTCACAGGAGCTTTTTTCTTTTAAACTAAAATGACTTGGTTGAGGGCAACAGCCAGTAAACCTTATTACGTAGTTATTTATGGAAACAAAGGATTAAACGCGTTAAGTGAATCAATAAGTAGAAAAACACAGTTATTGAGGGTAATAGAACTCTTTTAGAATGCTATTCTCATAACATGCCAGAGCAATTTAGGTACAGAGTTATAAAGAACACAATAGCTAACTATTTATATCGATAAAATAATAATTACTTATGAGAACGGCTCTTATATAAGTAAGATTATTTTTTGCCTCGTAATGGCCGTTTTTAACTTATCCAAACACTTTCCCCGAGTAATCCATAGCTTCGCTTAATTTGTCAAGATCAAGCCCCGGGTCGAGGTTTTGGTGCAGGAGGTAAGCTATGAGGTTTTCGGTAGCGATATTGCCTGTAAGGTCATCTGCGGCCATTGGGCAGCCACCATATCCTTTTAACGCTACGTCAAACTTTTTACAACCGGCTTCATAGGCGGCGGCGATCTTTTCCTGCCAGGTATCGGGCGTGGAATGCAAGTGTACACCAAACTCCGTAATTTCTGATAAGTTGGTGAGTGTAGGGTAAAGGCTGATGATTTGCTCAGGGGTAGATGCACCAATAGTATCAGATAAAGCGATGTAACCAATCCCTTCATCTATCAACTTTTGCGCCCAGTGTTGCACTATTTCGGTATTCCACTCGTCCCCGTAAGGGTTACCAAAACCCATGGACAGATAAATTAACAGTCTTTTATTATTAGCGCCGCACAACTCGTTAATGTGCTTCACATTGTCAAACGCCTGTTCTATAGTAGTGTTGGTATTGCGAAGCTGAAATGTTTCTGAAATTGAAAAGGGATAACCCAGGTAATGGATCTCCGGATGAACAACCGCATCCTCAGCGCCGCGGTAATTGGCGATGATGGCTAAAAGTTTCGATTTGGTGTTATCCAGGTCGAGCTTGCTTAAAACCCCCGCTGTATCGCGCAGTTGCGGTATGGTTTTTGGCGATACAAAGCTGCCGAAATCAATCGTATCAAAACCTACCTTTAAAAGCAGGTTAATATACGCGGCTTTTACGTCAGTAGGTACAAAGTCGTGCAGGCCCTGCATGGCATCGCGGGGGCATTCTGTTATCTTAAAATGTTCGGCCATTGGTTAGTCTGGTTTTGATACCTGCTCGTCTTTTTGTACAAGTTCTTCGCGTTTAAAGTTACTTATTATCAGCCTACTGCCACCATTATAGGTAACGTAGCTGGCAACCCAGTTAATGAATACAATAACGCGGTTACGGCCACCCATAAGTGATATTAAGTGCACAAACATCCATATCAGCCAGGCAAAAAATCCCTGAAATTTTAGTTTGCCCAGATCGGCAATGGCTTTATTACGGCCGATAGTTGCCAATGAGCCTTTGTCGTTATACTTGAACGGAACGGTTGGTTCGCCTTTTATTAAGCGATAAATATTTTTACCTGTAGTTTCACCCATTTGGATGGCAACCTGTGCCACACCGGGATGCCCTTTAGGGGTTTCTTCAGTAATCATAGCCGCCACATCGCCAATAGCAAATATGTTGGTGCTGCCGGCAACGCGGCAAATTGTATCGGTTTTTATAAGGTTGCCTTTTTCAATGGCATCTTTAGATACGCCCTCGGGCACAACGCCCAACACACCTGCTGACCAGATCACATTTTTGGTAAGGATGCTTTTACCGCCCTCAAATTTTATTTCTTTACCGTCAAAACTTTCTACTTTAACATTCAGCAATATCTCAACGCCCATTTTGTGCAGAAAATCCTCGGCAGCTTTTGAGCCTTCGTCAGAGAATGAGCCTAATACCTTCGGGAGAAAATCTACGAGGTAAACTTTCATTTCCTCTTTCATCAGTTCGGGGTAATCCTTATTCAGCACGTGGTTACGTAACTCTGCTAATGCGCCTGCAAGCTCTACACCGGTAGGGCCGGCGCCAACTAATACAAATGACAAGAAAGGCGCGCGTTCTTCCTTAGAGGGTTTTAAAATAGCCTCCTCCAGGTTTTGTAGCACCATGTAGCGCAGGTTTAATGCCTCGGGGATAGATTTCATAGGCATCGCGTAATGCTCTATCTCTTTATTACCGAAGAAGTTGGTGGTTGAGCCTGTGGCTACAACCAAGTAATCATAGGCAATCTCACCTATACTGGTCATGATAACATTGCGTTCGGCATCTATTTTGCTCACCTCGGTATGGCGGAAACGCAAGTTCTTTTGTCCCTCAAAATTCTTTCGGAGCGAGAAAGCGATAGATTCGGACTCTAAACTACCCGTAGCTACTTGGTATAACAGGGGCTGAAAGGTGTGGTAGTTGTGCTTATCTATCAGGATAACTTCTACAGGCTTATCTGCAAGTTGTTTGGCTACCTGTATGCCGCCGAAGCCGCCGCCTATTATAACTACCGTTGGGAATTTTGATTTATCAGTTAGGTTCATGAGCAAATGTTTTGTTTAGCCAGCCCCACCCAAACCCTCACCGGATAGGAGAACTAATAATTTTTAAAGTCTCCTTTTTTGGGGGAGATTTAGAGGGGGCTGGCATACTATTAGTAGTAAAACAAAAAAGGCCCCAAATGTTCTTTGGAGCCTTGAAAATTATATTGAAATGATTATTTCAGGTCTTTCTTTCCAAAATCGATGATAACCGGTGTGGCAACACAGATAGACGAATAAGTACCAAAAATAACACCAATTAACAACGCGAATGAGAAGCCTTTGATAACATCGCCACCAAAGATGAACAATATCACTAATATCAGGATTACTGTAAATGCAGTAATAATGGTACGGCTTAAGGTATTGTTAATAGCGTGATTAATAACCTCTTTCGGGTCGGTATTTTTCTCGTGTAGCAAGAACTCGCGGATACGGTCAAATACTACCACGGTATCGTTAATTGAGTAACCAATTACGGTAAGCAATGCAGCGATAAACGCCTGGTCGATATCTAAAGAGAACGGAAGGATATCCTTAAATAACGAGAAGAATGATAGTACCAGCAATGAATCGTGCACGGTAGCAACCATTGCACCAAGGCTAAACTGCCATTTACGGAACCTGATCAAAATGTAGGCAGAGATAACGATGATAGCCAAAATGATAGTCCACTTAGCAGAAGCTTTAACCTCATTTGCTATAGTAGCCTCCACTTTCTGGTGGCTTAAGATTTGGCTCTTCTCAATTTTAGTATCCGGGTTTGCAGCTAAAGCTTTTATAAGTGCTTCCTCTACTTTATCATCGGCATTTGGTGAAGTGTCATTGATCAGGTAGTTAGTATTGATACTCATCTTGTTACCAGTACCGTATGTTTTTACCTCAGCACCATGGCCAATAACACCGTCAATAGACTCGTGGATCTGCTCGGTAGTAACCGGATGGGCAAACTTAATAATGTAAGTGTGGCCACCACCAAAATCAACGCCGTAGTTAAAACCACGTGTCGCCATTGATATCAGACCAGCTACAATAAATATACCAGAGAAGATGTAAAATTTGAAGCGATTTTTAACAAACGCGTAGTTAGCATTTTTGAAGGTATGAGAGCTCCAAGGGCGAGAGAAGGTAATGTCCCAACCTTTATCTAACATAAACTCAAATATCAACCTCGAGATCAATAATGAACAGAACAACGTTGTTATGATACCGATCATCAATGTAGTTGCGAAACCTTGTATAGGGCCGCTACCAAATAAGAACAAGATAACACCTGTTAAGAAGGTACTGATGTTGGCATCAAGGATAGATGGTAAAGCGTGTTTAAAACCATCGGCAACAGCTATACGGATAGACTTGCCTAAGCCAAGCTCTTCGCGCACACGCTCGTATACCAATACGTTCGCGTCAACCGCAACACCCAATATCAGGATGATACCGGCGATACCAGGCAGTGTTAACACCGCACGGATACTAACCAATACACCCAGCAGGAAAAATACGTTGATCAATACCGCTATTACCGCTACAGTACCTGCGCGTTTGTAGTAGGCTACCATAAAGATAAGGATAACTACTAAACCAAGAATACATGATAATAAACCTGCGCTGATAGCCTCCGCACCTAATGATGGGCCTACAACTTCTTCGCCAATGATACGGGCAGGTGCCGGTAAACGGCCTGCTTTTAATACGTTGGCTAAATCTTTTGTATCTTCTTGTGTGAAGTTACCGCCAGATATTGATGATACACCACCAGAAATTTCGTTTTGAACGTTAGGGGCAGAGTAAACGTTATCGTCTAACACGATAGCGATAGCTCTTTTTTGTGCTGAAGCTGATGCCTCTGCAGTAACGGTTTTCCATTTTTGTGCACCCTGAGAGTTCATGTACATGGTAACCTCAAAGCCACCTTTTTGCTGGTCAATATCGGCACGGGCATCGTTAATTACGTCACCTTGTAATACCGGTCCATTTTCGGCACCCGCAAGTTTAATTGCATATAATTCAAATACCTTTGTTTTTTTGATAGGTTTTACACCCCAAAGGAATTTCATGTTTTGCGGTATAACAGATTTGATATCTGCGCTGTGTAAATAGTTGTTAACCTTAGCGGTGTCTTTAACTGCCGAGTAACCTACGATAGGGCCCGGGTTTAATTGCTGCTGGCCGCTTTTGTCCTGGTAAGTAACCGGCGACATTACCGCGAATAACGGGTTCTGTGCAGCAATTTGTGTTTTGTTTAGGCCTGCAGAATCTTTACCCGCTGTTGCATTTTTTAATTTGCTTAACAGGGATGCGGCAGAATTTTTAGCAGTAGCTGCAAGTTTCACTTTAGCAGTGTCTGCTTTAGTGGTATCTTTTATAGGAGCAGCAGTTTTAGCTTTTGCAGCCAATAAACCGTTAATGTTGTTTAATAAACCGTAAACCTCGGTATTATCAAAAGTTTGATAAAACTCCAATTTAGCCGAACCCGATAATAATTTACGAACACGCTCCGGCTCTTTAACACCTGGTAGTTCAATTAAAATCCGGTTGGTGCTTTTTTGTAGCTGGATGTTTGGTTGTGTAACACCAAACTGATCTATACGGGTATGTAATACCGTATATGATTGTTGAACCGCTACCGATGCCTGGTCTTTCAGGTAAGTTTCAACTTCGCTGTTTGATGAATTGAATTTTAACTTATCCTGATTGTTGCTGTTTGCAAATATGGCGGCAAGTTTGCTGTTTGGTGCCAATTTTTCATACTCGTTAACAAAAAGGGTTATATAATCCTTTTGCTCGGTTACGCTAAGTTGTTGCGCGTTTGTTAAAGCCTGCTTAAAGGCAACATCTGCGTTATTGTTTGATAACTTAGTTACCAGCTCGCGTAACGAAATTTGCATCGTAACGTTCATACCTCCTTTTAAGTCGAGGCCCAGGGCAAGCTCCCTGTCTACGCAATATTGGTAAGTATGGCCAAACACCGGATAAACCGGTAATGATGAAACAGAATCGAGATAAGACCTTTCCTTTTCAAGATTGCCTTTAGAATATGCTTTGGCATCATTCTCAACTTTGTGGGCCACCCATGTAAATGAAAGCTGGTATAAGCATACCACAGCCAGCAGAATGGCGAAAAATTTAATAACCCCTTTACCTTGCATCGCGAATTAAATATGTAATTAATTAGTTTATTAGCTTTTTAAATAAGATGGCAAATCTAATAAAATTTCACAAGCCTGAAATTTTTAATTGAAACAAAGTATTCTAAGTTTTTGTTAATGGCGGTTTAGTGTAATAAATGAATAAGGAAGCGAGTTTTTCTCATCCGGCTCGTTATATTCCCGGCTGGTTTCGTCCCATTTCACGTAATCAATTTCGGGGAAAAAGGTATCGGCCTCAAAATCTTTGTGGATTATTGTGAGGTAAATACGGTCGGTTTTATCCATAGCCTGGCGATATATCTCGGCCCCGCCGCCAATAAACACTTCATCATCGTGCGCGCAAAGCGACAGTCCTTCGTCTATAGATTTTACCACTTCACAGCCGGGGATTTCAATATCCTGTCTTGTGACCACAATATTGCGACGGTTTGGCAGGGGCTTGCCTACCGACTCGTAAGTTTTGCGCCCCATAATAATGGTGCGGCCGGATGTGATTTCCTTAAAATGTTTAAGGTCCTTCGGCATATGCCAAAGCAACTGGTTGTTTTTACCAATGGCGTAATTTTGGGCTATGGCTACTATGATACTTATTGTCATTGGGCAAGTATTGTAAAAAGTTCTTTATTTCCTCAATGATGTTTTCTATATGCTTAGCAATGGTAGCATCATTTATAATCTGTTTTATGTATTGTAAAACTTCTAATAAATGTTTGTCAGGTAGTTCATTTATCAGATCATGTATTTCTTTCCGTGTTTGTATTGCAAACATATAAATATTGTTAAACCGCAACCACCCCTTTAATATGCGGATGCGGGGCATAGTTTTCCAATGTAAAATCTTCAAACTTAAAATCGAAGATGTTTTTTACATCGGGATTTATTTTCATAGTTGGCAGTGGCCTTGGGTCGCGGCTTAATTGCAGCGTAGCTTGCTCCAGGTGGTTGTTGTAAATATGAGCGTCGCCAAAGGTGTGGATAAAGTCTCCGTAGTCAAGATCACACACCTGGGCCACCATCATAGTAAGCAGGGCGTAGGATGCAATGTTGAAGGGTACCCCTAAAAATATATCGGCACTACGCTGATATAGCTGACAGGATAATTTACCTCGGGTTTCTCCTTTTGAAGCATCAGCAGGTTGCACGTAAAACTGGAACAAACTATGGCAGGGTGGCAGCGCCATCTGGTTTACATCAGCCACGTTCCATGCGGATACCATCATACGGCGCGAGTCCGGGTTGTTTTTGATCTGGTTTACAACCTGTGTTATCTGATCTATGTGGCCGCCATCGGGCTTAGGCCAGCTGCGCCATTGGTAACCGTATACCGGACCAAGGTTGCCGTTCTCGTCGGCCCAATCGTCCCAAATGCGTACGCCGTTATCTTTCAGGTATTGTATATTGGTATCGCCGGTTAAAAACCAGATCAGCTCGTGGATGATAGATTTCAGGTGCAGTTTCTTGGTGGTTACCATCGGGAAGCCATCCTGTAGGTTAAAACGCATCTGGTAACCAAACACGCTTAATGTGCCTGTACCGGTACGGTCATGCTTTTGCGCTCCGTTATCCATCACATGCTGCATCAGGTCGAGGTACTGTTTCATTTGTTAGTTTATTGGTGAGTGGTTAAATGGTGAGTAGTTGGTAAAGAGAATAGCCATTTTCCCAATCAACCACCCACTATTCACTTTTATAAATCACTACAAATAAAAATAATCTATTTTTGGTATCCTACTGATGTGTATAAATACATGCGGTGTTAATTGAATTTTTGATGATAGCATTTCCCAACGCCAAAATAAATATCGGCCTTAATATTATTGCCCGTCGCCCCGATGGTTACCATGATCTGGAAACGGTTTTTTACCCCGTCAAAATTAACGATGTGCTGGAGGTGGTGGAGGCCGATAAACTGAGTTTTGAATCTGACGGTTTGGACATCCCCGGCAGGATGGAAGACAACCTTTGCATCAAGGGTTATCATCTACTGAGACAAGATCACGATATACCGCCCGTGAAGATTTTCCTGAAGAAGAATATTCCGATAGGCGCGGGGCTTGGAGGCGGATCTGCCGACGCCGGATTTTTCATTAAACTGATGAACGATAAATTTGGGCTTGAGCTGGGTGACGACAAGATGGAAGATCACGCCCGTGCGCTTGGCGCCGACTGTGCCTTCTTTATCAGGAACAGGCCGGTTTTCGCGTTTGAGAAGGGAGATGAGTTTGAACCCATCAACCTTGACCTATCAGCTTATAAAATAGTATTGGTGATGCCTGATGAGCAAGTATCTACCGCAGAAGCGTACAGGGGCGTAAAACCTGCTGCCGTGCGCGACTCGTTATACGACCAGATAAAAATGCCCCTTACGGCATGGAGAGGGCATATTAAGAATGATTTTGAAGGCCATATCTTCCGCGATCATCCCGTTATACGTGGCGTAAAAGCAGAACTGTATGAGCATGGCGCCGTATACGCGAGTATGAGCGGAAGCGGCGCATCCGTTTTTGGCATTTTTGAGACAGCGCCAAACCTTGATGACATGAAGGAGCACTACCAGGTATTTGAAAATGTGTGATAAGGCATGGAATGTGAATCTATCTCAAACCTTACGTTCCATACCTCACATCTAATCTTTGCTGATATAATCTCGGTCTTCGTCACTTAGTGTATTTTTATCCTCATCGGCGTGCAGTTCATCATAGTGCTCGCTGATGTTGTACTTCTTGTTTTTTGGGCGGCCAACAAGTATGCCTAATATAAACGCCGCCACCGCAATCGCTGTCATCACCGGCAACTTCGACATGTAGCCCGTACTAAACAAAAGTGTGAATTTCACCTCGTCGGTATTTTGCATGATGATGATGGTTAGTAACACCACAATTACAAGCGCGATAATATTTTTAATGCTCATCGTTTCTTCCCCGGTTTTAAGTTTCTACAAGATGCGATTTTAAAACCTATTTTTAAAATACCGGATTTTGATAATCTAAAACCTGAAGGGAAATTCTGACCGGAATAAAACCGGGCGGGTCAAGACACCTCAAGATCTATTTTTAAAATCGCGACCCGGCAAATGGCTTTTCAATTTCGCCCTGCAATAAATTACAGCTCAATTTTAATGGCACGATAATCGCCTTATATCGATTGAACGGGCGTTGAATTTTGATCCCGATTTTTAGCTCAAAATACAAATCTGTATACGCGTTTGGTATCTGTCCCAATTTATTTAAAATCTCACTTTTCCAGTTTGGTACACTATCTTCCGAATCACTTACTGTTTAAGCAAGGCGAATTTTAACGTTATTTAACCTTGTTTAAGCGTATCATTTACAATAAGTTAAATGATTTATATAGTGCTTATATTATAAATTACTATAATTATTAGTATTTGTATTTTTTTTAAACTTAATATATGTCAATTTTTAATGTAGATAAATTTTATATTGTATTGATTATAAGATATTTATTTAATATTAATGTAATGTATATTCAATCTTTATTATGAAATTAAAACCGTTTTTAGGGCTTTTTACAAGTAAAAGTGGATATTAAATTCAATACACTAATTGATTTCTGAAAATGGCACCATTTAGCCCAAAAAGTTTGTGGTGTGAAATTGTACCTCTAAAAATAAAAATGGCTTAAAATGGCTTAAAATGCCTTATAAATGGAGGCGTACTTTGCCCCTACCCCGCGGAGTTGAGGCATAAAGGGGACATGATCTAAATTAAAAAAGGATGTAAAGATTAACGGCTACGGCGCTTTGCCACCTGCTTTTGGGCAACAGGAAACAGGAAAACGGTAGACAAAATAATAACAGACCCAACCCAAAAACCAATTGACATTTTATTCATATCGCCAAAGAAAAGGAACGACATAATGATGCCATACACCGGCTCAAGGTTGGTAACAAGCGCTACTTTAAAAGCCGAGATCTCGCGCA
The DNA here is from genome assembly GCF_024055595.1 of Mucilaginibacter aurantiaciroseus. GTDB lineage: Bacteria > Bacteroidota > Bacteroidia > Sphingobacteriales > Sphingobacteriaceae > Mucilaginibacter > Mucilaginibacter aurantiaciroseus. The sequence continues at coordinate 555,839 of NZ_JAMXOF010000001.1, forward strand.
TTACAGATACGCCTGCAACGTACGCAAGGGCTGTACATACGGTGCCTAGGATAACCAGGTAACCAATATCCGACAGGTTGGGTATTGCAAATTCTACCAGCCCCCCGGAAGCAAATAGGTAAATAGTGATCCATAACAGCGCGCCGCTCAGCTCGTAAAATGCAATCACAGAGGCGTCCAGTTTCTTTACAAAGCGGCTGTTGATGATGGAGAAGAGGCTGGCCAGTATAGCGCTTACAAGCCCGGATATGATGCCCTTAGTGTATTTAGATTCGAATTTGAAGATCAGAATGATGCCGATAATTATTAAAATTCCGGCTACGATTTCCATTTTAGAGATACGTGTTTTGTTGATCAGTGGCTCAAAAATGGCGGTAAAAAGGGTGATAGATGAGAGGCATACTAAGGCCACAGGGATGGTAGAAAGCTTGATAGAAGCGAAAAAAAGAATCCAGTGACCGCCCACTAAAGCGCCCGTTAACGCCAATTTCCGCACCGTTTTCGCCTCAATTTTGAACGCGGTTTTGTTGAATTTGAAGTATAAAAACAACGTTAAGGTTGCAATTAGCACCCGATACCAAACCAAATTTACGGCCGAAATGGTGATCGCCTGGCCCAAAATTCCGGTAAATCCCCAAATAAAAACGGTAAAATGGAGGATTAATAGGTTTTTATTTAGTCCCGAAATCACATTTTTTCGTCCTGAATTAGTACCCGTTTCGGCCATTATTGTTGATTACTTTGGTGCTTTGATGATGAGGATATAGGCTAAGGTGCCAAAAATTAAGCTGGGTGTAAGCACTGCTATTAATGGTGGGAAGCCTCCTTTAATGGCAAAAACCAGTGCGAATTTGTTAACCACGATGTAGGTAAAGCAGATAAAAATCCCTATCCCAAGTGGCAGCCCAACCCCTCCGCGAACCTTCCTGGAGGAGATGGCAACGCCTATACAAGTGAGCACAAAGGTTGATATTGGTTCTACAAAACGCCTGTATTTTTCGAATTGCATATCTACAATAACACCCGTGCTGCGGGTTTTTTCCTTCTCAATTCCTTTGTTTAAAATAGACAAACTCATGGCTCCGTAGATGTTGCTGATCACGTTATCGTGGGCTTCAAAGTCTACCGGGCGCATGTCTAAAACGGTATCTAAAGAAGGCATGTTTTGTTTTAAAATCTCTTTTAAACCGTTCACATAACGGATGGTTGGCGTGTTCAAAGTCCACCTGTTTTTGAGCGAATCAAACTTAATGCTGGTGGTAGTAAGCTTCTCTTTTAACTCATCCCCATCGAATTTTTCAAGGGTAAAATTGTAGCCTGTTTGCAGGCTTGGGTCATAAGTTTGGAGGTATACAAAGGTGCGTTTATCCAGTTGTATGTGTACTTCGCTCTTGGATGGATCGTCGTTTTTAAAGAAATGCGAGGCTTCAAATGTTACTTTTAGCTTGTTGGTGTATGGTAAAACGTAAAGATTCAGCAACAAAGAAACCGAAAATATAAGTGATGCGGAGATTAGATACGGCCTCATAAACCGGTAAAAACTGGCCTTACTGGTCAGGATAGGAACGATCTCGGTCTGGTTGGCCATCTTGGCCGTGAAGAAAATTACCGCCAAAAAGTTGATCAGCGGAGATAGCAGCATCATATAAAATGGCACAAAGCCGGCGTAATAAATAAATATTACATCATGTATCGTAGTAGCATCCCCCAGGAAATTGTCCAGGTGTTCTGATACGTCAAACACAACCGATATCACCAAAAAAATACCCAGCGTGAACACGAATGTGCCCAGGTACTTCCTTATGATAAAGGAATCTATAATGGTCAAATACTTATCTAAAAAGCGCTTCATTTACAATCTTTGGCCTAAACGGGTTACCATAACTTTCTTCCAGTCGTAAAACTCACCGCTAATGATTTTATTGCGTGCTTCCTGAACTAACCATATGTAAAAGTGCAGGTTATGCAGGGTTGCTATCTGCGCGCCCAGCATTTCGCCGCTATGTATGAGGTGGCGCAGGTATGCTTTGCTGTAACAGGTATCGGCAAAAAGATCGCTATCGGCCTCAATAGGGCTAAAATCATTCTTCCACTTTTCGTTCTTAATGTTTATGATGCCTTCTTTGGTAAACAGCATACCGTTTCGCGCGTTGCGGGTAGGCATTACACAATCAAACATATCAATACCTAAAGCAATGTTTTCCAACAGGTTAAGTGGCGTGCCCACACCCATCAGGTAACGTGGCTTATGCTCGGGCAGTATGTTACAAACTACCTCGGTCATGGCGTACATTTCTTCGGCCGGTTCGCCTACGCTGAGGCCGCCAATCGCGTTTCCTTCGCGCTCAAAAGACGCGATAACCTCGGCGGAACGCATCCGCAGATCCTTATAAACCGACCCCTGTACAATAGGGAACAGCGTTTGGTTGTAACCGTATTTAGGTTCGGTAGTGTCAAAGCGGTCGCAGCAGCGTTTAAGCCAGCGATGGGTCATCTCTATAGAGCGTTTGGCATAGTTGTAATCGCAGGGGTAGGGCGTACACTCATCAAATGCCATAATGATATCGGCACCTATAACGCGTTGTATATCCATCACATTCTCGGGCGTAAAAAGGTGTTTAGACCCATCTATATGCGACCGGAATGTTACGCCTTCTTCCTTTATCTTACGAACATCGGTGAGCGAATACACTTGGTAACCGCCGCTATCCGTTAAAATAGGGCCTTCCCAACCGTTAAATTTATGCAGGCCACCGGCCTGTTCAATGGTGTTTAACCCCGGCCTTAAGTATAGGTGGTAGGTGTTCCCTAATATGATTTGCGCCTTAATATCGTCCTTCAGCTCGCGCTGGTGTACTGCTTTTACCGTGCCGGCTGTGCCAACAGGCATAAAAATTGGCGTTTGTATAACCCCGTGGTCTGTAGTCAGCTCGCCCGCGCGGGCTTTAGAAAGGGGATCTTGTGCTGTTAAATTAAATTTCATTTATAATAGCAAAATTAACAAAAGTTTGCGGGTTATGAGGTGACAGAAATGTGGAGATGCAAAGTGGTAAAGGGGCAACGTAAAGTACACGATATGCAACCTGCGAAAACAAAATAATTTAGATTTTATTGCCATCTCTTTTAGAGGACGGAATAGTTAAACATATTAGATGGCTTTAGCCAAATATTCATGCTTAATTTAGGCTAAAGTTATTTATGTATGTTCGCTATCCGTTGGCTGAAGCCATTGCAATAAAATTGTTGTATCTCCAAAACACGAGAAGTATCGGGTTTCTACGTTAAAAATATCTGCAGACACGCGATACTTCGTTTCTCCTTGGATAGCAGATTTGCGTTAGGGATTGCAGCGGATACCGTAGGTTGGCTAACGGATAAGGCCTGCGCAGTATGAGCGTAAAGCCCGGGCCGCAGGTAATGCCATAATTAAAGATTGGTTATTAGTTGAGCAGCCTACATGCTAATATAACCAAAATAATCGATATTGATGGTCTGAAATTGGCGGTTATGGAATAATACAATTCAAAAGCAGTGGTTTATATTAAATATATTAACATTTCAACCTTAAAACGTTACAACATTACAACCTTTTTTATCAACTTTGCACCTTATTATTAAGGGGTTTGGAAGCTTATATACAAGAGGCATTATTTGTTCTATTTCAGTTATGTTTTATTGTGCAGTTGTATTACCTCATTAGTAATCACAGTAAGCTTATGCGCTATAGCCCGCAAAATGCTATACCAGCGCCAAGCGTGCCCATTTCCGTTATCATCAGCGCCCGTAACGAGGCCCGCAACCTTACCCAAAACTTACCTTATATACTACAGCAAAATTATCCCGATTACGAGGTGGTTGTGATAAACGATTGCTCGAGCGATAATTCTGACGAGGTTTTGCAGGATATACAGCGCGAGTTTGCACACCTTAAGGTGGTTACCATTACCGAACATGTTCGCTTTAAAACCGGTAAAAAGTTCGCCCTAACACTGGGTATCAAAGCGGCTAAAAACGAGCATCTTTTGTTTACCGATGCCGATTGCAAGCCCGCTACCCTAAATTGGATCACCCGTATGGCGGCCAAGTTTACCGGCAGCACGCAGATCGTTTTAGGCTACTCGCCATACACCCGTACAGGTAATTTCTTAAACCCGTTCATTAGGTTCGAGACCTTAAAGACCGCTCTTAACTACCTCTCGGCAGCGCTTAGTGGTAATGCTTACATGGGCATTGGCCGTAACCTGGCGTATACCAAAAGCTTATTTTTTGGGGCGAAGGGTTTCGCCGCTCACATGCACGTAATATCCGGCGATGACGACCTTTTTGTAAACCAAAACTCCACACCGGAAAATACAGTAATTGAGATACACCCCGATACTTTTATTTATACCGATGCTAAAACTACCCTTGGTGGTTGGTTCAGGCAAAAGAAAAGGCATATGGGCGTAGGTAAATTGTATAAAAATATCCACAGGCGCGCGCTTAGTTTTGATGCGGTTAGCGGCTTTTTATTTTATGTTTTATTTATATTGTGCCTGGTATTCAAATTTGAGCCGCTGTTGGCTATAGGCGTAGTGGTTTTTAGGTTAGCATTACAGTTAATTATTTATAGCAAGGTATTTAAACGATTGGCCTGCGGTGATCTGGTATGGTCATTGCCCTTTTTTGATATGATATATTACATATATTTAAATGTGTTTGGATTGATAGGTACCTTTATTAAAACCACCAGATGGAAATAAATAAGAATTTTACCGAGAATGCGAAGAACGATTTTCACTTGGTTGTAAAGGCAAGGGAGGGCAGCCAGAAAGCTTATGCCGACCTGATGCACCGCTATAAAGATTCCATTTACTTTATGGTGTTGAAGATGGTGAACAACAAGGAGGATGCCAACGACCTTATGGTTGAAACCTTTGCCAAAGCCTTTGAAAAACTGGAAAAATACCAGCCTGAGTATGCATTTAGTACCTGGCTTTTTCGTGTGGCTACCAATAACTGTATAGATTTTATCCGCAAGAAAAAGCTGAATACCCAATCGATACACGGGATGCTGGATGAGGATGGCGATGAAAAGCCGTTGCAGATCAAATCGGACGTGCTGAACCCCGAAGAGTCGTCAATCAAAAAACAACAGACAGAAGAACTTAAATTACTGATAGAAAGTTTACCCATCCGTTACCGTAACCTGATCACCCTGCGCTACTTCGACGAGTTATCGTACGAGGAGATAGCACAACAGCTGGACTTGCCTCTGGGTACCGTTAAGGCCCAATTGTTTAGGGCACGCTACCTGTTAGGTAACGTCATTAACCGCCATAATAAGGATGACATCTGATATCCTGCTCAAATACTTTCCAGGCCTAACTCCTGAACAGCAAGCACAGTTTGCCCGGCTGCAGGAACTTTACACCCTTTGGAACAGCCAGATCAACGTAATATCCCGTAAGGATATCGACCTGCTTTACGAGCGCCACGTGCTGCACTCGTTGGGCATAGCCAAAGTAATGCCCTTTTTACCCGGCGAAAACGTGCTGGACGTAGGCACTGGTGGTGGTTTCCCTGGGATACCATTGGCTATTATGTTCCCCGAGACTAACTTCCATTTGGTAGATTCTATCGGCAAAAAAATAAAAGTGGTTAATGAAGTTGCCGCCGCTTTAGGGTTGAAGAATGTTAAAGGTACCCACGCCCGTGCCGAAGAAATTAAACTGCAGTTTGATTTTGTAATTTCGCGCGCGGTTACACAGCTGAAAGATTTTTACCCATGGGTGAGGGGAAAATTCAGCAAAAAATCAAACAATAAACTGGCTAACGGCATCCTATATTTAAAAGGGGGTGATCTTACACAAGAAATTGCCGAAGCGGGTTTAGCCGTTCAGCAATATCATCTCAAAGACTACTTTGAGGAGGAGTTTTTTGAAACCAAGCAGGTTATTTATGTAAAGGGGTAATTACTTTACGATGATTGATGATTTACCAAATAGTTCAATAACGCCTTTTTTTGCTTCGGCTCCCCACTTGTTTAAAGCGTATGCATCACCTTTGATATGTACAACAGATGAATCTGATGCGGTTATATACACTTTTTTACCGGTTGGCACCGGTTCGCTTCGTAGACACATACAAGCGACGAATGGTTCGACAGGCTCACCATGACAAGGCTGTTGGATTGGCTGCCTATAAATTATTTCACCTATAAATGCTAATTATTTTAGGAAAATATATATTTTAGGGCTTCAGAAAAATACATGTCTCTACTACACCAGGTTGCTTTAACATTTGTAAATAAAATAGGGCCGGTGCTTGCCCGGTCAATGGCAAGCCACTTTGGTGGTGCCGAAGAAGTATTCAAAAAATCGAAGGAGGCCTTAACCCAAGCCCGTGGTGTAGGTGCGAAAAGACTTGAACTATCCGACTTTAATGAGGCACTGCGCAGGGCCGAGCAGGAGTTGAAGTTCATCGAAAACAACAAAGTGGATGTATTATACTATACCGATCCACGTTTCCCGCGAAAACTAAAAAACTGCCATGATTCGCCTCTGCTACTCTATTCAAAAGGTAACGCCAACCTTAATAATCATCGCATCATTAGTATTGTAGGCACCCGTAACGCTACTGATTACGGCCGTAATTTGTGCAAGCAACTAATTGAGGAACTGCAGGATTATAATATTTTAATAGTAAGCGGGCTTGCCCTTGGTATTGATACAGCCGCGCACCGCGAAAGTATGGCGCTAAATGTGCCAACGGTTGGTGTACTTGGGCATGGTTACGATAGGATGTATCCGACCCAAAATAGTTCACTTGCCGAAAAGATGCAGCAAAATGGCGGGCTTTTAACAGAATACCCTTCGGGCACAAAGCCAAACAGAGAGAACTTCCCATCGCGTAACCGTATTGTTGCCGGCATGGCAGATGCTACCATTGTGGTAGAAGCCGGACTAAAAGGCGGCGCGTTGATCACTGCCGAGATCGCCAATAGTTATAACCGTGATGTGTTTGCTTTCCCCGGCAGGTTGGGAGACGAGTATTCTGAAGGGTGTAATTTCCTGATCCGTAATAATAAAGCGGCCTTGCTTACCTGTGTTGCCGATTTGGCCTACAGCCTGGGTTGGGAAAGAAATAGTGATATTACAAGCCCGCCTGAACAATTAATACTGCCAATTGACTTATCTGCGGAAGAACGCGCGGTTTACGAGATCATCCAACAAAATAAACTTCCCCTGGCAATTGATGACCTGTCGATAAAAGCCAATATGCCTATGAGCCAGTTAGCTATGACTTTGCTGGATATGGAGTTGCAAGGTTTCATCCGGTCGTTACCCGGGAAAATGTATAAGGTGAATTAACAGCCTCACCCAAACCCTCCCCGAACGGAGGACTTAAAATAAAAAAATCTCCCTTACCGGGGGAGATTTAGAGGGAGCCCGGCGTATCATAAAAGCTTAGTTTTCCTGTTGCTTCATAGATCTCTGTCCAGGTGTCCGGTTCAAATTCTATTAGCGCTACCGAGCATGGGGGCATTTCCCTAATAGCCCCGCTTAGGTAATAAAGCACTTGGCTAATACCCGGATTGTGACCCACAAGGGCAATAAAATCTTTATCATTCGGTAAACCGTCAATCACTTTTAATAATGCACTTTCGCTGGCATCGTATATAGCCTTATCAGTAATTGCTTGCTGTAATCCTAAAACCTGGATAAAAACGTTTGCGGTAGACAGGGTACGCAAGGCCGGGCTTGCTACCAATATTTGCGGTTGAATACTGTTCGCCTGCAATCGCGCGGCTATTAATTCGGCTTGCCGGAAACCTTTATCGGTTAACGGGCGTTCAAAATCAACAAAGCCACTTTCGTGGGTTGCCTTAGCGTGGCGAATCAGCAATAACTTTTTCATGGCGTGCAAACAAAAAAAGAGGAACGTTTGTCCCTCTTTTTTTGTTTCAATATAAGTTTTTGCTTAGAATTTATAACCTACAGAAAGACCGAATACACGGTTTTTAGCAACTACTCCGGTTCCCTCAAGGTTATTGGTATTTGTTAAACCCAAATCATAGTTAAGGCCTATAAGAAAACCGCTTTTAAATTCAAGGCCGGTAATACCATTTAAACCATATTCGGTTCTTTTATTTGGTGCGTCGCTGCCGAATTTAACATCCTGGCTTTCAGTATTACCGTTTCTAGTAGTCTTTCCTTTACCAGATAAACCGATACCGACGTATGGGCCTGCTCCAAAATAAATGTTGCCAATTGCTACAGGTACACGGTATACAACATTTACAGGAACCTGTAAATAATAAGTTTTAATGTCAACCGTTGTGCCTTCGCTATCAAAATCGGATAACTTGCCACCTTTACCTGTGTAATTTAATGCCGGCTGAATGGAAACATTGTTGCCAACTTTAAAATCAGCAAATAAACCAGCTGCGAATGTTGTAGTAAACCCGGTAGATATAGTTTTGTCAGGGATTGAAAACGCAGTTTTTGCAAAATTCACACCGCCTTTTATACCAAATGTTGGCCTTTGGGCAAATGCTGTTGATGCCGCGAAGCCGCAGCAAAGTAATAGTAATAATTTTTTCATGTGATAAGATTTATTTTTTGTGATAAACATAAGTAATTAAACTAAACTATTCGTTTAAATTAATTGTTTGTAAAAGCTATGATAGTTTCTTCGGGAATGTCGTGCATGCATTTGAAATGCCCGAGCGGGCATTTTTCAAGTCCAAATTTCGAGCATGGACGGCAGCTGAGGTCAATCCCGGCTACTAAAACATCTTTAACCATGTAGGGTTGTACGCCCAAAAGATTGGGTACGGTGCCGCCCCAGATAGATACGATGCGCCTGTCGAAAGCTTCTGCAATGTGGGTAAGGCCGGTATCAAAACCAATAATGCTTTTGGCTTGCGATACCAGGAAAACCGATTCATCAAGCGTGGTAACCCCGCAGGCATTATAAATATTTGTGCCGACAGCCGCGGCAATTTCGTCGCCATTTGCTTTTACATCGTTACCGCCCAAAAGTATAATTGGCGAATTGATCTGCCTGCAAATGTTGATGATCTTTTTGTTGGGCATCCGCTTTGTAAAATGTGTAGCGCCAATCACAAAAGCTACATAATTTTGGTGGGAAGCCGGGAGCAGGGCAGGTAGCTGGTAATCTTGTTTAATGTAGTAATCGATAGGTTTACCGTCATTGGTCACGCCAAAAAATCGGACTGCTTTTAGGTACCTATCCACCAAATGCGTAGGTGGCACCAGCTTCAAATTAAACTTAAGGCTGAGCCACTTACGGATGGTTTGCTTTTTATAAGTGGATGATTTGATCCCCGTACGCAATTTGATTATAGCGGTACGCAGGTTATTATGAAGGTCTATAATATAATCATACCCCTCTGCTTTGATCTCCGCTATGGTTTTGCTAAGGGCTGGTTTCAGCAGCAGCAGCTTATCAACATAGGGGTTATTATCGTAAATATATTTAAAGGCTGGTTTAGTCAGAAAGTGCACTTCGGCATCCGGCAACTGCTTTTTTAAACATCGCACAACCGGTGTGGTATATATAATATCACCCATCGAGCTAAACCGGATAACCAATATTTTCATCAGCTTACCGTTTGTGCCCGTATTTTATTAATGATGGAAGTAGAAGAATAGCCATCAACCAATGTAATGGTTTTCACTTCGCCGCCATTGGCTAATACTTCTTTGGCACCGGCAATATTTTCTACCGTATAATCAGCACCTTTAACCAATACATCGGGCATCAGTTGGGTGATGAGTTCGCGTGGGGTATCTTCTTCAAACAATATTATGGCATCTACAAAAAACAGGGCCGCTAATAGCGCTGCACGGTTATTCTGATCATTTACCGGGCGGGTTTCGCCTTTTAATCTTTTTACCGATGCATCCGCATTTAAGCCGATGATAAGTTTATCGCCCAGTTCGGCAGCTTTAGATAGGTAGGTAATATGCCCCAAATGCAACAGATCGAATACGCCGTTGGTAAACACCACTTTTTTGCCTTCGCTTTTCCATGCAGCGATGCTTACGATAAGTTGGGGCAGGGTAGTAATTTTGCCGAGGAGTGTTTTTTCGAGATCGTGGCGCATGTTATAAAGCTAAGAAAATTAATAGGCATCATCCACAGCCTTGCACAGGATATGGCCGATAAGGATATGAATTTCCTGGATCCTTGCTGTAATGTCTGATGGAACAATGATATTCAAATCGCAGATGCCATTCATTTTGCCACCATCGCGGCCGGATAAACCAAGCGTTTTACAGCCAATTTTAGTAGCTGTTTCAAATGCATTCAAAATTCCCTGGCTGTTACCGCTTGTAGAGATCCCGATAAACAAGTCGCCGGGTTGGGCCAAAGCCTCTACCTGGCGCGAGAACACGTGGTTGTAGCCATAATCGTTAGCGATAGCCGTAAGTGCCGATGTATCAACCGTTAAGGCTATGCCCGGCAATGCTTTACGCTCTTTTACAAAGCGGCCGCTAAGCTCAGCAGCAATATGTTGCGCATCAGCAGCGCTGCCGCCGTTGCCTGCGATTAGTACCTTTTTACCATTTTTTAATACAGATACAATAGTAAGGCAAGCCGCCTCTATATCACCCGTAAGGTTCTGGATAACCAGCTGTATTAATTTTTGATGCTCGTATAGTTCTTCAATAACCATCTCTTTTAAATCCTGATTTCTAAAACTTTAAATCCTAAAGCTAAAATTAAATCTTAAATTTTAAGCTCTAAATTCTGAATTTAAGTAACCTCAAGTTTTAAGATTTAAAATCTAATCTCTTCCCTATTGCTATTGTGACACAAATATCTAACTTCTGCCACTAATGTCTTCCAGTATTTCATCAACTGTAGTAACTGCTGCGCCGGTTTGCCTAATTACAATGGCGGCAGCATGGTTAGCCAATTCGCAGGCTTCTTCTACATTCATTCCCTGGGCCATAAAGTAAGCCATGGTGGCAATAACGGTATCGCCTGCGCCGGTCACGTCAAATACGGATGTAGCTTTTACCGGTAACAGTTTGTAAGTCAACTCACTAATGATCGCCATACCTTGTTCAGATAGGGTTACCACAATGTATTCCGCACCGGTTTGTTTCAGGATGATGCGGGCTGCTTGCTGTACTTCTTCAATATTGGTGATCTTTTCCGTCTTGGCAGCTTCAGCAAGTTCCTTGCGGTTCGGTTTGATGATGTAAGCGCCTTTATACTTACCATAATTAAGTCCCTTTGGATCAATTACTACTTTTTTACCTTGGTTGTTGGCCTCATCAATAAGTTGCTGTGTAAGTCTTTCAGAAAATAAGCCCTTATTGTAGTCCGAAAATATAACAATGTCCGCTTGCGCAATACCCGTTTTTATCTGCTCAAAAAATTCGGCTTGCAGGGCTTCGTTTAGCGGGTTTGTAACCTCCCTGTCTACACGCACCAACTGGTGGCTGCCTGCCATTATACGGGTTTTTACCGTAGTAGGGCGGGTGATATCTTTAAAAATACCATCTACATTTATCCCTTCTTCAACTAAAATATCGGTTAATCGCACCGCATCGGCATCATCACCAGTGATACCAGCTAAAGAAATTTTAGCACCAAGCGACAATAAATTTTGAGCGACATTAGCTGCACCACCCGGTGTAGTAAATTCCTTTTTTACGTTCACGATGGGCACTGGTGCCTCGGGCGAAAGCCTGGTGGCATCACCTATAATATAATGATCGATCATTAGGTCGCCAATTACCAAAATGTTTGGTGTAGGGCCCGATTGTTGAAGTTCGCGTACTTTATCTGTTAGCATTCTTTAGTATCATTGGGTCATTAAATCATTGCTTTCTTCAAACCTGGTCATTCTGAAAATTCAGGTTCAGACAAATTCTGTCTTTACTGCCCTTTTCTCTTCTTTTCAAAAACTTTGGTAATCTCGGTTAAAGATAGCGCGTTTAAGCACATTTCTTTTGTTAAACCGCCTTTACGGGCAACATTTGTACCATACTTCATATCGTGGAAACCGCTATTACGGTGCGCATCCGGGTTTATAGATAGCATAACGCCTTTATCCAGCGCATATTGGTGCCAGCGCCAGTCAAGATCCAGCCTTACCGGGTTGGCGTTTATTTCTATCACCACATTGTTGGCAGCGCAGGCGTCAATTACTTTTTTGTAATCTATATCATACCCTTTGCGGCTTAACAAAAGCCTGCCGGTAGGGTGGCCTAATATAGTGGTATATGGGTTTTCTATCGCTTTTAATAAACGGGTGGTGGCTTTGTCCTCACTCATTTTTAGGTTGGAGTGTATTGATGCCACAATAAAATCAAACTTTTTCAGGATCTCGTCCGGGTAATCCAGCGCGCCGTCATTCAATATGTCCGATTCGATACCTTTAAAAATATGGAAACCGGTTATCTTTTTATTAGTATGGTCAATCTCTTGCTGTTGCTGTAATACCCGCTCGATGCTTAAACCTTTTGCATAAAAGGCGCTTTTGCTGTGATCGCAGATGCCAAGGTATTCCAGTTTTAACTCATCACGGCAGTAAAGCGCAATTTCTTCCAGCGTATTTACGCCATCGCTCCAGTTGCTGTGGTTGTGCAGCGTTCCTTTTAAATCGTGATAACTTATCAGTGTTGGCAGTTTATTTTCTGCCGCTTTCTCTATAAAAACGGTGCCTTCGCGCAACTCGGGTTGCATCCAGGCGAGGCCTGCTTTTTGATAGATGATTTCTTCGGTTTCAGGCTGCTCCAGCGGGATGTTGATGCGGGATAGTACTTCCTCCACATGATCGGTTGTGCCGGTATTTACAAACAGCTCGTAATAGTAGTCTGCCTTATCAACACAGATAATATCAATCAGCAGGCCGTTTTTTAGTTCCGCGGAGATATGAGTTCCGTTTAAAACAACATTATGTAAGGTATCTAATTCTGCTAATGCGTCAAAAGCTACTTGCTGGTTTAGGCTGCCTACAACTATAACCAATTCGCTGATGATCTCGTTAAGCCTGCGAAATTCGCCGGCTACATGTTTAAGCGCATCCGGAAAGATTCCTTTAATCTCTTCCATTAGGTTTTTAACTTCCTTCTCTACCTGCGAATAAAGGAACTTACCACTCCCCGCCATGCGGAACTCGATCACCTTCTTGATCTCGTCCTGGGTTTTTAACCCGAAGCCTTTGGCTTCAATAAGGCGGTTCTCGTTACAGGCGTAGTATAACTCACCAACGTTTTCGATGCCAAGCTCTTTCCAGATAATAGCTACTTTTTTTGCACCGATGCCTTTGATATTCATCATCTCTACCACACCCTCGGGGGTTTTGTCGAGCATGTCCTGCAGTTCGGTCATTGTACCAGTTTCAAGCAGTTCAACAATTTTTGATGCGATACTTTTGCCAATACCGTCGATATTTTCCAACTCGGCAGGTGATTTACCCGCAAGCTGAAAAGGTAACTTATCTATCTTAAAGGCAGCATTAGCTATGGATTTTATTTTAAACTGGTTTATATCGTTCAATTCCATCAATTGCGACAATAAACGAAGCGTGCGCGCTATGGGTTTGTTCTCCATAATTTAGATATGTGGTAAAAATACAAAAGTGGAGGAAGACTTCATAGATAATAGTTAATGGTTCACAGTTTCAACAGCACATTTCGTACCATCAACCATGAACCATCACTATAAGCTCGAAAATATTATTTTATCACCACATCATAAGGCATGCGTGCCTGCGGGTTGCGCATCATTTTGGTAACGCCTTTTATTTGTTCGTAGTAACGATAGTTGTCGCCAAGTTCGGATTGTACGAAATGAGCTTTAACTTCGGCAGATAAACCTTCGCCAAATTTGTTGAAGATGCTTTTTTGCTCGGGGTAGGATACCAGCTTGTAATCTTTAACCTTTGCCTTTTTAGCGGCAGAAGCTACAGCGTCGTTAATGTTACCCAACCTGTCTACCAAACCAATTTTTAAAGCCTGGGTGCCTGTCCACACGCGGCCCTGGCCAATGCTGTTAATATAAGCTTGTGTTTTGCCACGGCCCACGGCTACCGCTTTTGTAAAATCGTCGTAACCACGGTTTACGCTATTTTGCAGGATAGCTCTTTCCTCCGGCGTAAGCGGGCGACTAACATCACCCAGATCGGCATATTTACCGGTTTTTACGCCATCGAAACTAAGGCCTAGTTTATCGGTAAATAGTTTTTGCATGTTGGGCAGTATGGCAAAAATACCGATGGAACCTGTAATGGTATTTGGCTCGGCAATGATAGAATCGGCTGCGCAGGCTATATAATAACCGCCTGATGCTGCAACATCACCCATCGAAACAATAATGGGTTTCACTTTTTTGGTGAGCATTACCTCGCGCCAGATCACGTCAGACGCCAGCGAACTGCCACCCGGTGAGTTTACGCGCAAAACAACAGCTTTTACTTTATCGTCCATACGTACTTTACGCAAGGCTTTGGAGATGGTTTCAGACCCAATGCTGTTATCGTTGCCATCACCGCCATTAATTTCGCCCGATGCGTAAACAATGGCTATACGGTTTGATGAAGATACATCATCAGGGTCGGTTGTTGTTTTGGTGCTGCTTTTTAGGTAGTCGGCAAGTTCAACGCTCGATATATCTTTTTTCTCAGATTTCCCGGTGCGGCTTTTAAGGTCGCTCAGGATCTCGTCCTTATATTTTAAGCCATCAATTAGTTTGTATTTTAGGGCATCTTCCGGTTGTTGGATGAGGCCGCTGTTGGCGTAGTTAAATAATGAATCTTTATTGATGTTACGGCTTTTAGCAATTCCCGTAAGGAAATAATCATACATCGACCCTAAATAAGAAGTAACCTGCAAACGGTTAGCATCGCTCATTTTGGTAAGGATGTAAGGCTCTACAGCGCTTTTGTAAGTGCCTACTTTTATAACCTGTGCCTCGATGCCTAATTTATCCAGTGCGCCTTTCAGGAAGGTGATCTCGGAGCTAAAGCCCCTAAACTCAAAAATGCCTTTTGGGTTGATGTAAACTTTATCTGCAACAGATGCCAGGTAGTAAAACCCCTGGGTGTAAATTTCAGAATAAGCGATTACAAATTTCTTAGATTTTTTAAAGTCGATAAGCGCATTACGGATCTCTTCGGTTGTGGCCTGGCCGCTCATCATGTAGCTTTCATCCAGGAAAACACCTTTGATGTTATCGTCGGTTTTGGCTTTTTTTATGCCTGCCAATATATCGTTAAGGCCGATAGATTTTTCGCCATCGAGGCCCAAAAAACTCAAATTTGCTAATGGGTTATTTGGCGTACGCTCATTTATTGGGGTTGTAAATTTGATATGCAGCACCGAATTGGCGTCCACATCTACCGCCTTATCACTACTGGCTGCAGCAATTATTCCTAATAAAATTGCAAACCCTATAACGAAAATAAGGGTAAAACCTACTATTGTGGCGAATACAAATTTGAAGAATTGTTTCATTAACTGTTATAAATAATCTATATATGCAAACTTAGTAATTAGCTTACTATTTAGAGCCTCGTACACACTATTTGTTACAACATGATTAATGTTTTTTTACTGCTGGGCAGCAACCTTGGCAACCGTAATTTGTTTTTGCACAGGGCAATATCGCGCATAGGGCAGGAGATAGCGCCTATAAAACAAACCTCGCCTGTTTACGAAACACAATCATGGGGAAAAACGGACCTCCCCGATTATTTAAACCAGGTTATATTGCTGCAAACCGTTTTATCGGCACAAAAAGTATTGGAAAAGATATTGGCCATTGAGATCGAGCTGGGGCGCAAGCGGGAAGAGAAATGGGGAAGCCGCACGATTGATATCGATATTTTGTTTTATGGGGATGAGATCATTAAAGATGTAAATCTAACTGTGCCCCATCCACAATTACATAACAGAAGGTTTACCTTAGAGCCTTTGGGAATGATAGCGCCCAATTTGGTGCATCCTGTTTTAAATAAAACTATATTAGAGTTAAAAAATAACCTTAACGACGATTTGACCGTAAAAAAGGTGTAAATTTAAGTTCACAAACTTGCACGATGCCAGATAACTTACCCCCACAAGACCTTGACCTGTCGTTTTTATACGAAATTGCCGATGGCAGCGACGATTTTATTGTTGATTCTATCGGGATGTTCCTGGAGCAAACACCTCAGTTAATTACGGCTATTACTGATGCCATAAATGCCGGCGATTGGGTTATTGCGGCACAATCTGCACATAAATTAAAACCAAACCTGGGCTTTTTTGGGATGCCACAAAGCCAGGCTAACATACAAGTTGTTGAACTGGCCTGCAAAGCCGGCGGTGAAAACCCCGAAGAAATAAAGGCCAATTTTAATGCCGTTAAAGAAGTGGTAGAAAACAATCTTATCGAACTGGAGAAAATTAAGAAAGAAAAAGCAGCGAATTTGTAGAGTCGAAAGTATTCCAGTTAAAAGTCATATAACAGAAAGGGCAATCACCATGTGATTGCCCTTTCTGTTATATTGTGTAACCTTTAAAAAGACTTTTGAATGTAGAATACAGACTTTCGACTTTAATTATACTTCCTCAACCGTAAAGGTGTAGCTTTCCATAATAAGGTTGGCTAACAGACTTTTGCAGGCTTGGTCAACTTTAGCGTTGGCGGTTTCGGTGCTGTCGGCTTCAATTTCGAGGGTGATGTGTTTACCTATCCGTACGTTTTGTATTTCAGATAAGCCCAGGTTTTTCATGCTGCCGGTTACGGCTTTTCCTTGTGGGTCAAGTATTTCTTTCTTCGGCATTACATCAATTTCGGCCAGGAATTTTTTCATTGGTTTTTTTGTTAAGAGGATAGTAAAATAATAAAGGCTTAACTGTGTTTTTGTGAGCCGCTTATTACAGAACCATCCGCAAATTTAAGTTGAATTAAAGATAAGGTGATGTACATAACTATGATCACCGGAACTGCCGCAAATTTAAAAAATAGAATGAGTATTGCCGAGAATAACAGCAATATATAACGATAAAAATTTTTATGCAGATCGCGGTTCTTAAACTTTAGCGACATTAGTGGGATCTCGGCAACCAGCAGTGTACACATCACAATAATAAATAGCGTTAAACCGTAAGGGTTAAGTATGTAGTGTGATATACTGCTATATTTTTCTAATATCAACGGTATAGAGGCGATCAGGATTGCATTTGCGGGAGTTGGTAAGCCAATAAAACTTTCGGCCTGGCGGGTGTCGGTATTGAACTTAGCGAGCCTTAGTGCCGAAAATACCGGGATCAGGAACGCTATAAAATTCAGATAATCACTTATATGCGGTATTTGTGGGGCTTGCAGCAATAGCTCGTACATAATGGCCGAGGGCAGTACGCCAAAGCTCACCATATCTGCAAGGGAATCAAGATCCTTACCTATGCCCGAAAAGGATTGTAAAACACGTGAGGCAAATCCGTCGAAAAAATCAAAAATGGCTGCCAGGAAAATTGCATAGGCGGCAAAAACAAGATTATCCTGGAAAGTAAAAACAATACCTACACAGCCGCTGAACAGGTTTGCACACGTTATAGCATTTGGAAGATGTTTTTTTACTCGTCGCCTCATAATGATCATGAAGGTATCACAAATTTTACAAAAACCCAAAGGAGTTGTTATTAACGTTCTGTTAAATATTAATTCCTTTGGGTGTAAAGATATTATGAATTCATTGATATCAAAAATTCTTCGTTAGTACGGGTGCCTCTAATTTGCGCCTGTAAGAATTCCATTGATTCCTGCGAGTTCATATCTGCAAGGTGGTTACGAAGTATCCAGATGCGTTGCAGCGTGTCGCGGTCAAGCAATAAGTCGTCTCGACGGGTGCTTGATGCGGTAATATCGATAGCAGGGAAAATACGTTTGTTAGATAGTTTACGATCCAGCTGTAGCTCCATGTTACCTGTACCTTTAAACTCTTCAAATATAACCTCGTCCATTTTAGAACCGGTTTCTGTTAATGCTGTCGCGATGATGGTTAATGAACCGCCATCCTCGATATTACGGGCGGCACCAAAAAAGCGTTTCGGTTTGTGTAGTGCGTTGGCATCAACACCACCCGATAATATTTTACCAGATGCAGGCGCTACCGTGTTGTAAGCACGTGCCAAACGGGTGATAGAATCCAAAAGTATAACTACATCGTGCCCACACTCAACCATACGTTTTGCTTTTTCCAACACAATGTTGGCAATTTTTACGTGGCGCTCTGCAGGCTCATCAAATGTTGATGAAACCACTTCGGCGCGTACGCTACGGGCCATATCGGTAACCTCCTCGGGGCGTTCGTCAATCAGTAGTATGATCAGGTAAACTTCCGGGTGGTTTTTGGCTATGGCGTTGGCAACATCCTTTAACAACATGGTTTTACCTGTTTTTGGCTGCGCCACAATTAAACCACGCTGGCCTTTACCAATTGGCGAAAACAAGTCCATAATACGGGTAGAGTAATTACCTGCATCAGTAAACAAGTTTAGTTTCTCCGACGGGAAAAGCGGCGTTAAGTGGTCAAAGGGTACACGGTCGCGCACTTCGGCCGGGATACGGCCGTTAATGGCTTCCACACGTACCAGCGGGAAATATTTTTCGCCTTCTTTTGGCGGGCGGATGCTACCGCGAACAGTGTCACCTGTTTTTAAGCCAAATAATTTTATTTGCGATTGTGATACGTAAATATCATCGGGAGAAGTCAAATAGTTATAGTCAGACGAGCGCAGGAAACCGTAACCATCAGGCATAATTTCTAAAACTCCTTCGTTAACAATAACGTTATCAAAATCGAGATTTATAGCTGGCTCCTGGTTTTTTGACTGCTGCGGCGCGCGACGCTCAAATTTTTGAGGGCGGCCTTCAGTGGCAGGTTGCTCGGGCTGGCCGGCTTGCTCGGGTTTTTCACCGGTTTGCTCTTCGGTAGCTTCAATAGCAGGTGCTGCTTCGGCATTTATTGAATTGCCTTCGTCTTCCAGTTGCTGCTGGGCATCTTCTTCCTGCTCAAATAGATTGGTATCATCTAAAGGTACCTCAATGCGTGGGGTATCTTTGGTTTTTACAGAGCGGATGCGTTTGCGTGTTTTCTCGGTATCTGGGGCGGCTTCTTCTGCAGCCGGTTTTTCTGCGTAGTTGTTTTCAACAGTATTATGTTGGTTTCTGGCGGCTTCTATTAGCTGCTGTTGTTCAACTATTTTTGTGACCAATGATGCTTTTCTAAGCTCATCTGCTTCTGCAATACCCAAACTTTTAGCAATTTCGCGCAACTCAGAAACGAGTTTGTCGTTCAATTCGATTGTATCAGACATGATATGAATTATAGTTCAAAAGGATTTTGTATATGAAAATTGTTTTGTGAAACCCTGATTATGCAATTAAAGGCCAGGTAATGTATTAACTAATAAAGTACGTGGAGATGAAATTGTTTCTTTAGTGCAAGAAATAATTCAGGAGAACAATGCAATTTTAACGAAATTATCTTAAAATTCAAATTTATTAAAAAAATAAAGGGTTGATTTTAATTTTTTAGTTTTGCGAACCATAATAAATTCAAAATCTACATGATATCTCGCGCACAGCTTATTGAACAGATCAAACAAAAAAAATCATTTTTATGCGTTGGCCTTGATACCGACATAGATAAGATCCCTCAATTTCTGCTGCAATACCCCGATCCTGTTTTTGAATTTAATAAGCGCATTATTGATGCCACTAAAGATCTTTGTATCGCCTACAAACCAAATGCGGCCTTTTATGAGAGCCGTGGATTGAAAGGATTGCAGAGCCTCATCAGCACCGCGCAATACACTCCTAAGGATATTTTGAACATTATTGACGCTAAGCGCGGCGATATAGGCAATACATCTGATAATTACGCCAAAGCCTTTTTTAATGAAGAAACATCAGGTATGAGCTTTGATGCCATTACCGTTACACCATATATGGGTAATGACAGTATTACGCCGTATTTAAAGTACGATGGTAAATGGGTGATCATTTTGGCGCTTACCTCATCAATAGGGAGTAAGGATTTTCAGTACCTGGAAACTGAAACCGGCTTGCTATATGAAACTGTGATCCAAAAAGCCAATACCTGGGCAGGTGCAGATAGGCTGATGTTTGTGGTTGGCGCTACCAAAAGCACCGAGTTTACCAATATCCGTAAATACGCGCCAGACAATTTCTTGCTGGTACCCGGTGTTGGCGCGCAAGGTGGAAGCCTGGAGGATGTTTGCCAATATGGTATGACCAAAGATTGTGGCTTGATCGTAAACTCATCCCGTGGGATCATATATGCAAGTAACGGCGAAGATTTTGCTGATGCCGCACGCGCTGAAGCTTTAAAGATTCAACAACAAATGCAGGCGGAGCTGGAGAAAACAGGAGTAATTTAAGGATTAAGGACTGTAAGAACCGAGAGACAAGACAGTACAGGAAAAATTTCCTGTCTTGATTCTTGTATCTTTAATTCTTGCTTCCTCTATTATATTTCCAGTTTCCCTTCAATAGAGTCATCAAGTGTTTTACCAATAGCGGCTCCTACCAGTTGTTTAACAAATGCTACGGCGTTGCCGTGTTTGTTATCCCAGTAATATCCCTGTGTGGGCGATACTTTAATGACAGATATCCTCGGGTCGTCCACACCTTCGGTAAACCAAGTTTTTAGGATCGGTTCCCATAATTCTTTAATTTTTTCCTTGTCCTCATTTATTTCGGCTATGCCGTAAATGTTAAGGAAATCAGAGTACTTTGATCCCTGGAACAATAGCTGCACCATTGGGTCTACTGCTATCTCCGCGTTCTTGTAGCTGTCATTTGCGCTAAGGAACCATAGGTCGCCGTTATCGTCAACTTTTTGTGGCGACATAGGGCGGGTAGAGAAAGGTAAGCCGGTTTTAATGCTACTGCAAAAAAAACAGCTTGAGCCTTCGGCCATTTCTTTTAATTTTTTCCAAGCTTCGTTGCCTTCCAGGTTCTCAAAATTATCTTCAGGTTGATTTTGGTTAATGCTATCCATAATAGGTTTTGTATATTTAAATGATAATATATTAACCTGTTAGAAATTTATTTGTTTGAGAAATTGGAAAGAAAATGTTGCTGCTTTTAATAACTCTTTGGAAAGTATGTGGTAGACGCGTTTGTCCACATTGTGATACTGAACATCGTGAAGCATCTAATCGCCGACATGCAAAACGAAGAGGATAGTTCAATAATAGATTTTTTGCTATCAATCAGGATGACAAAAAAGAATTTACTTTACTTTTCGAGCGATTTGTATATTAATATTATAAATGATAGCTGTGGTGGCGCAATTTTGTCAGCATTTAATTTTTTAAATATCTGATTATTTGCGATATGTAGATACTCGCATGTGTTTACAATCGTGAACGTGAACATTTGGATCATTTTACCCGCGCAAGTTTAGCGTAGCGTAACTTGTGTGGGAATTTACAGCAAGCTTTTAGCTTAAGTTAGCTGAAAGCTGAACTTTTTTAGGCACAAGCTGAAAGCTTTTGCCAGCGTTTGGCGAACATTACGCCGAAAAACTAACCTTTCTTTGTGGGAACCTTTCCGCATAACCCGTTACAATATTGCGGATATAATCATTTCCCGGGTAGGGTGTAAGGTAGTTCTTAAGCGCCTGGATGTTGCCAACATCATAGTAATGGGAAATATAACCCATACCATAAAAGCGGCCCTCTTCTATCAGGATGCAGCTATGCTCATCATCGGTGCGGCCTTCATCGCGGATAGCAAAGGTTGGCAGTACTTTTTTCAATTCATCTAAAGCACCCTGGATGCGGTCGTTATAAACCTCGGGCAATTCGTGCCCTTCGCAGGCGCAAGTACCAACATTAGCACCCGAGCATGGCTGGTCGTTCTTTTGAATAAAACAAAGTTTTGGGCATAGGCCGAAGGTATCTATCAGGTTAAGCAACAGGTTACGCCCTTCGTAAAGCGAGTTGCAGGCATAAACTGTCGGCATGTGTTTGCGGTGCTTATCTACAGCCATGCGCAGGTAACCCCGCTGGTCTTCGTACATATAAATGCCAAAGGTATTCTCGAACCGCTTTAGCGAACGGTTGTACTTTGGCCATAGCCGTTTGATCTCTACTGCCTCGGTTACCAGTGCTATAAGTTCGTTTCCACAAACCTGGTGACTAATGCGATAAATGTTCTTTAAAAACTCCTGGCGTTGCAGGTTTGGATTATTGCCGGTAAAGTGACTGCAAACGCGTTTTTTGATATTCTTGGCTTTGCCTACATAAACCACTTTGCCTTTTTCATCATGGAAATAATAGATGCCCGGCGATGGCGGTAAGGCTTCAATGTCCGCTTTAGGCAGGTTGGCAGGTAGTACTTGTTCTTTACTATTTTGCTTTAACGCCGCACTAATATGATTTGAAGTATCGCTTTTTAAATATAGGCTGAATAATTGCGCGGTTGCCTCTGCATCGCCCATGGCACGGTGGCGGCTGTTGTTCTGGATGCCTAAATGGGTGCACAGTTTACCAAGGCTGTAAGACATCAGCCCCGGCATAATTTTACGGCCTAAACGTACTGTGCAAAGCTTGTTTGCATTCAGTTCGTAACCAGCTGCATTCAGGTGATATCTTAAGAAAGAATAATCGAAATTTACGTTGTGGGCCACAAAGATCTGGCCTTTAAGCAGGTGGTAGATCTCGTGCGCCACATCCTCAAAAAGTGGCGCTTTCTGCACCATTTCGTTGGTGATGCCTGTTAAGGCACGGATATAAACCGGAATATCCCGTTGCGGGTTAACCAGCGACTCGAATCGGCGGGTTACTTTGTTGCCATCGTGGATGCATATAGCAATCTCGGTAATGCCATTAGCGCTGGCATGCCCACCCGTCGTCTCAATATCCACAATTGCATACATGGTTCAAATGTAAAACAATTTTGCTAATATTTTTAGTTGCGGATGTGGAAAAATTTAAAAATGTTGTCAAAATAATTCAACAAAAAACCCATAGCGCTTTATGGCTATGGGTTTCTATATTCTTAAGGCAACTAATCTCTAATCAACCAATCACCTTACTTTTTCTTCGCCTGCACTTGTTGTTGCTGGCGCATCATTTCTTCGAATTTAGCACCGAAGCCTGTTTTTTTCTTGTTAGGTTCATCAGGTTTTTTTTTGTTCTCCTGGATCTGCGCGTGAATCTTTTTATCATCAACCATAAACTTAATTAAGTATTGCTGTAAAAAGGTTAGCATGTTAGCCAAAAAGTAGTAGTAGTTCAAACCAGATGGGTAGCTGTTAAGCGTAGCCAGGAAAATGATAGGGGTAATGTAACCTATGTATTTCATCTGCCCGGTAGCACCCGAGATCTGATTGTTGAAGTACGTGTATATCAATGTAGATATCGTCATCAACAAACACATTAAACTGATGTGGTTACCAATGAAAGGGATTTTAGCAAAGGTAATAACCGCATCGTAAGTGGATAGATCGTGCATCCAAAGGAAACTCTCGCCCCTAAGCTCAAATAAGCTTGGGAAGAAACGGAAGAACGCGATCACGATAGGCATCTGGATCAGCAATGGCAAACAACCACCCAATGGGTTCACTCCGGCCTTTTTATAAAGCTTTAGGTACTCCTGTTGTAAAAGGGTAGGGTTATCTTCGCCAACTTTGCCTTTTATTTCGTCCATTTCCGGCTTTAAAACACGCATTTTCGCCATTGAAAGGTACGACTTGTATGTAAGCGGCGCCAAAACCAATTTTAGTACGATTGTTAGTATCAAAATGATGATACCGTAGTTCCAATTAAATTTGTTCAAAAAGTTGAACAATGGTAATACCGCAAACTGGTTGATGTATTTTAAAGGCCCCCAGCCCAGGTTAACCAATTTTTGCAGGTCGTAACCCTGATCCTTTAAAGTATTGAAACGGTTAGGGCCAAAATAAAACTCTAAAGGTACCGCACCCGCCGCGTTTGGCGTAAGGGTAAGGTTGGCTTTCATCTGTTTAACATTTACAGTATCTGCAACATCGGTAGCAACCTCAAAATCTGACTTCGCGATGCCTTCTTTAGCGATCAGCACGTTAGAGAAGAAGTGTTGCTTGAACGCAACCCATTGCATTTTCTTTTCTACAATAGCTTTTTTATCATCTTTGGTTTCGCTCAGGTAGTCAACCTCGTTATCGGTATTTTTGTAATACACGGTAGAGTATTGGCGCTCCTGCGTCATATCCTTTTCCTTTTTAGGCAAACTTGCGCTCCAGTTAAGGTTATAACCACCCGTGGTAGATACTACTTGCTCTAAACCGGTAGATTTGATGTTCAACCCAACTTTAAAGCCTGTGCCTTTAAGCGAGTAAATATAATCTACATACTGCGTTGGGCTATAGCTTAAACGCATAGTGATAGACGATGAATCTTTATCTGCCACCTGTAAACCTGTTCCGCTTGGCGTAAAGTAAAGGTCGTTGGTGATTAAGGTCCTGTCGCCTGCTTTTAAGGCAAGGCCAAACTTGTTATCGTTACCATCAAATAATATTAATGGTTTTTTATCGAACGTTTTGTAGTTTTTAAGCTCGGCAGAGTAAATGCGGCCACCTTTGGTAGATAGCTTCAGGCGCATTTCTTTGTTTTCGATGGTTACAAATTGCTCGCTGCCAACAGTAGCTGCGCCAAAAGGTGTTTTTAAAACGGCCGAATCAACAACACCTGCTTTTTTAGCGGTATCAAGTTTGGTTGCGGTTTTTACGGCAGCTTTTGCAGCCGGGTCTTTTATCAGTCCTTTTTTGATCGAGTCAAGATGAACGGTAAGCTGTTCTTTTTTAATATCAGCTTCAGAAGGTTTCATAAAATATATGGAAGCGCCCATAATAATCATGATCAGGAATAACCCTGTAAACGTATTTTTATCCATTATGTATTGTATCGTACTATTAATCAGTTCTTGCGGGCGTAAGCCAGCGAAGCGGCGACAAAGTTAATAAAAAGCGGATGCGGATTAGCAACTGTTGATTTTAATTCGGGGTGAAACTGCGCGCCCACAAAAAACGGGTGGTTTTTTAATTCCACAACCTCAACCAAGCCGTTATCCGGGTTAATGCCAGACGGGGTTAAGCCTGCGGCCTCGTAATCTTTTAAGTAACTGTTGTTAAACTCGTAACGGTGCCTGTGGCGCTCGCTGATGTGTGTTTTACCGTAAGCCAAAGCCGCCTTGCTGCCTTTTTTAAGATCGCACGGGTAAGCGCCTAAACGCATGGTACCACCTTTATTTATCACATTTTTTTGGTCTTCCATCATAGCGATAACCGGGTGAGGGGTATCAGGGTTCATTTCGGTACTGCTGGCATCTTTTAAATTAAGCACGTTACGGCCAAACTCCACAACCGAACATTGCATACCCAAACAGATGCCGAAGAACGGAATATTGTTTTCGCGCACATAACGGATAGCTTCAATTTTACCCTCAAAACCACGCTCGCCAAAGCCCGGTGCAACAAGCACACCATGCAGGCCACGCAATTTGTCAACTGCGTTCTCAATAGTCAATTGTTCCGACGGGATATATTGTACACGCACCTTACACTCGTTTTTAGCACCCGCGTGGATGAACGATTCGATGATAGATTTATAAGCATCAGGCAGCTCCACGTATTTACCAACCAAGCCGATTTTTACTTCGGATGTTGGGTTTTTTAAGCGGCCCAAAAAGTCTTTCCAGTTATCCAGGTTAGGCTCGTTTTTGTGCGATAGCTTTAATTTGGTTAAAACTGTTTTATCTAATTGTTCTTTCAGCATTAGCAAAGGCACATCATAAATTGTTGACGCATCCATCGATTCGACAACCGCGTTGATGTTAACGTTACAAAATAATGCGATTTTTTTTCTGATATCCATATTAATATGGTGCTCGGTGCGGCAAACCAATATATCCGGCTGGATGCCGTACTCCAGCAACATCTTAACCGAGTGCTGGGTAGGTTTGGTTTTCAGCTCGCCCGCTGCAGCAAGGAAAGGAATAAGCGTTAGGTGGATAACCAGCGCGTTGCCCGGGCCGGCTTCCCATTTAAACTGCCTTACAGCTTCTACAAACGGTAACGATTCGATATCGCCCACGGTACCACCAATCTCGGTAATTACAATATCGTAATCGCCGGTTTCGCCAAGGATACGCATGTTGCGTTTTATCTCGTCGGTTATGTGTGGTACAACCTGCACGGTTTTACCAAGAAATGCACCCTCGCGTTCGCGGTTGATGACATTTTGGTAGATACGGCCGGTGGTAATATTGTTGGCTTTTGATGTTGGCGTGTTCAGGAAACGCTCATAGTGGCCAAGGTCAAGGTCGGTTTCGGCACCATCCTCGGTAACATAGCATTCGCCGTGTTCGTAAGGGTTTAAAGTTCCCGGATCTATGTTAATGTAAGGATCGAATTTTTGGATGGTTACGCGATAGCCGCGTGCCTGTAAAAGTTTAGCTAATGAGGCAGAAATAATGCCTTTTCCTAACGATGAGGTAACTCCACCCGTAACAAAAATGTATTTAGTCATGATTTTTTTGAAATCCGGTTAGCGGTTTTAAGGCCGAAACCAATTGTTTGTGTACGGGATACAAAAGTAGGAAAAATAACGGCATTTTGGGAGCGATTTTACATTTGTGGAAAAGATTGGGAAAGAGAAAATTGGAGTGTGTTAAGGCTTGCAAATAATCGGTTAGCAATTTTTAGAGATTTGATGTACGATATGTTATCTTTAACAAAACCTGAATCATGAAGATCAACGCACGGATTTTACTCTCACTTTTTATTGTTTTAAGTTCATTCAAAGCAGAAGCGCAGCATTTCCCCTTCAAACCTAAAGATTCGCTTTATAATAGTAGTTATTTACCTGGCTTAACGGTAGATAAAATAACACCTGGTTACACCACCCTTGCCGATTTAAAGAACACCGGGTTTAAATTGTCGCGGGTAAAGGTGAATGATTTAAATATGGGTGACATAGATAGCATAAACGCCACTTTACAAGGCAGTAGCTGGGGGATTAATGTTTTAAGCCATGGTTACACCATAAAACCGGGCATGATTGTGTTGCAGGGAAATGATAGCACGGACGTTATTACCAAAATAAGGTTACTGAAAGGTTTTTCGGGAAATATAAGGGGATTTAAAACGGAGCCCGGGAAAACTACCGTAAAAGACGTAGAAAAAGCCTTCCCCAATTTTGAATGGTCATCTACCGATGCGTCACGGTATTTTTATTACACTAATAAGGATAGTATTGCTTTTTATGTAGCTAAAGATACTACGATTAAGGAATGGCCTTTTGATGAAAAGTTTTATTCGAATAAGATAATAAGCGCTGTTGAAATTATTAATTGGAAGGGTTTTTATAATCAGGAATATGGCGCAAATGATATCAATTATCAAAAACCCTTATATGCCCCCCTAAATGATGCCCATTTAAATTATTTTGTTATTGTAGAAAAGCAATTTTCCACCGCGGCAAGTATTATTGGGAAAAACGAATACAACGAAGTGCGTCTTGGCAGGTGGCAGGAATATTCATCAGATCATAAACTCATTTTTGAAGCTGAGTATGATAACACGGGCAAGCTTATAAAAATGATACTCCCCATTAAATAGTTTAAGAAAGCATGCGTACGGCCACAAGCGGGACGCTTGCGATAGCAATAATAACGATAGAAAACTGTCATGGTGAGCCTGTCAAGCCATTAGCAAGGTGTATGAGCCTTCGACAAGCTTAGACACACAACAAAATGCTAAAACAACCCGTTCACTTCCCGCTCTATTTTCTCAACAATAGAGGCCATATCTTCGGTATTGTTGGCAAAATCCAGGTTGTCTTTATCCAGTACAAGTAGTTTGCCCAGCTTGTAGCTGTTTATCCACTTGTCGTATTTTTCGTTCAGTTTGGATAGGTAGTCTATCCGGATGCCAATCTCGTACTCGCGGCCGCGGCGTTGGATGTTATTTACCAGGGTAGGTACAGATGCTTTTAAGTATACCAGCAAGTCTGGTGGTTTGATAAACTCGGTAATGTTATCAAACATGCTTTGGTAGTTCTCGTAATCGCGGGTGGTCATCAGGCCCATATCGTGCAGGTTTTCTGCAAAAATGTAGGCATCCTCGTATATGGTACGGTCCTGGATAATATCGCGGCCACCTTTTTGGATGTCTACGATCTGGCGGTAGCGGCTATTGAGGAAATAGATCTGCAGGTTAAAGCTCCAGCGTTTCATTTCGTTATAAAAATCTTCCAGATAGGGGTTATTGTCAACCGCCTCGTAAAGGGGGTCCCATCCGTAATTTTTCGCTAACATCTCGGTAAGAGTAGTTTTACCGGCGCCTATATTTCCTACAATAGCTATGTGCATTTTCTAAAGGTATAATTCAAAAGTTGAAAGTACAAATTAGCCCCACCCAAATCCTCCCCGATAGGGAGGGCTTTTTATTTAATTTTAAAGTCTCACCCTATGGAAGAGATTAGAGAGGGCTCTAAAAATTCCTGAAACCGATAATTTCTCTTACTTCTTTAATGGTTTTGGCAGCACTTTCACGTGCCTTTGCAGCACCATAGCGGGCAACCTGCCTTAGCATTGGTGCATTGTTGGCTATGTCGGCAATCTTTTCGCGGATAGGCGTTGTGGCAATGATCATATCTTCGGCAAGCTGTTTCTTCAAATCGCCGTAGCGGATAGCGCAGGTATTGTACAGGTTATCGAAGTGCGCGATAGTGTCTGGTGTGGATACCACCTTCATCAGCTCGAACAGATTTTGGATCTCCTGCGGCTTGGCCTGATTATCCTCGGTTGGGCCGCTATCGGTAACCGCGCGCATTACTTTTTTGCGGATGGCTTCCGGCGTGTCGCTCAGGAAAATGGCATTGCCTTCGCCTTCGCTTTTGCCCATTTTACCTTTACCGTCAAGCCCCGGTATTTTCACCAGGCTCTCGCCCATGCTAAACGCGTATGGCTCGGGGAAGTAATCGTTATTGTAAAGCCTGTTAAAGCGGTTGCCAAAGGTGCGCGCCATTTCAAGGTGCTGCTCCTGGTCTTTACCAACAGGTACTTTTGTTGCTTTGTGGATCAATATATCAGCCGCCATTAAAACCGGGTAGGTTAAAAGGCCGGCGTTCACGTTATCCGGGTTGGCACGTACTTTATCTTTAAAGGATGTACTGCGTTCCAACTCGCCCTGGTAGGCGTTCATGTTCAGGTACAGGTACAACTCGGTAACTTCTGGCACATCGCTTTGTACATAAATGGTGGCTTTTTCAGGGTCGATGCCTGCCGCCAGATATTCCACCAAAACCTGTTTAACGTTGCCGTGCAGGTTGGCAGGGGTAGGGTGCGTGGTTAAGGAATGCAGGTCGGCTATAAAAAAATAGCACTTGTATTCATCCTGCATTTTAACGAAGTTTTGAATAGCCCCGTAGTAATTACCCAGGTGCAAATTTCCGGTAGAACGTATACCGCTAACAACAGTTTCCATATAGTGGGCGAAAGTAAGTATTTTTTGGCCTCACCCCAAACCCCTCCCCGGGGGAGAGGGGCTTTTTTTTAAATAAGTATTCCCTATCGGTGGAGATTATTCACAGCGTGTTTGTTTTAATAGCACCCATGAAGTCTCCACCGTTTATCGGAGGCTAAAACGTCACTATTTTTTATATTTTTGACGGCGATGAAAATGATATTGAAGAAAGTGCACCTATACCTTTACCAAGGTAGCGTTGGGCTTTTCTATTTTCTGTTTTGGCCTTCACTATATTACTTTTCACGCAAAGCCGAAAGATACAAGAACATGAATGCCGTTCGCCGTGTGTGGGGGCTGATAAGTTCGTTTTGTGTGGGCGTCAGGTACAACTATCAATTCGAACAACCTATCGACTGGAGTAAAACATACATCGTTTGCCCCAACCATACCTCAAACCTTGATATTACCGCACTTAGCATATTGGTAAAAAGTAACTGCTGTTTTATGGGTAAAGAGGAATTAGTTAATGGTATTGTTACGCGCCTTTTCTTCCGTACGGTGGATATCCCGGTTAATCGCGAGAGCAAAATAGCATCCTTCCGTGCGTTTAAAGTGGCTATGGAGCGTTTGGGTAACGGCGTAACGGTGATCATCTTCCCCGAGGCAACCATACCGGACCGGTTCCCACCCCAACTGCATACTTTTAAAAACGGCCCGTTCCGGATGGCTATCGAGCTTAAAGTACCTATCATCCCGGTAACATCATTAAATACCTGGAAGATTTTTTGGGACGATGGCAAGAAATATGGCAGCAAGCCGGGCGTATGTGATATATTTGTACATAAGCCGATTGAAACGGCGCACTTAACAATAGATGATGCCGATGCCCTGCGAGACGAGGTGTATGCCATCATCAGCAATAAAATTAATGAGCATGACCATAGATGAACAAACAGTTGATAAAATTGCCCACCTGGCCCGCCTTAAACTGGCCGACAGCGAAAAGCAGGACATGATCAAAGACATGAACAAGATATTGGGGTTTATGGATAAACTGAACGAGGTAGATACCACAGGCGTTGAACCATTGGTATACATGACCGCCGAGCAAAACATACTGCGCGAAGACGTGGTAAAACAAGAAATCACCACCGAAGAAGCCCTTGAAAACGCTCCCGACCATGACGAAAGCCATTTTTTGGTGGAGAAGGTTATAAAGTAGTATTGAAGAGAGGCAGGAAATAAAGACACAAGAGCCAAGACGAGGAGAAAATTTTGCCTCCTGCTTCTTGTAATCTTTTATCTTTTACCGTGTAACATTTCCTATCACTCTGCTGTCAAAGTAACAAAAACGGAACATGCCAACAGTTACCAAAAAGAACGAACCACTTATTATAATTAAAGATATCGGGCGTAAATACGTTATTGGTTCGGAGATTATCCACGCTATAAAATCGGTAACCTTAAATATTAATAAAGGCGAATTTGTGGCGCTGATGGGTCCATCGGGTTCCGGTAAGTCAACACTGATGAATATTTTGGGCTGTTTGGATACCCCAACCAAAGGCGAATACATCCTTAATGGC
The DNA here is from genome assembly GCF_024055595.1 of Mucilaginibacter aurantiaciroseus. GTDB lineage: Bacteria > Bacteroidota > Bacteroidia > Sphingobacteriales > Sphingobacteriaceae > Mucilaginibacter > Mucilaginibacter aurantiaciroseus. The sequence continues at coordinate 586,922 of NZ_JAMXOF010000001.1, forward strand.
ATCAACGTAAGCCACATGACGGATAATGACCTTGCCGAAGTGCGTAACACCGAGATTGGTTTCGTTTTTCAAACGTTTAACCTTTTACCACGTAACAGCGCTTTAGATAATGTTGCCCTGCCATTGGTTTACGCCGGCATCAGCAAAGAAAAACGTAATGAACGCGCCCGCCTTGCACTCGAAAATGTTGGCCTTGGCAACCGTACCGATCACAGGCCTAACGAATTATCCGGTGGGCAGCGCCAGCGCGTGGCCGTAGCCCGCGCCTTAATCAACGATCCCTCTATTATCCTTGCCGATGAGCCTACCGGTAACCTGGATACCAAAACATCTATAGAAATTATGGGCCTGCTGGAAGATATCCACGCTAAAGGCAACACCATTATATTAGTTACACACGAAGAAGATATTGCCATGCATGCCCACCGTATTGTGCGCATGCGCGATGGTTTGGTAGAGAACGATTATCAGAACGAGAATATCCAAACCGTTAGCAGGCGCGTGCCCGAAAAAGTAGGCATCGACTTAGAAAAATAACGGTTTGGAAACGCTAAAAACAGGTAGGTTTTATGGGCAAACCAACCAAACCCTCCACCTGGATTTTGCGACCATTACCGATACCGAATATACCCATGATAAGGTAGACTGGCACTACCATGAAAACGCCTACTTTACTTTTATTTTAGATGGTAAAGTAACTGAGGGCAACAAAAAAGAAGTTTACAACTGCAATGCCGGCAGCCTGCTATTTCATAATTGGCAGGACCCGCATTATAACATTAAACCCAAAGGCTATACCCGCGGCTTCCACATCGAACTTCACGAGCAATGGTTTAACAGCCTCGATTTATACCGCGATAATTTACAAGGCAGCTTCGCTGTAAACAACCCGCAAATAAGGCTGCTTTTTTACAAGCTGTTTAAAGAAACCAAAACTAACGACAATCTTACGCCTTTAGCTGCCCAGGCTTTAACGCTACAGGTGCTGGTAAAAATGCAGGGCGATAAAGAAAATGCCGCGTTAAGTGCACCACCTTGGGTAAAGCAAATTAAAGAAATTATAAATGATGATGTCGCCTGCAAATTTTCGCTCGCAGGGCTTTCTGCATTGGTAAATGTGCATCCCGTGCATCTTTCCAGGGATTTTTCGAAATACTTTAACTGTAACCTTGGCGAATACATCCGCGCGTTGCGTGTGGCAAAAGCATTTACGCTGATACCGGATAAAAGGCTGTCGTTAACCGAAATTGCGATGGCCTGTGGTTTTGCAGACCAAAGCCATTTTTTACGCTGCTTTAAAAATTACGGGCAGCAAAACCCCACAGTATACCGCAATTTATTTAATGCATGTTAATCCTGTTCTATTTTACCGGGCAGCATTAAGATAAGTTTGCGATATAATTAAATATGAGAACCATCACCATGAAATATTCCTTACTTATCGTTTTAGGTTTTTTCGCCACGTTTGTTAAAGTATCTGCACAAACAGTAGATATTTTACCGGCAAACCCAATCGCTATTCCCGTTCACAAAGCAAATATTGGCCGCATCATTTTCCTGAAGGATACTATCCCCGCGGCAAATCTTACCGATGCAGATATTTTAAAAGAATTGACGATAACATCAATAAGTAACCTAAGTATGCTGGCTTTTATGGGTAACTCTTTGACTAACTATCAGCACCAAATAGCGCCAAACCTTACGGTTGAGCAGCTTAACCAGGGTAATTATCAGTTTACCTTTTATGTAGATGGTAAACAGATCTACCAGGAGAACCTGAATAAGGGTGCGGGGTACGCGCTTTTTAAAAACAGCCGTACCGTTTTGAATGTAAAGTTGCTTAGCACATTGCATGAGGACATGTGGAGCAGGTATATGTTTACCCGCTTTATGGTTAGGGGAGGTGAAGATGCTTTAACCACCGGTGCACATATCCTAAAAATAGAACTGCGCCCTTATGTAAACATTCCCGACCTAAAAGTGGGCCATCTAATTGCACAAGGCGAGTTAAAAGTGATTATCCCAACCGTAAAGGTAAAAGAAAAGGCCATACAGCCAATAGCGCGTAAAAGTGGCTGGGCTGTTTCGTCAGAAACGTATAACAAAAAGTTGATAACCGATTTAAATGAAAAGATCCTGCAAAACAAGTTTAAAAATATAAGCGGTATTGTGGTGATCAAAAACGGAAAGCTGCTGATAGAAGAATATTTTAACGGCAGCGGGCGCGATACTTTACATGACCCACGCTCTGTAGGTAAAACGTTTGCGGCCGCTACAATGGGGATAGCCATAAATGATGGGTATATTAAATCGGAATTGCAAACGCTTGAAGATTTTTATGACTTGAAGGCCTACAAGAATTACTCGCCGCAAAAGGATAGCATCACGCTAAAAAGCATGCTGACCATGAGTTCTGTTTTTGATGCTGATGACAATAACGACGAATCGCCGGGCAATGAGAACAATATGTATCCAACCGAGAACTGGGTAAAATTTGCCCTCGACCTGAAAACCGACAGCTCAAAAAAAGCCTACAAAAGCTGGCATTATTTTACAGCCGGCGTTGTTGTACTGGGCGATATTTTAAATAAGAAAGTACCCGGCGGCTTAGATAAATATGCCGACGCCAAACTATTTAAACCATTAGGCATCACCAATTATAAATGGCAATATACGCCTCAAAATGTGCCTAACACGGCTGGTGGCATAAAATTGCGTGCTGTTGATTTTGCCAAATTTGGTCAGCTTTATAAAAACGACGGTTTATGGAATGGAAAGCAGGTGATCCCGAAAAGTTGGGTTCAAAAATCATTTACCAAACAAATGGCTTTACCTGCCGATGTGGTTGGCCTCGGTTATTACGGCTATCTGTTTTGGAATAAAACCTACACTATCAATAATAAACCCTACGAAACTTGGTACTGCACCGGCAATGGCGGCAACAAGATCTTTGTTTTCAAAGATGTACCCTTAGTTGTAGTAGTGACCTCAGTTGCTTACAACGAAGGCTACGCCCACCCACAGGTTGATAAAATGATGCAAAAATATATTCTACCGGCGGTATTAAAATAATACCCCTGTTAACACTTCAGTTCCGCCAGCCTCGCTACAAAATCGGCAAGGTAAAGGGTATGCTCGGGTGTTATGGGTTTGCGGTTGCCGATGATAAGGGTATGCTCGAAAATCTCCACCACAAAATCGATTTCTTTGATAGCCATCATGGCATCTCTAAACTCTTGTGTCATGGCATACTCGGCCTTGCGTTTATCGTCGGTTAGTACGTAGTAGCGGTCGCTAAAGGGCTTGTCCTCCTTAAAATCGAGCTCTATCGGGAATATGATCTCGCGGATCTTATCAATGATGGTTTCGGTGCGGATAAAAACCCTGCCAAAATCGCGCTTTAAGTAGGCGAGGGCCCAGGGTTGGTATTCGGTAATTAGGGTTTTGTGGCCTTTTGGGGGGGTATCCTCGGTATCCATATCCACAAATAGCAGGTAGCTATCACCGCAGGTATTTTTAATGGCGAAGGTATCGCGGATGTTTACCGCCTGGTGGTGATTTAATACCTCGAACTGCTCCAGCTGGAAATCTATATAGCCCGGCACTTCTATCCGCAATTGTTCTTTTAATGCCCGGCTGGTGGCTTCAAAATCGTCGGTTTCGGTTGAAGATGGGCCGGTTGTGTCAAATAAAAATTTATCCATTCGTTACCATAAAAAAATCAGACTAAAGATAATAACAGATGTTACAGTTTGGTAACAAATTCATTTGCCTTAGCGGCTTATAATATTGTTTGGAGTTAAGAATGTGGAAGTTATCGATTCTGGCAAGCTAAAAGAGGAATTTTATTTCCATTATTTAGCATTTTCAACCTGTTTGGCTTTTGTTGCAATGGCCGATTTGTCATGATAAGCATCGCGTAAACTTTGCCAGCCGGCCGAAATATATTTATTATTCGGAGAAAACTCACCTGTTCCTTCATCAAGCCCTTGCGAGTTTGGAATACGGAAATCGCTCCAATTGCATCTTTTAGTCAGTTTATTATTGTGACTTATCCATTGACCTACAAATTCATTATTTGAATAGCCGTCAGCGTTCTTATCAATATCATCATAGTTAACTACATTGTTTTTATCGATATAAAATCCTGAACTAAAAATCCCCTTAAATACTCCTGCATGTTCTTGTTTTGTAGGCTCAGCAAAATTATAGGCGCCAATCAATAAATATTCGCCTTTGATGCCTTTGCCTTTAAGCTCATCATCTACCCCGTACGAAGTTTGCTTGTACTTATGGATATTTGTTATTTTAAGCGTGCCGCGAAATTCATCGATGTTTGTTTTAACCATCGATTTACCATAAAGGTTGTAGGTATCCGGCAAAAACTTATCTTTTGTTACCGAGATGATCTTTATACGGATGCGCTGAAAACTATTGCCGATAAAACCGTAGACAAAAGCATTATTTGTAACGATAAATAATTTTGAGTAGTCGTAGTGTATGAGCGTGCTTTTTAATTCGATGGGAGAAAGACAAGGATTGTTTAATTTTCCGTTCCTGAATTTTTCCGCTTCAGTTTGTGCAAAAGCGGTAATGAATTGTAAACTTACAATTATCAAAAACAATAGCTTTTTCATTGTGTGGGTTTAATGAAATAAAGCTAATCATTGTTGTTTGATAAAACGAAAATTTAGCGGGAAGGCCTGAGCCCTCCCGCTTTTTATATTGTTTTTGACCGTGCATATGTTGATTATCAGCAGTACGCTAAATGGACAACAGAACAGGTACACTTTGTAACCAGGATAAAGGAAAAAACCTGCCACGCAGGTCTCTATATTTGATGGGTAGGGGGCACTTTTGCAATTCACAAATTATACCCCAAGTATATCAAAAACCGTTTACTTTTATTCAACCCGATTTTTATCGGACAGTAATGAAAGCTAATATCAATTTTAATAACTCGCCAACTCAAGCGCGGACGCTTGAACGGCAATTATTTAAATTCTTTATCACTTATACGGCTCCATTTTGCCACAGCTACATGCGCAGTTATCATCGGTTACCCCCAATTTTTTTAGGAAGAACTGGTAAAAGCCAACACGGTCTTTCATGCTGTAGTTATCTTCACCTTTATTGCATTCAAGTTCGCCATTAACAATCAGGATGGTCATGCCAAAACCTGGTGTACGGCCTTTGGCTTTGTCTACGGTATTTGGCTGCCATTTGCCTATCATAACATCATGTGCCGATGGTTTGTGGGTTTCGGGCGTCATCCAAAAATAAATAGCCGTTTTAAATGCAACAACCGGGTCCGTTTCTATTAAGGCAGGGTTGTTAAGCAATACGTGCCTGTCTCCAAAAATACAGTCGGATGCATAGCCGTAATTGCCGTTATAACTGATCTGCATCGGCCCGCGGCCATAATATTTTTGTCCTTTAACGGGCGGGTACTCGTCGCTATCGCTAACGTAATTTAACGAGGTATTATCTTCGTGGATCAGCATTAGTCCATCGGTATAGCTTTCGTTTTGGCCGTGGCGGGTTTCGTGCGCTATTTGGGCAAAAAAGGCTGCCAGTTCGCGTTTGTTACCGGCCGCGTCTTTTTCTGCACAAAAGTTTCCATAATCTACGGTGTAAACACTATCGGGTTTCATTTTGGCCCAGGCTTCGTTCCAGTCGCCGTCCTGGCGCACGGTGGTGGCCTTGCCGGTGGTTTTATCGGTACGAATGAATTGGTATACCGATACCGCCCTGCGGGTAACCTGCACCTTTATTTGCGCAAGTTGGTTAACGGCCTGCACAAAGGCTTTATAGGTATAAAATTTGTCGCGCTGGGGAAACAGGGCGTTAAACTGTTTTTCGGTTAAAAAGGTGGCAAAATCCGCCTTTGATTTTGGCGTTTCGACAACGTTTTTTTTTGCACTGCCGTTGCTGCATTTAAAGCTTAGTAATGCAACTGTAATTAAACAGATAAGCGACACTTTGGCCGATGATATTATGGGTTTCATAGTTTCAAAATAATATATTTGAACAATATAATACTCTACAAGTTTAGCACAATATGTTAAAACGCTGTTAAAATTATTAAATTGCTATTGTAGTTATGAAGATATACACCAAAACAGGGGATAAGGGCTATACATCGTTAATTGGCGGTACCCGAGTGCCCAAGCACCACTTACGGATAGAAAGCTACGGAACTGTAGATGAACTTAACTCGTACATCGGCCTCATCCGCGACCAGCAAATTACCGACTACGATAAGGACGTCCTGAAACAAATACAGGACAGGTTGTTCACCATAGGCTCGTCATTGGCGGCTGATCCTGAAAAATCTAAAATGGTTATACCGGACCTTTACCCCGAAGATATTGAGCTGCTGGAGAAAGAAATGGATCGCATGAACGAAACCCTGCCCCAACTGCGCCACTTTATTTTGCCAGGCGGTAATAATACCATATCTTACTGCCACATAGCGCGCTGCGTATGCCGCCGTGCCGAAAGGTTGAGCGTACATTTGGCCGAAGAAAGCACCGTGGATGAGAAAGTGAATATTTATCTGAACAGGTTGAGCGATTACTTATTCACTTTAGCAAGGATGGTTGGATACGCTGATAAAATCTCTGAAAATCAATGGATCCCGCGTATGTAAAAAAATTACAAAAAATATTGATAATCATTTTAAAAATATTATACTTTTGCGAAAAAGCAAAATTTACCATTTAACATAAAAAGATGTATTGGACACTTGAATTAGCATCGCACCTTGAAGATGCGCCATGGCCTGCCACGAAAGACGAATTAATAGATTACGCCATACGTTCGGGAGCGCCTGTAGAGGTTATAGAGAACCTGCAGGCACTTGAAGATGATGGTGAACCGTATGAAAATATAGAGGAAATCTGGCCGGATTACCCTACCAAAGACGACTTCTTTTTTAACGAGGACGAGTACTAACGCGCCCCCGGTTAAGTAATTTAGAAGCCCTGCATGCAGGGCTTTTTTTGTTTACACCTCTTTTTGGAATGATTTTGGTATAGATGTTATAAATACATTTATTTAAACAATAGAAAAAACATTTTGCCATGAGAAGCTTATTGTACCTTATCGCTGTAGTTCTTGTAATAGCCTGGATCTTTGGAGCATTTATATCACCATTTGGTGGCAGCATTATTCATGTTTTATTGGTTATAGCAATTATCGCTGTAATATTAGGCGTGATCAGGAGGGCTTAGTAAAAGCGATAAAAATATAAACCCGGTATATGCCGGCCTCTTTTATGCCAAAACTTTTTATAATAACGTTGGTTTATTATTTACATATACTTAAACATTTAACTAAACACACAACATTATGAGAGGCTTATTGTACATCATCGCAGTTATTTTGGTAATAGGATGGATCTTTGGATTCTTTGTAAATCACGCGGGCGGCTTAATTCACATTTTACTGGTAATAGCAATCATCGCTTTATTACTTGGCGTGATCAGAAGGGCCTGATAATTTTATCAGATATATTTACAGCCACCATACGTTATTAACGGATGGTGGCTTTTTTATTTATAAGTGCTTCTGCAATGGTAATATCCTCGGGGAAAGTAATTTTGATATTGCTGTAACTACCTTCTATCAGCGTTATGGCAACGCCGCTTTTTTCTACAACCGATGCATCATCGGTAAAATTATCGGTGTATGGCTGCTCGTAAGCTTTCTTTAATAAAGCTAATTGAAATGTTTGCGGGGTTTGTACCAGGTAGATGTTATCACGGTTTAAACTGGTAGATCTTCTATCAACCACCTGCCTTATCGAATCGCGGCTTTTTACGGCTGTTACGGCGGTGCCATCCTTAAAAGCGCATCGGTAAGCTTCGTCGATAATTGCAGTGCTTACAAGCGGCCGCACGGCGTCATGCAAGGCAATCAGGGCATCCTCACCGTCAATTGTATCAATAGCATTTTTTACGGAATGGAACCGGGTTTCGCCACCGGTAATTACGGTATGGGGGATAGTGAAATTATGTTTGTTGCAAAGTTCGGCCCAAAGCCCGTGATAGCCTGCATGCAACGCTAAGATGATTTTTGGCGATGAATGGCTTTGCTTAAACGCCCTGATGGTGTGCATCAAAACCGGCTCGCCACAAAGCTCAATAAATTGCTTGGGCAATACCGACTGCATCCTGCTGCCCGAACCACCGGCGACGATGACTGCATAGGTAGATTTGAGAAATGAGATTTGAGAAATGAGACCGGGCATGTACAATTATTGATAAGCCAAAGCTATAAAACAAAAATGAGATATGAACTTCCGTCTCATATCTCAAATCTCATATCTCAGCGAAGCTTAAATAATCAGCATCGCGTCGCCATAGCTGTAGAAACGGTATTTTTCTTTAACCGCTACTTCGTAGGCGTTCATTACATGGTCGTAACCGCCAAATGCTGCAACCATCATCAACAAAGTTGATTCGGGTGTGTGGAAGTTGGTAATCATGGTATTTGCGATACTAAATTCGTACGGCGGGAAAATGAATTTGCTGGTCCAGTCGTTTGCGGGTTTCAAGATCTTACCTGCAGATACTGCCGATTCAACTGCACGCATAGATGTTGTACCAACCGCGCAAATCTGTTTTTTTCTTTCGATACCACGGTTAACTATTCTTGCTTGGTTATCTTCAATAATGAATTGCTCAGAATCCATTTTGTGTTTGGTCAGATCCTCCACCTCAACCGGGCGGAAGGTGCCTAAACCAACGTGCAGGGTAACCTCGGCAAATTCAACACCTTTTAATTCAAGGCGTTTCATTAGCTCGCGGCTAAAGTGTAAGCCGGCGGTAGGGGCTGCAACAGCGCCTTCGTGCTTGGCAAATATGGTTTGGTAACGCTCTTTATCGTCGGCAGTAGCCTTGCGTTTTATGTATTTTGGAAGTGGTGTTTCACCCAGGATCTCCACATTGCGGCGAAACTCTTCGTCGGTACCGTCAAAAAGAAAACGGATGGTACGCCCACGTGATGTGGTGTTATCTACAACCTCGGCAATAAGCAGGTCGTCGTCGCCAAAGTATAGTTTGTTACCAACGCGTATTTTACGGGCGGGGTCAACTAATACATCCCAAAGGCGTAATTCTTTATTTAATTCGCGAAGCAAAAATACTTCGATGGTAGCGCCGGTTTTTTCTTTGTTACCATACATACGCGCCGGGAATACTTTGGTGTTGTTCAGGATCATTACATCCTGGTCATCAAAATAATCCAATACATCCTTAAATATTTTATGCTCAATTGTGCCAGAATCGCGGTGTAGGACCATCAAACGTGATTCGTCGCGGATATCTGACGGAGAATGAGCAATTAATGATTCGGGTAAATTGAATTTAAATTGAGATAATTTCATGCTTATATATATGAATTTTCAGGGCGCAAATGTACGGAATATTTGTTATTTACCACCCTTTTTTGATACAGCTAAATAGTTAACAGTAAAAGTGAAAATTACTGTAACTTAAATAGTTTAACACCGTCTAACAAATACTGTTTTAAACAAAGCGAATCAATCACCCGGTTAGATCAAAATAACGATATGATATTACTTAAACTTATCCGCGAAAGTTTTTTGTTTGCGTACGATGCTCTTAGGCAAAATAAGCTGCGTACCATGCTATCATTATTGGGCGTAACCATTGGTATTTTTACCATTATAGCGGTATTTTCGGCAGTTGACACGTTGCGGAATAACCTGCAAAAAAGCGTTAATAAGCTGGGCAGTAACAGTATTTACGTGCAAAAATGGCCATGGGTAGGGGATGATAACTTTCCCTGGTGGAAATATATGCAGCGCCCGGTACCTAAACTGCGAGATTTTGACCAGTTAAGTCGCCGTAGCCAAACCGCAAAAGCCCTTTCCTACGAAATAAGCATTGATAACCGCACCGTCAAATACCTAAGTAATACGGTTGATGGCGCGCAGATAGATGCCGTATCGCACGATCATGATAAAACGTGGAATTTTGATTTTCAGGATGGCAGATACTTTACCGATATCGAATCGCGCACGGGCGCACCGGTTACCATTATTGGCGCTGATATTGCCGACGCGCTTTTCCCGGGAGGTACGGGTGTGGGCAAGCAAATAAAAATTATGGGCCGTAAGGTTACCATTATTGGTGTTTTTGCCAAAGAGGGTAAAGATATATTAGGCATCACCAGCGATAACCAGATCTTGCTGCCGCTAAACTTCGCCAAAAACGTTATCGACATTGAGAACGAGAAATATAACCCGCAGATAGTTGTGCGCGGACAGGATAAACTGGGCGACATAGAGGTAGAAAGTGAAGTCCGCGGTTTAATGCGTTCTATCCACAGTATCCGCCCCGGTGGCGAAGACGACTTTTCGCTTAATAAATCAACCATCCTTACCAACCAGCTCGACCAATTATTTGGTATTGTAAATATAGCCGGCGCCATCATTGGAGGGTTCTCTATACTGGTAGGTGGTTTTGGTATAGCCAATATCATGTTTGTATCGGTTAAAGAGCGTACCAATATCATTGGCATCCAAAAATCATTAGGGGCAAAAAATTACTTCATCCTGCTTCAATTTTTGATAGAAGCCATATCATTATGCCTGATGGGAGGGGTTATAGGCCTGTTACTGGTGTATTTGGGTACCCTCGGTGTTAAAGCAGCATCAGGTATTGAAGTGGTGCTTGATATGGGCAACATCATATTTGGTATCGGTATCTCGGTTGCCATCGGTATTATATCTGGCATCGTTCCCGCTTGGTTTGCTTCAAGGCTTGACCCGGTAGAGGCGATAAGGACAAATTAAAATTACAGGGCTCTTGTTTTGAATGAGTGAAGTTATCTGATCAGCACTATGTTTAATAGGGTAAAAAATTGATATAAACAAAAAAAGACGCGAAGTATCGCGTCTCTCTGTATATCTTTTGATTCAGCCTGTTAAGCCGATATCGCGTTAATGATATCGTACTGGGTGATGATCTCTATTTTACCATTATCATCCTCAACCAATACCGCAATATTATCCTTATTGATCATGCCCGAAATTTTATCGATAGAAGTATTCAGGTCGATAAAAGGGAATGGCGCGGTTGAGATATTTTTTACGGGTTGCGATTTGATGCTCGGGTTCTCTATCAGCGAATCCAGTATATCGCTTTCGGTAATTTTGCCGATCACCATACCTTTTTGAGTAACCGGGATCTGGCTGATGTTAAGTGATTTGATGGTATTGATAGCCTCCAAAACAGTTTTTTCACAATCGATGGTAACGATCTCCTGATTTTCCTTTTTGCTGATGATATGGCGTGCGGTTAGCTTTTCTTCTTTGATAAAGCCGCGGTCGCGCAACCAATCGTCGTTATACATTTTGCCCAGGTAGCGGGTACCATGATCAGGGAAGATGATCACCACTACATCACCTTCTTTAAACATGTCCTTCATCTGCAATAATCCCGCGACAGCAGAACCGGTTGAGTTACCTGCAAAAATGCCTTCTTTGCGGGTAATTTCGCGGGTCATCAGGGCAGCATCTTTATCGCTTACTTTTTCGAAGTGGTCTATCAGGCTAAAATCAACATTCTGCGGCAGGAAATCTTCGCCAATACCTTCGGTGATATAAGGGTAGATCTCGTTCTTATCAAACTCGCCTGTTTCCTTATATTTTTTAAATACCGAGCCATAAGTATCAATACCTAAAACCTTGATAGCAGGGTTCTTTTCTTTGAGGTAACGGGCCGTACCGCTAATGGTTCCGCCGGTACCAACACCTGCAATAAGGTGGGTTATTTTACCTTCGGTTTGTTCCCATATCTCGGGCCCGGTGCTTTCATAATGCGCCTGCGAATTACTCTTGTTATCGTACTGGTTTGGTTTCCATGAATTAGGTACCTCGCGCTCCAAACGGGATGATACCGAATAATAAGATCTTGGATCTTCCGGCTCTACATTGGTAGGGCAAACAATAACCTCGGCACCGAAAGCGCGCAGGGCATCAAACTTTTCTTTCGATTGTTTATCGGTACTGGTAAAAATACATTTATAGCCTTTTATTACCGCCGCGATAGCCAAGCCCATGCCGGTATTGCCCGATGTGCCTTCGATTATGGTACCTCCGGGTTTAAGTTTACCGCTTTTCTCGGCGTCTTCTATCATTTTAAGGGCCATACGGTCCTTAATAGAGTTGCCGGGGTTGGTTGTTTCTATTTTAGCTAAAACGGTAGCAGGGATGTCCTTTGCTATCTTATTAAGCTTAACCATCGGCGTGTTGCCTACAGTTTCGAGTATATTGTTGTACCACATATTATAAAACCTACTAACCCTGTATACTTAACAGGATAGGCATCAAAATTAGCAATTAATGGTGAATAGTGAGTGGTTGATTAAGTGAGTATTTGACATAGATTTCAAAAAGGTTCAAACCACTCACCATTCACTTGATCAACCACTCACTAACCCCTAAAACTTCAGGTGCTTAACCGTCAAGCCACCGTTTATCAGTTGCTTTAACGATTCGATACCTACCCGCAGGTGGGTTTCTACATATTGAGTAGTTACGTTGCTGTCGCTCTCGGCGGTCTTTACGCCCTCCGGGATCATCGGCTGATCTGATACCAGCAGTAATGCTCCGGTCGGGATCTTGTTGGCGAACCCGGTGGTAAAGATGGTGGCTGTTTCCATATCTACCGCCATGGCGCGCAGGCTTTTTAAATACTTTTTAAACTCTTTATCATGCTCCCAAACGCGACGGTTGGTGGTGTAACAGGTGCCAGTCCAGTAATCGCGTGCCTGGTCGCGAATGGTGGTGGAAATTGCCTTTTGAAGGGCAAATGCAGGCAGTGCAGGCACTTCTGCAGGTAAATAATCGTTTGATGTACCCTCGCCCCTTATAGCGGCTATTGGCAGGATCAGATCTCCTACGTTATTCTTCTTTTTTAAGCCGCCGCACTTACCTAAAAATATTACCGCTTTAGGGTGAATAGCTGTCAGAAGATCCATTACCGTGGCGGCTACCGAGCTCCCCATTCCAAAGTTGATAATAGTGATACCATCGGCTGTTACGCTTTGCATTGGTTTATCCAAACCCATAATAGGCTCATTATTATGCCATTCAGAAAATAGCTGCAAGTATTTGGAGAAATTGGTCAGGATGATATATTCGCCAAAGGCATCAAGCGGGCGGCCGGTATATCGCGGCAGCCAGTTGGCCACTATGGCTTCTTTAGTTTTTAAGCCCGATTTTATCGGAGTAGAAACTTCTTTAATTTTCTTTGCGGGGTTTGTGTTTTCGTCTTTTTTTACGTCTAATTCTTCGTTCATCTTTTTTTTTCCTCTTTTTTGTGTGTATGTGTATATAATTTAAGGTTATAAAACCTTTTTATACAGCAAACCCCGGTGCATGTCACCAGGGTTAATATGTAATGTACGAAAATAATCTTATACTATCAAATAAATGTTAAGCTACCTTTAACTTTTTAAGGTCGCTCTTTTCAAATTTGTCTCTCGCGTACGCTAAAGTTACGTTCAAACGCTTCACATCTTTTTTGGACGGGAATTCGAACATCGCATCAATCATGATAGCCTCACATATTGAGCGTAATCCACGCGCGCCAAGTTTAAATTCCATTGCTTTATCTACAATAAAATCAAGCACATCAGTATCAAAATCAAGCTTTACACCTTCATATTCAAACAGTTTTTTGTACTGTTTAAGTAACGAGTTTTTAGGCTCGGTCAATATATTATGCAATGCTTCGCGATCAAGCGGGTTCAGATAAGTTAATACCGGTAAACGGCCTATCAGCTCGGGTATTAAACCAAACGATTTTAGATCCTGCGGAGTAATATACTTATACAGGTTCTTCATATCTATCTCGTTGTCGTCGCGTTTCATTTTGTAACCAACTGTTTGGGTACGCAAGCGGTTAGCTATCTTTTTCTCGATGCTATCAAAAGCGCCACCGCAAATGAACAAGATGTTATTGGTATTTACCGTTATCATTTTTTGATCCGGGTGCTTACGGCCACCTTGTGGTGGTACGTTAACCATTGTACCCTCTAAGATCTTCAATAAAGCCTGTTGCACACCTTCGCCGCTTACATCACGGGTGATGGACGCGTTATCGCTTTTGCGGGCAATTTTATCAACCTCATCAATATATACTATACCACGCTCGGCAGTATTCACGTCGTAATCTGCAGACTGCAGTAAACGGGTAAGGATGCTTTCCACGTCTTCGCCTACGTAACCAGCCTCTGTTAATACCGTAGCATCACAAATACAAAACGGAACATTAAGTACTTTTGCAAGCGTTTTAGCCAGCAGAGTTTTACCTGTACCGGTTTCGCCCACCATAATGATGTTCGATTTTTCGATCTCTACCTCATCCTTATCAATACGCTGGTTTAACCTTTTGTAGTGGTTATATACAGCTACCGACAATACCTTTTTGGCATCGTCCTGGCCTATGATGTATTGGTCGAGGTGGGCTTTTATTTCGGCTGGTTTAAGCATAGAAGGTATTGCCGGTGCCGCTTTTACTTTGCGCACCTTTAATTCTTCTGCCAGTATCTCGTTTGCCTGGTCTACACATTTATCACAAATGTGCGCGTCCAAACCGGCAATCAGCATCAGGGAATCCTGCTTGCCGGCGCCACAAAACGAGCACCTGATCTCCTTGCTGTTCTTATTCATCTTTTGTATGCTTTAATCAAAAATAGGAATTTGGCTTCGTATAAACCAATTTTAAGTAAGTAATGATCAAGCTAATTGCTTGACTGGTATAATACCTTCCGAAAACTCAGCCTGATCAATTATCACTACTAATAAATTTATTTTGCTTTTGTTTTATTCCCTTTTAATATTTCGTCTATCATACCAAATTCTTTGGCTTCTTCGGCAATCATCCAATAATCACGGTCTGATGCCGAGTAAACTTTGTCGTATGATGCACCGCTGTGGTCAGCAATGATCTGGTATAATTCTTTTTTCAATTTAGTGATCTCGTGGTAAGAGATCTCTATGTCAGATTGCTGGCCCTGTGCACCGCCTGATGGCTGGTGGATCATTACCCGTGAGTGTGGTAACGCGGCACGTTTGCCTTCTGCACCGGCGCATAATAATACCGCACCCATTGATGCTGCCATACCTGTACAGATAGTAGCCACATCGTTTGAGATCAATTGCATAGTATCATAAATACCTAAACCTGCATAAACCGAACCACCCGGTGAGTTAATGTAAAGCTGGATATCGCGTTTTGCATCGGCAGATTGCAGGAATAACAATTGTGCTTGGATAACGTTAGCGTTTTGGTCGTAAATAGGATCGCCCAGGAAAATGATACGGTCCATCATTAAACGCGAAAACACGTCTAACTGCGAAATGTTTAATTGGCGCTCTTCTATAATATAAGGCGTATAACCCATTGGCGGGGTTACAATACCTGTTGGCATACTGTTACGGTTTACACCGCCAATAAACCTGTCTACATAAGTACTGCTGATGCGGTGATGTTTAACAGCATATTTTCTGAATTCGTTTTTATCTGGATTACTGTTCATGTGTATGTTATTTTAGTTTTTGTAGAGCGGGCGTTTACCCGCAATAAATATAGTTTTTAGTTGAATAGATTTTATACTATTAAGTTTTTTGAAAGTAAAAAAATTAGCCCCGCCCGCCCCCTTTAAATCTCCCCCGGAAGGGGAGACTTAAAAAAATCTAAACCTTCCCTGCCGGGGAGGGTTTGGGTGGGGCTTATAACACAAAAGCACTTGCTTTAAGGCAAATGCTTTTAATAAATTATGTTATTTGAACTTTACTGTTTATGCAGTAAGCTTGTTAAAATCAGAGAACAGGATCTCTTTATTATCAAGCGTAATAACACTCTTAATGTAATCAAACACCTTAAGCGCTTTTACTTGCTCAAATACCTTGTTAGCATTTTCTTTATTTTGAAGGTATTGTACAGTGTACTGGCCTAACTGTTCTTCTGTTAATGCCTGTGGGCTGTACATACGAAACTGCTGGTCTAAACTGCCTTTTGCAAATTCAAACACTTCCTCGTATTTAATATCGATGTTGTTATCCTTCATCAATTTATTTTCGATAAGTGTCCATTTAAGATTTTTTGCAAAATCGTTGTAGCCACCTTCCAGTTCTTCCCCGGTAAGCTTTTCGTTTGTAGCTTTTAACCAACGTTTTAAAAATGCATCGGGTAGTTCAAAATCTACTTTATTAACGCTGTAACTGTAAATTTCGTCCTGCAGTTTGCGGTCAGCATCCTGGGTCATCATCATTTCTAACTCTTCGGTAATTTTAGCTTTGAAACCTGCTTCGTCGGTAACAACACCTTCACCAAATATTTTATCAAAGAACTCCTGGTTCAAGTCGCCTTCTTCTAAACGATTAATGTTTTTTATCGTTAGTTTGAAGTTCGATTTTAAATCAGCTGCTTCATCTTCTTCAATTTTCAATAAACCGGCAACCTTAGCTGTATCGTTATCAAAAGCCGCATTGATGTCAAATACCAGCTCGTCGCTTTTTTTCAAACCTAATAGAGATTTTTTAATTTTCTCATCCTTGATCTGGTCTAAACGTACAGATGCGATATTGCTTATGCCTCCTTCAAAAACAGAACCATCCGGAGAAAGTTGCGTTAATTCAGAATAAAGCACGTCATCATCTGCCGATACGTCAGGATTTGTCATTTTGCCATAGCTACGGCGAATGTTTTTTATACGTGATGCTAAAGTCTCGTCATCAACTTTAATTACGTACTGCTGTAATTTATCTTTCGATGAAAAATCGATATCAAACTGTGGGGCCAAACCAACTTCGTAGTTAAACTCAAAGTTATCGGCAAAATCCCAGTTGTATTCTTTACTGTCGTCAACTTTTGGTAAAGGCTGGCCTAATACTTCAAGTTTTTCTTCGTCTAAATATTTATTTAAAGTATCAGATAGCATGTTGTTGATCTCATCTACCAAAATGCTTTTTCCGTACATTTTTTTTATGTGACCAACCGGAACCATACCCGGGCGGAAGCCTGGTAATTTCGCTTTCTTAGCCTGGTCTTTCATTGCTTTTTCAACACGTGGCTGGTAATCTTCCGGGTGGATGTTGATTTTAACAACTGTATTCAGGTTATCAATTTTTTCCTGTGATATATTCATCTTTTTTACCTGGTATTAATTAATCATTTTTTGAAAATATAGCCCTGTGGCTGCACAAAATTAGAGGGGCAAAAGTATAAATTTATTTTGAATTTAGTTAAGCATTTGGCTTGGCTTTGAAATTTAACTACCCTGTTGTTTACTGGTTTAAGCTTTTTAAGATAAACGCCCAATGTACTATGGAATTTAAAATTGCACTAAAACAACAATGGCGGCTAAAAGCCGCCATTGTTTAAAAATAGTATATAAATTATAATTTTTTAGTCGATCTTTTTAACAGACGACGCGCCCGATTGATCGTTGTTTACTTTTGACGGGTTACCGCGGTATTGGATGTCGCTCGAGCCGCTGGTATGTACATCCAACTCGTTCAAAACATTTATTTTACATTCGCTTGCGCCCGATGTGCTGATCTTGTATTTACCTACTACAAAGTCAAGGGCTTCAACTTTACCGGATCCGCTTATATCAATATCATTTGATGCCGCCTGGCCTTTCAGATAGATCTCGCTTGAGCCGCTAGCACTTGTACGCACTTTGCCGGCGTTAAGGTCAAGATCAATTTTTGTTGAGCCGGATAGGTCGATATTAAGGTCTTTTACGTTTAAGCGGCCATCAGATCTTACCTCAACTGCGTCTGATGCACCAATCTCTTCCAGGTTTTTAACACCGATTACCAATACACTTTCGCCGCTTGGGCAAATGTTACGGCGACTGTGTACTTTTAGGGTACCGCCTTCCACTGTTGTTTCTACATATTTAAACAAGTTATCATCTATGCTGATGGAGATAGATTCGGTACTATCCTGTTTTAAGGTAACCTTGTAACCGCCGGAGATATCTATTTTGGTAAAGCCTTTCATCTTACGGGTTTCGGTACTTACGTTACCGGTACCTTTTATACACCTGAACCTGCGGCACGATGAGAACAAGGTGATGGATACAGCTGCTACCAGCAGCACTATTTTAAAGTTTAAGTTTTTCATGTTTTGTTAGTTTAGTGTTTGGACGATGGTTTACGGGTTGAAGTTACACTAAAAGTAAAAAAAGCCGCTGATTAATCTAACGGCTTTTAATATATGATGGACTTTTGCAAAGTAGGGCTGATTATAAAACTGCTATTTCGTTTTGTTTTGCTTTGGCAATTGCCGGCCCTGTGGTTTGTGCGGTAGTATTAACGGCTACAAAATTTTTGTGGCTAACGTTTGCAGGGTGTGAGCAGGTTAAGTTATAATCGTTGATGTTACCTGTTAAACTTACTTTGGCATCATCGTTAACGTTTACTGTTGCTTTATAGGCTTCTAAATTTAAATCGGCAGTTGCGGTGTTGTATAAGTTAACTTCAAGCTCTAATTTTTCTAATTTACCAAATGATCTTACTTCAGCATTATCATAAGCGTTGATGATTTGTAAGTCTGCTGCGGTTACCCAAACTACTAATTTTTGATTTTTGTAAGATGAAATCCTTAACACGCCATTTTTGCTTTGCACTAAAGCGCTTTCTGAGTAGTATTTGTTGTAAACCTTAACCTGGTCGGTAGCGCCGTCAGATACATAAAGCTCAACATTTCCGTGGATTTCTATCTTGTTGATCTTGCTTATATTGGTTAATACAGTTGCTGCTTCTTCGTTAGTATTATTAACGCTTGCATAAGTGTTTGTTGTGGTTACCACTGCCATAATCATTACGGCTACCATGGTTAAGATTGTTGTTTTCATTTTATTAATATTATGATTATGAATACTATAAGTTGTGTTATGTTATTAAATACACCTATATGACGAACGTGCGTGAGAAACGTTACAGCCGTTTTGGGTGTATTAGATACAGTGCGGGTTTCTATCGGTAAATGGTAGAAAACAGTCGGTGAAAAGGAGGATATTTTGAAGCAGGAGGGGAGGAATCAGGATGCAGGGTATTAGATTGACAGATGCTATCAACGAGTTAACTCACCCCCTGCCCCCTCTTTGCGCAGCAGAGAGGGGGATTTATTTATAACAATGTGCGTTACCCCCTTTGCGCAGCAGAAAGGGTCTACTAGCGAAGCGTAGTCGGGGTGAGTAAACTCTTAGCGTGACAACTCGCCTATAAACAAAAAAGTCACCGCTTATAGCGATGGCTTCCTAAATATATGTTGAACTTTTGCAAAAGTAATGCTTACAGTACGGCTAACTCAGATACTTCAGCTTTAACAAATTTGTTTTTTACTGTTTTGCTACGGTTAGCAGCAGCCAGGTTAGTATGGTTTACAGTTGCAGACTGGTCTTGTACAAGGCTGTAGTCGTTAACGGTACCACTGATATTTGCTTTAGCACGGTCATTTACGTTGATGCTTGCTTTGTAAGCGTCAAGGTTCAAATCGGCAGATGAGTTGTTGTTCAGCGTTACGTTGATATCCAATTTATCAAGACTACCGAATGATTTTACGGTTGAGTTGTCGTTGGCAACAATTGATTGCAGGTCGGCAGCTTTTACCCAAACCACTAATTTTTTATCAGTGTATGATGAGATACGCAATGTACCGTTCTGGCTTTGTACCAATGCGCTTTCTGCGTAGTATTTGTTGTAAACCTTCACTTCATCCGCGTTGCCGTCAGATACGAACAGTTCAACGTTTCCGTGTAATTCTATTTTGTTGATCTTGCTAACATTTGTAAGTACTGTACTTACTTCTTCGTTGTTATTATTTGTAACAGATGCAAAGGTTGATGTTACTGTACCTAATGCTAAAGTGAAGATGGTTACTATGGTTAAAACTGAAGTTTTCATTTTATTATTATTTTGAATGTGAGTGTGTTAATTATTTTCTTGTTTTAAATACACCCATATGACGTCACCACTTTCAAAACGTTACAGCCATTTTGGCTCTAATAGATGTACGGGTAATTTATGTCGGTAAACGGCTTGTTTGTGACGGTGAAATGGCGGATTTTTTTTTCAAGCGGGTGTAACAGTGGCGGGGATATAGCGGATTGAAAAAGAAAACTTTATTAAAAACACGTCATTAATGATGACGGGGGATCACCCTACAAATAATAATTTCCACCATCCGTTTTAACCTTACCGGCATCAAGCAGCAGGCGGATGGTTTCGATGCGTTCTTTTTCGGAACCGAGCTTTAGGGAGGTAATTAGTTCATCTATCGTATAGGTGTCGGTGCTTAGCAGCTGCACTATCTCGTTGGTGATGTCATCAAAGATCTCGTCGGCATTTTTTTGGCGGCGTTCTTCAAGGCAAACATCGCATACGCCACATTTTGGGGCATTGGTTTCATCAAAGTAACTCAGCAGCATCTGGCTGCGGCAACGCTTATGTTCGGCGTAAGCAAAAACGGCTATCATTTTTTGGCGATAGGTTTCTTTACGCTGATCTATGAACAGCTTATTAATATATAGGTTATTGGCATGCTGCCTTGTTTTAAGCCAGGTTATCTGTGGTTTATCGGTTTGAGGCATGTAGCTCAGCAGGTTAAAATCCTGTAATTGCTTTAAGCCATCAATCACCTGCTGGGTGTTCATACCTGTACGTTTAGCAATATCATATTCTTTTACGCGTACATAATTCTCGAACGAACCCCCATAAGAGCGCAGTAACGTTTTAATGAAAGGATCCCATCCCGGGTTTTGGATCTGGAAGTTATAAAGTTCCTCGTTCAACACCTCAAACCTAAACCGCGATGGCAGAAACACGCTTTCGTTAAAGGCGAGGTACTCATCCTGCTCCAAAAACTTAAGGGCATTGATGGTTTTAATAGCATCCAGTTGAAAACGACTGCAAAACTCGCCCAAGTCAAGGTCAAAGCTGATGCCTTCCCCTGCATCATAGGCTATCTGGCAATAATTTGCCAAAAAATGATAGATCTGTTTTATTTCTTCGATAGATGGAAAGTTCTGGATAAAGCGCTTCTCCTGCCTTAGCCTGTCGGTTTGGTTGTATAATAAAATACCGTAAGCACGTTTTTCGTCGCGCCCTCCTCTGCCTGCTTCTTGATAGTAGGCTTCCAGGCTCTCGGGCATGTCTTTATGAATTACAAACCTAACGTCCGGTTTGTCGATCCCCATCCCAAAGGCATTGGTTGATACGATTATACGGGTACGGTTATTTTTCCAGGCGTCCTGCTTTGCCGAACGTTCTTCTGTTGGCAGGCCTGCATGGTAATAATCGGCACTAATGTTATGTTGATTATAATGCTTGGCTATTTCAAAGGTTTCCTTTCGGCTGCGTACATATACTATACCGCTGCCACTGATGCCGTGGGCCACATCCAATAACTTGCGCAATTTATCCTCGGTATTTTGTACCACGTAGCGCAGGTTCTTGCGTTCAAAACTTTGCTGGTAAACAATGCCGTTTTTAAAAAGAAGCTTGTCCTGTATATCATCGCGTACTTCGGCAGTTGCGGTAGCGGTAAGAGCAAGTACCGGTACGTTGGGGTGCAGTTCCCGCAGGTCGGACAGGTGCAGGTACGACGGGCGGAAATCGTAGCCCCATTGCGAAATACAATGTGCCTCATCAACCGCAAACAGATTTACCTTCATGTACTTGATCCGCTCGCGCACCAGGTCAGACAATAAACGCTCGGGCGATAGGTACAAAAACTTCACCGGGCCGTAAACGCAGTTATCTAAAGCGATATCTACCTCGCGCTTGCCCATTCCCGATACAATATATATCGCCTCGATACCTTTGGTCTTCAGATTCTCGACTTGGTCTTTCATCAGGGCAATAAGCGGGGATACCACAATACAAATTCCCTCCATAGCCATAGCCGGCACCTGGAAACATACCGATTTTCCACCACCTGTAGGCAGCAAAGCCAACGTATCCCTGCCTTGCAATACGGATGTGATGATCTCCTCCTGCAACGGCCGGAAGCTGTCATGTTCCCAATATTGTTTAAGTAGTTCGCGTGGTGTCATCGTTTTACAAAAAAAGCCCGTCGTTCGGCGGGCTTGTGCCCTCACCTAAAACCTCGTTAAAGGAGAGGATTTAGGTGAGACTATTATATTTTACTCCCTCTCGTTGGGGAGGGCTGGGGTTAGGCTTTTAATTACCTGCTTTTTATATCAGTATAATCTTTATTGGTTTCACCAACATAGATCTGGCGTGGGCGGCCAATAGGTTCCTTGTTCGCTTTCATTTCTTTCCATTGGGCAATCCATCCCGGCAGGCGGCCTAAGGCAAACAGCACGGTAAACATTTCTGTAGGGAAACCAAGCGCGGTATAAATAATACCCGAGTAAAAATCTACATTAGGGTAAAGCTTACGTTCAACAAAGTAAGGGTCGCTTAAAGCAACTTCTTCCAGTTTTTTGGCTATCTCTAAAGTTTCGTCGTTGATGCCTAATTTCTCAAGGATATCATAGCAGGCCTTTTTAATGATCTTGGCGCGCGGGTCGAAGTTTTTGTACACACGGTGGCCAAAACCCATTAATCGAAAAGGATCGTTCTTGTCTTTTGCTTTGGCAACCCATTTATCAACGTCGCCGCCGTCTTCTTTAATTTTTTGAAGCATTTCTACAACAGCCTGGTTTGCACCGCCATGAAGCGGGCCCCAAAGTGCCGAGATCCCTGCAGATATAGAAGCGTAAAGGTTAGCATCTGATGAACCAACGATACGCACGGTAGATGTAGAGCAGTTTTGCTCATGATCTGCATGCAGTATCAGTAATTTATTCATCGCGCTTACTACAACAGGGTCAATTTCGGTATCCTCGGTACGCTGGCCAAAGGTCATGTGAAGAAAGTTTGTCACATAATCCATTTTATTGCGAGGGTAAATAACCGGATGCCCTAACGATTTTTTATAGATCCAAGATACTATCGTGCTCATTTTAGCAATAAGCTTAATGATCTCGATGTTGATCTCTTCGGCAGACAGGCCTTGTTTTAAAGATGCAGGATTAAATGCAGCCAAAGCGCCAATTAACGATGACAACTGACCCATTGGGTGCGAACCCGAAGGGAAACCATCGAAGAACTTTTTCATATCCTCGTGTACAAGGGTATGGTGGCTTATTTCAAACTCGAAAGCTTGCAATTGGTCTGTAGTTGGCAGTTTACCGTATATCAACAAATAAGCAACCTCAATAAATGTCGATTTTTCGGCAAGTTGCTCAATTGGGTAACCGCGATATTTTAATATACCTACTTCGCCATCTAAAAAAGTGATGGCACTTTTGGTGGCACCTGTATTTTTGTAACCAATATCTAAGGTAACATAACCGGTTAGGTCGCGCAGTTTAGAAATATCAATAGCCTTTTCGCCTTCGGTACCTTCTATTACCGGCAAATCGTATGTTTTATCACCAATTTTTAATTGTGCAGTTTCAGACATAGAAAAAATATGTATTTGCAACAAATGTAAATAAATCTGCGTATTAATGGCCTGTAAGATATATTTACTCTTTGTAAAATTCTTATTAACTAATTATTGTTAACCACCCAATTTTGTTTGGCTTAAATAAAAATTTCCCTACTGTATATGTCATTTAAAAACAGGGCGCTGCTATTGGTTGAAAACGACATAACTATTTACAGGCTTATTTTATTGGGCTTATTAATAGCCAGCCCTGCGCTGCATTACCTTTGTTTCGATAATTCTTACGACCCGCTTTGGCTGCGAGCTATTAACTGCGCTTTTTGTCTGGTAACATTGGGGTTATCTTACAGTAAAAATAAAGGACTTTTTAAAGCTATGGTATATACCACCATATGCTCTTTCCTTTTTGTAAATAATTTTGTGCTGATTAGTGTAAACGGTTTTTCGCACGTTTATGTTTTTAGTTCTATCACTATATTTATTGCGTTATCGTTATTCTGTAAACAACGGCGCGAATTTGTAAGTATCAGCCTCGTTAATTTTGTAGCGGTTGTTGCCGCTTATTACACGGCACCAAAAGTTGCCATATCGGTTAACATATTAATAATTTTGCTGTGTATATTTACCGTGATAGCCTACGTGTCGTTTTTAGTGATGCTGGCATATAAAATGCAGTTTACCAAAGCGGTAAATAATATTATACAACTTAACGAATCACTTTTAACCAATACCGAAAAGCTGCGCCACAGCCAGCAGCAAATGCACGCGCTGATAAGTTCGGTTAACGATAGTATTTTCGAGTTTGATGAGAACCGTATTTGCATTAACGTTTGGTTTGGCCCCAACAGCCCCGATTATTTAACGGTTGATGCATTCTTGAATAAAACTATTGTCGAAGCCATTGGCCCCGAAAGGGCTAAGCCTTTTGATGAAGTGTATGAAGATGTAATGCGCTTTCAAAAAACCACCACGGTAGAATTTCAATCGGTTTATGGCGAGCCGGGCTGGTTTGTAGCCAAAGCCTCGCCGGTGCTTGATGTTCATGGCAATTACACCAAACGCATCTCGGTTTCGGTAACAGATATTTCTGAGCAAAAGAAACATGCCGACGCCCTTATCGAAAATAAAAATCTTTTGTTACAGGCGCAGGATATTGCCAAAACCGGTAACTGGTGGTACGATGACGAAACCAAAGAAAACTACTGGTCTGAAAGTCTTTTTAAAATTTTAGAAGTTGATGAAGCGCCTGAAGATTTAAGCCGTTTTGAATATTACATGGGCATGGTTCACCCCGATGATCGTGAGCTTGCTGTTAACTATTTCACCAACATCAATTCCGTTAGCGAAAATAGTTTGGAGCATAAATTCATCACACCACAGGGTAACCTTAAATATCTGAGGATCTTACGCGGTGAGGTATCACAGAACGAAGATGGTAGTTTAAAACGGGTAGTAGGCATTATACAGGATATTACCGATTCTAAGCTGGCCGAAAAAGCTGTAAAGGTTAGCCAGGCCGAATTAATAGAGGCACAAACCATTGCCAAAATTGGTAACTGGAAATACGATAGCAACACACACATGCTATCGTGGAGCGACGAGGTAAATTCTATTTACGAGATTGAAAACCAAGATGGTTCAGCATCGCGCTTTGGCCGGATGCTACTAAACCAAATCCACCCCGATGATAAATATATTGTAAAACATCTGTTTAAAAGTGGCGATAGCAGCGGTTCGTCCTACGAATACCGCATCATTACCCCAAGCGGCACTGTCAAGCACATTAGTGTTATTACCGGCAAATTAATGTACCGCGAGGATGGCAGCGTGCGCAAGATCATCGGCACCCTGCAGGATATTACCCAACGCAAACAGGCCGAAATTGATTATCGCCGTACCGAAAATAAATACCGACTGGTGCTGGAAACCATTAAACTGGCAGCTTTATCGTTAAATGCTGATGGTAAAGTTATTTTTTGTAACAAGTACCTGGCAAACCTGCTTGGGTACAGCCAGATGGAAATATTGGGTATGGACTGGATGGAACATTTTGTACCACACGAACATCAAGACATCCTGAAAATATGGTTCAAAACAAACTCGATACGGGCACACTACGTTAATCCTATTATTTGCCGCGACGGCGAACTGCGCACCATTAGCTGGCAAAACACGGTTAGTTATGATGAGAACGGCAACATTAAAGAAACCACCAGTATTGGCGAGGATATTACAGTACAGCAAAAAGTAAGGCAGGAACTGATCTCGGCTAAGGAACAGGCCGAGCGTTCGTCGCACTTTAAATCGGAGTTTTTGTCGATCATGAGCCACGAGATCCGCACGCCCATGAATGCGGTTATTGGCACAACAAACCTCCTGCTCGAAGAAAACCCCAAGCCCGAGCAATTAGAATACCTGAACACCCTAAAATTTAGCAGCGAGAGTTTGTTGGCTATCATCAACGACATTTTAGATTATAATAAGATAGAGGCTGGTAAACTTCAATTAAGCAATATACCGTTCAACATCCACCAACTGGTGCAAAACATCAGGCAATCATTCTATGCCAAAGCGGTTGAAAAGAACCTGGATATTGAACTGATTGCCGACGAAACTATCCCCGACTTTTTAATGGGCGACCAAATCCGCCTTGGTCAGATATTAATAAACCTCGTAAGCAATGCCGTTAAATTTACCCATGAGGGAAAAGTAAGCATCATCCTTGAAAAGGAACAGCTGAACAGCGATGAGGTGAGCATCAAGTTCACTATTAACGATACAGGCATCGGTATAGCAGCAGAGAATATGGTTATCGTGTTCGATCCGTTTATACAAGGCCCGCAAACCATTACCCATAATTATGGGGGAACCGGCCTTGGCTTAACCATTACCAAACGCCTTATAGAGCTTTACGAAAGTAGCATCCAGGTATTTAGTGAACTGGGGAAAGGCACCAGCTTTACTTTCAGCATCCGCTTCAAAACTGCCGCGCCTGTTACCGAACCGGAGTACACCAATGCCATTGCAGATATTGTATTGCCGCTAAATCTTAATGGGATGAACATTTTGGTAGTTGATGATAACAAGATGAACCTGATGATCGCTTCCAAATTCCTAAAGAAATGGCAGGCTAAAGTAGATGAGGCCATGAATGGGCAAATTGCGGTTGATATGGTGAACGCCGGAAACTATGATATGGTTATTATGGACTTGCAGATGCCTGTAATGGATGGTTTTGAAGCTACCCGGGTCATCAAACTAAGCAACCCTAACCTGCCTGTAATTGCTTTTACAGCCGATGCTATGCCCGAAACCCATAGTAAAGCCTACGAAGCCGGTATGTGCGATTATCTGACCAAGCCCTTTGTACCCGACACCTTATTTGAAAAAGTATCCAAACATCTAAAGCTGGTTATACCGGCGGATGATCTGAGCGGAATTTAGAGAGATCGTATATTTTGTCACCTGTATAGCGAAGGCGATCTGATAAGGGAATCAAAAGGTGGCGATGAGATGCTTCACAATTGTTTAGCTTGACAAGGATTGATTAGATTTAGTCAGTCTGAGCTTGTCGAAGACTTATCAAATCGATAAATGTTTCGACAAACACATCATGGCACAATTTTTACTGTAACCTTTTCTTAGCCAGTTCTGCCTTGTAAACTTCGTTGAGCTTAAGCGATGGGTTGATGATGAGGTAGATCCGCGAATTATGTTCGCGGGCCAGCGGGTTTAATACTTTTCCTGTTTCGCGGTAGCTTTCTACAAGCGGGCTAAGCCTGCGCTCTACGTTGTCATCATCATCCACATAAATAATATAGTGCGCGCTCAAACTATCTGCAGCCCAAAGCTGGAAACTGCTGTTTAGGCTGATCACTTCGGGCAAATTATATTTGTGCCTATAATGATGCAGCGCACCTGCCTGGCCGTAATTATCTGCAAATATTTGGGTGTGCTTTTGTTGCTCTGGGGTAAGGCTATGATAAGTATCAGCGGCTTTTTTAGCCATTTCGTCCCAGCCCAGCATGTCGGCATAATCTTGGGTTAGGGGATGCTGTTTTTGGTCTTCCCATTTCGTGAGGAAGGCAAGAAACGGTAAATGCTGTTGGGTGCTTTTGATGAAGTTAACCGTACGGCCAAGCGGTAGTATTGGCAATACCAGTGGCAGTAATAGCAGGTTAGGAACAATAAATAGTAAAACGGCTAACGTGCGCAACACATAGTAGGTACGGTTCAGCATCCGCTCTAAAGCGAACCCACCTGCTGCAAATAGCATAGGGTAGGCACCAAACAGGTAATAACTTTTACCGTTCATCTCCAGCAAGAACAAAAATATCAATATGTATGCGATAGCGAGATACCTGAACCGGCGCAGTTTAAACGCGAATAGCAGAAAACAAAACCCGGTGAACCAAACAAATAGTGCAACACCATTTACCAATAACTGCTGCATCACAAAATCTATAGGCTTTACGTAATCAAGCTGGGTTTCGCGCAGTTCCCGCATATGGTGGATAACCGGCAAATGGTGCGCAAACTGCCAGATTATATTAGGAAGAAATAACAAAACGGCTATAAGCGCTGAGTAAATAACATGTTTATTAAACAACAACTTTCGCTCACGGCTAATAAGTATCCCTACAATAAGCGAGGCGGTAAAAAATGCCATGGTATATTTGGTAAGCATCCCTATACCTACAGCTGCACCAATCCAGTAAAGGTATTTTACATCTGCTGTATTTAAATACCTGGCAAATAGCCAAACCGTTAGCACCCACCAAAGTTGATCGAACACCACGGGTTGGAATAAATAACCGCTCGCGGCAAAGGCAGGGGCGAAGATCAGTGATAAACAAGCGATGGTGATGGCATACCTGCGGCCACCCAATTCAGTGGTTATCTGGCCGGTAAGCCAAACAATAAAGCCGCTTGCTACAGTGCTGAAGATGCGCGCCGCAAAAACAGAATCGCCAAAAACTTTAAGGGTTATTTTTGCCAGCAGGGCAATGAGTGGTGGTACTTCTTTATAACCCCAATCCAAATGGTCGCCTAAAACCAAGTGCAGTAACTCATCGCGGTGAAAGCCAAAATTGCTTATGGCAAGCAAATTAAGGATGATTTTTAACGCAACAAAGATCAGTATAAAGGTAGAATATGATGACCTTCGGTTTTTGTAAGGCATTATAGGGTTTATTGGTTTCGATAAAAATAGATAAAAAGAAATAATATCGAACAAGGAATTTAGAACTCCGAATAATGAAGTTAGTTCACTTCATTATTCGAAATTCAATATTTAGTATTCCATAATATCTTAAACGCGTTTTATATCAGCACCAAGCGCAATAAGGCGCTCATCTATATTTTGGTAGCCGCGTTCTATTTGCTCGATGTTGTAGATAGTAGATTGTCCCTGTGCCGATAATGCAGCGATTAGTAGCGATACTCCCGCGCGGATATCCGGCGAGGTCATGGAGATACCACGCAGCTGCACCATTTTATCAAGACCGATAACGGTAGCACGGTGCGGATCGCAAAGGATGATGTTTGCGCCCATATCCAGCAATTTGTCCACAAAGAATAAACGGCTTTCGAACATTTTCTGGTGAATCAATACCGATCCTTTTGCCTGTGTGGCTACTACCAACACGATGCTTAATAAGTCGGGGGTAAAGCCCGGCCATGGTGAATCTGCAACGGTTAGTAATGATCCATCTATGAAAGTATCAATCTCGTAATGGTCTTGTGATGGGATGTAAATATCATCACCACGGCGTTCCAGTTTAATACCTAAGCGTTTAAATACGTCAGGGATCATCCCTAATTCGTCGTAATGCACATCTTTAATGGTGATCTCGGAACCCGTCATGGCGGCAAGGCCAATGAACGAGCCTATTTCGATCATATCCGGCAGCATACGGTGCTCGGTACCACCAAGTTCGGTAACGCCTTCAATAGTCAGTAAGTTTGATGCGATGCCACTTATTTTGGCGCCCATGCGGTTAAGCATTTTACAAAGCTGCTGCAGGTAAGGTTCGCAGGCCGCGTTGTAAATGGTGGTTGTCCCTTTTGACAGTACCGCTGCCATTACAATGTTTGCCGTACCGGTTACCGATGCTTCATCAAGCAGGATGTAAGTACCCTGCAGGTTTGATGCATCTACGTTATAAAAACCGTTCTCGGGATTAAAATCAAAGCGTGCGCCCAGTTTCTCGAAACCCAGGAAGTGGGTATCCAGCCTGCGGCGGCCAATTTTGTCGCCACCCGGTTTTGGGATAGACGCCTTGCCAAAACGTGCTAACAGCGGGCCCAATATCATAATAGAGCCGCGTAAACCGCCGCCCTTGGTTTTAAATGCTTCAGAATTAAAGAAATCTTGGTCAATCTCTTTGGCTTCGAATGTGCAGGTATCGCGCGATGTGCGGTTAACCTTAACGCCCATGTCGCCCAGTAATTCTATCAGTTTGTTAACATCCTGTATATCAGGAATATTACTGATGGTCATTTTTTCGCCGGTTAATAAAACCGCCGCTATAATTTGTAATGCTTCGTTTTTAGCGCCTTGGGGGATGATCTCGCCTTTAAGCTTTTTACCGCCCTGTATTTCGAATGCGTTTCTCATTTTTAGTTGATGGTTGATAATTCATAGTTCATGGCCTAATTCATATGGTCAGATCATGCTTATGGCACAAAGATTATAAAATAATCGCGATTATAGCCTGTAGCAAATTCTTGCTATGAACGATTAGCCATCAACTATGAACTAATGATCAATTAGTATTTTTTTGCCCCTCCCGGGTTACGGTTGCGGTTGTTTTGGTTGTTGTTATTGTTGCTGCGCGGGTTGTTATTATTGGTACGCCCGCCGCTGCTGCTACCACCACTGCCACTGCGGTTGTTTTGGTTATTGTTGGTACGCCCGCGGCTGTTGTTATTGTTCTGGTTGTTTTGGTATGGGTTAGCACGGAACTCGACACGGTTTAGGTTGATGTTTTCTTCCAGTTTTAATGTGCCGCCGGATAATGCGTAAAGATCCGACAGAATGGTTTCATCAGCAACCGAATCTTTGTTCCACTGCACGTAAGCCATTTTCATGAAGTTGGCTATCGCCTGCACCATGTGGCGTTTACGCTCCGGCTCTTCAATCGCTTTGGCCTTCTCGATCATCATCTCGATGGTTTTACCATAGTGCTTGTACCTGATACGCTGATGCGGGTATTTAAGCGGGTCGGGTTTCATGTGGATGGCCTCCGGGCTTGGTTTTGGGTACGGCGAATCAACATCCAACTGAAAATCTGAAATGATGTGCAGATGATCCCAAAGTTTGTGTTTAAAATCGGCCACATCGCGCAGGTGCGGGTTTAAAAAGCCCATCAGGTCTATCACTACCTGCGCGTATTTGTTGCGCTCGTCTTTTGTTGGTAACGCCACGATGTATTTCACCATGTTTTGTACGTTACGGCCGTATTCGGTTAATAAAAGTTTATTCCTGGTTGAGTTATAATCAAACGGACCAGGCAAATTTGTTAATGCCATGTATTTTTTTATTTAAATAAATTGTCTTGAAGATGTTTTCGGTGCATGGACAGTTTCTTAGAACATAGGGCAGAAACCGGAGAACCGAAATGAATTAGTACGAAGTACTAACGCAAATATAGTATAAATGTGTTAATGTACATTTTTTTTAAACCGACATTTAATTCGCTTAATTTAGCGATAAGCAATTCTACCATGTCAGTTACCATCACTTCCATCGATATATACCGTTTCAGTATCCCCATGAAGCCGTTTACCATTGCAACCGGTACTATGGACCACGCGCAAAATGTGTTTATCCGCATCCATACTGATATTGGTTTTTATGGCGTGGGCGAATGTTCAGCCTTCCCGATGATCGTTGGCGAAACGCAGGATACCTGTTTGGTGATGGCTAAATATTTTGCCGGGTTGTGGATAGGCAAGGATGCGCTTGATATCCCCGCCCGGATGCAGCAATTACATGATGCCGTTGCGGGTAACACTACTATTAAGAGCGCATTTGATATTGCACTTTTTGATATTGCGGCTAAGAACGCGGGCAAGCCTTTATACCAATTTTTGGGAGGAGAGAAGCGTGTGATAGAAAGCGATATCACCATTGGCATCAGTACGCCGGAAGTTATGGCAAAGAAAGCAATCGACTTTAAAGCATCCGGCGCAAATATCCTGAAAGTAAAACTGGGCAAAGGTGCCGAAACCGATGTGGAACGCATTAAGCAAATTCGCGAGGATGTTGGTCCGCAAATGAAGATAAGGGTTGACGCCAACCAGGGCTGGAGTTTTGATGATGCTGTTTTTGCTTTGCTGGCGATTGGCGCCTACGATATTGAGTTTTGCGAACAACCCATGCGCACCTGGTACAACGACCGCCTGCCCGAACTGATGAAGTTATCGCCCGTAAAAATCATGGCTGACGAAAGTGTGTATAACCATCACGATGCGAGGATGCAGATAGAAAGCAATTCATGCGATTACATCAATATCAAAATGGCAAAATCGGGCGGGATATTAGAAGCTAAGAAAATTCACGACATAGCTGTCGAGCGTGGCATCCCCTGTATGATGGGTGGTATGCTGGAAAGCCGAATAGCCCTGAGCGCAAAGCTGCATTTTGTTTACGCCAGCCCCAATATTCATTTTTATGATATGGATACCTGCATGCTCGGCCATCTTGTTGACCCGTGCGTTGGCGGTGTTACTTACGATGGCTACAAACTAAACATCAGTAACGCTATTGGTATCGGAGCAGATGCTGATGAGGAGTTTTTGAGTGGGTGTGACAAAATTACTATCTGAATCTGAATTTTAAGGAATTAAAGAATTTATCGAATTATGAATGAAAGTTTATAAATTCTGTTCATTCCTTAATTCGATAAATTCAAAACTATTCTACTTACTCAATTCCGCAAAATACTTGTGGAACAACGGTATTGTCTCAATCCCTTTATAGTAGTTGAAGATATCGTACTTCTCATTTGGTGAGTGCAGGGCATCACTGTCCAAACCAAAGCCCATCAACACCGTTTTTAGGCCTAATTCCGCCTCAAAAAGGGCCACAATTGGGATACTGCCGCCACCACGGGTGGGGATAGGCTGTTTGCCAAATGCCTCTGCAATGGCTTTTTGGGCAGCACGGTATGCAACGCTATCGGTAGGGGTAACTACCGGCTCACCGCCATGGTGCGGGGTAACTTTTACCTTAACATATTTCGGCGCTATTTTCAGGAAATGATCTGTAAACAATTGGGTGATCTTTTCTGAGGTTTGGTTAGGTACCAATCTCATCGAAATTTTGGCACTTGCTTTAGATGGTAATACGGTTTTGGCGCCTTCGCCAATGTAACCACCCCAAATACCATTAACTTCTAAGGTTGGGCGGGTGCCGGTACGCTCAAATGTGGTATAACCTTTTTCGCCCCAGGTTTCGGCAATATCAAGGTCTTTTTTATATTTTTCCTCGTCGTATGGTGCTGCGTTTAGTTCTGCACGTTCGGCAGGGGTAAGTTCGGTAACATCGTCATAAAAACCGGGGATGGTGATATGGTTATCATCGTCATGTAACGACGCGATCATTTTAGCCAAAACAGTTGCCGGGTTTGCCACAGCGCCACCGTAAACACCGGAGTGCAGGTCGCGGTTAGGGCCGGTCACTTCCACTTCCAGGTATGATAAACCACGCAAGCCTGTTTCTAAAGACGGATGCTCCATGCTGATCATTGAGGTATCAGAGATCAATACCACATCAGCCTTCAATCGGTCTTTATTTTCTTTTACAAAGATGCCCAGATTGTTGGAACCCACTTCTTCCTCACCCTCTATAATAAATTTGATATTGCAGGGCAGGGTATCGGTTTGCATCATTAGTTCAAATGCCTTTACATGCATATAAAACTGGCCTTTATCATCACAAGCGCCACGGGCATAAATTTTACCATCGCGCACGGTTGGCTCAAAGGGTGGGGTATGCCATAATTCCAACGGATCCGGCGGTTGCACATCGTAATGGCCGTAAACCAAAACTGTTGGCAGGGAAGCGTCAATTATTTTGTCGCCGTAAACAATAGGGTAGCCTGCAGTTTTGCAAACCTCCACGTTATCGGCACCGGCGTCGGTAAGTTTTTTGGCTACGAAATCGGCAGCGTTTAAAACATCGGCCGCGTATTTTGGATCGGCGCTAACAGATGGGAAGCGCAGCAGTTCAAATAATTCGTCAAGCAGGCGTTGCTTGTTCTCTTCTATATATTGCTTTATTACTTGCATAGGAGTGTAATTTGAAGCAAAGATAGAAGATTATTGTGTTTTGTCAGTCTGAGCTTGTCGAAGACTTGTGCGCAAGATAAATGGTTCGACAAGCTCACCATGACAATTAAAATATTTATTCCGCCACTTTCTCAACCACCACAGCGGTACCATAAGCCAATACTTCGGTAATGCCTTGCATCACCTCGTTGGCATCATAACGCATACCTATGATGGCGTTTGCCCCTAAAGCTTGGGCATGTTGTATCAACAGGTGGTAAGCTTCTTCGCGGGCGTTCTCGCAAAGTTCTACATAAACAGAAAGCCTGCCGCCAAACAGCGATTGGATGCCACCGGCAAAATTGCCTATAACGCTGCGGCTGCGCACGGTAATGCCGCGTACAACGCCTAAATGTTTAACAACTTTATAACCGTCTAACCCGGTGCTGGTGGTAATTAAGGAAATGTCCATAGTAGTTTAATTAGTGTTTGTTTTTAGTTAGATACTATTTCTTCAAAAATGTTACCAAAGCGGGGTTAACAATCTGGTCCTGCTCAATGTAAGGCAGGTGGCCGGCATCATCTACAGGTAAAAACTCTGTTTTAAGCACGCTTCGTACCGAATCGCTGTATTTAAACGGTACGGTGTTATCTTCCTTGCCCCATATTAGTAAAACCTGTTTATGTTTATCATTCAGGGCAGTATTGGCCTCGCGGGCATTGTAGTTGTAGTTATATAATGTCGAGATCAGCGCCCTGCGGAAGCCTTTGTATTCCATCTGCGGCTGGTATTGGTCAACCCAACTTGGGTGGCGGGTTGGGTATTTAAAATCAGTCATTTGCCCAAGCGCGCGTTGTTCGGCATGGGTAGCTTCGTAAAAATCAAGCACAAAGGATGGGTACTTTGGTTTTTCGGCAACATAGCCCGGGTCTATCAATACCACTTTATTTACCGCATCAGGATAAGCGGCTGTAAAATCTGTAGCTACCTCGCCGCCGAATGATACACCAACCAGGCTTACCGGTTTTTTAAGGTGAAGTTTGTCCAGCAGTTCGTTCAACTGCTCAAAATAAAGCTGTTTGTTGTAAGTAACGTTCGGCCGGTCGGAAAAGCCGCGGCCAAACTGGTCGTATCGTAAAACGCGGAAACCGTGTTCGGTTAGGTATTCATAAGTACCGTTCCATATGTAATAGGGTACGCTAAAGCCGTGGATGAGTACCACCACTTTGCCGGTATCTGGGCCGTCAAGTTCGTAGTGGGTAACGCCGTTGCTAAGTTCGATGTAGCTGCCGTTGCTATTTTTACGGAGGTCGTAGGTCAGTTCTTTTTTCTCGACGTTGTAATGGTCGTAAATAATATAGCCTGCAGCGGCTACAAACACCAACAGGATTACGATGAACCAGAAGAGTTTCTTCAAAAATTTCATATCAATTAGGTTGACACATTTAAGTCATTAAAAATACTTTAAATATTTAATTTAGCGCCATCTATTTATATAGTTGTTATGCGCATTACTATTATTGGTTCGGGCAATGTTGCCACTCATTTGGCGGCGGCATTTAAAAATGCAGGCCATAGCATTGTACAGGTTTATAGCCGTAACCTGCACAGTGCCTCACTGTTAGCGTACCACGTAGGGGCAGAAGCAATTGATAAAACTGAAAACATCAGACCCGATACCGATATTTACATACTCGCCATAAAAGACGATGCCATCGCGTCATTTGTCTCGCGTTTATCCACCCATAATAAACTTATTGCGCATACTTCCGGGGCCGTAGGTCTGCAGGAAATCTTAAAAAGCACACCGAACGCGGGTGTATTTTATCCGCTACAAACCTTCAGCAAAACCAAAGAGGTGAATTTTAGAGAAGTGCCGCTTTGCATCGACGGTGCCGATGAAGCAATTACTAAAACGTTGGAAAGGCTCGCCCGCGACATCAGCAATAACGTATACCGTGTAAATTCCGCGCAGCGCAAAGTGTTGCATTTAGCTGCGGTGTTTGCCTGTAATTTTACTAATCACCTTTATAATATAGGTGAGCAGCTTTTGGCTGGAAGCGACATGGGTTTCGACATGTTACGCCCGCTGATAGCTGAAACTGCTGATAAAATAAAAAAGCACTCACCTGGCGGTGTACAAACAGGCCCGGCTATGCGTAACGATGAACAAACCATGCAAACCCATTTGCAGATGCTTAACGGCAAACCCGACTTGCAGGAAATTTATACACGTTTAAGTCAGGATATTATCAAAAACCAAAACACCCGCAACTGGAATAAGTAATTTTGTTACTTTTGACAAAATGAATATTTTTAAAGTAAAGATTAACTTTGAGGAGAAGGACCACGAAAGCGTGGAACTTGCTATTGCCGAAGGAGAATCTGTTTTAGACGTTTGTCTGGAAAACGGCATCGACCTGCAGCATAATTGCGGTGGCGTATGCGGTTGCAGTACCTGCCATATATATGTTAACAAAGGGATGGATAACATCCAGGAGATATCTGATAAGGAAGAAGACTTTATCGATAGGGCTGTAAACCCGCGCATTACATCGCGCCTGGGTTGCCAGTGTGTTATCATTGATGGCGATATTGAAGTTACCCTGCCGGATCAATCGGGCTTTATGGGACACTAACTGTAAAATCAAGACATTTAGAATTAAGAATCAAGAGAAAACATGAACGACGATAAATTCGCTTTGCCAATACACTGGAACGACCATGAGGACATAGCCATGAGCCTTTACGAAAAGTTTGGTGACGATTTTGGTGAATCAAAAATATACCGCATCCGCTTTACCGAGCTTTTGGATTGGGTACTTAGCCTGCCAAACTTTAAAGGCACGCGCGAAGAATCGAGCGAAGGCCACCTGGAACAAATACAAAGCGCCTGGGTGTATGAGTGGAGAGATAACCAGTAGTTTTTTGTATGTGCAGATGTGCAAATTTTAGATGTGTACATGCTTTGCAATCGGTGAAATCATATTAAATTTGTGTAATCCCAAACAATGGAATCTTTTTTAACCAAGCTTAAAGATATTACCACGTTTATTTTTGATGTGGATGGCGTGCTGACCGATGGGTCGATATTTGTGACCGAAACCGGTGTGCAAAGCCGCGCCTTTAATATTAAAGATGGTTACGCCCTGCAACTGGCTGTTAAATGCGGTTATAACGTTGTAGCAATATCTGGTAGCAGGTCTAAAAGTGCTTTGTTCCGTTTAAATAGCCTGGGTGTAAACGATGTTTATTTAGGTGCACATACCAAATCTGAAAGGTTTAAGATCTATATCGAGGAGAAAAGTATTAACCCGGCCAACATCCTTTACATGGCCGATGATATTCCCGATCTGGCTGTAATGAAATTGGTTGGCTTGCCGGTTTGCCCCGCAGATGCCGCCGAAGAGATCAAAGCCATTAGCGCTTATGTATCGCCTTACGCAGGTGGTAAAGGCTGCGCCCGCGACATTATTGAAAAGGTAATGAAGGTACAGGGCAAATGGATGAGCGCCGAGGCGTATAGCTGGTAAGTTTTTGCGAATAGTTAGATTTTAGCGTTTGCATCATGGTTGATAATTCATTGTATCGCTCTTGATCTTACTATAGCTATCATTAATCAACTCTTAGTATAAACCATGATCTATGAACCATCAACTTTCATAAACGATGAATCAAAAATTCCCACAAATCATTCTCGCATCTAAATCACCACGCAGGCAGGAACTTTTAAAGCTGATGGATATTGATTTCCGTGTGGTTTTAAAAGAGGTGGATGAATCGTACCCGGATGGTTTAACGCCTGCGGAAATCGCCCTTTTCATCGCTGCCAAAAAGGCTGAAGCCTTTGATGAGGATGTAAATGACGAGATCGTACTTACAGCAGATACCATCGTAGCCATCGATGGCCTGATATTGGGTAAACCCGAATCAACCGAGCATGCTATTGAAATGTTGCAGCGTTTATCGGGGAAGGTGCATGAAGTTTATACAGGCGTTTGCCTGCTCTACAAAGGCCAGTACAATAAATTTTACGACAGGAGCGAAGTGTTTTTCCGTAAGCTTACGGATGAAGAGATCCGCAGTTATGTAGAGGAATACCAGCCCATGGATAAAGCCGGCTCATACGGCATCCAGCAACGCATCGGCCTTATCGGCATCGAGCGGATCAACGGCTCATATACCAATGTGGTGGGTTTACCTACAGAGAAGGTATATCAGCAGTTGAAGAAGATGGTCTGAATCAGAATTAACAGAATTTTAAAATTTTCAGAATAATAAAACTATGTCATTGCGAGCGATAGCGTGGTAACCTTAGCATTCCGCATGTCCTCTGAGATTGCCACGTCACAACGTTTCTCGCAATTACATGATGGGTTACAACTTCCTACTATTATTTTTTCTGTTCACATCCGGTAACGCATTATCGGGGTCAATGGTAACGCTTTCTACATCCTGCGTTATTGGTAAAATGTAGGTGGTTACCTTGTTTTGCAACCAGGTTTCAACCGGGAAATAGGTACGTTGCTTGCTGCCATCTTTCAGTTTAGCCTCAACGGTAAATGGCATAGCCATCATTTCTTTATTGGCGATGGTTAGTTTTACACCTTTATTGTGGTCTTTATCCACGTATTTGGCATCTATCAGGGCTATATCCAGTTTGTAGTTATTATAGAACCAGCCTTTCCAGAACCAGCTCAGATCTTCGCCGGCGCCGTTCTCCATCGAACGGAAAAAATCATCGGGCTGAGGGTGTTTGTACGCCCATTTTTTGATGTAGTTTTTAAAAGCATAATCAAACCTGTCTTTCCCTAAGATCTGCTCGCGCATCAAAACCATACCAAAGGCAGGTTTAAAGTAGGTTAAGGGATGGCGATACTTTTCGGGTATAGCATCCGGTGCAGTCATTATACTGGGCGAATTTGGGTCGATGATATGTTCTATGATCTCGTCGGCAGGATTGCCGCCACCCGGTGCATATTCGCCATCGCGTTTAGGGGCGTACTCGCCTTTGTTGAAGGCATCCGAGGCATAGATGTCGATGAACGTATTAAACCCTTCGTCCATCCAGGCAAAGCGGCGCTCGTCACTGCCTACGATCATCGGGAACCAGTTGTGGCCTATTTCATGCGCGGTAACCCAGTAAAGCTCTTTACCCTTATCGTTTATCCCATCGAACACAATTCCGGGGTATTCCATACCGCCGGCAATCCCAGCCTCGTTGATGGCTGTCGGCCATGGGTACACAAACCACTTTTCCGAAAAATATTCTATTGAACCTTTTAGGTATTCTGTCGCACGGCCCCAGGCATCGTTGCCCTCGCTCTCCACCGGGTAAACCGACATAGCCATCGACTTTTTACCACCGGGCAGGTTCACCCTCGCGGCATCCCAAATAAACGCTTTAGATGCGCCGAAAGCCACATCACGGGTGTTCAGCATTTTGTAATGCCACGTTAATGTGCCTTTATTTATAGGGCGCGATGAAGGGTCTTTAATTTCTGCCGCGCTGCGGATCATGATGGTTTTATCGCTGTTGCGCGCAG
Source organism: Mucilaginibacter aurantiaciroseus (assembly GCF_024055595.1). Lineage (GTDB taxonomy): Bacteria > Bacteroidota > Bacteroidia > Sphingobacteriales > Sphingobacteriaceae > Mucilaginibacter > Mucilaginibacter aurantiaciroseus. The sequence continues at coordinate 626,257 of NZ_JAMXOF010000001.1, forward strand.
CCTCTAATCTTGCAATTTGTTTAGCGGTCAAAACTTCTTTGGGGTTCAGCAAGTCGCCTGGGCCGGCCACCAACACATCCCATGGTACGGTTACGGTGTAGTCAATATCGCCATACTCGCAGTAAAATTCGCCGCTTCCCAAAAATGGCGCAGTTGCCCAGCCTCTGCTATCGTCATAAACGCACATCCTCGGGAAAAACTGCGCTATCTCGTAGATCTTGCCATTTTTGGTATCCACATAATCGGTACGGCCGCCAAAATTACCGGGGATGGTATAACGGTATTTGATGCTTAGTTTAATAAGCTCTTTCAACAAAGGCGTATTCAAACGCACCTGCATGCGGGTATCTGTAATTTTATAATTGGCTTTAGTGCGAATGTTCCCTAAAACAACCTCTACAGATTCAATCTCGTAGCCGGAGGTATGCTGCGTAGCCTGCGCGCCGGTAACAAAGTTAGAGCGGGCATCTTTTTTATAAGTGTTTTGGTCCAGTTGCAGCCATAAATATTGAAGGGCATCAGGGCTATTATTGGTATAGCTAATATCGGCAGTACCGCTTATGCTTTTAGTAACAGTATCCAGCTTTACGGCCAATTTATAATCTACCCGGTTTTGCCAGTACTTTGGCCCCGGGTCGCCGTTTACGGAGTGGAACTCGTTCCCCTTTTCGGTATAAGTAATAGGAGCGAATAGCAGCGCAGGCTGGTAGCTGGTAATAATGGTATCGTTAGTTTTTTTTTGCGCCTGAGCAAAGGTGGCAGAAAGCAGGAGCAAGGACGCACCGATAAGTTTTTTCATGTATGATGACGATAAGGAGAGCAAGATACAAAGGATGCGGGATTGTTTTTTGATGACTTTATGGAAAACCGACTCATACAGCATCTTACCATAAAACACAACATTATGCAGCCTATACAAAGTATCGCCATCTCACAGCCCTGCCACGAAAACTGGAACCAGATGACATCGGTTGATCAAGGTAGGCATTGCGACTCTTGCAGTAAAACCGTTATCGACTTTACTGTGATGAGTAATAATGAGGTCATCAATTATTTTGCAAAGCATGGCAACTTATGCGGCAGATTTAGCGAACAACAATTGGTTGGGCTGAATAATTACCTTGTTATAGATGAGAAGCCGCATTTTAGTTGGAAAAAGCTGGCGTTGGCGGCTGCGGTTACAAGCTTATTTACCACAGTTAAGGCACAAACAACGGTAACAATAGGGAGGGTGGCTGTTTCACAATTTGTTAGTACAGATAGAAATATAACGTTGCCGAATAGTATTGCCTACAGAGTTGTAAAAGGTAAGATTATTGCAGATGATGATAATAGCATTTTGCCGGGTGTAAGTATCCGTATTAAAGGAACCAACCAAGGTACTGTAACTAATGCAGCAGGAGAATTTATCTTGCGTGTGCCAACAACATCAGAAACTTTATCAATATCCTTTATTGGCTATCAAAATTACGAGGCAAATATTGCAAGTTTGACAAATCAGTCCAACTGTATTTCGTTAAGAATGCAGTCGCAAGTATTGGGCGGGGCAATCGTGATAGTTCGCAAAGTGCCATTTTACAAAGTATGGTGGTACAAACTAAAGCGTGTTTTCTAACTCAGCATTTGCGCCAGTACGCCCTCTTTTAATGAGTAGGTAGACATGGTGACATCGGCTATGCCCATTTTTTGCATCATGTAAATGGTAATGAGGCTGGCCACCACGATCATATCTACCCGTACCGGGATAATGCCTTTTATTTTAGCACGCTGGCTGTGCGATGATTTGATGAGGCGTTCTATCAGGTCCAGCAGTTCATCTATATCAAAATTGTAAACTTTGGTTTGTTTGAGGTTGAAGTTTTTGCCTTTTTCCAGTTCAATCACCTCGGCAAAACTCTCGAACGCGCCTGATGAACCGATGAGGATAGCGGGTTTGTATTTTGAGGCCGCCAGGAATAGCTCGGGTAATTTGCTGTTTAAATATTGGGTAAGCTCTTTAATGGCTTGTACAGGTACTGGGTCGGTTTGGTGGAACTTGTCCATCAGGCGGGCGGCGCCAATCTCAAAACTTTGTTTCCACAGCACCTCATCAGTATTGCCGATGATGAACTCCACACTCCCACCGCCAATATCCATAATAAGGGCGTTATCATCTGTAAGGCATCCGCTTGCGTTAATGCCTTCGTAAATATAGGCCGCTTCCTGTTCGCCGGTTATCAGTTCAATATCTATGTGGGCCTGTTCCTTTACCTTGCGGATAAAATCCTGCCCATTTGCCGCGCTGCGGATGGCTGATGTAGCAATAGCCCTAATGTCGGTAACGCTGTTGACGTCAATATAACTGCGGAAGCGTTTCATAGCCGCAATACCGCGTTCAAATGCCTCTGGCTGGATGATACCTTTGTTGATGCCGCCCTTGCCCAGTTTTACATCTTCGTTAAGATGCAGTATTTCGGTAAAGTTATCTGCAGGGCCTTCTGCTATCAGTAGGTGAAAGGTATTTGTACCGAGATCCATTACGGCAATGCGCTTGTTATTCATCAACAGCTAAATTAAAAAAAACCTGCAAAAGTTTTGGCTTAGGCAGGGTTTTTTAAAATTTGTTAGTCTAGGAAACTACTCTTTATAAAAGAACCATTTAGACAATTCTTTAAAGCTTGCTTTTTTACCATACATCAGGATGCCTACGCGGTAAATACGTGCTGCTACGTAGGTGGTGAATAGGAAGCCTACTACCATCATAAACATCGACAGGCCTAACTGCCAGTCGGGCACGCCGCCGAACGGGATCCTTACCATCATGGCAACCGGGGCTGTAAATGGTATGATGGATAACCAAACAGCCAACGGACTATCCGGTGCCTGGAATAATACTGATACAGACAAAATGTAAGTAAACAATAGTGGTAAAGTAATGGGGAACATAAACTGCTGCGTTTCGGTTTCGCTGTCAACCGCTGAGCCTACCGCCGCGAACAACGCGCTGTACAACAAGTAGCCGGTTATAAAGTAAAACAGGAAACAACCGAGCACGTAACCAACCGGGATGGTTTGCAGGGTTTGTAAAGCACCCATAATGCCACTTGAAGAGTTATTGCCCGCAAATTTTGTGGCGATAATAGATAACACTATCCAAGCAGTAAATTGGGTTAAACCCACCAGGCCAACGCCGATAATTTTGCCCAGCATCAGTTGAAACGGCTTTACAGACGAAATGATCACCTCAATAATACGGCTTGTTTTTTCTTCGATAACACCACGCATTACCTGTGCACCATATATAAACAGCGACATATAAATGAGGATTGCACAGGCAATGCCCACGCCCATACTCGCACCAACATTAGCATCTTTTGTGCCAGCTTCTGTAACTTCCATTGCACTTACATTAACCCTGTTTTTTTTTGCCTGGTTAAGCAATGCGGTGTCAATGTGGTTAGCCAGCATAGTATTGGTGGATGCGATCTCGTTCATTTGGTTTTCCACCTCGCCGGTAAGCGTGAAAGATGGTTTCTTTTTAGAGAAGAACTGCACAGGCTTGTGCGCATAATCCTTGGATATCAATAATACCGAAAGGTCTTCATTGTCCTTAAGCTCTTGTTTGGCCTTTTCTATCGGCTCGTTGGTAGGGATAAATTGGATGTTTTTAGCATTCTTTAGTTTTCCCTCAAACAAATGGCTTTCGTCGATAACCTTAACTATCTGCGGTTTGGTGATTTGGTTGTTGTCCTTCGCCACATAAGCGATCAATGCGGTCATGCCTGCCAATAGCAAGGGCACGGCAAACATCATAATCAAAAATGCTTTTTTGCGCACACGGGTAACGTATTCGCGCTGTATGATGAGTAATATTTTGTTCATGACCTAGGCAATTAAGTTTACTTTTTCGATGAAGATCTCGTTCATGCTCGGGATAACTTCCTGCAGCATGTTGATGCGTGTTTTAGGTAACAGGTACTGCAACACATCATTAGCGGTATTGCTGTTGTTCAGTTTTAGCTTGATAGTATTGCTGTTATCCTCGCCCGCAAGTTCGCTGATAATATCAAACGGCTGCGAGCCATCAAAGGCAAGCGGCTCGCCGGTATATTCTACCAGGTAAGTTTCGTTTTTGTACGAGTTGCGGATATGCTTAACACGGCCATCCAATATCTTATGCGATTTATGGATGAGGGCGATAGAGTCGCAAAGTTCCTCAACAGACTCCATACGGTGGGTAGAGAAGAGGATGGTAGCGCCTTTGCGGTTTAGTTCTAAGATCTCATCCTTTATCAATTCGGCATTTACCGGGTCAAAGCCGCTAAAGGGCTCGTCTAATATGATCAAATCTGGCTCATGCAAAACGGTAGCAACAAACTGTGCCTTTTGCTGCATCCCTTTAGATAGTTCTTCGATTTTTTTCTTCCACCAGGTTTCCATGCCCAGTTTCTCGAACCAGAATTTAAGTTTCTTGGTAGCGTCATCGCGGGTTAGACCTTTTAAGCGGGCCAGGTAGATCATTTGCTCGCCTATCTCCATTTTTTTGTACAGGCCGCGTTCTTCGGGCAGATAGCCAATGCGCTCGATGTGCGACTGGTTTAACTTTTCGCCGTTAAAATATACCTCGCCACTATCAGGCGCTGTAATTTGATTAATGATACGGATGAGCGAGGTTTTGCCGGCGCCATTTGGCCCAAGCAGGCCAAATATTTTGCCGCTTTCAACCTCCAGGCTCACATCGTTTAACGCGCGGTGGCCGGCGTATTGTTTAACAATGTTGCGAATACTTAGCATAACTGGGTTTAATTTTATGCTAAATTAGATATTGCAGGGATATTATTGTTACAACCAAGGGCTATTTAAGCTGATTTAATTTAAACTGTAAAACCTCTACCGATTCTTTTTGCCTGGAAATGATCACGTACATTTCGCCATTGTAGACCATGCTGACCGGATAGCCATATTGGCCGTCCTTCCATAGTCGCTCTTGTTTCAGGTGGTAAAGCTCATTGGCTATAATGTAGTTCTTGTTGAATTGTTTCCCATCTGCGGATAGAGACAATACTAAGGAATTGGGGTCGTAAAGGTGTAGGGTATCGGGCAAATAAATCATTGACCGCTCTATCTTTTGATGCTGCAATTCCGCTTCTGTTTGGTAATTATTTTTAATAGCCGGTTTTTAAGCAATGGGGAAATGAAAGAAAAATATAAGGGATAATATAACAAGATGGCGAGAATTAGGTATGCGTTAAAGATACCGTTAGTGAGCTATAAAAACAAAAAAGCCCATGATCAATTTGATCACGGGCTCCTAAAATTTTCGTCGTTTATTTTTCTGCTTTCATCTCAAAACCTATTCAAAATATTCTTTCATCCGTTCGAAAAAGCTTTTTTCGTTTTTGCCGGGGTTGGGTTTAAAGTTTGGTGAGCCTTGTAATTTTTCTAAAGCTTCGCGTTCTTCGCGGCTCAGGGCTTTTGGTGTCCAGATGTTTATGTGGATCAATTGATCGCCGCGGTGGTATGAGTTTACCTCCGGTACGCCTTTGCCTTTCAGGCGCAATATTTTACCACCTTGTGTGCCAGGCTCTAGTTTTATTTTGGCCTTACCATCAATGGTAGGTATTTCTATACTGGTACCTAATGCTGCATCAACAAAGTTTACATGCAGGTCATATATCACATTGTTTCCGTCGCGCTTTAAAGTTTCGTGAGGAATCTCTTCTATCAATATGATCAGGTCTCCCGGTACGCCACCACGTGGGGCTGCGTTACCTTTGCCGCTCATGCTTAACTGCATGCCTTCGCTTACACCGGCAGGTACGTTTATGGTGATGGTTTCTTCGCCACGTACAACGCCGTCGCTATGGCAAACAGTACATTTTGAGGTAATGGTAGATCCTTCGCCGTTACAGGTAGGGCAGGTGCTGGTTGTTTGCATCTGGCCCAAAATGGTATTGGTAACCCTGCGTACAGCACCCTGGCCGCCACAAGTTTTACACGTTTGGAAAGATGATTTATCTTTAGCACCTGTACCGTCACAGGTTTTACATAGAATCTGCTTGTTTACTTTTATTTTCTTTTCGGCACCGTTAGCGATCTCCTCAAGCGAAAGCCTTACTTTAATGCGCAGGTTACTGCCGCGGGCAACCCTGCGGCCACCACCCTGGCGGCCACCGCCGCCACCATTAAAGAAACCTTCGAACGGGCTACCACCACCAAATATATCACCAAACTGGCTAAATATGTCGTCCATATTCATGCTGCCGCCACCGTAACCACCACCATTTGGTGATGACGCGTTGGCAGCGTGGCCAAACTGGTTGTAGCGCTGGCGTTTTTCGGGGTTGCTTAAAACCTCGTAGGCTTCGGCAGCTTCCTTAAACATTTCTTCAGCCTCTTTATCGCCTTCGTTTTTATCGGGGTGATATTTAATAGCCATTTTACGATATGCCTTTTTTATCTCATCAGCCTCTGCGCCTTTGCTAATCCCCAGCACATCGTAATAATCTCTTTTAGCCATTGTTTTTAATTATTTATTTATTGTCCCGATAGCTATCGGGATAGTGAATTGATGATTTCCGCATCACTTATCTTTAACGCTTTGTAATCTGTATTTGAATTAAGAAGGATCTGTTGCCGACTAACTTAATCACTAAATCAGTCATTCACTAAATCACTAATTATCCTTACGCTCCAACAATTACTTTGGCGAAACGGATAACTTTCTCGTTAAGCTCGTAACCTTTTTCCATTTCATCAACTACCTTGCCTTTCATATCGTCAGTCGGGGCAGGGATGTTGGTAATGGCCTCGTGCAAATCAGGGTCAAACGTGGTGCCTATGGATTGCATTTCTTTTAAACCCTTTTGGGTGAGGATATTTTTTAGTTTGTGCTGTATCAAAGCAACACCTTCTTTAACAGGCACAACATCGGTAACCGTATCCATAGCACGTAAAGCGCGTTCAAAATCGTCCAAAACGGGCAACAGGGCAATAATAATGTCCTTACCTTCTGTTTTGCGTACATCTTCGCGCTCCTTGATAGTACGGCGACGGAAGTTATCAAACTCGGCATAAAGCCTTAAATATTTATCATTTGCCTGGGTTAACTCTTCTTTATGTTTTTCCTCGGCAGAAGGGCCATTTTCGGCCTCTGTGGTTTCAGTAGTTTGTTCCTGTCCGTCAGCTTGTCCGTTTTCATTGGTCACTTCGGCGGTATTTTCAGGAGTTTCTGAATTTCCTTTATTTTTTTTCTTTAGCATGTCGTTAAAATTCATAGCAAGTAGTGCTAATCAAGTATCCTGCCATCGGGTTAAACCCGACAAGCTGGCAGTAGTGGTTTGAAAATGTTGTAAATACTGGCAGAAAGTAATGTGGCAGTTAAAAGTGGCAGTGGCAGTATGTTTAAAACTGCTGCTGCTACCTGCAACTGCTACTAAAAACTATGCAATCTGCACGTCCTCTAAAACCTTACCGTTCTCGCATTTGATAATACGCGATGGGAAGGTGCGGATGATATGATAATCGTGTGTGGCAACAACAACAGCGGTGCCGCTTTGGCTAATTTGTTTAAGCAGTAAAACGATCTCTTCAGAAGTATCAGGGTCCAGGTTACCTGTAGGCTCATCAGCTAATATGATCTCGGGATTGTTAAGCAATGCACGGGCAATAACTACGCGTTGCTGCTCGCCGCCCGAAAGCTCATGAGGCATTTTTTTAAGTTTAGAACGCAGGCCAACTTTTTCTAATACATCTAAAATGCGGTCGGTAATTTGTTTTTTATCGTCCCAGCCGGTGGCACGTAATACAAAATGCAGGTTTTGCTCAACAGATCTATCTGTCAATAATTGAAAATCCTGGAAAACTATACCCAGCTTGCGGCGCAGGTAAGGCACATCTTTGGTAGCAAGTTTACTTAACTCGTAGCCACATGCGTGGCCTGTGCCGCTGGTAATGTTCAGATCGCCATAAATAACTTTTAGCAAACTACTTTTACCTGAACCGGTTTGGCCAATAAGCCAAACAAAATCGCCTTTATCAATATGCAGGTTTACGTTTGATAAAACCAGGTGTTTTTGCTGAAAAATATCAACGTTATTTAGTTTTATAATAGAGTTTCCAATCATTTTACTTACAGCTCTAATTTTAATATTTTACCAAAGGGCAGCTCTTTAACAACGCCCATAATGTAGTCATGTTTATCAGAAAGGCCAATTTTTTGTAACGATTTCTCGGGCCTGTCTACCCTAAAGTATGCTAGCAAGGTGAATTTATCGTCCCGCAACTGCACGTAATCTGGTATTTTGGCAACGCCTTTTACTTTTATAATGTACATATTTTTAACTAAAATCTAAAAGCAGAGCGCTTAAAGCTTTAGGTTTCAAATTTACTTTTTTTAGCCGAAAGCCGTATCGTTATTCCGAAATAAGCTTTTTGCTTTTAGCATTCGGCTTTCAGCTTAAGCTCCACAAAAATTCCATCGTATCTACACCATCGGCATAATCTTGTAACCGGGGGTGCTGGCTTTGGCCAAACGTTACCACTTGGTTTTCTGTTTTTATACTAGCATTGGTGACAATGCACTGCAGGTTTTCGCTTTGTTCCTGCAATAATCGTTCGGCTGCTGCAAGATCGGTATAGGTATCGTAAAACAGGCAGGCCAGGGGTGAAGTTAATCGGGTATCCTGTTTCAATAACAGGAAGCCGTTATCCAAATGCAAGTCGCGGTTTACCAGGTAAATAGATTTATTATAATCGTAATTGTTATTGTATTTGTGATGATGGATGATAGGGGCAAAGTGCTCTATCGATTCAAAAAAGAAATTGAATACATAACCCTCGGGCACCAAAAGCTTAGATACATTACGACATCCCAAGCCAAAATAATCAAAAATATCGTGGCCTAAAGCAGCTAACTGCTCTGCTGTTTCATCGCCTGTAAGCAACGCAATACTGTTGCGGTTTTTACGGACGATGTTGGGCACCTTGCCAAAGTAATACTCAAAATAGCGCGATGTATTGTTGCTGCCGGTGGCGATGATAGCGTCAAAATTTTCTAACCTTTCTACTATGCTGTATTTATCGGCATATGAACCATCTATCTCCACCAATTTGTTCAGTACGTATTTGATCAGGCGCGAATCTTGCGAGGAGGCTTTTATAAGCGCATGGTTGCCGGTTGCCAGCACACAAAGCACATCATGGAAGCCCACCAGCGGGATATTGCCGGCAAGTACCAAACCAACTTTTTTGTTGCCACCTTGTGCAATATTGTATTTGCCAATCCATTGCTCCAGGTCGGTTTTGTTAAGCATTTCGCCGTTAGCTTTTACGGCATTTAATACGCTTTGGGGTGTAAACCAGGCGTTGTGCTGGCGTTCGGTCTCTATTACTTCCATTAGTTCATGATCAGGCGCGGCCAACAGTTCCCCCAACGCCGAAAATGTATTTACTATACCCGGAATATTAAATTTTGACATATATATGTTAACGGGCTAAACCCTTAAGGCCTTTTTTTGTTATATTTGCACAACCCGAATTATAGGGCAAAGGTAAATAGAATACTACAAGAATATTTAAATAATATGGCGATTATAATCACCGATGAATGCATAAACTGCGGGGCCTGCGAACCAGAGTGCCCAAACAATGCTATTTATGATGCAGGTGCGGCTTGGCGCTTTAGCGACGGGACAGATTTAAAAGGAATAATTGATTTTGGCGACGGTAATACCTTAAATTCCGAAGAAACTCAGGCTGCATTGTCTGACGATATTTATTATATAGTTCCGGATAAATGTACCGAGTGTGTTGGTTTTCATGACGAGCCGCAATGTGCTGCTGTTTGCCCGGTTGATTGCTGTGTGGATGACGAAGATGTACGCGAAACCGAAGAAGAATTGCACGCCAAAAAAGACTGGTTGCATCAAAACGGATAATTTTAAAATACTTATTAAAAAGGGGAAAGCAGATAATGCTATCCCCTTTTTTGTTTAACAAAAGTTTATAACTACTTTAACGTCATAATCTGTGACTTGATAAATGGAATACGGAATCTGTAATTTAAGCGTTGTACCCTTACGTGCCGAACCAAATGACCGCAGCGAAATGGTGTCGCAAGTTTTGTTTGGAGAAGCCTTCGAGATTTTAGAGTGGAAAGATAAGTGGGTTCAAATCACCACTGCTTATGACAATTATACCGGTTGGATAGATCGTTTACAGTTTGTTATGCTTGGCCACCTGGCTTATAAGCGCCTTGTACAAACACCGCCGCCTGTAACCTTTAGCGCCGTTACCCAAGCCTGGAAAATTATAGATAATACTGTAATTCATCTCCCCGCGGGTGCTTCGCTTGCTTTTTTAGAAGGGACTACAAGTTACATTGGCAATCAAAAATTTGAGATCATAGGCACCATCGGCGATACTAATAGTATATTAAATATTGCCCAATCGTTTTTAAACGCGCCCTATTTGTGGGGTGGCCGCACACATTTTGGGATAGATTGCTCGGGTTTTACCCAGGTAGTTTATAAATTAAGGGGAATAGCTTTAAAACGCGATGCCTCGCAACAGGCAGAACAGGGCGAACTGGTAGAATCGGTACTAAAAGCAAAACCCGGCGACCTTGCTTTCTTCAATAACCCCGAAGGGCGCATCACCCACGTGGGTATTATTATGGGCGGGGGTAAAATAATACATGCCTCCGGCAAAGTTAAGATAGATTCTATCGATACTGAGGGCATCTACTCGGAAGAACTTAAGCGCCATACCCACAGGCTTAAAGTTGTGAAGCGATATTCTTAAAACTCATTTCTTTTTCATTCTTGTTTTTTTTGACCCGTTTTTTTGATCTGCTACTAGCGTAAGCACCATAAGCTACTCTCAAGATCATTAATATGCTTAACCAGCCATCAGTAAAACATTCGGTGCACTTTTTTTAAACCAGTTGCACCATCGTGATTTTGCAAAATTGACCCGGTAACAGTAAGGATACCGTTAACAATAAGATTAACTGTTTTAAACGTGCCCATTGTTACCGAAGCAACAGTTGTAGATATCCTGAATTAATTTGAGCTTGATTAGTAAAAGTGGTGCCGTTTACCCCTATAAAAACGTTGTCTGTTGCAGTAGGTGGGTTTGCGGGTGCCACAGTAGCTGCGCCAATGCGCCAGTTGGCGACGTTGCTCCAGTCTGCGCTTGTACCTCCGCGCCAGTTGTAGGTAGACTGTTATAGTTAAAAATACAATGAATAAAATGAACAGATTGAACCATTGTGAACAAAATGGTAATTATTAATTAAATTTAGAGTTATTGAGAATATTCTAAAAGGTTGTATTCCAAATAACTATCTTTTTGTCATCACCTGCAGAAAGGAGTTGGTCGCCATTCCAGGCCAATTTATTAATTGATAATACATGGCTGGCGTAACCTTTTTCTCTGCTAATAATCTTTCGGAGCTTAAAATCAACCGCATCCCAAATTTTGATGCTCTTATCCATGCTTGCTGTAGCGAAATATGGTTGGGTAGGATGGAAGAGGATATGGTTAACCGCAAATAGGTGCGCGGGAATATTTTGAATTAGCGAATACGTTTTAACATCCCAGATCTTTATCTGTGCATCTCGTGCGCCGGATACGAGGTAATCGCCGGTGGGCGAGTATTGCAAAGAGAATACCGCCATGGTATGGCCTATCAAAGCTTTTATCAGGCTGTAATCTTCCAAGTCGTAAATAACAACGCGGTTATCGCGGCAGCCAAAAGCAATGCGGTTTTCGGAAGGGTTTATGGCAATGCAGCGTATGGTATCGTTTGATACCTTTATGCTATGAAGTAGTTCTAAGGTTTTTAAGCTCCAAACAGATACGGTGCCATCCTCGGATGCTATCAATAGCTCATCTTTTTTGGCTGATGATTTTATATCGAAGATGGGTTTTACGTGATGCCTTAAGCGATGCGTTATCTTTTGCTCGATAAAGTTGAACACCAGCACCTCGCCGCTGCGTAAACCTGCAAACATCAAAGGATAACCCGCAGGGCAATGGATAGCATAAATAGAAGCCATCACCGGGAACATTACTTTAATGAACGAGTTGGTTTCCAGGTTCCATTCAACAAGCCCTTTATCGTTACCCCCGGTAAACAATATGCCGGGCTTTTGAGAAAGCTCCAGGCTAAATATAGGGTTGCTGTGGCCCGTTAATTCTGCTGATTTTTGTACATCCATGCTATAGGTTGATAGTGGATACTTCATGGTGTTTGAGCTGCTATGAACCATAAACTATCCACTATGAACTACTTATGTCTTTCCTCTAAATTCTTTGCTATGCGCTCCAAATTTAAGCCTTTTTCTTTTAGTAGTACCAACAGGTGAAACATCAGATCGGATGCTTCATCAACCAGTTCTGTTTCTGTTTCGTAAAGGGCGGCAATTACCACTTCAACGCCCTCTTCACCAACTTTTTGGGTGATCTTTTTAAGTCCTTTTTTACGCAGTTTGTTGATATACGAATCCTCTTTAGGGTTCTCGTACCTGTCGGTAATGATGTTTTCCAGCTGCATCAAAAAGTTTTGGTTGTACTCTGTTTGGAAACAGCTGCGAGCGCCGGTGTGGCAGGTTGGGCCGTCGGCTTTTACTTTTATCAGGATGGTATCATTATCGCAATCGATATGCATGCTTTTTACATGCAAAAAATTCTGACTGGTTTCGCCCTTGGTCCACAAGCGGTTTTTTGAACGTGAGAAGAAAGTAACGATGTTTTCCTGCACTGTTTTATCGTATGCATCCTGGTTCATATAACCCAGCATCAGCACCTCAAGCGTTTGCTCGTCCTGTATCACTACCGGCACTAAACCGTCTGTTTTTTTAAAGTCGATGTTCATAAGCCCCCTCTAAATCTCCTCCGCTGGTTAGCGAAGAGATTTGTAATTATTGTTGTTAAATTCTTGTTAAGCCCTCCCTTTCGGAGGGTTTGAGTGGGGTTTTACACCCTCACCTCAATATTATTTTCTCTTAAAACCGATTTTAGATCGGGTATCAATATCTCACCGTAATGAAATACCGATGCTGCCAGCGCGGCATCAACGTTTGTTTTTTGAAACACATCCACAAAATGCTGCACCGATCCTGCACCACCCGATGCTATTACGGGGATGTTTACCGTATCGTTCACTAATTTAAGCAAACCGTTATCAAAGCCTGCTTTGGTGCCATCGTGGTCCATGGAGGTAAGCAGTATCTCGCCTGCACCACGGCTTTCGGCTTCTATGATCCAGTCTAAGGTTTGTTTTTCTGTTGCTAAGCGCCCGCCATTCAGATGGACGATATTTTTATCACCAATCACCCTTGTATCAACCGCTATCACCACAAACTGTACCCCAAACGCCTTTGCCAATTCATCAATCAAAGCCGGGTTACGTACCGCGGCAGAATTAATGGAGATCTTATCAGCACCGGCATTAAGCAATGCATCGGCATCGGCAATCTCGTTTATGCCACCGCCAATAGTAAAGGGGATATTAATTTGCCTCGCTACCGATTTTACCAATTCTACCATGGTTTTGCGGCGCTCTACCGTAGCGGTAATATCCAGGAAAACCAGTTCGTCCGCGCCTTGCTGCGAATAGTTCCAGGCAAGTTCTACAGGGTCGCCGGCATCGCGCAGGTCAACAAAGTTCACACCTTTTACTGTGCGGCCGTTTTTAACGTCAAGGCAGGGAATAATTCTTTTAGCGAGCATGATTTTATAAGATCGTTATTTTGAGCTACGAAGCAATCTCTTTGCTATACAGAGCGACGGCTCTGTATAGCAAAGAGATTGCTATGCTACGCTCGCAATGGCGGTTTGGGTATGCGTCTTTCGGACGCGATTATATGGACATCAAAGATTCCAAATTCCAATTTTTAATTTCTTCGATACTGATATGGTTTTCGTAAATGGCTTTGCCTACCACGCAGGCTTCCACCTTTATTTTACTTAGTTCGTCGATGTCAGCCATTGAGCTTACACCACCCGATGCGATAAGTTTGATGAACGGAGAATGGTCAAGCAGTTTGCTATACAAGTCTACACCCGCGCCGCCCAGTTTACCGTCTTTATTAATATCAGTACACAAGAAACGGAAGAAACCAAGCGCCAGGCACTTGTCCACGTAATCCATTAGTTTAATGGGCGAGCTTTCCATCCAGCCTGAGTATTTTATTACTTCGTCTAACACATCAATGGCGATTACCACCTGGTCGCTGCATTTATCGCGGCCACAAACGGCTTTGCTCAAGTCCTCTAAAAAAGATGGGTTAGTAATAGCCTGTGTGCCCACAATAACGCGGTGAACGCCGGCATCTATCAGTTCCTTAACCTTATCAATACTGCGGATGCCACCACCGTATTGCACCTGCATGTCTGTTTTACGGATCACATCAAACAGATATTGCTGGTTGCTAAAATCGTTTTTGGCACCGTTAAGGTCAATTATATGGATGAAGTTGGTACCGTTGCTCTGGTACCTATCTATCATTTCTTCGAGGGTAACATCGTATTCTGTAACCTGCTGATAATCACCTTCGCGCAGGCGCACAACTTTTTTATTCAGAATATCAATGGCAGGAATAATATACATGTTTTATATTTTAGAGAAGTTTTTTAATAATGTTTCGCCATAAGGGCCCGACTTTTCAGGGTGAAATTGCACACCGTAAAAGTTATCATGCCAAATTGATGCCGAAAATTTATTTATGTAACTGGTTGAAGACAAAGTGAATGATTGATCGTACTCAATAAAGTATGAATGTACGAAGTAAAAGTGTGACCCAAGCGGTATATTTTCAAATAAGGGGTTTTCTTTCTCAGCGAACACCTGGTTCCAGCCCGTATGCGGTACTTTAAAACTGTTTTTATGCGGAAACTTTAAGGTTTTGATAGGGAACAGGTTAAGCAAATTAGCATCGGCCTCTTCGCTGTAAGCCGTAAGTAGCTGCATTCCCACACAAATACCCAACGTGGGTTTTTTAAGCGCTTTTATAGCCGGAACCAAGCCTGTTTGTTCCAATTTTCGCATGGCAGCACCCGCATGCCCAACACCCGGAATGATATAACGGTCAAACTGTAGCAGATCGGCCTCGGTGTTCACCATACCATAGCCGATCCCCAGCCGCTCTAAAGCAGCAGTAAGCGAAAAAATGTTCCCGGCGCCATATCGAATTATACCAATCATATTTTTAAAATTGAATCAAGATGTCAAGACCTAAGAATCAAGAATTTTTTGTCCTGATTTTTTTGTTTCCTGTCATCTTGCCTCCCTACAAAAGTCCTTTAGTAGAAGGTAAAACCATTTTATTAACGTCGCGCTTTACGGCCATTTTTATGGCTTTGGCAAAGGCTTTAAATATAGCTTCTATTTTGTGATGTTCGTTTTGCCCTTCGGCTTTAATGTTTAGGTTACATTTAGAGGCATCGCTGAACGATTTAAAAAAGTGGTAGAACATCTCAGTAGGAACGTCGCCAACTTTTTCCCTGTTAAATGCGGCATCCCATACTATCCAGTTTCTCCCGCCAAAATCTATGGCGGCCTGTGCCAGGCAATCATCCATAGGCAGGCAGAAACCATAGCGCTCAATACCCATTTTATTGCCCAATGCGGTAGCGAAAATTTCGCCTAACGCAATGCCGGTATCTTCAATGGTATGATGCTCGTCGATATGCAAGTCGCCTTTTGCGGTAACTTCCAGGTCGATGCTGCCGTGGCGGGCGATCTGGTCCAGCATGTGGTCGAAAAAGTGCAGGCCTGTTGAAACTTTAGCCTCACCCGTACCATCCAGGTTTATTTTGATGCGGATGTCGGTTTCTTTTGTAACCCGGCTGTGCTCAAAAACACGTTGACCCAGCTTTAAAAATTCGTAAATATCATTCCAATCTATGGTTTGCAAGGCTACTACACCGGCAATATCGCTATCTGTTTCAGTTTTAAACTCACCATCGCCCAAACCCGACTTGTTATTTAACCAAATAGCTTTTGCGCCCAGGTTTTTAGCCAGCAGGACGTCGTTCTTACGGTCGCCAATGGTAAATGAATTGATCAGATCGTATTTAGTTGCATCCAGATATTTTGTTAATAAGCCCGTTGCCGGTTTGCGGGTAAGGGCGTTATCAGCCGGGAACGTACGGTCAATAGCCTGATCTGAAAAGTGTACACCCTCGTTCTCAAACGTTTTGAGAATAAAATTATGCACCGGGTAAAAGGTATCCTCCGGGTAAACGGCTGTGCCTAAACCATCCTGGTTTGTTACCATTACTAACTCAAAATCCAATTCGGCGGCAATTTTAGGCAGGTATTGTAAAGCGCCGGGGTAAAACGTCAGCTTCGCGAACGAATCTATCTGCTCATCGGGTGTTTCGTTAATGATGGTGCCGTCTCGGTCAATAAAAAGTACTTTTTGCAGCTTGCTCATTATTATTTGTATTGCTGTAAGGTTTCTATCAGTGTTTTATTTTCATTTGGCGTGCCAATGGTAATGCGCAGGCAGCCCTCGCAAAGCTCCACTTTAGAGCGGTCGCGAATGATGATGCCGTGTTGCACTAAAAAGTCGTAAATGGCTTTTGGGTTGATGGTTTTTACTAAAATGAAGTTGGCATCGGATGGATAAATGTCCAGCACAAAATTAAACTCTTTTAAGGTAAGCACCAGTTTGTCGCGCTGTTCAAGCGTTTCTTTTATCCATAGGTTTACCAGCGATACGTTGTTTAGCGCTTGCAAAGCCAGTTGTTGCGACGCCTCATTCACGTTATAAGGTGGCTTAACCTTGTTCATCACTTCGATGATCTCCTCGCTGGCAAAGGCCATCCCAACACGTAAACCTGCCAGCCCCCAGGCTTTGGAAAGGGTTTGCAGCACAACTAAATTGGCGTACTCGGTCAATTCCTGTATAAAAGTTTTTTGGCGACTGTAATTGATGTAAGCCTCATCTATAATAACCAAACCGTTAAAGTTTGCCAGTAAGGTTTCAATATCATCGCGGTTGATGGAATTGCCCGTTGGATTATTTGGCGAGCAGATAAAGATCAGTTTAGTGTTTTTATCAATAGCTTCGGAAATGCCGTCAAGGTCGAGCTGGTACTCTTCGGTAAGTAATACTTTTTTGGCCTCGATATCATTAATGTTGGCCGATACCTGGTACATGCCGTACGTTGGCGGTACAATTATCACATTGTCTACCCCCGGGTTACAGAAACTGCGAAACAGGATATCGATGGCTTCATCGCTGCCATTGCCCAAAAAGATGTTGCGGGCAGGTACGCCTTTAATTTCGCTCAGCTTCATCTTTACCTGGTACTGCAAAGGGTCGGGATAGCGGTTGTAGGCCTGTTCCAAAGGCGAACCGAACGCGTTTTCGTTAGCATCCAAAAACACACTTGCCTCGCCCGTATACTCATCACGTGCGGATGAGTAGGGGGTTAGGTTTTTGATGTTTTCGCGTAATATGTTGTTTAACTCGAACATTGTATAGTCTTTAGTTCCGTCCGTCATTGCGAGGTAGCCTCACCCGGCCCTTTCCAAAGCAGGGGTTCTATTGTTTTTAAATCCTCTCCTTTAAGAAAGATTTAGGTGAGGCTTTCGCCCCAATGACGCGCTTATTTGTTATTTCATTGCTTCTTATTTCTTCATCCTCACACTTACCGCATTCCTATGCGCGTGCAGGCCTTCCATTTCGGCCAGTATCTCTACCGAGGGGCCTATATTTTGGATGCCTTCTTCGGTTAAATACTGGAAGGTTATCTTCTTCACAAACGAATCTACCGATACACCCGAATATGCCCTTGCATAACTGCTGGTTGGCAATGTATGGTTGGTTCCCGATGCATAATCTCCCACGCTCTCCGGGGTTAAATTACCAAGGAAAACAGAACCTGCGTTGATGATTTTTGGCGTTAACTCTTTCCATTTTTCGGTTGCTAAAATTAAGTGCTCGGGCGCGTATTCATTACTGAAATCCATCGCCTCATCCAAATTTTGGGTGATGATGATGTATGAATTATCCAATGCCTGTTTTGCAATTTCGGCACGTGGTAAAACGGCCAGTTGCTTTTGTACTTCTGCCAAAGTTTTATCAGCGATATCCTGCGAAGTACAAACCAGTATCGACTGGCTGTCTATCCCGTGCTCGGCTTGTGCCAGTAAGTCGGCGGCTACGTAAGCAGGTTTGGCACTTGTATCAGCAATCACCAAAACTTCCGAAGGGCCCGCAGGCATATCGATAGCAGTAGTAGTGGTTGATTGAATAATGGTTTTTGCTTTAGTTACAAACTGATTGCCTGGTCCAAAGATCTTATCAACCTTCGCAATAGTTTCCGTACCGTAAGCCATTGAGGCGATGGCCTGTGAACCACCAACTAAATAAACTTTATTAATACCCATCATCAACGCTACATAGGCGATAAACGCGTTAACCTTGCCGTTTTTTTGCGGTGGCGAGCAAACTACGATCTCCTTGCATCCCGCTATCCTTGCGGGGATACCCAGCATTAAAAATGTAGATGGCAATACAGCCGTACCACCGGGGATATAAAGGCCAACCTTTTCAATTGCTCTTAGCTCGCGCCAGCAGGTTACGCCGGGCATGGTTTCTACCTTATCCTCGTTTTTTAATTGCGCCTTGTGGAATTTATAGATATTGGCGTAAGCCGTTTGCAAAGCTTCCTGCTGATGTTCGGATATCGCTGAGGCGATCTCTTCCAGTTCGGCCTTGTCCAAGTAAAGTTTGGTCAGGTCAACTTTGTCAAACTTGCTGGCGTAGTCAATCAGGGCGCTATCGCCATGTTGCTTAACGTTTTCTATAACCTCCTCAACCAAAGCACGTATCTCGTTCGCAGGGTCAACATTACGTTGTACCAGGCGGGCGATGTCTTTTTTACTTAAGTCTGAATAATTGAATGTTTCCATAAGCCCCTCTAAACGGCGTAGCCCTCATGAACACCATAAGAACAACACCTTGTGAATAATCGCCCCCGGTAGGGGAGACTTTTATTTTTTTATACCCACTCCATAAAGTCCTTCCGCTTACCAGCGGAGAGGGTTTGGGTGGGGCTTTATAATATTATCTTCTCTATTGGCATTACTACAATGCCTTGCGCGCCGGCTTGTTTTAACTGGCTAATGCGGTCCCAAAAATCGCGCTCGGGGATAACGGTGTGTACTGCCATCCAGTCAACCTCGGCCAATGGCACTACCGATGGGCTTTTAACGCCCGGTAATAATGCGATTACCGCGTCAAGGTTTTTACGCTCTACATTTAGTACCACGTACTTGGTTTCTTTAGCACGCAATACCGACTGGATGCGCTGGATCAGTTCTTTGATCAGGTCATCGTTCTCGCTGCCTTTTTGGCCAATCAATATCGCTTCGCTGCTCATCACATCCGCAAATGGCACAAGTCCGTTGCTTTTTAATGTGCCGCCGGTAGATACCAGGTCGCAAATGGCATCGCTTAAACCAAGGCCCGGTGAGATCTCTACCGAACCCGAAATGGTGCGAATGTCGGATGTAATGCCTTTTTCTTTAAGGTATTTTCCTAATATAACAGGGTAGGTTGTAGCAATAGCTTTACCATTAAGCTGATCTAAAGCGGTGATGCTATTGTTGTTTGGCACCGCTATTTTTAATGAGCATTTACCAAAACCAAGTTTTTGCAGATAGCTAACTTCCACCTCGGTTTCTTCTATAACGTTTTCGCCTACAATGCCCAGGTCGGCAATGCCGTCTTGCACGTATTCGGGGATGTCATCATCGCGCAGAAAAAGGATCTCTAACGGGAAATTTGATACAGGGGAGATAAGCGAGCTCTTATAATTTTCGAAATTAAGGCCGCAATTTTTTAATAATTCAACGGATTTTTCGTTGAGCCGACCCGATTTCTGGATCGCTATTTTTAATGTTTTCACAAATTGATTTTTAGGAAATGAATATAAACGGAGGACGATATTTCGCGTAGAAACATATATTATCTGATCACCACATGGTGGTGATGGTGCAGATGTAAATGATATATGTTAAGTCCGTTCATTTTTATATTTTGCTTTGGGTAAGCGATGCAAATATATGTCCTATTTTATTAAATCAAAATTTTATGTGAAAATGATTATAAAAAATATAATTTTTGATATGCTTTTTTATAAGAATGGCAATATGTATAAGTGCTTATGTAATTGTTTGAAATCGAATTTTTGGAATTAATGAATTAACAGAATGAATTAGCCTAAATTCCTAAATTTGAGTTCAGACTATCTTTCTCCCTCATACTCATAAATAGCACCCTCGTCAAACTGCTTTATAACTTTCAGTTTTTTTACCTTTTGGATGTCTTTAATGTTGATAAGTTCCGGGTTCTCGAGGTTGTTGAACCAGATGAGGTAAAAGCGCTTGATCTTGTAAAATTTCTCTACATCCTTTTTAAAGAATATATGCGGCACCAGGTATGATGACATTCCCGAGAAGAAGTAAACCGCTTCGTGTGCATCCGAATATATACCCACATTCGGCGCAAACATGCCTTTATCTATCGTTTTTAAATATTTAGCAAATTCGGAGTCCATCCAGTCGTTATCGGTGTAGCCGGGGTTACCGTATTCGTCGGCTATCTGGTCGTTGTAGCGCTGTTTGTCCACCAAAAAGATCTTGGTGATATAGCCCAGCATCATCAGTATAAAAATAGCAGCAACGGCTATGCGTACACGTTTATTTAATATGCGTTTCAACAGCAGCAGGCCCCAACTGGTATAACCCCATAAAGCAGGGATGTACATCGGCGCCAGCAAACGCGGATTGATGCGTTCGTAACGTGAAAAAGTGGACGACAGCACAATGAATAACCCATAAACCAAGGCGAAGGTGATGGCTAAGTTCTCAAAACTGTCCAGTTTTCGGCGGGTGAAATTAAAGGCCAGCGCGGCTATAAAGCCAACCAAAATAATCACACCCAGTGGTAAAGCGAACACAGGGTACATATCCGGCGTCATGCCCATCCATTCGCAAAATACGCTGCCGAAGTAATAAAGGTTTTGGCTGAATGAGGTGATAGATGGTTCCCTTGGCCCGGTTACCGTGCCGGTATGCAGGGCGTTAAAAGTAAGGTTAGCAACCAGCAACGAAATACATATAGCACCGTATATTAATATATGGGTGATCTTTTTCTTGATGGGAAGTTTTCTGTCCAGCAGTAATAACAAGCCACCTGTACCAACAATAGTTACCGCAGCATAACGGGTGATACAAGCCACAGCGGCAATACCGGCAGCAAAGATGAGCCACTTGCCTGCGTGGGTAAGCAAATATTTGCGGAAAACGATGATGAAGAGCAGTACCTCGAGGATAAAAAGTGTTTCCGACCATAGATAGGAGTACACCTGCAACAAGCCGGGGTTTAATATGATTGCCGCCAATACCAGCCATTTATATACGTGCGAAGACGGTACGAACCGCGACATGATCCACCCGCTGGTAAATACCAGCGTGGCAAACATAAACATGTTGAGTACCGCGCCAAAAGCAACAGGGTCTGTCTGGCTTACAAAACTAATAAGGCCTAAAAATAGCGGGTAAAATACCGGGAAATCTACAATGGGGATGTTATTGAACGTATGCAGGGTGGCATGCGCAACAAAACTACGGGCGGCGCTGGTGTACATGATAGAATCGGGCGAGATACCTATGCCGCTATAACTGGTAAACAGGTATATGGCATAAAAAGCCATCGCCGAAAACAGTAGCGTGTCGTAGTTTTTTAATTTGTCAGGTATCTGCATGTAGTTCGTTTACTGTTTGTCGGCAGGTTCCAGGTTTTGGATCCATCTGTTTAATAGCGCTTCGGGGCTTTCCATGCCCACGTCGTCCATCAGTTTGGCAAAGTACGCACAAATGTGGGTTTTATCCTCGGCATCAAGGTCGGCATAAAAACCATTGAAGCGGGATAGGCCCAACTTTATATCCTCCAGGAACTTCTTTTCTGTAGGCCTGTCATTCCACGTTCTTACAAAGTCATCAACAGAAACGTTTAAGATGTTATTTAGTTTGGATTGCAGTTCGGGCTTAGGCAAACCGCGGTAATTGATCTCACCGGTTTCGGGCTTAAGTCTGCTCTTCATTTTAAACTGATTAAATTGCTGCCTGGCCTGGTAATTTTCGTCTTGTGCAGATGCGGTAGTAAGCACAAAGGCCGTCAGTATAAATATAATAAAGGATATTTTATTCATCGATGATTATGCTATCTGATCTAAAACGGTGCTTATGGGCTGGTCGCTATCAATCAAAATACCTTTAACGCCTGCCGCAGTGCCGGCCTCTACATCGCGCTCGCGGTCGCCAATAAAGTATGATCGGGATGGGTCGATGTTATATTTCTCAATCCCCTGAAAAAGCAAACCCGGTTTTGGTTTGCGGCAATCGCAGTCGCCGGTAAAGTTGGGGTGGTGGGGGCAGTAGAAAAAGTCGGTTATTTCTACACCATGTTCTTGATAAACCTGTTTTAAGTGCACGTGCATTTTACCAAGTTCAGTTTCGGTATACCAGCCTTTGGCTAAACCACCCTGGTTAGTAGCTACCAGTAGCATATAGCCACGGTTTTGCAGTTCTTTAAGCGCGTCAAAATTATCCAGTACGTGGAAATCTTCCAGTTTACATACGTAATCACCCATTTCGCGGTTTAAAACACCGTCTCTGTCTAAAAATACTGCTTTAATTTTTTCGGCCATGTTAATATAAGGTATAAGTAAGCCCCCTCTATATCTACACCGATAGGGGAGAATTTAAGCCCTTCCTTCCGGGGAGGGTTGGGAGGGCCTTTGGCAAAATTAGATTATTATGTTTATTTGCTATGTACGCATATTAAATAAACGTTAAGAATTATTAAATTCATACATAAAGTATATGATTATTGTCGACTTAATAATTGAATTGCAAAAAAACGCCATTGTTTTGATAAATTTAAAAAAATAAGTATCTATTTTATAAAAATATGAAAATTTGGTAATTTCGTTATTACCCGCATCACTAATAAGCGGATAAGAGAATGGACCAAACTGATTGTAACCAGCAGGGCCTATACAGGTCAGAATTTGAGCACGATTCCTGCGGAACAGGATTTATTACACATATAAACGGTCATAAATCGCATGCTATTGTTAGCGATGCCTTAACCATGTTAGAGAATATGGAGCACCGTGGTGCATGTGGTTGCGACCCCGAAAGTGGTGATGGCGCAGGTATCCTTATACAACTCCCCCACGAGTTTTTAATGGAAGAATGTTCTGATCTGGAGATCAGTTTACCCGAGCCGGGCGAGTACGGTGTAGGTATGTTATTCTTCCCAAAAGAGCCCGCTTTGAAGAAAGCCAGCCGCAAAATTATTGCCGCTGCTATCGAAAAACTGGGCTTTACTTTACTAGGTTACCGTAAGTTAAATGTTAATTCATCTGTAATTGGCGAAACCGCCCGCCAGGCAGAGCCGGATAGCGAACAGCTGTTTGTTGCACGCCCCCGCGCGGTTACCAACACCGAAGATTTTGAGCGTAAACTTTACGTTTTGCGCCGCTATATCAATAAAACTGTTACCGAAACTATCCCGGCAGCGGCAGAGCATTTTTACTTTACCTCGTTTTCTTGTAAAACCATTATTTATAAAGGGCAGGTAACCACTTACCAATTGCGTAAGTACTTCCCTGATCTGGCCGATCCCCGCGTTACATCGGGCCTGGCTTTAATCCACTCACGTTTCTCAACCAACACCTTTCCGTCGTGGAAACTGGCGCAGCCCTTCCGCTTAATTGCGCATAACGGCGAGATAAATACGCTAACCGGTAACCTTAACTGGTTCTATTCGGGCGTAAAATCTTTCGCGTCTGCCTATTTCACCAACGAGGAAATGGAGATGCTTTTGCCGGTTATCGATAACAACCAGTCAGATAGTGCCTGTTTGGATAACATCATCGAAATTTTGTTGCACACCGGCCGCTCGTTACCACACGTAATGATGATGCTGATACCTGAGGCATGGGATGGCAACGAGCAGATGGACCCAATTAAAAAAGCATTTTACGAATACCACGCTACTTTAATGGAACCCTGGGATGGCCCGGCCGCTATCAGTTTTACCGATGGTAAATTGGTTGGTGCCTTGCTTGACCGTAACGGCCTTCGCCCGCTTCGTTTTGTGATCACCAATGATGGCCGCGTTATAGCCGCATCAGAGGCAGGTACCTTAAAGATCGACGAAAGCACAGTTATTCGCAAAGGGCGCCTGCAACCGGGCAAAATGTTATTGATAGATACCGAAAAAGGGAAGATCATAACAGATGAAGAAATTAAAAAAGAAATCAGCGGCCAGCAGCCTTATGGTACCTGGCTTGATAATTATAAGATCCGTTTAGGTAATTTGCCTGAGCCGCGTTTATCATTCGCCAGCCTTAGTGCTGATGCTGTTTACCGTTACCAACAGGTATTTGGTTACAGCCGCGAGGATATTGATACCATCATCAAACCAATGGCTTTGGATGGTAAAGAACCAATTGGCTCAATGGGTACCGATGTGCCTTTGGCGATATTGTCTGACAAGCCACAGCACCTTTCCAGCTACTTTAAGCAGTTCTTCGCACAGGTTACCAACCCGCCGATAGACCCTATCCGCGAGCGTTTGGTGATGAGTTTGGCTACCTTCATCGGTAACAACGGTAACTTGTTGGACGAGGATAAAATGCACTGCCATTGCGTTGTGCTAAACCACCCGATATTAAAAAATCACCAGTTAGAAAAACTGCGTTCTATAGATACCGGGATGTTCCACGCTAAAACCCTGCAAACTTACTATAATGCAGATGGCAACCCGGGATCGATGAAAAAAGGTATTGCAAGGCTATGCCGCTATGCCGAAGACGCCGTTGATGATGGCTTTGAGGTATTAATACTAAGCGACCGTGCTATCGACTCGGAACATGCGCCTATCCCGATGCTATTAGCGGTATCTGCCGTGCATCACCACTTAATTAAAAAAGGCCGCCGTGGCGCGGTAGGTATTGTTGCCGAAACCGCCGACGTTTGGGAAGTACACCACTTTGCCACTTTGTTAGCCTTCGGTGCTACGGCTATTAACCCGTACCTGGCGCTATCTACTATTGAAACTTTAAAGAATAACGGGCATTTAGAAACCAGCCTTGATATAAAAACCCTTTACAAAAACTACGTAAAATCGGTTAACGATGGCTTGTTGAAGATCTTCTCTAAAATGGGGATCTCTACGCTGCAATCATACCACGGTTCGCAGGTATTCGAGATACTGGGATTGAATAAAGAGGTGGTTGACCATTACTTTACCGGCGCGGTTACCCGTATAGAAGGTTTAGGCTTGGACGAGATCGCTAAAGAATCGCTTTGCAAACACAAAATTGGCTTTAACAGCCCCAAAACAGAAAATCATTTATTGCCCGAGGGTGGTATTTACCAGTGGAAACGCCGCGGCGAAGCCCACTTGTTTAACCCAACCACGGTGCACTTGCTGCAGCATGCAACCCGCAGCAACAGCTACACGGTATATAAAAATTATGCTGCCGCGATAAATGAGCAGGCAGACAAGCATTACACCATCCGTGGCTTGCTTGATTTTGCCCATCACCGCGAAGCGATAAGCATTGACGAGGTTGAGCCGATAGAAAACATCATGACCCGCTTTGCAACAGGCGCGATGTCGTTCGGTTCTATCTCGCACGAAGCGCATAGCACTATGGCTATTGCCATGAACCGCATAGGCGGCAAAAGCAATACCGGCGAAGGCGGAGAGGACGAAATGCGCTATGAGAAAATGGCGAACGGCGATTCGATGCGCTCGGCTATTAAGCAGGTTGCATCGGCACGTTTCGGGGTAACCTCAAATTACCTTACCAATGCCGATGAGTTACAGATAAAAATGGCGCAGGGTGCAAAACCGGGCGAAGGCGGGCAACTGCCGGGCCACAAGGTTGACGACTGGATAGCTAAAACACGCCACTCTACACCGGGTGTTGGTTTAATATCGCCACCACCGCACCACGATATTTATTCTATTGAGGATTTGGCGCAGCTGATTTTTGATCTAAAGAACGCTAACCGTGCTGCACGTATCAACGTTAAGTTGGTATCCAAAGCAGGGGTAGGTACTATAGCGGCGGGTGTTGCCAAAGCACACGCGGATGTTATTCTGATCGCCGGATATGATGGCGGTACAGGTGCATCACCAATAAGTTCGGTTAAACATGCCGGTTTACCATGGGAGCTTGGCCTTGCCGAAGCGCACCAGACATTGGTACGTAACAAACTGCGCAGCCGAGTAGTATTGCAAACTGACGGTCAGTTAAAGACCGGTCGCGATTTGGCTATTGCTACCTTAATGGGTGCCGAGGAGTGGGGTGTTGCAACCGCGGCCCTTGTTGCCGGTGGCTGTATAATGATGCGTAAATGCCACCTGAACACTTGCCCGGTTGGTGTTGCCACGCAGGACCCTGAGTTAAGGAAATTGTTCAGCGGTAGCCCGGATCACGTTGTAAACCTGTTCCGCTTTATGGCCGAGGAGTTGCGCGAGATCATGGCCGAGCTTGGTTTCCGTACCATTAACGAAATGGTTGGCCGCGTACAGTTCTTAAAGGTTAAAGAAAACTTAAAAAGCTGGAAAGCGAAAACCATTAACCTGTCGGCTATCCTGCACCCGGTTACGGTAAGCAAAGGCAGCACGCTTTATAATAGCGAAAAACAAGACCATGGTATGGACGAGATCATCGACTGGGAATTGTTGAAAGCCGCTAAAGCAGCGCTGGAAGATAAAACGCCGGTATTCGCTACGTTTGATGTTATCAACGTGAACCGTACCATAGGTACCTTATTATCGAATGAAATTTCGAAGATCTATGGTTCTGCGGGCTTGCCCGACAATACCATCAACTATAAATTTAAAGGATCTGCAGGGCAAAGCTTTGGCGCTTTCGCTGCAAAAGGAATTTCTTTTGAGCTGGAGGGCGAAGCCAATGACTATGTTGGTAAAGGCCTTTCCGGCGCGCAATTAGCCATCTATCCATCTGCAAACGCTACGTTTAAGCCCGAGGATAACATCCTGATAGGTAATGTTGCCCTATATGGTGCAACAAGCGGCGAGTTGTATGTAAGGGGTATGGCAGGCGAACGTTTCGCGGTGCGTAACTCGGGCGCTACAACGGTTGTAGAAGGTATTGGCGACCACGGTTGCGAGTACATGACCGGCGGCCGCGCACTTATCCTGGGCGAAACCGGAAGGAACTTCGCGGCAGGTATGAGCGGTGGTTTAGCGTGGATCTACAACCCTAAGGGCAACTTTGCAGAAAACTGCAATACCGAAATGGTTGACCTTGACCCGCTATCGTTAAAAGACGAAGAGCAGATAACCGCCTTGCTGAAGAAGCATGTTAGCCTAACCGGCAGCAAGCTGGCGCAAAGTATCCTGAAGAATTGGGGTAAGGCATCATCGCAATTTGTAAAAGTATTCCCTAAAGAATATAAAAAAGTGTTAGAAAAATTAGAGTATCAAACCGTAAGCTAAATATCAGAATGGGAAAAGTTACAGGATTTCAGGAATTTAACAGGGAGCTTCCCCAAAAAACGCCTGTTGTTGAAAGGGTAAAAAACTTTAATGAATTTGTTGGTTTGTATTCTGATGAAAAACTAAACCAGCAATCGGCACGCTGCATGAACTGTGGGATCCCGTTCTGCCACTCGGGTTGCCCGCTTGGCAATGTTATCCCCGAGTTTAATGATGCCGTATACCGCAAAAATTGGGACGAAGCGTACCAGATCTTATCGTCAACAAATAACTTTCCGGAGTTTACCGGCCGTATTTGCCCTGCGCCATGCGAGTCTGCATGTGTACTGGGCATCAACAAACCACCGGTAGCTATCGAGGAAATTGAAAAACATATTATAGAGGTTGCTTATTCTAAAAATATGGTTAAACCAGTTGCCCCGTTAATTAAAACGGGCAAAAAGGTAGCCGTAATAGGTTCCGGCCCTGCAGGTTTAGCTGCCGCAGCGCAATTGAGCAAAGCAGGCCACGCTGTTACCGTTTTTGAACGCGACGACCGCCCCGGTGGTTTGCTGCGTTACGGTATCCCCGATTTTAAACTGGAGAAATGGGTGATAGACCGCCGTATCCAAATCATGGAAGAGGATGGCATCGAGTTTAAATGCAATGCCGAAGTAGGTAAAAACGTAGCTGCCGATGAGGTATTGCGTAACCACCACGCGGTAGTACTGGCAGGTGGATCTACTATCCCGCGTAACTTACCTATCCCCGGCAGGGAGTTTAAAGGCGTGTACTTCGCCATGGATTTCCTGAAACAACAAAACAAACGTGTTAGCAGCATCGCTGTTGAAGTGGAAGATATTTTTGCTACCGACAAAGATGTGGTTGTTATTGGTGGTGGCGATACCGGCAGCGATTGCGTGGGCACATCAAACCGCCAGGGCGCACGTTCTGTAAGGCAGTTTGAAGTAATGGTGCAACCACCGGAACAACGTACATCACACATGCCATGGCCAACTTACCCAATGGTTTTAAAGACCACCAGCTCGCACGAGGAAGGCGTTGAACGTTCATGGGGCATCAACACTAAAGAGTTTTTAGGGGACGCTGAAGGTAACCTAAGAGCCCTTAAAGTGACCGATGTAAGCTGGGAGATTGATGTAATGGGCCGCCCGATCAAATTCAACGAAGTTGAAGGCAGCGAGCGCGAAATACCATGCCAGCGTGTATTCCTGGCGATGGGTTTTGTGAACCCGCAGTTTGAAGGGACCCTGGAGCAGTTAGGCGTAGAGCTTGATGAGCGCAAGAATGTTAAAGCCAAAGAGGGTGTTTACCGCACCAATGTAAGCAAAGTGTTTGCAGCGGGCGATATTCGCCGCGGCCAGTCATTGGTTGTTTGGGCCATATCAGAAGGCCGCGAAGCTGCCCGCAAGGTAGATGAGTTTTTGATGGGCCACTCCAACCTGGAAAGTAAGGACGCGGTTAACCAGTTCGACCAGGTGTTTTATTAAGAATAATTAGTCAGTAAGTTATAATCCCGAGCCCTTGTCAGTTAATTCTGCAAGGGCTTTTTTAGTATTGTTCTCTTGTCGTTTTATGGTGATCTGAGGGCGAATTTAGGTGAATGAAAAACCTGTAAATTATACGATATTTACAACCATAAGTGTAAACTTATTTCAGTACGGGTCATCAAAAAGGGTGTCCCATTCCGTCCCATTCAGAAAATAGTGGAACACTTTTTTTAAAATATAAGTCACTAATTTTCAAAAACTTACAATTTTAGTTGACTTTTTAATGCATAAAGTCAAATTTTAATTAATTGATTATGAGGCGCTTGTAAAAAGTGTTTCGTTTTCTAATATAAATAGTGAGACACCTGTCTGAATGTGCCTATTTTTCCGATGGATTTTCTTACCTGTCGTCAATATTTTAATCATTTTCAAAACGCGGTTAGCGCGGGTCCCCACCATGAACCATGAACTAAGAGCGAACTATCTTCGAGAAGAAATCCCACAAAACAATACCTGCCGATACCACAATGTTGAACGAATGCTTGGTGCCAAACTGCGGAATCTCAATGCAGGCATCTATATTTTGCATTACCTCGTCGCTCACGCCATTTACCTCGTTGCCGAAGATAAGCGCGTATTTTTCGTTTGACGCAGGGGTGAAAGTGTTGAGCATAATACTGTTTTCGGCTTGCTCAATAGCTATTATTTTATAACCATCTGCGCGGAGGGCTTCCACAGCTTGCAAGGGTGTTTCAAAATATGTCCAGTTGATGGATTGTGTGGCACCAAGGGCGGTTTTCTCTATCTCGCGATGCGGCGGCTGGGCGGTTATGCCGCAAAGGCAAACCTGTTCAACTGCAAAACCATCAGATGTGCGGAAGATAGAGCCAATATTATGCATACTGCGCACATTATCCAGCACTACGGCCACAGGTAATTTGTCCTGAGCCTTAAATTCATCTACAGTAGCACGGTTCAATTCGTCCAGTTTTAACTTGCGCATAGAAGGGTATTAATAAAGTGCAAATATATCAATGGTTATCGTTTTTAACCACTCTCTACTCACCATTCACTATTTACTGCTCACCACTTCATTCAATATACCTACACCATCACCAATTAATGATGCATAAACGGATGGCGCGTAACCAATTTTATCTGTGTAATAAGCGCTTACTTCTTTGCTGAATTTATCAAAGGTGTCTTTTTTAACCAATGCTATGGCACAGCCACCAAAGCCTGCACCGGTCATACGTGCGCCAGCTACGTCGGGGTTTGTTTTAGCATAATTTACCACGGTATCCAGTTCTATGCCGCTTACCTCGTAAAGGTCGCGCAGGGATTGGTGCGATGCATACATCAGCCTACCAAACTCGGTAAGGTTATTATTGCTAAGCGCTTTTGCGGCCAGTTTTACACGATCGTTCTCTGCTACCACGTGTTTGGCGCGGTCCTGTACAGTGGCGTCAGTTATGAGGTGTTTGTATTTTTCGAACGTTGCGCCATCAATATCGCACAGGTAATTGATATCCAGTTCCTGTTTTAGGGCAACAAGGGCGCTTCGGCATTCCTGTACGCGTTGGTTGTATTTAGATTCGGCCAGTTTACGAGGTTTGTTAGTATTGATGATTGCCAGCAGGTAATCGCCAAGGTTACTGTCGACTGCCTGGTAGTCCAGCGTATCGCAGTTTAGCATCAGGGCTTTATTCTTCTCGCCAAAGGCAACGGCAAACTGGTCCATAATGCCACAGTTTACGCCAATAAACTTATTCTCAACAGCTTGCGAAAGCTTAACCAGGTCAAGGCGGCTGTAACCTGCCGTAAAAAGATCATTGAGCGCATAAGCGGTAACCACCTCTATGGATGCAGAAGAGGAAAGGCCCGAGCCAATAGGGATATCACCATAAAACAGCATATCAATGCCTTGCAGCTTTTTACCATCCTTCAAAAAATGGGCAATCACACCAACAGGATAGTTATACCAAACCTCGCCAACTTTTTTATGCTCGGAGTTTAAAGGTACTTCGGCTTGTTCGTTAAAGTTGAGGCTTTTGAAACGGAACACGTTTTCGTTATTGGGCGATACCAGTAAGCAAGAGCCGAATGTGATGGCACATGGCATAACCAAGCCACCATTATAGTCGATATGCTCGCCAATAAGGTTTACGCGGCCGGGTGAAAAGTAGGTTTTGGTTGCTTCTTTACCGTACTGTTTAACAAATTCTTGTTTCAGATCAGTTCTCATAAATTGGTTTTATAGTTGGGAAAACAAATATTGTAAATTATACAGTTATTCCGTAACGATAGGCAAAAGTTTTTTTAGAACAATAAATTTGCATGCTAAACAGAACTTGCATTTATTTGTTAATTATCCGTTATTAAACAAAACTACTATGAACCAATATATTGTTACAGGCTACGACTATACCGACGAAGGCGCACTTGAACGCCGCATGAACATCCGCCCGCACCATCTTGATGGAGCCAAAGCTTTAAAGGAAAGCGGCAATTACGTTTTAGGCGGCGCCGTACTAAACGACGAAGGCAAGATGATAGGATCGGTAATGGTGCTGCAATTTGAGAGCGAAGACGGCCTCGAGGCCTGGAAGCAAAGCGAATCCTACATTACCCAAAAGATCTGGGAAACGGTGGATGTTAAGCCGTTTAAAGTAGCAAATGTTTAGTAGAGAGACAAGAAATTAAGAGTCAGGAAACAAGACTACTTGGAAGAGAAAGATTATACTTTTTCGGCATATATCCATTGGCCGGCGGCGTTTCTTTTGTAAAGAACGGTTTGGTTTGTGCCTTCGGCTTTAAAGCTAAATTCAAAAGTTTGCTCGGCGGGGTCATCGGGCAGGAATTGTTCTATGATGCTGTCAGCTACTAAGCGTACTGTATCTTCTTTGGGTAGCTGTTCTGTTTTAGCTTGAAGGCTGGCTTGATAGTCTACAAAGTTGGTGAAGGCTGGCTTATGGCCATCAAGCTCTCGTGCTGCGTTAAAAGCGGCTTCTTCTGCTTGTTGGCGGTATTCTTCCATGGCTTGTAGTAAACCATAGGCTGCTATTTCTGGTGTGCCGTCCTCGCCATGCGAATAATAGCTGTTTAATATTTCCTCTTTGCTTTTCACAGGCACAAAAATACATATTAACAAAAAAGGATGCTGATCATTTCAGCATCCTTTTTTGTTATAGTAGATATTTTGGAATTATCCAACAGGAGGCGATATACCATCCAGTTCGTCAATGTCCTCAGCATCCAGCACTACGCCGGCTGTTTTCATGTTTTCTTCCAGGTGAGCTACGCTTGATGTACCCGGTATCAGCAGGATGTTTTTAGAGTGGTTTAGTAACCAACTCAAAGCAACCTGGTGTACAGTTGCGCCATATTTTTCAGCTACCTTTTGGAGTTTTTCCTGTGCTGCCACGTTACCTGCATTCAGCGGGAACCATGGGATGAACGCGATATCGTTATCCTCGCAAAAATTTAGTACGCCTTCCCACTTACGGTTGTCCACACTGTACATATTCTGTACCGATACCACCTCAAAATAGTCCTGTGCTTTTTTAATATCGTCGATATCAACCTCAGATAAACCAATATGGCGGATCTTTCCTTCGGCTTGTGCTTGTTTTAAAAATTCAAAGCTTTGCTCGGCAGGTACGTTAGGGTCAATACGGTGCAATTGGTAAAGGTCTATCTGATCAAGTTTTAAACGTTTCAAGCTACCTTCAAGTGCTTCTTTTAGATGCTCGGGGCTCGAATTTACCGGCCATTGATCGGGCCCGGTGCGGAGCAAGCCACCCTTTGTACCAATGATCAAATCGGCAGGGTATGGATATAATGCCTCGGCTATTAATTCTTCTGAAATATGCGGGCCGTAGCTATCGGCAGTATCAATAAAATTCACTCCAAGTTCTATCGCGCGTTTTAAAACGGCAATAGCTTCGTCGTGGTCTTTTGGCGGGCCCCAGATGCCTTTGCCGGTAATGCGCATTGCGCCGTAACCTATGCGGTTAATCTCCAGGTCGCCGCCTATGCTAAATGTTTTTGGCGATGTTGATGTTGTTGCGTCACTCATAATATTGGTTCTTATGGTAAAATGAATAAACGCTAAATAAGGCTTATTGTTCGGGGCAACGGTTCACAGAAGTGTCATATCGCCTGGTTGGAGTAATTAAAATGATAACAAATATAGGAGATTTTAATAGTGATGCTTACCGCTTGGCACCTAATATAGTACCTATAATGGTTAATAATACCACGCTATAGCCACCATTTATATAAATGTAGCGCCAGGTTTTAAGTTCAAATAATGAGGCGGTTGCGATAGCAAAAAACGTCCATACACCGGCCATGAAACCCGCCGTAGTGCCCCAGGCAACATCTGTTTTAGCATTGGCCAAAAAAGCCGCGAGGTTTACCGTCATTATCAGCTATAAAAAGAACGTGAAACCAAAGATCTTCGCTTTTTTGCCTTTTTGTAACAGTTCTGTTGTTACTGTCTGCCATCCATGCTTTGCCAAATACGGGAGGTGCATACCAGATACCGCCAACAGCAAAGCCCGATAAACCTGCTACAGCAACGGCAGGCCAGTAAATAAGTGATGCATCCATACGGGTTAGGTTTAGTTTACCTTAGCGTATGTAAATAAATTAATAATGCAAACGTAACATGCCGATTTACTTTATGGTATATCTAAATATATACCTGCCCAGGTTACCCTCGGTGTCCATGCCTTCTATAACCGCGCGGTAACTGCCTTTGCTATCCGAATTAAAGTACTCGAAAGATGTTAACCCTGTTTTATCGGTTTTGATTTTGGGGCTCCAAAAAATTGTGCTGCGCAGATCGCCGCCAAAGGTACCTGATTTTAAAGGGTCGTACTTAGGTGAGTAGAATTCACGCGGGATACTGTAGCCCTGCGCATTGTAACTAAGTAAGTTGCCTTTAGGGAGCATCTCTTGCAGTTGTGCGAAGGTTATTTTATCGGTTTTGATCTTACGAGTAATAATGGATATAATACCATCAGACATGTAATTTTTGTTGATGTTGCTTAATCCGTCAGATTTAAATACCTCTATTGTTTCTACATCGTTACCACGATAGCCGTTAAGCGTTTGGTAGTCCACGGGGCTACCGTTCAAAAATACCTGCAGTGGTAGTTTGTTTTGATTGGATATGTTTTTTGTGAAATAGAGGGCATTATTTTCTGCCGATACGCCTAATAACATTGTAGGCAAGCAAACATATAGGTTTGGGCAATCTTTAAAACGTTCGCCTGGGATTTGCTGGTCGGACATCATAGGCAGGGCAGATAGGGTGCCGTAGTCACTATGGGTTGCTTTTTTCACTAAAGATGTAGACTTAATAACCACTTCCTTTAAAATGTGCAAATTATCGTATTGGCGCTTACTGTTTAACATTAAGTTTTTGTAGGTGCTGTCTATATTGGCAACTTCATCTAAAGCGTTTGTATTTTTTGTGGCCGGTTGGTAGCTGTCTCCGGTTACCGATATCATCATGCTTTTGCTATTGGGATTATTACGCGCACTGATAATTACCTGTGCCGAATCGGGGTAGGTTAATTTGGAGAACTTGAAATTGCCGCTCATATCTGCTACGGTTTCTGCATAATAATTTTTAGCCGGTATCTGGATACGCAGGTTACCTTTAGAAATTGGCATGCCTGTGTTATTGCGTAAAATGCCACTCACTTCCAGGCCTTGCTGCTCGGGTGTAAGGAAGATCTGCGGGAACTTGCCGGTTATAATATTACGGTACGAAATACGGCGGTACCCCTGCGTTAACATTAGGATATCCAAATTGGCATCTACATTAGGATCCTTACTTACAAAATAATAGTTTGGTTTTTCGATGTAACCCTTAATGTCTGATGTTAGCAAAAGGTTACTCATAATAGTGGTTTCGCTGTCTTCATCAACGGGCACTTTCGTTTCATCAATAACTGCTACAGAAAATTCTCCCTCGGCAGGTATAGCATTATTTTTTGCAGATACTGCAAACTTTACCTTTTGCCTTACCGAGAACGTCTTACGATCTGGTGCTATGGTTAGGTTAAGCGCGTTATTACGTTTAATAAATACAATACGCTCGGCCAGGGCAATGCCACGATCACTAAATAAAGTTAATTGTATAAGCCCTGTTGGGAATTTATTTTTGGGGATGGCCGCGCTGTAGGTTAGCGTTTCTAAAGCAGTTTTAGCTGCAAAATAAATAGCACCGCCGTTTTGGGCCGCTACGTAATAGATCTTGCCCTGGTTGGCTTTAAAATACGGATCGTTTGCAGATAGTTTTATATTAATGTTATCAGCATCGGTATTGTAAACGGATAACGTGATACCGGCAGGTTTTATCCGCGGCATTTCGTAAGTTGTTGTAACCCCGTCTCCAAACGTGACGTTGGCTTTGTAGGTTTTACCATCCTCAGGCATTAGCGCAAAAATACCCATACCCATGTGGGACGATTCTAAATTTGCTATAACTGCACCCACATTATCAGTAATGGTGCCTTTAATATTTACACCAAGCCCATTAGTGCCAATGGCCTTAAACGCAATTTTTGAGCGTACGCCAAGAGTAAGCTCGCCTCCTTCGGGAAAAAACTGCACGTCGCGGTCGGCGGCGGCGGCGGTTAGCAGGAATTTTTTAAGCGTTTCTTTTTTGCCGGGCAGTTCTAAATTAGTTGTTAGCGTGGCGGTTTTTAGCGATGCAACGGCAGTTTCGGTAAGTACAACATTTAGTACGCCGTTGACGTCGGTAGTGCCTTTGCCTTTGCTTAATTCATCGCCGGTGGGGTTAGTTATGCTCCAGTTTACTTTTTTGTTGGCTAATACTTCACCGGGTTGAGTGTAGGTGATAGTAGCGCTAACTTTGGGTTGGCCTGCTGTGCGGTTAAATGTAATACTGGTGTTAACCTGGGTTTGTATGGCATTGCCAATGGTAATGGTTTTATTGTAATAATAATCCGTTTCGAAATTACGCATCCAGTTAGTATAGGCCCTTAAATGATAGTTGCCTTGTTTGTAAGTATCGGGCGATAGGATGATGTTACCATGGGCTACGCCATTTATAACCGGCAGTTTAACCAGTTTCATGATAGAATCCTGGCCGGCAATATCTATATACACTATATTACTAAGGTTTGATGGCTGATGCTTATCAAGCGATACATATGCTTTAAACCAAATGGTATCGCCGGCGGCATAATAGGGTTTATCTAAATGCAGGTAAACTTTCTCTATCGGGAAGTTGGTGATGTAGTTGACCGTTTTGGTAATAATGGTACTTAGGGCAACAGTATCACGTTGGGCAAAGGCAGGGGCAATTAAACAGGTGGCCAAAAGTGTGGTCAGCGCGAATTTTTTCAGGCTCATTATAATAGTTAAAGTAGCTTGGCTAATATAAACATTTAGCTTTACCGCATATTAAGCGGTTTAAGTTTTAACATTTCATTAACTTTTAGGCTGATGAAATTGAAGATTAAGTAAACTGTATAAACGATTTTTTAAAAATAGTATTATTGTAAATTAAGTGCTACAAAACATTAGCTTATGCCAACAGAAATAGAACGGAAATTTTTGGTAGACCATACCAAATGGGAAAAAGTTATAAAACCCAATGGTAAGCTGTATAAGCAAGGCTATATATTAAGTGAAGAAAAACGCACGGTAAGGATTCGTGTTACGGATACAGTCGCTTATATTACGCTAAAGGGGGCAACTACAGGCATTAGCCGAAGCGAGTATGAGTACACTATACCTGTTAACGAGGGTAACGAGATATTGCAAAACTTTGCTACATCATATATAGAGAAAATACGTTATGACATTAACTATGGAGGGCATTTGTGGGAAGTTGATGTTTTTAGAGGCGTAAACAACGGACTTATTGTTGCAGAAATTGAACTTAAAAGCGAAGATGAACAATTTGAAAAACCCGATTGGGTAGGGGAAGAAGTAAGCCACGATGGCCGATATACCAACGCCAGCCTGTCAGTAAATCCATATAAGGTGTGGGCCTAACCGTATTAAATATTAATCCAATAAAAAATCTGCCTAATTGAGGCAGGTTTTTTATTGGATTAATATTATTTACCAGCCAGAACCTTTTTTTGCATTACCTGCTTTAACGTGCTCTTCTGCTGTAGCTTTGCCCATTATAGCTGCCATTTTGTTACCTTCTGCATCTTTACCTGTAGCAATGTATCTGCCAGATTTGATGTCGATAACCGGATCGATCATTGGAACATTTTTAGTTTTAGTCTTTACTGAATACGCTGTGATTCCTGAAGCTGCCATGTTTAGTTTTTTTTAAATTTTAATTGTAACTGGATTAATTATGTTTTTGTTTTAATTATCTGTTAGTTTGTTTAGCACCCTAACAGGTAATGTTTATAATAATGAAGGCAATATATGTATTTATACTTAACTAACAAATTATACAAAAGATGATTTTTTTGCACATATTATCGAATAAATGGCCGAATCGGGAAATTCATCGCTATAATAGAAACTCTGCTTAAAGTAACGCGCTCTTACAAAGCCTGTTTTCTCTATTACAGCTATACAAGGTAGATTGGACGGATTTACGCTAGCATTCGGTACAATGCAGCATAATTTTGTCAAAAGCATAGCGGGTTATAGCGTCAATAGCTTCGGTCATCAAGCCCCGGCCCTGATAGGCAAGCACCAGCATAATATGGTAAAGGTTTATATCAACATAATTTATACCTTTAATATAAGCTGTCTGAAATGATGCATGTATAATAAAGTATCGAACTTTTTAACAAACCCGACGTTTATTAATCAAACAATAAAATATTTAGCATGAAACCATACACTATATTAAGCATATGCGCGCTGGCCCTGGCCTCGTGTACAGGTAACGGAAACAAAGGGTCGGATACAACTAAAACGGTTGCAGAAGATACCTCTAAAGGGGCTAGGCTGAATGCACCCGCCCAAAATATGGAGTATTGCTTTTTGCGTACCGAGGGCACAAGCAACCAGGATACTACAGCAATACATTTAATTATTAATGCCGAAAAGGTAAATGGCGAAATGCAATGGCTACCCAAAGAGAAGGATGCGCGTAAGGGAACCCTTGAAGGTACTATGAAAGGTAACGATATTAAAGCGGTGTGGACTTTTTTGCAGGAAGGGACGAAAGATACAATGGCTGTTGCGTTTAAACTATCTGCGCAGGAGTTGGGCCAGAAACCATTTAAGGTTACTAAAGATGGCCGCCAGGAAACTGACGGGGCCGCGGGTTATACTATAATATATAAGCTTGATAATTGTAGCAAATTTAAAACTGCTGCCAAACCGGCCTTATAATATATAAATGAAAAATTGAGTTTTTAAAAACTTCTACTTTATTTAAAGCCTCGTTATTTATAGCGGGGCATTTTTGTTTTATGTTGATACAAGTTTAACGCGAAGATCAGTCAGCAGTGCCTATGTCTGATTTTGGGGCGGCGGTGCTTTTAACAGAAGTTGTTATAGCATCCTGTTTTAGTTTGTTCGCTTCAGCTTTATTATCAGTTTTAATTGTAAGCGAATATGCGGTTACTGCTGATGTTAATATTAATGCTGCGGCTACGATAGTTTTTTTCATGATATCTACGATATGGTACTTACAGTTAGTCGGCTGAGCCTACGTCTGCTTTTGGAGTGTTTGCGCTCTTTACACTAACTGTTACTGCGTCTTCTTTCAATTTGTTAGCATTTACTTTGTTATCAGTTTTGGTAGTAAGCGAAAATGCAGTTACTGCTGATGTTAACACTAATGCTGCGACTATGATTATCTTTTTCATGTTTGTTGTATTTGCTGGTGAACTGTAGTGATGGTTGTTTATTAGTCTGCAGTGCCTACGTCTTTTTTGTTATCAGCGGTACCAACATCTTTTTTGTTTTTAGCGTCAGCAGTGCCAACGTCTTTTTTATTATCTGCGGTACCAACATCTTTTTTGTTTTTAGCGTCAGCAGTGCCAACGTCTTTTTTGTTTGTGAAAGTTGCTGCGTTAACGGTAGTTGCTGTTAGTGCGCTAAAGATGATTGCTGTTGCTATGATTAATTTTTTCATGATATGTGTTATGTGTTTTGTGGTTATGATGTTATTTGTGTTTGTATGTGTTATTGTTATTTATCGCTGTTGTTTATTAGTCTGCAGTGCCTACGTCTTTTTTGTTATCAGCGGTACCAACATCTTTTTTGTTTTTAGCGTCAGCAGTGCCAACGTCTTTTTTATTATCTGCGGTACCAACATCTTTTTTGTTTTTAGCGTCAGCAGTACCAACGTCTTTTTTGTTTGTGAAAGTTGCTGCGTTAACGGTAGTTGCTGTAAGTGCGCTAAAGATGATTGCTGTTGCTATGATTAATTTTTTCATGTTATGTGTTTTGTGGTTGTGATGTTATTCGTGTTTGTATGTGTTATTGTTATTTATCGCTGTTGTTTATTAGTCAGCAGTGCCTACGTCTTTTTTGTTATCAGCGGTACCAACATCTTTTTTGTTTTTAGCGTCAGCAGTGCCTACGTCTTTTTTGTTATCTGCGGTACCAACATCTTTTTTGTTTTTAGCGTCAGCAGTACCAACGTCTTTTTTGTTTGTGAAAGTTGCTGCGTTAACGGTAGTTGCTGTAAGTGCGCTAAGGATGATTGCTGTTGCTATGATTAATTTTTTCATGATATGTGTTTTGTGGTTGTGATGTTATTTGTGAGTGTGGTTGATATATGTTGTGATTGTTTATTAGTCTGCAGTGCCTACGTCTTTTTTGTTATCAGCGGTACCAACATCTTTTTTGTTTTTAGCGTCAGCAGTGCCTACGTCTTTTTTGTTATCTGCGGTACCAACATCTTTTTTGTTTTTAGCGTCAGCAGTGCCAACGTCTTTTTTGTTTGTGAAAGTTGCTGCGTTAACGGTAGTTGCTGTAAGTGCGCTAAAGATGATTGCTGTTGCTATGATTAATTTTTTCATGATATGTGTTATGTGTTTTGTGGTTGCGATGTTATTTGTGTTTGTATGTGTAATTGTTATTTATCGCTGTTGCGAATTAGTCTGCAGTGCCTACGTCTTTTTTGTTGGCTACTGTGCTTTTTTCAAAAGTTGCAGTTGGTTTAATCTCGGCGTTTTTTGTGCATGATGGTAATGCGCCTGCGCTTAAGATGATGATTGCTGCTGCTATGATTGATTTTTTCATGGTTGTTATTGTTATGATGTTAGATAATTAGTCGGCAGTGCCAATGTCTTTTTTAACAAGCGCCAGGCTTAAGTCAATTGAAATGTTGGCAATTGGTTTTACAGTTACCTGTTTGGTGTACGATGGTAAAACCGCTGTTGATAAAATGATTGATGCTACTATTAATATCTTTTTCATAACTGTATTATTTGATTTTTAAGGGGTGTTAAATATTTCGATAGGGTTAATTAATCGGCGGTGCCAACGTCTTTTCTGAATGTGATGTTGTTTTGCTCAATTGTTGCCGCCGGTCTTACATTAACCTGTTTGGTGTATGACGGTAAAACGCCTGTTGTTAAGATTAATGCTGCTGCGATAATTAACTTTTTCATATGCTGTGTTTTAATATTTTTATTCTTGTTTGTTTTAAATTAGTCTGCAGTACCAATATCTTTTCTGATACCTGTGGTCGCCTTTAAAAACATGTTCATCGCAATGCGAATATTTGTGGGTTTTACGCTGCCGGATACTAACAATCCACTAAGTATAACTACGTATGCAAGTGCTATTTTTTTCATATTTTATTTACTCTTAATTTACCAGTTTTATTTATCCCTTAAGCAATTTTTAATTATACAACTATTTGCTATAGTTTAACTATTTTTTACTAACTATTAGTTAATTAAATAGTTAAGTTTTACCTATTAACGTATATTACGATAACGTGTTAATAACTGTGTAACTTCTTAACAATCAGTAAATTAACATCACAAATATAATTATGTTTTTTAATTATTATGCAATGTTTAAAAAAAAATTTCTTGTTGTTTTTTTTTAACTTTAACTTAAAAAGATGTAGTTTGTAATTATTTTATAACTTTCACCATTATATCAACGTATAGAGCCCTAATGAATAGAATTTTTACGCTGCTTTTTATATTTCTGATTAAATGTGCTACTGCACGCGCAGTAGATAAAATCAACGTTGCCGCTCAGGATACTAATGAGGTAAATAAGCTTAATAAGCTGGCTTATGATAACCGCGGTACCAATCCCGAACAGACGGTTGCCTTTGCTAATAAGGCCTTAACCCTTGCAGAAAAGGCGGGTTATGAAAAGGGTATTGGTGAGGCTTACCGCGTAAGGGGGATAGGTAATTATTATTTGAACCAGGCAAGCGCCGCTATCCGGGATTACTTACAGGCCCTTGCAAGTTTTGCGAAAATCAAAGATCTGCGCAGTGAGGCTAAAGTTTACAACAACATTGGAAACTTATACCTCGATAATAACTATACAAGCTCATTAGAGTACCTGAAAAAATCGCTGGCAATCGGTCAAAAATTAAATGATCAGCAACTTATAGGATCCACCTATTTAAATATTGGTAATGTTTATTACCGTAAGAAGATTTTTTACCAGGCGTTAAGTTACTACGACAAGGGTAACACCATATTTTTAGCTATAAAAGATACATTTAATACTATACAGGCCTTGCAAAACAGGGGGGTAATTTACTTTAACCTAAACCAGTATGATAAAGCCGAACAGCTTTTGCTGGCTGCCAATAAAGCCGCTAAAGAAAAGGATTTGAACAAACCTGTTGCCAGTACCAACCTTACCCTTGCATCCTTATATATAGCGCAGGGGCGCTTTGCTGATGCTACTAAGGTAGTATTAGAAGGCCAGGCTTATTCAAAGGCCCTTAAAGATGAAAAGCTGGAATCTGATTACAACTACACCAACTACCAGTTAGAGGCAAAGCAGAAACACTACGAGAAAGCCCTCACGTATTTACAAACGATATTTAGGCAGGATAGTACTATTTATGCCTCCAACGAATCTACCCAGATTAACATGTTGCAGGAACAGTTTAAGCAGCAGGCAAGGCAACGCGAAAATGAACTAACTATTCAGCGGCAGCAAAATGACCGGATTAAGTTTTGGGCCGTTACAGTAGTAGCAGGCCTTTTGTTGGTAGTTATAGTGTTGCTGGTGAGCAATGTTAAACGCAAAACCATTACCAATACAAAGCTTACCGATTTGAACGAAGAAGTTTCGCGCCAGAAAGATAACCTGGATAGGGTGAACCATCACCTCGAAGAAATTATTGATGAGCGTACCAAGGATCTGCAGATAAAGAACAAGAAACTTTCCGAATACTCATCCTATCTTTCGCACCAGATCCGTGGGCCTATTGCCACCCTGCGCGGTTTGATGAACCTGGAGAAAGAAGGCCTGGTGGACGAAAAAGAATGTATCAATATGATGGATAAGTGCGTTTCTGATATCGACCAAAAGATCATCGAAATGAGCGAAATGCTCAACGA
The DNA here is from genome assembly GCF_024055595.1 of Mucilaginibacter aurantiaciroseus. Taxonomy (GTDB): domain Bacteria; phylum Bacteroidota; class Bacteroidia; order Sphingobacteriales; family Sphingobacteriaceae; genus Mucilaginibacter; species Mucilaginibacter aurantiaciroseus. The sequence continues at coordinate 668,830 of NZ_JAMXOF010000001.1, forward strand.
TACCGGCAGGACTACAGGTTAAGTAATATATTATAGCCTCGGATAGGTGCTATGGATTTGTGCTTCAATCAACCCTAAGTACATACAATACCTTGATATCATTTGCAGGATAAGTAACTGCTTGTGCCTTTTATAACCTTCTGTTTCAAACGCTAAGGTCTCATCGCCGGCAGTAACAAAAAACCTCACCTCGCCCTCACGCGGTTTTAAACGGGATCTGAATAACCCGAATGCTTTAACCTTTAGCTTGCTGCGCCTATCGTGTATAGTACCTATGGTTTGCTGGTCGGTATTGGCAATAGATATCATGTAGTTTGACATAGTAGTTCACTTCTGTGTTATACTTATGCCATTGCAATTATAAATCCAATCCGGGCAATTGGATTGATTTTAAACGTAAAACGATAATAAATCGGCCTTTATTTTAATCTCGCTTAATTAATTAAGATTAACTTAAAATAATTAAATGAAAGTGAATAAAAATCGATTTATTACCGTAATAAAATAGCGACTAACTGTTGTATTTATTGAACAGTACTTGTGAAATTAGATAGCAACATTGCCTTTGCTCAGCAATTCTTCATAAAGTAAAATTACTTTACGTTGCAAATTGGTGATCTCGGCTTCCCTGTCAACCAGTTTTTTCTGGATGATGCTAAGGCTTACATCTTGTGTGCTTGGCTCTTCGGTGTATTCAAGCGAAAGCAGGTTAACAACACTTACCTCAAAAATATTGGCAATTTGCTCAAGCCTCGATAGATTAATATCCGTCACTCCGGTTTCAATTTTTGAGAATGCGGGGATAGATATGCCTAAACGGTTTGCAACATCTTCTTGGCTCCAGCCGTGTTCGTGGCGCAGGGTACGAATATTTTTACCGGCCGATTTATTTGTTTTCTTTTTGATAATCTCACTCATCATATACATAATAATAGTTAATTAGAAAAATAGGATACTAACTATTAGTCAAACTTAATGCCATACACTAAACATACGCTTATTGTGTGTAATTAACACATAGTTAATGTTGCCTTGTGGGAAACTGTGGAATTACTGCCACATAAATTGGGAATAATAGGTTACTCCACCCCACTTATTATACTTAGTTTGGCAAATTTTAAAAGCAATTGTTTTTGGCCAATTTCTTTAAAAAATATGGTTGCTTTAATATCCGGCTTGTTACCTTCCAGTGTAAGTACTTTGCCAAAGCCAAAACGCTCGTGCTCTACTTGCATGCCTACTTGTAAATTTGAGGTGTCAGACGGTTTAAAATCGGGCGATGGCACATGCGCTTTAGCCAGTATAGATGTTGTTTTTACAGGAGGCGCAGTGGCTGCTTTTGGTTTAGAATAGGTGTCGTTTTTACGTGTCCAGGCGTTGCGTTCATCGTCAAAAGATGAAGCCGGCTTGGCTGTAAAATCAAGTTCGAGGTATTTGGCGTCTATCTCATCCAGGAAACGGCTTGGCTCACAACTAATAAGTGTGCCGAATTTAAAACGCGATGTGGCGTAACTGATGGTTAATTTGTACTCTGCGCGGGTGATGGCTACGTAAAACAGGCGGCGTTCTTCTTCCAGGTCGCTGCGCGAGTTGAGAGACATTTGCGACGGGAACAGGTTTTCTTCCAACCCCACAACATGTACCTGCGGAAACTCTAGCCCCTTGGATGAGTGGATGGTCATCAGCGACACCGTATCAGCATCTTTGTTCTTATCCTTATCGTCATTGGTTAATAAGGCAATATCCTGCATAAAAATGTCAAGCCCTTTTTCCTCAATGTCTTCCCGTTCCGAGAACTCCTTGATCCCGTTTAGCAGCTCCTGTATGTTTTCATACCTGTTAAGCCCCTCTACAGATTTATCTTCGTACAAGTCTTTAAGCAAGCGCGAATGCTGCGCAATGTGCAATGCCGCCTCGTAAGCAGTCTGGTTTTTGGTGATCACCTGGAAACTCTGGATCATGACGGCAAAGGCGCTTAGTGATGCAGGTGCCTTCTCGATGTATCTTGATGATTCCAGGATCACCTCAAAGGGGGTGATATTATTTTTATCGGCAGCAACAATGATCCGGTCTAGCGTGGTATCTCCAATGCCACGTTTTGGGTAGTTGATAACCCGTTTAAGCGCCTCCTCATCATTAGGATTAAACGTTAGGCGGAAGTAGGCGATAAGATCTTTGATCTCTTTACGCTGATAAAACGACAAGCCACCATAAATTTTATATGGGATACCATTCTTACGCAAGGCCTCCTCCATAGAGCGCGACTGGGCGTTTGTACGGTACAGGATGGCGAAATCGTGCCATTTTAGGCCGTTTGAGCTGCGCTGGTACATAATGGCATCTGCAACCAGTTTGCCTTCCTCATTGTCGCTAAAAGCGCGCATTACCTTTATTTTGTCGCCTGTTTCCTTTTCAGAGAACACATTCTTTTTAAGCTGGTCCTTATTGTTGGCTATAATACTGTTGGCAACGTTTACAATATTTTGGGTAGAGCGATAATTTTGTTCCAACTTAAATATTTGAAGATCAGGATAATCCTTTTCAAAATTGAGGATGTTTTGAATGGTTGCCCCACGGAAAGCATAGATACTTTGCGCGTCATCGCCAACAACACAAAGGTTTTCATACACAGCGGCTAACCTTTTAACAATCATATATTGCGAGTAATTTGTATCCTGGTACTCATCAACCATAACATATTTAAATTTGTGCTGATATTTATTAAGCACATCCGCATGATCTCTTAACAGCTGGTTGGTTTTGAACAGTAGATCGTCAAAATCCATAGCACCCGCGCGATAGCAGCGTTGCGCATAAGTTTCATATATCTTTCCAATTAACGGGCGTTTCGCCGAATCATCGTCAGCTTGTATTTGAGCATTATTTTGATATTCACCGGGGGTAAGCAAACTGCTTTTTGCGGCAGAAATACGGTTCAAAACAGCGTTTACGCTATACATCTTATCGTCCAGCTGCATCTCTTTGAGTATGGCGCGCAGTACACTTTTGCTGTCGTCGGTATCGTAAATGGTGAAGTTGCTTGGGTAGCCAATGCGGTTGGCCTCCACCCTTAAAAGCTTGGCAAAAACGGAGTGGAAGGTACCCATCCAGATGTTTTTAGCTTCGGGGCCGCATATGTGGTTGATACGCTCGCGCATCTCGCGGGCGGCCTTGTTGGTAAACGTAAGTACCAGTATATTAAAGCTATCCACACCGCTGCGGATAAGGTGCGCAACCCTAAATGTAATAACCCGTGTTTTGCCAGAACCCGCGCCGGCAATGATCATTACCGGGCCTTTTATTTGTAATACTGCTGCTTTTTGTTCGGGATTTAACCCCTCTAAATAATCCAAATCCTGTTCCTCTTTTCTTGTACCGCGAAATTAGTGTTTTGCACGGGAAAGCTAAATAATTTGGTAACTGAAATTTTCAACGTGCCCAATCTTGTTAACGATTGTGCAATCGCCGGCGAAAAACCATGTTTCTTAATAGTTAAAAAATCGGCGAAAATCGGCGAAATTATTCGCCCTTAAACCACCAAAAAACGACTTTGAAACGCCCTGCGGCGAACTTTATCCGGCTAATTTGTACTGTTATTTCGATGAGAAAAACAACCCCTAACAAACTATTTTATGGATATTGTTATAACCTCTTTTTTATCGCCTGAAAAATGATCCAACCAAATGGCACAAGCCAGATCATATCGTTCCAAACATTTACTTAAAAGAAGGACGGGGCCAGTTTGCCCAGCCAGATGTAATATACCGAACCGATTGGCCCAAGCACCTTGCCAATAAAGCCAACCAGTATCAGCGGCCAATAAGCCACCGGGTCTTTAGATGCAAAATAATAAGCGATGCCATAAACACCAACCAGCATCCCCACGCATCGCAAAATGATGAGCAGGAAATCGGTAGGCGGGTTGCCAAAAAGTATTATTTGCGGGTAAGCGGATATTATTATACCCCAGAAAATATTATATACCGCCGCCAGGAACATGATGGTTTTAGCGGCTTTTAGTTTGGTATTCATTTGTGTAAGGGTTAAGGCTTACTTGCAGGAAGCGTACTTAAGCTTTGCCATACTTCTAACCTTTTAATATCTTTCAATGAACCACTCCACATACCTTTGTGGCCGGTATTTTCGCTATCAAATGTACCTTCAATTAAAACATACTTACGATTGCATTTCTTTATTTGGGGCGAAAAAATACTATCTCTTGACATCTCTACCCATAAGCCGTTTTTTTCAATCGCCCTATCATAATCTTCTTTGTGAAAATATAATCCATTACCTTCAAACTCAAGATTTAAATAACCAATAACACGCACATGCCGTTTATTATACTTTTCCGGATTGGCAATTAATGATATAAGCGAAACCTCTTGATATTCGTTTAATCGTGCGCTATCTATATCTAAGCCGCTACTAATTGGTACGGCGGATTTTTTCTGTTGGCAAGCGATGATTAAAAAAAACAATGAGCATAAAATTAGATAAGGCAAGGTGGTTAATTTCATAATAGGATTTACTTACGCAAGTATAATGTATAATTGTAATCAACTTTTAACTTTTTGCTGATAATATCTTCAATAATAAGTATCAGATTTGCATTCCTTACAAAACAAATTGCATGCTTGTTAATTTCATTAACAGCGCCACTTATATCCACCCGCATGAACAAACTTGCCAACTCCACCTCGCCATATTTACTGCAGCATGCCAATAACCCGGTTAACTGGTACCCATGGGGGGCAGAAGCGCTGCAAAAAGCTAAGGACGAGAACAAACTGATATTGGTAAGCATTGGTTACTCGGCATGCCACTGGTGCCACGTAATGGAGCATGAGAGCTTTGAGGACGAGGCCGTTGCAGGGGTGATGAACGAATACTTTGTGTGTATTAAGGTGGATAGGGAAGAACGACCCGACGTAGATCAGATCTACATGAGTGCTATTCAATTGATGAGTGGTCGTGGCGGCTGGCCACTGAACTGTATTTGCCTGCCCGACCAAAGGCCCATCTACGGTGGTACCTACTTCCGTAAAAACGACTGGACGAGCCTGCTGTTTAACCTGGCCGATTTCTACAAAACCAAACCCGAAGAAGCCGAAGACTACGCCGTGCGCCTAACCGATGGCATCAAACAATACGAGAGCGTTGCATTTGTAACCGAGCAGCCCCAATATAGCAAAGCCGACCTGGAAACCATATTGGCCACATGGCGCAGGTACATAGACCCGGTTGAGGGTGGTTTTGGCGGCGCGCCCAAATTCCCGATGCCTAATAATTCGCTGTTTTTGATGCGTTACGCGCATTTGATGAAAGACAATGAACTTGCCGAAAATGTTAAGCTCACCCTCAAAAAAATGGCATTCGGTGGCATTTATGATCATATTGGCGGCGGCTTTGCCCGTTACGCGGTGGATGGGGTATGGCATGTGCCGCACTTCGAAAAAATGCTATACGATAACGGGCAGTTGCTGAGCCTCTACGCCGAGGCCTACATCTGGCAGCCCGACCCGCTTTATAAAACCATCGCAGATGAGATAATCACTTTTATAAGTCGAGAACTAACATCGCCCCAAAATGGTTTTTACTCCGCGCTTGATGCTGATAGCGAGGGTAAGGAAGGTAAGTTTTACATCTTTACAAAAACAGAGATAGAAGAGATATTGGGCAACGATGCCGACGTGTTCAACATCTATTACCACGTTACCGAAGATGGCAACTGGGAAGAAGAGCGATCCAACGTTTTTTACCGCCGCGAAGAGGATGCCGAACTGGCAAAATTACTCGGCTTAAAAGTTGATGACCTGGTAAGCAGGATAACCGCATCCCGCCAAAAAGTGTTGGATGCCCGCGGCAAGCGCATCCGCCCGGGACTAGACAATAAAATACTTGCATCATGGAACGGCCTCATGCTAAAAGGCCTTTGCGAGGCTTACCGCGCTTTCCACAAACCCGAATATCTGGAATTGGCTTTGAAAAACGCCGATTTTATAACAGAGAATTTAATATCCGGCGCCAAAGTAAGGCGAGTTTACAAAAGCTCCCTCTCCGAAGGAGAGGGCTGGGGAGAGGCTTCTTTCCTTGATGATTATGCCAACGTCATAGATGCCTTCATCGCCCTGTACGAAGTCACATTCGACGAAACATGGTTGATCCGGGCGCAAAAGCTTGCAGATTATACCCTGGCCCATTATTACAATCCGGAGGGTGGCATCTTCTTTTACACAGCCGACAATGATGAGGTGCTTATCGCCCGTAAATCCGAAATTATGGATGGGGTGATCCCGGCATCAAACTCGGTAATGGCGCGCAACCTTAAAAAGCTGGGACTGTTTTTTGATAACGAGGGCTACCTGGAGGTATCGGCACAGCTGCTGCGCAACATTGTACCACATTTGGCTAAATATGGTACGGCCTATTCCAACTGGCAGGTATTACTGCTCGATGAGGTTTTTGGCACCTACGAGGTGGCCATTACCGGGAACGACGCTGAAGCCAAGCGCGTTGAAATGGAACAAAATTACATTCCCAATAAAATAATCTTGGGCGGTAAAGATGGAAGTTTACCTTTGCTGGCAGAAAAGTTTAACAGCCAAACGCGGATATTTGTATGCAGGGATAAAACCTGCGGCTTGCCGGCATACAATATCAGCGACGCGTTAAAACAAATAAATAACTAATTGCTTATACAAATAAACAGGTATTGTAATAACCCGGCTAACGCCGGGATGGAGTTCCAAGCCTGCAAAAACTATTACCAATGAAAATTCAACCAGAACACGTAGTATCATTAACATACGACCTGTATGTTAAAAAAGAAGACGGAACAGAAGGCTTACAAGAAAGCGCGACACAAGAGCAGCCACTTACTTTTTTGTTTGGCGCAGGCCAGATGATCCCAAAATTTGAAGAGGAATTAAGCACCCTGTCTACAGGTGATACTTACGATTTTCATATTAAATCTGCAGAGGCTTACGGCGAATTTGACGAAGAAGCTGTAGCTAACCTGCCAAAAGAAATGTTCCAGGGACAAGATTTGCCGCAAATTGGCGAGGTTTTGCCTTTGCAGGATAATAATGGCAACCGTTTTCAGGGCCAGGTGGTATCTATAAACGAGGATACCATAATTGCTGACCTTAACCACCCGATGGCAGGTCAGGACCTTCACTTTATAGGTGCGATCCTGAACGTTCGCCCTGCAACGCCCGAAGAGTTATCTCACGGACACGCGCACGGCCCGGATGGTCACCAGGATCATTAATCAGAGCCCTCCTTCCTCCGTTAGCTAACGGAGGAGCAGGATTTATTACATAACAAGCACGCCGAATGAAATTCATCATTCGGCGTGCTTGTTATCAAACTTAGCTATTCAGCTTCCCCTCCAGACTTGGGGCTCATTCAAAATCTAAATGTAACCTGCTGTTTACCACGCAACGGATGATCACCCTGCAGGCAATTGGTTCGCCGTTTAAGGTAGCGGGTATAAACACAAGGTCGGCCGGGTCGGGCAGTTTAATATTCATGTTGATGGTTTTAAAAGGTTCTACAGTTGCATATTGCATTAGGTTTACCTTATAATCCGCAAGCCTTCCGCCAGGGCTTATCAGCAGTTCAACAGTTGCTACAACCGCATCACGGTCAATTTCTTTAAATTCCTTTGGGAGCGTAAACAAGGTGAGATAAGGGAGGTAGCCATAAAAAGTACCGCCCATTTTTATAGGCTTGGTAACTTTATCACCCTCTTTAAGTTCCTTATCAACAAAATATCTAAGGCGAGATGTGGTGTCTTCCTTCGCTTCATAAAACAGGCGGTTGTTGGTATAGTCATATGTTTGTATGATCACTCCATCACGGTCTGTAAACTTCCAAAGGCCCATCCTTTTGTCATTTACATAAAGCCCGCTGGCTACCGGGATCTTGTTTTTGTACAGCGCTTTAAATAAGCCCTGGCGCGTGTTAACGTCTTTTGCTAACACCTTGTAAACTTCGGTTACATCGGTAGATATCTTGCGCTTTACTTCAACGGTATCCTGCGCCATGCAGGTATTTACAAAGGTTATAGCAGCAAATAGTAGCAGGTAATTTTTTAACATTTTAGCAGGTAGGGTATGGTTATTTAACGCCATGAATATACTCAATAGCCGGGTTTATGTTTTGCAGATCGGCAATAAATTCTTTTTTATTGGTGGGCGATATCACCACCGAATCAAACTTGTTATAAAAAACCTCGTACCTGTCGAAAGAAAGGGCAGGGGCGCTTAAAATAGTTTTGGTGGAGGTAATTTTGCGGATGCTTTCAATTGGGATGCTGAGGTTCACAAAAAAGCCACATTTAACTTTTAGGGTGTTATCTGCGGTAATGGTGTAGCGGGTATTCATCAACGGAAAAACGATAACGCTTGTTAAAGCTATTAGCAACACTGCCGATAGATACAGCCCGTTAAAAAAGTAACTTACCTCCATAATAAGCAACAGGCCAATTACAATGTAAATAATGAATCCTTTTTTAGTAGGATAAACTTTATCAGCGGTTGTCATTTTATAAAGATAGGTAAAAACCTAAAATTATGCACCACTTCCACTTCGGCCACCACCACCACGCTCGCTGCGGCCACTAACACCGCCACGGCCCTGCCTCCCGGCAAACTGCTGTAGGCGCAAGGTGAACGATAACATAAAGTACCGGCCCAAACGGTTGTTGCGCGTATCGATGATCTGGTTACCGCTAACCAAGCGCGTAATCCCTGTATTTTAGTTCAACAGGACAAACACCTGGAAACGCAGGGCCGCCAAATGGCTTTTAATAAACTGTTATTCCACGTAGGTTAATTTGTTTACTTGGATGGTTAATTTAATAGGGGCAAGCTGGATGGGCTTGGTATCGTTATCCATCACATACCGGCGGGTAAATACCTGGTAACCCGGGCCCGAAACAGTGATCTTGAAATTTTTTGCCTATACCTGCGGGAAATGGAACTTGCCGCTTAGGTCGCTGCCCACAATGATGCTGTTTGCCGCCGGGGGTAGTTTAATCGTTACGCCCCCTACATCGCCAAGGGTATCGGTAACCGTATTATTAATATCACGCGGTTGCTGCGCGAATGGCCCTTCCGGTAAAAAATATGCCGAAAAGCGTGAGGAGGAAATATTTTACAATGGATGCCGTTATTTAGCTTTACCACAATGAAGGTATCAGTAAAGTTTGAGCATTATATTATCCATCATATGATTGTTGCAGGGAGTTGTGCAGTGATTGTATAATTGTTGCAACGGGGCACGTATTTGACTGATAATTTTATTATTTTATTAATTTTTTAGCTGGTTTTCAAAATCAATGGCTATCTTTATTGCGTATATTCCCTATGATTAACCTATATTAATTAAACTAACTACCGATACGAATGGCATTTATACATGATGTGCTACAGGAACCATCTTACGGATGGAAGGATGCGAATGGCGAACTATTTAAGCCTACGCCGAAACAGATCTTCTCGGAACTTTTTACACGACTAAACATATTTAAGGATAAAAAAAACTGGCTTTCTTTCATGAGCTGGGGCATGGTATTGTTCCTTGCGCCGTTTTTATTTTTGTTCCTTTTTAAGTACTTTTCAATTAAAGGCCTTGTTGTAGCCTTTATTTACAGCATGATGGTGATGGGTACCCACGGTACCATTTGGTACCACAGGTATTGCACACACGGCGCTTTCAAATTCCGTAATAACTTTTGGCGTTTTGTAACTCAAAACCTTACCCTTAAAATTATTCCTGAAGAGATCTACGCTATATCGCACCACGTGCACCACGCGTTGTCTGACACCCCGGGCGACCCATACAACGCGCAGGGCGGTTTCCTGTACTGCTTTTTGGCAGATGCAAACCACCAGCCGGTTAACCGTAACCTGGATGAAAAAGGCTTTAACCGTTGTATTACTTTAATGAAACACACCGGGGTTACCTGTAACACTTATGCCCAATATAAAAAATGGGGTTCAATAGTAAACCCGTTCCACATGGTACTGGGTGTAATTGCCAACTGGGCATTTTGGTTTACCGTATTTTACCTGCTTGGCGGCATAGGCTTAGCTTGCGCTATATTTGGCGCGGCCGGTTTTTGGGCTGTAGGTGTACGTACCTTTAATTATGAAGGCCACGGTAAAGGCGAAGATAAACGCCGCGAAGGTGTAGACCATAACCGCAAGGATATGTCGGTTAACCAGCTTTGGCCCGGTATTGTTGCCGGCGAATGGCATAACAACCACCACTTGTACCCAAAAAGCGCGCGTTCGGGCTTTAAGCCGCACCAGGTTGATAGCGCTTGGTATTTTATTAAGTTTATGCACACAATAGGTGCAGTAAGCCACTACCACGATTCAAAAAAACAATTCTATAAAGATTATATTAAGGCCGAACCTGTAAAGTTTGTTGCAGAACCGGAGTTTTGCCCAACAACAGGCAAGCAGGTATTTGCTACAGAGATTTAATAAACATCAAACTAAAAAAAAGGGGTACGAAAGTGCCCCTTTTTTTGTTTAAAAGCGATTTAGCGCTGTGATTTTTAGAAATGAATATATAACTTCGGCAACCAATTATTCATAACCTAATAATCTGATGTTTAAAAAAACTATTTGCGTTTTTACCGGCTTGCTGGTAACTGCTTTTTTTGCCGCACATGTATATGCGCAAATCAAACCCGTTGGCATATTTGATGGCAGTACAGATATTGGGGTGATAAAACATCCGGGTACGGTGGCTTACGACGCCAAATCGCAGCAGTATACGGTTTCGGGCTCGGGCACAAATATTTGGCTTGACAAGGACGAGTTTTACTTCGTTTGGAAAAAAATAAAAGGCGATTTTTTACTAAGAACAAACGCGGCTTTTACAAGCAACGGAAAAGAAGCACACCGTAAGTTTGGTTTAATGGTACGCACAACGTTAGCAGCTAATTCGGCCCATATAAACACTGTTGTGCATGGTGATGGCCTAACCTCGTTACAATACCGTAAAACAGCCGGGGATAGCACCCGAGAACAAAAGAGTGAGATTATTAGTGCCGGCGTATTACAATTAGAAAGGGTTGGTAATAGTTTTACCATGTCGGTAGCGCGCAAAGGCGAATTATTTGGCCCGCCGCAAAAAATAGACCTTAACCTGGGCGAGGATGTATACGTAGGTGTATTTGTATGTTCGCACAATGCTGATGTTACAGAGAAGGCTGTTTTCAATAACGTTCGCATTGTAGTGCCTGCACCGCCAACCTTGGTGCGCGATAAGGAATACATTGGCAGCAGTATTGAACTGCTGGATATGGAAACCCATAACAGCCGCATTGTATATCAATCTCCAAAATCATTACAGGCACCAAACTGGACAACTGATAGTAAATCGCTTATCTACAACAGCGAGGGCACACTGTACAATTTCAACCTGGCTACCAATACTCCCAAAGCCATCAACACAGGCAAAGCAAAAAATAACAATAATGATCACGTAATATCTTTCGATGGCAAATGGCTCACCATTAGCAGTGGCGATGGTGGCCCGTCAACAGGCTACGTGGTGCCTATTAAAGGTGGCGAAGCACGCAAAGTTACTTTTGGTAAAGGCGCGTCTTATATGCATGGTTGGTCGCCGGATGGTAAATACCTGGTATTTTGTGGTGAGCGCGGTGGCGAATATGATGTTTACCGCATACCGGTTGCCGGTGGCGCCGAAGAAAGGTTTACCACAGCCAAAGGCCTTGATGACGGGCCGGAATATACACCGGATGGTAAACACATCTACTTCAATTCGGTACGCAGCGGCCTGATGCAGGTTTGGCGCATGGATGCCGATGGCACTAATCAAACCCAGATCACCAACGACGATAATAATAACTGGTTCCCGCATGTATCGCCCGATGGCAAGTCCATCGTATTTATCACCTTCCTGAAAAACGAAGTGGAGCCGGGGGCGCATCCTTTTTATAAACATGTTTACATACGTGTAATGCCAATAGGCGGTGGCGAACAAAAAGTGGTAGCCTACCTTTATGGCGGGCAGGGTACCATCAATACGCCGTCATGGTCGCCAGATAGTAAGCATATTGCGTTTGTAAGTAATACTAGTTTGCTTTTCCCAACGTTTCCTATAAGTAAAAACTAAATTCAATTAAATCTCAAATAAAATGAATCCATCACGCAGAAGTTTTTTAAAAACCGGTGCCATTGCAGCCACAGCGGCAGCTATAATGCCTAAAAGTATATTTGCAGCGCCGGCCCAGATCCAAAGGGTAGGCTTACAGCTTTACTCGGTACGCGATGCCATGATGATAGACCCTGCCGCCACGCTTAAAAAATTGGCCGATATGGGTTACCAGCATGTAGAGCATGCCAATTATGTAAACCGCAAGTTTTACGGCTGGACGGCAAAAGAATTTAAAAAACGACTGGACGACCTGGGTTTGCAAATGCCGAGCGGCCACACCGTGATGACATCTGCGCATTGGGACGCTACCACCAACGATTTTACCGACGTTTGGAAACTTACCGTTGAAGACGCAGCCACCATGGGCCAAAAATTTGTGATCAGCCCGTGGATGGACGATAAGGTTAGGCACGACACAGACCTGCTTAAAAGCACGATGGATCAGTTTAACAAAAGTGGCGAGCTTTGCCAAAAGTATAACATGAAGTTTGGTTACCACAACCACGATTTTGAATTTACCACTATGGTAGGCGATATCCGCCTGTTCGACTACATTATGCAAAACACCGATCCTGAAAAAGTATCGCAGCAACTGGATATTGGTAACATGTACGGCCGCGAGAACAACGCCATGGGTATTATTGAGAAATACCCGGGAAGGTTTATCTCCATGCACGTGAAGGACGAGATAAAAAGCGCCGATAAAAATGAAGGTACCGGTTACGAAAGTACCATCCTTGGTAAAGGTGTTTTACCTGTTAAAGAAGTGCTGAAAACAGCTAAAAAGGTAGGCGGTACGGTGTATCTGATCATCGAACAGGAATCATACCAGGGCCTTGACCCGATGGATTGTGTAAAAATTGACTTACAAACCATGAAAAAGTGGGGATATTAGGAGTTAAAAACTATCTTACACTCTCGTAACCGTATTTATAACATTTAATCCCTCCCCATTGAATTTAAATATGAACCGGCGCATCGCCATCAGGAACATGGCCCTTATTTTAGGCAGCGCGGCAATTTTGCCGTCGTGCCTAACAGATAAGGGTAAACCTGTTGTACAGCTAAAAAAGCTTAAGGTAGATGCCGATCAGGAAAAAGTGGTTAACAACCTTGCCGAAACCATCCTGCCAAAAACAGATACCCCGGGTGCTGCCGAGTTAGGCATCAACCTGTTTGTTTTTAAAATGATAGATGATTGCTACGACAAAGAGCACCAGGCCGATTTTATAAAAGGCCTTTGCGATTTTGCGGATGCCGCCAAAAAACAACTCGGTAAATCGTTTAACGAAGCCACCGTTGCAGAACGCACAGCTTTTGTAAATACTGTTGATATTAACGCTAAAAACGAAAAATACAAGGATGTTACAAAGCTTACCGCTTTTTACAAAATGGTAAAAGACCAAACCGTGTTTGGTTACACTACGTCTAAATATTTTATGACGAAGCAAATAGTTTATGAATTGGTTCCGGGCAGGTACAACGCGTACTTCCCTGTTAAAAAGCTTGCAGCAGTATAATGGCAAATTTAAATATAGATAGTATTAAGGACCGTACGTTTGATGCCATTGTTATAGGCTCGGGCATGAGTGGTGGCTGGGCCGCGAAAGAATTTACCGATAAAGGCCTTAAAACCCTGGTTTTGGAGCGTGGCCGCGATGTAAAGCATTTAAAAGATTACCCAACAACAAACTTATATCCATGGGAGTTTCCGCATCATGGCGTTTTGCCCGATGATGTGCAGAAAGCAAACCCCATAGTGAACCGTTGCTATGCCTTTGGCGAGGATGCGGCCCACTTTTTTGTAAAGGATGCCGAGCACCCTTATGTGCAGGAAAAACCTTTCGACTGGATCCGCGGGTACCAAACCGGTGGTAAATCCTTGTTATGGGCACGCCAAACCCAACGTTGGAGCGAGTTTGATTTTGAAGGCCCCGCACGTGATGGTTTCGCGGTAGACTGGCCTATCCGCTACGCGGATATTGCACCATGGTACAGTTATGTAGAAAAATTCGCTGGTATCTCGGGTAACCGAGATGGCCTGGCAGAACTGCCCGATGGTGAGTTTTTACCTGCATTCCCGTTAAACGCGGTGGAGACATTCTTTAGTAACCACATTAAAAAAAATTATAAGAACAGGCACGTAATAAGCGCCCGTTGCGCACACTTATCAAAACCAAACCAGATCCACCTGGACCAGGGCAGGGGGCAATGCCAGGAGCGTATCCTTTGCCAGCGCGGCTGCCCGTTTGGCGGGTACTTTAGTGCTAACTCATCTACTATTCCATGGGCGTTACGCTCGGGGCATTGCACGTTGAGGCCGCATTCGGTTGTGGAGTCTATCATCTACGATGAGAAAAAGGGCAAGGCTACGGGCGTAAGGGTTATTGATGCCAACACCAAAGAAGCGATAGAATATTATGCCAACGTTATTTTTGTAAATGCGGCGGCTTTAAATAGTAACCTCATACTGCTTAATTCAACATCGCACCGTTTCCCTAATGGTTTGGGTAACGATAGCGGTACGTTGGGTAAATACGTAGCATTCCATAATTATTCGGCACATATAAATGCCGAGTATGACGGGGCTAAGGAATGGACCACTGATGGCCGTAACCCGGCTGGTGGTGGTTATATGCCTCGTTTCAGAAATGTTTATAAGCAGGAAACTAACTTTTTACGCGGTTACGCGGCAGGCTTTAGCGCTTATCGCTGGGAGCAGCACAGCAGCGACGGCATTGGCGAAGATCTAAAAAAGAACCTCGTTAAAAAAGACCTGAGCGGCTGGCACGTAGGCTCGCACATGATGGGCGAAACCATCCCTAAGGAAACGAACTTCGTAGCGTTAGATAAATCGCTGAAAGATCCTTTCGGAGTACCTCAATTGAGAATTTCGGTTGATTATGATGACAACGACGAGAAAATGAAAAAGGATTACGTGGAGCAGATGACAGAAATGTTTACCTCGGCCGGTTTCAAAAATATCCAGGCATCAACCGACCACCGGGCACCGGGGCTAGATATTCACGAAATGGGTGGCGTACGGATGGGTAAAGACCCAAAAACATCAATGCTTGATAAATGGCATCGCCTGCACGCTTGTTCAAACGTTTACGTTACAGATGGCGCGAGCATGACATCAACAGGCTGCCAAAATCCATCGCTTACCTACATGGCCTTTACTGCCCGCGCGGTAGACCATGCAATAGGCGAAATGAAAAAGGGGAATATATAAGCCCCACCTAAATCCTCACCCGAAAGGAACACGATAAAGCCCCTCTCTACCGAAGAAAGGTTGGGGAGAGGTTTATTGTGTATAAAAAACACAATGAAAAAAGTTTGTAAAATAATTTTTATTCATACATTAGACGGAACAACCAATTACTAAAACATTTTATTAAACGCTATACTTTTATGTCTACAAACACTTATGACGCTATTGTCATTGGTTCAGGAATTTCAGGCGGCTGGGCTGCTAAAGAACTGACCGAGAAGGGCTTAAAAACCATCATGTTGGAGCGCGGTAAAAATATCGAGCACATCAAAGATTACGTAAACGCAAACAAAGGCCCGTGGGAATTTGAACACAGGGGCGGCCGTACGCAACAAATGATTGATGATTACCCGGTATTAAAACGCGATTATCCACTAAATGAGACCAATCTGGATTTTTGGACCAACGAAAAAGAAAGTCCGTACACAGAAATTAAGCGTTTCGACTGGTTTAGGGGTTACCAGGTAGGTGGCCGTTCATTAATGTGGGGCCGTCAATCTTACCGCTGGCACGATACCGATTTTGAAGCTAACGCTAAAGACGGCATAGGTACAGACTGGCCTATCCGTTATAAAGACCTGCACGACTGGTATGGTTATGCAGAGCGCTTTGCAGGTATCTCCGGTAACAAAGATGGCGTTCCAATTCTTCCGGATGGCGATTTTATGCCGCCGATGGAAATGAACATTGTTGAAAAAGATGTTCAGAAACGTTATAAAGAGTTTTATAAAGATACCCGTCACTTTGTAATTGGCCGTACAGCCAACATCACCGTGCCGCATAACAACCGTACAAATTGCCAGTACCGTAACAAGTGTTGGTTAGGCTGTCCGTTTGGTGCGTATTTCAGTACACAATCTGCTACTTTACCGGCTGCTGTGGCAACTGGTAACTTAACCCTTCGCCCATGGTCTATCGTAACCAAGATCCTTTACGATAAAAACACCAAGAAAGCTAAAGGCGTTGAAGTATTGGATGCTGAAACCAACAAAACATATGAATTTTTCGCAAAGATAGTTTTCGTTAACGCATCGGCACTAAACAGCGCCTGGGTGTTAATGAACTCTGCTACCGACGTATGGGAAGGCGGCTTAGGCAGCAGCAGCGGCCAGCTTGGTCATAACGTGATGGACCACCACTTAGGTGTTGGTGCTGGTGGCCGTGTAGAAGGCTTTGAAGATAAATACACTTTTGGCCGCAGGGCTAATGGTATATACATACCACGTTACCGTAACTTAAATGGCGAAAAACGCGATTACATTCGTGGATTTGGTTACCAGGGTGGCGGTAGCCGCAGCGGTTGGAGCCGTGATATTGCCGAATTAAACATCGGTGGCGATTTTAAAGATGCTTTAACTGAACCGGGAAGCTGGGGATTTGGTATGGGCGGTTTTGGTGAAACATTGCCGTATCACGAAAACAAGATCACACTCGACAAAACCAACAAAGATAAATGGGGCTTGCCTATCCTGGCTTTTGATGTAGAGTGTAAAGATAACGAGCGTAAGATGCGTATCGATATGATGAACGATGCAAAAGAAATGCTGGAAAATGCAGGCGTTAAAGATGTAAAATCTTACACAACTGACCCTGTATTAGGCCGTGGTATCCACGAAATGGGTACGGCACGTATGGGCCGCGATCCAAAATCATCTGTATTGAATGGCAACAATCAGGTTTGGGATGCCAAAAACGTATTTGTTACAGATGGTGCGGCAATGGCATCGTCAGCCTGCCAAAACCCGTCGCTTACTTACATGGCGCTTACAGCCCGTGCGGTAGACTTCGCGGTAAAAGAACTTAAGAAAGGTAATATTTAACAGTATTGAAATTCGACTTACAATGACTGAAGAGAAAGAAACCATAACGAACGAGGAATCAAACCCCTCGAGAAGGAACTTTATAAAATCGGGTGCATTAGCCGCCGCGGGCTTTATGATTGTGCCACGTTTTGTATTAGGCGGAACCGGTTACACCGCACCAAGCGATATGCTTAATGTTGCAGGTGTAGGTGCCGGCGGTAAGGGCGAAAGTGATATTGCGAACTTTGCTAAAAGCGGAAAAGCTAATATTGCTTTCCTGTGCGACGTTGACGACCGTAGCGCAGCAAAATCAAGAGCGGCATTCCCCAAAGCTAAGTACTATAAGGACTGGCGCGAGATGTACGATAAAGAGCACAAGCATTTTGATGCCGTGTCTGTATCAACTCCAGATCATAACCACGCTATTATAGCTTACAATGCTATGGCGCAGGGCAAACACGTTTACGTGCAAAAACCCCTAACGCATGATATTTGGGAAGCCCGTTTATTAACGGATGCTGCCAAGAAATTTAAGGTGGTTACCCAAATGGGTAACCAGGGTGCATCAAATGATGGTACCCGTTTAATGGCCGAATGGTACGATGCAGGCCTTATTGGCGATGTGGATACTATTTACTGCTGGACTAACCGCCCGGTATGGCCGCAAGGCATCAAATGGCCCGATCCAAGCCAAAATATACCAAAAGAACTGGATTGGGACCTGTGGTTAGGTACAGCACCTAAAAAGGATTACGTTGAAAAACTTGTTCCCTTTAACTGGCGTGGCTGGTGGGATTATGGAACCGGCGCCCTTGGCGATATGGGTTGCCACCTGGTTGAAGCCCCTTTCCGTGTGTTAGGCCTTCAGTATGTTAAAGATGTACAGGCAAGTGTTGGTAGTGTTTATGTTGATTCGTTTAGGAAAGGATCGTTCCCTGAGAGCTGCCCTCCATCAAGCCATATCACGTTAACATTCCCAAAAACAGCCAAAACAAAAGGTGATGTTACCCTTCACTGGATGGATGGTGGTATCCAACCGGAAAGACCTGAAGAGCTTGGCCCTAACGAAAAATGGGGTGGCGAAGAAGGTAACGGTACGTTATTTATTGGTTCAAAAGGTAAAATGTACGCCAGTACTTATTCTGATGCGGCTACTTTGTTGCCAAAAGAGCGTACCAAAGATGCGAAGGCACCTCAAAAATACAAACGTGTACCGGGTGGCGCTAACGGCCACTACGCGCAGTGGGTAGAGGCATGTTTAGCAGGTTACGGTAAAATGGAAGTAAGCTCTCCGTTTGAAGTTGCCGGCCCGCTTACCGAGGCGTTACTGATGGCTAATTTAGCGGTACGTGGCCATGATCTTAAAGGCGGTGAATTTAAATACACATGGGATAACAATGCCATGAAGGTTACCAACTTTGATGCTGTTAACCAGTACGTTAAACGCCAATACCCTGCGGGTTTTGAGCTGAAGGCTTAGTAATAAAAAACAATTAAAATATTAACTCATAATTCTATAAAAAATGAATAGAAGAGACGCGATAAGCAGAGTTGGTTTGATACTTGGAGGAACGGTAATAGGTGCCGAGTTCTTCATATCAGGCTGTAAATCCGGAAGCAAGGTTAACACAGATGACCTTTTTTCAAAAGAAACCACCGCATATTTAAATGAGGTTGGCGAAACTATTTTACCAGAAACCAAAACCCCGGGTGCTAAAGCGGCAAACGTTGGTGGTTTTATGGCCATTATGGTACGTGATTGCTACACGGCAGCTGACCAGAAGATCTTCAATAAAGGTTTATCTCAGCTAAACGAAGCAACCGACAAAAAGTTTAAAAAGAGCTTTATGGAAGCAGACGCCAAGCAACGTACCGAGATTTTGACCGACCTTGACAAAGAAGCAAAGGAATACTCAAAAACTAAAAAACCTGAAGATCCTAACCACTACTTCACCATGATTAAACAATTAACCCTGCTGGGTTTCTTCACATCAGAAGAAGGCGCTACAAAAGCATTACGCTACGTAGCGGTACCGGGAAAATATGATGGAAACTATCCCTACAAAAAAGGGGACAGGGCCTGGGCACTTTCATAGGACATTATAAAATAAGCCTTTCCGTTCCTGCGGAAGGGCTTTTGTTTTTAATTCTAAATTTTATACTTTTAAATCCTCCCTGCTAACTTGCGGGGCAGGGCTTAAAAGTTTATCTACCATAATATGAGTAACAGAAAATTGCGCATGGGCATGATCGGGGGCGGAAAGGATGCCTTTATCGGGGCCATCCACCGTATTGCAGCCAACATGGACGGCCAAATTGATTTAGTATGCGGTGCACTAAGCATGCATGCCGATGTAGCACAGGAAAGCGGCAAACTGCTTTTTTTAGCTCCCGACAGAATTTACGACACCTATGATGATATGTTTAAAGCTGAGGCTCAAAAGCCGGCGGATGAACGTATGGACTTTGTAACCATTGTTACACCAAACTTTGCCCACTTTGCCCCGGCAATGCAGGCTTTAGAGAATGGCTTTAACGTGGTGGTAGAAAAACCCGTAACTTTTACATTAGAAGAAGCCCAGCAGCTAAAAGCTAAGGTTGAAGAAACCGGCCTGATGTTGTTACTTACTCACACTTACGCTGGTTACCCAATGGTAAAAGAGGCCAGGCAGCTTGTTAAAAGCGGTAAGCTTGGTAAAGTTAGAAAGATTTATGTTGAGTATATGCAGGGCTGGTTAAGCCGCTTGTCTGAACGTGAGGGAAATGCCGGCGCAGCATGGCGTACAGATCCTAAAAAATCGGGTAAAAGTGGATGTATGGGCGATATTGGTACACACGCAGCCCACCTTGCCGAATATATTTCAGGTTTGAAGATTACGGAGCTTAATGCTTCCTTAAATATTGTGGTTGATGGCCGTATGCTTGATGATGACGGCGCGGTACTTTTACGCTTTGAAGAAGGCGCTACAGGTACACTGATCGCATCGCAAGTTGCAGCAGGTGAGGAGAACGCCCTTAAGATCCGTGTGTACGGTGAAGAAGGTAGTTTAGAATGGGCCCAGATGGAGCCAAATACCCTAACCGTGAAATGGATAGACAAACCTGCCGAAACTTTACGCGCAGGTAGCAACTATGCCGACAGATTATCAACCTACGCTACATCAAACTGCCGCACACCGGGAGGCCACCCTGAAGGTTATTTAGAAGCTTTCGGTAACTTATACCGCAATTTCGCTTTAGCGCTTAGTGCTAAAATAGAAGGAGTGGAACCAAATGCCGAATGGCTCGATTTCCCGTCTATCGACGATGGTATCAGGGGCATGGCATTTATAAACAATGTTGTTGCATCAAACGAGAGCAACGAGAAGTGGACAAAATATACTATCTAACACATGACTACCATTAAAGGACCGGCCATATTTTTAGCCCAGTTTATTGGTGACGAAGCACCGTTTAACGATCTGAAGTCGATTTGCCAGTGGGCAGCCGGTTTAGGTTACAAAGGTGTGCAGCTGCCAACCAATGATCTGCGCTTTATCGACCTGCAAAAAGCGGCCGATAGCAAAACCTACGCCGACGAGATAAAAGGTATTGTGAACGAAGCCGGTTTAGAAATTACTGAGCTGTCTACACATTTACAAGGCCAATTAGTAGCGGTTAACCCTGCTTACGATAGCCTGTTCGACGCCTTTGCACCCGCACAGGTTAAAGGCAACCCTGCCGAAAGGCAAAAATGGGCGGTATCGCAGTTACATGCAGCAGCCAAAGCATCAAAAAACCTGGGCTTGGATGCGCACGTTACCTTTAGTGGTGCGCTTATCTGGGGCATGGTTTATCCATGGCCGCAGCGCCCCGCAGGTTTGGTTGATGCTGCTTTTGACGAGCTTGCCAAACGCTGGGAACCGATCCTGAACGTATTTGACGAGAACGGGATTGACCTTTGCTACGAGATCCACCCGGGCGAAGACCTGCATGACGGTGTGAGCTACGAAAGATTTTTGAGCAAAGTAAACAACCATAAGCGTGCTAATTTGTTATATGATCCATCGCACTTTGTATTGCAGGCGATGGATTACCTGGAATACATCGACATTTACCACGAACGCATCAAAATGTTCCACGTAAAGGATGCCGAGTTTAACCCTACGGGCAGGCAAGGTGTTTACGGTGGCTATGCCGACTGGATCGACCGCGCAGGCCGTTTCCGCTCGTTAGGAGATGGGCAGGTTGATTTTAAAGGTATCTTTAGCAAGCTAACCCAGTACGATTACAAAGGCTGGGCAGTGCTGGAGTGGGAGTGTGCCTTAAAAAACTCGGAAGATGGCGCCCGCGAAGGCGCGCAGTTCATCAAAAACCATATCATCAGGATAACAGATCGTGCCTTTGATGATTTCGCGGCATCGGGCAGCGATGACGCATTTAACAGATCACTAATTGGATTATAAATAAAACGTAATAAAAACGCTCTAAAATAAACACAACGCAAAATGAAAAAGGTATTCGTAATATTAGGTATAAGCCTGGCATTGGCAGCCTGTGGTGGCAACGCAACGCAAGGTGATAAAACGGACAGTGCAGCATCAAGCAACAACAACGCTGTAGCACAACAAAGCAACGCGGCTAACAGTACAGCAGCAAATAAAATTGGTACCGATAACAACAGCGGTACGCCGGCCAACAAAGGCGAAGCATTAATGGCAAACAGCGATTGTAACACCTGCCACAACGCGCAAAGTAAAGTTATTGGCCCTGCGCTGGTTGATATCGCCAAAAGATACAAGGAAAGCGATATTGATATGCTGGCAGGAAAAATAATAAAAGGTGGTAGCGGTAACTGGGGATCCGTTGGTATGACAG
Source organism: Mucilaginibacter aurantiaciroseus (assembly GCF_024055595.1). Lineage (GTDB taxonomy): Bacteria > Bacteroidota > Bacteroidia > Sphingobacteriales > Sphingobacteriaceae > Mucilaginibacter > Mucilaginibacter aurantiaciroseus. Next base: position 690,967 of record NZ_JAMXOF010000001.1, read on the forward strand.
GCCACCCTGACCTGCCTTTGGCCGATGCAAAAGAAATGGTTAAGTACATCTTAACCGTAAAATAAGTAAACCAACCTAACCAATTAATTTAAACCAAAACCAAAACCAATTATGACCGTAACAACGCGCGTTAAGTTATCTACCATGATGTTCCTGGAGTTTTTTATCTGGGGTGCATGGTTTGTAACTATGGGGACGTATTTAGGCAAAACTTTGGCCGCTACAGGCGTGCAAAATGGTAATGCCTATGCCACACAATCATGGGGTGCTATTATAGCGCCTTTTATTATTGGATTAATAGCCGACAGATTTTTCTCAGCCCAAAAAGTACTGGGAATTTTGCACCTTACCGGTGCAGCTTTATTGTTTTACATCACAACACAAACGAATTTCGAAGGCTTTTTCCCAATAATATTTGCTTACATGATCGTTTACATGCCTACCCTCGCGTTGGTAAACTCGGTGTCGTTTAAACAAATGGCAAACCCAAGCAAGGAGTTTCCGCCGATACGCGTATTTGGTACATTAGGCTGGATCATAGCCGGTTTGGTAATTGGCTGGTTAGGATGGGAGCAAAGCAACTCCTTAGTATTAACTTTTAAAATGGCTGCGGGTGCATCTTTAATTTTAGGTTTACTAAGCTTTACTTTACCTGCTACACCGCCTGCAAAAAAAGGCCAAAAAGCAAGCCTTGGCGATATATTAGGCCTCGATTCTTTAGGTTTACTTAAAAACAAATCATACCTAACGTTCTTTTTGGCATCGGTTGCAATTTGTATCCCGCTGGCATTCTACTATAACTTTACAAACCCGTTCCTTAACGAAGTAGGTATGAAGGCAGCAGCCGGCGTACAATCTTTGGGTCAGGTGTCCGAGTTCTTATTTATGGCGTTAATGCCGCTGTTCTTTGTGCGCCTTGGCGTTAAAAAGATGCTGGCAGTAGGTATGCTGGCGTGGGTGATCCGTTACATCTTTTTTGCCTACGGCGATACGGGTGCAAACTACTGGATGCTAATCGCAGGTATAGTAATGCACGGTATCTGTTACGATTTCTTCTTCGTAACCGGTCAGATATATACCGATAACCTTGCAGGCGAGAAATTCAAAAGTGCTGCACAGGGTTTTATTACCTTAGCTACATACGGTGTGGGTATGCTTATCGGCTCTTACATATCGGGCCCTATAGTTGATAAATTTAAAGTATCAGCAACCGCCCACAACTGGCAAACAATATGGTTGATACCTGCGGGTATTGCGGCTGTAGTGTTAGTAGTATTCCTATTGGCATTTAAGGATACTAACCAGATCCAAACTAAACCGGGATTGGATATTCAAGAACCGGGTACCGGCAGGGTAGAAGTATAACTATGGCTAATACAAACAGAAGATCGGCTATAAAGAGTTTGCTGGCAGGGTCGGCGGTCATTGGCGCATCGGGTATGCTATCGTCTTTCAAGTCGGAACATAAAGAAGCCATGGCTGATAATTTAAAAGGAAACATTAACCATGCGGTTTGCCGCTGGTGCTATGGTGATATATCTGTAGAGCAACTTTGCGTTGCCGCGAAGGATATTGGTATAAAGGGGATAGACCTGGTTGGCCCCGAAGATTGGCCTACGCTTAAAAAGCACGGCCTGTTCTCTTCCATGTGCAATGGTGCCGAAATTAACCTTACGGATGGTTTTGGTGATACACAGTTTCACGCGCAGTTGCACAAGCAATATGCAGCCATGATCCCAAAGGTTGCGGCAGCAGGGTATAAAAACCTCATCTGCTTTAGCGGCAGCCGTAGAGGAAAAACCGATGAAGAAGGATGGAAGAACTGCGTGGAAGGGCTTAAACCAATGGTGAAACTGGCCGAGCAGCACAACGTTGTTTTGGTAATGGAGCTATTGAACAGCAAAATTGACCATAAAGATTACCAGTGTGACCATACCGCATGGGGCGCTGAACTTTGCAAACGTTTAGGATCGGAGAACTTTAAATTGCTTTACGATATCTACCACATGCAGATTGATGAAGGCGACGTTATCCGTAACATCCGCGATCATCACCAATACATTGCGCATTACCACACAGGTGGCGTACCGGGCCGTAACGAGATTGACGAAACCCAGGAACTTTTTTACCCTGCCATTATGCGCGCGGTATTAGAAGTAGGGCATAAAGGCTTTGTTGCCCAGGAGTTTATTCCTAAGCAAAAAGACAAGCTGGCATCCTTACGCAAGGCGGTACATATTTGCGATGTTTAATTTAAAAATAACTTTTTAAAGTCTCCCCTAACGGGGGAGATTTAGAGGGGCTACAATACTTACATCAACCAATTAAATATAATGACAAGCAGAAGAACATTTTTAGCGCAGGCGGGCTTAGCGTCGGCAGGTATGGTGCTTGCACCATCGTTACTATCGGCAAAAAGCGTAAATGGCGTAGGGATCCAACTATACAGCTTACGCGATCAGTTACCAAAAGATCCTAAAGGCGTATTAGCAAAAATCGCAAAAGCAGGTTACAAAGAGGTAGAAACTTTTGGCTACTCAAAACAAAACGGTTTTTGGGGCTTAAGCGCGAAAGAATTTAGCGCGGTGTTAAAAGCGAACGGCTTAAAAACACCAAGCGGCCACTACGGTATGAACGAATTTTTTGGCACCGGCAAAACAGATGAGTTTTACAGCTACATCGAAGCAGCCCATGCAACCGGCCAAACTTATATCGTTATCCCATCATTAAACCACGATTTCATCAAAACTGCTGCCGATTTTAATTCGATAGCCGACAAGATGAATAAAGCTGCCGAGGTTTGTAAAAAAGAAGGATTGAAATTAGGTTACCACAACCATAATTTTGAGTGGGAGAAAGTAGAAGGCACAACCTTTTACGATACCATCCTTGCCAAAACCGACCCTAAATTAGTAGCCATGGAAATGGATATTTATTGGGTAGTGCGTGCAGGGCATGATCCGGTTTCCATCTTTAAAAAACATCCGGGCCGTTTCGCCATGGTACACATAAAGGATATGGACAAAACCAACCCTGAATTGAACACAGAGATAGGATCGGGCAGTATTGATTTTAAAACCATTTTGGCTAAAGCAAAACTGGCGGGTATTAAACATTACCTGGTAGAACAGGAAAACTTTACCAATATCGATCCTTACAAAAGCATCGCGCAAAGTAGCGCTTACTTAAAAAACAAGCTTTACTTATAAGCCAACCATCAAATCCAAAAACTATGAAGTATAAAGTAATTTTAACTGCATTGTTAACAGGCACAGCCTATTTGGCAAATGCGCAAAGCAAACCGGAAGATACCGAAAAATGGGAGCCTGTTCCTAAAGTTGTAACGGCAGGTAAAGTAACCACAGATGCACCATCTGACGCAACCGTTTTATTTGACGGCAAAACCGGCCTTAGCGAATGGAAAGACGTTGCCAGTGGCGGCGAAGCAAAATGGGATGTTAAAGGCGATGTTTTAACCGTTAACAAACAATCTGGTAACATCGAAACCAAAAAATCATTTGGCAGTTACCAGTTACATATTGAGTGGAAAGTACCTGCAAACATCAGCGGTACAGGCCAGGCACGCGGTAACAGCGGCGTTTTCTTAGCCTCTATTGGTAAAGGTGATGACGGTTACGAACTGCAGGTTTTAGATTCGTACAACAACAAAACATACGTTAATGGTATGGCGGGTAGCATCTACAAGCAATTTATACCCCTGGCAAACCCAACCAAGCCACCGGGCGTATGGAACACTTATGATGTAATTTGGACTGCACCGACATTTGATGGTGATAAAATTAAAACCCCGGCACGTGTAACCGTATTATTTAACGGTGTGTTGGTAGAAAACAACATTGAGTTGTTAGGCCCAACGCAATACATCGGTACACCTGCTTACAGGAAAGCACATGGCCCGTCGCCAATTAAATTACAGGCGCATGGCGACAAAAGCGAACCGCTTAGTTTCCGTAATATTTGGGTTAGGGAATTATAGTCTAACCTCATAAAAATATAAGATTAGCCCACCACGAAAATGGTGGGCTTTTTGTTTAAAACGCACTAATAATATGTTCAAATAAGCAGCATGGTAAAAGATGCAAATGCGTTATTTTTGAATAAATTAGCAGTCTAAAATTAACCCATTATGCTGTTTTATAAATCCCTTTTCCGCTGTGCGGGATTGACGTTGCTTTTGGTAGTATCGTCAATGATATTAAAAGCACAATCTGCCGGTACCGGTAATTATTACGAGATAAAAGTTTACCATTTTAAAACCCCGGTGCAGGAGGGTATATTGGATAGCTATCTGAAAAACGCATACCTCCCCATGCTGCACAAAAAAGGATTTACCAATGTTGGCGTACTAAAGCCGGTAGAAACCGATACTGCCGACAGGAAGATCTATGTTTTTATCCCCTTTAAAAATTGGAAGGCCCTTGAAAAGTTCAATGCATCCGCCGAAGAACCAAATGCTTTTGCAACCAACACCCAGGATTATACAAACGCCGCTTATAACAAGGCGCCTTACAGCCGGATAGAAACCATTATCCTGACAGCCTTTGTGACCCGTCCGCATCCTTCGGCTATAAAATTAACCGGCGAACGCGCTAAACGCGTATATGAACTACGCAGTTATGAGAGCCCGACAGAAGCCTTAAACTTTAATAAAGTACGCATGTTCAATAGCGGCGAAACGGATCTGTTTGACCGCCTTAACTTCAATTCAGTATTTTATGGCAACGTTATTGCAGGTAGTAAAATGCCTAACCTGATGTACCTCACCACTTTTAACGATAAAGCGGACAGGGATAAACATTGGGATGCATTTGTAAAGGATGCGCAATGGAAGGATCTTTCGACACGTAAGGAGTTCCAAAATAGTGTTTCCAAAGCGGAGATCACATTTTTATACCCTACAGATTACTCGGACTTTTAATTTGAACGATGGTGCTTGAAAAACGAGACTTTGATGCAATTATAGTAGGCTCGGGCCCTAACGGGTTGGCTGCTGCTATACTCATGCAGCAAAAAGGCCTCAAAGTTCTACTGCTCGAAGCTAAAAGCGAGATAGGGGGTGGTTTACGCACGGCCGAACTTACCCTGCCCGGTTTTAAGCATGATATCTGCTCGGCCATTCATCCGCTGGCAGCTGCGTCGCCATTTTTGAAAACCTTGCCGCTGGCCGATTTTGGTTTGAATTATATCTATCCCGAAATTGATGCTGCCCACCCGTTAGAACACGCAAAACCCGCCATACTATGCCGGAGTATTGACTTGACCGCGCAGCATTTAGGAGAGGACGAGCAGACTTACCGCAAATTAATGGGATCAGTCACTAAAAACTGGCCTTTGATAGATGCCGATATATTAGGCCCGCTGCATTTTCCTAAACACCCACTGGCGTTGGCAAGCTTTGGGCTGGATGCCATAAAATCGGCTACCATGCTGGCAAATCAATTCAAAACCAAACAAGCAAAGGCCCTAATTGCCGGTATGGCGGCGCATGCTATTCAACCCATCACCAACCTGGCCACATCGGCAATTGCATTGGTATTGATGGCTGCGGGGCACCTGCAAGGCTGGCCTATACCTAAAGGTGGCTCTAACAGTATAGCCAACGCGCTGGCTGGCTATTTTGTATCTATAGGCGGGACTATCCAGACAGATACTTACATTAAGTCATTAGATCAGTTACCATCCACCCATGCGATATTGTTCGACATCACCCCGAAACAATTATTGGCAATAGCCGGGCATAAATTCTCATCTATTTACAAGTGGCAGTTGGAACGCTACCGCTATGGCATGGGTGTTTATAAAGTAGATTGGGCGCTTAGCGAGCAGATCCCTTTCGAGGCCGAAGAATGCCGTAGAGCCGGTACCGTTCATTTAGGTAATACCTTAAACGAGATACGCGATGCCGAGCAGCAAACATGGAACGGTAAACACCCCGATAAACCATACGTGCTGTTAGCCCAGCAAAGCTTGTATGATGATACGCGCGCGCCAAAAGGCAAGCATACCGCCTGGGCATATTGCCATGTACCCAATGGCTCCACCAAAAGTATGACAGAGATTATCCAAAGGCAAATTGAACGTTACGCACCGGGCTTTAAAGACACCATCCTTGCCAAACACACTATGGATACAACGCAGATGGAAGAGTATAACCCCAACTATATAGGCGGCGATATCAATGGCGGCGTGATAGACCTTGGCCAGCTTTTTACCCGCCCCGCATTGCGTTATTCGCCATACAAAACATCTGAAAAAGGCATGTATATTTGTTCATCATCAACCCCTCCGGGTGGTGGCGTGCATGGCATGTGCGGGTATTATGCCGCAAAAAAAGCTTTAAAGGATGTTTTTGATATTTCGGTTGGCAACCTAAACTCCACCGGGAAAGCCTAAAGGCATTTGCAGGCGAATATTATTTGCTTACTTTGCTGTATAAATATTCTTGCATTGAAAGTGTTAGATGCTGTACATCCTCAAGATTTTATAACTTACCAAACCGAATAGATAGGGAAGCGGTTTTTAACGGATAAACAACAGCCGGATGCAAGCCTGTTTCTATTTCGACCTGCCCGATGGACAATGGGTTTTTCATTACATGGGTGAGGGACAGGAAACGCGCCACGTGGTAATGGATAATTATAACGCAATAGTTTTGCCGCCGTAGAGCATTCATTCGGGTTGCGGCACGGCAAGCTATAGTTTTATCTGGGTATGGCTGGCGAAAACCCCGACTATACCGATATGTAAGCCATTGCCATTTGTGATCTTAAATAAAACAATTTGACAATAGGTAGCGATACCAAAGGAAAAATTTCTACGGGTATTTATGCTGCCACTATCGCGGTTTCATTTATTCACTCGTGAATTGCCTTTAGCATGTACTTTATTGTGCTGCTGATTTGGCTGGTGCCCGATAAACACATCGAACGTAAACTAACCGACGATAACGCCGCTCATCATGTTAGCTAAGTTCTTTCATTAGTTTATCAAAGGCCTCTTTTAGTTCGGCCAGTTCGGTTTCTACCTTGCTCAGGCGTTCTTCCAATTCAGATGTATTTGCCCTGCGGGTTGGCTCGTCCTGTGCATCGTCTTCTATAATTGTGCCGCCTAAGAGGTGGCGGTAGCGCACTTCTTTTTGGCCGGGGCGTTTGGGTAATTGTGTTACGAATGGGGTTTCATCGGTAGCCAGTTTTTCCAGCATGGCCTGCACCTCGTCTAAATCTTCAAACTCATATAACCTGCCCGAGTTGGTGTTGATCTCGCCCGGTGTTTGCGGCCCACGCAGTATAAGCAAACAGATCACCGCTACTTCTGATGGTACAACCGGGAACACAATGCCAAAATTATGTTTGTATTTAGTAGAACGACTGCTGCCGCCTGTAGCGGTAGAGATCAACCCTTTACGTTTCAAAGTATCCAATGCCAGCATTACCGTGTTCTCGTCATAATCAACCACCGGTCGGCGTGCCGTTTTCTGGTTGCATGCAGCGGTGAGGCCGTTAAGCGTCATGGGGTAATAATCGGGTGTGGTTTTGCTTTTTTCCATCAGCGAGCCAAGTACGCGCAGTTCGGTATCGGTTAAAACAGGTAAAGTTTGCGGAGTATCCATGCACAAATATAACATTGGTTTTTGTTTTAGCATTCGCTTGATGCTCCTTATATTAGCCCTTGTATGACGGTTAGTATTTTAGGTTGCGGATGGTACGGGTTGGCACTGGCTAAAGCGCTTGTTGCCCGTGGCGTAACGGTTAACGGCTCTACCACTTCGCCGGATAAACTGCCAATACTTAATGAAGAAGGCATCAATTCTTTCCTTATCGATCTATCGCCAGATCGTTTACTATACGACCCTATATTTTTTTCTTGCGATGTTTTGGTGATTGCCATCCCGCCAAAAGCCCGTTCGGGGGCAGGGGCGGAGTATGTGCCGAAGCTTAAAAAAGTGATTGATGCCATCGATCAGCATAACATTAAAAAAGTTATTCTCATTAGTTCTACAGGCGTTTATGCCGACCAAAACCAGGAACTGAACGAACTAAGCGATTCTAAACCAAACACCCCATCGGGCCGTGTGTTATTTGAGGCCGAAGTACTTTTTAATCAACAAATCAATTTCAAAACCACCATTATCCGTTTTGGCGGCTTGATTGGTCCCGGCCGCGAACCGGGCAGGTTCTTTGCCGGGAAAAAAGATATTCCGAACGGTTTAGCTCCGGTAAATATGATCCATCAGCAGGATTGTGTGGGCTTTACGCTCGCGGTGATAGATAAGGACGCTTTTGGCTTTACCTTTAACGCTTGCACTCCGCACCATTTACCAAAATTGTTTTTTTACACACAGGCCGCCGCTAAAGCCGGACTGGAAGCGCCTCAATTTATCCCCGAGTTGAAAGAGTGGAAGATCATCTCCAGCGTAAATAATGATAAGTTTTTAGGTTACGTATATCACATCAAAAACTGGTACGACTGGCTTAAATAGCACGGTTTGCAAATAAAATAATTTATTATTTTAGCACTACCATGTCGCAATACAGCATACCCCTAAAGTACCGCAGGATGGAAAACCTGCACATCGTTTTCTGGCTTTTTAAAGATATAGGCTGGTGCCTTTTGTGGAAACCGCTGGGGCTGGTCATGATCATCCCGACATTGTTTATCTCTATCATGATAGCCTACCGCACCCGCGATATGGTATCCGAACTTTGCCACAACCTGGCCATTACCTTTTGGATCAGCGCTAATTCCTATTGGATGATCAGCGAATTTATGAACTTCGACGGGCACCACGTTTATGGTATGGTTACCTATAAACATTTAGCTATTATCCCTTTTCTGCTGGGCGTTTTCTGCCTGGCTTATTACTACGCCTACTGGCAACCCAGGCACCCTAATGAGGTGGAAACGCTCTGATGTGTAATAGTGAGCCTGTAGAACCATTCGCGAATTGTAAAAGTCTTCGACAAGCTCAGACTGACATGTTTGGTTTGTGATGCTGAACATCGTAAAGCATCTATTCGCCTACATGCATGATGTACATTAAACCCTTTGCTATCGTTTAGGATGACAAAAAGTTGTCAAACAATATTCAACGGGTTATTCTTCAAATAAGCGATCTTATGCTGAAACATCTCGGCCATTTTAGCTGCACGCCATTTTGCTTCCGTAGCTTTGCCGCCGGTAAAAAGTTCATCAACTGTTTGAGTGAAAAGCGCAAGCCATAGGGCGAAATGCTCGGGCCCTACGGGTAGCTGTGCATGCGGAGGGAAAGGCCTGCCATTGTAAGTATATTCTTCCAGCAGTACTGTTTGCCAGAAACGGTACATCTTTTCCAGATGGATAGGCCACTTGTCCTGTATGCGCTCGTTAAATATAGGCCCTAATAATTCGTCAGACTGGATGCGCTGATAGAAAGTATCAACAAGCAGTTTAATATCATCGAGGGTTAATATTTGAGTTTGGGACATAGTGCAAAAATACGACTTTAAAACAAAACCGTCATTGAGAGATTGCTTCGTACCTTGCAATAACGCGCGGAGAGGTGTGTGCGTTTACTTCACCACAAACTTATAATACCCCGCACTCACATGGTAAACACCACTAACAGGCTTACCACCTAAAGAAGCTTTTTTACCACCATTTAGCGGGAAAGTAATATCTGCTGATGTATTAGCAGGTACGGTTACCGAATACTCTACCGCATTGCCATTGCGTTTCCACGAGGAAACAACTTTGCCGTACGGGCTTGCATGCTCGGCAGTGAATTGTTCTAAGCCGGGAACAAAGTTTGGCTGCAGGATCACGTTTTTAAAGCCCGGTTGTTTTTCATCGGGTTTAATGCCTGCAATGCCGCTGTAAAGCCATGCACCAATATTACCAAACATGATGTGGTTAAGTGATATGTCATGCTTGGCATCTATATTCCAGTTTTCGTAAAGTGTGGTAGCGCCGTTCACCATCCACCAACCCCATGAAGGATAGGTTTCCTGCGATGCAATTTTGTAGGCAACATCCGGGTAACCGTTGTCGCTTAAAGCGCCTAAAATAGCTTTACCACCTAAGATCCCCACATCCAAATGGAAGTTGTCAGCTTTTACACGCTCAGCAAGTCGCGCGGCGATCTTAGCTTTATAAGCATCAGGAACCATGCCCCAGTAAAGCGGCACGGCAAGTTCTGTTTGCAGGCCTTTATTATAGGATCCTGTTTTTTTGTCCAGGTATTTATCGTTAAACGCTTTCTTAATTTTACTGGCTAACGCGATGTATTTCTGCTTATCGGCTTTGTTGCCCAGTATACCGGCCACTTTGGCCGCAATGGTAACATCTGCAAAGTAGTACGCGGTAGAAGTAACCTCCACGGGCGATACCGATTTTACAGGCACCCAGTCGCCAAGGCCCCAGGTGGTAAGGCCGGTAGGGTACAGGTCGTTAATGTGGTTCACGTAGCGTGTGATGTTTTCGTAATTGTCCTTCAGGATCTTGGTATCGCCATAAAACAGGTAAATATCCCACGGAATAAGCGCGATGGTGCTGGTCCAATCCGGCCCGTTACCCCACTCGTAACCCCAGCCTGCTGTTGGGATGATAGATGGCAATGTACCATTTGGCTGCTGCTCGTCGCGATGATCGGCCAGCCATTTTTCGTAAACGGTGATGCCGTCAAAATTATAAAGACCGGTTTCGGCAGCTATATGCGCATCGCCCGTCCATCCGTTCTTTTCGCGCTGTGGGCAATCTGTAGGATAACCAAACAGGTTGCTCAGGTACGAATTATTGGTTGCCACCCAGATCTTATTGATAGTTGTATTTGATGAATTTAACTTACCTATCGGCGGCACATCGCTGTGCATAAAATATCCGGTAAGGCTTTTGGTGCTCAGTTCAATAGGTTCACTGCTGGTAACCTCTACATACTGGAAGCCTTTGTAGTTAAACTTGGGCATAAAGGTTTCCTCGCCTTTGCCGCTCAGCGTAAATATATCTACCTGGAAAGGGTCTTTATCATCGGTTGGGCGGTAATGCAGGTCGATGTTCGAGAGATCCACGTGGCCGTTCTTATACAGCCTTTCGCCATGTTTTAAGCGGATAACCGTACCCTCTTTACCTTTTACGGTAAATTTGGTTACACCGGATATATTTCTGCCAAGGTCAAAAACCATAGCGCCATCGTCTATTTTAGTCATGGTTTTTGCGGGGATCTCGTCTACATTGCGTATAGGGTGTAATGCCTGTGCGGTTACATTTTGCGATGGCACAGGGCGGGCAAATGCTGGTTTCCATTTGGTATCGTTAAAGTTGATGGTGTTCCATCCGGGCTGGTCAAGGCGGGCGTCGTAATGCTCGGCAGTGTAAATACTGTTCAAAGTAATGGGACTAAAGCTGGTTTTCCATTGCTCGCTCGAGCGTATTGTCTGAAAAGTGCCATCCTCATAAGTGATCCGCAGGTCCAAACAAAAAGTCGGGCGGTTACGCCAAGATGCCTTATCAAAATCCCAAACGGCGGTGCTTTGGTGATTGTACCAGCCATTGCCCAACAGAACGCCAATGGCGTTTTTACCAGCCATAATATTCTTGGTAACATCATAAGTAACATATAAGGTACGCCTGTCAAAACGGGTGTACATGGGGTCTAATCGGTGATTGCCAATTTTTTCGCCATTGATATAAAGTTCATACAAACCCGCAACAGCAATATACGCCCTTGCCGATTTTACTTTTTTGCCAGTACCAAATGTAGTGCGGAAATAGGGGGCGGGTTTTACGTTTACACCTTGCTCGTCGCTTATCCAGGTGCCTTTCCAGTTGGTCATTTTAAGCATACCCATTTCAAAACTGCTAACCGTAGATGATATAGCCTTTACGCCATCTTTATCCCAAACATCAACCTTCCAGTAGTATTTTTTGAATGCCTGTAAAGCCTTGCCATTATAAGTGGCTAATATATTTGATGAAGCTATTTTGGCCGATGTCCAGTCGCCGCCTTTACCACGGCTTACCTCCACAGAATCCATCCCTACAAAAACCTGGTAGGCAGTTTGTTTTGCGCCCTGGCGGTTATCGGCCAGCATCCAGGTTAAACGGGGATGCGTGTTATCTATACCAATGGGGTTTACAAGGTATTCTATGCGCAAACCAATAGGTTTGGCAGGTGTTGCAGCCTGTGTAAATAACGAAAAAGGCAAAAAAGCACCAACCAGTATGTTATGAAATAGGCGCATAGCGTAAAGATGGTTTTAAATTTTATTAGCTTTAATTGGGTTAAGAATGTTTTCGAATAAACACTGTTACACGCTGTTTCATAAAACAACAAAGCCTCCTCTGTGTGCAGAAAAGGCTTTGTCTCTCAAGTCGTTCTATAGTTTTTTGATCGCAACATTTTTAAACCATACGTCAGCGCCATGGTCTTGCAAGGCTATGCGGCCTTTTTTATAAGTGCCAAAGCCGGGCCATTCTTTAAACTTGCTGCCCGCTATCAGCTTTTTCCATTTAGCATCCCACATCGTGGTTTTTAAAACAACCTCGTTATTAACCAAAATGGTTAAGCTGCCATTATTGGCTATCACTTCAGTTTTATTCCAGCTGCCCGCTTTGTTTACAATCTCTTTATCTATCGACATCAGGTCGTAAAGGTCGCCCGCGCGGTGTTTGATCAGTTTACCGTCTTCATTCTCTTTGTTATCCGCGATCTGCGTTTCGGGCCCGGTTTGCCATGGGTATTTGTATTGGGTGGTATCCTCATGCACGTAGAACATAATGCCACTATTGCCCGCGCGACTTATCTTCCATTCCACTTTTAGGTCGAAGTTCTCATACTCGTTATTGGTAACAATATCGCCGCCGCCCGCGCTTTGCCAGTCGGCTTTTTTGGATGCATTTAGGTGCAGTTCGCCATCTTTTAATTTCCATGCACTACCAACCGCGCTTTTACCATAGGCGTGCCAGCCGGCCATGGTGTTATGGTCTATGAGATTTACCCATTCACCGGGTTTATCTGATGATGCAGTTGTGCTATCCTGATAATTTGCCGCCCTTTTACCTTTACAGCCGCTTATCGCGATAGCTGCTAATAATACAAAACTCAGTTTTCTCATAAATGATCTTTAAAGGTTACCTTTTTTAATTTCGTTAACAGCGAAAGTCGCGGCCCTTGCCGTAAGCGCCATGTACAATATTGAGGGGCTTTGGTTGCCGGTACTTGCCATACATGCACCATCGGTTACAAACACATTTTTGCAGGCATGCAGCTGGTTGTTGGCATTTAGTAAGGATGTTTTAGGATTTTTACCCATGCGTACACCGCCCATTTCATGAATATCTAACCCCGGCGATTGCTTGTTGTTGTGTTTGCTGATGTTTTTTACACCGGCTTTTTCCAGCATTTCGGCTGTGGTATTCAAAAAGTCTTCGGTCATGAGGTCGTCATTGGGATGGTATTCTACCGATGTTACCAATAATGGAATACCCCACTGGTCTTTTTCCGTTTCGCTGAGGCGGACGTGATTGCTCTCAACAGGTACAGTTTCGCCCTGTAGATAGGCAAATACATGCCAGCCGCCCGGTTCGCAAAGGTCATCCTTGTATTGCGCGCCAACCTGGCCTTGCTCGCTGTCGTTAGGGTGCTGGTCGCGATAAGCATTCATAAAGGTGGTGTAGCCTCCAAAATAATTGGTGTCGCGTTTATGCAGGTTACGGTAATTTACCAATATCAGGTCGGTAGGGTTGCGGCCAAAATAGTATTTATCCAGATAACCATCCAGCGTGCCCGATACCGATGCGCGGTAGTTATGGAACGCAATGTATTTACCCAGCATACCGCTATCGTTACCCAAACCATTAGGGAAACGGTTTGATTTTGAGTTGAGCAAGATGAGGTTGGTATTTAGTGCCGAGGCATTCACGAAGATCACCCTGGCATGGTATTCAATAACCTCTTTGGTGTTGGCATCTATAACGCGTACGCCACTTGCCTTGCCCAGTTTTTCGTCATAAATAACAGAATGGACAACAGAATGGGGGCGGATAGTCAGGTTCCCGGTTTTTTGCGCCCAGGGAAGGGTAGAACTTACCGAACTAAAGTACCCGCCAAACGGGCAGCCCCGCACGCACATGTTGCGCGCCTGGCATTTGCCGCGTCCCTGGTCAAGGTGAATCTGTTGCGGCTCGGTAAGGTGCGCCCAAAGAGCATGCACCAGGTGGCGGTCGGTATAATTATCTTTTAATGATTGTTTGATGTGCTGCAACGGCACGTTCATTTCAAACGGAGTTTGAAACTCGCCATCGGGCATAGCTTCCAGGCCGTCTTTGCTGCCGCAGATGCCTATAAATTTTTCTACGTGCGAATACCATGGCGCCACATCTTTATAGCCAATTGGCCAGCCAATGCCATAGCCAAAACGTTCGGGTGCGGTAAATTCAAACTCGCTCCAGCGTTGTGTTGCACGCCCCCAGGTAAGCGATTTGCCGCCAACCTGGTACCCGCGGATCCAGTCGAAAGGTTTTTCCTGTACGTAGGGATGGTCGGCGTCTTTCACAAAGAAATGGTCGCAGTCATCACCGTAGCCGGAAGCTTTGCTGATCAGCGGGTTTTCTTTGTTATGCTTCAGGTTCATGCGGCCACGGTAGGGAAATTCCCATGGCGGGGTGGTAGCGGTAGGGTAATCTTTAAGGTGTTTTACATCCCGGCCACGTTCTAATACAAGGGTTTTTAGTCCCTGTTGGCAAAGCTCTTTGGCAGCCCAGCCTCCGCTGATACCCGAGCCGATAACAATTGCATCAAATGTGTTCTCGGCAAAAGCGCCCGAACCTTTATCAGTAAAATTTGCTGACATTAAAGTTTATAATTTTGGTATCCTAAAGATGCAATAATTTATCGGAAAAGTAAAAATTTTGTTCTCGCGGGATCTTCTGAAAGAGGCTTTTCGCAAGAATGCAAGGCAGTACAGCGTCCAAGATGTGAGACCCTGCGGCGACAAAAATCGAAGAATTTACTCACCCCGCGGCACTTCGTGCGCGACCCTCTCTTTGCTGCGCGGAAAGAGGGTGTAGCTGTAGTTCTTACCCTGTTTGCGGAGCAGAGAGGGTCGACCAGCGTAGCGTAGTCGGGGTGAGTAAATTCTGCGAGGGTAAAGCCATCATGCTCATCATTGCCGCCCCATTTATGGAACGGATAGTTAATAAAAGGCATTGGCTTTAGCCAAAGACTTAGTTTGGCTAAAGCCAAGATTTGTTTGTTTATTATCCGTTGACTAAAGTCGACGGCAATGAATGAAATGTTTTGACATCAAGAATAGTTAATGAAGTCTACCGACGTTATCCACCAAAATAAGCAGCCAACTCCGTTATCCCCGGGCTTTCGCCCGTATTCATATAAATATTCGATGTCGAATTAGCCATCATTAAAGCTGCTTCTGCGTTAAACCCTAATAAAACAGCTAAACAGTAACCCGCGTTAAAATTATCGCCCGCGCCGGTAGAGATCTTCGGATCAGATATAAAGGTAGGTTCGTTAATGTAAGTGCCATTTTTATCCCAGGCAATTGAAATTTTTGAGTTGTGAATAACAATTGTATCGATTTTCAACGCAGTAAACAGTTTTTCGCCAATTAACTGCATATCCTCAGGCAGGACATCATCTATGAATGTTCTGTAAAAGATATTGGCCTCGTTTCTGTTCAAACTTAATGTTACCTGCCCATAAGTACCAAATTGTTCAATCAATTTTATGGCTGATGTGATAGCCCCCGCGCTGCGTTTAGAGCAATCGGACAGATCAAAAAAGAATTGTTTTTGGGTTGATTGTGGGCCTGTCAAAACATCGTCCAATAAGCCCTGCCACATGCTGTTGCTATGGTCAAGCTCGCTCCAGTTTACCAGACAAATAAGCTCGGCTTGGGTAAAAACCTCTGTAAGTTTTTCCAGCCCGACGGTTTGTTTAATGGTATCCCAATTGGCGTGGTTCAGATCGGTCATTTGGGCAAGCATGATCTTTCCATCGGCAAATTCCATGGCGGTGGTAAAGCCGGGGTTGGTATAGCTGTGCAGTTCGCAATTGGCATGCATGCCTGTAAAAGCTGGTGCAACGTTTGGAACCCCAAATGCGCCAACACAATTTACGCCGATGCCCATGCCTGCCAGCGCGTTCGCCATAATAGGCATGTTGCCGCCAAGTTTTTGTATCAGTTCTTCGCTCTCTAAACTAAATCCCGAACCACTTTTACTGCTGATATAAGTGCCAAACTCGCTGATAGTACGGAAGAATACCGTGCCGTAGTCGTTCTTGTAGTTAACCACTTTTACAATGGAATCTACAAACCCATCAAACCCGGCGGCAATTTTTTTACCGCACAGTAGGGTGGATGCATTTTGAAGCGCTTGTTGGATATGTTGCAGCTTTTCGTTCATATCAGGCACCATGTTCCAGTTCCGACGCGGCATCTTTATCCAGTAGAACAAAAGCATTCGACAATGTTTGCAGGATAGAAGCCGGTACCTCGGGTGTTACCAAACCTTGCAAACTTTCGTGGATGATATCTGCTTTTTTAGCGCCGGTTGCGATCAGTACAGCTATGCCAGCTTCTGCCAGATGTTTTAAACCAAGCGTGATGCCTTCTGTCAACGCGGTCTCCTTCGTGAAATATTTTTGACCTACCTGCACGGTAACCGGGTCTAATTCCGATCGGTGTGCATACAAGTCGAACGGTGTGCCGGGCTCATTTAAGCCTAAGTGGCCATTCATGCCAATGCCAACAATCATAATATCCAAGCCGCCTTTGCTGCTGATGAAGTTGTTCATGCGCTCGCATTCGGCATCCAGGTCTTCTGCCTTGGCATCAAACAGGGTGATGTTAATTAGTTTGGTATTTAGCTTATCAAAAAAGGTATGCTTTAGATAATATTTACAGCTACCCTGGTCGTTCTCGTCCATGCCCACCCATTCGTCAAGGCCGATAAAGAAGCTCTGGCTCAGGTCTATTTTGCCATCGTTTGCCCATTGCACGATGTAGTTGAGCATCCCGGTAGGTGAATCGCCCGAAGGGAAACAAATTACCGAAGCGGGCTTTTCGGCCAACTGTTTGGCAACCAGTTCGGCTGCAGCTTTTGACATTTCGTCGTTGGTATCGTATATTGATATTTTCATAATTAATCTTGTTTGGGGTTAAGCCACAAGTCAATAGGGCGGTCAACTTTTGGGGCGAATGGCAGCATTATCTTTTTGCCCTGCCCGGCAGATGCATAGGCGGCATATAACATTTCAAGCACTGCACGGCCATCTTCGCCGGTTACCAACGGGGTTTTATCCTCGCGCACGCATTCTATAAAGTGTTTCAGTTCGTGCGGATAGCCCTGGTTAAACACTTCTTCAAAAATGGTGAAACTCCATCCGGCAGAGGTATCTGCCTTTTCCATCGCGTAGCCATAACCTTCCCGGCTATAAGTAAGCGCCGAGCTGCCCATAAAAAGGTCGGCATATATAACGCCGCCTTTGCCGTAGATCTCGCAACGGTCGTCCATGCCGCCATGTTTGGCCCAGCTGTCTTCGGCAACGCAGGTAACACCGTTCTCAAATTCAACAATTACCACGGCATTATCCTCACCTTTGGTTCGGGCACCATGTAAAACTGTATCCATAGTGGCATAAACACTTTTAACCTTAGCATTGCCCAGCATCCAGCGAAACCAGCCCATGGCGTGGCAGCCCATATCCATCAGCACACCGCCGCCGGCAAAATTGATGTCGTAAAACCAATCGGTGTGTGGGCCGGAGTGTTTTTCGGCTTGTTTAAGCATGTACACTTCGCCAACGGCACCCTCTTTTACTACCTGCCTTGCACGTTCGTATTTAGGGGCGAAGCAAAGCTCCTCGGCATACATCAGCTTTACATTTTTGGCTTTGCAAACAGCTATCATTTCATCGGCTTCCTCTAAGGTAACGGCAAGTGGTTTTTCGATGATGATATGTTTGCCCGCGTTTGCCGCTTTAATGGTATTTACAGCATGCAGGTAATTGGGTACGCAAATGTCTATTACTTCACAATCTGTTTCGGCAAGTAGTTTATCTACATCATCAAAATAAGCGGGGATATGATGCTTTTCTGCAAAGGCTTTGGCCTTATCTATATTGCGGGCGTATACGGCTACTATCTCAGCTTCGGGTATAAAGCGCTGGTATGATTCTACGTGGATGTCAGATATAAATCCGGCGCCAAGTATGGCAACTTTGGTTTTAGTCATGCTATAGAGTATTACAGGTATTTCATTTTTTTTAGGTAAGCCACCCAAACTACATACGCCTCGGGTTTAAGGTGCAGGCCTTCAAAGGTATACCTGGCGTCCAGTCGGTTTTGTTTATCGAGGAAGAGCGGATGCAGGTTAATATAAGTATACCCCATGCTTGCCGCCTGCGCTTTTAGCATAGCGTTTACCCGCGGGATATGCTCGGCCTTGTCGTAATGCTGCGGAAAGTTTTTGACCGTGGGGTTTAACGGCAGAATGCTTTGTACAAAGATCTTGGTAGCCGGACTACCCGCTTTTACCCGTTTGATGATCTTGTAGTAATTGTAAGCGATCACCGAATCGGGGATATCCTTGCCAATGTCATTGATGCCCAGCAAAATAAATAGTTTTTTTGGCTGGCGGATAATTACATCATCAAGCCTTCTTAGTATTCCGTAGGTGATATCGCCGCCTATGCCGCGGTTTACCACAGTGGTATCATTTAGTAGTTTGGCCCAGTTGCCCGTTTCGGTAATGCTGTTGCCTAAGAAGATGATACCACCTTTGGTTATGGGTTGCTTTTTAAATTGTTCCAGCCGGTCGGTAGTATGGTCGGGTATAAAAGGGATGGTATCAAACAGGTTTTGGTTCGACGGCCGGGTTTGCGCCTGCGCAAAAACAGGCAGCAGCAATAGCAGCAGGATGTATTTCATAATTTGTTTATTGGCGGTTAAAATACAATAATTAGTAATCATAGAGGGCTTTTTTGGTGATTTTTATGCGGATTTTGGTCAATTATTTGCACTAAAAATCGATGTTTTTTTTATTAAGATATTGGGGTTAAATATTATTTTCTGACAAATCGCAAACAATTCTAAATACAATAATGTTGCATTTGTATTATCTTTGCAACATGATCTCGAGGTTAAAGACCATAAAACTGGACAATATTGGAATGACGGCGTCTACGCTTTGTGCTATACATTGCGCGGCGGTACCGGTGTTTTTTACCAGTTTGCCCTTGGTGGGCCTCGGCTTTTTGGCTAACCCCTGGGTAGAGTGGATCATGATCATCACCGCCTTGGTTGTGGGCATCTCATCTATCGGTAACTCTTATTTTAAAGAGCATCACCGCGTGTTGCCATTGGCTTTGCTAATAACCGGCTTTCTGATCATCATCATCGGCCATTTATTTACAAAAGGCTGGATAGAGGCCGTTATTGTGCCTGTGGGCGGTTTTACCATTGCATTGGCGCATTTCATCAATTACAAATACGCGGGTACTTGCAGGGCGGGCGATAACTTTTTCCACATCAAACACGCGCACAATCATGCACATGAACATGAAAGTCACAAGGCGGCGTAATTGCATTTTTTGTTAAATTTGCATTAAAATGGCACAAGTAAAAAATAACTACCAGTTTGAAGATATGCTGCAGAAGCATAATCTTAAAAAAACTGCGCCGCGGTTAAGGGTGCTGTCCATGATGTATTCCAAAAATACGGCCACTTCGCAGCCCGACCTGGAGAGCGTAATGAATGATATTGACCGAGTTACGCTGTACCGCATCTTAAACACGTTCGAGGAAAAAGGCATCATTCATAAAGTATTTGACTTGAACGGTACGGCCAATTACGCCGTTTGCCACTCGGATTGCCGGGAGAACCACCACCAAGACGAACATCTGCATTTTAACTGCACCTTGTGTAAAAATGTGTACTGTATTAACGAGCTAAATATGCCAAAGCTTACCCTGCCCGCGGGTTTCGAGGCGCAAGGGTTTACGCTTTATGCATCGGGCCTTTGCCCTAAATGCAGTAAAAAGGAACAGGTTAAAATGAACTGATTTGCAACAAAATTGCTATTAAACCATTGCGGTAAAAAAACGTCAAAAAACGACTTCCAATCACCAAAAACCGTCTTTTATTTTCCTTATGAATACAATGTTGATTACTTTAGCGTTCCTTAATAAAATAAATGATTAAAAAAAGTATTGGGCCGATAATTTCGGTTAGCATATTATGTTTTTACTTGCTGCTGTGTTCGTTCTCGCCTGCGGCAGATACCATCCGGGCTACAGGCTTTAAACTTAAAACCGTTATTATCGATGCAGGCCACGGCGGCAAGGATGCCGGTGCAAAAGGCTTAACCTCATTCGAGAAGAATGTAACCCTTTCCATCGCCCAAAAATTGCAGGACGCCATCAAGGCACAGATCCCCGATCTGAGTACTGTAATGACACGCTTCGACGATACCTTTATCGAATTGAGGCGCCGGTCTGATATTGCCAACAAATCGCAGGGCAACCTGTTTGTCTCTATCCATTGTAATTCATCTGCCGAGGGCACCGCCTACCGCGCGCACAAGCAAAGCGGGGTAATGCTGCTGGTTTATGCTTCAAAACGTACGGGGGAACAATTGGAGGCTGTGCGCGAGAATGCATCTATCCTGATTGAAAAAGACCCAACAAAATACGAAGCGTTGGATGCTGCCGACCCGGCTAATGCCATTATTCTGGATGCCTTTACCAAAAAATACCGTAAGCAAAGCATACGTTTCGGCGAATTCTTGAACCAGGAATTTACAGAAACTGACGGTCGCCCGTCCATTGGCGTACGCGAGCAAAGCCTTTATGTGCTGGCTAACAGCGGTATGCCCGCGGTGCTTGTAGAAACAGGCTTTATCAATAACCCCGAAGAAGAGATATTCCTAAACTCGGACGAAGGACAGGCGCAGATCGTGCAAACCATTATCCGTTCTATTATGGCGTACAGGGCGGCACAGATGGCGCAGTAACTTTAACATAAACTTTATTTTAATTTTAAAGCTAATAAGTATAAAAGGCATATATTAGATAAAGTTAGGGTTGCGGGTTGCGCTCCTTTCTGTAACCTGTATACATTTATTTAATGCCTCATTATTACCAGCACTATTCTTTTGATATGTGGTTAACACTCATCAAATCCGACCCCGAATTTAAAATTCAGCGCGCGCGGTTCTTCCACCAAAAGTTTAATAATACAGGCTTATCGGTTGATGATGTCGCCGGGGTTTTCCGTAAGGTGGACCTGATGTGCAACGCCGTGAACGAGAAAACAGGCAAGAACATTGATGCTGATGAAATGTACCTGATGGTGATCAGCCTCATCAATGGCGATCGGTTGAATATCGATGATATAGACTATCCCGCGCTACACCTGCAAATGGAGGATTTGCTTTTTAAATACCCGCCCCGCATGTATGCCGATGTAACAATTGATACCCTGCAGCATCTAAAGCTAAAAAGCGGAGCAACTTTTAGTTTGTTGAGCAACACAGGATACATCACCGGGAAAACATTAAGAAAAGTATTAGCACTTTATGAGCTGGATACCTATTTCGATTTTCAGCTGTACTCAGACGAGGCAGGGATGTCAAAACCAAACCCCGAATTTTTTAAGGCGATGCTAAACAACATAGATATATGTAACGGGGGCAAGAACATCCCGCTGAAAAACATTATCCATGTGGGCGATAACCCTAAAAATGATGTTAAGCCAGCCGAAGAATTAGGCATCAGCTCCATGCTCATTAATTCAAACCAAAACAGCATTTTAAGCCTTTTAAACTAAGCATGATAACCACTACCTACTCATTACACCATATCCACCACGATGATGATTTTGGCTTTGATGCCGATGATTACAGCCGTTTTAAGTTTGGCGATGGCGCTATATCAAAAGATTTTGGTA
This sequence comes from Mucilaginibacter aurantiaciroseus, assembly GCF_024055595.1. Classification (GTDB taxonomy): domain Bacteria; phylum Bacteroidota; class Bacteroidia; order Sphingobacteriales; family Sphingobacteriaceae; genus Mucilaginibacter; species Mucilaginibacter aurantiaciroseus. The sequence goes on from NZ_JAMXOF010000001.1 coordinate 712,930, forward strand.
TTGCCCTGGCGGATGGTTTTATTAATGAGTACTTAATCAATAACCCCGTCACCAAACAAATCGTGGTAATCTCGAGCCCGTATTCTTTTATCCCAACGGCAACCTTCGCCATGAAAACCTGGTTTGTTTACCGCCTAAACAATTGGCTGGCAGGGCAGGGCTTACCCGTGGTGCAGGAAACCAAGGTACACCGTACCATAACCTACAAAGAGGATTATGGTGAATTGGATGCCGAGCAGCGTATGAACCTGATAGGTAACGATAAGTTCCATATTGATAAGGAGTTCCTGATTGGTAAAACGCTGTTTTTTTTAGATGATATCCGCATTACCGGCAGCCACGAACGTATGATCATGAAGATGGTTGATGCTTATGGGTTAAAGAACGACATCCACATGCTGTACTTTGCCGAACTGATCAATAAAAATATCCACCCCAATGTAGAGAACCACCTTAACTATCACCAGGTAAAATCTATTTTTGATTTGGATGGTATTATCAAAAGCAGCAATTTTTGCATCAATACGCGTATTGTAAAATACATATTAAACTATAGTTTTGATGGCTTTAGGGTGTTCATCCAAAACCAAACTGCAGATTTTGCAGAACTGCTGTACAACATGGCTTTGGGCAACGGTTACCATACTATAGAGGCGTACGAACTGAACCTTATATTTATAAAAGAACAATTATTAGCCTCACCTCAATCCTCTCCAAAAGAGAGGCCTTTAAAGAGAGGGGTTTTAGAACCCTCTTCTTTGGAGAGGGCAGGATGAGGCTAAATATTAAAGAAAACTTACTTTTTAACAATTTTAAAATAACAAGATAATGGCAATTAATCTTCAAAAAGGGCAGCGCGAAGCTATCGACGCTCCCAAATTTACGATAGGCTTAGGTTGGGATACCAATACCTCATCTACCGGGGCTGCTTTTGACCTTGATGCATCTATATTTATTATGGGTGATAACAAAAAGATCTTGAGCGATGAGCACTTTGTTTTCTACAATAACCTAAAATCGCCGGATGGCGCGGTTGAGCACACAGGCGATAACCTTACCGGTGCAGGCGATGGCGATGATGAGCAGGTAAAAATAGACCTGAGCATAATTGACCCGCGTGTAACCGAAATTTGCATTGTAGTAACCATCCACGAAGCGGAAAGCCGCCGCCAAAATTTTGGCCAGGTGCGCAACTCGTTCGTACGTATTTTTGACGCGGCTACCAACGCAGATATTTTGAAATACGAGCTGGAAGAGGATTTCTCGATAGAAACAGCTGTAGAATTTGGCCGTATTTACAAACGCGATAACAAATGGAAATTTGAGGCAGTAGGCGCCGGTATGAAAGGCGGCTTGCAAGATTATTTAAATAAGTACAACTAAAACAGTCGATAGTCCATAGTAAAAAGCAGGCTATGGGCCATCAACTATGGACAACCCTTAACATAAATAAATTTAAATTATGGCAATTAATCTTCAAAAGGGGCAACGCATCAGCCTCGAAAAAACTAACGGCAGCAAACTGCAAAACGTTTGTGTGGGTATAAACTGGGGCGCTATAGAGAAAAAGGGCATATTTGGCTTTGGTGGCAGCAAAGAAGCGGTTGACCTTGACGCCAGCTGCGCTTTGTTTGATGAGAATAAAAAACTGATAGACGTAGTGTACTTCGGTAACCTAAAATCGAAAGACAACGCCGTAAGCCACAGTGGTGATGACCTTACCGGTGATATGGGCGGCGATGATGGTTTAGATAACGAAGTGATTTCGCTTGACCTGGGCGGCCTTAACCCGGCGGTTAAACACGTGGCATTTGTGCTTAATAGCTTCAAAGGCCAGGATTTTGGTACCATACCTTTCGCGTCTATCCGTATTTACGAAGGCACGCCAAAACGTGTGAACGAGATCTTCGCAACGTACGATATTGCCAACGGATCCGACTTTAAGGGCCACGTATCAATGGTGATGGGCATCTTCTACAACAAAAACAGCGAGTGGAAATTTAACGCCATTGGCGAACCAACCAAAGACCGCAAGCTGGAAGAAACCGTGAATACCGTAATGCGTAATTATTTGTAATTTAACGTAATTTTTGCTCTTCTCTTGAGAGGGCGCGCGCCGGATAGTTTAATGGCAGATGTGTTTGTTTGCTAACACACCTCTGTCCATCTTAAGAGGGAAGCCCTTTGCTCAGGCCGATAAACGAGAAAGTTATCATTATTATTAAACAACAAAACAATGGAAACCAACCTAACCAACGAGGGTGCCGGCCTGCCGGATTTTGCAGCTACACCGGCTGCGGCAAGCACTAACACCCCGGTTAAATTAGATAAAGAAGGCAACGTAGACCTGACCAATATTACGCCGGATGAGGTTAAAAAATTCAATGAAAAAGGCAAGGACTTAAACCCAAGCGACGTAAACTCGATCCTGAATTATGGTACCGATGTGCAGGCATCTATGGAGCGTTACAGTAATACTTTCCTTACATCGGTACGTACGTTTGATTCGGGCGAGGTAGGCACTTTAATTACCGACCTGCTGCACGAGCTGAATTATATTGATGTAGACGAACTGGAGCAAAACGCTTTTGTAAAAATCATATCTCGCATCCCAATTTTGCGTACCCTGGTTATGGATACCAAAAAGATGTTTGCCAAGTACGACCTGGTGGTTAACAACGTTGACAAGATCACCAACAAAATAAAAGCGGGCCGTGTAAACTCCATTAAGGATAATGCATCGCTGCAAACCATGTTTGATAGCAATGTAGACTACATCCACCAGATGGAAGAGCTTATTATTGCCGGCCAGTTACGCTATGCGGAATTGAACGAGCAGCTTGCGGTGATGGACGGCAACCCATCTGCCTACCAGGATTACGAGATTGCCGACCTGCGCGATTACGTAAACCGTTTGGATAAACGCCTTGCCGATTTAAAGGTGGTTCGCTTTATTATGCTGCAATCGCTTGCCCAGATCCGCGTGGTGCAAAACAACAATACCACCATTGCAGAAAAGGCGCAGTCGATAGTATCTACCACCATCCCGGTTTGGAAAAACCAGCTCACCATTGCCGTGGCCTTGAACAGGCAAAAGGCCAATGTAGAGATGCAGAAAAAGATCTCGGACACTACAAATACCATTTTGCTTAAAAACGCCGAGCTTTTAAAAACAAACAGCATAGATGTTGCCCGCGAAAATGAGAAAACTGTGGTATCTTTGGATACTTTAAAACGTACTACACAATCGTTAATAGAGACTTTAACCGAGGTTAAACGCATCCATGACGAGGGTACACAAAACAGAAAAACGCTTAATACCGAGTTGCAAACTTTAGAAACTGAGTTGAAAAAGAATGTGACCAATACACGTTAATTGGCATATGGATGAAAACAGGCTAAACATATTAAATGCGTCCACGCGTGATATCAGCAAATTGCAGCTGCTATCGGTTTTTTTTAATAACGACGTTATTTATAAGATTTACCTGCGTACACAAGTGCTGCACCAGCTGTTTCAAACCAACCCCGAACTTGATATTAACCAACTGGAGATGTTTCATCTCCAGTTTACACAAACCCTTACTGATCTGCTTAAGAAAATCAAAAAGAACAATGAGGCCCGGGCCGACCTGCTGCTTGACGAAGTACACCTAAACCACCAGTTGATAGAGCAGATGGAAGGTTCGGCATATAGCGAACAAAGTTATGTGAACGATAAACAGCGGCAGGCGCTAAAAATGAGCCAGTCGTTACGTAAGCTGTTCCAGGTACTTTCAGATAACTCGGCGGAGTACCCGTTCGCGGCAAATATCAATAAGTTTAGCGCGCATTTTTCGGCCGATTACTTTTACAGCATCTCTACCGAGCTGGTTTACGAGCTGCTGGTTTATAACCCGGCTGATGTTTACTCAAATGAATATGCCACCATACAGCGTAAGCTTATGGGCAGCCTTTGCAAGTACGATTTTAAGATCGAGTTGTACTGCGGCGTAAGGGCAAACGATATTGTACTGGAGGTTTATCGCTTCGCGGATGTAAACAAATATTTTCTGTTTTCGCCGCTTAACAATGTTTTGCTATTTTGCGATGTAGCTAAACTGGGCGATATTGACCTGAAGAACACCGTGAGCAAACGCGAGCGCATAATGCGCGAACTACGCGATAAGAATGTGCAGCTAACAGGCAAGGCCGGTTTAATAAAAGCCAACCTGCCAGAAAATATTACGGCCCTGCTGGCCGAGGACTATAAAAAGATAGCCGATGTGAACTTTATGGCACACATGAACGCGTTTGACGTGCAGGCTAATATTTTAAAAACGATGTTAAACACTGATATACTTTAAACTAAAAACAATGGATTTTTTACACACCTTACTTGGTGAAGATATAAAAGCAGGCTTACTAATTGTCTTAAACCTGATCGTTATAGAAAGCTTGCTCTCGGTAGATAATGCCGCGGTGCTGGCTACTATGGTTATCGATTTGCCTAAGGAGCAGCGGAGCCGTGCCTTGCGTTATGGTATCATTGGCGCTTACGTGCTGCGTGGGGTATGTTTGTTCCTGGCCGCGTGGCTGGTAAAAATCTGGTGGTTAAAGCCATTGGGTGGCTTGTATCTGCTTTACCTGGCGTTCGATTATTTTAAAGGCAAGCTTGCTAAAAAACATGCCGATGGTGGTGATGAGTCTGTAGATAAGAACAAGAACTGGCTGTACAAATCAACCGTTGGGCTTATAGGTACCTTTTGGGCAACTGTGGCATTGGTAGAGCTAATGGATTTAGCCTTTTCGATAGATAACGTATTTGCTGCCGTGGCCTTTACAGATCACGTATTTTTGATCTATACCGGGGTGTTCATCGGTATTTTGGCCATGCGTTTTGTGGCGCAGGCTTTTGTGAAACTGATGGAGAAATTTACCTTCCTGGAAACAGTCGCCTTTATGGTGATAGGTGTATTGGGTATCAAGCTTACGGCTTCACTGTATGTGCATTTCTTTCCGGAGGCAGGTTTCTCCAAATTTATGGAAGGCGAGACTGCAGATATCGCTGTATCGATATTTACGGTGGCAGTGTTTATTATTCCGGTAATTACGTCAATCCTATTTAATTTCCCTAAAAAGAACATCATCAAACCCGAAATAGCCGAAGAGGCCGAGAGCGTGTTAGATAAAAGCTAATTGGGCTGAACAATAAAACAGCATATATGAGCGCGCTATGAGGTAGCCACGCTATCGCTCGCAATGACATGGTTAATTTTTAATAATGAATAAACTCATCGCATCTATATTTGGTATTGGCTATGTAAAGGGTGGGGGCACGCTTGCCGCTATTGTTACCTGCCCGTTCATCTGGCTTTTGTGGCGGTCTGATATGCATAGTCCGCTGTATTTGTTAGGCGTTACCATTATCATAACCCTGTTAGGCATTTATGTTGGCGACAAAGTAGAACCCGCCTGGGGAAAAGACAGCTACCGCGTGGTGATAGACGAAGTTGCCGGCATGCTGGTAACCATGCTATTTATACCGCCAAATTTGTATTACCTGTTAATAGGCCTGGTGCTGTTCCGCTTTTTTGATATTGTAAAACCATTGGGCATCCGTAAAATGGAAGCCCTGCCGGGCGGCACAGGTGTTATGATGGATGATGTGCTGGCCGGCGTGTATGGCAATATTGTACTGCAGGTTGTGGTACACTTTGTTAAGTTTTAAGCCATACATTTACATTGCTCAGCAATTATAATAACCTTAGTTTTTAAACTTTAACCATTATCAAGGTATGTATTTTTTTATCTATGCCGCGTTGCTATTGCTTGCTATACGCCTGCGCAAGTCCATAAAGCTATTACCTATAGCGCCAAAATGGAATACGCCGCTCTACGGCATTGCTTTAAGCGCCATTGGTTTATATTTTTTGGTAAATGACCTTGTTCCGAGGGATGAAATAAACGGTATAATCATCGCCATGGTACTATTGGGTGTGGTGCTTTTCTTTAACAAGGAACCCGATTTTAAAGGGTTCAGCGTAATGATCAACGCACATTACCCGTTGATCGCGATAGCCTTAATAGCCAATTTAACAGCGCTGATAAACATTAAGTTCTACAACAAATACGATAACTTTTTTGAGAGTGCACAACTGGCTGCCTTCGGTTGGGTATTCCTTCGCGTAGCAACTTCTAAAAAACAACAAAGCGAACTCAAACGCATCAGCGAGCGGAAAGATGAACTGGAAATTTTAGTTGCCGAGCGTACCACCGAGATTACCAAGCAACGTAACGAACTACAAGAAACTGTAAAAGAACTGCAAGCCACCCAGGCACAATTGATTCAGCAGGAAAAACTGGCATCCTTAGGTGAACTTACCGCCGGCATTGCCCATGAAATTCAAAACCCGCTAAACTTTGTCAATAACTTCTCTGAGGTGAGTATGGAATTGATTGACGAGATGGAAGAGGAAATGGCCAAAGGCGATATGGAAGAAGCCACCGCTATTGCCAATGATATCAAACAAAACCTCGAAAAAATTCGCCACCACGGTAAACGTGCAGATGGTATTGTGAAGGGGATGCTGCAGCACAGCCGTGCCAGTAGTAACGTAAAAGAGCTTACGAATTTAAATACCATTGCCGATGAATATTTCCGCCTGGCGTACCACGGCTTGCGCGCCAAGGATAAGTCGTTCAACGCTGACCTGGTAACCAATTTCGACCCAAATTTACCGGAGATCAACATCGTATCGCAGGATGTTGGCCGCGTATTGCTTAATATGTTTACCAACGCGTTTTACGCCGTGCATCAAAAACAAAAAACGATTGGTGGCGACTTTAAACCGAAAGTAGAGGTATCTACACGGGTTATATCGGCCGCAAATGGTAAAGAGTTAGAGATCACGGTAAAAGATAACGGCAGCGGTATCCCGGATGCTATCAAGGATAAAATTATGCAGCCTTTCTTCACCACCAAACCGGCAGGTGAGGGTACCGGTCTGGGCTTATCTTTAAGCTACGATATTATTGTAAAAGCCCACAAAGGCCATATCGATATCCATAGTAAAGAGGGTGAAGGCACATCGTTTATTATTACCCTGCCTTTGGCGTAACGTTGTTATGCTCTACATGATTTAATTACTTAGCACAAAATTGATTTATCTATCTTTAAACACCATATGAAAATATTAGTTGTAGACGACGAAGCAGACGTTCAGCCGCTTTTTTTACAGCGATTCCGCAAGGAAATAAAAAACCATGAAGTAGAATTTAACTTTGCCCAGTCGGGCGAGGAAGCGCTGGATTATCTGAAGGATAAACATTCGGAGGTGGTGCTCATCCTTTCGGACATCAACATGCCGGGCATGAGCGGGATAGAGTTGCTAACGCACATCCGTGAAGATTTCCCAAACCCGCCACCACCCGTGGTAATGATGATAACCGCCTATGGCGACGACGAAAACTACCAACAAGCGATGGCTAAAGGCGCGGATGATTTTCTGACCAAGCCCCTTGATTTTAATTTACTGAAAGAAAAACTTAAAAACTTATAGCACAATGGCTAAGATACTGGTAGTGGATGACGAGGCCGACCTGGAAGTGCTGGTAAAACAAAAGTTTCGCCGTAAGATAAGGGAGAACGAGTACGAATTTATCTTCGCGGCGAACGGTGAAGAAGCTTTAGAGCGCATTAAAGAACACCCTGACCTGGACATTATCCTGTCGGACATTAACATGCCTGTGATGGACGGACTTACCCTACTTACCCACCTGCCCGATGCCAACCCGATGCTAAAAGCGGTAGTGGTATCGGCCTATGGCGATATGCAAAATATCCGCACCGCCATGAACCGTGGCGCTTACGACTTTGTGATGAAACCTGTGGACTTTGAAGACCTGGACTTGACCATGCAGCGTACCATTGCCTATGTAAGGCAATTGCAGGCAACCTTTAAGGCTATTAAAGAGAATAACATTCTGAAAATGTATGTGGATGAGAACGTGCTAAATTTTATGGCACACAAGGAGTTTGAAGGCAGCCTCATGAAAAATGAACTGTTGGAAGCTACCGTAATGTTTGTAGATGTTTGTGGTTTTACGGCCATTACCGAGCATATCCCGGCCAATACGGTAGTAAACCTGCTTAACGGTTTATTCGATAAAATTGTAAAAGAAATTATAGCCCAGGGTGGCCATGTAGATAAGTTTATGGGCGATGCGATTATGGCCGTGTTCCGTGGTGAGTTCCATTTGGATAGGGCGATAGATGCGGCGCTGTCGGTAAAATCCCACCTCGCTGACGAGCCGGAGATCGACGCAGGCAACGGCAAAATCTTTAAACCAAATATTTCTGTGGGTATCAACAGCGGCGAAATGGTATCGGGCAACATTGGTTCGGCCTCTCTAAAAAGACTGGATTATACCGTAATAGGCGATTCGGTAAACCTTGCCCAGCGCCTGCAAGGCATAGCCACCGCCGGCCAAATCATCATCACTGAGGATGTTTACCATAAAGCAAAAGAATCGTTCCAGTGCAAAGTAAACGGAGAGTTTGCGCTAAAGAATAAGATAAAGCCGGTTAATACTTACGAGGTGGTGGAGTAGAGGAGGATTTCTGACTATCTAATTATGTCATCGCAAGTAGCGTAGCTACGTGGCAATCTCAGCAGCATAATCCGCATGTCCTATGAGATTGCCACGCTATCGCTCGCAATGTCATGGTGGGAAATGCGTCTCTTAATGTCTCGCTCTTCGTTTCAGTACCCCACCCGCGGCTTCTTTAATAATACTGGTAAAGATGAACGCTTTAGGGTCTATCTCATGTACCATATTGCGCAGGCGCCTTAACTCTAAACGGGTAACTACGGTAAACACTATATCAACCGGGTGGCTCACGTCAAAACTTTCTTTCAGGAAACCGCGCTCGCCTTTGTAAACGGTAATACCGCGACTAAGCTGCTTCACCAGCATCTCTTTGATTAATGCGTTTTGGCCGGATATGATGGTTACACCGGTATACTCTTCCAGGCCTTCTATCACAAAGTTGATCATCCGCGATGCGGTGTAATAAGTAATGATAGAGTAAAGGGAGGTGATAAAGCCGACCTCTAAGGCAGCTATCAGGAAAATAATTACGTTGATACCTAATATGATCTCGCTGATGGTAAAGCTGATGCGCTTACCGGTATAAAGTGCTAATACTTCGATGCCATCCAGCGCGCAGCCACCCCGAATAGCTAAACCAATCCCGGTGCCCATAAATACGCCTCCAAAAATAGATACAAGTAGTTTGTCTGAAGTGATTTTATCAGGATAAGGCAAATAAAGCAAACACAGCGCTAAGCCTATAATAGCCATCATGGTGCGTATGGCAAAGGTTTTATTTACCTGCATTGCACCCATAATAATGAATGGTATGTTAGCCAGGATAATTACGTAGGCAATGTTAACATGGTAAAGTTCGTGGATCAACAGGGAGATACCCGTTACCCCACCATCAAAAAAGGCATTGGGGATCAGGAAACTTTTTAAGGCAAACCCGCAAAACAAAATGCCTACAACGGCATAAAGCGTGTCTGTAATTATAGATCGTTTGGTGGTGGCTGTATTCATTTCGGCGATGGAAGTTTTGGTTTGTAAATCTCTTAAATTTTCCTGTTTTTTCGGCTTCCTATTTTTCAATGATGTTGGTGTGAAATAATGGTGGCTTTGCAGGAAACTAATCTGTGTTTTGTCCCAGTCATTAATATTATCTCCCAATCCAAGCGCCTGCATCTCCTTTAAAAGCTTGTTACCCGTCGGGATAAAATCCTGTCGTCCCAGGTAATCCAGGTCGGCATCGCAGATGATCTGCTCCAGCAGGGTGGTAGGTTGCTGTGGTAATTGGGTTGCCATGATCAGGGTGCAAACCCGCTCAATATAATCCTGGTCGTAACCAAACAGGGGTAAAGCCTCACGGGCAATATGGCAGGAAGCCAGTTCATGGTCTTTAACACTTTTTAGGTAGCCGCTGTCGTGGTAAAGGGCGGCTAAAAGTAAAAGCTGGGTATCCGCTTCGTTTATGTTTTCCTGCTTTGCGATGGAAGCGGCAGAACGATACACATCAAGGGTATGGTTGGTGTTATGGTAATGGAATTGCACCGGCAATTCAATCCGCAGCCTGTCTAAAATATATTTACCCTCGGGGCTCTCAACCAGATCCATCATTGTTGCGCTAAGATATTAATTTGAGGGGAAATGCCTCACCTAAATCCTTTCCAAAGGAGAGGGCTTTAAAAGTATTTTCCTACCTCTCCATAGGAGAGGGCCGGGGAAAGGCTCCTTTTTGTCATCCCTTTCTGATTTTGTGACCGCAACGTCATATAACATCAAAATAGGCTTAACAGCATCAAATTCGGCGTAAATTTGAATAACATCTGCCAAAAACGGGTGTTATATCTACAGAATTTCACAAACATGAACGCAAAAAAATTAGCAGATATAAAATATTCGGTATTAGACCTTGCTTCGGTAACCGAGGGTAGCACACCTGCAGAGAGCTTTAAAAAAAGCATGGATGTGGCACAGCTTGCCGAAAAAATCGGCTACACCCGTTACTGGTTTGCCGAGCATCATAACATGATGAACGTAGCCAGTTCGGCAACCTCGGTATTGATCTGTTACATTGCCGGTGGTACTTCCAAGATTCGTGTTGGCTCGGGTGGTATTATGCTGCCAAACCATGCGCCACTTATTGTAGCCGAGCAGTTTGGTACGCTTGCATCGCTATATCCCGATAGGATAGACCTGGGCCTTGGCCGCGCGCCAGGCACCGACCAGGTAACTGCCCTTGCCATCCGTGGCGAAAACTTTAATGCGGCACATAATTTCCCGCGGGATATTGTAAAGCTGCAAACCTATTTCTCTGCAGATAATGCCAACAGCAAAGTAAGGGCTATCCCCGGCGAGGGTTTAGATGTACCGATATGGATCTTGGGATCCAGTACCGATAGCGCAAAGGTTGCTGCCGCATTTGGTTTGCCCTATGCGTTTGCCAGCCACTTTGCACCAACTTACTTTAAAGAAGCTATCCAGATTTACCGCGACAACTTTAAACCATCAGAACATTTGAAAAAGCCTTACGTAATGGCTTGTGTGAACGTAGTTGCTGCCGATACCGATAAGGAAGCGGAATATTTATCGACCTCGGTTAAACAATTTTTTATGGGTGTGGTAACCGGCAAACGTCAGTTATTGCCGCCGCCAGTTAAACACATGGACAGCGTTTGGAATGTATTTGAAGAAGAAGCCGTAATGCAGATGCTGGCCTACTCGTTCATTGGCGGGCCTGAAAAGATCAAGGCAGAATTAAGCGCTTTTGTAGAAGAAACCGGCATCGACGAGATCATGGCAACTACGCATATCTTCGACCATCAATCAAGAATGTACTCCTACAAGGTTTTTGCTGATATTATCCGTACATCGGCTTACGCGCCTATAGCTTAATTACCTAACAGAAAATATTGCCCGCATCTGCAAGGATAGCGGGCTTTTTTGTGGATATATCTCAACATCTTAATAAAAACCTACAACAAACAGGCGTAATAAATGTACTTTAGTCTGTAAAATGCTGTTTATATAATTTACAGCATAATATCTACGAATGAGTAAAGTATTTACAATAACAGAGGGACTTGAAAACTTAGGCGCCATGAGCACCGGTGGGCAGGGCTCGGTATATAAAGGCCGCCGCATGGGGCCTGTACTTACGGCCATAAAACTGTTGCCAACACCTATCCATACCGAAAGTGAGGATGATAAGAACTTCCGCAATTTCCGCAACGAGGTTACCAAACTACAAAAGGTAAACGAGCAGCCAAACCCTAACGTGGTGAAGATATTAAGCTCGGGTATTACCGATAGCGGCTCTTTCCCCTACATCGAGATGGAGTACATTGAGGGCCCCGACCTTTGCGAACTGCTGAAACCACCCCACGAAAAAATCTTCATGCTTAAGGAGGTGATCCGCGTGGCAGATCAGCTGGCGAGCGCCCTGGCACATTGCCATAAAGTAGGAGTAAAGCATGGCGATGTTAAAAGCAATAATGTAAAATATAACATCCACACCGGTAATTATGTACTACTGGATTTTGGCCTTGCGATAATGAGCGAAGAGCAGCGCCGTACCAGCATCCGCCACGCAGGAGCTATCGAATTTATGGCCCCCGAGCAGCACGAAGGTAAAATGCTGATGGAAACCGATATTTACAGTTACGGCATTATCCTGTACGAACTGCTAACCGGCGAAGTGCCGTTCCCGCTTCATGGCGGTGGCGATGCAGGCCGTAACGCGGTGATGCTTGCCCATATAGAAACCCCCGTGCCCGATCTGCTGAACGCCCGTCGTAAATCGTTGCCCGATAGCTGGGACGATGAAATGAAAGGCCACGAAATGCAGGTACCTAAATGGTTGTTAAACCTGATCGCGAAATGCCTGCAAAAAGCACCTAAAGATAGGTTTAGCAATGGTACACAATTGCATGACGCCATAATAAAAGGCAGCATCAGCGCATCTGATGGGTTCGACCTGACGGGAGGGTTAAGCAATGCCGCCCTGCGTAGCGAGAACGAACGCCTGCATAATCAGTTGATGCTTTACCAACAGGCTGGTCCGCCGCCTGCACAGGTTACAGCCGAACCGGTAGAAGATGCATCGCGCGTGTCGCTGTCAAAACCATATTATTATACGGTTATAACATTACTGGTGCTGTTCATGGGCTTTTCGGTTTACTCGACTTTGTTGAAAAAGCAAGGCCCGCCAAAACAGATCAACCAGGATTCGTTACAGAACAGTGACGCGAGCAAAGGCGATACGGGTGTAAACTTCGGCTCCAAATTTCCAACGGATAACGCGGCAGAAGCGGATAGCATACGCGTAGCAAAGGATACGGTTGTTAAAAAGCCGTTGGTAATACCGCAAAAGCCCGCGCCTGATACGATCAGAACAGAGCCGGACACAACAAGTAATTAAACCATTAAACATCTGCCGTAAGGCAGTTTTTCTAAGATATATAAATGGCATCAACACCAAATTTTTGGCAACGCATAGGGATCCAGGATTGGTTTTTAACCAACGAAAGCACCGAGAAGGCCAAGGCGAAAGCCCTTACGCCCGATACGGTTTACAGCTACATTGTAGAGAAGTTCCGCGATTCTATTAAAGACCTTTCCTTTGCCGACCGGGTGGTGTTCTACCACGAGTTCATCATCAGTTTTAATGCCGATGATTACAAGGAGTTTGTCGCCGATAAACAAGGCATCTTCGGCCTCATCGTACAGGAAACGGTTACCAAGTTCTACGAGATATTGAAAGAATACCGCGCGCAGGGTAAAACAGTAAAGCCGTCGGGCTCTAAATGGGTGTTCCGTTTGGTATCGCACCCGGACTATGCCCGCGGGGATAAAGGCTTCATCGGTAAATTACTACCGGATAATAACCAAAAAGAGCAGAACCTGCGTGTAACATTCATCCCACGCCAAACGGGTATCGCCCAAACTTTTGATGTAAGCCAGGAAGCTTTAAAAGGCTTTACTTATTACAGCGAAGGTTATTTCGAGATCCCATACGAGGAGGAACTGGAACCCCAGGAAGCGAAGGCCGCCAAGGCGCAAGCCAATATAGCACGACTGGAAACCATTATACCCGATCAGCAATTTGCAGGTAAAAAGGTGGAATATTTTATGACGGATGAAGACCTCATCGTATCCGGCAGCGAAGAAACCCGCGAGGATTCTAACATCTTTACCATCCCGAGCGATTGGGTGAACGCGCCGCACCTGCACATTAGGTATAACAAGGCCGCTGGTAAATTTTACCTGGCATCGTTTGGCGAAATAACTACATTGAATGAAGTTGCGGTTGAGCGCAGCGAGATCAACTCACCAAAATGGGTGGAATTGCCCATAAACTCGCGCATGTTGCTGAATGGTATCATTGGACTAAACCTGTTTAAAGCATAATGGGTATGTCGCAAATATTATCTATAGGCCTGTTGGCAATAGGGTTTTGCCTGTTGGTAACCCATTTTATTGATATTAAAAAATCCGGTAAACGCAATGGCTGAAAACTATTTTGGATTAACCGACACAGGCAAGGTACGTACCAATAACGAGGATGCCTTTATCACCCAAAAGGTGATGGGCGGCCGCATGTTACTGGCTTCGGTAATTGATGGGGTGGGTGGCTACAATGGCGGCGAAGTTGCTGCCGCGATAGCAAAAGATGTTTTTATTGAGCGGCTGAGCGGCCTGCAGGGCGAGATCATCCCCGGGATGATAGATGCCTTTAAACTGGCAAGCACCCAGATCTCCGACAAAAAGGCAAGCGACAAAGACCTGGAAAGTATGGCTTGCGTAGCTACCATTGCTTTGGTAGATGTGGAGCATAACCAGTTTTTTTACGCCCACGTTGGCGATACCCGTTTGTATCTGCTGCGCGATAATTCGTTGGTGAAGATCTCTAAAGACCATTCCTTTGTAGGTTTCCTGGAAGACAGCGGAAGGTTGACTGAAACCGCGGCCATGAACCATCCTAAGCGTAACGAGATCAATAAGGCCCTTGGTTTTACCAGCCAGATAGATACCGACGAAAGTTTTATCGAAACAGGGCAGTCGCCTTTTTTGCCGGGCGATATGCTGTTACTGTGCAGCGATGGCCTGACGGACCTGGTAGATAAAACGGCTATCCTGGATATCATCACTCAAAACATTCCTTTGCAGGAAAAGGCTATCCAGCTAATCAATACAGCTAATGATAACGGTGGTAGCGATAATGTTACGGTTGTATTGGTACAAAACGATAAACCGCAGCAACGCCCGCAGGTTACCATGCCGGTATCATCGCCCGTAAAGAGGAATGATGAAACCGATGATGGGATAACTTCAGTCCGTAACCAACCCAAATCCGAATCACGACCACAAACCGAACCACCTATGGCTCAACATAAAAGTAATGGCTTAACCATTTTGCTTGGGCTGCTGTGCCTGGTGTTTTTAGCTACCAGCATTTGGCTGTACATGTCTAAACAACCTGCTGGCAAACCAACCGCGCAATCGGGTACGCCTACAGAAAAGCTACGCAATGGCGATGAAGTTAAATTGCAGGATGCCATTGATGCCTTTAAAGGAGATACATTGGTATTGTCTGATACATTATTCAAGAAAACCATAGTGCTTACCGATACACTGCACATCGACCAGGATACTTTATACATCCGCGTGAAGGGCGATATTGTTTTGCAGCGTGATACGGCCTACAAAGGCCCGGCTTTAGCTGTTGGTAAGGATAGTAAGGTCATCGTTTTAGAGAATTTTAAGTTTGAGGGTTTTGATACGGCCATCGATCTGCAAAACACGGCTTTCTCTTTAAAAAACACACAGTTTATGAACTGCCGCCTGCCGGTTCAGCGTAAGTACGAACTGCTTGCAGATAAACCCGTAACCGCCTATTTCCCAGCTACAAAAGTTAACCCGCAAACTGCTAAACCTCAAACCCCTGCCAAGCCAAATGGAGCCCGATAAGATCCAAACGGAAACCCGCTGGAAGGAGAGGGGTTTCCTGTTGCTAATAAGCGTATTATTTGTATTTCTTTTCTTTAGACTATATACCGTTGTGCAAACACGTTTTGCCGATGTGGATAAGCGCCTGCAGGATGGCACGATGATCAACCTGAACGCGCCTGATCCCGCCGGGCAGCTAAAAACCTTGTTGACCAAAGGCTATTATTTTGAAGATAAGCGCGACATTAACCTCATTACCCAAAAAGTTGCCTACAATATAGGCACCGGGCAAAAAATTGATAACATAGGCGAGTTAAACAAGCGCAAGTATTTTATTGCTGCCGATGACGCCTTCCAGCAAGGCGGCGAGTCGTTTAAGGCGCGTGTTGCTGCTTCGCGATCTTTATTGGGATATACAGGTGAGGATTCCACGTTGTTTGTAAACGAGCGTAGCAACCCGATAAAAGTACCCCATGTTACCGACCTGGCGATGGGCGGGTACAGTATTAGCGGTATCATCACCAATAAAAAGCAACCTATTGCCGGCGTGCTGGTTCGCATGGATATGATATTGCCGCAGGATAGCATTTTTACCGATGAAGAACTTGACGAATTAAAACCATTTACTGAGACTGGTAATGGTTATAAAAAAACTTTCCTGCCCGATAGTGCCGGCAAAAAACGCCTGCAGGCCTTAACCGCCTATGCCCGTACCAATGAGCAAGGCATTGCCGAATTTAAAAATCTACCCGGGGGCAAGGCCTTTAAAATATTGCCCTTACAACCCGGCTTTCAGTTTGGTACATCGCAGGGCGTGCAAAATTTGGATGATGACGTGAGTTTAACGTTTAACCAGGCGCCACATACCATCAGGCTTTTTTCTACCCGCGATTTTAATATCCTGAAGAAGGAAAAATCCCTTATTATTCGTACCCCGGTTGAGTTTAATAAGTGGTTCCTAATTATTTCGTGCGTGTTTATCGGGGCTTTCCTGTTTGTACATATCCTGCTGTCGTGGAAGTTTAGCACTTCAGATCAGTTGATACTGCCTGTGGTGATGATCCTTACCGGCTTGTCTTTCCTCACCTTATTAAGTTTACAAGACCCGCTTCGCGATCGGTTTTTGGCTAAAGATATGCTGGTTTTTCTCGGTATTGGTTTGGTAGCCATGCTGGTGATGCTGCAATTAAAACTACGCCGCTTTACACCCGATTCGTGGATCTACCGCATGCTGATATTTAAAAACAACCGCAACGCGGCAAACGGCTGGCCTTGGGTGGTACTGGCGGCTACGCTACTGGCCATGACCATCAAATTTGGTACAGGTCCTGAAGGTAGCGGCGTTAAGGTTAACCTCTTTGGTTTCCAACCCAGCGAGATCGTAAAATATCTTATCATCCTTTTCCTGGCGGGCTTTTTTGCCGCCAACGAAAAACTGATCAGCGAATACACCAGCTGGAGCAAACGCTGGTCTTTCTTCTCCTTCGCGCTGGTAGCTATTTTGGTAACGCTGCTGCTGTTCCTTTTACTGGGCGACTTGGGCCCGGCGATGGTGGTGTGTTTTACCTTCATTGTGCTATTCTCCTTCTCCCGTGGCGATTTTATGTTCATGGCGGGGGCGGTGGTGCTGTACGTTATTGTATCGTGGGTGGTGAAGAACGTTTGGCTTTCGGCATTGATAACCGCGGCTATCGCGGCGCTATTCATGCTGTTTAAACGCAAGCAATTGAGCGAATCGGCAATGATGGTACTCATCATTATGGCCGCATTTTTAACCATCGACCAAATCCCTTATTTAGGCAAACTATTTCCCGGCCCGGTACAAAGGTTGGTAGATCGTAAGGCCATTTGGCAGGATGCCTGGAATAACGAGGTTTACGGTGGCGACCAGGTAGCAAACGGCCTTTGGGCTATGAGCAGCGGCGGCGTAAGCGGCCAGGGAGTAGGTGAGGGCTTTGCTAAAACCATCCCCGAGGCGCATACCGATATGATCTTACCATCAATGGGCGAGGAGTTTGGGTGGACGGGTATCGTCTGCATTTTCGTGCTGTTTTTGGTTTACCTGCATCGTTCCATCCTCATTGGGCGGCGAACAGGTACACCGTTCCTGTTCTATTTATGCGCTGGGATAGGCGTTTCTACCTTTGTGCAGTTTCTGCTCATTGCGGGTGGTTCAACGGGTGCATTGCCTTTATCGGGCGTTTCGCTGCCATTTCAGAGTTATGGAGGGTCGTCGTTGGTGGCAAACTTGATGGCTTCGGGCTTTTTGCTCTCCGCATCATTGGTGAGGGGTACGCCGGTTCAAATGAATTATATATCGCGCCAGCAGGATAAAAACCTGGTGCCTGCCTTGATAGCCGCCTTTGTTGCGGTTACGTTATTAACGGTTAACGTATCGCGCTATTTGTCTAATAATAAAAAATGGGTGGTTCAACCTGCTTTGGTAGCCGATAAAAGCGGCGCCAGAATGTTTAGTTATAACCCGCGGATAGCCATATTGATGAACAGGCTGCAAGCCGGCGATTTGTATGACCGTACCGGTACGCTACTGGCAACCAGCAAGCCCGAAATGGTTAAAAAACAGCATCGTAAACTGGTATTGGCCGGAGCGCAGGATTATAATATCGATTCTGCCATGCACAAGCGGTTAGACAGGTATTACCCGTTTGATGCGCAAATGTTCTTTTGGACGGGCGATGCCAATACAGGCGTTTTTAACGGTAGCCCTAACGGTTACTTTGCCGAGTACGAACACGCAGCAGAACTGCGTGGATTTAAAATGCCTACAGAGAAATACAACGTGACTGCCAACCGCTACCAGGAAGACCGCTTTTTGGCGCGTGGCGTAAAAGAAATGGCAGTGGTGAAGAAGGACTACAGCGAGATAGCGCCATTACTCATTGCGGGCATTAACAGCAAGGAGGTGAAAGCTTTTAAAAACCGTAACAGGGATGTTAAGCTGACGATGGATGCAGGCCTGCAAACCAGTATCCAAAACTCTATGGCAACGGACACTTCTCTGTTGGATAACCGCGTGTCTGTTGTGGTGATGGAATCTAACACGGGCGATGTGCTTACATCCGCCAATTACCCGTTGCCGCCCGTGCATGATTGGGAAAAGCTTACCATGAGTTATTACGATCAAAACCAGCTTTCGCAATGGACAACCACGCAAGATCTTGGTTTTACCCTCGCAACGCAACCGGGCTCAACGGCAAAACTGGCTACATCTATCGCATCGTTCAATAAACTGGGGCTGGCAGCTGTCGATAAAAAGTACAACGTAGAAAGTTACGAGCGCATCCGTACCAAAGGTTTGGAGCCCGATGAAACGGGATTGATCACCTTGGAACGTGCCGTTGCCAAATCAAACAACGTATATTTCATCAAACTCGCCAACCAGGAGCATTTGCAGGAAGATATGGCTACCGTATATTTAAAAACGGGCATGTTCCTGCATGGAGTGGGTGGTTATTATTATGGCCGTGGTAAAGAGAACGCCGCGCAGGAAGAAAAATGGCGCGAGCTATGGCGCAAAACTGAGTTTAACACCAAACCGAAATATAACCCGGATAATATCCGTAAAACCCGTGCAAAGGGTATCTCGGGTATGGCATGGGGCCAGGGTGAGTTGATAGCTACACCGGCATCTGTCGCGCGGATGGCATCAGGCATTGCCAATCATGGTACTATTCTGCCGAACAGGTATGTGTTAAAGGTAGCTGATTCGGCAACCAAGGTTAAGCCAGGGATTAAATTGACTAACGATCCAAAATACGCGGCATTGCTTCGCCAATATATGATAGAGCAAAGCGCGCCAAAGGAATGGATACTGGGCCTTGCGGTAGCAGGTAAAACCGGTACGCCCGAGAGGATCTGGAAGAAACAGCAGATAAATGATGGCTGGTACGTTTTTTTTGCGCCGAAGGCGGATGGAAGCGGAAATATGGTGGTTTGTGTGCGGATAGAATCGACAAAAGGGTCATCAGATGCAGTACGATTGGCTGCAAAGCACGTAATTCCGTTCCTGAAAGAAAAAGGATACATTAAAAGTATTAAAGAGCAAACAAGTGAATAAGGCTTGGGTTTAACATAATATAAAACGATTTTTAGGGTTCAATATAAGTAGTACAGCGCAGCATTATGTTCAATTTGTTTAAAAGTGATAAAGCCGACAGGCCTGCTGATGTGAAAAGCATCCGTTATGAATTGTTACAATTTATCAAACAGGAACTGCAAAAGGCCGAAGGCGGAGAAGGCGGCAACATTAAAGGATTAACCCTTTACGTGAACGCTCCCACGTCTGACATCCCCATGTACGAGGCTTCTGTTTATACTGAAGAACCCGAAGTTTTTAAAGACGAGGTACAGCGCATTGCAGATGATTATGCCGTAAACCTGCCCGAAAGGTGGCTGATGGAGGTGGTTTTTACAGAGGAATTTCCACCGGAGGCGATCAGGGCTACCAAGCTTGACGCGGCGTTTTTTATCAAAACAAGTAAGAATTTTATCAAGCAAAGCGCTACTGCTTATATCCGCCCTTTAAGCGGCGAAACCGAGCAGAAAGAATATCAGTTAACGTCCGAAGGGGAGAAGATCCACATTGGCAGGGATAAAAAAGCGCAGGGCGATGACGGGTTCTTTCGCACCAATCATATCGCGTTCCCCAGCGAAAGCCAAAGCGATGGCAATAAATATGTGAGCCGCCAGCATGCCCGCATCGAATGGAATAATGACGCGGGCAGGTTTATGCTTTTTGCGGATGAAGGCGGCGTACCACCACGAAATAAGATCAAGATCCGTTCAGAAAAAAGTGAAGATATTATTAAACTGACATCTACCCATATTGGCCACCAATTACAGGAAGGCGACCAGATCATACTGGGCGAATCGGCAGTGTTAGAGTTTAGTTACCAACCGGCAGCAAATGAGTAAAGTTTTTACCATTACAGAAGGCTTAGAGAACCTTGGTGCGCTGCGTACCGGCGGGCAGGGCTCAGTATATAAAGGCCGCCGAATGGGGCCTGTGCTAACGGCTGTAAAACTGTTGCCAACGCCTATCCACTCTGAAAGTGAAGATGATAAAAATTACCGCAACTTTAGTAACGAAGTTGCCAAGCTGAAAAAGGTAAACGAAGAACCAAACCCCAACGTTGTAAAAATCTTAAGCTCGGGCATAACCGAAAGCGGCTCGCTGCCATATATCGAGATGGAGTACATTGAGGGGCCGGACCTTTGCGAGTTATTGCAGCCACCGAACGAAAAGATATTTATGCTGAAAGAAGCTATCCGCGTTGCCGACCAGCTTGCGGGTGCTTTGGCGCATTGCCATAAGGTTGGTGTAAAGCATGGCGATGTTAAAAGCAATAATGTAAAATACAATATCCACACAGGTAATTATGTACTGCTGGATTTTGGCCTGGCAATCATGAGCGAGGAGGAACGCCGCAGCAGCATCCGCCATGCGGGAGCAATAGAATTTATGGCGCCCGAGCAGCATGACGGCGCGATGCTATTGCAGACGGATATTTACAGCTACGGCATTATCCTGTACGAATTACTTACTGGTCAAGTTCCGTTCCCCCTTACGGGCAATGGAGAAACAGGCCGCAACGCTATTATGCTTGCCCATATGGAAGCCCCGGTGCCCAACCTGCGCGAGGCCCGTAAAAAGAGCATAACCGATGCCTGGACAACCCTGAAACAAACCCAGGAACTGCAAGTGCCCCAATGGCTGCTGGATGTGATTGATAAATGCCTGCAAAAATTGCCCGATGCCCGTTTTAAAAACGGGATGGAACTGCATGACGCAATCGTTAACGGAAGCCTATCTGCAGATGGTAAAGTAAGTACCGCGGCTATACAGGTGGAGAATGAGCGACTTGAAATGAGAGTAGCCCAGTATCAGCAAGATGAGGTAAAAAAGGAAGAGCAACTACTCTCCCTTAAACATTATGCCAACGAAACCGGTGCACGTTTCAACGAATCTAAAGGTGTGTACGAACGGAACAATGCACTGATATTTCTGCCTAAGAAAGCACTTGCGGGTATTGTAACAGTGGCGCTGGTGTTTGTCGCATTGTTTGTGTATTCTTATTTTAATATGCCCGCGTCTGATAATGTTAAAACGGTTTACATAAGCCCTACAAATTATTTGAAACCGCCTATGATATTAAGGCCCTATGCGCATGATAGTATTATGAGGGCGTATAACCGCAAGTTAAACGCCGCGAAAAGAGCTGCCGCAACCAGGGCGATACTTGCGGCCGGTACAGATTCTTCCATTATAAAACCTGTTGTTCCAATAAAGAAAAAGCGCAAGAAGTTCCTCGGAATATTCTAAATTTCGTGGAATGAAAAAGATAGTCCTGCTTTTGTGTGTCGCTTGTATTGGCCTTGTTGCCTGGGCGCAAAAAATTAAACCGTTTAAAGTGCTTGCATTGTACGAAAACGGCGGCCACCACGTGGAATACTCTAAACACGCGAAGGTGTGGCTAAATCAACTCGCAGCCAAAAAGAGATTTGCTATCAATTATATTCAGAATACTGACAAGATCGACAGCGCTTTCTTAGCCAATTACCAACTCTTCATTCAACTGGATTATGCTCCTTATGCCTGGAAGCCAAAAGCAGCCGCCGCGTTTGAGCAATACATTAACGAAGGCAGGGGGGGATGGATAGGCTTTCATCATGCTACATTACTGGGCGAGTTTGATGGCTACCCCATGTGGAATTGGTTCTCGCAATTTATGGGTGGCATCAGGTGGAAGGATTATATCGAAACTTTTGCGAAAGGAACTGTGAATGTAGAAGACAAGCAACACCCCGTGATGAAAGGCGTACCCCAATCGTTTATTATCCAGCAGGAGGAGTGGTACACTTATGATAAAAGCCCAGGGCCAAACGTACATGTGCTGGCCAGTGTGGATGAAGCAACCTATCAGCCCAAACAAACCAAAGTTACCATGGGCGACCATCCCATAGTGTGGACGAATGAGCATTACAAAGCACGAAACGTTTATATTTTTATGGGGCACTCGCCAAACCTGTTTAATAACCCGGCTTACACCAGGCTGTTCAGCAACGCTATTTTTTGGGCGGCGGAGAGATAATTATTTTACCAAAGCTTCAATATTCAGGCTTTTGAATATATTGGTGCTGGGCTGCTTATCGGTATTTTTATAGCCGCCATTAATAATGCTTTGGCCCGTTGTACCCGGGTTGGCACCATAACCTAAAGGCCATTTATCTTTGGTTTTGGTGATATTTAAACCGGCCATAGAGGCGGCCTGCAGGCAAAAATCTGTACAGTTGTTATTACTCAGGTGATAATCTAAGTCGCTGTATTTTTTGGTGAGGTTCAAAATTCGTTCAAAACTCTTTTTAGAAATAAATTTCCCAACCACTTCATCCCATTGGTGGCTGGCATCATCCTTCAGTTGCCCTTCGGCAGATGGGTCCCACGGAGTGGCAAACATTATTTTTTCTTTTTTTGGATAGAAACCGAAAGAGCATGTTACATAGGTAGAATCGGCATTATATTTTATCAGCGTAATAAAAGTATGCCCTGTATTGCTGAATTTAAACACTTGTGGTTTACCCGATACTGGCTGCTTTACGTGGAAAAGTAAGGCGTAAGCCACAGTTGGCTTACCATCGTTAAAGGTGCCTGCAATACGTTTATAGTTTGTGTATTTGCTTTTCGATCTTTTTAAAACTTCGTTTTGCGCATTAAGCAGCGAATCATCTTTGGCGTTAATAGGCAATTTGTTAATATTAACAACATCATCGTCATCAGCTAAATTGATCTCGGTTTTTCTTGCTTTTTTATTTGCCTTATCAATGGTTTTAAAAAAGCATTTCATAGCCAGTGGGTACAGCTTTAACCTTGCAAAAAGGTTGGCGAAGCGGTATAGTGCTTTATTATTTTTTTTGTTCTCGGCTACGGTGTTGCCTAATTCAAGCTGTTTTAGGTAACCCATTAGCTGCTTGCGTTCCTGGGTTTTGTTCAGGTTTAGCGAGATGGTTTTTTGTAGTTTGTTATCATCATCGTCATCAAAAATATTGGTGGCGGTAGTGGCGGCGTAGGCAGTTTCTTTAGCTTCGGTAAATGGCAGGGGCTGGTTGGTGGTATCTGGCCTTGGCGAACGATATGGCATTGATGCCGATAATTGGGCACGGGCTGTTGTAAAGCTGCTGATGATAAACAGTACTAAAAGTATCGGCTTAAATAAAATAGATTGTGTTGTGCTTTTCATTTTTAATATTGTGAATTGATAAGGTAACGAGTTTAGGCGGCGGTAAATCCTTTCAGCAACAACAATATGGTTCAGTAAACGCTTTGCCAACTATTGCAAAGCATTATTTGATAAATATACTAACTAATAGATGCGTAACAAAAACGACACACTAATTTTACATTATTTAACATTATAAGCACATATGTTTATTTTTACGCTAAATTTAGTACCTATTAATTAAATAGAATGAATAACGACCTGCAATGCCCGGTAGACCACGTAAAAGTGAACGAAAATAAAGTTAGAATGATTGCCTTGCTGGTATTGGTGCTGGGCTTGTTCTTTTTGTTCACAAGCTATAGTTTGCTCATCATCCTATTGGTGTTCGACTTTTTCACACGAACCTTTAATAAGCAAAAACACAGCCCGCTGGGCTGGTTAGCCGACAGGCTGGTATTCCGTTTTAAGATTCCCTACAAACCTACCGACCGTGGCCCGAAACGTTTTGCAGCCGGGATGGGCTTAACGTTTGTATCCATTATCCTGATAGCCACTATTGCAGAGTGGGCGGTATTATTGTTGCCCCTAACTGTGTTGTTATGCATTTTCGCCTTCCTTGAATCGTTTAGTGGGTTTTGTGTGGGATGCTATGTGTATACAGGTTTGCAATGGGTGATGAGGAAGTTTGGAAGGGGATAGATTGATCTTTTTATAAGAAACTATAATAAAGAGGCCGCATGATCATGCGGCTTTTCGTGTTTGATGATATAGTTGACCATCAATTTGAACGGCAGGCAGTTTAACCCCGGCAGCGGTTTTGACCTCACTTTACCAAGTAACGAGAATTTCCTGAACACAAATGCCACCATATTTGATGCAGGTGCAGGGATCTTTGATTACGATGGCGATCCATTGCGCCGGGCTTTTATGATGATGATGAATAGTTTAAAGGTAATAATTGGTTTAGGTTGCCTTTGGAGTTATTTCCGGACCTTTTTTGCGAACCGGCACAACTTTTTCGAATAATTTACTCTTAAAACGGTTAAGAATGAACAAAATACTTATTGCCAAATACTTATATTTGTATAACATTGGCATACCTGGTAATTAATGGAGATTAAACGATATATAGAAAGTGGCATCCTGGAGGAATATATCCTAGGGTTGCTTAACAGCGAAGATCAGCAAGATGTTGTTCGCCTAAGCTTGCTACATCCCGAAGTAAAAGCGGAACTAAACGCTATTGAAGTTGCTATCGAAAAATTAGCCGCTTTAACTGCCATCGCTACATCAAATCATTCAAAAAACAGGTTGCTTGCTTCCCTTGGTTTTGCTGATGCCTTACCTGCTTTAGATTTGAATAACCTTCCTTTAACCAATGCTGATGCCAACCACCTGCAATGGATAGAAGCCTTGAAGCACCTGATCCCGGAAAATCCTGATCAGGATGTTTTTGCCGAGGTTTTAACTAATTCGCCGCTACTATCACAAGTATTGGTAGTAACCAAATGTGATGTTCCCGAGGAAACCCACGGCGATCTGATCGAAAGTTTCTTCATCCTGAAAGGCGAATGCGTGTGTACTGTTGGTGAGGATACCTTTCACCTGTATGGCGGCAGCTTTCTGGAAATTCCGCTGAATGTAGAGCATACTATCAAAATTGTATCGCCTTACGTAGTTGGTATTTTGCAGCACCGGATGCTGGAAATATAATCCATAAGCTTAATTATTCTCTCTTACTGCTATATTAATTATCGGTTTTTGTCGACCTTTAGGATTAGATCCCTCAAGCCATGGACGCCCAAAACCTTACCGTAATGGATATCGCCCAAAACGCCGCGACAAATGTTTACAAGAATATACCGGTTGCGCTGGTAAACAACCATGTTGTGAGGATGAGTGTGATGACAGAGGCCTACTACTGGAATTTCCATCCAAATTAAGATGAGAGCTTCCTGGTGATAGCGGGTTCTACATTCATCGATCTGGAAGATAAAACAATCGAATTATTCCAAAATTAGCTTTTTACCATTCCTAAAGATACAATACATCGCACCCGCCCAAACGGGAACAGGTCGGTTAACCTTACTTTCGAAAGCCTCGACCTGGTTACTGTGCAGGTTGATGGTCCGTATTAATTCTACCATTAAAAAAGCGGAGATCCCCCCTTTTAATAAGCCCAAACTGGCCTTGGCAGCTTTTGCCTGTCCACGTACTTTAGTGCTTTTTAAATTATATATTTACTAAACCACAACCCTAACTATCATGAGCATTTTTGACGACATCGGCAAAGCATTCGAAGATCTTTACCACTATATGGTGGATGGTGCTGAAAATATTTTTAATACCCTAACAGACGTGATCTATAGGGTAACGGATGGACAAAACCCCCAACGGAAACCTAATTTATCAATAGTATTTATAAAAATAAGCAGAGGAGAGTAAATACTCTTTTTCTTTTTATTGCTTTTTGTGCTAAATTGCTGTGCATTAGTTATTAATGCGAATACAACAACCTAATCCAAACCCACACCATGAGATTTTATCGTTTTAAACCGGCCCCGCTATTATTCAAATCATCCGTTGAAGACCCCGCGAAATTCAGGGGGGATGAGTATATCGAAAAACTTAAAGAACTGCGTAAATCAAAAGTTGATGTAGGCAAAAAAGTGATTATCATAGGGGCGGGTATTGCCGGCCTTAGCGCAGGGCACGAACTGAAAAAACTTGGCTACAATGTAACCCTGTTGGAAGCACAGGACGACCATATTGGTGGACGCTTACGCACCTGGCGCGAAGGCGACCTGCATGCCGAATTGGGCGCCATGCGCATCCCTAAAAGCCATACGCTTACCCGGCTTTACATTAGCGAGCAAGGGTTAAAACTGCGCCCTTTTGTGCAGGATAGTAAAAAAACGTTTTCTTATATCCGCGGCCATCGTTTCCAGCGTACCGATGAAGGTATCCAGGCATCAAAGCTGTTGTTTAACCTGTCGGATGTTGAAAAGGGTAAGAATTTATCGGAACTGTGGACGGAGGCCGTGTTAGGTATCATCAGCAACTTTACCGAGGAAGAACGCGAGGATATTTTCAGCGTAACACCTACTACTGATAAGATCAAACAGCTCGACCGCAGCAGCCTGAACGATGCCTTTAAAAAAGCTGGTTTGAGCGAAGAGGCGTCTGAATATGTGCTAACGCATTTTGGGCTGGAAACTTACCTGCAAACCTCACTGGCCGAGCACATCCGCGAGGAGATGGATGCCACCTGGGACCCCACAGATTTTGCCGAACTGGAGAACGGTACCGATAGCCTCGCTACCGCAGTTTACGAGCACTTGAAAAAGGAGACCATCATATCGGCCAAAGTATTTAAGATCCATCAGAATGAAAATACTACCGATGTATATTATAAAGATGCAGCGGACAAGGAGGTTAAAGTTACGGGCCACTGGGTGATTTGTACCGCGCCACTTGGCCTGGTATCAAAAATGGATGTGGGCGGCGCATTATCCCCACAAAAGATCCGGGCCATCCGCAGGGTGAATTACGATTCATCAACCAAAATTGTAGTAAAAACCCGTAACCGCTTTTGGGAACTAAAGGATGGTATTTTTGGCGGCGGTACCATTTACGACGGCCCAGCCGGGCATACCTGGTACCCATCAGATAACAGCGTAGCCCGCGACCCTAAAGTCTCTAATTCGCCATCTTTCCTGCTGGCATCATACACCTGGGGGCAGCAGGCAAGGCGTGTGGATGCCCTGCCGGAAGAAGCTTTGAAAGCCTTTGTGCTAAAAGAATTAAGGAAAGTGCATCCTTACGTATTAGATGAAGATATTATAGGCCTTAGGCGCTGGAGCTGGACAACCCACCCTTGGAGTTCGGGCGCGTTCGCGTTCTTTAACCCGGGCGAGCACCAGTTTTTATATAAGGAACTGAAAACACCCGATGGCAAGGTGCTGCTCGCGGGCGAGCATTGTTCCCTTACCCATTCTTGGATCCAGGGCTCGCTGGAATCTACCATTGATGCCTGTACCTATATTGTTAACAATTCTTAAGCCTTACCCATCATGACTGTAGCACAATACATATTGCAATGCCTGAAGAAACATGGCTGCCATCATATTTTTGGAGTGCCCGGTACATCATGCGCGGGCATTTACTTCGCGGTTGATAACGACCCGGAGATGAAATACCTGGTTACCGTAAACGAACTGGAAGCAGGGTACATTGCCGATGGTTACGGGCGGTTCGCGCCTATGTCGGCAGTGGCGGTTTCTTACGGGGTGGGTAACCTGAGCATGATCAACGCTATAGCCAGTGCCTATACCGAGAAGGTACCCATGATAGTGCTGAACGGTGGCCCAACCGCAAACGAGCAGGCTGACCAGGACGTTTACGGCATCCTGTTCTCGCACTCCACCGGTAAACGCAACGCCGATCTGGAGATCTACAAAAATGTTACCGTGGCTGCCGAGATGCTAACCGATCTGTCGACCGCGCAGGCGCTGATATCCGGCTTGTTCAAAAAAGCATCCGAAACACCCGGCCCGGTTTATTTGGAGGTTGCCAACAACTTTTGGGATAAAGAAATTGAAGTTGTAGAAGAGGAACTGGCTAAGGAAGAAATTATAGCTAACGAGGACGTTTTAAAAGCGTTTTTTGAGCGGATTTCGGTCGCGAAAGAACCTGTTATTTTGTTAGGATCAGAGATCTGCAGGAGGGGGCTTGCCAAACAAGCGCTGGCGGTTATCGAGAAGTTGAAGATCCCGTTTTGCACCACGCTGCTGTCTAAATCGGTAATAGATGAAGGGCACGAATTGTTCATCGGCACATACGACAGCGACCTGGTAAACAAGCCACCGCGCCGCTACGCCGAAGCTTCGGACTGCTTTATCGCGCTTGGCTGCATCTTCGGGATAGACCATGGCTCATTGGTAAAAACCCAGTATAAAACGATGGTTGATGTGTCTTACGGCAAAGCCCGGATAGCATCAACAGCGTTTGAAGGCGTGGCGTTGAAAGGGTTTTTGGAAGGCATTTTATCGCATAAGCAAGCCCAATTATTAATAGTCAATAGATCTGAACTATTTGACAATCAAAAACTTATGCGTAACCCTACCAAAAGGCCAACGCACGATGGTGTTTTTAAAGCCATCAATAAATTCCTGAGCGATAAAGGCGATCAGATGCTGATGGTGGCAGATACCTGTTTAAGCAGTTACCCTGCATCAGACCTGCAAATGCCGGCAACCAAAATGTTTTTGGCAAACCCGGTATGGCTTTCCATTGGGCAGGGCACACCTGCCAGCATAGGCGCGCATTTGGCCACCGGCAAAAGACCGATAATTGTTAGCGGTGATGGCGGCTTCCAGATGATAGCGCAAACGTTCTCTACTATGGTGAAATATAAGATTCCATCCATTATAGCGGTTATCGATAACGGTTTGTATGGGATTGAGCAGTTTTTGCTGGATAAGAAATTCTACACCGACACATCTACACCGTCTATCGGCTTTAATACCCTTAACCGCTGGAAGTATGAGAATTTTCCCGAGGTTTTTGGCGGCGGTAAAGGTTTTAGGGTAAACGATACCGATAAATTTTACGAGACACTTGAACTGGCCTTTGCTTATAAGGATGGCCCGGTGATCATCGCTATAGAGATAAACCCTAAAGATATCCCAACCGAATATGTAAAGAAGATTGAAAGCTTAAACTTATAGTTGGATCACTTTTCAAAAAGTAAAAAGCCTTTAGATATATTTCTAAAGGCTTTTTTTATATTAAAATCTTGGGATCTCCGGTCCGTCGTATGGTTTCTCAAATGCGGCGGCAATCCTGCGTAAACGGTGCCTGCAACGGTGGTTAGCCGGGTCGCTCATTAGCTCTATATTATTTTGCACGGCCTGTGGTAGGTTGTGTTGGGTGGTAGCCCTATCTAAACGTAAAGTTTCCGGTAATTTAGCGTGTTCAAAATAAGCGATCAGCTCCTCATCAGTCATGCTGCAAAAGTAAAATAAATGCTATTATGGGAGACAGGAAACTATCAACATAATATCGCATCATAAGGCTACTTGCCTGTGGCAAAATTTAGCGTTAACGTGTTTTTGCCGGGCTTTATACGGAACACCTTGCCGTTATCCGGTTTTGAAAATTCCCCATCGGGTGTGGTTACTTCATAATCCAACCCATGGAATTTGCTGCTAATATCAGTTTTGTTAACCGCAATAAATGGCAACTCCGCTTTCGGGGTTACATTGAGATCTAAAAACCATTGGCTGCGGGATTTCCCACCACCGCCAATCTTAAAAGAACCGGAGCAAGGCTTTTAAGTAATTTTTGATAACGGGCATCCATCAGCGTATTGTACTGCAACTGGAACGTGCCGCGCAGTTTGTATTTGTTCATGATCTGCACCTGCTTTACAACCGTTTGGTACAAAATATCTTCGGTAACAGCCGGGTCGCGCGGTTCCAGCAGGCGAATGAAATTTTCGATGTTAACTATTTTAGGCTTAACCCTTGGTTTTGGCTTACCCGTAAACGATGACAGGGCAATGATAGAGCTTAAGCCTAATATTAATAATTTAGCAGGGTACATTCAATTTCATAGTAGTGGCGTTTGTGTGCTTTGTTCCGAAGGTAAATATTGGGTAAAGGGGCTTTTACCCTCTGTTTGTAAAAAACAATTTGCGCCTTACACTACTTCTATTTATAATTGACAAATAGGATTAATACTCTGATTAACTAATAATAATATTTATATGAATACTGAAAAAGCCATATTGGCCGGTGGTTGCTTTTGGGGCGTTGAGGAACTGATAAGACAGCAACCGGGCGTTATAGAAACCGTAGTGGGTTATACCGGGGGCGATGTGCCTAATGCTACTTACCGTAACCATGGCACACATGCCGAGGGTATAGCCATAACCTTCAATCCGGATGAGCTATCGTACCGCAAACTATTAGAATACTTTTTCCAGATCCACGACCCTACTACCCGCAACAGGCAGGGAAACGATGTTGGGGTGTCTTATCGCTCGGCAATTTTTTACCTGAGCGAAGAGCAGCGTGAAACAGCGAACACGCTAATTGCAGATATGGATGCATCGGGCAAATGGCCGGGTAAAGTTGTGACTGAAGTAGTGCCCGCAACCGATTTTTGGGATGCCGAAGCCGAGCACCAGGATTACCTGCAGAAAACCCCTTACGGTTATACCTGCCATTGGGAACGGCCGGAATGGACAATATAATATTCAAACAATAAAGGCGAACCATTTGGTTCGCCTTTATTGTTCACTTAATATTTGATTTGCAGGGTCATATAATATCCCCGTGGGTCTGATGGTAAAATACCGGGGCCGGGGTAACCATCCGCACGGCGGGTAAAGTACTTTTCGTTAGCCAGGTTGTTGATACTGCCAGATAGGGTAAACCATTTCCAGTTATAGCTGGCACTTAGGTCCATCACTTTGTAAGCAGGTACCGCGCCGTCTACTGCCCTTGGAGAGTACTCTGTATTGGTTGCATCAGAGTATTGTTTGCCTACATACGAGAACTGGTAGCTCACATCAAAGCGCTTATTACCGAACGACAGGCCCGTGCGGAACAACACGGGAGGTACAAACTCTACCTTGTTGCCTTTTAAAACAGATTTATCCAGGCTGTTCACATACTTTGCATCTATTAAGGCAAAGTTGGTAAAAACGGATAGTTTGTATTTGCTTGCGCCTTGTGTAAATGCTTTCAGCAGATCGGCTTCTAATAAGCTTTCTAAACCTATATTGCGGCTATCGCCAATGTTTTTGCGGAAACGATAGGCAACGGTATAATCATCGCTGGCCGTAAATACAGAGCCTATACGGCGGTTATATTTTAAATAGAATACGCTTACATCGTAACGCATAAAGCTGTTGATATTACCACGCACACCGCCATCAATGGTATAACCACGCTCGTCGGTAAGGTTTGAGTCTACCCGGGCATTTTGGTTAAGCACGCGGATATCATTAAAATTTACAGAGCGATAGTTTTGCGAGATGTTGGCATATACCTCAACCCTTTTAGCCGGTTTGTAGGATGTACCTATGCCAAAGAATACGAAAGAGCGGTTGTTGACTTTGGTTTCGGGGGTTTGAATAAGGTAGTAATCCGGGTATGGGCTCGATCGTTTTGTATAGTACCCATCGGCCTTGGTTGAAATAAACTCGAACCTCGCGCCCGGCGTTACACTCCATTTATCGGTAATCTGGAAGATGTTTTCGGCAAATACGGCCACGTTTATACCCGGGAAAGTATACTGCGAACTGGTTGGGAAAGCACCGCTATACTCAAATACAGGGCCGCTGCCGGCATCTGCCGCGCCCTGACTGCGCAAGGTTTTGCCCTTATAAACACGTACGCCTGTAAGTAACGAATTGGTTTGTGTGCCACCCAATTTGTATTGATGTAACACGCGCAACTCCGTGCCATAATTATCGTAATGGTCTTTAAGCATATCGCGCGGGCCGCCATCATCATTAGTGTTAATAAAATCGAGTATGCCAAGTGCCGTACGGCCGGCATCTAAATGATAGGTGCGCCAGTTAAGTTTTGTGTTATCGCTAAATTTATAATCGAGGCTGATGCTTGCCAGGTTCCAGTTTAC
Organism: Mucilaginibacter aurantiaciroseus; assembly: GCF_024055595.1. Classification (GTDB taxonomy): domain Bacteria; phylum Bacteroidota; class Bacteroidia; order Sphingobacteriales; family Sphingobacteriaceae; genus Mucilaginibacter; species Mucilaginibacter aurantiaciroseus. Next base: position 745,347 of record NZ_JAMXOF010000001.1, read on the forward strand.
CTTGAACCAATTACGGGCACGTACAGATTGGTGCGCATCTTCTTCAAAGTCGTTATCAGTTAATCCTCCCGGCAGATGCGCAAGGTAATCCATATAGGTGTACTCCCCGGTTATTTTTAGTTTATCGCTTATGGCGTAATCCAGGTGGATGTATGCGCCATGCTGGCTAAAGCGACTATTTGGTCGCCAGCCATCACCGCGTTTGTATTGGTAATAAGCGTAATAATTTAGTTTTTTGGTAGACCCGCCAATACTGTTAAAGGTATTGAAGAACCCAAACGAGCCAACGGTTTGTCTGCTGGTGATCTCCATCAGTTTATTAGCCGGGCCTTGTTTCATCTTAAAGTTAATGAGGCCGCCAAACTGTGTACCGTACTGCAAACTTGCCGCCCCGCGGATGATCTCGATCCGGTCGACAGCTTCGGTAGTGGGGGTGTAGTAACTCTCCGGATAGCCCAACGCATCGGCACTAATATCGTAACCATTTTGGCGGGTGTTAAAGTTTGATACCCGGCTTGGGTTTAATCCGCGGCCGCCAATACCTAATTGTAAGCCGCCGCCATCATATTCTATAATGTTAATACCCGCCGCGCGGCTGTAAATTTGCCTGGTGTTATTGGTAGCCAGGTTGGCATTAAGGCTGCCTATATTAATCACCTCGGTTTTTTTACCGGCGTAAATAGCGGTGCCCTCTATCTGGCGCAAATTACCCGATGCCTGTTTAAAGGCGGTATCCTGCACATTAACTTCCGAAAGCTCGCGGGTATCTTCCTGTTTTACATTGACAGATAGGGTGATACTTTGGACTTTAAGGTTAACTTTTTTGCGGTAAGTTTCGGCACCTAAATAGGTCACCAATACCTCGTAACTGCCGGGTTTTAAACTGTTAAATGCAAAGTGCCCGGCGGCATCGCTTGCAGTTTTTAAGGTATCGGGCAGTAACGTTACTGTTGCGCCTTCAATTACCTTATTGCCTGTTTTTACAGTACCGCTTATCTGCAATTGCTGCGCGAAAGCAGTGCCGGTTATCAGCACAAATACAATGGTAGATATAAAAAGTAATAATCTATTTTTCATGATTGGTAAAGGGTAAAACCCAGTTATAATGCTGCCAGCTAAGCGGCTGTGCAGCAAGGTTAACGGCAGTATTTACATACGGCCGGGAGCGTTCGCCGTTTAAGGCTACAAAACATTGGGCATAAACCGCGGGCTTTTTCAATCCGCGTTTAGCGTAAACATCAGCCAAATAATGCGCGTAACGCAGTATCATATCCGGCTGGGTGCTCATCATTTTATCTTGTAAAGGGGTTAAAAACTCACGGTTTTCTACCTCGTAAGTTTTGCCGGTTGATGGCTCTTTTACTGTAAAGAAAGTGTTGCCCGATTTTTCCATCAGCATAACCCGCCACGAGAAACGGTAACCCTCTTCATACCAAAATAAATGGCCGGGGTAGAACAGGAACCGTACAGGCACGATGAACTGAATTAAAAAATAAATGCCTATACAAATAGCCAGTACAGGTTGCAGGATAGGGGCATAGTTATAAATTTTAACCCCGTTACACAGGTTGCTTTTTTGGAAACGGTTAAGCAATTTTTGGTGATAGCCCGAACTGAAGAAAGCAAAACTGCTAATGATCATCACATACGGGAACATGCCTATCCCCGGGAAAACTATCGCGGTAGCAATATGGAAGCCCAATACAAAAACATAGGCCACAGGCCTTGTTTTGCGGTTGATAAGGAAGAAAGCGATGAAAACATCATAAAAAGCACCGAACCAGCTAAACAGGTAGGCTACCCATTCTTTGTACATCAAACTGCCAATTACAGGCAGATGGCTTTTTGCCGGCAGCCAGATCTTCATGGGCTGTGCTTGCAGCATCCAGTCGGGGTTTAGCTTGGCAAGGCCCGCAAAAATGTAAACTACACCAATTTGTAACCTAATAACACCAATAACCCACAAGGGGATATGCGTACGTTTCAAATTAGGCCAAATGCGTACATCGAGCGAAAAATATCTGTTGGCAGGTAGCCATATCAGCAGAAAACTAACCAGGCTAATGAAATAGTAATGGTTAAGATAGTTGGTAACATCTATCAATTCCACGTAAGTAAAAGCCACAAAAAACAAAATAGCCGCCAACCTGTAAAAAAGGCCGGCAGCTATCAATACAGTGGAAAGCGCTATCAAAGCAAACACCACGTGCATGCCGGTATTGCCCAATGGGTGCACCCAATCAAACCCCATATAGGTGAAGTAAAATTTGGGCGTAACGTACTGCTGGGTTATCCAGCCATTCATCCAAAAACGAATGGTACCGGCAAGCATCATCAGCCCAAACAACACCCTAAAGGTTGCCAATGGGGAAATAGATACAGGCCGTTGCAGGTTTTTGAGTTGCGCTTTTAAGAATGTTTTCAATGTATGCTGTTAGTCGCCGTCGGTATCCTGGTAAGTAATGCGCACGCCTGTTGCCGATGCTACGTCTGTTTTGATCAGCGTTAGTAGGATCTGTATCTCGCGATAAGCGGCCTCGATCTCGGTTTTATGTAACGACATGGAGGTAGCGTAAGGGTCAGGCACGGCCTTTAAGCCGTTAATGGCTTTATCAAACTGGGTCAAAACATCGCTGCTCAACTTATCTTTTTTAAGGGCGATCAAATAATCTGACATGCCTTTGCCGCTGCCATTACCATTAAACATGGCTTTAAGGCTTATTAAGTTTTCGGTAGCAAGGGCCACAGAGATCCCCGCGTTAAAACCTTCGGTGTTATTTGGAAACAAAATATCTGCCGATTGCTTGCCAAAAGGCCAGCCAATGCGCGGCCCTTTTAGCTGGTCCATCTCAAACGCGAACTGGTTGATAAGGAAAGCGATAGGGCTGCCCGAATCTGACCGTGTGTTGGTTATAAAGCTTGCACGGTAGGTATTTTGCCAGCCGGTTAATACCGTGCCGGTAAGCGTTTTTAAACGGGCAATTACATCCTGTACATATTTTTTACGGTTAACTGCATTAGCGCCGCTAAAATCATTTAAATGGTTAGGTGAAAACAATAAATAATCTAACGCCGGGAAACCCTGTTGGCCTACAGCGCTGTTTGCGTTAAAGCTGTAAGTGCCACGGGTGATGTTACCTTCTATCGCGATAGAATCTGTAGGGAAGGTGTTGGTAAAGTTGGTGAACAATGCCGCTTCGGCAGGGCCAAACTGGTCAACCGAAACATGCTCAAATTTCAGGTAGGTATCCTTAAAAACAATCTTTAGTGCCTGTTTGTTGGCAAAGGTTGGCGCTGCCAGGAAACTGTTTGCGGCTATTTCGAGCACGCCTAACTGTGTTTGTAAACTGGTGTAGGCAGGTATGATAAGATTATCGGCATAGTTGGTTAACATGGCCGCCTTATCAAAACCGTTTTCGGCCGGGTTTGGCTTGGTTGTTGAATTGTCTGATTTTGAACAGGCTACAAATCCAATTGCAAACGCGGCTATCCCTAAAAATATCCCGGCCCTTAATCTGTTTATGATCATCATAATGGTGTTTTTTTTAATATCAGAAACTCTTTGGTGTTTAAAACCAAAGAGCTTACTGGGTAATGTTTTATTAAAATATGGTTAATTATAAAACATAAGTTGTTTTAAGAATGGTTTGGGCTTGTACCAATTTGGTAAAGCCCGGCTCGTTGATAAGTGTGTAGAAGTTGGTTGCGAAGATGCTTTTCAAAGTAGCATAATCAGCAGCGCTAAGTTTGCTTGTTGTAGCACGGAACTGTAAAGAATGAATGAAACCGAAACCTTCTGATAAAGCGTGGAACTGAGTTGCCAGGTTATTAACGTTAACCGAACGGGTTGGGATGGTTGAATACTCTAAAGCAGCAGCAGCGTTTAATTGCTCCCATTTATCAATAATGATCTTAGCCTGTGCGGCAACAACAACTTTATCATGGCCACCTAAGGCAGCACGGCCTTTCAAAAATGCATCAAAAATAGTTTTACCTGCAAGGATCTCTTTACCACGCTCGGCAAGGTAACCACCCCATAATAAAGGGCGGAGAGGATCAGTATTAACGTAAGTTACGGCTGGGTCGTAATTAACAGGTACGCCTAAGTTGCCAAAAGCTTCATCCCAGTGGCGTTGTGCCAAAGTAGTACCATTGGTTACTGTTTTGTTATCATCGTTAGGGATGTTGGTTAAAAGCGTAACCGCTTCTTTAAAGAATAAAGCACCCATCATACCTTTAGCAGCTGCCTGGTTAGATTCTAAACCGGTTGGGCCTACTAACCTTTTGGTAGTACCAACAACTATAATACCTGCGGTACCATCGGCAGCAGTAACCGTATTGCTTAAGCTGTTTGTAGCTTGTGTAGCAAAGTGGCCTCTGAAGTAAGCAGCATCAGCAGTTTTTTCTGCAAGTGTAACGCCAGATGTATTTAAAGAAGCATCAGTAGTAAACAGGTTGTTTTTATTATCGAAATAATCGTTTGCTTTTGCAGATGTGATAACCGCGTTGTTTGCAGTGCCAAGGTAGCTGTTTAATTCGGCACCCATTTTAACACGCTGGCTTGCTTTAAAAAAATCGGCGTTAGCAAAGTTGTAAGTAATTGGTACATCATATGGGGTAACGGCTTCATCAACAGGTGTTGTAACCAAGGCATTATCTTTTGTACAACTTGCTGTAAATAACAATGCCGCATATAGTACGGTTAGTATGGTAAAGGATCTTTTCATTTTGCAGGATTTGAGTATTGTTTCTGGATACAAAACTATGGGGTATGGCAAGGCTGGGCAATACCCCCTCGGGGGTAATTTATAATTAGTCTAAATAAATTTACTTAAGATAATCGGTAAATAAAACCAACTCGGAGGCGTTTTTAAAAGTAAAGCCCAATTTTTTAATGATGTTTTTACGATGTGTTTTAATGGTATGCACACTTAAAAAAAGGCGTTCGGCAATATCTTTATTGGCTAAACCTTCGGCAATGAGATTGATTATTTCGGTTTCCCTAACAGATAAAACAGGCAGGGTGTCGCCATTTTTTGTGGGGACGCTTTTACCAAAAATATTATGCATGGTTATCTCACAATAAAATTGTTCGCCCTTTGCCGCGCTGCGGATAGCTTGTATTAATTCGTCGTGAGTACATTCCTTGCTTATATAGTTCTTAAGGCCAAGGTCGGCCAGTTCAATTATTTCGTTGCGGTTTTGTTTGTTAGAGATAAGAACAATATGGGTATGATCGAATGGAATATGGGTGTCTTGCAAAAATTTCGCTTCAAGATCGTCGCCCTGGTGATGATCGATAATAATAACATCCGGCTGGTGTTTACCTATCATCAACTCCAGTTCTTTAAAGTTTTTGGCCCTGCCAATAACCTTAAGATCTTTAACATCGGTAATTAAAGCAACAATGCCTTTGTAGGTAAGTATTTGATTATCGGCGATAAGTATTTTTAACATTATTTTTATCTGGACTTAATCCAAAGAATACGGCAAAAATACGACAAACGTTGCTTTAACTGAAAAAAAATATTTCGACATGCATTTGCTATTTAATTATTTTTATTACAGGCGTTATAAAGACGTTTTTAGGTGATAAAATAACGCAGGTGTTACCTGTTCAAGTGCTATGGAATGGCTTGGGCATCGCCTGTTTACGCGATGCGGATTAAGAAACTGTAAGTAATTTTACATAACTGATGGTGGCACCATTTTGTCAGTATAAGTTTTTTTAAATTACTGATTATCAGTAATTAAATGGTGTTTGATATGTGTTCACAAGCGTGAACGTGAACATTTGGCGACTGTAACCGACAAGTTAAAGGTAGATTTATTACTTTTGAAGGATAGAATAAACTAATGAAAAACGAATTATCTGCCCTGATTACCGCTCTAAAAAATAACACTACAAAGTTTGCTGATGTTATCGGTTTTATCGAAACTTACTACAACCACCAGCCAACCGCCTTTAAAAATGGTGAGGCTTACAATGGAGCTACCCAAAACCAGGGAAGTGCAAAGGTTTTCACATTCGCGCAATTGAATAATTTGAACGAAGCAGATACACTTCAATTATTTGCAGAGCATTACCAGGCTGTTTTAAATACGACCGATGCAACAGACCACCAAAACATCAGGCAGTTTATGATAAACGGTTGGAAGGGGATAACTTTTGAGGGCGAAGCCTTAACTCTAAACAGCCCCATGCAAATAGAAATAAAACACACCCAACAAAACGACTCAGAAACAATTTTCGCGCTTTATGATGATGCTATTGTTTATCAGAAAAAGGTTGGTAATAACCATTGGTTGGGCTTTGAACCGGCACTGATAGCAAAAGAAATAGACGAAAATCGGCATTTCAAAATTTTAGCTGATGGTGAAATAGTCGCCACTTTTTGCATCACCCTCAGTGACCCCCTTATTTGGAAAGATTCGGCCACTACGCCTGCTATTTATATTCACCGTATAGCTAACAGCCAATCCTTCCGCGGGCATAACCTGCTTAAACATATTATTGATTGGGCACGGGAATTTGCCGGGGCCAACCATCTTTTATACATCCGTATAGATACAGGCAGTGGAAACGACAGGCTTATAAACTACTATGTAAACAGTGGTTTTACAATTATTGGAAATACCGGTATTAATTACACCCCGGATCTTCCCGCGCATTACAAAGGCGGAATTTTTACACTGTTACAAATGCCGGTATAGTACCCCTAAACAGGCCGCCCGATTAATGCGGTTTTTTAAACTTTTTTTTTAAAATGAATAAAGCCTAAAGATATGCGGATCTTTAAAGGTGCTTTTTGTTGAAATACGGATGAAGACTTATTAGTTGATCGTAATTTTTGGAAATAATTCAAAATTACCAACCAACTAGCACTCCATTATTTAGAATATTTGAAACAGTTAGATTTTAATTAAGATATACTACATTTGTTTTCATGAAGCTATCGATCAGCAGGATATTCTTATTAACAGGGTTTACCCTCTTGCTTTTCCATGTTATCGTCGCTCATCACCATGATAATGAACACGATGACAATATTATAAATCATCACAACAATGCGCTGGAACATGCAAAGATAGACCATATATCTTCCCCGCAGATTTACCATTTTGATGGCCTGCAAATCACTGTTCAAAAACTGGTTTACTCATCGGCGTATCGTTTTGTACTATTCCCGGTTAACTCACCTATCCAGCCGCTTATAATACCCGATGAACCCTATCCGCCATGTTGGGTTACGGACCGAACCATTCTTCGCGGCCTCCCTATGAATTGTTGACGCTGCTGTATTCACAGTTGTGGTCCACTCTTTGGCCTTTTTTTAACGTTAACTTTAAGCTTCTTTTTCATGTTAAATAAAATCATTGAGTTTTCCGTTAGGAATAAGCTCATCATCGGCCTCTTTGTATTTGGCCTGATCGGCTTCGGCTTGTACGAGGTAAACCGCCTGCCAATTGATGCCGTACCCGATATTACCGACAACCAGGTACAAATCATTACCCGTACTCCGTCGTTAGGTACGCCCGATGTAGAGCGCCTCATTTCCTTTCCTATCGAACAAAGCTGCCGCAATATACCTTACATTAAAGAGATCCGCAGTTTTTCCCGCTTTGGCCTTTCTGTAGTTACTATTGTATTCGAAGATAAGGCCGAGATCTATTGGGCCAGGCAGCAGGTTGCTGAAAGGTTGAATAATATTACCGCTACCATACCCATTGAGTTTGGAAAGCCCGAAATGGCACCGGTAACAACCGGCCTGGGCGAAATTTACCAATATTCTGTTAGGGCAAAAGCCGGGTATGAACAAAAATATGATGCTATGGCTTTGCGAACCATACAGGACTGGATTGTACGTAAACAACTATTAGGTTTACCAGGCGTTGCTGACGTGAGCAGCTTCGGCGGTTTACTAAAACAATATGAAATATCGGTAAACCCCGATCGGCTAAAAGCTAATAATGTTTCTATTACTGATGTATTTACTGCCTTACAAAAGAACAACAACAATACCGGGGGCGCTTACATTGAACGCGGGCCAACCGTATTGTTTATCCGTAGCGAGGGCTTGGTTGGCTCTTTAGACGATATTGGCAGTATCGTGGTAAAAAACCTTCCCAATGGTACGCCTTTATTGATCCGTGATATTGGCGAAGTTGGTTTAAACCATGCTACCCGTTACGGTGCGATGACCTGGAATGGTAAGCAGGAAGTATCCGGCGCCGTGGTAATGATGCTGAAGGGTGCTAACAGCAACGAGGTGATCAAAAGCATTAAGGATAAGGTCGTACAAATCCAGAAAAGCCTACCACAAGGTGTGGTAATTGACGCGTTTTTGGATCGTACCAAGATGGTAAACAACGCCATTACTACGGTAGAGCATAACCTGATTGAAGGAATAGCTATTGTGCTTATTGTGCTTATCATTTTCCTGGGCAATATCAGGGCGGGTTTATTGGTAGCTTCTGTAATTCCGCTGGCGATGCTGATCGCTGTTATTTTAATGAACATATTTGGTGTATCTGGTAATTTAATGAGCCTGGGTGCACTAGATTTCGGCCTGATCGTTGATGGCGCGGTAATCATCGTGGAAGCGATTATGCACCATATTTACCTGACAAATAAGGCAAAAATTAGCCGCGAAGAAATGGATACGGAAGTGATCACCGTATCTACCCGGATGCAGAATGTGGCCGTATTCGGCGGTTTAATCATCCTGATCGTTTACATTCCCATATTTACACTACAAGGCATTGAGGGTAAAATGTTTAAGCCAATGGCGCAAACCGTATCGTTCGCGCTAATCGGGGCTTTTATACTTTCCCTTACCTATATACCCATGATGAGCAGCCTGTTTTTGAGTCGTAATGGGAAACATGAAAAGAACTGGTCTGACAGGATGATGGACTTTTTACTAAAACATTACCAAAAACTTCTACAAAGGGTGATTAAACATCCAAAAATGGTTGTCGCTATCGCTTCGGTTTCCTTTATCATAGCAGTATTTATACTCACCCGTTTGGGTGGTGAGTTTATCCCAAAACTGGAAGAGGGTGATTTTGCCGTTGACACCAGGGTACTAACGGGGAGTAACCTGCAAACTTCAGTTAACGCGATCAAACAAGGTTCCAAGATCTTGCTAACCAAATTCCCGGAAGTGGAACAGGTGGTTGGCAAAACAGGCAGTTCAGAGATCCCTACCGACCCAATGCCCGTTGATGCCAGCGATATGATGGTGATTCTGAAAGATAAAAATAAATGGACATCAGCCAAAACCTTTGATGACCTAACCACCAAAATGTCTAAAGAACTGGAAGCTGTACCGGGTGTCAGCTTTGGTTTCCAATACCCGGTACAAATGCGCTTTAATGAACTTATGACCGGCGCAAGGCAGGATGTGGTTTGTAAGATCTTTGGAGAAAACCTTGATACCTTAGCTATTTTTGCTAAGAAGCTGGGCGCGATTGCCGGAAGCATTAAAGGAGCACGGGATATTTACGTAGAATCCATTACCGGTATGCCGCAGATCGTGATCCGTTATAAACGTGCGGCCATTGCAGAATACGGCCTGAACGTGGAAGATATCAATAGGGTTGTAAACACGGCTTTTGCCGGGCAAAGCAGCGGCACGGTTTACGAAGGTGAAAAACGTTTTGAGTTGGTTGTGCGGCTGGCTGGTGCGCAGCGCAAGCAATTAAGCGATGTGCAGGATTTGCTGATTCCTACACCAACCGGGAACCAGGTACCATTACAACAGGTTGCCGATGTTAAAATTGAAGAGGGGCCAAACCAGATCCAGCGGGAGGATGCGCAACGGCGTATTATTGTTGGCTTTAACGTACTGGGCCGTGATGTTCAAAGCATGGTTGAGGAATTACAGCAAAAGGTAAATACAAATATCAAATTACCACCTGGTTATTACACTACCTATGGTGGTGCTTTTGAGAACCTGAATGCCGCCAAAAAACGCCTTACGATTGCTGTTCCGGTTTCCCTGCTTCTCATCTTATTAATGCTGTACCTGGCTTTTGGTTCGGCTAAACAGGGCTTGCTTATCTTTTCAGCTGTTCCCTTATCAGCTATCGGCGGTATTTTGGCACTGGTGGTTAGGGGAATGCCGTTCAGCATTAGTGCGGGGGTTGGTTTTATTGCCCTGTTCGGTGTGGCGGTATTGAATGGCTTGGTACTGATCTCTGAATTTAACCGCTTGCGCAAAGAGGGCTGGGACGACCTGCGGGCCATTGTTATCGAAGGCACCAAGCTTCGTTTACGGCCAGTATTAATGACTGCCTCGGTAGCTTCGTTAGGCTTTTTACCGATGGCTTTGGGCAATGGTTCAGGCGCGGAGGTGCAACGGCCATTAGCAACAGTGGTGATCGGCGGCTTAATTACCGCCACATTTTTGACGCTGTTTGTCCTGCCGATTCTTTATATCTTATTTGAGAAGGGAAAAACGATGAAAGTACCGTTTAAACCCACAGTGATTTTACTGCTAGCTTCATTGGGGTTGTTCGCAGGCCATGTTAAAGCACAAGCCCCAATTTCGCTGAAAGCGGCTATAGATACCTCCATTAAAAATAACCTGTCACTTAAAAGCGAACGGTTAAATGCTGAATATTTGAAAAGAAATACCGGTACAAGCGTAACTATCCCAAAAACAAATATCAGCGGGGAATATGGCAAAATCAACGGTGCTTATGATGATAACCGTTTATCAGTTATACAATCGGTTAATTTACCTACTGTTTACACGCGGCAAAAAGCTTTGCTTAACGCGGAATATCAAGCAGAGGAATTGAATGTCAACTTGCGGCGACGCGAACTGGAGCGTTTGGTGACAGAAAGTTTTTACCATATCCTTTTCCTGAAACAGAAACTACAATTGCTGTTAAGTGTGGATAGCACCTACGCACTTTTTGTTAAAAACGCCAACCTGCGTTTTGACAAAGGAGAAAGTAACATCCTGGAAAAGATTACTGCCGAAACGCAAAGGGCGCAAATAGCGCGGCAAATCGAAATGTTGAATAGCGACGTTTTTATAGCTTACGACCGTTTTCGGGTATTACTAAATACTACAGCTGATTATCGGCCGGAAGCTGATGGTTTTAAATTACCGTTGCCAATCCTTACTGACACCGTCTTCAGCAATCATCCGCAGGCTTTGTACCTTAACCAGCAACAGCGAGTATCTAAAGCGCAAACACTTGCCGAACAGGCGAAGTTGTTACCCGATCTTAGCCTGGGTTATTTTAATCAGAGTTTTAATGGTACGCAAACTGTGAACGGCGTTAGCCGCAATTATAATGGCGGCAATCGTTTTTCATCGGTTCAATTGGGCGTTGCTCTATCCTTATTTGGCGGCGCACAAAAGAACCGGGTAAGCGCTTTCCGCATCAGGGAACAACAGGCGCAGGTAGATTTTCAGTCGGGCCTGCAAGCCTTGCAAAGCCGCTACAAACAGGCGGCGGGAGATGTAGTCAAATACCAAAAGCTAATTGCTTATTATGAAACGACAGGTTTGCCCAATGCTAACCTAATCTTAAAAACGGCTAACCTTCAATTCACTGCCGGGCAGATTAATTACCTCGAATATATTTTGCTCATAAACCAGGCGACCGCTATCCGCAGCGAATATACAGATGCGGTAAATAATTTAAACCAAGCAATTATCCAAATCAACTCGCTTCAAAACAAATAAAATGAAATCACTAACTATAAAGTTACATATACAAATGTCCGTGATTACGCTGGCAACATTGGCCCTGTTTTCTTGCGGCGGCAGCACGGTGGATAAACCGGAAACAAAAACGGCAGAGAAACCCGCCGCCGCAAACAGTATGGCTGTTACTTTAACCAATGCCCAGGTCAAAACTGCCGGCATTGATACCGGCCACGCGATTACCCGTGCCGTAGCGACTACCTTAAAAGTTACTGGTGCCGTTGATGTACCACCGCAAAATATGGTTAGCATTAGTTTCCCGATGGGCGGCTATTTAAAATCTACTCAATTGCTTCCAGGAATGCACGTTAGCCGCGGTGAAACGATTGCCATAATGGAAGACCAGCAATTTATCCAATTACAGCAGGATTATTTAACAGCAAAAGCCAAATTGAATTATGCGCAAAAAGATTTTGAGCGCCAACGCGACCTTAATCAAAGTAAAGCCAATAGTGATAAAGTTTATCAACAGGCGCAGACTGATTATGAAAGCCAGAAAATCATGGTCAGCTCTCTTGCGGAAAAACTACGCCTGATTGGTATGAACCCTGCTAAAATGAGTGATGGCAACATCACCCGTAGTGCAGCTGTGCGGTCACCAATTGACGGCTATGTAAGTAAGGTAAATGTGAATATTGGAAAGTATGTTAACCCGAGCGATGTGCTATTTGAGATAGTTGATCCAAGGGATATTCATTTGGCGTTGGATGTATTTGAAAAAGATGTGACCTTATTGCACCAAGGGCAAAAGGTGATTGCCTACACCAACAGTAATCCGGATAAAAAATACATCTGTAAAATTGTGTTGATCGGTAAAAACCTGACCGACCAGCGCAAGACCGAAGTGCATTGCCATTTTGAACAGTATGATAAAACCCTGTTACCGGGTACCTTTATAAACGCCGAGATTGAAGTGACGGCCAGCAATACGCTGACCTTGCCTGAAGATGCGTTTGTTAACTATGAAAACAAAAGCTATGCTTTTAAGGTAACAGGTAAAAATGCTTATGAAATGATACCGGTTAAACCTGGAGTAACTAAAGATGGCTACATGGAACTGGCTGCAAGCGGCACTGAATTACGCAATATCAATTTCGTAACTAAAGGCGCTTACAGTTTATTGATGAAAATGAAAAATACCGGCAAAGATGAATAATAGCAAAAGCGGTAAATGGCTGGCTGTATTTGCCGATATGTTTTTCGTCTTAAATACCAAGGTTTTCGGAGGCTTAAATTTCGCGCAGTTTGTTAGTTTGTTTACTTAGCGGTGTTATTTCAGGTGCCTTATTACTCATAGCTTTGTTTTTTAACAATAGCGCAGCGAAGGCACATGGTTAAAACGATATTCAAGTCTGATCTTACTTTTAAACAACGGCTGTCCGCTTTAAAAAATTTACCCGAACTTTTTAGGTTGGTCTGGCAAAGTAGCCCCGGTAAAACAACGCTAAGTTTCGCGTTGCGTATCGCCCGTTCGGCGATGCCGGTAACTTTATTGTATGTTGGTAAACTGATCATTGACCAAGTGGTAGAGTTGAACCGGCACGGAGGCAGCCAGCACGAACTATGGACACTGGTTGGCATTGAGTTTGGCCTGGCCGTGCTGACGGATGGTTTAAACCGGATGATCAATTTGACGGATAGCCTGCTCGGTGACCTATTTTCTAATTATACCTCCATGCGGATCATGCGCCATGCGGCAACGCTCGACCTTGACCAGTTTGAAGACTCTGTATTTTATGATAAGCTGGAACGTGCCCGCCAGCAAACAGTTGGCCGTAGTGTACTGCTGTCGCAGGTGATGAGCCAGGTACAGGATTTTATCTCTATGGCTTTTTTGCTAACCGGGCTACTCGCTTTCAATCCCTGGCTAATCCTGTTGCTGCTCATCGCTATCATCCCCTCATTTTTAGGAGAATCCTATTTTAATAGTCAAAACTATGCCTTAACCCGCAGCCAGACACCCGAAAGGCGCGAACTGGATTATGTTCGTTATTTGGGTGCCAGTGATGAAACCGCAAAAGAAGTAAAGATATTCGGGCTGTCTGATTTCATCATTAACCGCTTCAAAACATTATCTGATAAATTTTACGCAGATAACAGCAGGCTGGCGGTCAAACGTTCGGCCTGGGGAACGTTCTTTTCTGTTTTGGGCAGCATCGGTTATTACGCGGCATACGGCTTTATAATCTACCAAACTGTTACCGGAAAAGCGTCAGTCGGTACACTGACCTTTTTGGCGGGTTCTTTCCGGCAATTGAGCAGCCTGATGGAAAATATGCTGAACCGCTTTACTACGGTATCGCAGGGCGCAATCTACCTGAATGACTTTTTAGAATTTTTTGAGATCAAACCTAAGATAAGCATTGCAGAAAAACCATTGCCGTTCCCTAACCCCATTAAACAAGGGTTTACCTTTGAAAATGTAGGTTTTCAATACCATAATTCGGAGAGCTGGGCCAACCGTCATTTGAACTTTACCTTGCATCCCGGCGAAAAGCTGGCATTGGTTGGTGAAAACGGTGCGGGTAAAACCACACTCGTCAAATTGCTGGCCCGGCTGTATGATCCAACTGAGGGACGTATTTTATTGGACGGGATAGATCTTAAGGAATATGCGATTGATGACCTGCGTTTAAACCTGGGCATTATCTTCCAGGATTACCTGCGTTACCAGATGACACTTTCGCAAAATATTGCGGTCGGCAATATCAGCGAAATTGGCAACAAAGCGCTGATTCAAAAAGCGGCAGAGGAAAGCCTGGCGGATGTTTTAGCGGAAAAATTACCTAATCGCTACGAACAATGGTTAGGCAGGCGTTTCAATGATGGCGTAGAACTATCAGGAGGCGAATGGCAAAAAGTGGCTTTAGCCCGCGCTTATATGAAGGATGCCCAGGTATTGATCCTTGATGAACCGACTGCCGCCCTGGATGCAAGGGCAGAATACGAGGTGTTTCAGCGTTTTGCTCAAATGACTAAAGGAAAATCAGCCGTACTAATTTCGCACCGTTTTTCTACCGCACGCTTAGCTGACAGGATTCTGGTATTGGATAAAGGCACACTGCTGGAAGCGGGTACGCATGAAGAATTAATATTAAAGGATACCCGTTATGCGGAGTTATTTCGGTTACAGGCGAAAGGTTATCAATAAAGCTAACCGGCCGGTTAGGAATTATACCAACGGGTTCACATCGGAAACGTTAACACTCATAGTTTTTTAAAGCTACAAAACACGAAATTCTGCTTGGTTCCAAATGGCGTGATATGGTCTTCCATGGTACAACTTAGATTAGTAAAATCATGGTAGAACTGACCTTGTAATTGACCTGACGAATATCGTCGGACAGGCAGGCTGCTACATCTTTCAGGGCCATTTTCAGAAAAGGTACTAATGATCAAATACTGTTTAACTGATTTGGTTGCAATACTTTTATAAGTAGCTATTTGGGCTTCATCTGTCAAAAAATGAAAGGTAGCCCGGTTATGCCACAAATCATAATGCTCATCTGTTTTGAACGATGTAACGTAAGACACCTCCCATTTTACGCGACTGCTATTTGGCCCCAATCTGACTTTTGCTTTTTCAATGGCTGCTGCTGATATATCCAAAATAGTTATATTGGTAACCTTCCAGTAAAAGAAAATCTATCAGTCTACAGTCACCGCCACCAATATAGATGATGCTGGGATTTTTTGTCAGGATTTATATCCACCACGACTGAGCATAATAGCTTAATAATTGCCTGCCTTTATTATTTATTAGATATACTGAAGACTTGTTTTTTTTACCAATATGCCATAATTCGACTGCACCAACATTCACAAGTTTTCTAATTCCCAACTTTACTTGTTGCAAGTTCATTTGAATAAATTGTTTTTGGACGTCGAACGGGTTAAAACATACTATGGTAACTGCAAAGAATAGTATCTCCATTTGAGTTTTATTTAAACCATTCTCTTTTCGAAATATGTAATTAATATTTCGCTGATTCAATGTAAAAAACTTAACAAACAAATTTGTTGTTGCTATATCTATTTCTAACAATTTTAAGAAAAGTAATCATTAAAATTAGATATTGACAGCCGGACAGGTTGATCATATAGGCCTGCCGCGAGGACTCTTTTGTATCGACTATAATATAACCCGTTTTGTTCATACGCAAGCTAAGTTGGATCAGGCTGAAACGCAATTGGATGATCGGTAACTTTATTAAGGAATGTAACGTAAAAGACGGTAACCTGAGTTATAAAAAATTGTCATACTTGCTTTGTTTCTGTTGTCGTTTTTCCGGCAAGCACATGCTGCTCACAGGGCTGTCTATGTTCATTTATTTGGGGGCATTCGCCCAAAAAGAAAGCCTTAAGTTTTATCATATCACGACAGAGCAGGGACTGACGCAGATCAACGTGAACTGCGTCAAGCAGGATAGCCGCGGTCTAATGTGGATAGGCACACGTAACGGCTTGAACCGTTACGATGGTTACCGTTTTACCACTTTTCGAAACGACGCTAAAAATCGTAATTCCATCAGCAATAACATGATCAATGACATGTTGGAGGATAAAGCAGGCAATATTTGGCTTGCCACGCAAGACGGGCTGAACCGGTATAACAGAAAGTCGGGGTATTTTACCAGGTATGTTCACGATGACCGGGATCCAAAATCCATCTCTACCAACCTTATAAACAGGCTGGCTTTGGACAGTTCGGGCAATATTTGGGTAGCTACACAAAATAGCGGACTTGATTATTTTAACCTGAAAAAGGGAACTTTCCAGCATCATCTGCATGATGATGCTGACCCGATGAGTATTGCCGATAACAACGCGCGGACCATTTTTATTGATTCCCGCCAAAAAGTTTGGGTAGGCACCGCCTCGGGCGGATTAGCCGTTTACAATTCGAAAAGAAATAGCTTTGACAAGGTTATGGGAACGTCGCCCGGCTTATTAACCGCTAAAAATATTTATTGCCTGTTTGAGGATGATCAGAAACGCTTATGGATCGGATCACAGGATGCAGGATTATTCAGGTACGATCAAGGCATGAACAGGTTTAAACACTATCAGCACCTTGAGGGCGATACGGGGACGCTGTCCAGCGATGCTGTATATAGCCTGGGCAATGATGAAGCAGGCAACTTATGGGTTGGAACTGAAAACGGAGGCCTGAGTATTTTGAATAAGCGCACGGGCAGGTTTGATACCTATATGCACGACGAAGTGGATTATAATAGCCTGAACGGTAACTCGATATACAGTATTTGCAGGGACCGTAGTGGAAATATGTGGCTTGGCGCATTTGGTGGGGGAATAAACCTTTTCCGGAAATCCACAGCTAATTTTGGACTTTACCGGCACAATGCATCGCCCGGAAGCCTATCTAATAATTTTGTGCTGGATATATCTCAGGACAGCAGGAATCGTATTTGGTTGGGGACAGATGGGGGAGGTTTAAATCTTTTCAACCCGCTAACCGGCAATTTTAAAAATTACAAAAAGCCTGCCGACGGGCAAAACGGTATTACCGGTAACTTTGTACTGGTTGTTGACGAAGATCATAGCGGGAAGATATGGATTGGTACCTGGGGAGACGGCGCCAGTATCTTTGATCCGCGTACAGGTGTTTTTACCAATCTAAAACGGGACGAGAAAAAGCCCGATGGTATTGGCGGTAACAATATTTATAATTTGCTACATACCCGCGATGGGAAAACGTGGCTCAGCACGTTTAATGACGGGCTGGATCAGTACGACCCTGCTACAGGCATTTTTAAACACTACCGCTATAACCTGCAAAATCCCGACGGTTTGGGCAGCGATCGCATCTATGCACTTTTTGAGGACCGTAATGATAAGCTTTGGCTGGGCACCTCCGATGCAGGACTTGAAATGCTTGACCGCCGTAAAGGGACCTTTGTGCATTATAAACACCGGGAAGACAGGAACAGTATCAGTAATAACGGGGTGACAGAAATATTTGAAGACAGTAAAGGCCGGCTTTGGTTAGGTACTTTATCAGGGCTTAACCTTTTTGACCCTGTTACCGGGCATTTTACCATTTTTGGTAAAAAGGATGGTTTGCCCAGCGACATCATTTATGCCATAAGGGAAGACGCACAAGGCATGTTATGGATCAGTACCAATGGCGGTCTTTCACAATTTAACCCTCGTACAAAAATATTTAAAAATTATAACACTGAAGATGGGGTCCAGGGTGATGAGTTTAAACCCCATTCAGCACTGAAAACAAGTGACGGCAAACTTTACTTTGGCGGGGTAAACGGGTTTAATGTGTTCGACCCCGGTAAAGTTGTCAATTCCAAGGGGTTCGCACTAATAATACTCACTTCGTTCTCATTGTTTAATAAGCCGCTCACAGTCGCGCAAAACGCAGATGACCCTTCGCCGCTAAAAAAAGACATATCTGAAACCAGGGCCATAAAACTCAACCACAAACAATCCGTGTTCTCTTTCGAGTTTGCAGCGCTCGATTATGGTTCACCGGATAAAAAGCAATACGCTTACCAGTTAGAAGGCTTCGATCCGGAGTGGAATTTGGTTGGAAACAAAAATTCTGCGTCCTATACAAATCTTTCTCCGGGTGTCTACCGGTTAAAACTTAAATATCAAAACGCCTCAGGTGACTGGTCACCCGTAACAATGGCGCTCGTTATCGATATTATTCCCCCGTTCTGGATGACCTGGTGGTTCCGTACGGTCATCATTATTGCTGCCGTAAGTGCCGTGTATGGTCTGTTCCGTTACCGCATCCGGCTGATTAACCGGCAAAGGGATCAACTGGAAAAGCAGGTCAAGGAACGTACGGAAAGTTTGGCCCGTTTAACGATAGAAGAACGGAAATCACGTGAAGAGGCTGAAAAAGCAAGGGAGGAGGCAGAAAATGCGAGGAAAGATGCTGACGAGGCCAATAAAGCTAAAAGTATATTTTTAGCGACAATGAGCCATGAGATTAGAACACCGATGAACGGTGTTATCGGGATGGCGACGCTGTTATCAAACACTAAATTAACAACCGAACAGGAGGAATACACCGATACGATCAGGAATTGCGGAGATTCTCTGTTAAACGTTATCAATGATATACTGGATTTTACGAAGATCGAAACGGGTCATATGGAACTGGAAGCTCATGATTTCGATTTGCGCGACTGCGTAGAAGGGGTACTGGATATCTTTGCGGAAAAAGCATCCAGGCAAAAGCTTGACCTGGTTTACCAAATGGCACCAAACGTACCTCCCCGTATCATCGGCGATCCCTTGCGTCTTGGACAGGTTTTAATTAATCTGGTTGGAAATGCCATGAAATTCACTTCGAGGGGAGAAGTATTTATTGATATTCAATTCGCCGGTGTCACAGAAAGCGACTTGGTATTGCAGTTTTCTGTACGGGATACCGGCATTGGTATCCCCGCCGACAAACTGCATAAATTATTTAGAGCATTCTCACAGGTTGACTCCGGAACGACCCGCAAATATGGCGGTACAGGTTTAGGCCTCGCGATCAGCGAAAAGCTGATCAACCTGATGGGGGGAACCATATCGGTAAGCAGCGAAGCCGGATCGGGAGCAACATTTACATTCACTGTTCAGGTGAAAGCGGGACAGAAAAGCGAACGAACGTACGTTAACTTAAATACTGATGCCCTTCGATCAAAAACTATCCTCGTGGTAGACGATAATGATACCAACCGTAATATCCTGATGACCCAGTTAAAACAATGGGATTTTTTGCCTTTTGCTGCCGCTTCAGGAGAAGAAGCGCTTGAGCTGATAAAAAAAGACAGTTTCGATCTCGTAATCACCGATATGGATATGCCGGTGATGGACGGGGCTGAACTTGCCCGACGCGTTCGTTTAATGCAAAAGAAATCACATTTGATATTGCTTAGTTCAATAGGTAATGATCGTTTAAAAACTGATGCGGGCTTATTCGATGTGGTAGTGACAAAACCGGTCAAACATCATTTACTATATAAACAGATCATAGACCAGTTAAGGGATGAGGAGGCTGCGCCGAGGCCCGTACAAACTTTACCCGGCCAGCTGACCTTAGAAATGGCCCAACGTTTTCCGTTGGATATCCTGATCGCGGAGGACAATATGGTTAACCAAAAAGTGATCATGTACATTCTTAAAAAGATGGGGTATTCACCCGATCTCTCTGCTAATGGCCACGAAGTCCTGGAGGCCATAGCGCGGCGCAGGTACGATATGATCTTGATGGACATCCAGATGCCGGAAATGGACGGGCTGGAGGCAACCCGTTTTATCCGGGAACATCTCAGCGAACAGCCCGTTATCGTTGCTATGACCGCCAACGCAATGGTGGAAGACCGTGAGGCCTGTTTTCAGGCCGGCATGAATGACTATTTGAGTAAACCAATGAAGCTTGCCGAGATCATCGCCGTTCTGGAGAAATGGGGTCAAAACATAAAAAATTAACGCCCGATAGGTTTTATGAGTTAGCCGGGTTGATCTGGGTATCATTGTTTGGTTAAACAAATAAATATTGCAGTGATAATTATAAGATTCATGAAGAAAACAACTCGACTTATCGCGATTCTTTTCCTGCTTTTACCAATTTCGCTACTGGCTCAGTATTGTAAGGGGTTTCGATTAAAACACAAAAGCCTGCAATCATTTGATTTGCAGGCTTTTGTTTGGTTTTAATATGTAATCAGCGGAGAGCTAGGGATTCGAACCCCAGGACCTGTAACAGTCAACAGTTTTCAAGACTGCCGCAATCGACCACTCTGCCAGCTCTCCGGGGACAAAAGTACAAATCCGGGGCGAATTGCCAAACTTGATGTTAACTTTTTTTAAACTAATTGTAATGGGTTGATTGTCATTGGCTTATTTAGCCAAATTGTTGTTTTTTTTGGTTCGGAAGGTATTAAACCTTGGTTTTTGGATGCGGATGGCGCGCTTGGAAAGGTCAACACTGGCGTTTAATTCAAACCCGATGAGCAAAATCATGGAGTTAAGGTACAGATATATCATTACTACAATGAGTGTACCAATGGCACCATAAACCGCGTTGTATGATGAAAAGTTGTTGGTATAGTAAGTAAACCCAATCGATGTTAATATAGCCAGCGATGTAGCCAGGATAGAGCCGGGGTTGATAAACTTCCATTTACGCTTGTTTGAAGGCCCGTAGCGGTATAATATGCAAATGGTAGTAAAGAATATCACCAGGATAATTAACCAGCGTGTAAGGGCTAACAGCCATGTCCAAAAGGCCGCTTCGCTATTTAGTTCGTGCTGAATAAAATGAATTACTGATTGGCCCGCTATCATAATGATAATGGCAATGAGTAATGCGATACTGATTATCACAGTTAGCAGCAAAGCTATAAAGCGGCGTTTTAACCAGCTGCGGGTTTCCAGTATCAGTGATGACTTGTTGAACGCCTGCATTAGGTTACTTACGCCGTTAGTAGCAAAGTATAAAGCGGTTATAAACCCTACTGAAAGTAGTTTGCCGTTTTGGCGCGCAACGATGTCTACTATAGTATCGTAAAACGCTTTATAAACATTTACCGGCATAATTAGGGCAAACAGACTTAGAAGATTTTTTTGAAAGCCATGTACAGGTATATAAGCTATCAGCGTAAATAAAAAGATAATAGCCGGGAACAACGCCAGCATAAAATTATAAGCCAGGGCAGCCGCGCGGTTAGCCAGCGACGTTTTTTGGATCTCGAAGAAAAAAAACACCACTACTGTGTACAAAGGCAGCGGCCTAAAGCCCGGGATGTAAACGGTTTTGGCCCAGTCGGTAAGGTATTGGTAAAATCTAAAACGCAGTAAAAATTTGTGGGCCCATTTCATTATGGCTAAAATTACTCAAAAAAAGGCTTTAGTTTTTTAATAAAATCGGCAGGGGGCAGGCAGGGGCGGTTGCTCTTCATATTAACGAAGGCCAGCAAAGTTTCCCCAAGGTGGATCAGTTCCTCACGCTCGTTAAACAGCTCGTAACGGAAATGGATCTTAACCCCGGGTATCTTATCCATAATAACGTTAATGGTTATCTCCTCGTCGTAACGGGCGGGTTTAAGGTACTTGCATTTCAGTTCAAGTACTGGCATCATAATACCTGATGCTTCCATACCGCTGTAGGTTAGGCCAAGGCTACGCAGCATTTCTACACGGCCCACTTCAAAAAACTCGGCGTAATTACCGTAGTACATATAGCCCATTTGGTCGGTTTCGCCGTAGCGCACCCTCAATTTGGTAGCGTTCTGGAACATTAGCGTTTGATATTCCGGTCGTTAAGGGCCTGCTGAAATGCCTTGGCATTAACTCTATGTTCGGTTTCATTAGTGGCAAAAGCATGGTTGCCGCTAAAGTCCGCCTTAGCGCACATATATAGGTAGTCGTTTTTTTTATAATCAAGCACCGCATTAATGGCGTTTACCGATGGCATCATGATAGGGCCGGGGGGTAAACCTTTATAAAAGTAAGTGTTGTATGGCGAATTAGTAATTAAGTCACGATTAAGCACGCGTTTAATGGTAAAATCATTCAAAGCGAAGATCACAGTAGGATCGGACTGCAGCTTCATGCCTTTGTTAAGACGGTTAAGGTAAAGGCCAGCAATGGTGGGCATTTCATCATCATGCAAAGCCTCGGCATCAACAATAGATGCTAAAACAGAAACTTCCTGTGGTGTAAGTTTTAAGGCTTCGGCTTTTTGTTTCCGCTCGGGCGTCCAAAACTTTTTGTAGTTGGCATACATTCTCGTAAATAGTTTTTCTGCCGATGTATTCCAGTATAGCTGGTAAGAATTGGGTATAAAAACGGTGTAGATATTATCGGTAGTAAAACCGTATTGCTGTGCAAACTTAGAAGAATCTAATAGGCGCAATACCGAAACCGAATCGGCCTCGATCTTTTTAGAAATAAAACCTGCGAACTGGTCCTTCAGCCTGATGTTATGGAAGGCAAGTGTAACCGGCTCCTGGTTGCCTGATTTTAGCATGTTGATAAAATTGCGGTTACTCATGCCGCTTTTTAGCCGGTACTTACCCGGTTTTACCTTTACAAACTTCATGCTTTGAGCCGATTGCAGGAACGAAGTAGTGTCTTTAACGATGCCCTGCCGGGTTATCGACTTGTAAACCTCATCAAGCGTAGCACCTGTTTTGATGTAGAGGTGTTCCTGCTTATCGGTAACGTTTGGCCCAAAAAAGCGCAGGTAATAGAATATACCGGTACCGGCTAATGATAATAGGACGATGACCACCAGCGCTATCCAAAATTTTTTCATGGTATGTTTAGGAAGATGTATATTTAATATTTAGTTTTTTAGCCTCACCTAATTCCTCTCCTATGGAAAGGAATTGAACTCCTCTTTTCAGAACCCTCTCCTCTGGAGAGGGCAGGGTGAGGCTAAGATGTGTTGTTAATATTTAGTTTTTGCAGGGCTTTAAGGCCACCTTTAAGGTTTAATACGTTTAAGAAACCACCTCCAGTTAAAATTGCCTGCGCAGTTTCGCTCCTGATACCTGCACTGCAAATAACGATTATCTCGTCGGTTTTGTTGTAAGCAATGTTTTTGATGTGTTGTTTTAATTTCCCTACCGGGATGTTTTGGCCGCCGATGTTATAGGTATGGTATTCAATAACCTCCCTAACATCAAGCAGATTTAAGCTTTCTCCGGCTTGTAAAAGTTGCTGTAATTGAACTGCATTAATTTGTTGGGGCATTATCTGCTTTACCTTGCGATACCGTTAAATTAATGCGTGTGCCGATACTGGTTTTGCTCAGCGAATCGCTCCGCATTGGCGATTGCGAAACCACAATTACGTTGGTAGAGTCGCTTATCGAGCCCTCGTAGGTAATGCTGCCCACAGTTAACCCGGCGCCTTTTATCGAAAACCTGGCCGCATCCAGGTCAAGATTTATTAACTCCGGTATCTCCACTTCGCTAGCACCTTCGCCATTACCCAATACCAGGTCCAGCTTAGAGCCTTTTGGTAGTTTGGTGCCCGGTTTTATGATCTGGCCGCCAAAGCGCACTTCCAGCACGCGGTCGCGGGCAATGTCCGACCGGTAGGTGGTATCGCCGATTTTTAAACCGTAGTTTGATAATACCGCCACCGCTTCGCGGTAAATGCTTTGCTCGGTAGTAAGGTCAGGTAGGGGTACGTTTGGTGCCAGTTGGGTAACCATGGTAAGGTATATGGTACGGTTCTCTTTAACGTTGGTGCCGGCATCCGGGTCTTGCTCAACAATGGTGCCGGGGGCCTGGTCGGGCACGTAAACCGAATCTATTTTAAAGTTGAAACCCTGCTCTTTAAGCAGTTCCATCGCTCTGTCAACATTTAGGCCTTTAAGTTTTGGAACAGGGATACCCTGGCCGTGGCGGGTGTACGAGCTAAGGCTAAAAAAAGCTATCAAAACAATGCTGATAACCGTGGCTATAACCAATAAAATAGTGTTTCTGAATTGCCTGGTTTTTAAATAAGCCCAAAAATTACTCATGTTTTTGCGTAAGGAATTTAACTTCAAACATAGGGATTTGATTTTGGATTGCGAATTTAAGATTTGGGAAGGGGTGTGTAAGAGATTTGATTTATGACTTTAAACTACCTCTACTCTCCAGTCACTGATCACTAATATTGGCCTTTGTTTTAATATAAGCAAAATCCTCCTTTTTAGTAAAATATTCGAGCCCTAAGATCAACAGCGTAGAATTTGCGAAATTTACTTTTTGCATGATGGGCAGTAAACGCCAATCGCTAATGCCCCATAAGTAAACACTATAAAAAAACACCAAAAGGCTAATGATGCAAAAGAATTTAAATAAATGAAGCTTTGTTTTAAGGATAAAAACTGTGATGATAACTATGCATGTCCAAAATACGAAAGTTGATATAATAAGCATAACATTATGCAAAGCCGTTACGGTTAAAAATGTGAAGAAGATATTGGCTAAACCTCCATACTTTAAAATAGCAGCGGCATTTCTATCTGGTGTTTTCTTCGACATGTTGATGAAAAACACCGCGTAAGTAAGTGGAAGCAGTATCATTCCAGCGTATGCCCAAATTCTGGAAAGGTTTGGGGCGCCATTTAAAGCCCGTATTCCAAACAAATTGCTCATGAAGTTTTTTGTCCAGTCATACCCAACAGCATATTCGTTGAACATGTTGCCACCGGGGTAAACAGCAATAGCTATTAGTATCAAGATCAACGATAATATTATCCCTATTAAAACTGAATATTTCCTAATCATTGACGGAGGTTTGGGTTAAAACTGCAAATGAGATTAAATTGGTGGCTTATTGTTACAAAATTGGTTCGCGTTTCCAGTCGAATTTTCCTCGTATTGCCTAAAATAACATCCAATCTCCCACATTCAAAATCAAAAACTATCTTTGGCTATCATGAAAACCATAAACGTAGCCCTTTTGGCCGGTGGCTTTACCGGCGAGTATGAAGTATCTATCAACAGCGCCAAAAACATCGCCGCCAGTTTAGATGCAAGCAAATACAAGGTTTATACCATATTAATAAACCGCCACAACTGGGTTTACGAGGCCGATAATAAAGCCATCGATATTGATAAAAACGACTTTAGCCTTACCCTAAACGGTGAAAAGATAACATTCGATTTCGCGTTCATTACCGTACACGGCACCCCCGGCGAGGACGGTAAACTGCAAAGCTATTTCGACCTGGTGGGTATCCCTTACAACACCTGCGATGCCACCACATCAGCCATTACCATGAACAAGGCCTACACCAAGGCTATCGTGAATGGTATTCACGGTTTACATGTTGCGAAATCGATCCAGCTACATCAAAGGGACGATCATGATACGGCTACCATAGCATCAACCTTAAGGTTCCCGCTGTTCATCAAACCAAATAACGGTGGCAGCAGCGTAGGCATGAGCAAGGTTTACAACGTTGGCGGCCTGCACGAGGCTATAGAAAAGGCGTTTAAAGAAGACCCGCAGGTACTGATAGAAGAGTTTATTAAAGGCCGCGAATTTAGCATTGGCATAGCCAGGCTGAATGGTAAAATAGTAGTGCTGCCTGCTACCGAGATCATCAGCTCTAAAGACTTTTTTGATTACGAAGCTAAGTATACCCCCGGGGTTTCCGAAGAAATTACCCCAGCCGACCTGCCCGAAGCCAAAAACCACGAGATAGCCGAGATAGTAACCCAGGTTTACCTGCGCCTTAATTGCCGCGGGATGGTAAGGGTGGATTTCATTCTTTTGGAGGGTACACAGGATTTCTATTTCATTGAAATTAACACCACCCCGGGCCAAAGCGCCAATAGCCTGATCCCGCAACAGGTGAGGGCGGCCGGCATGAGCGTTACCCACTTTTACGGTACATTAATAGATAGTACAATGTAAAAATTGGTCATTATTTGGTCGTTTTTGGGTGATTGAGAGTCGCTTTTTGGTGATTTTTTTTCGTTGATAGGCCGTTTTGAGAGCGTTTTTCGGCGTTTAAAAGTCGCTTTTGGGGTGAATTTTACCTTTGATTTAGTTGTTTTTTAAGATTATCAGGGTTGTTTGGAAGATGCTTTTTGGTCGTTTTAAGGGCGGTTTCAGGTTGTTTTCAAATTTTTTTTTTTTTGTTTGAATTATGTAACTTTAGCTTATGGCAGCTACAGAAACCATAGAAGATTTTTACATGCAGAAGTTTAATTACCTGCCGGATAACCTTAGGCAGGAGATAGGGCACTTCAATGTTTTCCGTTTGGAGGATTGTTACGCGCCCGGGGCCAAGCCTATTGTTTATACCCGCCGAGACTTCTATAAGATCAGCCTGATTCGCGGGAAAAATGTGATTCACTATGCTGATAAAAGTATTGAGGTGGATGGTGCCACGCTTATCTTTTTTAATCCTAAAGTACCTTATACCTTCGAGCCTAAAAGCGACGATAGATCGGGGGCTTTCTGTATCTTTAAAGAAGCTTTTTTTAGGGATACAATCCGCGCTAATGTACACGAACTGCCTATGTTTGCGTTAAGCGGCAAGCCTACCTATACCCTTAACAGCGAGCAGGATGAGTACGCCGGCCAGATCTTCAAGAAGATGCTGGACGAGATCAATTCTGATTATTGTTTTAAGTACGACCTGCTGCGCAACTACGTTACCGAGCTGATGCACTACGCGTTAAAGTTGCAGCCACAGGAAACCATTTATCAGCACCCGGATGCCAACTCGCGCATCACATCGGTATTTACCGAGCTGCTGGAGCGCCAGTTTCCGATAGAAACGCCTTCGCAACGCTTTAACCTACGGTCGGCCAAAGATTTTGCCGACAGGTTATCCGTCCACGTAAACCACCTGAACAGGGCCATCCGCCAAACAACAGGTAAAACCACTACTCACCATATTTTTGAACGCCTCACCAGCGAAGCCAAGGCTTTATTAAGGCACACCAACTGGAACGTATCTGAAATTAGCTATAGCCTCGGCTTTGAAGAACCCGCCCATTTCAATAACTTTTTCAAAAAACAAACCGGTTCAACCCCTTCTTCTTTCAGATCTGTTCGAGTTATGTAATTATTTATTTGAATGCTGCAAACGGTAAGGGGATTTATGTTTTAATTTTGTAATATAAAGGCGTCAATATTACAAACAACAAAAAGACATGGTTCATTATCAGGGTATCTAAGTGTTTGATTATCATACTAGTAAAACAATTGCTTGCTACCGGGCAAAACGTTGCTGCCACCTTGCCGAACTGGTGATTGCTGTTGGTTCTACCGCCGACAACTTCCTGCCAATTGAGGTGAATCTTGCAAATAAGATAGCGTTGGCTGCGTTATGTATCAAACCAAAATTCCTTTGGTTGCATAGATGTGGTGATTAGTAACGCCGGCTACGGTATTGGCGGCAGTATAAAATAACTTACCGATCAGGAAAGCGTCAACAGCTTTGATGTTAACCTATTTAGCACGCTAAACGTCATCCGTATGGTGATTTCTTACATGCGCTACCAGCAGTCGGGACTCATCATTAACATCTCCTCTATCGGCGGTTTTTGTGCCGGGCATTGACTGGTAGGTTTACGCGGCTACGAAATGCGCGGTAGAAGGGCTATCCTTTGTATTGGCCGGGGATATGCGCGAGTTTGGCGTAAAGGTTACTGTAGTAGCTCCGGGCGCTTTCCGTACCAGCTTTTTTAACGCAAGAATCACTCGCCATCGCAAAAAACCGCATTGAAGATTACAAAGTGGTTGGCGCATCATTAGACAAATACCTGGGCTACCACGTTCAGCAAGCCGGCGATCCCGAAAAGGCCGCTACAGCCATCATCAACGTAGCGTATGACGAAAACCCGCCATTGCATTTACTTTAAGGTGCCGTTGCCTTCGACTGTGCCATGGTACGATTAGAGAAACTGGAAAAAGGGTTCTGCTTTAACGAAGAATTAAGCAAGGCTGTGGCCTATGGAGCGTAAAAATCAAGTTTGTTTATTGTTTGATTTTTGCAATTTACAAGGTGCGTAAAAAACGCCCCTAAAACGCCTTTATTAAATCAAAAACCATCATCAAAAACCGTCTTTAAATCACCAAAAACCGACTTTGAAACGCCCTTGGCATGCCCCCAAACGCAGCTGAACTACCCGATATAGCATACGAAAAAATAATCAAATATCCAACAAAAACTCAAACATAAAACAATGAATAATCAAAAACTATGGTTTATAACCGGTGCCTCAAAAGGCCTGGGGTTAAGCCTCGTAAAACAATTATTAGAAAACGTAGCCGCAACATCGCCGACCATGAAAATGCAGTAGATAAATCAGAAAGCTTTTTACCATTGGCAGTAAACATCACCGATGAAAAAAGCGTTAACGATGCCATCAGCCTGTTTGGTAAAATAGATGTGGTGATAAAAACTGCGGGCTATAGCCTGGTGGGCAGTATGGAAGAATTAAGCGATGAACCAATATTGGATTTTAAAAAATCCTTTCCCCGCCAGAGGAAGTTGCATGCTTCTTAAAATGAGATTGAACAACTCGCCGCTTTTTGTGTTGCTGCAATATAGGTTTCTCAATTTAACTGCCGGTATCATCGGTTTCGAAAGGGAGTATAAAACAAGTCGACAGGCAATCGGTTGGAGCTTTATAAATCTCCGGATGGCCTAAGCGTAGTGATACAAATTACAGGCGTTGAAAAAAATGTGGACCTCTTAAGCGAAGAAATGATAAATATGGAGGCGATAAGGGATTTCCATAAAACCCGATATTATTACAGGGAAATTACACGAACAGATACATAATCTGCTCATATTTGACGCATTGAAAAACTAACAATAAAAACCAAAAAAACATGATACCAGTAAAAGGATACGCGGCACAAGACTCGCAAACCGACCTTGCACCATGGGACTTTCAGCGCCGCGACGTTGGCCCTCATGATGTGCAATTCGAAATTCTATTTTGTGGCGTTTGCCACTCAGATCTTCACCAGATAAAAAACGATTGGTTCCCGGGGATCTTCCCGATGGTGCCCGGTCATGAAATTGTTGGCCGTGTTACCAGGGTAGGCGACCACGTTAAAAAGTTTAAAGTTGGCGACCTTGCCGGTACCGGCTGTATGGTAGATTCTTGCCAGGTTTGCGAAAACTGCAAGCAGGACCTGGAGCAATACTGCCTGGAAGGTAATACTGGAACCTACAACGGTATGGAGCGTGATGGTTCATCACCTACTTACGGTGGTTATAGCAATAGCATTGTAGTGCGCGAAGAGTTTGTACTGCACATTTCAGAAAAGCTAGACCTTGCCGCCACCGCGCCTTTATTGTGTGCAGGTATCACCACTTATTCTCCACTTAGGCATTGGAAAGTTGGCAAAGGCCACAAATTAGCCGTATTAGGTTTAGGCGGACTTGGCCACATGGCTGTTAAATTTGGTGTTGCTTTTGGTGCCGAGGTTACAGTTTTGAGTACTTCGCCAAAGAAAGAAGAAGATGCAAAAAAATTAGGTGCACACCATTTTGTGGTAACCAGCGACCCTGAGCAGATCAAAGCGGCTACAGGCACATTCGATTTTATATTGGACACAGTATCTGCCGAGCACGATTTTAACATGTACCTAAGCCTGTTACGTACCAACGGTACTATGATTTGCGTGGGTGTACCATCAGAGCCTGCAAAAGTAGCAGCGTTTAGCCTACTGGGCGGCCGTAAAAGCCTTGCCGGTTCGGGTATTGGCGGTATTGCCGAAACTCAGGAAATGCTTGATTTTTGCGCTGAGCATGGCATCGTTTCAGATATTGAAATGATTGACATCAAAGATATCAGCAATGCCTACGAACGTATGGTAAAAGGTGATGTACGCTACCGTTTTGTAATTGATATTGCATCGCTGTAAGTAAGAATAATTTATTTTGAAGGCGGATATCTGAAAGGATATCTGCCTTTTTTTGTTTTTCACTGGTCGAGGTTTAGCTTTTCACTGGTCTAAGTTAAGCGATAGCGTAACTTCGTTCCATAATTGTCCCAGCTTTCAGCTGGCGTGTTTCGCAAGAAGAGTTTTTGCGCTATTTTGGGTCAAAGTTGAAAACTTCGACCGGGGTGTTTTATTGAAGTGATAAAAACTTAACAACCAATGTAATGTAGTATTAGATATGCGCTACATCCCGATACTTATTGTTTTAGCCGGTCTGTTTTTATCTTGTTCAGACGCCCGCAAACCCACCTATATAATTACCGGCAAGGGAGATACCGTTATGGTTGCTAAACAAGATACCCTACCGCCGCCCGCACCCGATAGCGCCGGGTTGTTCACCCGGATCAATACGGGTAGCACCACGCCAAAACAATTGCTCGTTTTTGCAAATACCCTAAAAGGCATCCCATATAAATACGCATCAATAGATCCTGCCAGGGGTTTTGATTGCTCGGGGTTTATCACTGTTGTGTTCAATCATTTTAAAATAGCTGTACCCAGGCGATCTGTTGATTTTACTAATATCCGCAAAGCGATAAACCTAAAAGATGCCAAAACCGGCGACCTTATCCTGTTTACCGGCACCGATAGCACCATCAGGGTGGTGGGTCATATGGGAATCATCATCAAATCGCCCGGAAAAGAACTAACCTTTATCCACTCCACATCCGGTAAAGCCAACGGTGTAACCGAAACCCCATTCAATAGTTATTACCAGGGGCGCTATGTAAAAACAGTGCGTATCTTTTCTCATAACGATAGGTAAACAAAGGGCGGATAACTTGTAGGTTAGCCCACATGCATCGCAGGGTCCTTTACAAGAGACCCTGCGGCGACGTAAAAATATAGTTTACGTTAGCACCGCTGTCAACCTGATGCACTAAAATCAATTGTTTGACATTTTGCACAATTCGAGGTTACATAACCAAGCCTTAAATATTTCGGGGGTATTACTTTTTGTCCCCGCAGGGTCTCTTGAAAAGGACCCTGCGGTTTTAGAAAGGAGAAAGCAAAAGGTCAAAAGCATTTGTCCCCGCAGGGTCTCTTGGAAAGGACCCTGCGGCTTTAGGACAGGTAACGAGCATTATAATTAAATAAATAATAATTTAGCCTAATGTCTATCCGCACATCACACCAAATAACAGATAATACATGGTTTATCACTTTTACCTGTTACGATTGGTTACCGCTATTTGAAATTACCGACTCGTACGATCTAATTTATAATTGGCTAAAGTTAATAGATGGCAAATACCAGATTAAAACGCTGGCATATGTAATTATGCCGAATCATGCCCATGTGCTTATTTATTTAACGGAGCTTAATATTAATCTGAATACATTATTAAGCAATGGCAAGCGTTTTATGGCTTACGAATTTATAAAGTGGCTCAAGGCCAGTAATCAAAACTCATTATTGGATAAGCTATCTGCGGGTTGTAGTGAAAAGGAGAAAGCAAAAGGTCAAAAGCATAAAGTTTTTGAACCATCGTTTGATGCTAAAGAAATTTATAGCGTGGGATTTTTAAACCAGAAAATAGATTACATACATAACAATCCGGTACAGGGGAAATGGAATTTAGCGAAAGAATACACCGACTATCCGCACAGTAGCGCAGCGTTTTATATTGACGGTGCACTAAACGAATATGTGGAGATTACGGATTATCGTATCTATTGGGTGTGACATGCATCGCAGGGTCCTTTTCAAGAGACCCTGCGGCGACATAATATTTAACCAGCAATACCAGGCCGAAATAAAATTTGGTCAATTATTTGGTGTGTTTACCATGCTGGCCATTGGTATAGCTTGTTTTGGATTATTTGGGCTGGCCCTTTTTAGCGTTAAACAACGCAGAAAAGAAATAGGTATCCGTAAAGTTATGGGTGCATCTATAGTGCAAATCACGGCGTTGCTGTCTAAAGAATTTGTTGGTTTAGTAATTATTGAAATTATAATAGCCTGCCCCGTGGCTTTATTTATAATGAGCAAATGGTTACAAGCATTTGCTTACAGAATAGAAATTGGATGGTGGGTGTTTGTAACGGGCGGCCTAACAGCAATAATAATTGCGTTGATTACCATAAGCTACCAGGCTGTAAACGCTGCCATATCTAATCCGGTAAAAAGTTTACGTAGTGAATGATTTTTAAAAAAAAATTTAATTTGTAAATGAAGGTATCCTATACCGGCCCTACACTAATTAAAGTTTAGCAATAGCGTGAACCTAAAAATGTGGTAAGTTTTCAGCTTACGCAAGCAGAATGCTTGCTTTGTTTTGGATAGAAGTGGTTCCCCTGGTCTAACAGAACAATTAGCAATGCCAAAAAGTGCTTTTAGGTAATTATCATAACGGAATCAATAACAATTTTGTACAAAAATGTTATTGATGAATTCTGTTACAAATTCAACATAAGGTTTTTTGGCTATAAATTATTTGACAGACTAGCCATTGCCGCTTTAGACAACGCTTTGCATCAGTTGCGGACAGTTATATAAGTTTATTCTAATTTAACCTTGCTTATCTAAGATTTGAAAATTTAGTATCAAATAAATTACATTGGCATCACGAAATTTTTTCTTTTAAGAAAAATGGTTAAAACCGTTTTTGCAAAAAATTCATACCCAAGATTTTGCATGAATTTGTATAAATCAGAATTTATAAAATCTTGAAAATTTAAATCATTTTCAACAAGGATCACGTCTGGCTTATATTTATCCCAATTGTTTGACTGTAATATTTCAAAATCAAAGCCTTCAGCATCTATTGTAAAAAAATCAATATGCGTGTCGTGCGGCAAATATTTATCCAAAATAGAGTAAAGAGGCTGTGTCTTAATATCCACCACTTTCTCGATGTTATAGGCATCTTCCTGATCACGCTCTATCGCCAGTTCTTTTAAAAATGTATTTAGTGCTGGCTCATTCATAATATAAAACGGCAAGGTTTGGCTTTTGATTGAAACAGGGATTTCTAAGTTTATATCTAATGGCCTAATCTTTTTAAATTCAATCATGCTTCCCGGCATTGCATCAATATTAATGCCGCGCCATCCCAATATATATAAAGCGTATGTGTTGGAAAATCGCTTTGGATGCAAGGCACCGATGTCAACGAAAAAACCTTTTTGCTGTTTACCGTAAATGCGTTTTAATATTGCATCTTCACCTTCCTGTGAGAACGTCTGATTTAAATATTGATCAGGCTCTTTGTAACCTAAAATTTTTCTTAAAATTTTTCTTAAACCCACGCTGTAATAATTTTACCGGCAAAAATAATAGTTTAAAATAACTTGTCCCTTGATTTATTAATTAAATCCTATTTTTAATTCTGGGCCTGAAAAATTAGGCAGGTAGCCTTATTTAGGTACCGGCCTATTCTTGTAACCAAAGTTATATGATTAGTATAAATCTGGCGATATAATAAATTTTCCCCATGCTTGCGATGTTTGCGCTTGACAATTAATAATACCGGCACCGTTACCATTAAATTGAGTAACATTACTTCCGTATATCCATAAAAACACGTTTTTTTCCCCACAGGGTCTCTTGGAAAGGACCCTGCGGCTTTAGGACAGTATACACAAAGCCTGCGCTTATACTTACGGCAGTGTTGTAAAATCGTAAAAAGGCAATTCTTCGTAATCGTCAATAAAGGCCATATGCTCTTTTAACTCTTCAAAAGCATTTGGGAATTTCTTATCATCGATGGTTACGATCACCAAACCATCTAAAGTTGTTTTGCCATACCTGGCTTTGGCTACATCAAGGTCGGGGAAATCAACTGCCGACATCCATTGCGGGTTGAGGTATTTGATAGCGCTTAGGGTATCTATCTTAAATTCTTTCTCGTTAGATACGATGAACCAGTATGGCGATTTGCCATCAGTTGATGCTTTTGGCAGTTCAATTGTTTTTTCTTTTTCGGCACTAACCATGGCCCAGTTTGTTTTTTGCTGCGCAAAGGTGCTGATGTGGATGCTTAACAAAGCGATTATGCTGGCGGCTAATAGGTTCTTTTTCATGGTATTAGAGTTGTAGATGTATTGTTAAATACAAATAACAGGCCAAATGTTATCCATAAAACGGGCCGGCAGCCTTATAAGTTTTTTCAAATTACAGGTTTAGCTATAAATTATATTAAAATGTTGTATGCTGTTTATTGACGGGGCTTTACTGCCAATTGTTACAAGCCTTTGAAAAGCATTGCATTTTACTGAT
This sequence comes from Mucilaginibacter aurantiaciroseus, assembly GCF_024055595.1. Taxonomy (GTDB): domain Bacteria; phylum Bacteroidota; class Bacteroidia; order Sphingobacteriales; family Sphingobacteriaceae; genus Mucilaginibacter; species Mucilaginibacter aurantiaciroseus. The sequence continues at coordinate 779,760 of NZ_JAMXOF010000001.1, forward strand.
ATTGCTGCTGAAACCATACATCCACCATGAAAACAGAAAAAGAAAAAATGCTTACCGGCGAATATTACCTGGCTAACGATGAAACATTAGCTGCCGAGCGCAAGCATTGTAAGCAGTTGTTAAAAAGGCTGAATGTAGAAGAATTTATAGTCGGCGAGGGCACCGAGGCTGTTTTAGCAGAGTTGATACCTAACGCGCCGAAAAGCCTTTATATAGAGCCGCCCTTCCATTGCGATTATGGTTATAACATAACCTGTGGCGAGAACGTGTATTTTAACGTGAATTGCGTGGTGCTGGATGTGATGGAAGTAAAACTTGGCAGTAATGTATTTTGCGCGCCGGGTGTGCAAATTTATACCGCCACGCACCCTTTAGATGCTGTGCTACGCCGCAGTAAAGAGAATGCAAAGCCGGTTGTAATTGGCGACGACTGCTGGATAGGCGGCGGGGCCATAATTTGCCCGGGTGTTACCATTGGCAACCGCTGTGTGATTGGCGCGGGGGCGGTAGTCACCAAAAATATCCCTGATGATAGTTTGGCGGTGGGCAACCCTGCTGTGGTGATCAGGAAGCTGAACCAAACCGATGAAAGCTCGCCGATAAATTAATAGTCATAAATCTGTTACAGTTGTTCAAAATTTGGTGCTGTAATATAATGTATTGCATTAACCGCAAAACTTATAGATGAATAACAAAGCCCGGCTTGTGAACTGCCTCCCCAAAAAATTAGACACTTATTGGGGGCAGTCCAATTTTTGAAAGGGCTTTCTTATAATCATTTGTCATTTTGAGCATTGCAAAGGATCTATTCGCAAACTGTGCCTCGCCATATGTATGTCGGCTATTAGATGCTTCACCATCGTTTAGCATTACAAATTATATTAATTAGTAATTTTTAATAAACGGTACATGCGCCGTTTTATACCCGGGCTTTTTAAGCTGCGATCTTAACGCCTTAAAACTTTCCGTTGGCCCTTCAGATGCAAACATGTTGCTTAACCAGGCGGGGATAGCACCTCCGGGATCGAGCTGAATGGTGTATTCAACCTTTACCTCGTTTTTGTTAACAGGGACTATCAACCATTTACTAATTGAGTTTTTTATTCTTACAATGCCATCCCGCTCTGGTACCATGGTAGGGGCCACGGGGCCATCCAGCGTTACAATTTTGGTTTCTTCGTCTTGGGTGGTTATCAGGTGGGCCACAAAGTCGCGGTTTTGTGCCGGCCAGGGTATGCTTATTTCCGAGTAATAAAAAAGTTCGGAAGGAGATACCTGTTTAACCAAACGGATAGATTTAGTATGATAGATCCACTCGGGGCGTGTTTTAAGGTCAAGCAACGTTGCCACCATTTGTGTAAGGGTGGCAACGTAATTGCACTCTATCCTTAAAGCTTTTAGTTTAGAGTTAACAATTTCGCTTGTGTAGATCTTAATACCATCCTTATTGCTTTTTAACGCCCATTTATATTGGGCGGAAGCGTTGTTGGATATAACCAGTAAAAGCAATAAGGCGAATAATATTTTTTTAAACATAAATTCAGCAATAAACCCTAACAAATTTAATTATCCGGTTAATACTGCGTGTCATCTGTTCAACACAATTAAAAAAAATAATTAGGCTGTGGCTACCAGCTTGCTTGTACTGCGGTAAACGTATTCGTTATAAATATGCCTGCGTGCAAACCTGCCCGGCGAATCTGCATTAACCAGTTTCACGTAAACGGCCTTAGGCACGTCAAAGTATTCGTATGAGTTACCGTCGGTAAAATCAACACGTAACACTTGTGATTTGTATTCAAAATCAACAATGGCAGATGTACCGGTAGTCGCGGTATATTCAGCTAATGATTGGGCGCGTGTTTCTGGCGCTATACTTACTAAAAAGTGGTAAGCCTCAATAATGGTCTTACTTTTTTCTTCGGCTCCGTGCTTGCTTTCTTCGCTATCCTGAAATTTGTCCGGGTGCCATTCCTTCATCAGGCCACGGTAGGTAGATTTTAATTCAGAAAGCTCGGCAGCTTCAGTTACGTTTAAAAGTTTGCGGTAATCGACAATTTTTTTCATTGTATTTCTATTTTAATGTTTATTGTCGATGAAACTTTAGTCAAGGAAAATAATTTTGCAAAGGTACGCTTTATTAATAACGTGGGTATCGATGACGCAAAAATAATATGATCATACCTTATCAAGATAATTAAAAGTAGCGCTATGAGTATTTATAACATAAAAAGTTTACTTTGTATCAGTATTTATACCCAACTAATTAAAATTGAAAGAGATTCAACAAGATATAGATGCAGTTGGCCGCATTGATGCAATTAGTTTAATTTTAGAAGTGGTATGCCGTACAACAGGCATGGGGTTTTCGGCTGTTGCCCGTGTTACCGATGATAAGTGGATAACCTGCGCCGTGCGCGACGAGATTGCCTTTGGCCTTGTCCCCGGTAGCGAGTTAAAGCTTGAAACCACGATATGTAACGAGATCCGCCAGCATCATAACCCTGTAGTGATAGACCATGTGGCTTTAGATGTAGATTTTGCCCAGCACCATACCCCGGCCATTTACGGCTTTCAAAGCTATATCTCGTTCCCAATTACTTTAAAAAATGGTAGTTTTTTTGGTACCCTTTGCGCCATTGATCCTAACCCCGCGCATTTAAAAAACACCCAGGTAATGGGCATGTTTAAGCTTTTTGCTGATTTGATCGCGTTCCATTTGGATACGCAAGAAAAGGTAGCTTCAACGGAAATGGAACTTTTAGAAGCGCGTAAAACCGCCCAGCTGCGCGATCAGTTCATCGCTATTTTAGGCCATGACCTGGGCAACCCGGTGGGCGCTATACTCAATGTATCGCAACTATTGTTGCGCATGCCATTAGACGAACGCACCAAGCGCCTGGCAAACATTTTGCAAAATTCATCGTACCGGATGAAGGCGCTGATAGAAAACATACTTGACTTTGCCCGCGGCCGCCTTGGCGAGGGTATTATACTTAAGCGTAACGATAACGAACCTATAGCAGAAATGCTGGAGCAGGTAATTGCAGAGCTGGCGATACTTTGGCCCGATAGAACGATCAATACTAATTTCCGGGTAAAATGCGCTATAAGCTGCGATGGAAGGCGGGTATCGCAAGTGCTTTCAAACTTACTGGGTAACGCCATTGCTCACGGTTCAAAAGACACACCGGTAAATGTTGATGTAGTTTGCGATGCCGATGATTTTTCCATATCGGTTACCAATTCCGGCAGTCAGATCCCGGATGCTATCAGGGAAAAACTTTTCGAACCGTTCTCCCGTGGAGATGATCAGGGTAAGGATGGCCTTGGCCTCGGCCTGTACATAGCTGCCGAAATTGCCCGTGCCCACAGCGGTACCTTAACTGTCAAGTCCGACGAACATTCTACTGCCTTTACTTTTAAAATGCCGGTTAATTAGTTCGCCAATAATTTAGTGAATTGTTACCTAATATATTTCTTAAAAGTAAATATTTCTAATAGTGGCCTTAATAAGTAACTTAGATGACGAATGGAAGACACTTCAGATCCTGATAACAAACTCGCTTACTACCAACAAAAAGAAATAGAACTGCAAAGCAAGTTAGAAAATTTGACCGATTTTGTAGAGAACGCTTCGTTACCACTGCATTGGGTAGATGGTAATGGCATTATAATATGGGCTAACCAGGCCGAGCTTGACCTTTTAGGCTATACAAAAGAAGAATATTTAAGCTTCCCGATAACCGATTTCCATGCTGATAAAACCGTTATTATAGATATTTTAAATCGCCTTATTAATAACGAAACACTCCAGAATTATACTGCAAAACTTAAATGTAAAAATGGTAGTATAAAGCATGTGCTCATCAACTCGAACGTTTTAAATAAAGATGGTGTGTTTGTGCATACACGCTGTTTTACACGTGATATTACTGAACTTAAGGAGCCAGGTATGCACAGGGATACCATTTTACAGGAACTTGAACAAAGCGAAGCCAAACTAAAAATGGTGATCGCATCTGTTAATTTAGGCACCTGGGATTGGGAACCTAAAACCGGCCTGCTCACTTGGAGCGATGAATGTAAAAAGATCTACGGCCTGCCTTTAGATAAGGGCGTTACCTTTGAAATATATACACAGCAATTGCACCCTGACGATAAGGAAAGAGTGTTGCAAGAGATACAGGATAGCATGGATGCCGTATCCGGCGGGGGATACGATATTATATTACGTATTATCCGTTTTGATGATGGCGCCACACGCTGGGTTAGGGCGCAGGGTAAAGTATATTTTAATGTTAACGGGCAAGTAGAACGCTTTATAGGTACAGTAATTGATATTACCGAAAGCCGTGTAGCTGCTGAGAAAAGTGCCAAACTGGCCGCCATTGTAGAATCATCAAACGATATTATCATCAGTAAAACCCTTGACGGGATCATCACCAGCTGGAATGCATCGGCACAACGCACGTTCGGTTACACCCCCGAAGAAGTTATAGGACACTCGATTTTAATGATAATACCCGAGGATAGGCAGGATGAAGAGCCCATGATACTTTCCCGTTTAAAAAATGGCGAAAGAGTTGAGCATTTCGAAACCGTGCGGATCACTAAAGACCGAAGGCTGCTGAATGTATCTTTAACCATTTCGCCAATTAAGGATGAGCACGGCAAAACTATAGGGTTTTCTAAAATAGCGCGTGATATCACCGGGAAGAAACAGGAGGAATTACGAAAGAACGATTTTATAGCCATGGTTAGCCATGAACTTAAAACCCCACTAACAGCCGTAAAATCATACATCCAGATCCTGCTTGCAAAAGAAAAAAATGGAGGCGACGCCTTTAAGATAAGTGCACTATCGAGGGCCGAGGTGCAAACCAAAAAGATGACCTCGATGATCCATGATTTTCTGAGCCTGGCCCGCCTGGAAGAAGGGAAGATCCAGTTGAATAAAGAAGTATTTGAACTGCATACCCTGATAGAAGAGGTTGCAGACGACGCGCAGTTCTTAACTTCGACACATACCGTTAAACTGCACGATTGCGAGGATATCATCATCCGTGCCGATAGAGATAAAATAGGGCAGGTGTTGATGAATTTGCTTAGCAATGCCATCAAATATTCGCCACGGGGCGGTACTATTGTTATAGGCTGTGTAAAGCTTGAGGATAAAGTAAAAATATTTGTGAAAGACGAAGGTGTGGGTATTAACACCACCGACCAGAAAAAGCTTTTCGATAAGTTTTACCGCGTGAAGAATGAAAAGGTGAAAACCATATCCGGCTTTGGTATAGGGCTTTACCTGGTATCAGAACTATTGCGTTACCACAAGAGTAAAATTGAGGTAGAAAGCCGTGAAGATGAAGGAGCTACTTTTTACTTTGTGATGGATATGCAGCAAGTGTAATGTTACGCTGCTTGTAAAATATCCGGTAGGAATATTTAATTGTAGCATGTTAATATAAAATTGCCAAAATGACGCGACTCAAAAATACAAAACGATTTGTCCTGTTTTTCGCAAAATTTAAAAGGGCTTTTAAATCGGGTTTAACTGCAATCATCTAAAAATATATTTTGCACAAATAAGCACAATATTTTTTTTGGCCTTCTTTGAAATTCTCTGATTTGAACAACTTATTCTAATGATATATCTTATTTGTATGAACCTTGCGTTAATCGGAAATTCTTTAACACCGATACCACCTCGAATATAAGCCGGTCGCCGCCCCGTATTCTTGAGTCGGTTCTTAAATCCCCAACGTTGTTTGATGTTGGCCTAATCCCTGGTTCATAGTGCTGATAACTTTCATTGCTGAATGCTATTACAACGGAACCCGAACCCAAAAATGAATTTGTATCGACGTCTTTAAAAAAATACCCACATTGTAATCAACCGCATTATATGTTATTGACCCCAAAACCACGAAGTGTAGTTACCCATTGTTATATCTGTGCCGGAACTGATACTTGCACCCCCATCGCTAAACCTTGCCATTATCGTATGTAGTTGCGGTGCTTCAAGTATTTCATGAACAATGACGGAAGCTACAGTATTTAATGAACTTTGTCCGGTTACTGTTGTAAATCTTTGGCTTGGTTGGTACATAGAACCGTTATAGACTATAGCCCCTCTTCAACTATGTAAGGCACCCCAATTGTTAATACATCTGATGAAGATTTTGTTACAGTATCTAAGAGCGCCATCTTACTTTCTTCTACAGATTGTTTGGCTCGTTCCAGTTCGGTAACATTGGTGTTAATGGCTACCACGCCGTACACATTGCCATCGGTATCGCACATGGGCTGGTAGGTAAACTTGTAGTAATAGGTTTGTAGCTTGCCACCTACCAAAAGGTTTACGCTTTCGCTGCAGCTGTTAAAAGGTTTGCCGGTACGATACACTCTTTGCAGGTAACCTAAAAAAGGCTGGTCTTCCAATTCGGGCAGGGCGTCAAAAAAAGGCTTGCCAATAACAGATGTTGTCCCTATCCCAGGCTTTTAGGGTAGCGGTATTGGCAACGGTGATGATCATCTCCTCGCCGGTGCATACATACAACGGGAAAGGGGGGGGCACAATTTTACGGTAAATACTTTCTGCTGGTTTCAAGTGCTTTAATGTATTGCTAATTAATTAAATTAACCTCTTCGAAAATAAAAAACTTTAGCATAGTTGATACAGGCATCAGCTAAAATTAGTTGCTAATAATCATACTTTTTTCGCTTATTTAAAAACCATTTATACCAAAATGCGGTATACGTTTATAAAATATTGACAAGCAAGTAACATTGCGTTGTTGATGGTTTAACCTTAAAAGAACGCACATTGAAATTTTTACCTTACCAGTTTACCTTATTGGTTTTTGCAATAGGTTTATGTTTCCCCATTACCTTAATTGCACAAACGGCCCAGGATGCTAACAAACTACTTGTAGATACGTTGGCGAAACCCAAACCCCGCCGTGCAGGTACGCCATTTTTTGGTACCGTACCGCCCGAAACCAAGCGCTTTGGCCGCGCCGCCGCCGAGTGGGGGCTTGCACAGGCCATACCATTTAGTTACGGTAAATTTATAGTGCATGCACCTTACTCAAACATAACCGGCGCCACAATCTGGCGTAACCTAAACCCGGGCAGCTGGCAGTGGGATAAGGATATTTTTCTTACCAACCAATTTGGGCACCCATACCAGGGTAGTTTATACTTTAGTTCGTTCCGGAGCAATGGCTACAGCTTTTGGCAGTCGGCACCGGCGGCTGTTGCGGGTAGTTATTTTTGGGAAACCTTTGGCGAGAACGAGCACCCATCGCCTAACGACTTTATCAATACAAGCTTTGGCGGTATAGTTTTGGGGGAGATGAGCTATCGCTTATCAAACAAAATTGTAAATAACCGCCACCGTGGGTTTGGCAGGCAAATGGAAGAAGTAGCCGCTTTTTTATTCAACCCTATGAACGGCCTTAACCGTTTGCTTGATGGTAAATGGGGTAAAGTATACGGTAACCCCAAAGACAGGGATTCATCGCAGGTATCTGCGGAGTTTGACCTTGGTTTGCGCACATTTAATAGCCTAAACGGTAAGGTTGGCGGCAATAAAAAAACCGGCATATTTGGCCGCGCCAAATTATTGTACGGTAGCAGATATAAGGATTACCATACACCATTTAGTAATATCATGATCAATGTGGAGGTGGGTAAGGATGATAGCTCGGCAGTGAACGCTATAAATGTGTATGGTTCGCTGGCAGGGTGGGAGTTGGAATCTAACCAAGACCTTAAGCACCTGGTTATCCTGAGCGCCAATTACGATTACATCAGCAACGAAGCCTTTTTTTACGGCGGGCAAAGTGTTAAGATGAACCTGTTCTCTCAATTCGAGGCAGGTAAAAAAGTAAAAATCAATACCAATATAGGTACCGGCCCGGTGCTGTTAGCCGCAGTGCCAAGCACTTATTCATCCAACGGCCGAAATTACGATTACACTTCGGGCTTTGGCATAAATGGTGGGGTAGGGGTTGTTGTAACTGATAGGTTTTTTGCCAGCCTGGATTATCGTGGCGCATTCCTCTATACGGTTAACGGCAATAAATCACATTACTATTTGCACACGGTGAATAGTGAGTTGCGTTACGCATGGTCTAAAAAACTATCCGTTGTTGGCGAGTCGGGCTATTTCTTTTTGCAGGGAAATTACGATGATCATCCGAACGTGAATAAACGTTATCCGTTTGCAAGGCTGGCTGTAAGGTATAGTGTGGATTTTTAGAGGGTGCTGTAGTTAAGTTTAATATGAAGATAATCTGCACATCTGCATGTTAGCACATTTATTTATATCTGGTAATGCTCAATCACATCCTTAGGCATTTTGGCACCGCGACCGGTTGCCATGTCTATCATTACGTAATCGAAATAGCCGTCGCAGCATATTTTGTTGGTGGCCTTGTTGGTTAAGGTAAATACCACGCGGCAGCCTTTGTCGTTAATGGTTTCAATGCCGGTTTTTACGATGAAGTAATCGCCCATGGTGAGGGCGCGTTTATAATTTATATGTGCGGTGCGCACCACCCAGCCAAAGCCACGTTCCATAAATTTCTCCATGGCCATTCCATAGCAGCGTTCCATCTGGTCGTAACGGGCGGCCAGCACGTAATCAAAGTACTTGCTGTTGTGCACATGTTGAAACATGTCTATATCATCGGGGCGTACCCGCAGTTCGGTCTCAAAGGTGGCGTAACTCATTAAGACAAAAGTAAAAATTCAAAAGTAAAAATAGATTATACCTGTTACAATTGTTTTTCTGCGCATGTCTGTTGGGAGACGCGAGGTATCGCTTCTCCACATTGCCCGTGTTCGTAAAAACGCAATACCTCGCATCTTTTAACATCAAATCTCTTACACCAACGTTTTCTTCCACTTTCCTTTTTTAAATAGGAGATAAGCGGCTATTGTTAACCCAATTTCGGCAACGGGTATAGCTATAAAAACGCCTTTAGGCCCCATTTCAAAATACTTGGACAATAGATAAGCAAAAGGGATTTGGAATAACCAGAATGTACAGAAGTTAATCTTGGTGGGTGTCCAGGTGTCGCCGGCGCCGTTAAAGGCACTGGTAAATACCATCCCCATACCAAAAATAATAAAGCCCCCGCTTAAAATCTGCAACGATTGGGTAGCTACCTTTTTTACAGCTAAATCATCGGTAAAAAACGATGCGAATAAATGGCCGCATGTTAAAAACAAGATGCTCACTATCCCCAAAAAAACAACTGTGTATTTGATGGTTTGATAAACGGATTGCTCGGCCCTGTCTACCCGGCCTGCGCCAAGGTTTTGCCCCACCAGTGTAGCAGCGGCATTACTAAGCCCCCAGGCGGGCAGTAAAAAGAACATCATTAACCGCAACGAAGTTTGATACCCTGCCGAAGCCTGGTCGCCGCCTGTGGTAGCAACCAGCTGCGCTAAAAAGATCCAACTGCAACTGGCTATTACAAATTGTAGGATGCCCGGTGCCGCCACTTTGATGATGGCTTTGATCTGCAGCCAATCGGGTATAAAATAGCTTAAGCGTACTATTAATGCATTTTTGTTATTAAACAAATTATAAACCTGGTACGAAACCCCAAGCCCGCGACCAATAGTGGTAGCTATAGCAGCCCCGGTTAAACCAAAGGCAGGGATAGGGCCAAGGCCCCTGATAAATATGGGGCATAAAATAATGTTGGCGATATTGGCTATCCAAAGGCTGCGCATGGCAACGGCTGCGTTCCCTGCACCTCTAAATATCCCGTTTATCAAAAATAGCAATACAATAATGAGGCTGCCACCCATCATAATTTGAACGAAGCGAGTGCCATGGTTTGCCGTTTCTGTTGATGCGCCCATTAATAGGAGCAAGTCGCGGGCGTGGAGCAAACCGGCAATGCTGATGGCTACATTTATAAATACAGCTATAACAATGGTTTGCATCCCCACTTTCGAGGCCGCCTCCGGGTTTTTCTCGCCAATACGGCGGGCAACAACCGCGGTGGCAGCCATGCTTAAACCTATAGCAAGTGAATATATCACCGTAAGCACAGATTCTGTTAAACCAACAGTTTGGATAGCGTGGCTGCTATTTTCCAGGTGACCTACAAAATACAGATCTACCAATGCGAAAACCGATTCCATTGCCATCTCCAGCATCATGGGTATTGCTAACAATACAATAGCCCGTTTGATGCTGATAGCGGTAAGATCCACATGGTCGCCCTTTAAAGATTGTTTTAAAACGCTGAAAAATGAATATACTTTGCTTGGGGACTTGGCGGCTTGTGACATAAAGGTTAAATTAACAGGCGCAAAAATATACAGCCTATACGTAATAATGTATTAAATAGTAACTCATACAAAGTTATTTGTAATGCCGTTATTTGCTACTGTGTAAAAATGCCATAAGTAGGGGCAATTGCGACAAGATTTATAATTTACCTTACTGAGGTTTTGTATTAGGGAGTGCAGTGGAATGCACACAGTGTGTGGCGGCCTGTTACGGGGCAGGCGGGGACTTGCAGCGTAAAGCCCGATCGAAGGGAACGCTATGGTCAATAAAAACCTTGCTTATGAGATGCCGAAACAAGTTCGGTATAACGGTTTGCTGAGTTATTAAAACCACTCACCAACCTCTCAAAAATCATTTTTACTTTTCAATTAAAACCGTATCTTTGCACCCAATTAATTAAGTTATTAACGCTTTAATATTATTCACGTAATGTATTTAGGTAAAGAAGCAAAGGCAGAGATCTTTGCAAAACATGGTAAAAATGTAACCGACACAGGTTCAACCGAAGGTCAGGTAGCATTATTCACTTACCGCATCGCGCATTTAACCGGTCACTTGAAAAAGAACAAACATGATTTTTCAACCCAGTTATCGCTTCAAAAATTAGTAGGTAAACGCCGCGGTTTGTTGGCATACCTGTTCAAAAAAGACATTGAAAGATATCGTGCCATCATCAAAGCGTTAGCGCTAAGGGATATCATCAAATAACTTTTCTTATTTTTTTTAAAAAAGCCGTCCGCATTTGCAGGATGGCTTTTTTACTTTTGAAACTATTATACACACACATAAAAACCGGTGCGCTCCGAAAGATGAAAAGCGTACCACAAAACAAACAAGATGAGTTTAAACGTAATTAAAAAGGTTATTGATTTAGGTGACGGCCGCACCATTGAGATCGAAACCGGTAAACTGGCCAAACAAGCCGATGGCTCTGTAGTAATTAAAATGGGTGATACCATGTTATTAGCTACGGTAGTATCATCGCAGGAAGCAAAAGAAGGTATCGATTTTTTACCTCTTTCTGTTGATTACCAAGAAAAATACGCTGCCACGGGTCGTATCCCGGGTGGTTTTTTACGCCGCGAAGCACGTTTGTCAGACTATGAGGTTTTGATCTCTCGTTTGGTTGACCGCGCATTGCGCCCAATGTTCCCGGATGATTATCATGCGGATACACAGGTAATGATATCATTGATATCTGCCGATAAAGATATTATGCCGGATTGCCTTGCAGGTTTAGCTGCTTCTGCCGCCTTAGCTTGTTCAGACATTCCATTTAATGGCCCTATATCTGAAGTACGTGTTGCTAAAGTGGATGGTAAACTAATTATTAACCCAACTTTAACCCAGTTACAGACTGCAACTTTAGAGTTTATTGTTGCCGGTAGCGAGCACGATATCAACATGGTTGAAGGCGAATCTGCAGAGATACAGGAAGCCGAATTGGTTGAAGCTATTAAATTTGCACACATTGCTATCAAAGTACAATGTTTAGCGCAAAAAGAATTAACTGCCGAGCTTAACAAAACTGTTAAACGCGTTTACAACCATGAGCACAGTAACGACGAGCTTGAAAAAGCCATCTATGCCGCTACTTATGACCAGGTTTACGCTATTGCAGGTGCGGCATCAGGTAAAGATGAGCGTACCGCTAAGTTTAAAGAAGTTAGAGATGCTTACATCGCTACTTTAGGCGAGATTGATGATATCACTAAATCATTAGCTAAAAAATACTACCACGATGTGGAATATGATGCTATCCGTAACCTTGTATTAGACGAAGGCAAACGTTTAGATGGCCGTACTACTACCCAGATTCGCCCTATATGGAGCGAAGTTGGTTACTTACCATCTGCTCACGGTTCTGCTGTATTCACCCGTGGCGAAACACAATCATTAACCACCGTTACTTTAGGTGCTAAGGATGATGAGCAAATGATTGATGGCGCTTTCATCAATGGTTACCAAAAATTCCTGTTACACTATAATTTCCCTGGTTTTTCAACCGGTGAGGTTCGCCCTAACAGGGGTGCAGGCCGCCGCGAAATCGGGCACGGTAACTTAGCTATGCGTTCGTTAAAACGTGTTTTACCTGCCGAGGCAGAAAACCCATATACTATTCGTATCGTTTCTGATATTTTAGAATCTAACGGTTCATCATCAATGGCTACGGTTTGTGCCGGTACATTGGCTTTGATGGATGCAGGTATCAAGATCAGCAACCCGGTATCTGGTATTGCAATGGGATTGATCACTAACGAAATGGGGACTAAATATGCTATCCTTTCTGACATTTTGGGTGATGAAGATCACTTAGGTGATATGGACTTTAAAGTAACAGGTACTAAAAACGGTATTGTTGCTGTACAAATGGACTTGAAGATAAACGGTTTATCATACGAAGTTTTAACCAATGCGTTAAACCAGGCTAAAGATGGCCGTTTACATATTCTTGGCGAAATGGCCAAAACGCTTACTGCACCACGTGAGGACTACAAACCACACGCTCCGCGTATTGTAATGATCAAGATAGACAAGGAATTTATTGGCGCGGTTATTGGCCCCGGCGGTAAAATTATCCAGGAAATGCAGCGCGAAACAGGTGCTACTATCTCTATCGAAGAAAAAGACGGACAAGGTATTGTTCAGATCTTTGGTGATAACAAGGACGCTATCGACGCGGCTTTATCACGTATCCGCGCTATTGCTTCTAAACCGGAAGTTGGCGAGATCTACGAAGGTAAAGTGAAATCAATTATGCCGTTTGGTGCATTTGTTGAGATTATGCCGGGTAAAGATGGTTTGTTACACATATCTGAAATTGACCACCGCCGTATCGAGACCATGGATGGTATCTTTAACGTTGGCGACGAAGTACGTGTTAAACTACTTGATGTTGATAAGCAAGGTAAATTGAAACTATCGCGCAAGGCTTTATTGCCCCGCCCGGATAGCAAGCCTACTGATAACAACTAATCAGACTTTTTTTTTATAATGCAAAACCCTCTAAAAGAGGGTTTTGCTATTTAGTCCGAAAAATATTAAAATATTAAAAACAAGTTGTAGCCTTTTGTTGTCTAGATAAGTTAAGAATAGAAAGTTTAGAGAAACACAAAAGCCGGTCCTAATTTTGCAAATGACATCTTCCACCAACGATCCTTTAGATTTTCTCAATAACTCTCATGGGATACAGACCGGTGCGCAAACTGATCTGATCCAAAAGTTATTGTACGAAATTATTAGGGTTAAAGAGCTTATTACCCTTTACGATTCCATTACAAATGGCGCAGGGCAGCTCGGCTCATCCATTTTGAATGAGTTGGTTACCGAAGCTTACAACTCCCTTGTGAACTACGATACCGTATTAATGAAAAAGTATTACGATCTGCTGCTCAACTGCGATTGATACTTAACTTAGATTACAGAATTTAGATTTTACTTTTCGATTTAGCTTAAAACCTTATCACGCAGTTCCTGCGAGATCTCGTCCGTTATTTTAATGATATCAGCCGCTTCCTGGGTGTTGTTAATAATGATCTTATTGCAGATATCTCTGTAGGGTAACAGGTATTCTTTATAAGCCGGTAAAACGTGGTTTACCCATTTATAGTATGCGTCTTCGTTAGAGTAGCCTCGTTCTTCCAGGTCGCGCTTTAGGCGGCGCTGCAGGGCTATGTGTTCCTCGGCCTCAATAAATATGGTCATATCAAGTACATCCTTAATTTTGCCGAAGTGCATGATAAAAAGGCCTTCCACAATAATAATAGGTGCGGGTTTTATCTCCAGCATTTTGGGGATAGCGTCAGGGTTATTAAAAGTGTACTCCTGCTTCATAAATGATTCGCCCTTCAATAGCTTGAAAATATCATTTTCAAAGTGGTCATGATCTATAGTTGATGGTAAATCGAAGTTATAATCACGGTTCTCCAGTTTGGTCATATTATGCGCCACGGGGAAGTAGTAATCATCTTGCGATACCAGGCAAACCTCGTCATCGCTGAAGTGTTCCAGGAAGGATTTTAAAAAGAAGGTTTTACCAGATCCGCTGCCACCGGCAACGCCAATTACATAAGGTTTATTCATTAGGTGTACCGTAGCTGATATTTACATGAAAACGTTTGTCAAGCGCGCCTAATGCTTCAGCAACATTTTTGGTCATCACTACTACCGCGTCTTTGGTAGATTGGCTATCTGTAAAGCGGCCAACTACTTTAGCAAAGGTGGTGCGGTTATTCATTGGGTTGGTTATGCGCATAACGGTGCCTATAGGGGCTGTGCGGTGTAAAACCAGTTTCTTATTAGGGTCAAGGCTGGCGTCATCTATCCAGGTGGCTACGCCTTTTTCGTTTTTTTCGAACAGGCCGTATTTGTTACTACCCGGTTTGTGCGTTGCGCTATCGATAGCAGAAGCAACGTAAGTTGAATCGCGTTTAACGGTATCAACATGGGCGTCAGTTGCAACAACAGGCTGCACTTGCGGAGCGGCGGTTGTGCCATTGGGTACGATCAAAACCTGTCTGGGTGATAGCGTAGTAGATTTTAATTTGTTTAGGGTGGTAAGCGCTTCAACGGTTGTATTGAAACGCTTGGCTATAGAATACAAGGTTTCATGCGCCGATACTTTATATTCTTGTGTGCCCGGGGTTGTAGCAGGCGCTTGAACGGCTTTCTGCTCGTCTTTTTGAACCGTTTGTTGTTGGGTTAAAACGGGCGTTTTAGCAGGTGCCGGCTCTACCGGTTTGGTGGCAACCGGTGCTTGTTGTACCGGTTTGGTTTGCGGCTGCACTACGGGGGCTTGCGCTATAATTACAGGCTTGGTTGTTTCCATGATAGAACGCTCGGTAGGTACTTTAATGATCTGGCCAATTTGCATTTTGGCATTATTATTAAACGTTTGGATAACCTTTGGGCTAACACCATACTTACGGCCAAGCAAGTAGTAATTATCTTTAGGATCGAGCTTATGCAGGATAACTTTTTTACCATTCAGGTTCTCAACACCAACAGAATCGGGCAGGGCTGATGCAAATAATGTAGAGCTTATGCTGAGCAGAACGGTGGATAATAGTAGTATTTTAAATTTCATAATAAATTCTTATTCAGTAATTTATATTTTTAAAACCTTTATTTCGGCCTTTTTTTTTATATAAACCAGTGCGTTTTTATGTAATACAAACGCCTCGGGTTGTAATTTTTGTATATCCTGGTTCAATAAATCGTGGTAAACTACATCAGTACCATCCATAATATACAGGTGCTGTTGTAAAGCCCTGTTTTTTAAAGTGTGCAAAGATACAATTCTGTAAGTATTATGGTTTAGGTAATGCACCATATTTCCGTAAGGCTCATCGGGCAAAGTGCCCGGAACCATGTCTGCGGGGGGTATCATTACAGGTACGACTATATTATTCTCTAAAGGTTTATCCTTAGTTACATCATAGGGCCTTACAATTTGCCCGGTAAGCACATCTATCAGTGTCAATTTTTTTGGCTGGAAGCTGGTATTATAAACAACCGGCCCATTGGTAGAAAGATGATCGAACGCTAAACTGTAGTTACTCCAAAGTTCTTTTGAAGTGGTGGCGTCAATGGCAATAATGGATTTGTGCTCGGGGCCGCTTTCGTGTTTGTAGTAGTGTAAAAGTATCACGCTATTATAAACAGCTTCAATACCGGTGAGCCAGCGCTCGGGTAGGGTAAAGGAGGTAAAATGCACTTCGCCGGATTCTAAATTAAGCGATGCGAAGCTCGTTTGCTTATCCGTTTCGTTACGGATCTCAATGGCCATAGTATCTGTTAACCCATCAATTTGCAGGCGCCAAATGGAGCCATTTAGGGCTTGGGAGATAAATGGTTGTAGCATTGTCATTAAGTGTGCAAATATGGCTATTTATATCAAAACATATTAACTTTTGGAAACAAAGACCGCTAAAAAACTGTTATCATAACAAAAACTAACACATCATGGACGCTGAAAAAATAAGCTTAGAAGAAAAAAAAGTAAAACCAGTAGTTGACCACTTGAACGACTTGCTTGCCAATTACCATATCCACTACCAAAAATTACGGGGTTGCCATTGGAACGTTAAAGGCAAAAGCTTTTTTACACTGCACGTTAAGTTTGAAGAACTTTATACCGTAGCCCTAACCACTATTGATGAACTGGCGGAGCGGATCCTTACTTTAGGCAAGCCACCATATAGCACGTTTAATGATTATATCTCTCAATCAACCCTTAAAGAGATTCAAACCATCGGCTTAGAAGATACCGATATGATTAAAGCCCTCATTGAGGATATGGCTGCCCTGATAGAAATGGAACGCCAAATTTTAGATATTACCGCTGATGCAGGCGATGATGGTACCAATGATATGGTGAATCGCTTTATGCAATTTAAAGAGAAAAACACCTGGATGCTAAGGTCTTTCGTTAATGAAGATTAGAGATTAGCTCTAATTCAATGAATAACAAAAAAGGCGATGAGTAAAACTCATCGCCTTTTTGAATTTAACTAATCCCTAACCTCTTAGAATCGATATCCCAAAGTTAAGTAACCATTATTAGCGGTATTCCTTAACATGGCTGCAGGGCTGCCCGCGCCAATATCATATGGGAACAGGTTTTGTGTGCCGGTAGAGTGTGCGTAGGTAGCATCAACATAGTATGCACCAAAGCGCAGGCCTATGCCACCGCTTGTGGTTTTAATATCGCTGCCGTTGCTTTTACGGGCATCACCCTGTATGCCGTAACCACCACGTAGTAAAAAGAAACTGGTTATACGGGCTTCTGCACCAATATGCGCATTAACGGCCGATTTGTATAACCCTTTTATCTCAGGGTTATCTTTGCGGTCCGCATTGTAGTTGTCATTGCTGCTTAAGTGCGTAGTACTATAATCAACATACTCCACATCACCGGTTATAAAACCAAATTTTTTGATGAATACAGACGCGCCGCCTGCCAGTTTTAATGGTGTACGCAGGTTATAATTTAATTGATAATCTTGAGATTGGTTGGCAAGATTATTGCCATTGGCTATGCGGTTTGCAAGCGCTTCGTTAAACGTATCATCAATATTATAAAAAGTAGGAGAGGTGAATGTTGCGCCCAAACGTACTGCTTCAACAGGTTTGTAAATAACACCAAGTTTAGCACTGAAACCAGTACCCCTCGTAATTTGATTTTGGACGTAATCTGAACTGTAAGCTTGATTGATAGCGCCAGCATTTGCTGTAGCTAATGTGCCGTCTTCAAAAAACGCGTTAGACGAATTGTAGCTTATATCGGTAAAGCTTAATGACAAACCTAAATAAAGCTTATTACTGTAATTGCCTCCTAACGAAAAATCAACGGCAGATTGGCTTCCTCTCCTGTTAATAACAGCAGCCTGTTTGGTGCCTGGCAAGGAGTTACTGTTTAATTGCGAGTTTATTAAATATTGTTCAAAAGCCCACCCTCCTAAACTGCCCTCATCAGTGCCAAATTGTTTGGCTTGGCTTGAGTAGTAATCGTTTATTGAATTAGCATTATTTGTACCGCCGTAGTTTATATTTTGATTAAAATCGTTTGTTCGGCTAAAGCCAATACCATAGTTAACACTTAACCAGCCTTTGTTTTTATCGGCACCGGCCGGTTTGGTTAGCTGATTGTAAATTACAATTGCCGCGTTATTCAAATTAACCTTATTGATGGTAGCAGAACTTGACTGGCCCAGATAGCTCGAATTTGATTTGTTATTGCTATACTCTGGTGTAATGCTAAACTCCGAGCGGGTAAAAAAACCGAGGCCGGCAGGGTTACC
Organism: Mucilaginibacter aurantiaciroseus; assembly: GCF_024055595.1. Classification (GTDB taxonomy): domain Bacteria; phylum Bacteroidota; class Bacteroidia; order Sphingobacteriales; family Sphingobacteriaceae; genus Mucilaginibacter; species Mucilaginibacter aurantiaciroseus. The sequence goes on from NZ_JAMXOF010000001.1 coordinate 797,883, forward strand.
GCTAACGTTGCTCAGATCGCCGCCAACGGCAGTACCTGCGCCCCCAACTGCTTTAATACGCGATGTTGTACCCGTTGTAGTTTGCGAAAACCTTATGGCATCCTGGGAGTATTGGGCAAAAGTATTTTGGGTAAATGCTACTATAGCAATTACACTTAGTACATATTTAAATTTCATAAAATGAGTTAGGTTGATGTTAATACTTAGTTCCTTGCCGGTCTGCCACCGCCACCACCACCACCAGAGCTACGGCCGCCACCACCAAATGATGAAGCAGGTGCAGAGCGTTCAACGCTTGGTTGGTAGTTTTGAGGCTGCCTTTGTTGACGGGCAGAGTTCCTGTCATTATAGGTGCCATTAGTGGTTTGCCTAATACCGGCAGCTCCATTTCTGCTTTGACGGCCAGGCAAATACCCTATGTTGCTGGTACCGCCGCGGCCGCCAAATGCGGTACGGCCCTGGTTGCCAAATGAACTGCCCGGGCTGCCATTGCCCCTGTATGGGCGTGGGTTGCTGCGGTATGCAGAGTACCCCCCACCAAAGCCGCCGCCATAACCATACCCTGTTCCCCAGAACGAGTATGGAGAGTAAAAGCCGCCGTAACCATAACCACCCCACGGGTAACCATAGCCAAAACCGCCGCCGTAGCCAAAGCCACCGCCATACCATGGCGAGCCGAAGCCGCCGTAACCAAAGCCACTGCCAATGTTCCAGCCGCCACCGTAGCCATAACCAAGGCCGCCGTAGCCGCCATAGCCATAATACAGGTTATTGTAATAACCGAAAGGGGAGTAATAGCCAAAACGGTTTATGCGCGATGCATAATCGTCATAGTAAAAGTAATCGTCTTCGTCGGTTTGCTCGTCGCCATCCTGGTTGTATTGGTCGTTCCGGGTTATGTAAAACGGCTCCTCTGCAGCTGTCGCGTGAGAGAAATAAACGTCGTCGTTGTTGCTTTTAGATGTGGATGTAGTTCGGTTAACGGAGCAGGAACTCAGCGCTACCGCGCCAATCAAAATCATTCCTTTAATAAGATTCCTATTCATTTTGTAAGGATGTAAAGTTCTAAGGTCAAATAAACGTATAAATTTATAAATTTGGGCGTTATTAATATTAATAACAAAGTCAATTTCTATTCCAAAAATCAATATATGAGCAAAGGTGTTATTAGTAAAGACGAAGATTATTCGAAATGGTTTAACGAGTTAGTAATTAAATCTGACATGGCCGAGTATTCGCCTGTCAAAGGTTGCATGATCATTAAACCGTACGGTTATTCTATATGGGAAAAGATCCAGGCCGTGCTCGATAAAATGTTTAAAGAGACCGGGCATGTTAATGCATATTTTCCGTTGCTTATACCAAAATCTTTCTTCTCTAAAGAAGCTGCCCACGTAGAGGGCTTCGCTAAAGAATGTGCCGTAGTAACGCACTACAGGTTAAAGAACGATGGAACAGGTAATATTGTTGTGGATGAAGATGCAAAATTGGAGGAAGAATTAATTATCCGCCCAACATCAGAAACCATCATTTGGAATACTTACCGCGGATGGATCCAAAGTTACCGTGATCTGCCTATTTTAGTTAACCAGTGGGCTAACGTAATGCGTTGGGAAATGCGTACCCGTTTGTTTTTGCGTACCAGCGAGTTTTTGTGGCAGGAAGGCCACACCGCACACGCAACATCACAAGAAGCTATAGCAGAAACCGAGCAAATGCTGGACATTTACGCCGATTTTGCCGAAAACTGGATGGCATTACCGGTTGTAAAAGGCCGTAAAACGCCAAATGAAAGGTTTGCTGGCGCGTTAGACACCTATTGTATAGAGGCTTTGATGCAGGATGGTAAAGCACTGCAGGCAGGTACATCTCACTTTTTAGGGCAAAATTTTGCCAAAGCGTTTGATGTAAAGTTCACTAATAAAGAAAACGTACAGGATTTTGTTTGGGCGACCTCTTGGGGTGTATCAACCCGCTTAATAGGCGCGCTTATTATGGCACATTCTGATGATGCCGGTTTGGTATTGCCTCCAAAATTAGCGCCAATACAGGTGGTTGTTGTGCCAATTTACAAGCACGACGAAGAGTTAGAAAACATCACCACGTTTGTAAACGCGTTAACAAAAGAACTGCGTGCTAAAGACATCAGCATAAAATTTGATAAACGCGATACCCACCGCCCCGGTGCCAAATTTGCCGAGTACGAGCTGAAAGGTGTGCCATTGCGCGTTGCCATAGGCAGCCGCGACATGCAGAACGGTACGGTTGAATTGGCCCGCCGCGATACCAAAACCAAAGAAACGGTAAACCAGGAGGGCCTTGCCGCGCACATCGAGGCTTTATTAGAAGAGATCCAGGCGAACATTTACAGCAAGGCGTCAAACTTCCGTGCGGAGAATACTACTGAGGTTGATAGCTACGACGAATTTAAACGCCTGTTAGACGAGCAGCCGGGCTTTATATCGGCCCATTGGGATGGTACGTCAGAAACGGAACAAAAGATAAAAGATGAAACTAAGGCTACAATCCGTTGTATACCTTTGAACAATAAACAGGAAGAAGGCAAATGCATCCTGACAGGTAATCCGTCGACACAGAGGGTGTTGTTTGCGAGAGCATATTAATTGTTGGTATGTGGTTGATTGAGTTAAGTGGTTTTTAGCTGTACTTGCCTTGTCAACAACAGTATAACAAACAAAAGCATTTAACGATATGGCATCTTTTACTGAACTTGAAACATGGAAGAGTCACGCAAGATCAGAAACTTGGTTTCTGATCTTATAAAGAAATTTCCGGCTCAAGAAAAGTTTAGATTAGCAGACCAAATTATACGTTCTTCCCGTTCTATTGGTAATAATTTGGCATAAGGGCATGGCCGCTTTCATTATCAGGATAACATCCGGTTTTGTATTATTGCAAGAGGGTCATTAACCGAAACCCTGGATCATTTAATTATCGCGTTAGATGAGGAAATTATTACAAAAGAAGTTTTACAATCGTTTCAATCAGAATATGAAAGCTGTTTGAAATTGATAAACAGATACATTGAATATTTAAAAAGTACAATACAGTTGGGTAGTGAGTAGTTGATTAGTGATGGTTGAAATTTTCAATCATTCATAGATAGACAACCACTCACCACTTAACATAATCAACCATTTACCATCCCATGAAATTCGGAACTAAAGCAATACACGCAGGGCAGGAGCCCGACCCAACTACCGGCGCTATCATGACGCCGATATACCAAACATCAACCTACTGGCAAAAATCGCCGGGAGATAATAAGGGGTACGAGTACTCGCGCGGTACAAACCCAACCCGCAAAGCGCTGGAGGATTGTTTGGCTGCATTGGAAAATGCCAAATACGGTCTTGCATTTTCAAGCGGTATGGGCGCAACTGATGCCGTAATGAAATTGCTTGCCCCGGGCGATGAGGTAATTACGGGTAATGACCTTTATGGAGGATCGTACCGCATCTTTACCAAGATCTATGCTAACTATGGTATCAAATTCCATTTTCTTGATCTGTCGAACCCAGACATTATCAACGAATATGTGAATGATAAAACCAAACTGATTTGGATAGAAACCCCAACCAACCCAACCATGCAAGTGGTAGATATAGAGGCGATAGGCAAGATCAGTAAGGCTAATAATTTATTGTTTGTGGTGGATAACACCTTTGCCTCGCCATATCTGCAAAACCCGATCGACCTTGGTGCCGATGTGGTAATGCACTCGGTTACCAAATATATTGGTGGCCACAGTGACGTAGTGATGGGTGCCCTGATGCTGAACGACGAGGAACTTTACAAAAGGCTTTGGTTTATCTATAATGCCTGCGGCGCTACGCCAGGCCCTATGGATAGCTTTTTGGTATTGCGTGGGATAAAAACCCTGCACTTGCGCATGAAAGCGCATTGCGAGAACGGCCGCCAGGTTGCCGAGTTTTTGAAAGACCATCCACGTGTTGAGAAAATTTATTGGCCCGGTTTCCCGGATTCTAAAAATCATGACGTTGCCAAAAAGCAAATGCGCGATTTTGGCGGCATGATCTCTATCGTTTTAAAAGATGCAGACTTAAAGGAAACTTTCCGCATCGCGTCATCCTTTAAAGTATTTGCTTTGGCAGAGTCGTTGGGCGGTGTGGAATCATTAATAAACCACCCCGTTAGCATGACCCACGGCAGCATCCCCAAAACCGAACGCGACAAAGCCGGTGTGGTAGATAACCTGCTACGCCTAAGTGTAGGGGTAGAGGATATCGAGGATTTGTTAGAGGATTTGAAACAAGCGTTGGCTTAGGCCAATAAAAACCCACGCGTCATTGTAGTAAGGGTCAACTAATTCGATAACCGAATTAGTTGACCCTTACTGCAATGACGTTTTTTGATTAGCATGAACGATAACCTCAAAGCCTTCCTCGACCAAAAAGTAGCCCAATACAACCGCCCGGAGTTTATTGCCAATGATCCGGTGAGCATCCCGCATATGTTCAATAAAAAGCAGGATATAGAGATCATGGGTTTTTGGGCAGCAACGCTGGCATGGGGACAAAGGGTTACCATCATTAATAAATGCAAGGAGCTCATCACCCTAATGGATGGCGCACCTTATGATTTTATCATCAATCACGAGGAACCTGACCTTAAGAAACTACTTCATTTTAAACACCGTACCTTTAACGATATAGATACATTATATTTCATCTCGTTCTTTAGATGGCATTATGAGAATTTTGAGAGTTTGGAAGATGCGTTTGTACCTTCAAATAAGCCTTTTGTCATCCTGAACGATAGTGAAGCATCTAACAGCGAGTATATTCTTCGCGATGCCCAGAATGACAGGGTAAACAAAGCCGAAGCTGCCCTCAACCATTTCCGTTCCTATTTCTTTTCCCTGCCAGATTTTCCGCACCGTACAAAAAAGCATGTTTCGTCGCCATCACAAAAATCCACTTGTAAAAGGCTAAATATGTTTCTACGATGGATGGTACGTAAGGATGATAATGGTGTCGATTTTGGCATCTGGAATAAATTGAAACCAGCCAACCTGATTTGCCCGTGCGACTTGCATGTAGACCGTGTAGCCCGCAAGCTAAAACTCATTTCCCGCAAACAAACCGACTGGCAAACCGCCCTCGAACTAACACACTACCTCCGCGAACTTGACCCGCTCGACCCCGTTAAATACGATTTTGCGTTATTTGGTTTAGGTATAGAAGAGCGTTGGGGATTAGAGGGGATATTGCCGGAGTTTTAAAGAATCTCACCACTGTTATCGAACGAACGATAGATAGTAGAGATCTTCTACAATTAATAGGTCGGCGATTAGTATGGCGTAGAAGATTTTTCCTCGTACCTTGTTCGAAATGACGTTAGTTTTAGATTAGTAAAAAACTAACGCCATGGCCCCAAAAAAACATCTTCTGTCCGATTTTATAACCGGCAAAAGTGAACATACACTTGCGTTATATAAACACTTTGTAAACAGTTAACTACAACCTGTATTGATAAATTACAGTGATCTATGCCTCTTCTTTAAAATAAACCTTGTAATAATTCATTGCCTTGTCGTCGTCAAAGCCTTTTTCAATCAGCTTGTTATCACCGTGGATATAAATATGGAAGTTCTTATCAAGTTTTAAAACGCTTTTATAGATGCGGGCTTGTTTTTTTACGGCATTGCCGGAGATCTCAAAATTATTAGCTATCGGGGTGTCAAATTCCTCTTCATACTGGCTTTTAAAGGTTTTGAAGGACGCTATGGCTTCAGGATTATTGATCACTTCTTCACTAAACTCGTCCAAATCAAAGGTCTCTCTTTCTTTAAAGTACTTCATCGAACGGTTCAATAGGTCTATTTTATCGGCCTTGCTCATGTCAAACTCATCGTCAAGCTTTTGGGTGACAAAGTTTTTGTAGATTCCCAGCGTATTACTGGTTTGGTTAAAACTATCGTTACGGATCTTTAGCTGCAGGAACTCATCTTTCCAATATACGGCGGCATCCTGCCCCCCACTTACTTTATCAACCACAACTACTTTGTAGCCATTTTCTTTCTCAATGTTAAAGATGAGCACACCTTTATCCAACTTATTTATGTTGATGGCGTCCTGTTCATAATCTACCGCGAAACCGCCCTGGTGTGGGTATACTTTAAGGTAGGTTTCTTTATTTTCAGATTTAAAGATGCCGATAGCATCTAACGGATTGCCTTCTATCTGTACATTGTTAAAGTACACTACGTAAAGTTCGCCGCCTTTAATGTTAGGGTGTGTGCTAACTTTATATAAGTGTTTAGCAATCTGCTCAGACATTTCCTGAAATTTATCCTGATCATCGAAAACTTTGGTAGCAAAATTATGCAGTTCGTTAAGTGCCAGGTCGCTGCTACTATGCATCAAGTGGTAAACCTCGTTAACTTTTTCGAATGGTTTTAAAAAGTATTGCATCAATAGGTTGGGGATGATCTCATCCTTAAGTTCCAGTGGTTTTTCTGACAGGGCATACATTTCACCTGTAGATTGGTTACCCACGTGGTGTACAGAAATTGTATCGAGCGAAGCTTCAAAAAAAGTTACCATAGTGTGGCGAAGTTAAAACTTTTTGGTTGATGGTTAGTAGTTCTTAGGAATAGCGGGATAATTGTTTATGGCATATGGTGGACATAACATTGACTGAAAATAACGAACTTCGCAATTAATAACGGTTCATGGTTTTTACCATGAACCATGAACCATGAACCATGAACCATGAACCATTATCCATGAACTATACTGAAGAAACTATAGTAGCGCTTGCTACACCAAACGGGGCAGGGGCAATAGGGGTTATCAGGCTTTCGGGGCCCGAAGCAATAACTATTGCCCAAAAGGTTTGGATGGGTAAAGACCTTACCAAACAGGCGTCGCATACGCTTCATTTTGGGCGTATTGTGGATGGCGGCCTGGAGCTTGACGAGGTAGTAACTTCGTTATTTGTTGCACCGCGGTCATATACCCGAGAAAATGTGGTAGAGATCTCTTGTCATGGGTCGAATTATATTATCGAGTCCATTATTAAGCTTCTTATAAAAAATGGCGCACGCGCTGCTAAAGCAGGCGAATTTACATTAAGGGCATTCTTAAATGGGCAGCTCGATCTTTCACAAGCCGAAGCAGTGGCCGACTTAATCGCATCAAATTCTAAAGCTTCGCAGCAGATTGCCTTACAGCAATTGCGTGGCGGCTTTAGTAACCAGTTACAGCAACTGCGCGATCAGTTGGTGCAATTTGCATCGCTGATAGAACTGGAACTTGATTTTGCCGAAGAGGATGTTGAATTTGCTAACCGCGATCAGTTAAAAAAGTTAACCCACGAGATCACTCGCGTTATTGGCAGCTTAATACAGTCTTTTGAATTGGGTAACGCCATTAAAAATGGTGTGAACACCGTTATTGCAGGAAGGCCAAACGCTGGAAAATCAACCCTGTTAAACGCCCTTTTAAATGAAGAGCGGGCCATAGTGAGCCATATCCCAGGCACAACGCGCGATACAATTGAGGAGGTACTGAATATACAAGGTATCAACTTCCGCCTGATAGACACGGCAGGCATCCGAGAAGCAACAGATACCATTGAGCAGATAGGGGTGCAGCGTACTATGGAAAAGATAAGCCAAAGCGCCCTGTTAATATATGTTTATGATGCCGGTGAAATAAGCCTTGCCGACTTGAACAGCGATATAGAAAGCCTGCAAAAGCCTGGCGTAACGATGCTTATTGTAGCTAATAAAGCCGACCTGTTAAATGCGGAACAAATATCGGCACTGCCGCATACCGAAAAGGCAATTATTATATCGGCCAAAGAAAAACAACATATCGATGAACTGAAAAACAAGATCTACGGTACTGCAATAAAAGACCAGCTAACCGGCCACGAAACCCTTGTAACCAACATCCGCCACTTAGAAGCCCTGCAGAAAACCGAAGAAGCCCTGATAAGGGTATTGGCCGGAATAGATACTGTAACATCCGATTTCCTGTCGATGGACATTAAACAAGCCCTGCATTATTTAGGTGAGATAACCGGTGCGGTTACAACCGACGATTTACTGGAAAATATTTTTAGTAAATTCTGTATCGGCAAGTAGGCCCAACAAACACCCAAAAGTTACGACAACTTACGACAAGTAAATAACTCATTGTTAATAAGTTATGAATATTTCGTTTGTCCAAATTCTTGGATAATTGGCGTTGTATTTCTTATATTTGGTTCTAAGATGGTTCTCAAAAATAATTTTCTTTGAGAATTTAATTTGATGGAGAAATTAAGTCGCTTAAATACCCTTATTTACTCTTATTGCGTCTTAAACGCGCTTAATTACTTCTAAAAAGGGAGAAATTACAACCGATATTGATTTAAAATATCATCAGTTGTTATGTCGCCAATAGGTGATAATAATCTGATTATTTATGACTTAAAAAGGCGAAATAATTGCAAGGAATTTTTTTTGCCAAAATTTTAACGATCGGTCGGTTTTAAAAGAATGATGTTATAAGTTCAAATTTCACGGTAAACAGAATTTGTGAGCAATGCCGGAAGGTTCATGCTCATCGGACCGTGTATCAGCCGACGTGGTCGGCCGATTTCACGGAATACTTCTGTTAGCTATTTCGCCAAATTCTGAATTGTCCTTAACAGAGCCTGTAAACAGGGTCTGTTAACAGTCGACCTGCACAGCCAAGTCGACCCTTTCAAATACCTGCCCGCTCGAGCTTAAAATAGTTTGTACCGGAATATTGGATGCATCATTACCGGTAACATTATCCCATTCTTCATGTAAAATTGCCCCTGAAGTAACAGCCGCGAAATTGGCCTTAGTTACCATTTTACCGTTTAATGCTGTTGCATTGTCGGGTTTTAGAGAAAAATCCATGTTACATGATGCAGCAACTGCAAATAATGAGATCAATGGCACCAAAAAAGCATAGCTACTGCACTTTAAGTTTTTCAAGCTCATTTTTTAATAAATTAAATCAAATCTTTTGCATGGATACTAAGATTTGATTTTTTTACTTTTAAAAAACGATTGTTAATTAATTTAAATGAAAAAATTGAGTTTATTTAATTAATTATTGACGTTAATGGTAACTCATTAAAACTGCTGGCAAAATTGAAGCATCAATTTTTGCGCCCCAGCTGTTCCCATCCCAGCCTATCGGTTTAACATCATTAGGCGATAACCATGCATTATTATTGTAGTTAGATGAATTATAATAATTTACCTTGTTGTTTGAAACATTGCTATTGGTAATTTTATATCCGTTTATGGTGTTCACATAAAGGCCAACATTGGTAAAATATTGTTGTTTACCGTAAATGGTATTATTGATAATGGAATTGTGATCGCCGCCGACTATAGCCATTCCATATTGGCCCGGATCGACCAGGATATTGTTAGATGCTATAAGGTATGATCCCCCATTATCGCCAAGCATAATACCACCTCCACTTGAACTTGGTCCGCCGCCCCTTATCCAATTGCCATTAATAATAATAGGGCTGGCAGCAGTACCACTACTTTGATACAAGCTAATGGCATCCTCAGGATAACTTTGCCCGAAAATGTTCTCGCCCTTATTGTTACTTATAGAATTGCCAGCACCGCTTACGGTGTTAAACTGTACAAACTGACCGCGCGGAAAGGGGCCAGCCATGTTCAAAAATTGGTTGTAGTTTACAACGATACCGCCGCTTGTCGTCTTTTCGGCATAAACCCCGCTGCTTACATTGTTAAAATAATTGTAGTCGATGGTTATGTTTTTACATTGGTAAAGATAAATGCCAACATCAGTGGAGTTGTATAGTTTATTTTGTGTGATGTGTATGTTGTAGCAGTTAGTTAACGTAATTGCAGGTACCGAGCCCCCGATAATTGATTCGCCGCTTATAGTTATATCGTGAGCGCCGGTAAGGTTAATTATTTTTGACGGCTTGTAAACTGAAGTAGCTAAAGTTGGTAAGAATGGCGAAAGGCGGTGACCGGGTATAGGCGTTTCAGTGATATTGTTAGGTAAGGTCCATTGTACCGAAACGTTATCACCGCCGCCGCCTTGCTTGTGCAATACTTCTATATAATACTTGTGGTTGGCCTGTAGGGCTATTAAAGCCGATTTTTGCGATGCTAATTTAGTCCATTCCTTAAAGTTTGTCCAGCTGAGTGTACTTGCTATAATTTTTTTGTTTGCCGGGTTATCATCAGTTGAAAGCAATAACTGTCCCGCATCATCGCCCGCTATATAAAAAGTATAATTTCCGCTTGTTGGCGGATAAATATACCCCCGCATCCTATCCCCATAATTTGATTTGTAATTTATCGGGCCTTCCAAAGTTTTTATCTGGCTGGTTGAGGTTGGTGCAGCGTGGAGGGGAATATCTATTACATCGTTACCTGTAATATTATCCCATTCTTCGCGTAAAATTGTACCTGTTATGGTGGCAGGCGCCACGTAAGGCGAAAGCATTGAACCTGGTATATGCGTTTCTGTCATATTACCGGGCAACGTCCATTGTACTGAAACGTTATCGCCGCCCGCTCCCTGCTTGTGCAAAACTTCTACGTAATACTTTTGCCCCGCCTTAAGAGCAATAGCCGCCGATTTTTGTGAAGCAAATTTAGTCCATTCTCTAACTTTTGTCCAACTCAAGGTTCTTGCTATTTTTATTTTGTTTAGCGGATTGTCATCAAGTGAAAGCCATAATTCGGCGGCATCGTCCCCGGCTATCCAAAACGTATAATTTCCGGTTGTGGGGGCGTAAATATAACCCCTCATTCTATCGCCATAATTACTCCCATTATTCACGGGCCCTTCCAGCGCTGTTAATTGGCTGCTGGATGTTGGAGTGGTTTGCAAAGGAATGTCCGACACGTCGTTCCCGGTAAGTCCGTCCCACTCTTCACGTAAAATCGACCCCGTCCTCACGTTACTCGTGGTAGCCAAGTTAGCCATTACAGCATTTGTTGATATTGAACTGTCTGGCTTAATAAGAGGATCCTTATTACAGGAAAATAAAATCGGAAGTGGCGCTATAACCAATAAAAAAAAAGTATAGTAATGCCAGCATAAGTGTTTTGGGCTCATTGTTAAATTAATTAGACCAATTATACGCTGATTTACGAGGTTTATTTTATTCTGTATATTACAAAAAGTACAATATTTTTTAATTTTAAAGAAATTATAAGGCTTAAGTATATCATTTACAGTTATTTAATTTTAAAGAAAATAAATTAAAATTAGTGAAACTTTTTTATTTACGGTTTGTATAAACCATGAATAAAATCATTCGGGATTAAAATATTTTGATATAAATTTTTAATAAAGAAAACAAAGGCATTTAAAGGCTAAGTTTTTTTTATGCAATATTTAACCAAAATCGACAAAGTAGAGTGGAGAAACGCACTGTAATAAAAGTGCAGTAGAATGGTGAAAAAAGCGATAGATGATATACTCTTTTTACAGAAATTAAACAAAAGTAATACCCTGAGGAGATTTAAAAGTTGTATTGAATAAAATGAAACTGTCATTAGCATTTAAGCTTGAGCGGAAGAATAAATATTGAAGTGATAACAGATCATCTTAAACCAGAGCTGCATTTTGTTCCGCATGAACTTTGAAAAATATAATAAACTTACTCCCTTTACCCGGTGCGCTTTCTACAGTAAAATTTCCTCCTGAGGCGTTAACTATTTTTTTTGCGAGAAACAATCCTATTCCTTGCCCTTCAACATTCTTATTTATCCTGCCGTAGATATCAAAAATTTTACTCATGCTCCGTTTGTCCATGCCAATTCCATTATCTTCTACCGTTAACAGCACACGGTCATTAGCTTGTAAGGTATTAATTTTAATAACGGGCGCTAATTCCCCCTTAAATTTAATACCATTTGAGATTAAATTGTAGAGTATACTTCGCAAGTTTTTTTTCGAAAATTCAATTTGTTTTACATTGAAATCCCTGATAATTACCGCTCCGGATGTTTTAATTTTATTTTCTAAACTCCATTCAATATTGCCGATGATCTCGTCCAGATCCACCATTTCCATTGCCACCATATCGCTTTCCACTTTGGCAATGGTAGCTATATCTTTAATTAAGGTTTGGAACTTTTTGACTGATATATTGATCAAATCTAAAAATTTCTTTGCTTCGGGATTATTTATCTCCAATTTATTCACAATGTTCAAACTCCCTTCAATATTGCCTAACGGCGCCAAAAGATCGTGCGATGCGGCATGTATGAAATTTTCCAGATCGTCGTTTATGACTAACAGGGTTTTATTTTTTTTGTTAAGTTCCGCTTGGGCTTTTTTCAGTTCAGTAATGTCATTAAAGGTAATTATTGCCCCATTCTTTTTATTATCTGCTTGCCGTAAATAAGGCATGGTCATTACCTGGAACCAATTACCATCGTTAGTTTCAATTTCCTTGGTTATAATGGCACCTTCTGCAAATACCTGTTTTATATCTTCGATGATCGTTTCAAATTTTATATTAGTAGAGATATTACTAAGTGGCCGGCCTATATCAGTATCCAATATGTTAATGAGCTTTACGGTACCCGGCGAAAATTTCATTAACTGTAACTCATTGTTAATAAACAATTGTCCATTAATATTACTTCTGAAATAATTGTTTAAATCGTCATTATTATCCAGCAATTCCTTGTTTTTTAAATGATAATCGGTATTAATTTTATCCAGTTCCTCGTTTATGGATTGCATTTCTTCATTGGTGCTTTGCATTTCTTCATTCGCTGATATCATCTCCTCATAAAAAGACTGCATATTTTCATTTGAAGCATCCAATTGCTCGTAAGCTGACCGTAGCTTATCATTCAACTCCTTCTGCTGTTCTTCCAGGTTTCTGGTATATTGATCATAGAATAGCTTTTCATTAAAGTCGCTATGCCCTGATGCGACAAAAAATTTATCTTCTTTAATAGTGACCATTAGCAATTTTGGAACTCCATTTTTTGTAGACAACGGGATTACAGACAGGTTTACTTTTAAAGTAGTTTTATCGCCTTTGATAACAATATCATTAACAGCTATTGGTACACCGGTTTTTAAAACCGTGCTGCTTGATATATTAAATGCAAGCGCCAATTGTTTTGGTAGAAGCTCCTGGAGATTTGAATTAAAGTGTTTATGAAGTAAATATTTTGTGGTGTCGCCGAATGACTTCAGCACCGTATTGTTTTCATCGATACAAAGTACAAGGTAATCAAACTCATTGGCCAGGCTTTGATGCATTACCTCAAACAAAGAATTTTTAGGGGTGTCAGCAACATCTTCACGAGACGAATAGGGCTTTACACGATTTATATCCATCAATGCGGGCATCGTGAAGGCATCAAAACTTACTGTCCGTTTTGATCTAAGGTTTTTATATACCTTCCATTTTTTATTTACTACTTCCAGGCTCTCGATTATAGAAGTGGGTGCTTCACTGGAACCTAAAAACAAATAACCATCTGTTTTAAGACCAAAAAGTAACATGGCAAATATTTTCTTTTGCAATACGGGCTTAATATAGATCAGCAGATTACGGCAACTTATAAAATGCATATTACAATACGGCGGATTCTTGACAAGATCGTGCCGGGCAAAAGTCACCATTTTTCGCACTGCTGGTTTTATCCGGTAATTTTCACCTTCTTTTAAAAAATAATTGTCAAGCTGCACTGATGATATATTTTTAGTGGCTTCCAAACTATATACCCCCTTATTGGCATAAGCTAATGCATCGCCGTCAATATCTGTAGCAAATATTTTTACCACTACATCTTCAAAAAGGCCCGTCAATAATTCACAAACCGTAATAGCCATTGAGTAAGCTTCTTGTCCGGTTGCACAGCCTGCTACCCACATTTTTAATTCCTCACCGAGGGGTAGCGCTTCCAGCAATAGTGGAATTACTTTCTTTGCAATAACGTCAAAAGCTTCTTTGTCCCTGAAAAACGACGTAACGCTGATCAAAAATTCTTTGGTAAGTGCTTTTATCTCTTCGGGATCGTTCTTTAAAAAATCAAAGTATTTTGCAAGTGATGTGACATTCTTTAGTGCAGCCCTTTTTTTAGTTCTCCGCAGAATAGTAGTTGGTTTATAATCCGAAAAATCAAGAGGAGAACTCTCCTTAACATGGTTTAATATAACCTCCATGTATTTTTCATCATCACCATTTTTATTAGATAACACTTTTTCCTTTTTTATATAATCTTTAATTGCAGCAGGCATAAATTCTGGTTCCAAAACAAAATCTATCATGCCTGTAGCAATAGCGTGCGAAGGCATACTACTAAATTGCGTAGTTTCCGGATTACGCACCATTGCCATACCACCGGCCTCTTTTATGAGCTTGATACCCTCGGTGCCATCCGAGCCTAATCCTGAAAAAATTATACCTATGGCTTTTTGACCATTACTGGCTGCCAGCGAAGTAAAAAACCTATTAATTGTTAAATGAGGGGCTTGGGATTTTTCCTTTTCTTCGATGTATAATTTCCCATCACTAATGGTCATATACTTATTATTGGGGATAAGATATACTACATTGCTTTTAATTGTTTCAGCGTTTTCGGCTTCCTTTACCGCTAGCATACTATGCCGGGTCAATAACTCCACCATCCGGCTCTTAAAGTCTGAAGATAAATGCTGGATAATAATGTACGAGACACCATCTAAGGGGGTGTGATTAAAAAATGATAAGATCTCTTCCAACCCACCAGTCGAGGCGCCGATGGCAATAATGTAAGTAGGTTTCTTTTTGTTCATAATTTTATCGGCTTTGAATACAACAGCTCTAAAATTAATTTGTTAAGTCTGGCTTGGGTATGCACAGAACAACTAGGCAATTACATTATTTAAAAAGCGCAAGTCGAAATTCTTTGCCATTATACCTTTAACCAAAGGGCGATTTCTTACTTTTTCCTTATAAGAGGGGTGGATATGATTTGAAATAACATAAACATTTATTTCCTTTTTGAAGTATGGATAAATTACTGCCAATTCATCTAAAAATTCCCAACCATCCATATCAGGCATATTTACATCAACAAATATAAAGTCGGGGATGACATTTACTTTACCTTTATTTTCGGCCAGGTAATTGATCGCCATGTTACCATCAGTATATTGTTCCGGCCCATTAAAAGTACTGGAGCTATTGAACAACGCTTTAGCTGAAGTTTGGTAGTCAATGTCGTCATCAACTATTAAAGACGTAAAAAGCCTCTCTTCGGTTAACAAATGGCTAACTTGTATTTTAATATTGAGATCTTGTTTAGAGATCAGTTCTTTAAAACAATACTGGCAAAAATAGCTGCCGTCCCGGGTTTTAAATGTAGAAACCTCAACTACCGTACACGAATCAACATTAAAAATAGAACCTTTACATTTTTTGTTAAAACAGTAGTACTTAATTTTATCATCAGCCTTCATCGTATCTTTCATAGCATCCTTAATTTAAAAGGTAAAAAAAAATTAACTTTTGTTTAAATTTAAAGTTATTAATACTACATGTGTAAGTCAAATCCCGTACCAACTTTCATTTATAGAATATAATTATTTAAAATGAAAAAAATAAGCCAAAATTTATAAAAAAGTTTTTTTAAAGTAAAATACTTTTGTTTAAAGCTTGATTTTACTGGCAACTGCATACTTAAATAACCACAATTTGCACATCCTTATAAAAAGAATTGTGGTTTACCAATTAATGATAAAAGCATTTAGCAGGGCAGCATTCATATCACTTATCTTAATAATTTTAGCAAGTGTTCTGTGGAATTATACCATTATCACGATAGTTGTATTGATATTAGGGTGGATAACCTTAATGTTTTACATCGATCCATCCGAAGATTGGAATTAGCAATTGAAGGACAGTTTTTTAAACGAGTTGTTTAAACAACATTGGACACTTACTCCCTTCCAAATCCATTTTTGGTTCTCTTTCATTAAATTTAATATTGATCTAGCCCATACCAGGTGAGCTTCTAACGCGGGTGTTTTACTATTGACGCTCCTATATTTCATTCTGCTGACATAAACTTAAATAAATCATTACCACTGCCAGCACTATTAGTTTCCCGCGTTTCTTCAGCCCTATTTATTTTTCTAAACCAGAAACGCTCAATAAGTTTATTAACAAGCAACGAAAGACCACTAATTGTTAAACTACTATCAATTTGTAAATATAATTTCTTTAAAAGAAAATATATTTATATTTAAATCAAACTTTACTTCATTATTAATGTAGTTAATTTATATTATAATTTATAAATCAAAAAGAATATAAATTAACATTTATTTAAAAAATAAAGAATTGAATGATGAATACTTTACAATGTAATTATATGGGTTATGACTTATTTAATGGTAACCTCAATAAACTGCCTGCTTTACCTAAGGTATTGATCAATACCATTAATCAGTATTCTTTTTGCATAGCCGAAGAAGATAGAGACTTTAAAAAAGCGTTACAAAATTCGGATGTTTTGTTGCCCGACGGGATAGGCATTGTTTTAGCAGTAAAAACAACTACGGGTGAGGTTATAAAAAAGATATCAGGAACTGATATGCATCAACATCTTATAGCCGAACTAGATAAAAACAGCGGCAAATGTTTTTACATGGGATCGTCGGAAAATACATTGCGTAAAATTAAAGAGCGGTTAAATATTGAGTTTCCCAACATTACTTGTGAGTACTTCTCTCCGCCTTTTACTGAAGTATTCTCTGACGAAGATAATGCATTAATAATTGAAAAAATAAACAGCTTTAAGCCTGATGTATTATTTGTTGGAATGACAGCCCCTAAACAAGAAAAGTGGGCCAGTCAACAAAAAAACAAAATTAACGCAAAACTGATATGCTCAATTGGGGCTGTTTTTGATTTCTATGCCGGTACTATTGAAAGGCCGGCTAATGTTTGGATAAACCTAGGCTTAGAATGGTTTGTGCGTTTATGCAAGGAGCCTAAACGCATGTGGAAAAGGTATTTATATTACGGACCGGTATTTCTATATATTTTAATGAAGGAAAAATTAAGATTAAATCTATCCCATACCAGCCCGGTAATAACAGGTTTTCATAAAGCTCAAAAAAATATAGTTCATTAAATTTCTAATTTCAATTATCTGCCTTTTTATGAACCATAAAGACACAAACTTATTCAGAATCTTTTTTTCTTTTTCAGATCTTTTTGCGCTAAACCTGATTAGCTTGATTTTAATACACCAGTTTAACCTGCTGGTATCTAATTCCTATGATTACACAGTTTTCTGTCTTTTTAATAATATGGTATGGATAATCTGCTCCTATGCTACAGGTATTTACATACAGGATAAGATGCTGGATCATAAAAGGCTATTTTACCGGACATTTATTGCTTTCTCTTTTTTTCTAAGCATAGATTTCGTTTTTATCGTTTTTTCTCAATCCCATTATAACAGGGTATTTATACTATACTGCCTGCTCTTATTTCTCACTTTTATGATGCTAAGCAGATATCTGTTTAAGCTTATAACCATTTACATGTACAAACAGGAAGAATACCAAAAGAAGGTCATATTTATAGGCTACAATGATCTTTCTAAGCAGTTGATCACTCATTTTAAGTCTAATAAAACAGCAATTGTAATAAACGGGTTTTTTGATGACCATAAATGTAGCAGTAATTCAGAATTTCCTATTCTTGGAAAAATAAACGAATGTATCTCCTATGCTAAGAAGTATAAAATAACAGAAATTTACTCCACGTTATCGCCAAAAACACATCCGGATCTATATACGATAGCCGAAATTGCAGAGCGTTGCTTTATACGCTTTAAGTTTATTCCGGATTTAAGCGACTTTGTAAGCCATAATTGCCATATTGATTTTATAGAAAATACGCCTATATTATCATTACGACGCGAACCTTTGGAGAGTATGCCGGGCCGCGTTAAAAAACGATTGTTCGATATTGCCTTCAGTAGTTTTATCATAGTTTTTGTATTGTCGTGGTTGATCCCTTTACTGGCAGTATTTATTTTATTGGATTCAAACGGGCCCGTTTTTTTTACACAGATCAGGTCGGGAAAAAAGAACCTTCCATTTCTGTGCTTAAAGTTACGAACGTTAAAGGTTAACCGCGAAGCGGATACTCTGCAAGTTACCCGTGATGATGACCGTATAACCAAGGTTGGGCAATTTTTGAGAAAAACAAACTTAGATGAAATGCCGCAATTTTTTAATGTGTTGCTTGGCAATATGTCCATAGTTGGGTCGCGGCCACACATGCTTAAACACACCGAAGAATACTCAAAATTACAGAACGATTATATGGCTAGGCACTACATAAAGCCTGGTATAACAGGTTGGGCCCAGGTTAATGGTCACCGAGGCGAAATTAAGCACTATGAGCAATTAAAAAGCCGCGTGGAGCATGATATATGGTATTTAGAGAACTGGAATATATGGTTGGATATCCGTATTGTTTTCCTGACATTATTTTCGACTATCAAGGGCGATAAAAATGCGTTTTAGCAATCAAATTCATTTGTTGCAACAAATGAAAAACGTGGAACGCTTTACCACCTCTGGTGTGCTGAAGTGTAGGGCAAAGGGTTGACTGGTTGGGTAACGTGCAAAACAGGCTTTAGGTTTTAAACAGCAGGAAGTGCAGGAACGAGTGCATTTTTCAAAACCAACTTGTAAATCCTCATTAATTGCTTTACATTTTTTTGGGGTGTGTAGTACTCTTGGTAACTTACAAATGCATTTTCCCTGTACAGCAACTTATCTGTTGATTTCAATTTTTCATAAAGATTGATCTTATCCTTTAGGTCAGTTACATTACCTGCTTCAAACCGGAGGCCGTTATAATGCTGTTTAATTGTATACTTTAATTGCCCAATATCCGACGCAATAATTGGTACACCAGCAGCGAACGCTTCAATAATTACCATGCCGAAGGTTTCAAACCACTGCGACGGAAATATCAGCGCGGTGGCGTCGGCTAATTGCTCATTAACAAACTTCTTATCCAAAACACCCATAAACTGAATGTTTGGATATTTTACGCTGGCGCTTATCACCTCCTGCTCCATAGGCCCCGTGCCGATAATTTTCAATGGTAACCCGCTTTCTGAAAAGGCAGTAAGTAATAAATTAACCCCCTTTTCGATACTAAGGCGGCCAATATATAAATAATACTTTCCGGTTGCCCGCTTGGGACTTGAGCTTGTATAACAAAAATTGGGTTTAACTATTGTTGTAGCTTCAATGAATTTGAAAGTTGATCTTGAGAATATTTTTTTTGTATCCTGACCAAGAGCGATAAATTTATTGACATATTTCCAAGTGCCTATTAACCGATGAAATATCATTGAACAACTCACCCAAAAAGTCAGGAACTTTGAATCCAAATAAGCACCTTTTAAAACGGCATTCCATGGATATGCCTGGGTTAACGAATCGGTAAAAATGCTGCCGTTAACAAACAAGGTTGCCGAAGGGCACAGTAGCCGGTAATTATGCAAAGTAAGAACAAACGGAACCTTGCATTTTTTTATGGCATATATTACCGATGGTGAACCGGCGAAATGTAAATTATGAATATGTACGATATCCGGTTTAAAATCCCTTATCCTTTCCTTGGTCTTAACATAAGAAGAATAATTAAATGGTAACTGGATAACCTTCCAAAGGGTATGATGGGCATTTGAAAATTGCAAAACGTCCACTTCCACGTTGACAGACCGCAATAACTCCACTTCATTAGCAACTACGGTGTCCTCCCCCCCTCTAAGCTTATAGGTAGTATGAATAACTAATACTCTCATTTTTATGTCTTACTGCTATTGCTTAATAGCCTTTTTAATTTTCCTGGTAGCCTTAATAAACCTGTTTACTATTTGTCTGATAATTAGTGCCTTCAATCCAAAAGGTTTTTTGATCTGTCGCTGCAAATCATTAATAATTAGATCGTCATCGCAGTACTTAAAAGTTCGGTTAACCCCGCTATCTAAAGGTGTTTTCAGGAAATCCACCCCAAATGTATTTGTCGATTCTTCATCAAAACCAATGTTATTTACCTTAGATAATACCGGGTAAACTACTTTTAAATAGTTCTCCGACACATGCACCTGCAGCTGCACGTCCCATGTAGAAATTTTTCCGGAGAGTTGCTTTTTGATCATTCTCCCCAAGTCATATCCTTCCTCATTCAAACGATATATAAAGCCGGGAGAATGGTCTATCATGCCTTGAAGCTCTTTAGGGTCCCAAATAACGTTAGTAAAACGATCAGACCACCCCGCCCAGCCATAAGAACAAAACCTTTTATAGATAATAGTATCGTAGGAATAGTGACTTACGTTGATAGGATACACGTAGGCCGTTAAACAAAAAACTGTTTGTTTATTACGGTAAAAATTAAGCCCGTCCATCAGGAACTTTATATAGTTAGCAGAAACTATCAAGTCATCTTCCACTATTATAAACTCGTCATAATTATCGCACAAAAATTTAAGCCCATCCTGAAAATTTGGACCTGTACTAAAATTCCTATCCCTGAAATGTTTAATTACATTTCTGAATCCTGTTATGGTGTTGATGTGATCGCGCGTTTCCAGCACGCCGGGTTTATCAGCCTCACCCTTGTACCCATCACTAAAAAATACAATATCCATATTACTGCATTCGGGGTTTTTTAACAATGAGCTTATGCATCGTTTAAGTTTATTTGCCCGGCTGTAGCAAAAAACACCGATAATTATCTTTCTCTCCATTTCAGCTAACCTTTAAGCTTTGCCCACATTACCGGGAATAGCGTTTTTATCCATAATTTAATAAATGCCGCAGGAAGATGCAGCGGGAAATGTAATTTTACAAACTGCAAATACTCATTATAAGCCAAGCCCTTAGGGCTTTTAAGGTATTTTAAACGCTCACTTAAGGATACCTTTTCCGGCTGCCAGTTTTGGTCATGATCATCAGTGCAATGGCCAAGTACGCCAGGCACAACAACAACCTTAAACCCTGCTTTTTTTGCGCTTAATGAATAATCAAAATCGGCTATGCAATGCGTATATTTATCAGACAGTATTCCAATTTTATCCACTACCTCTTGCGGAACCAGCATAATATTGGCGTTTGCCATGTCACACTCTAGGTATTCATTGTCACTGAAAATATTATAACACTGAACTTTATTTTTATTGTAAAGCTTTTGTCCGCCATAGGATATTTTTCCCCATAGATCATCCCTCGTACTTCCTACACATATGGCCGGTAATGCCTCTTTGTCTGAGTTGTAATATTCCAGTAATCTTGCTATTGCCAACTCATCTAAAATGGTGTCATCGTTAAGCAGCAGGTACTGATCCGGAGCTGTCTTCCGCGCCTCATTCCATGAATTGCGCATGCCACCAGCCCAAAAAAGCGAACCGCTTCCTTTGAAAATATTAACAAATGGAAACTCGTTGATCACCGCTTCGACGGTATCATCTGTCGATGCATCGTCGGTAATAAATACATCGAACTCAACATGATCTATATTTTTTTGCTTGACCAGGCTGCTTAAGCACGATAGTGTTTTTTCCCTCCGGTTGAAGGTGGCTAAGAGTATTGCGATTTTCATAATTTAAAGCTGTTTGATAAATATTGATTAAACACTTTCCAGTAGTTTGCTTATAAACGGCGCCTTCCTTGCCCGTTTGCTTATCGCTCTGTAATAGCTGCTTGAGTAATATTTTATTTTCATTAATGGTGATAAATACGGTATTCCAAGAGTTTTTGAAGTCATATTAGTATATTCATGGCTGGTTAAGTTCAAGCCATAATCTGGCAGCATGTTAATTATCATGCGGTATAAATCTGTCAGGCCATACGTTTTCTCCGAGGGCAAGTGCCAAACAACCAACTCCATATCCGACTCATCTACATTTCTGTAAAAAACCGGGTTAGTCCATATTCTTTTCATTAAGCTACGGCTTAGGCTTGCCTTAAAACCATTTTTGTAATAGATATAACTTAGCGTTTGGGCCTCTTCATTAAACTTGGGCAGGTTTAAACTGAAGCGGACCAGCATTTTGGCCCACACTATTAAAAATTCAGAGAAGATGATCTGAATATTCTTAACATTCGCTAAAAAAAATTCTCCCAAATGATAGCCGGGTATAGTATCGATAGGTTTTCTTAACAACGACTGGTACAAAACCTTCATATCTTTCCTGCTTAGTCCATGTATTACCAGGTCCGTAGTACAATCGTCTTCAAAAGATAGAAAGCCATTGTTCTTCTCACCAGCCTCGAACAACGCTGCCGCCGGTTTAAGAAAAATGCAGTCAGAATCTAAAATCATGTAGGTATCAGCAGGGTTATTGTTGTTTTTTGAGATGTACTCCAAGATAGAGAACTCGTAAAATTGATTTTGGAACATCCCAAAATATCCCTTTGGCGTTTTATATTTTAAGTCGGTATATACAACTTCAACCTGCAGGTGTTCCAGCATATCAACCACATTTCTATCATCCAAAAAAGGCAGCAGCTTTACATTGGTAAATAACAGGTGCCTTTCATTTTTATTAAAGCGTTTACTGGTAGCATAAAATAAAACGATACAACGCCAGTAGATATCCTGATGCTGCTTGCTGGATGATTTTTGCCCTGTTTGCGGAAAGATGCTTTCTTCCCCTTTTTCATCGGCACAAAACCAGGTACATATATAATTCATTACAGTATTTTTAAATGTTAATAGATCGATAATTCTTCAGTGTGTACTTCCTCATATGGTTGATTCTGGTCATCAATAGTTTCCACAGGTGGTCTTTTCTCTAAATAGTATAAACACAAGCCAACATGGCCCCAAAATATCAGCGTCAAAACATAGCTGAATGAAAAAACGAGCCCCGACATTGAAAAGGCAATGAGAATTATTGAATCCCGGCTTAGTATTTTGCTGAAAGCTTTAAATGATAGATATATTAGGAACCAGTATTTTAATAATAAGCCAACAATTCCTTCGTAAAAAAGCATTTCTACATATCCTTCGTGGAAATGCTGCCCTGATTTTTCGGGCCACCAGTCAACTAACGGATTTGACATTTCGAAGCCTTCGAAAGTCCAGCCGAAAAGAGGCCTCTTTGTAAAAAGAGCCAGATAAATATCACTTTGATCGGCCCTAAACCTACCTGTTCCTCCTTCTTGTGTAGGGTTAAAAATTTCGCTGAACCTATTGGACATGAAGCCTGTAAACCCAGGCGATACTATGGATAAAATGAGTACTGCAAAAACTCCTACGGCCAGCGCAATTGCCATGATATTAAAGAACCTGGGTATGGTTAATTGCTTGTTCCGGATGGTGGCAATTAAAAATATAACCAATGCCACAATTGCACTTGCCCAAACTGATCTGTGCTGGTGTATTACAATAACTATAAAGCAAAATGCAAAAGGAATAAGATGATTAAGCTTTTTAGTTTCTAAAAACTTGCTGAAATACCACAACAATGGTATGATCATCATTAATATGGAGTGTGCGTGGATGATACGGCTATCGCCCGAGAAGGGGCCATAATCAGCCATATCAACACTTGCGAGGCTAAAGGAAAATCCCCTGCCATAAATGATCATGAAAACCACGTAGACACCGATGTAAAACTTGGCCAAAAACTCTAATAGATCCAGTTCAAGTGACCGACAGATGCATTTAATGAATATGGTATAAACCACCGGAAATAATATGGTGAACATAGTAAGCTGCTCAAATGGCTTGCTGAATTTAAAAAGGGATTCAAAGACCAGTTTGATTATAACGAAGCAAAATAACCCGATGTATATTTTCTCGTTTCTTTTAAGGTTGGTAAAATTATAAAGCACAAAACCAAAAATCAGCAGGCTCATCCCTTTTTCAAAGGCAAGTTCGATAAGCGAATTTGGGACCACCAACCACGAGAAAATATTCTCCATCAATAAATAAGTGAAGAGTATGACCAGCATTTCCTTTACATAAAACTGGTAGCCAAATATTTTAATAATGCGGTTCATTTAATTTTGATCGTTAGTCTTGAGTAGCTCAATTGTTGTTTACGCCTTGTTTAAATTCAAATAACCAAAGAGCCTTCTCTTTACCTTTGAAATTAAATGTGTTACCTGTATTAAATTCAAAAGGGTGTTTAGCATGATAACCTTGATGCTGCGCCGGTCATCGATCCATTCAATTTTCTTTTCGTTTTCCAGGTACATAGTTTGAAGAATATCCTCTTTCTCCGGTGTAATACTCCGGTACAGTTCGGCCTTTTTATCCACTATCTCTTTATTTATGTATCCCAAATGTTTTAGCCGGTAGTCTGTACCCCTTCTTAAACCACTAATGCCCTTAACATTTGGCGAATCGATAATTAAGTCTTGGAAATATCCGGATGGATCTTCCCGCCACAACAGCCTATCGTGCCCGGATGAATAATTTAACCTGAACCATGATCCTGCAAAATGTTCACGGTCGATAAAATGAAAGCGTCTGAACGCGTATTTGTTAATAACCCGGCTGCTCATTAACCTATCAAAATGCTGCCTAGTGAGTTGTGGTTCAAAAATCTCATCAACATCGATCCACAAACACCAATCGGGATCACGCTTACGGGCATGATCGTACATCAAATTTTTATCCCGTCCTTCGTTAAAACCCTCGGTGCGTATAATATCGACAACCTTGGGATGCGCCTTTAATATTTCATAAGTACCATCGGTCGATCCATTGTCCAAAACAACGATCTCATCTGCAAGCGTTTCCATACGGGCAAGCCATTCATCAACAAAGAGTATTCCATCCTTAATGCGCAACATCACTACTAATTTTGCCATGGGTTAGCTATGTAAAAAATTATTTCTTATTGTCAACAAATTCCCGGGCGCATACTTTTAATAATATTTATGACTTCGGTGCGCAACACCTGGTCGGCAGTTAGAACAATTGTTATAAACAGCAGCATAAATATTCCGCCGTTGAGCATTAACTTAATTATATGCATATCGGGTTGAATCAGTTGGTTAACAGCAAAATGGCATCCCGCTTCCACTATGAGCATCACCGGGACCAATATAACCCAAAGGCCAAGGGTGCTTTTAATTATTGCAGGCTCCAGGTAGCCAAGCTTAATAAGCCTGAAGGAGAACAAGGAAAAGTCTATTAAAATATTCCCGGCCAGCATTACTGATAATATACCCGGGATGCCATATTGCCTGGCGGATACATAATATAAAACTCCAATTATTAAACCTTTTAAAATATTTACCAGGCTGTTCATTTTTATATCGCCCAACGCGTAACCTATATTTGCCATAAAGTATCCTATTAAGCCGAAGAAGAAATTGGCAACCAATAAGTAAATAATAGTATCGCCGGCATACTTCCCTGTTCCTGTCCATGCCGTAATTAGTTCGCGGTAGTTAAAACAGAATACCAACGCCATGAAAAGAGCGGCATACGAGTAATATTTAAATTGTGTAGTAATTAAGTTGATGATACCTGCCCGGTCTCCCGTTCCGCTGGCGTGAGATATAGAGGGCATTAAGGCCACCGAATGGCGGCCGACAAGCGATTGAGTCATTTGGATAGGCCGTTTATTGATCTCGAATATGGTGATCATTGAGGGAGGTATAAACCGGGCCAGCACAATAGTGTCCATGCTTGCCGAAAAGCCACCAATGATACTTGCCAATGATGTAAATGAAAAAATACGGATGAATTTTTTGAAATGAGCGTTTTCAAAAATGATCTCCATACCATTCCTATTGAGCACAGTTTTAAGTGTAGAAAAGTTGTAGATGTTTATAAATACCGCCCTGCACAAATTGGCAAATGCTATGGATATAATTCCAAAGCCGTAAATGAGCAATGTTATATTAATAACAAAGAACAAGATATTAGCCAGTATAGAACTTATAGCCACCTGAGACGCGTTTTGCAACCCCTGGTTGATGCCAGACATGCTAAAAGAAGTAAGTGTCATTCCGGTAGAGATGATAGTAATGAAAAGTGCAATTTGCAAATTGGGATATTTGGAAACGTCTTTATTAATAATAAGCCCAATGAGCGAATAAAATACAAAACCTGCTACTATGGCCAATAACAAAATTAACCCTGCGGCAATAAGGCCCGATCCTATGGTTTTGCTAACTTCATCATTTAACTTTTTACCTCTTAACTCGGCAATTTTTTGCTGCAATACCTCTCCGATCCCCGGATCTATCAAAGTCATCCACGCAAGTATATTGCCTGTTGCAAGCCAAACACCTAAAGTACTGGCATCAATTTTCTTCAAATAAAAAGGCAACAAAATAATGGAGTTGATAATGTTGGTTATTACATATCCATACTGAAAAATAAAATTCCACCTTAATGTCTTCTTGTCCATTTTGCGTAAACCCTATCGATGTTTTAGAGATTTCTTTATTGATCATTCCAGGTGATCAAATGATCTTTTCAATTGACCGGATCATACGTGGTAAGATCATGCGATTTTTTTAATTAGGATAGTAATGAAAGCCATCAACTTGCCGAACCACTAAGCCTCTTTTTAGTATCTCCGTAACCATAGCCATAGTTATAACCGTAGCCGTAACCATAATTTCCGAAACTCCTGCTCGATACATCGTTAAACACGATAGCCGCATTATTTAACTTATTTAACACATTGTTTTTATCAATTCGGCCGACAAATGCCTTAGGTGTATAACCATGCCGGACGATATAAAGGGTGGCATCACACAGTGGTGAAATAATATAAGCATCAGAGATCGGCCCAACAGGTGCTACATCAATAATGATAAAATCAAATATGCCATCTAAATATTTTAAAAATTCCTCAGCCCTACCATTGGTTAAAAGCTCAGAAGGATCATTGGATAAGTTGCCGGCTGAGATAAAAAAAAGACCATCGCTCACTTCCGTACTATTTATTATAGCATCAGCCGATACTTTCCCTTCCAAAAAGTCAGTGATCCCAATACTTTTCTTTACTTTGAATTTAACGTGTAACGAGGGGTTAGTAAGGTCAAGATCAAGTATAACCACCTTTTTACCTGTTATGGCAAGGCTTATCGCCAAGTTAAGCGCTACGAAACTCTTCCCTTCGCCTGCAATACCAGATGTTACCAAAACTCTTTTATTTACTCCTCCAATTCCTAAATATGCCAGTGTTATCCTTAGTTTTCTGAATTGCTCAGCTATAAGCGTTCGTTGATTACTCCCTATTACAATTGGATCTTTTGAATTACCGGAACTTATTTCAGCGATCACCGGAATATCCGTAAGAACCTCAATGTCAGACTGGTACATAATATTATTCCTTAATGATTCTTTGACCGCGATCATAATTCCTCCTAAAATAAATGCGATCAACATAGCCGCGAGGTAGATGATCTTTTTTTGCGGCGTAACCGGAAATTCAGATGAAGCCGGCTTTTGTATAACTTTACTACCATCTACGTTCGAGATAAAAGACAATCCGGTTTCCTCTTTCTTTTGAAGTAAAAATGTGTATATGCCACTTTGAATAGTCAATTCACGATTTATATCGATAAGTGTTTTCTCGGTTTCCGGCATCGATTCCAATTTAGAGGAGTAGGTTTTATTTGTTGTGGATAAATTACCTTTACTAGCCAACAAACTTTGCCGTTGGTTATCAAGATTTTGAAGTATCTGAGGCTTAATTTTTTCAATTTTATCCACGTACGAAACGATCAATGGGTTATTGATGCCTGTTGTTTTCTTAAGACTTTCAACTTCCAGTTGTAATTCGTAAATGTTTTTAACCATTTGTGTCAGACCGGGATCATCAACTCCAATGGTTGAAGGAACAATTTCGCTGGATAGATTTTTTGATTTTACAGAATTCTCGATTTGATCTAAAACTGATAAATGCATGTTTATCTCGCCCACCTTTTGATCATTGTTGCTTACGTTTTCTAAAAATAGCTTTCCTTGTGTGCTTATGTCAATAGCTCCCCGATCAGCCTGGTAATTTTGTTGCTTATGTTCAATTGCAAGCAAATTATTCTGTGATATGGTCAGACGTTCATCAATAAACTTTTCGGTATTCGCTGCCAAAACATTTTTTTCTTCGGCTATAGACCGGTTATACGATCTGATAATATCCAACACGACCGCTTCGCTTCGATCGGGGTTCTCATCTGTAAATGCGATATCTATAATAGTAGTTAACTTATTAGCCGAACTGACTTTCAATCTGGCAGAAACGGATGAAATAACTTTTTTAGGTGTAAGTAATGAAAAATAGAAAATTTCATCGTTAGATGACGTTTTTATTAAGTGAGGGTTCCTCTTAAATATCAGGTTTCCATATGGCGTACTAACCAATTTATTAAGAGGATATCTGTTGTTGTTAATTAAAACTGTTGAGTCTTGTAATTTAAAATATACCTTTTCAACTTGTATCAGGCTATCCATATTATTTGTTGAAACAATAATTGGAGAACTATGGTAAGCCAACACATTTTTAAATTTGGACTCTGAGTATACCGGAGCATATAGGTTTAAATTACCAACCACATTACCGATAAGGTCTTTTGACTGAATTACTTCGATCTCATTATCAATAGATTTCTTTGGCGAAATTATATCCAACGCTTCAAAAGCCTTAGTGTCTTGAGTGCCTTTTTTATCATCTTTTATCAAAAGCCTGGATGTAGTTTGATACATCGGGATTGTAAATTGCATATACAGCCAGGCACCTCCAACCCCAATTAATAAAAGGGTCAAAAAAAGGGGCCAATAATGGATAAGCTTAAAAACATAATGTACTAATGACAAACTATTACTATTTTCCTCTATGGGTTTTCTTATCAATTTCATAACGTTAGCTGAATCGTATTCTAATTAATTATTTCCTTATGATCACAGTAGCTATGATGGCAACAAATGAGAGTATGCTTAAGCCGATAGGTATTAACTGAGTGCTCTGTGATGAGTTATTAACTTTTGCCCTGTTGGCTTCGACATATACTATGTCATTTGATTTCAAATAATAATATTGTGACGTAAAAAGATCTTTCGAATTAAGATCTAGTCTTTTTATTTTTTTTTCGCCATTTTCTTCTCTGATAACCATCACATTATCTTTTTTGCCATATATAGTAATATCTCCGGCCAAACCGAGGGCTTCTAACAGTGAGATCTTTTCACTCGGAACGCTTATAACTGTAGGATGGCCAACTTCGCCTAAAACACTAACTTTGAAATTTAATTGCCGTACTACCACAACAGCGTCAACTAAAAGCTTTCGGTCAAGCAACTCCTTTGTGATCTTTAATCTTAGTTGGTTGGTGGTCAAACCGGCAACCTTAATATCACCAATAACTGGAAATTGTATAATACCGTCCAAATTCACAAGGTATCCCGGTGACTGCAGACTGCTTCCCGTCGCTGTTGTTGCGATCACATTCGAAATATTTGGTGTGTTAAAAATTACTGTAGCAGTTGGGTTTAAACTACTTACGGTAATACTGAATATATCATTAGGTTGAATAAAGGATTGGGCCGCAGCATTGGATGACTTGATGATCGAATCTTGCTGATCTGCAAAATACTCTGTTTTTCTAACGTTGGCACAGGAAGAAAAAATCAATGGAAATAAAAATGCTGCTGCAGCTAATTGTGAAATGGATTTCAAGCTCATGATATTTTAATTTATTTGATGATAATTAGGTTTATTTATCGGATCCGGTATCGCTGCGATAACAGAAAATAAATTTTTAGTTGTTGTGGTTGAAATTTTCATGGTTTAATATTCATTTTTGTATTAATATATTTTCAATAATAGAAATCATTTTAATACAAAAGAAAATAAATTGGCAATTGTTTTATACAAAGTATAATTATTAAGAAATAGCCTTAAATTATTTACATCAGATTAAATGAAATTCTATATTGAGGGCTCAATTTCAGAGAAAGGCACAGAGGATCGTGTCTACAGGGGATTAGTAAAAAAGCAGGGCGGGTATGAAATGATCAATTTCAAAAAGAACACAGGGGTTCCTATTCGCTAAGATTGATTTCGGTAGCGACTATGCCAGGATGGTTAGAGGTTTACAGTTACCAGATTATTTATCGCTAATACTGTGCTTTTTAAATTGGTGCAGTTCTTCATAAAGCGTAATGACATATTCTTGCAAATGAAGTATCTTGAAGGAATATTCGGTTATAGTTTCCTTAGCCTTTACCAGTTCGTCTGTATATTCTTTACTTTGTTCCGAAGCTGGTAATAACATATCTGAAAGACTTACCTCGAAAATTTCAGCAATTTTTTCAAGTCTTGATAAACTAAGATCGGTGATTTCTGTTTCGATTTTGGAAAAGGCAGGAACTGATATGTTTAGTAGTTTTGCAACATCACCCTGCGACCAGCCTTTTTTTTGCCGCAACGACTTGATTTTTTTTCCGATTTCGTGCATAGCTTTTGGCATGAGTACAATTATCAAATTGTTGGTTAATTATTAATTGATACGAATAACTTTTGCAAAGTAATTATTAATTTCAATAATTTGAAATTTTTACCATTAATTTAATTAACTGTTAATTTATTTAATCAATTCAGGATTTTTATTCCTGAAGCTGAATCGGTAGGTTTTTTTGAAGGAAATCATCATACACCATTCTTATCCCTTGCTCTATGCATACTTTATGTTTCCAGCCCAATTTATGCAGTTTAGAAACATCCAATAATTTGCGGGGGGTACCATCTGGTTTTGATGTGTCAAATTCAATGTTTCCACTAAAGCCGCTTACCTCTTTAACCAACATCGCCAATTCTGCAATTGAAAGGTCTTCGCCGGTACCGATATTAATAATACCAGCCTCGTTATAATTGTCCATTAAATTAAAACAGGCATCGGCCAGGTCATCAGCAAATAAAAACTCCCTTTTAGGCGCTCCCGACCCCCAAATGGTTACTGATGGAGCCTGTTGTTTAGTGGCTTCATAAAACCGCCGGATCAGTGCGGGTAATACGTGCGAATTTTCGGGATGATAGTTATCATTATATCCATACAAATTTGTTGGCATTACAGAAATGAAATTACATCCATATTGATCTCTATACGCGTCACAAAGCTTTATGCCTGCTATTTTAGCAATTGCGTAGGGTTCATTAGTTATTTCCAACTGGCCGGTTAGTAAATACTCTTCCTTTATAGGTTGGGGCGCCATTTTAGGATAGATGCAACTCGAGCCTAAAAACAAAAGTTTTTTAACGCCTGCCCGAAATGCCTCATGTATTACGTTATTTTGGATCTGTAGATTATCATATAAAAATTGAGCCCGGTAGGTATTGTTTGCGACTATACCGCCAACCCGCGCTGCGGCCATAAAAACATATTCAGGTTTCTCATGCTCAAAAAAGTCAGCTACCAGGTGC
Organism: Mucilaginibacter aurantiaciroseus; assembly: GCF_024055595.1. GTDB lineage: Bacteria > Bacteroidota > Bacteroidia > Sphingobacteriales > Sphingobacteriaceae > Mucilaginibacter > Mucilaginibacter aurantiaciroseus. The sequence continues at coordinate 829,351 of NZ_JAMXOF010000001.1, forward strand.
TGGTCTCTTAAGTCCAGTTCAGATGAATTGATTATCAGAATATTTGAGTATCCTTCGCTTTCAAGCTTCCTTAATATTGCTGAACCAACCATGCCTTTATGGCCTGCTATATAAATTTTATCACTTTTATTCATATTGGTTTTTAATCAAATATCCCGAGTTTTTTAAAATCTTTTCTTTAATGAAAAGTTCCACATCGGCGTTTACCATTTCCTTTACCAGCGCCTTTAAGTCGTATTTGGGTTTCCAACCTAATTTTTGCTGGCATTTGGTTGGGTCACCTATTAATAAGTCAACCTCAGTTGGCCTAAAATATTGAGCGTCGACACAAACCACTTCTTTTCCATATTCTATAACGTATTCAGGGTTGCTGCAATTGGCCACATATCCTTTTTCGTTAACACCGCTTCCTCTAAATTCTACAGTAATATCAAGTTCTGCAAAGGCCAACCTTACAAATTCTCGCACGCGTGTGGTGATACCTGTGGCAATAACGAAATCTTCGGGTTGTTCCTGCTGTAATATCAAATACATGGCTTCTACATAATCTTTAGCGTGTCCCCAGTCGCGTTGTGCATCCAGGTTACCCAGGTAAAGCTTATCCTGTAAACCCATGGCTATTTTAGCAACTCCCCTCGTAATTTTACGTGTCACAAAGGTTTCACCTCTAAGCGGACTTTCATGGTTAAATAAAATACCGTTACAAGCAAACATGTTATACGATTCCCGATAATTTACAGTGATCCAATATGCGTAAATTTTGGCAACTGCATAAGGCGACCGTGGGTAAAACGGAGTAGTTTCGCATTGGGGAACTGCCTGCACCAAGCCATATAGCTCGGACGTTGACGCTTGATATATTTTAGTTTTTGTCGTTAAATCTAAAATTCTTACGGCTTCTAATATTCTCAAAGTCCCTATTCCGTCAACGTTGGCCGTATATTCTGGCGTATCAAAACTTACTTTTACGTGCGACATTGCACCTAAATTATAGATTTCATCGGGTTGGGTTAGTTTTATAATCCTGATCAGATTTGTCGAGTCGGATAGGTCGCCATAATGTAAAATAAAATTCAAGTCGGATTCATGCGGATCCTGATATAAGTGATCGATCCGGTCGGTATTAAACAACGAACTCCTCCTTTTAACACCATGTACAATGTAACCTTTTGCTAATAATAATTCTGCCAAGTATGCTCCGTCCTGGCCCGTAATACCTGTAATTAAGGCAATTTTTTTCATAATGATCTTTATATATTAAATTTCCTGGGGCGTGGTGCAAACATTAAGATTTTACATGAATGAAACATTACATAAATAATGCCAATAATTTAACTTTTGTTTTATAAATTTTCTATTTTTGACTTATAATTTTAATTATTGACTTTAATTCTTTTATTTTTACATTAATAAGATAAATTTTTCTTTTAATTAAAATTATAATAACTATATCATAAACAATTTGCTCCATTATTCAGTTCTGATTTATATCAGCAGTAGTATTGCTTGCTTCTATATTTACAAACAACATAATGTCAATCAAACTTTATATGCCAATAACGGCGCTATTAATATTTTTTCATTTTTCGGTAGTTGCGCAAAACATAGCCATTGGGATACAAGGCGGGGTGAGCAGCCGGAATTTAACCAATGGCGCATCTCTATCACAATTATTAACATCCGGAAACCATTTTGTAATAGCCCCAAACTTTGGGATTTTTGCAGAGTTTAAATACTCAGCCACGTTCTCACTGCAACCTTCGATTGAATATAGTGCCCAAGGCAGTAAAAATGGAACCTTTAAAACAGGTATAAATACCCCACATCAGGAAAGCACAAACAGCAGTAACCGAGCTGAATTAAATTATTTGATATTACCGGTTTTGGCCAAATTTGGATGGAACTTCCAGGAATCACCAGTTAGATTTTATATAGCCGCCGGGCCCTTCGCCGGCGTATTACTTTCGGCCAAACAAACAGTCTTCGATAGTTCACCAAATGCTGTAAATGGCGAAGATGTAAGAGCATATCTACATAGTTTCAATGCCGGCATCCAAGCAAAGGTGGGCTTGATATACATTTTGGGCAGGGGTAACTTATCTATTGAAGGCGGGGGCAATTTTGGAGCACTTAAAATACAAAACGCGATAGTACCTGATAAAAATAACACCGGTTCCCTGATAATTTCTATTGGTTATAGTTATTGGTTAGGCGCCGACTTCCGCACATCAAACAACCCTATCAGGTTATAATTTTATAATAAATTAGAATATTTTGACTGCGTCCTCGGCGTTCCATTTAAAAACGAATTGAACGCTGTGGATCAATAGCTTTTTTTTAAAATAATTAAATTACGGCAACTATCTGATTATCCACGGTATCGTCTTTAAACTTTTAACGACTTTTCCATAATGCAAGCACAACGGCCAGATTGGGGTAGAAACTGAGGTGGGGAAGGCTGCCACATTTTGGTTTATGATACCCAAGGGGCTTTAACAAAGTACTGATTAGTGTCTTAATCTAAAATTACCCATGTCAAACACTCCAAAGTTTATAGTTGTAATAGGCACTTCTGCCGGTAGGCTTAAGGCTTTGGTTAAACCAATTAGCCAGTTTCAAGCCGATTTTTTGGCACCGGTATTGGTTGTTCAGCATATATCAGCAGATGCCACCGGCAACGCAACCTTAGATGTGTTGAATAATAACAGCAAATTTAAATGCACACATGCCGTACATGGAACAAACCCGCTACCCGGTCATTTATACCTGGCACCGTCAGATAATCACCTGATGCTGGACAAAGATTGCAAAATACTGGTAACAAAGGGTGCGCAGGAAAATCGTTCGCGGCCTGCCATCGATCCTTTATTTCGTTCGGCGGCGGTGGTCTTCGGGAATAGGGTAATTGGCATAATTTTAACAGGTTACCAGGACGATGGCACTGCTGGCATGGAGGTTATTAAAAGGTGCGACGGAACCTATATTGTTCAGGACCCTGCAGATGGTGATTATCCGGCTATGCCGTAAAGCGTTTTAAACCAAGTGAAAGTTCAATATTGCCTCCCCATTAATTAAATGGGCGGCTTGCTTTACCGGCTCGTAGCGCGTAAGGCAGCTAAACAGAAACCCATACCAAAGAACATTTTAATAAAAACAAAAATAGTCGAAAGGATTTTAAGCGATCTGCCATCGTTAAACGCATTAGGCGACCAGGTGCCTTTTAATTGCCATGGCTACTGCGGCGTTTTATGGCAGGTAGAAAAAGGGACATCAGCACGTTACCGCTGTCATGTAGGGCATGCTTATACCGCAGCCTCTTTTTTTACTGAACAAACCGGGAAGATTGAAGAGACGATGTGGGCGGCAAAAAGGGTGTTTGAGGAAAGAAAGAACCTGCTAACTTCGTTTGCTAAAGCGCAAACCGGGGCAGCTTTCAAATCTTCTTTAGAAAGAGCGAGAATCTCTCAGGTTCATATCGACCGGAAAAAAGCAATTTTACAAGCAGACGATAAGGGAACCACTGATGATATACTGATTTAACTGTATTTATAATTATTTATGTGATAAATTATTGTAATTTTAATTAATTAAATATTTTAATTATAAGTTTATATAATTTAACTTGCTTTTTTGACATTGATCAACAGGGTTATAAGGATTTTAAGATGATTATGATATTTAATTTAAACTATAAATAAACATGGCCGTCCCCCGCTATATCATTGCTATTGGCGCTTCTGCAGGGGGCATGGAAGAAATAATTACTTTTTTTGATCACACCCCAGTAGACGGGATTTCCTATGTAATAGTTCAACATCTATCGCCCGATTTTAAAAGTAGGATGGTAGAGCTACTTGGCAGGCATAGTAAGCTAATTGTGAAGGAGGCGGGAAATGGCATGTTTGTAAAAAGCAACGAGGTGTATCTTATTCCCAGTGATAAGTTTATGACCATTAGTGAAAATAAATTGTTGTTAACGGATAAAGAAACTATTAAAAACCCTCATTTAACTATCAACACTTTTTTTAATGCGCTGGCGGCCGATTGCGGCAAAAGGGCTATCGGCATCGTACTCTCAGGCCTGGGTTCGGACGGCACGGAGGGTGTAAAAGCAATTAAAAAAGCCGGAGGGATGGTAATTGCCCGCAACCCGGAAACAGCCGAATTTGGCAGCATGCCATCTTATGCAATTGCCACCGGCCTGGTAGATTTTATCCTGGAACCGGAATTAATGCCCAATGCCATTGAAGATTACGTTAAATACGGCACCTTATTGCTTGCAGATCATAAAGACGATGACAAATGTCTTTCGGCAATTATTGCCATGATCAGTGAATTTTCCCCGCTCGATTTTTCGGATTATAAATCATCGATCATTTTGCGCAGAACTAAAAGAAGAGCTGCCCTTGCTAACTTTACCTCGCTAGCCAAATATGTAAACTTTTTGAAGGCAAACCCCGAAGAAATATCGGCGCTTACCAAAGAGTTCCTGATCAGCGTAACGTCGTTTTTTAGGGATCCTGCCGCTTTTGAATTTATTCAAAAAAAAATATTGCCCGAAATACTTGCAAAACTTAGCCCCGGCGAAGAGTTAAAGATGTGGATAGCGGGCTGCGCAACAGGTGAAGAGGTATTTTCAATGGCTATATTAATCGCCGAACAGCTAATAGGCCCGTTAGAGGATATTACGGTGAAATTATTTGCTACAGATATTGATAGCGCCGCTTTAGAAAAAGCTGGAAAGGGAATTTACAACAAAACGATCAAAAAGGATGTTTCTGCCAAAAGGCTCGAAAAATATTTCATCCTGCAAAACGATCAATACAGGATAAATCCGTTCATCCGTAAAATGGTAATCTTTGCCCATCACGATCTTGTTAAAAATTCTCCGTATTTCAATATGCACCTGATAAGTTGCCGCAACTTGTTGATTTATATGACACCGGTATTGCAAAAGAAAATGTTTAATATATTTCTCTTTGGGCTTAAGATGAACGGATATTTATTTTTAGGTAGCAGTGAAAACCCTATGTCAATTATCAAATACATGGAGGTAGTTAACAAAAAATGGAAAATTTATAAAAATATCGAAATTAAGAAGGGGGCAACCTTTGATACCTTTTCGTTACCAGCCCTAATGGATACCAAGCGGATTCCATCCGGTTTTATCAGGGATGAACATGCCAGAACACCAGGTAATACCTTAACAGAAACCATCCACACCAAACTTGCCGAGGAGCTTGGATACTTGATGGTTTGTGTGGATGAGCACGACAAGGTGGTGAAATCATACGGCATTACCTCGCCCTATTTACTCAATAAACATTTCAGCGTAAACCTTACCGAATTACTGCCCAAACCGCTGGCGGTGGCATTTAATACCCTGAGCAGGGTTGCGCGGAAAACCAATCAAAAAGGGACCATCAACGGGGTTAAAATTAAACAAGGCAAGGTTATTTCAACCATTAACCTTTCTGTAAAGCCCCTGATTGAAAATGGCATGCAAAAATTGTTAATGGTGATTTTTACGCCCGAAAAGTCACCCGTTTCGCTCCCCGGGGAGGAACCGTTAGTATATGATGAAACCATATATCATGACAAATACTTGCGCGACTTGGAAGAAGAGTTGCAGGAAGCTAAAGATAAACTTTACAGTGCTTATGAAAAACTCGACGCCTTTAACGAAAATCTTCAATCTTTTAATGAGGAGCTGATATCGGCCAACGAAGAAATGCAGAGCACCAACGAGGAGATGCAGTCTGTTAATGAAGAGCTGAATACCATTAATGCAGAATACCAGAAAAAAAATAAAAAACTGCTTGAACTGAACGACGATTTAAATAACTATTTTAAAAGCAACATTAACGGACAGTTGTTTATTAACAGCGAATTGCAGTTAATGAAGTTTTCGCCGGGCACGGTTAAGCAAATTAACCTGCTAAATACAGATATTGGCAGGCCCCTAAGCAACATTTCGACCAATTTTAAATTTGAAACAATTATTGATGATATAAAGCAGGTAATTGCTAGGGGCACAGTTGTTACAAAGGAAATTCAAACAAACAATGGCCGGTGGTACCAAACCATGACCATGCCTTATCTACAGCAGTCGGATCAAAAAAGAAAGGGTGCAATTATCACATTTAATGATATTACCGAGCTGAAAAAGATACAACAGGAATTGAACGCCAGTGTCCAAATGCTAGGCATGGCTATAGCTTCTGCAGAAATGGGCACCTGGACAATTGATATTAAGACACTTGAATTTATCCCCTCGGTGCGGCTAAAAGAGATATTTGGTTTTTACCCGGAAGAGGATATGAGTTATGAGGCGGCTGTAACTCAAATTATTAATGAACACCAGCTAAAGGTGATTGATGCCGTTAAGGCATCGATAGAAAATGTCGAGAAGTTCGATGTGGAATACTGTCTCCGTGGGTTTCATGATGGGAAGCTTCGATGGGTAAAGGCTATGGGTAGCCTCACAGAGATACAGGAGGGCAAACCTACTTATTTTACCGGTATCTTAATTGATATTACCGCACACAAGCAGGACGAACTTCGAAAAAACGATTTCATAGCCATGGTGAGCCACGAGTTAAAAACACCGCTTACCTCATTGCAAGTTTACGTACAGTTATTAGCTAAAAAGGCAAAAGATGCCCCCGCAGTTGAAATGCTTAGTAAAGCTAACAAGCAGGTGAAGAAGATGACGGCCCTTATTAATGGTTTCCTCAATATCTCTCAACTGGAAACAGGTAAAATTTATTTGAACTTAAAGGTTTTTATTATCAATGAATTAATAACGGAAATTGTAGAAGAATTTGATTTAATATCCGTTATGCACACCATTGTGATACATGATTGCCCCCCCTTATTTGTTAATGCCGACCGTGATAAGATAGGGCAGGTAATAGGCAACATCATAAATAATGCCATTAAATATTCACCAAAAGGGAAAAATATCGAGGTTTCGTGCGCTAACGTGAATGAGATGTTACAGGTAAGTATAAAAGATGAAGGCATGGGCATTAAACCAGAGGACCAGAAGAAGTTATTTGAACGTTATCAACGGATTGAGAGAGCAAGTACCCAAAACATTTCTGGCTTTGGCCTTGGCCTGTACCTTTCTTCCGAAATTATCCAACGCCATAAAGGGAAGGTATGGGTGGAGAGTGAATCGGGTAAGGGGTCTACATTTTACTTTAACTTGCCAATTGCCTGATGTGTAGTGGGATCAATAAACCGGCTCCATAACGATGCCTGTATGGATAATTTCACCACAGAGCTTCTTCTTAAAAACTCGGTTTACCAGGAGCGTTCTCTTTTTCTCGGTGGTTAAATTTCCCCATACCAGTGGTTGTAGCGACCAAAATTTTTGCGTCGATCAAATCTAAAATTTCTGAATCCACAGTTTCATCAAACTTTCTTGCAAAAAGATCATCTGAGGATGCAATGGCCATAAAATCGGTTACCTTTAATATTACCGGATGCGGGTTACTAACCTTTTCCCAAATTGTAAAACGCTTTTCGCTATTCTCAATGCTGTTTAAAAGTCTTTCGTCGGTGCTGTTACCTATTATCATTTGCACAAACACCTCATCTGCTACAAAGGTATTTTTGTGAAAATGCAGGTATTCAGGATGTTGGGCTACATAATTTAAAATGTAATTAAGGGCATAGGTATCAAGGTTCCACCAGGTTTGCCCGGTAAAGGGTTTCATCCCGTTAGGTATCTCTCTCCTTAAAAAAGGGACATAAGCAGATACCAGGTTCAAAAACCTTGAGCTAAACAGCTCATACCATTCCAATCCAAAATAATATTTGTCAACCCGGTATAAGCCACCCCGGTCGCTGCCCGGCCACCGTTCATAATTGGGTATAGGGAAATAGTTTATAAACACCGAATATGGAGAGGATACAAAAAATTCATCTATTTCGTCATTGCTTTTTATCGGGTAATCCTGGCCGCTGAGCAGCATAATTCGGTCGAATTCGGTTTCTGAGTCTTTTATCGCTATCAAGCCGCTTAAAAATGGTTGTATGGCGCCCAAACTACCCCATTTCGAATCAAATCGTTCTAAAAAATGCAGTGAATTTCCAAAGTCGTTCAGGTTGTCGAATTGCTTGAGGTCTGCTTTTTTATCAATATGTATAAAAAACTCCGATTTACCATCATTTAACCGGGAAATAAGCCGGTGAAGCTGAGCTGGGGCTTTATGCGCTATAATTATGTATGCTTTTATCATGCAAGTAAAACAATAAATCGGAAAAAATGTTTAATCTATAATTAATAAAATGTCATTATGAATAATAAAATTTACGATTACCTTATTGTTGGTAGCGGTTTATTTGGAAGTGTGTTCGCCCATGAGGCTTATTTGCAGGGAAAAAAGTGCCTGGTAATAGATAAACGAGATCATGCAGGCGGCAATGTATATTGCGAAAATGTGGAAGGGGTCAACGTTCACAAATACGGGGCACACATTTTTCATACTAACGATAAAGCCATTTGGGACTATGTTAATTCATTTGTAGAGTTTAACAGGTACACCAATAGCCCCATTGCAAATTACAAAGGCGAAATGTACAGTCTGCCCTTTAATATGAATACTTTTTACCAGTTGTGGGGAGTAAAAACGCCTGCCGAAGCTAAAGAAAAGATCCAATCGCAAATTGATCAGTTAAATATTAATAACCCCGACAATTTGGAACAACAGGCTCTGTCATTGGTGGGTACAGATGTTTATGAAAAGTTGATCAAGGGATACACAGAGAAACAATGGGGCAGGGTTGCTACAGAGCTGCCAGCATTTATCATAAAGCGTCTGCCCGTAAGGTTCACATTCGACAATAATTACTTTAGCGATAAATACCAAGGCATCCCGATCGGTGGTTACAATAAACTTACTGAAGGTTTACTAAAAGGAATTGAAGTGAGATTAAATGTTGATTACTTTGAAGATAGGGAAGGCTGGAGTGCATTAGCAGACCAAGTAGTTTATACAGGTAAAATAGATCAATATTACGACTTCCGATTCGGGCAACTAGAGTACCGCAGCCTGAAATTTGAGCACGAAGTGCATGATATTGAAAACTACCAGGGCAATGCGGTGGTGAATTATACCGAACGTGAAGTGCCCTATACCCGTATCATTGAGCATAAGCACTTTGAATTTGGCACCCAGCCCAATACTGTTACAACAAAGGAATACCCTGTGGAGGGGTCGCTAAAAAACGAGCCCTATTACCCGATAAACGACGAAAAAAATACTGCAGTATTTAAACTATACAAGGAACTGGCAGACCAGGAATACGATGTAATATTTGGCGGCCGGCTTGCCGAATACAGGTATTATGATATGCATCAAATTATTGGTTCGGCTTTCAAAGAAGTTTCCAGGCAGTTTGATAAGCAGGCAGTTAAGGCCTAATCTGATTTCGCGTAAAACATATTATCAAGCAAGAATTCAATCCTTATGAAAGTTATAACTGTTATAGTTACCTATAACCGCCTGCAGTTATTAAAAAGATGCGTAAATGCGGTGATAGACCAAACAATGTCTCCCAACGAAATAATTGTTATCAATAACGGTTCAACGGATGGTACGGTAGCTTGGCTCTTGGAGCAACCTGTTACCACTTTTACCCAAAAAAATGAAGGCGGTGCGGGTGGATTTTCTGCCGGTATCAAATTGGCTTATGATCATAGTGCAGATTGGATATGGCTTATGGATGATGATACCATTCCGCAAAATGATGCCTTACAACAATTGGCGTCGGCATTAAAGGAGTTTCAGTCCAGGCATCATAATATCGGGTTTTTGTCGAGCTACGTGCAATGGACGGACGGAAATATTCATGAAATGAACCGTACCTATTTATTAAACGATAAAAGTAAAATTGCTAAGCTTAAGATAACCAGCGGTGTAAACTTACCCTTGATACAATTTGGCACTTTTGTTTCCATGCTCATTTCGTCAAAAGCTGTGGAGAAGGTCGGCTTACCTATCAAAGATTATTTTATATGGAATGACGACGTGGAATATTCCAAGCGCATTATTGCAAACGGACTGGCAGGTTTACGGGTTGACAGCAGCATAACACTTCATGAAACACCAATTAATAGTATGAGCAGCGTGTTTACTGATACGTATGCTCAACTTTGGAAATACAGGTTTGGGATGAGAAACGAACTCTTTACCAAACGCTTGCAGGAAGGTGAGCTTCAATTTTGGATCACGTGGGTACACCGCATGTTTATTATGCCATTCCGCCTCGCCATATACCGTAAAAACCATCGATGGCCATTTATTAAAATGATATGGAAAACAAGCCTGCAGGCTGTTCGCTTTCGTCCAACTATCGAAAAAGTATAGCCGGTTTTTTGTTGCATAAGATTCACCTAATTAAGCTTCAGATTAAATTTTGAGGGATTTGTCTTGTCCTGATATAGCTTGGCACAAAAGACAAGAAAATGAAAGTAGTACCAGGGAAGAAAAGGAAAGTAGCGGCCATCGTAAGACGTGAGCCATTTGACAAGGTCGAAGAACAGACAAAAATAAAGATCGTTGAAGAGCTAAAAACGGGGAGGATCAATTGCCTTGGGCCTGAGCATAAAATCTTTGGAACCGAATGTACCAAGCCCAAAAAACCAGTATCTTTACAATGGAAAGTAACTACAGGACGAAACTAGCCAATACGATTATGGCGCAAGGTTCTATGACCCGATTGTTGGGAGGTGGACGAGCGTTGACAATAAAGCTGAAAAATTTTCTGAATATTCACCATATAATTATGCGATTAACAATCCAATAAAATTCATCGACCCAGATGGTAATGAAATAGTTATATCTACTTCTAAAGGAGATCTAACTTATAGAAGTGGGAAACTCTATCAAGAAAATGAGAAGGTTTATAAAGGATCGGATCAATTCGTAACAAAAACATTTAACTCCTTGCAAAAGTTAAGCAGCTTGAAAGATGCAACAGTTAAATCAGTTCTCAATAGCCTTGAAACATCTAAAGAGAAAATCTCAATTGAATCTGGCTACAACGGCTGCATCACATACCCGGAAAATGGTCAAGACGCAGATGCTGGAAAACCTACAGGCTCAATCGTTTCAATAGATTACACCCAAAAAGGAGAAGATGGCAAAGTTGTCGAATCTGAAATATTAGTTGGACATGAATTGTCACATGCATTTGATAATTTAAAGGGAAATAACAAGGGAAAGGCAAACGAGCAATCATCTGAAAAAAGTAAAGCAGAGGAAAGGGCTGTAAAATTCGAAAACAAGATTAGGAAAGAAGAAAAAAAGGTAGAAAGAACCACTTATGGCGGTAAAAAAATAAATTAATTGAAATGTTAAACTTAACTATGACAAAAATATTATCACTATTGCTTTTGTTCGTAAATGTCAATTTTCAAACTCCCAAAAAGGAATACGTGGAAATGTTATCTTCGAAATATAAAGTCAACTTATGTGTTATTATTCCTTTCAAGAAAGGACAGTCTAAACATTTTTTTCTCGCAACTAATGATAAATTATATTCTTACCACCTACAGACAGAATATCGTCATTCCGTAAGTTATAAGTCATTTTTGAATGGGGTTTTTGAGGGAAAAATATCATTTGATCCAATTGGTAATAGTATTCAAAATGGCTCGATACTAAAAGAAGATCTTAAGATCAGTAAAGAATATAATAAGTACGGTATCAATTTTATAAAGCGTAAATATCTAAAGTTTTTAGGCGATGAGTGGCGGAATAAAGTGTTAGATAGTGATACAATGGCAGTACTAATCAAAATCATGTTTGATAACAATTATGTGATATGGTTTTCAGAATATTCAGGTTTTTATTCATTTAGAAATATCAAATATGAACATATCCATTAATTGATGTCCCCAGCTACGCCGCTACCGCGAGGGCTTTTTGAATGCTACCGCATGCCTACTGGCCTGTGATACGCATGCAAGGCAGGGTGCTTGTTGGATAATATAATGTTGTAGCATAAACACAGCCTGGCGGTGTGCCGGGCTGTGTTATTTAGTGGGCAAAGGCTTTTTTCGTTTTATTGTAAGCCAAAGCCATATCAATAAAGTAATATACTTTGTCTTTTTCTTCGTTTGGCAGGGCTTCAATATCTTCCATCCTGCGCATCAAATTCTTATCCATAACCATATGGTCGGACTGGCCGATCAGGTAATCTACCGTAACATTTAGGGCATCGGCAATCTTAGCGGCCACATCGATAGATGGGGTGATTTCCTCACGCTCATACCGTCCGATAATAGGTGCGGACGTACCGATCTTTTTAGCCAGGTCATCTTGTGACCATTTAAGCTGTTTACGTAAAGCTATTATCTTTTCTCCGAAAGTCATATTTAGGTGTCTTAAGTAACCTGTATTGTATTGAAAGTATAAATGTAAGTTACTTATTGGTATTTTACAAATAACATAGGTGTTGTTAAATTAAAACCAATCTATTACATTTGTCACCAGTAGGTACTATAAACTTTTTTTCAACATGGCTAAACTGATTACTGAAAATGCAGAGTTATTGATCTATCTGGATGGTAAACTGCATATTACCATATTGGGAGGCATTAAGCTAACCGGTTTAGACCGTATGAAAGTAACGCTGAAGCTAACCAGCACAGACCATAAGCAAAATGCCTTCCCCCATAGCTAATACCTGTACAACAGATTCCAAACCGAGCAGCTTATCGAAAAATCAGCCGAAGCCCTAGGCGTAAGCACGGTGGAGATCAGCACGGCTATAAGACAGCTAACGACTGCCTTAAAAAATACCGTGCGGACCCCCTTGGAAGCGATGAAGCCTAAGCAGGTTGAAAAAAAGCAGTTATCAGAACAAGAATGGAGATTCCGTATCCATTAACACCTCGTTCCGGAATGTCAGGCAGACGATTCCGAAAAACTTTGATTATATTAAATTCTTGATTACTAATTTCATTTTTTCTACCTTTTAACATAAATCGGTGCTTTGAGGTGCACGGAATCGCATGGTAAATGGATACGGAATCTCCAAATTGCAGGCAGTTTGCCTTAATAATGGATGTACTAACTTATTAATTATGCCATGTTTTTTGTTCGATTTTTTAATTTAAAGACGATAGCTAAGCATTCTACAAATCTGGTCTTTTGCTGATTATTTGAACATCAGTATATTTATCAAATTTCGGATAAACGACGAAGGAAACGGTATGCAGGGACAGTAAAATTACTATAAATACATTAAGAAATTTATCTGGATAGATTTGATACGACAGGAAATAAATATAGCATAGTTTAATTTCTTGGTATTGAAGAGATAGCCCTCCTTACAGATGAGGAGGGCTATCAGCATTAAAAACACTTTAGCTAAAAGTTTAATAAGCAAGGTGTCTGATCAATTGTTTAAAGAGTTTGTTTATCAACTGCTACATAATCCACCCACATTTGCGTTTTATCAAATAAATTGATATTGGTATTGTTCTGAAAAAGCGGTGTATAAGTAGTACAGCCTACGTTTAAATTTAACACAACATTGTGATTAACAAAGTAATCAAGGCGAAGTCCCGGAAATGTATTATTAGTAACCGTACTGATTAATGTTCCGTCAACATAGTAACGTATAGTTTCGCCATAGGCGACGTTTTTCCAATAACAGGTATAAGTATGCCATCCTTCCGGATTAAAATTTGCCGGATAGTTCATGGCGCTGTTAGGACCAACAAAAGGCTGATTAATGGTTGTACCATAAAAAACATTCGAAGTAAACTTTGTAGCCTCTGCAGTACCAGCATGTGAATAGCCTTCCATAAAATCTATTTCGCCATGGGTTGGCCACTCGTTACCATTTACTACCCAAAACGCCGGCCATGCGCCGTTAGTTTGAGCAAAGCCTTTAAATGTACTGCCGCTTAAAGCAATTAGCTTTATCCGGGCCTCAAACTTCATTTCTTCGCCACGTGCAGGGGTGAAGGGTTGCTTAGAGTGAATACGACCGGATGTGTAATTATTGGCTGTGCCATTTTTTGTAGCGGTTATAATTGCCGAACTGGAGTTGTCTACACTGCCAATTTGAGGAACATTATTACTATAATTACAAATGCTCGAATTAGGATCTAAGCCGGTTTCAATTGCCCAATTACTTGTAATTGCACTTCCAGCATCAAACCCATCATAAAAAATGTTGGTAAAACCAGAGGCGGCGGCAACGATTTTCAGGTTTTTTCCTGCCAATGCCACTGCGGATGCAGGTTTTGTGGTTTCGTTTTTTTGGCAGGCGAACACGAAGAACACAGCCATTAAAGGGAAAATTAATTTTTTCATGTTGTTAGAATTTTAGTTAATTATATAATTGGTTAAAGAATTCGGAAAGTAGCGTAATAATGAAAATGGGAATCTACAAGGTTCTTTTTTCGATTTTTACAAAATCTACAAACATCATAGTTTTAGCGAATAGGTTGATCTTAGTATTATCAAAAATTCCAAAGTTATCTCCTACATTCAGGTTCAAGACCATGGCTTGCGAAGTGAAGTTTTCTAACTGCAAACCGCCAGGAGTAAAACTTTCGTTAGTATAAACAGCAATAGTTACTCCGTCCAGCATAGTCGTAATGGTAGCTTTGCCGTTTACATACTTCCAAAACATTTCATAAGTATGCCAGCCTTCAGTATAGGTCATTGGCTTTTCTAACTTATTATTCAGGATATTTTGGTTTGGGGTAGTGCCGTAAAATAGATTACTGGCCATACGTGTTGTTTGGCCGGCGCCATAAGTGTAAGCTTCCATAATATCAATTTCGCCTTTAGTTGGCCAGCCATTACCTTCAACAGTCCAAAACGCCGGCCAGCTCCCATACGTTTCAGAAAAGCCTTTGTATACAGATGCATCATCCTGGGCCAATAATTTTATAGAGGCCGTAAAATGATATTCCTCGTTATTTAGCGGCTGGTAATGCGCCTTGGTGGCGAGATTACCCGATTCATAATAATTTGCCGAAACTTTTTTTGCAGTAATGCATAAGCAAGATTTTCCGTCCAGGTTTTGAATAGAATTTGCAGTGGGAATGTACATACATTTATTAGAGTTATAATCAAAACGGTTAGCAGCCTCCCAATTGGATAGTTCTGCTGCCGTAGTGAAATCAGCACTAAATACATCTGCCCATGCCCCGGGTGTGGTGGCTGTGGGGCCACCTGTACTAACCGGTGTTACAGGTGATGTTTTTTCCGTTTTTTTGCATGCGTTTAGGCTTGTCACAAAAAGAAACAAACCAAAGCTGATTAGTAGCCTGGATTTTTTTGAATACATAAATTTCATAAACTTTAGTTTTTAGATAGAAAAATTGGTTTCTTGGTTATTCTGCAAAGAATTAATCGCTTTGCAGTTGGTATACAAATGTAACCTTGCCTGATACGAATAAACGGGTAATGAACTGGACAGAAAATGGACAAGTGTTTGTAAATAAATAAGACAAAATAAAGACTATTTAATATAATACTTACAGTAAAAACGGACAAATAAATTATAAATAATTGATAATCAATTTATTGTATAATAGACATGTTAAACTAAACTTCTTATTAAAAAATCAGATAAAATTTCACAAACCCTTTAAAAGTATAGTACATTGTACTTTACCAGTTATGAATTTTATGAGATTAAAAAGCGCTTTTAAATGGGTTGCTTTTGTGGCTTGGTTTATACCCGGCGCGGTTTTAGCACAGTTAAAAAATTTGGGTTTGCCAGAAATTAATAATTTTTCTGCAAATGAATATCATGCCCATCCTAACTGTTTTGGTGCAGTTCAGGATCAGCAGGGTATCATGTATTTTGCAAATCTACAGGGTGTTCTGGAATATGATGGAGTAAAATGGCGCACAATAACGTTGCCTAATTCATCTAGTTGTACATCGCTTGCTGCAGATAGAAATGGACGAGTTTATGTAGGTGGAAGAAGTGAGTTTGGTTATCTGGATAAAGATTCAACCGGCTACAACCGCTATGTTTCCTTATTAAAACATATTAGTCCCAAGGAGCGAAACTTTAACGAGATATGGAATACCTACATCACCGCCGAAGGGGTATTATTTACGTCTTTTGAGCAGTTGATTTTTATTAGTAAGAAAAAGGCGAAAATTTATTACCCTCAGGTACATTTCGGAAAGTCGTTTAATGTAGGCGGAGATATTTATATAACAGATAATGGCCGGTTAATGCGTTTCGCGGGTAAAACATTTATACCCGTAACGTGGGGCAGCTATTTTAAATACCTTTTCATAAGCGGCATTGTTAAAATAAGCGATAAGCAATTCCTGGTAAGTGTAAACAGTAAAGGAATATTTTTAGTTGATGGTGACAAGATATCTTCGTGGCTGGGACAGGTAAATTTTTCTTTCTCCAACTATGGGTTAGATAAAATGATTATTTTGGATAACCGATATATCGTTATTTCATCACAGTTATCCGGTCTGTTTATAACTAAATTAAACGGAGATATAATTTACCATATTCAGGAAGAGAACGGACTTGCAGGGGATAACGTAACCGGCACATACATTGATTCTGAAAAGAATTTATGGGTTACTTTAATTAATGGTATAACCTATATCCCACTTTTTAAACCTTTTACTTTTATCAACGAACGATTAAAGGTAACAGGCATAGCATATTCTTCCGCTTCTATTAACAAAAAACTATATCTGGCAACATCCGAAGGTGTATTTTATACATCTCTTCTGACTAATAATCCAAGTTTCAAAAAAGCAGATATTTCGGGTTTAACCTGGAGCCTCAACAATATTGACAGCCTTATCTTCGCAGGGAATGTAAGTGGAGGTTATACACTTAATGATAAACAAATTAGATCGGTGGCTAAATCAGGTACTTGGTTGTACCTGCTTATTCAAAACAACGAAACTGTTATTAGCGGCACCTATTACGGACTAGAGGTATTCACCAAACATGCTGGTAAATGGGTAATGAAAAATAAAATAAAAGGCTTTAATGAATCATCTCGTTTTTTAATAGAAGATAAGTTAGGTGATATATGGGTAAGCCACGGTAATAAAGGTGTTTTTAAGTTAAGACTTAACAAACAACTGGACAGCGTTACAAGTATTAAAACTTTTAATGCGTCAAACGGGCTTCCTTTTAATTTTGATAATACCGTATGCAAATTGAATAATGAAGTTGTTTTTGCCACTCATACCGGCGTTTACCGTTTCAATTTTGACCGGGAGCAAATAGAGCCGTATACCGCATTAAATGCTGTTACAGGTAAAAAAAATCACATAGAGCGTATTTTTCAGACCGATAAATCACACTTCTGGATTGTTTTTAACGGAGGTTCTGTAAGCAAGGTGGAAACCGACGGTAGGGATCATTTTAAAATAATTTTCTCAACCAATAAGTTCCAGGGAAAACTGGTTAATTCTTTTGAAAGTATTAAGCGCTTGGATAAAGATCATATTATTTTAAGTACGCAGGATGGCTTTGCAATTTATAACGAAGGAGAAGAGGATGCAAAGTCTGGTGTGGTATTCAATTTTAAGGCGTTTATATCAGAAGTAGAATTAGGTGCAAGTCCTTACCTGGTAGTATCGGCAGGATATAATGGTAACAGAAAGCCAATTCTTACCATTAAACAGAACTCGCTTAGGTTTTCTTTTTCTGCCAATCATTACGAAGATGCAGCTAATACCCAGTATCAGTTTATTTTGTTAAAACACGGCGAAGAGGAAGCGTGGATAAATAAATGGTCAAATGATAATTATAAAGATTTTACCAATCTGCCTGCCGGAGATTATATTTTAAAATTGAGAGCGAGAGATAACTACGGTAAAATTAGCTCGGTTGACACATTTAAGTTTGAAATAGAGCCCCCCTGGTTCCAGGAAACGTGGGCATATACGGTTTACGTTGTGGCTTTTTTATTTTCTGTATTATTTTCAGCCAGAACGATCCGCGGAAGGTTTAAAAAACAGCGATACCGTCTTGATCTGCAAAACCAGCAAATCCTTTGGGGAAAAGAGAAAGAACTGGAGCAAGCTAATCTGATTGCTCAACGGGATATACTTGCTTTACAGAAAGCAAATCTTGAAATAGAAGGCATATCGCTTTTGGAACGTGAACGGCTCCTTAATCAGGAAAAACTAATTAAAGCACTGGAGCTGGAAAAAGAAAAGCGGGTATTAGTGCTTGAAAAAGAAAAGTTTCAGGCAGAAATGGAGCATAAAAATAATGAGTTAACATCACTAACGCTCAACATAACTCAAAAAAATGAATTTTTAACTAAAATAAAGACTCAGGTAAACAGGGTTCTTAAGGAATCAACCGAGGCTGATGTAAAAGAAAACCTGCAGCAATTAGAGGCTTTTATACATAAGGGCATGCAGTCTAACCGTGAATGGGAAAAATTCAAAGATCACTTTGATATTGTTCATAATGACGTATTAAACCGTCTGAAAGAACAGTACCCCGACCTTAAAACCTCCTCCCTAAAGCTTTGTGCGTTTCTAAAAATGCGCCTGTCTACCAAACAGATAGCGGTTTTAATGAATACCTCGCCTGATACAGTAGCCAAATCCCGATACCGGTTAAGATTTAGACTGAAGCTGGAAAAAGGGACCATGTTAAGTGACTTTCTTAATAATTTTTAAAAATCAAAGGCACTGTTATTAATAAAATTTATTTGGAATATCAGTTGGGTATAGAAGAAATTGTCTCATCGCTGGGATAGTGTGCGCCAAGATAATCCTTAAATACCATTCGGGTTTAGAATCTTATTTCAATTTTCGGAGAATCGGCATCCTAGCCTTTACTACCGGGCCAGGAACAGGCAACGGAGGGCGGATAGCGTTACGCTTTCAATACCCTGCTTCAGAACGCACATCAAATGCCGATAATTTCAAGCAGGGCCGCATGGCTTTGCTTGAAAACCTATATTTATGAAAAGGATATTAATAGTAGTGTTGGCGTTTTCGACAGCCACCATCATACCTGCTTTTGCGCAGGCACAAAACAAAAATTTAATAATTGTACACTTGATGGTATGCATTGGCAAGAAATATTCTGCGGTGCAGATACCGGGATGATGAAATCTGCCTTTACTAAAGATAATGAGAAAGTACGCAAAAGGTATTGGTCTGCTACCGTAACTAGCCGACGGAAATTAATTTTCCTTTTTTTATGGATGGTTATTGATAAGCAAGGGCAGATTTATGACAACCGCGACATTGGTAATAAGTTTTAAGTGGCTAACCCTTATTGTTTTATCCAAGTTATAATGGAATATTTACAGGCTTTGCGATTGAAAAGATGAATACGAACGACCCAATTACTAATTTCAATATGAACGTGCTTGAATATCTGAACAAGCAGAAAGGTTTTGAAGGCAAAGTTGCCGCATTTTCATTATGGGAGTGGTTTCCGCAAACACTGAATATACATCGCTTTGGCTTGCTGGTATACTCGGGTTATGCTGACGTGAAGAACCGATGCCAATGCCCGCTTAAGCTATTTGAATCAATTACATCATAAGGTTCCGCCTTACTTGGGCGACTCTACTCGTTTAGATTTTCTTACTTATGAATTAAGTAAGGAATACCTAAAGCAATATTAACCGCGCGTATTAAATATCGCTTTTGATGAAACCGATGATATGGCACACTCAGGCAATTATAAATTTTACTTAGACCGGGCTAAACAGGAAGATGGCTACCTCCCAGCATTATGGGCAATTTTGCAAAATGACCCCTTTTATAAAAAATAACAATACTTTAATAATCACCTTTAGAGGATGGGTTACTTTCCTCCCTTACCG
Organism: Mucilaginibacter aurantiaciroseus; assembly: GCF_024055595.1. Taxonomy (GTDB): domain Bacteria; phylum Bacteroidota; class Bacteroidia; order Sphingobacteriales; family Sphingobacteriaceae; genus Mucilaginibacter; species Mucilaginibacter aurantiaciroseus. The sequence continues at coordinate 849,191 of NZ_JAMXOF010000001.1, forward strand.
CTTATCCGAATGCGTTAATGCATTAAATCCTGTAAATTTTATGATTTACAGTCTTTGATCTTTAAAAGCGGATCTTTTAGCAACGTCTTTTTATTTACAAATAAGGATACTAATGCGATATTGCTATTTTTGTAGGGATGATTGAGCTGAATGAATACGAATGTGAAATGCTGGACGCTGTGCTGGAGGCCTTTGGAATCCCGGATAGTTTAACCAGACCACAATTACTCGAGCTTTTTGACCAGGACGAGGCAACAGCTTTTGCCCTTGTACAGATCCTTACCCGTGAAGGATTTATTGCAGAAACCGGCAAACACGGTGATTACGACCTGCCGGAAAAACTTGTGCTTAAACCCAAAGGTGATAAGTTTCTCAAAGCAGGTGGGTTTGTTTGCCGTTATAAATCAGAACAAGAGAAACCTGTGGAGGTAAATGGTACCCTTTCTAAACTGCAACAGCAAAATATGAAGCTACAAAACGAAAAGCTGCTTCATCAATCTCAATTAAGAAAAGTTCAAACCAACATGGAGAAGCGACAGTATTTATTATACGCGCTAATCGTTATTGCACTTGTAATAGGGTATTTAATTGGCCATGCGGTTGGTACACATGGTGTGAAAAAATAATTAGCCGCTTGTTTCACATTTTGTAGTAAAAGTAATTTATAATTTTTAAAAAAAGTAGCGTTTATAAAGCTTTTATTTCTGTTTTTAATTTCTTTTTAACTTTCTTTTTCAGGTAGTCTTTGGCATGCTTTTTTAACTAATTTGCTGCAGCATGTATCTCTCCTTTTTTGCGGATGTATAAATAAGTTATGGCCCCGGCGAACATTGCACCAATGGCTAAACCTGCAATTAAAATGCCGCTATTATCCTTTTTTTTGAATGAGTTTTTCATATCAAATTCTTTTTAAATGGATGTATTTAATTACGATCCGGTTATTGATATAACTACCTTAACGCAGGTTTTGTTTACATAATGTTAGCCAGTGCTTGTTATTTCCAGCTGGTAGTAAACCGATACTTACCAGATCCGGCTTCTGTAAGCTGGTATCCCGTAGTATTTTGTTTGGCTTTGATTACTGCAATTGCTTTGCCGTTTTCGGTAACTGTTCCATTGTTTTGAGTAGGTACATAAATGGTTTCGGTTGCATTTGCCGGGATCTTCACATCCAGAAATAGTTTCCCATCAGCAATTTTCCAGTGCGATTTTACCACGTCATAATTCGTTTTATAATCTGCATTAGCGTAAGTTAAAACACCACCTTTAGTTGGTTTAACAGTGATGTGCTTGTACCCCGGTTCATCTGTTTTGGTATCTATACCCTCAATAACGCGGTACATCCAATCGCCAATGGCACCATAGGCATAATGGTTATACGAGTTCATAGATGGGGCTTCAAAAGTTCCATCGTTTTTTTTATCGGTAAAGCCACGATGGGTAAGTGGCCTGCAATAAAAGCTTATAAGCGACATCGGTATGGCCAAACTTGCTCAACACGTGGCAAAGGTAGGGCGTGCCTAAAAAACCGGTTGTTAAATGATAATTGTACTGTTTGATGTTTTTAACCAGCCTTTGCGCGGCCTGTTGTTGTGAACGATAAGTTTAAAGACCTGCATAAAATGGCTGATGAAATTAAAAGCCACGGCATGCGCCCGGGTTTATGGACACGCCCTTTAATTGCCCGGAAGGACGATAGCAAAACCCTGCTTTCTCCCAAAATTCCGGGGCGTGGGCAGGACGATGAACTAATCCTGGACCCAACCATCCCAGAAAACATCACCCGTATAAAACGCAACATAGCGCTGTACAAACAATGGGGTTACCACATGGTGAAGCACGATTACAGCACCTGGGATATATTTGGCAAGTGGGGTGTACAGATGAAAGATACCTTTACCGCCCCGGGCTGGAAATTCCACGACCAAACTAAAACCAATGCCGAGATAATGAACCATCTGTACGGCGCCATTCGCGAAGCGGCCGGTGATATTTACATCATTGGCTGTAATACCGCCAGCCATTTGTCGGAAGGCGTGTTCGAGCTTAACCGTATTGGTGATGATACCAGCGGCAAGGAGTGGGCGCGTACTAAAAAGATGGGCGTTAAAGCCCTTGGTTTCCGCCTGCCGCAAAATATACCTTTTATGCGGCCGATGGCGATTGCGTAGGTATAACCAAAGATGTGCCAAGGCATAAAACCCAAAAATGGCTGCAGTTACTGGCAGAAAGTAGCTCGCCGCTTTTTATATCTTGCCGAGATAGGTTTATTGGTACTAAGCAAAAGGCCGCCATTAAACAAGCCTTTGCCAATGCCGCCCGTATACAACCAAACGGCGAACCTTTAGACTGGCTAACCAACCAGTACCCCGAAAAATGGAAACTGAACAACCGCGAAGTAACCTTTAACTGGGATTGATTTTATCATCGCCAAAGGCAAACTTTAAAACTTATTAAAGGTTAGGTAAATGATGGAAAACGTAGACTTTAATGAAGTGCTGATACATGCGGCACGCAAAGGGGAGGTTCTTGTAATTGAGGAGCTTTTAAAACAAGGGGTAAGTATAGAGGCCAAGGATGCTAAAGGGTACACGCCTCTAATAATTGCCTGCTATAATAACCAAATTGAAGCGGTTCGTTTTCTGCTGGACAACGGCGCTGATATCAACGGTGCCGATTTTGGAGGCAACACGGCGTTAATGGGCGTTTGCTTCAAAGGTTATGCCGATATTGCTCAATTACTCATCTACAGCGGCGCGAACCTTAACCAAATGCACGGCAACGGGGGTACAGCCCTGATGTTTGCCGCTATGTTTGGCCGTAATGATATGCTGAAACAATTGCTTGACGCTGGTGCGGATAAAACCCTAACCGATGCGCGCGGATTGACGGTTTACGATATCGCCGCTCAGCAAAGCAACGAAGGCGCACTTGCTGTTTTAAACGCATAAAAAAGCGCCTTATTAAATAAGGCGCTTTCTAAATATATAATATTAAGCCGGGATCTTTCTCGGCTTTTCGCGTTCCCAGAAACGGTGCTGCTTAATGGCTTCGATAAACTCTGCGGCTAAAGTAACAGCATCATCACCTACCATAACGCCTTCATCGTTCTCAATCTTTTTACTGAAATAGGTTGCTTCTAAAACTTGCATAGCACCTCCATCTGCCGCTATTGCCTTGCAATGTTTAAAAGCTTCATTCAGGAAATGTACAGCATTAGGTACGGCTTCTATAGAAGCCACGCTATTGCCGCCACCCGGTACATAAACGGCATCAAACAATACAGATGCTGCCGTTAAAAAGCTTTCATCTGCCTGGATCTTTTCGTCGTTCAGTGAGGTAATAAAACCTAACCTTGGTGCAATTATCTTAACCGCGCCACCCTCGGCTTCAATAGCTTTTTTTACGGCGAACAATGCTTTCTCGTCCACACCGTCAGCAGCAAGTATCGCTACCTTACGGGTTTGGATACTATCCTTGATCGTATTGGCCATGCTCAAAGCTTCAGATTTAGATAACGAACCTTCTACCTGTACAGATTCGTAATCTTCTGTAGCGGCATCCGCAGGGATACTTTTGTTGATTGGAGTTTCTGGTGATTGCGGTACGTGTAAGCCCAAAGCATACGCAACCTCCGCTGCAAGGCCTTTATCAATTAATGATAGGATGCCTAACATGCGTTCGCGGATGGCAACGGTTTTTACTTTACCAAGCTCAAAACTCAAAGCATCTACAATATGGTTTTTCTCCGGATCCGACTGGCTGTTGAAGAACAATCTTGCCTGGCTAAAATGATCCAGGAAACTTTTGCTTCTTGCACGGATCTTAACAGAATCAATACGTTCAGGGAAAGTTACATAACCACCTTGTTCGGCCCTAACTTGCTCCGGTGAGTTTTTGTTAAGTGAATTTGGGCTGTAACTGGTTTTACCAGTGTCAATATTATGGCGTGAAAAGCCATCGCGCTGATTGTTATAAACCGGCACTACAGGGCGGTTGATCGGGATTTGCTGAAAGTTTGGCCCACCCAAACGTAGTAGCTGTGTATCTGTGTAGGAGAACAAACGGCCTTGTAATAATGGGTCGTTGGTGAAATCGATACCCGGTACTATGTGACCTAAATGGAATGCAACTTGTTCGGTCTCGGCAAAAAAATTGTCTGGGTTACGGTTCAACGTCATTTTACCAATCCGTTGTACCGGCACTAATTCTTCAGGGATCAGTTTGGTAGAATCCAACAAGTCAAATTCAAACTTAAATTCATCCTCTTCTGGTACGATTTGCACGCCGAGTTCCCATTCCGGGAAGGCACCGCTATCAATGGCATCCCAAAGATCACGACGGTGGAAATCCGAGTCTTTACCCGATATGTTCTGTGCTTCGTCCCAGGCAACAGAGTGTACACCCAATAATGGTTTCCAATGGAATTTCACAAAGCTGGCTACACCCTCCGCATTCACAAAGCGGAACGTATGTACGCCAAAGCCTTCCATCATGCGTAAGCTGCGGGGCAGGGCACGGTCGCTCATGGCCCACATGATCATATGCGCAGATTCGGGCATTAGGGAAATAAAATCCCAAAATGTATCGTGTGCCGATGCTGCCTGCGGGATCTCATTATTCGGTTCTGGTTTAACCGCGTGGATCAGGTCGGGAAATTTGATCGCATCCTGTATAAAAAATACAGGCATGTTATTGCCTACCAAGTCAAAGTTGCCTTCTTGTGTATAAAAGCGTACTGCGAAACCGCGTACATCTCTCGCCAGGTCGCTGGAGCCTTTTGAGCCCGCAACGGTAGAAAAACGTACGAATACAGGCGTCTCGGTTTCCGTATCATTCAGGAACAAGGCTTTGGTTACAGCCGATTGGCTTTCGTATAACTTAAACACCCCATGCGCACCCGAACCACGGGCATGCACAACCCGCTCAGGAATGCGTTCGTGGTCAAAATGGGTTATTTTTTCGCGAAGGATAAAATCCTCTAAAAGAGAGGGGCCGCGGTCACCTGCTTTCAAAGAATTTTGGTCGTCGTTTATTTTTAACCCTGTATTAATAGTCATCTGCTGCCCTGCGGCATCATCCCTAAACTGGCCTAATTGTTCGTTTTTTCGGTTGGTTGTATCGATAGCCGGTTTTGCGGCTTTTTCATTTTTAGCCATAATTATGCTTGTGCGATGGTTGTGGTAACTTCTGTTAATTTCGCGTCTGCTGTTTTTTCTTCAGCAAGGGTCTGTTCCAAAATAGCAGCCACATCTGTTAAGCCTAAGGTAGTGGCCAACGAAGCCAAGCCGCCATAAGTAGCAATTTCGTACTGTTCTACCTTTTGTGATGCCATAATGATACCTACGTCGCGCGCGTGGGTACCTGCTTCCGTACTTTCCACAATGCTTTCACCCTCTTTAGTGATGCCCTCCATAGCATCGAATTTTTTGGCGATGATCTTTTCGTCTGACAGGCCGAACACTTCTTCAAGACGAGTTACATGGCCTTTAGTGATGCCATCTTTAAATAGGTCGAGCAAGCCCGTGTCAGTTTTCTCCGGCGATGCGATGGCGAATTTCGGTTCAGTTCCGGTTTCTTTTTTAGCCATGATGTTTATGTTGTATTTTGTTATTAGCACAATAAGTTGTACTAATAAAAGCTATAAAACATCAAGTTGTTTTAACTTGTTAGAAATAAATTGAATTAGAAGTATTTATCTAAAATTGCATAGTGTAAGACTACTAAGTTATAAATTATAGCATAAATATCTTATTAACAGATAACTATGTAAGTTTATCTAATATAAAATAACCCAAATAGATCTCATCCTCTGGTAATTCTTCATCGGGTGTTATCTATATGATACTTATCTTTTAGTGCAGGGGGTAACATCTCTTATATCCGGTAAATATCATCCGCATCAATATCGTATTTATCGTCGATGTGCGCGTTAGCACCTTTCATACCTGCAATAGTATTCGTGGGGTAAAATATGATCTTTTTTAATTCTTGTATAGCAGGCCCATTGCCGTTTTGCACAGTAATTACAATATGATGATGCTTGGGCTAGTTGGCCGGAAATGTAACCGCCAAGGTTTACAAAAAATAGCTTATTTTCTGATGGTTGGTGTTCTTCGCCTTTGGCACAACTTTCACCCGGTAATCTTCAAGGGAATTAACCTCACGGTAGCCGTCAATATGCAGTCTGGTACCTGTGTTGCGCCAAAAGGCTTTAATATCGGGCACCAATTCCTTTAACGAAGTTGCGATGCCAAAGAAAATATCATGCGGCTCTATATGCCTGCCCGGCGCTTTAGAACCTAATAGTAATAAGTAAAGTTTTGGGGTATAGGCTGGTATTTAGGTATTCAATAGTATCAGTTATTTAATATGGATTTGATGATATGGCCCGATGCTTCCAGGCAAAAATCAAGCCCGGAGTAGTCGGGGTTATAACCGCCAATGTACGGAACGGCCATTATATATAATCGCTCGTTAAATGCGCCAAAGTCGTCAATAGCCTGGAAGCTGTCATTTATGGTAACGCCGGGCACGGTTAAGTAATAACCTCCTTTGCCATCAAATTTTACTTTTCTCGAGTCGTTTTTAAGTGATTCCTGGCCGTTTTTTGGTGATTTAAACCACAATTTTGCAGGGGTAACGGTACGCGCCTCGCTAAGGCCTTTATATGGGAACTCGTCGAATGTTAAATGGGGTTGGCCTACGCAATCGACATAAATTTTGTAGGTATCGGCATGCTCAATTTCCTGTTCATCGGTGTAGTGGTAAATCACCCCGCCTTCTTCTATTGGTTCTACATAATTATTGTCGCCTACGGTAATAATATCTAAGGCGCCTGCCCGGTGCAGGGCCATCATCTCCTCAACAGAATTTTGCGGCGCATAGGCTATAACTACTGATATTAAGGGCATTAAAACTTTCTGCAGCCTAATCATATCCTCCGCCGAAAAGTACTTGGCGGGATAGTTCATCGCGAAGCTAAGCACCCCCAGCATCTCCTTCCAATACACGGATTTATGTTGTTCTATAGATATTTCGGCTTCTTTATACTCAATTTTAAAAAGCTCAAAAGGATCTATACTCTCGCGATGATCCAAGGTATCGTTCACAAAGTCCTCCATGCACATATCCTTTATGCGTTCGTAAAAATCGGGCTGTTTATCTTTAAAGGCAAGCTTAAAGTCTTTCTCAAATACCAGGTCGATCGAAAGGAAACCGTTGTTCTCTTCGCGGTTTTGTTTGATCTCCTCCGGCGTAAGCTCAGCGCCTGTAGCCAAATGCGAATCTTCTAAATGGAACCTTACAGCAGGCAACAAACCATTACGCGAATGCATCACCATTTTAAAGCCTTTGCTATCGCCGGCAACCGTGTAAGTAAGTTTTCCGTCTTCACCATTATTAAACATACCGTTACGGCGCGATAGGGTACGTATTGCATCAATAGCGGTAAGTGATGAGCCCCGTATCGCGACGGCGTCATTAGTTTTAAAAACAAGCTTTACAGGCGGGTAGGGCGAATCGAAATATCCCGGCACTTTGCCCTCGTTCTTTTTTGGCCAGTTGTGGCCGGTACAAATAATTACCTGGTCAAAGTCGTGTTTGGTTTCGTTATTTATTTCTACGATTACGTTTTGTTTGTCGGGGTTATCAGTAACATTGGTAACCTCGCTGTCGTAATGTACTTCAAACTCCAGGCCTTGTTCTTTGGCTTGTTTTTGCAACAGGTTAAACTGGGCGGTAAGGTACTGCCCAAAAAGCAATCTCGGCAGTACTTTATACTCGTTAAACTTTTCAGGGTCGATAAGGAACTTATCCAGCGTGTCTTTAGACACGGTTTTTATCCAGTCGTTAATAGAGGTCACCATCTCGGGGATCTCGTTGCCTGATACATTAGTAACATGTTCGTCGTTAGCCCCGTTAGCGCTGTAGGGCATACCCGCGCCAAGCAGATTGCTTTTTTCAAAGATAGTTATGGTAAAATCGTTGCGTTTGGCATCAACAAACTGTTTAAACATAAACAGGGCGCTTGGCCCGCCACCAAGGATAGCTATGTATTTCTTATTCCTCAATTTAATAAATGATAAAGCAAGTGTGTTAGGTAAATTGCAAAGCGCGTTAAATTGTTTTTGTAAAGCGGCCTGTCTGATGAAATATTTCTTGAATTTCGCTAAGTAGGCGGGTGGCAATGTCATATTTAATAGTAAAGCCCCGTATCATTTGCTGATGCAGGGCTTCTTATCATCCGGCCATATTCCCCCTATATTTAATAGTACGGCCTTTTGATAATTGTAAACCTTACGGCCCGCCAGTTTACGGGCAATAAGCTTTTTGCAACAGTTGCCCTTGTAACGGTAACGTTGCGTTTAATAAAGTAACATTCATTTAAAACGATAATCAATACTACATATGTACTATTTTAAGCATACTGGGTGCTGTTTTACTGCTATTTAAAATTTTTTTTATAGCTAAGTTTTTGCAAATGAATTGGTTAAATAAGCTTGTGCAAATTCTTTTAAAAAAAGTTTGCATGGCTACACAAAAATCCTACCTTTGCAATCCCAATCGGGATGTAGCGTAGCCCGGTATCGCGCCACATTTGGGATGTGGAGGCCGCAGGTTCGAATCCTGCCATCCCGACACCAGCGATACCAACCAGTATCAAAAAGCCTTTAAATCTATGATTTAGAGGCTTTTTTGTTTTATTACAGCCCAATTCATTCAAGTTATATAAAGGAAAATGTGCCCTATTCGGTGCCCCAAATTTTAAATTATTAGGTTTGAGCTACCAAAAGAATTGTAATATATTGATAATCAATTAATTGATTAGTTTATTTTGACGTATTTTGATAGGGTTTAATACCTGTTTATTGTTCAAATCGGTGTCCCTTTTCAATAAACATATCAAATCAGTTAAAACCATGCTTTTGAAAATTATTAATTGAAATAGCTATAGTTATGTCAAATCATAAGTCGTAGTTTTTCTTTTTATCTATTACTAATAAAATGCCTTACACCACGCGTTTGAGGTTAATACTATAATACCAAGTTTGCCAACAACACCAAATCATGTAGAAAAGGTTCGAAATTTGTACAGGCAGGGCGACAGAAAGCGATATCAATTTTCTAAACTCTCTAAATCGAAAGTTTAGAGAGTTTTTTGCGTTTATACATCTTGTTTTTTTAGTAAATAGCAGGTAATGCAAATTGTACAATATCGCTTAATTATTAGCCAATAATACAAAAGTATTATTGCCGGGCATGTATTTCCTTTGTAATCCTGTACAGATCAACATTCTGTTGTTAAACATAAAAATGGCTTTCCGGTCGACCTCATATCAACGGTAAGCATTAATGTTTTGAAATAGCAATAACAGAAAGCAGATTGATAGGTTTTAATAATACGATTGGCTATCTTGGCTAAAGCCAATTGCCAATCCTTTTTTAAGATAAGTTTATTGTGAAAGCTTTGGCGAATTATTTTATTTGAAATTATAACATCTTAACCGGTAAGCTATTTAAAGCCTCCTGGTATACAAACGGGTGCTGCATCCACACTATAAATTATTATGGTAGAAGAAGTTAAACGTACTTTTTTACATATTCACCAAGCCGATAATGTACTTGTTGCACTTACCGACCTGTCCAAAGGTACTTTTATCGAGCACGAGGGTTTAGGTTTTACACTGGCTGATAACGTGGCCGGCAAACATAAGTTTACCATTAACGCTTTGCAACCCGGCGACGAGGTGTACATGTATGGCGTATTGGTCGGTAAAGCCAGCGAATACATCCCGCAGGGCGGTGTCATTAATACCCAAAACTTAAAACACGCTACCGACGATTTTACTCTCGGTAACCGCAAAACAACCTGGGCACAGCCCGATGTAAGCACTTTTGCTAACCGCGCCTTTAACGGCTACCACCGGTCAGATGGTTCTGTAGGTACTGCCAATTACTGGCTGGTTATCCCATTGGTTTTTTGTGAGAACAGGAATATTAATGTATTGAAAGATGCCTTGCAGGATAAATTGGGTTTTTCTAAGCCACGCGGTTACGAGAACGAGGTTGACCAATTGGTAGCCATGTTGGAGGCGGGTAAATCGGTAGAAGAGATTTTACAGGCCGATCTGCAGATGACACCTGAGACGGGTGCATCAAACAAACTATTCCCTAATATCGATGGCATCAAATTCCTGAACCACGATATGGGCTGCGGCGGTACCCGTACAGATTCTGATGCGCTTTGCGGATTATTAGCGGGTTACATCACCCATCCAAACGTAGCCGGGGCAACCATACTGAGCCTTGGCTGCCAGCATGCACAGGCCAGCATCTTGCAGGTCGAGATCAATAAACGTGATCCGAATTTTTCCAAACCCTTAATAATACTTGAGCAGCAAAAGCTTGGCACCGAAAGCCGCCTTTTGCACGAAGCGCTTAAACAAACCTTCGCGGGTTTAATACAGGTAAATAAACAGCAACGCCAGCCTGCGCCAATTAATAAACTTTGTATTGGCTTAGAGTGTGGCGGGTCTGATGGTTTCTCCGGTATCTCGGCAAACCCTGTTTTGGGTTATTTGTCGGATATGATGGTAACCATGGGCGGCAGCGTTGTACTGGCCGAGTTTCCGGAGCTTTGCGGTGTGGAGCAGGAACTAAGCGACCGTTGTGTTGACGATATCACCGCTTTAAAGTTTATGGACCTGATGCGTACCTACAATGCCAAGGCCGAAGCAGATGGATCAGGTTTTTACGCTAACCCCTCACCGGGTAATATCAGAGATGGTTTGATAACAGATGCCATTAAATCTGCAGGTGCAGCCAAAAAAGGCGGTACATCGCCTGTTACGGCTGTATTAGATTACCCCGAGAAAGTAACTAAGCCAGGCTTAAACCTGCTTTGTACCCCCGGCAGCGATGTGGAAAGCACCACTGCCGAAGTAGCATCAGGCGCAAATATTGTATTGTTTACTACAGGCTTGGGTACGCCTACAGGTAACCCTGTTGCGCCAGTGATTAAGTTATCAACCAACACAACACTGTTTAACAAGATGCCCGATATTATTGACTTTAACTGCGGTACGGTTATAGAGGGTGCGGAAACCATCGAACAATCCGCACACCGTTTATTAAACTATGTGATAGATGTTGCTAATGGCGAGATCAAGCCAAAGGCAGTACAATTAGGTCAGGACGATTTTATTCCATGGAAACGAGGCGTTTCATTATAAACCATTATAAATGTTCAGCTTAAAAAATAAAATAGCCGTTATAACCGGCGGGGGCAGCGGTATAGGTAAGGCAATAGCCTTGCTGTTTGCCAAACAAGGCGCTACCATCCACATTATCGAATTAAATACCGATGCTGCTTACGATGTTATCGCCGAAATAAAAAACGCGGGCGGCAATGGCCAGGCACATGCCGCCAACGTTTCCGATCAGCAAGCAGTAATAAATGTATTTAATACCATTGGCAAGGTAGATATCCTGGTAAACAACGCCGGAATAGCCCACGTAGGTAACGTCGAAAAAACATCCGAAGCCGACCTTGACCGCATCTTTAGCGTGAATGTAAAAGGTGCTTACAATTGCCTTTTCGCCGCTGTGCCATTAATGAAAGCCGCAGGCAAAGGCGCCATCCTTAATATGGCCTCAATTGCTGCTCACGTGGGTATTACCGATAGGTTTGCCTACTCGATGAGTAAAGGTGCAATCTACGCCATGAGCATGTCAGTAGCGCGTGATTACCTGGTAGATAATATCCGCAGCAATAGCATTTCGCCGGCAAGGGTTCATACGCCGTTTGTAGATGGTTTTATCGCCAAAAACTATCCCGATAACCAGGAAGAAATCTTTGATAAGCTCTCTAAAAGCCAACCCATAGGTCGCATGGGGCAACCCGATGAGATAGCGGCGCTGGCATTGTACTTATGCTCTGACGAGGCCAGCTTTATAACCGGAGTAGATTACCCGATTGATGGCGGATTTATTACATTGAATAACTAAAACAGTATGAAATTTATACGATACGGCAACGCCGGCGAAGAACGCACAGGTGTACAAATAGATGGCGTTAACTACGATACTTCCTTTTACGGTAAAGATTACGACGAAAAGTTTTTTGAAATAGGGGGCCCGGCGCAATTGGCTGCTTACGTAAAAGAGCACCAAAGCGAATTGCAAGCTATTCCTGAGGGGGCCCGTTTGGGCAGCCCGATAGCAAGGCCGTCTAAAATTGTATGTGTCGGCCTTAACTATGCCGATCATGCTAAAGAAACCAACGCGCCGTTACCGTCAGAACCTATCATCTTTATGAAAAGCACTACCTCGTTGGTTGGGCCTAATGATGATATTATGATCCCTAAAAACTCGGTAAAAACAGATTGGGAAGTGGAACTGGCGGTAGTTATCGGCAAAAAAGCATCCTATGTGGAGGAAGCTGATGCTGCCGGTTATATAGCAGGTTATGTGCTGCATAACGATGTATCTGAACGTGAATTTCAACTGGAACGCAATGGTACCTGGGATAAGGGTAAAGGTTGTGATACCTTCGCTCCGATGGGCCCATACCTGGTAACGCCAGATGAGGTTGGCGATGTAGATAACCTGCGCCTTTGGCTAACCGTTAACGGCGAAAAAATGCAGGAGGGCACAACCGCTAATTTTATATTTAAAGTACCTTACATCGTATCTTACGTGAGCCAGTTTATGACTTTGCTGCCGGGTGATGTGATCTCTACAGGTACGCCCGCCGGCGTTGGTCTTGGTTTTAAACCACCTATCTATTTAAAGGCAGGCGATGTTGTGGAATTAGGCATCGATGGTTTAGGTACATCAAAACAAAATGTGGTTGCTTACGCCAAAGCTTAGTTACAACAATACAGTTAAGTACAGTTAAATGCTGTGGACTTTTTAATTTACGCCCACAAACCACGGCAACCATTTTGCTGACCCGATTATGAAAGTAGGCCTTTTTATACCCTGTTATGTAGATCAGTTTTACCCCAATACGGCCATAGCTACTTTAGAGCTATTGGAAAAGCAGGGCGTAGAGGTGGGTTATATCACACAGCAAACTTGCTGCGGGCAGCCAATGGCAAACTCGGGTTACGAACATTTGACGGGTGGTTGTAACGATTTATTTGTAGATAACTTTGCCGGGTACGACTACATTGTTTCGCCTTCAGGTAGTTGCGCTTTGCATATCAAAGAGCATTTATACCCGTACGATAATGAACCCGCCGCGCAAGGCATCCGCAGAAAAATATATGAGCTAACCGAATTTTTGACTAATGTTTTAAAGGTTGAAAAACTGGATGCTGCATTCCCGCATAAGGTTGGCCTGCACCAAAGCTGCCACGGTCAACGCGGACTTAAACTGGCGCAGATGACGGAGCTAACCGCATCGCCATTCTCCAAACCGGTTTCGTTATTAAATATGGTAGCGGGAGTGGAGCTGATCTACCTTACCCCGCCCCGATGAGTGCTGCGGTTTTGGCGGTACATTTTGCGTGGCCGAAGAAGCGGTATCATCCAAAATGGGTAAAGACCGTGTTGCCGATCATGAACACAACGGCGCCGGATATATAACGGCTGCCGATTTTTCCTTCCTGATGCACATGGAAGGCATTCTGAAATGAAAAAACAGTAAGATTAAAATGATCCATATCGCCGAAATATTGAACGGTGTTAAGGAGGTGTTATCATGAAAGAGGGTAATGTTGGGGGTAAGGTGGTGTTAATTGACAGCATTAAAGCACATTTGAATATCATCCCAGGCACACGTGTGCATATTACGTTGCCCGAATTGTTTGATGTTGCAGATGATGCCGCATCGTTCGCTAATGCTACACCACATGAATTAGAAAACGTGGAGTTAGCCATATTAGAAGCAGAACCTGGCGTAGCCGAGAATAGCGCCCTTTGGGTGACCGAAAAGCAAATGGGTAAACGAGTACTTCCGTTCATTTGCCAGCATTTAGCTTTTGTGGTAAACGCCTCAGATATTGTGGCCGATATGCACGCGGCGTACCTGAGTACAGAGGGTAGCGATCATGGTTTTGCATGCTTTATAGCCAGCCCTTCCAAAACTGCCGATATAGAGCAATCCCTTGTTTTAGGGACACACGGGCCGCGTAGTTTGGTGATATTCATCATGGATTTGCGATTTTAATACGTTCATTAAAGGTTCTTTACAGGCCCTCAGCAAAACGGATGTAAGGGTTGCTTTGCTGGTGTTTTTCAAGACACAGGCAAATGATAATGATATACCTGATGGTGCCATTAATTCAAAAAACGCGAATGCTGGTTATGCCTACCTACATTCTGACCTGGCGCCGGGCTGGTCCATCCACAAAAACACCATTGAAACAGATCAGGAATCGTCATTGATACAGGCCGTGAAAAAGTATGTTCACGTAACCGGTGATAAAATAATTCTTGACGAAAAAGCTGGCGACCGTACCGTTATACAACGTATGGAGGCTACCATGAAATATCTGTTAAAAGAATGGTGGTTGGCAAAATATGGTTTAATAAAAGGCTCTACAGCGATAGATTGGGGCGATGTGCAGCCACAAAACGGTTGGGGGGTAGTGATTGACAATAATACCAAATGGACTATCGATATATACGATAACACCATGTTTGTATCCGCCATCAGCGATTTTATGGAGATGAAATCTGCTACCTGTAAAAGCAAACCCATTGGCTGAAAGTTAAAGTAGCCATAAAGGTAAATATCCGTAATACTTTTGGGATACTAAAGCACAAAAGTATATCCCACATTTATACTTAGATAGAAGTCCTTTTCCTAAAGATTTTAATGAGCGTAAGATATTGTATTCAGGAGGTACCACCTGTGTTATATTGGCCGGGTTACATAGCAAAACCGAAATAAAAGCAATTAACAAACAGCTTTTGGCAATGGCTGCTAACGCGAAATTTGCTACAATAGGCATGACGGTTTATCCTGTTTACCCAACAAAAGTATTCACCAATATGGCGGCTTATTCCTATTAAAACGGCGGCGATTGGACATGGTTTGGCGGGCGCACTATCCATGCCCTTGTTATCAATAACATGCCTCAGGAGGTTTACACCAAATTAACACCGATGATAGACAGGGTTATAAAAAACGATGGCTTTTACGAATGATATGATGTACGCAATGGCAAGGCATCAGGTTCCGGTGATTTTAGGGGGGAAGCAGGGGCATTTTACGATGCCATCACCCTGTTAAAAAACTGGGCGCAAAGTACTATTCAGTAGAAATAATTACTGCTTAATGTAGGTCTTTTGGTAAGTTAACGGGCTTTTGCCGGTTATCTCCTTAAAGTACTTATGGAAACTGGCGAAGTTGTAAAAGCCGCTATCGTAACAGATCTCTTTTACGTTCTGCTGGTTATTGATCAACAGCTTACAGGCATTACCCACTCTAATTTCGTTAATGAACCTCGAATAGGTTTTTCTGCTGCGCGATTTAAAGAATTTGCAAAATGAGTTGGGGCTGATGTTGGCCACCGCTGCTATTTCCTCCAGCGAGGTCTTTTTCTAAAAAATGGCTATGGAATAATTATAGATGGCGTTAATCCGGTCTTTTTCTGCTTCCTGGAAGTTGTGCTGGAAGCCCATCGAGGCCAACATGTTATCCTCCGCGCTGTCGCCTAGGGCCATCAATACTTCCATTAAAAGGATGATCTTCCGCGCACCTTCGGCATAAATTATTTGCTCAATTTGGTGGCCTATTTGTTTTAGGTTCTCGCCCGTTATCTGGATGCCGCGTTTTGATTGTTTGAGCACGTTTTTAATCTCCTGGGTTTTGGGTAGTTGCAGGAAGGCATCGCCCCAAAAGTTCTCGTTAAAATGGATCACGCTTACATCGGCACTAATGCCTGCCTCTTTATCAAAATAACTTTCGTCGAACTGCCGGTAGTGGGGCAGGTTTATGCCAACCAACACCACATCGCCGGTATTGAATTGGGTGATGCAATCGCCTATGAACTGTGTGCCGTTACCTTTTTAAAAGTAAACCAATTCAACCTCGGGATGGTAATGCCAGCGGTTATTCACATTGGGCATAATATCCCGCCGGGCAATGAAGGAGTACACCATCCGGTAGATACTTTTAGCAATTGAGGTTTCATGAAGTCATTAATTGGTAAGATGAATGTACAATAATTCAATTTAAAAGTCTTAAAATTTCAAAATTGTTTTATTAATTTACAATATTGCTTAATAATTTGCAAAAGGATAAAATTTCAAGCATCTAACAAAGGCTTAATTTGCATATCAGCATACTACCAATTGGTATTTACAGGTAAATTATCACCAATTATACCGGTACCAGCCGGCTCAACCATTATGGATCTACAAATAAAAAGCAAAGTAATTATTGTAACCGGCGGCGCACGCGGTATAGGCAAAGGCATTGCCGTTTTATTGGCGAAAGAAAGTGCTATCCCGGTGATTTTAAGTCGCACCGAGGCGGAAAATATTAAAACAGTACAGGAGATTGAAGCTGCCGGTGGCAAAGCATTCGCTATACAAGCCGAGCTATCAAACCCCGATGAATGCCGCACAGCAGTAGAAAAAGTAATAAATCAATTCGGCTGTATTGATGGTGTTGTAAATAACGCCGGCGAAAATGATGGTGTAGGTTTGCAGAATGGCAACTACGAAAAGTTCATGCAATCGCTGCATAAAAACCTGGTGCATTATTACATGGTGGTGCATTATGCATTGCCGGAACTAATCAAATCGCAGGGCAGCATTGTAAATATTAGTTCAAAAGTGGCCGATACCGGGCAGGGTGGCACATCTGCCTATGCCGCGGCTAACGGTGGGCGTAACGCGCTTACAAGGGAGTGGGCGGTTGAATTGTTACCACACAACATCCGTGTAAATGCTGTGGTGGTGTCCGAATGCTACACCCCGTTGTACGAGCGCTGGTTGCAAACGCTCGAAAATCCTAAAGAAAAATTGGCTTCTATAACACAAAATATCCCCTTAGAGAAACGTATGACGACGGTTGAGGAAATAGCCAATACGGTTGTATTCCTGTTGTCGCCCGTATCAAGCCATACAACAGGGCAAATCACTTACGTTGACGGCGGATATGTGCATTTAGACAGATCTATTTAAAGGTACTTATGAATAACCTTTTACGCACCGCTTCCACACTGCTTTTCGCGATAATATTTTCCTGCGCCAGTGCCCAAGAATTAAAACTTTGGGATAACATGCCCGCTAAATACTGGATGACAGATGCTTACCTTTTCGGTAACTGACGTATGGGCGGGATGTTTTTTGGCGGCGTAACGCAGGAACGTATCCAGTTTAACGAGATCAGCCTTTGGACCAGCGACGAAAATGAAACAGGTGGTTATCAGGCGTTTGGAGACCTGTATATTAAATTCGCGGTTAAAGATAGTATAGCAACAGGCTATCAACGCGAACTAGATATCAGCCGGTCGGTAATGAAGGTAAAGTGCAGGACAAAGGCACGTTTTACAGTTTTAAAACCGCGCCGGGAGCTACCTAGACCTTTACAGCCGGTAAGTAAGACTGTGGTAGATTAATGTCCCACCCAAATATCCTGCACTTCTTCCAATGATTTTCCTTTGGTTTCGGGTACCATTTTGTAAACTGTCCAAAAGGATAGCAGGCAGCACGCCGAGAAGAACCAAAAGGTATAAGCAGGGCCGATAGAACCTAAAAGGATAGGGGTTAGCTGTCCAACAATAGTATCTGCTATCCACATCACCATAATGCTGATGGCTAACGCGCGGCCACGGATCCGGGTGGGGAAGATCTCTGCGGCTATCACAAACTTTAACGGGCCGATAGAGAAAGCAAAACAAGCCAGGAAAAGTATAATACTGATTACTAAAGCGATGCTATTTGTGCTCCCGTGAAAAAAGCACCAGCCGGTAAAGAATAAGGAAACCGTTGCACCAAGCGAACCTGCAATGTACAAAGGCCTTCGTCCCATTTTATCAACCTTCCAGATAGCGATAATGGTGAACAGGAAGTTCGCTAACCCGAAAACGATTTGCCCTAACAGTGCATTGCTGATGTTGATACCTGCATCGCTTAAAATGCGCGGGCCGTAGTAAATAACCGCGTTAATCCCGCTGAATTGTGAGAACAGGGGTAGCAGGATACCAATTAATAAAGGTTTCCTCAAAGCCGGGGTAAAGAGCTCCTTATAAGTCCCCACATCTTTGGTGGTTCTATTTTTGATAATGTCCGCTTCTTTTGTTGCGGTATCGGCGTCCTCAATTTTGGTAAGGATGGCAACACCTTCCGTGATTTTTCCTTTTTGCAATAACCAGCGCGGGCTTTCGGGCACAAATGCCAAACCTATAAAAAACAGGAGCGAGGGAATAATGCCCAGGCCAAGCATGCTTCGCCATACTTCTTTAACTAAAACCAGGTTGAATAAACTGTTTGATAACCCACTTTTATGCGATAGCGAAAAACTAAGCAATTGCGAATTGGTAAGGTAAGCGACAAGGATACCTGCAGTGATAGCCAACTGGTAAAATGTAACTAAACGCCCGCGTACTTTTGCTGGTGCAATTTCTGAAATGTAGAGCGGCGCAACTATAGATGCTACACCAATACCGGTGCCACCCAACATGCGGGTTAAGACGAGGGAAGTAAAGCCCGATGATAGTGCTGTACCAGCTGCTGAGATAAAAAAAAGAACAGCCGACAGCATCAGCATCTTTTTACGGCCAAGGCGGTCGCTGAGTTCACCGGAGAATGATACCCCAATGATACAACCCACCAGGGCCGACGAAACAAACCAACCCTCGGCAACAGGAGATAGCGTGAACTGATCTTTTACGAATGGCAGTACACCCGATATCACGGCAATATCAAACCCAAACAGAAAACCACCCATAGTGGCTACAAGGGTTATCGCCACTAAAAATAAAGACAATTTTTTAGGTTTAAATTCTAAGTTTATATTACACATTTAGGTTTGGTTATAATTGGTTTAACAGCACTCATCTTTAACATATGCCTTCACAACTTTTGCACGTTTTTGTCCATTATTATACATGCTGTAAATATTGGCATTCGCCGGGATGATGAATGTTTCGGCGTAATGGATCACTTGCTCAAGGTCACCCGTTTTTACGGTGATACAATCGCCTTCTACCAAACTAAGCACAAGACAATGGTCGTTGGTTACATCTACCACACGCGTATCAAATTCAAAACGGTCTAGGTTATAAAAATGATCAGGGTGTGTGCTTAAGTTAAGCAATTGCCAATCGGTGCCTTTTTTTACCACGGATTGTTTAGATATCAATGTTTTGGTAACCACGTCACCTTTACGGTCAAAATTCAGATTGTCAAAAGCACGGTCTATATTCAATGTCCGTGGTTTGCTTGTAAGGTCGGTGCGTACCCAATCGTACATTTTAAAGGTGAAGATGTATGGCGTTGCGCTAATTTCGAGCACCATATTGTTTTTGCCAGAGCAATGCACCGTTCCGTTTGGTATCAGGAACAGGTCGTGCTTTTTAGTCGGGAATACCTGCACGTATTTTTCTACATCAATGGGTTCGCTATTTTTAAAACTCTCCTCTAAAATGGTTTTAAAACTATCTTTATCGATGTTTTCCTGGAAGCCTAAATAAACCTCGGCACCCGGTTCTGCTTCTAAAATATAATAGGTTTCATCCTGTGTAAAATCCTCACCAAAATTGGCCTTTGTATAGGCCACAGTTGGGTGGCATTGTACCGAAAGGTTATCGCCATCCATCGTATCTAAAAAATCGAAACGGATAGGGAATTTGCAGCCAAACCTTTTTGCTGCTTTACCCAATACGGCGCGGTTGTTGTTGTATAAAAGGCTGTCTATAGATACCTCCAAACGCCTGCCAGCATTCTCCAGCATCACGCCATTCTCGGGCGCGATCAACTCAAACGACCATGCGTAGTTAACTATATCTTTATTTAACCCATCGATGTTATTTTTTATCCATTGCCCGCCCCAAATCCCCGGCTCGAACCATGGCCTTGCACGGAATACCTTGGTAGACATATCTGTTAAGGCGGCACGTAAAGCATCACCCTTTATCCAGGTAATGTCATTGGGGCGCTGTTCATCAACAAAGGCATTAATACGGGAGAGCAGGGCTTGTTTGTGTTTGTTTAAAACCACCCAGTCTATAAAGTAAAAACGTTTATATTGTGCCTTCGGTTCGATAGGAGTGCCTGCACCAAGGTTACAAACATTTCCCGCCCGCGAACGGAACTGGATCTCATTTTTCGGCACATCAAAATACACAACCGGGCTATCCCAGTTTACCAATGCCGCACCGCAGCTGTAAAGGATGTTCAATTTATTGGCTGCGGGTTTTAATGTATCTATGCTTGTTGTATCGTAAAAATCAGAAATGTCACCCGGATAAACTTTGCCAAACAGCGGGTCATCACCGCCAAGATATGGGGCAATAAGCCTGTCAATTTCCTGCTCGGGTTTAAGATAGGTTTCAATTGAAATCCAGTTAGCATCTATACCTTTAACTTTAAATACATTGCTAAGTAAAGCCTTCACAATTGCCCATTGTACTCCGCCGTAGCCATCAAGGATAAAATTACCGCCCGTATTTATAATGTGGTCTGCAAAACTATTATAACCGTTATATATCGTACCATTAATTTTGAATGACGGATAAATATCGTAGTTCTGAGTAGTATGGTTATTTGTACTGCCCGACATGATCAACTGATCAGTATTCCTCAGTTCATTTAAAGGTTTGGTGATTTTATCATCTGCTAAATTTGGATTATATGTCATAATGTACAAACATATTTTATTTAAGTTAATTTCCAAAGAACTGGAAAAATTAACTTAAAAAGTACGGCGGCTCTCTACGGTGTAAACAAAGCTATCGGCTTTATAATAACCTACGTTGTATTCCAACGGGCGTTCGCCCTGGTCGTACACAAATCTCTTGCGGAACAGGATTGGGCTGCCGGTTTCTATTTCTAATTTAGCTGCCAGCGTTTTATCGGCAATACGGGCGCTTATTTCTTCTTTGGACAGTACCGCTATTGACGAGTGCTCGGTCTCCAGCATTTCGTATAAGGGCATTTTAAAATCCTCTTCGCCGGTTAGGCCAATGCGCGGGTGAAAGTACGATATGAAGTATACAAACGCCTCTTCGTCGCTGCCTCTTAAACGCTCCATTTTCAGGATCTTTTTATCCGTTTTGATCTCGAAAAAGTTAGCGATGAATTCTTCCGGGTAAACCCAGCTTACATGAAGTTCGTAGTTTTTTACTGGGATGCCACGGGTTTTCATCTCCTGCGAAAAGCTAAGCCAGTTCATAGATTTTGAACTGATCTTTTGGTGCGCCACTTTGGTTCCCACTTTCTTTTTACGGGTAAGTAATTCTTCGTTTACCAGCGTATTTATCGCCTGCCTTAGGGTGGTGCGGGATATGGCCAGCTTTTTAGCCAGGTCAACCTCGTTGGGTAAAAGCTTGCCTGCTTTGTATTCGGGTTGTTTTATTAATTCTCTTATTAAGCGTTCGGCCTGTATGTGTAAGGGGATAGGGCTTTTATGGTCGATGGCAAGTTTCATATATGATCCGAATATTAGAAAAGTAATGTCAGTAAAATTAATAATTGGAGCCTATTTAACAATTACGAAAATGGGCAGATGCTAATGTATTGATAAATATAATATTGGCAGGTATAAACAGAATTTGCGGGTGTAACAATCAACTCACAAAAAAGCCGTGTTAGCGTTTAACGCGGCTCTGATATTATTCAAAAGAATGATATTACAATAACTTTCGTACACCTGTTTTGCCGAAACGGTAGCTTAAGCTAACCTCGTGTATGGCAGTATTAAAACCGCCAAGGGTGTTTGATGATGTGCCAAACTGGTAGGAGTAACCCACTTTGTAAGTATCACCGGTAACAGATAAAATACCGGTTGCCCTTTTGTTGCTGCGGTAACCCGCACCGATACCTAACTGCTCTTTAAAATATATAGTGCCGGTAACATCGGTTAATAATGCCGCATCCTTTACATAAGCTACCAGTGCCGACGGTTTAAACTTCATGTCCTCGCCCATATCCAACAAGTAGGCGCCCGAAAAGTAGAAGTGGTTTTTTAGATAGTTAGCTTGCTGTACCGAAGCAGTACCCAGGCTACGAATGGTAAGCTCTGGTAACGAAAGACCTAAATAGTACCTGTCGCTATAAAACATTACGCCAAAACCAAGGTTTGGGCTGGTTTCCCTTACATCATTTTTAAATGCGTCATCATTATCGGCAACAGTAGAATATAGTGCCGAATAATTACGGATCCCCGCGTTTAGAGATACGGCCAAAAAATCATTCCCGGTAAGCTGGATACTCTTCGCAAAAAAAGCATTGATTTCCAATTGATTTTCAATGGCAACCTTATCATTTAATACGTAAACACCAACTGCACCATTTATCGATTGTATAGGCAATGTACCGCTTAACAGTAAACTGGTTGGTGCGCCGTCGACACCTATAAACTGCCTGCGGCCCATTACGCTTAACGATCCTGCTTTATCCAGCATAGAGTAAGCAGCATTAACTGGGGTAAGGTTATCAGCATACTGCGCGTACGAGTAGATCTGCTGCTGGGCCTTTAGCCTGCCACCGCATAACAGCAGCAGGCCTGTGGTCATCATAAATATTGTTCTTTTTAAAGTAGTATCAAATGTAATTGCGTCCACACTAATCGTTTGTTAAATTGTAAGGCTATGCTTAGTATTTCAGGATGATGTAGCCTGTTTTATGTTTGTCCTTGCTACCGTCATTATAATCAAGGGTGTAGTAGTAAGTGCCGGCGTTAAGCAATTTTCCGTTTTTAGCGTGACCATCAAATACCCTGCTACCATCTTTACCGTAATCTTTCATATCAAATACCAGCGTACCGCTCGAGTTCATGATCGATATTTTGTTTCCTGTTAGTGAAGATAAGCCTTCAACTACTAAGAAATCATTAAAACCATCACCGTTAGGGGATACACCCTGATGAACCACTACGTTATCTTTATCAAAGGTGCCGATGTTGTTTGATCTGTTCGCCAGCATATTTACACCAGCTTTTGTAACTGCTAATGTATTGTTAGGAATTGGCTTGTTAACGGTTACTGAATAGGTTTTGGTAGTTACCCCATCCTGGGCGGTTATTACAACATTGATAACAGTTACTCCCACGTCCAGCGTGATAGGGTTAGAGTAATTGGCATTGGTTACCACCGCACCGTTAACGCGGACCACTGCGTCTGCCTGCTGTGCCGTAGCCTTAAGGCGCACACTGCTTATGGCCGGTGATACCGAAGCCTGGTAATTTTCACTAGCCGAACTTGTTATAGCTGACAATACTGAAACCGGATCTAAATCTATGCGCGTTAAGAATGCATTGTTTGAACCCGCATGATTAACGGTTATTGAATAGCTTTTGGTAGTTATTCCATCTTGGGCGGTTATTACAACATTGATAACAGTTACTCCCGCGTCCAGCGTGATAGGGTTAGAGTAATTGGCATTGGTTACCACCGTCCCGTTAACGCGGACCACCGCATCTGCCTGCTGCGCCGTAGCCTTAAGGCGTACACTGCTTATGGCCGGTGATATTGAAGCCTGATAGTTTACATTAGCCGAACCTGTTGTAGCTGACAAAATTGAAACCGGATCTAAATCCATGCGCGTTAAGAATGCATTGTTTGAACCCGCATGATTAACGGTTATTGAATAGCTTTTGGTAGTTACTCCATCCTGGGCGGTTATTACAACATTTATAACTGTAGCACCTGCCTGTAGCGTGATAGGATTAGAGTAATTGTCGTTGGTTACCACTGTACCGTTAACACGGATCACCGCGTCTGCCTGCTGTGTCGTAGCCTTAAGTCGCACACTGCTTATGGCCGGTGATACCGAAGCCTGGTAATTTTCACTAGCCGAACCTGTTATAGCTGATAATTTTGAAATGGGGTCAAGGGCGAGTCTGGTTGCTGCTGCATTGTTTGAACCCGCACGGTTAACGGTTATTGAATAGCTTTTGGTAGTTACTCCATCTTGGGCGGTTATTACAACATTAATAACTGTAGCACCTGCCTGTAGCAGGATAGGGTTGGAGTAATTATCGTTGGTTACCACCGTACCGTTAACACGGATCACCGCGTCTGCCTGCTGTGTCGTAGCCTTAAGGCGCACACTGCTTATGGCCGGTGATACCGAAGCCTGGTAATTTTCACTAGCCGAACCTGTTATAGCTGATAATTTTGAAACTGGATCAAGGGCGAATCCGGTTGCTGCTGCATTGTTTGAACCCGCACGGTTAACGGTTATTGAATAGCTTTTGGTAGTTACTCCATCTTGGGCGGTTATTACAACATTAATAACTGTAGTACCTGCCTGTAGCAGGATAGGGTTGGAGTAATTATCGTTGGTTACCACCGTACCGTTAACACGGATCACCGCGTCTGCCTGCTGTGTCGTAGCCTTAAGGCGCACACTGTTTATGGCCAGTGATACCGAGGCTTGGTAATTTTCACTAGCCGAACCTGTTATAGCTGATAATTTTGAAATGGGGTCAAGGGCGAGTCCGGTTATTGATGCATTGCTTGAACCCGCACGGTTAACGGTTATTGAATAGCTTTTGGTAGTTATTCCATCCTGGGCGGTTATTACAACATTAATAACTGTAGTACCTGCCTGTAGCAGGATAGGGTTGGAGTAATTATCGTTGGTTACCACTGTACCATTAATACGTATCACCCCGTCTGCCTGCTGCGCCGTAGCTTTAAGGCGTACACTACTTATGGCCGGTGATACCGAAGTCTGGTAATTTTCATTAGCTGAACCTGTTGTAGCTGATAATGTTGAAACCGGATCTAAAATTATGCGTGTTAATAATGCATTACCTGAACCTGTTCGATTAATGTTTAGCGTATAGGTTTTGGTGGTTGAGCCATCCTCTGCAGTAGATACAACAGATATAGTGTTTGTACCAACTACAATAGGTATATTGATATTGTTTCCGCTTACAACAGGTGTGCCATTTATACTAATTGTTGTACCTGCTGTTTTGGCAGTTGGGGTTATATTAACTGATGTGCGGGAGAAAGGTATCGTCTGGTTATAATCAGTAACGTTTGGAGCAAATATTGGAATTAATTGAACACTATTAACGGTTAGGTTAGCAAGGGTAGCGTTGGTAGATAATGCTTTATTAATTACAACCCTGTACTCTCTAACATCACCGTTTTTAGCGGTTACCTGTAAGGTGATCGTATTTTGGCCGCCGGTAAGTGCTACTGTATAGGGTTGGTAACGGTCGGCAAGAACGCTTCCGTTAACTTTATACCTTGATGTAGTATCGGCAACAAAACCTTGTACATCTATACTTACAATATTGCTTGCAACATTGGCAGTGTAGTTTAATACATCTGTACTAAAAACTGGCGACAGTGAGCCTGTGCTTAGGGTTACGTTTGAAAGTTTATTATTGGTAGATAGCGCGCGTTTTACATTAAGTGTATAAATTTCAGATACGGTCCTGTCCTGTGCAATTACTTCAAAGCTGAAGTTGTTATCACCTGGTGTTAGTACCCCCGTACCATAATAACCTTCGTAAGGGGCGCCGTTTATTTTAATAAATGCAGACCGACCGGCAGCAAAAGGTATTAAACGCGCGCTGGTTATCTCATTAGGTAAATTTACGGTGTAAGCATGTACTTCGGGGTCGAAGTTTGATACCGAAACAGAGTTATCATTGTAGCTTAATTGTAAGCCGCTAAGTTTAGCGTTGGTATCTAAAGGTTTGCTTATGTTTATAATGTATTCCTTACTGGTTGAGTTATCTTCGGCAGTAACCATTACTGAGATCTGGTTATCGCCGGGGTAAACGTATACGGTGTTCGCCTGGCCTGATGTGGCGTTCAAGCCACTTATTCTAAATAATTTGGCATTCGCATCAGCAAGTACACCGGTTACGTTAACATGGCTAACATCTGCACCAACCGACAATGAATAGTTTGTAGTTGCCGCATCAAAAGTTGGTGTAATAGTTCCCTCTGCAGCAGATAAAGATGCAAGGTCGGCGTTGGCAGAAGCTGCCCTAACCGTTAATGTGCCTTGTACATAGGTAACATCATAATTAGCTATCGACGGATTGTAAGCACTCACAGGGTAAGTGCCAACCGGAGAACTGGTGGTAGCAAGTGTGCCTGTCTGGAATGGTTGCGGGAATGTTGCCTCTGTCTCGGCGTTTTTAAGGCCGGTTATTACATACGTAAACGTAGGGTTTGGGTGGCCGGCCAGCTTGGTTGAGTTATTTACAGTAACCGTTAAAGGCGCCCTGTCAATCTCAAAATTACCCAGTTGGTAGTTGATAGCGTATTTAGTGCTGTTTACAGCTACAGTACCCCGATGTACGGTGTAGGCGCCCGGGGTTTCGCCGGCATCGCGTATTAACGCACCGCTAAGTACATCGCCGCTTAATAACGAACCTGAAGTTACGCTATAAGTAAGGGCAGGATCGGCATCGCCATAAAACTTAACTGTGAAAGGCGAAGATACGGTGATGGGCCTCGGCACAATATTATAGGCGGCACTGTTAAATATAATATTATAATTGTTGCTGTTAGATACGGTTAATGTGTTTTGTGTAATAGCATAAGTGCCAATTGCATTACCCGGCGCACGGCCTAACACACCGATTATAGCATCGCCGGCTACAATTGCGTTGCCGGTAGTGCTATAACCCATTGCAACATCAGCATCGCCGTATGGTACGTTTTGGGCAAATGCGTTAACTGTAATGTCGCGTTTACCTATGGTTAGGTTTACGCCTGTATAGTTTAAAGTATAGTTACTGCTTAACGCAAGCGAACCTTGGGTGATAGGGTAGGAGCCTGCCATTTCGCCGGCTGTCCTGGTTATACTACCGGTAAAGGCATCGCCACTTACTAAAGCATCGGCATTGTATGTTAATACAGGGTCGGTTTCGCCAAAGGTTTTGCTGGCCGCTACTGCATTAACATTTATAGCTTTTATACCTATGGTTAAATTAGCACCTGTATAATATAAAGTGTAGTTGCTATTTAAGGCTAATGAACCCTGGTTAATGGCATAAGTACCAATAGTTTCGCCGGCAGGCCTTGATAAGCTACCCGAGAAGGTATCTGTAAATGCCAAAGCATCGGCTGTGTAGTTGAATGTGGGGTCAGCAGCGCCATAGGTTTTTGTTTTGGCAATTGCATTAACAAAAACGGTTTTTTTATCGATGGTAAGTTTATTACCAACGCTAAAGTTTAAAACATAGTTACTGCTCAAGGCAAGCGCGCCTTGCGTAATAGTATATGCGCCAACTCCTTCGCCGGTTGCTCTTGTTAGGGTACCTGTGAAACTATCGCTAAATGCAAGTGGACTGCTGCTGTAAGTTAACACAGGGTCGGCATCGCCGTAGGCTTTTGATAGAATGTTTGCGCTTACATTAATAGTTTTGGGTGTGATGGTAAAAGTGTTGGTTACAAATGAAATATCATAATTAGCTGATCTGTCTTGTCCGCTTGAAGGATCTAAGGGGTGTTTTAAGCCTATGGTTAAAGCATAAATACCTGCATTTTCGGAAGAAGGCGTTTTGTCGAAAGGCCCGCTAATGGCGTCTTCAGGAGCGATGCTTGTACCGTTAAAGTTATATGGGGCCCCCGTTGCAAAATCAGCGTCGCCGTATTGTTTTGTAACTGGTAGCGGAGCTATGGTAAGCGGACGTTTTGTGATAGTAAGGTTAGTGCTTACATAGGTAATATTGTAGTTGCTACCGTAGGATAGATCGCCTTGGTTAATGGCATAATCGCCAACAAACCTGTTCGTGCTTGGTGTTACCCTGCTTAATGCACCGGTAGGGGCATCGCTACCTACTACGCCTGTGGCTGTGTAGGTAAATGCAGGGTCGGCATTGCCGTATACTTTTGTTTTGGCGGCGGCGGTTACCGTAACGGTTGCTTTGCCCACTGTAAGTGTTTGTGTGGCATCTGTAGCGGCGTTTGTGTTAGCATCACCGGCTTGCGATGCGGTAATGGTTGTGGTACCAACACCAACAATATGTATATTACCACTAACAATAGTTGCTACGGCACTGTTACTGCTGGTATAGCTAACTGCTAAACCACTGCTGGCTGTAGCGCCCGGTGCAAAATTGGCAGTGCCGTAGGTTTTGGATCCTAAGGCGGCAAATGTAATTGATTGTGATGCTTTAACTGTAGTGAACGATGTAACATCGCCGTAAGCTGTACCGGCACCGCTAGTGGCGTATGCCCTGGCATAATAGGTATTATTAGCAGTAAAGCCCGAAACTGTTGCAGTAAACGATCCAATACCCGTACCGTTAGTAACTTTAGTAACGCCTGATGCGCCAATTGTAGGTAAGGTATTGGTAATGCTGTAAACAATACCGCGTTCTGATACTGCAACATCGGTGCGGGTTATGTTACCACCTAATACAGCAGTAGTAGCGGCTACTGATGATGCTGTTGCTGTACTTAATACCGGGACGTTTGGTACCCATAAAGAAGTAACGGTTGCACCTGTTGGTAAACCGGATAATGATTTTACAACAGTTGCCGTACCTGAGGTAAGGTCAATAGAAGATATGTTACGTGCCGGTGCAACATTGTCAAATACAAATGCGCGGTTATTGCCCAAATCTAAAGTCATAAAGGTAGGTGATTGCGCAACTGCCACAACAGCCGCATAGCCTGTACCGTTAGGATGGATCTTGCTTATCGCATCATTCAAGTTTGTGCTACCCGAGTTATTTGATGAAAGGTAGTATAAGTAGTCTGTTTCTGCATCATAATCAATGTCGTTTACCAGGAACGGGTTTCCTGCCGGCGCTACTAAAGTTATAGTTTGTGAAACAGAAGGAGTTCCGGATAGGTTTATGGTTAGAAAGTTTTTTTCGACAGCTAATTGATTATACACATAAGCTTTGTTATGTGCAATATCCAAAGCAAGCAAAGTGGGGTTTTTACTAAAACCGGATATTACAACCGTTTTGCCGCTTCCGTCAGGCTTTACTTTGATCAAAGCGTCATTTGATGAAGTAGCTGTAGGGCTGCTATCTGCCACAACGTAATAAATATAGTCATTTATCGGGTCGTATTTAATAGAGTAGCATCGCGCGGTAGATTCAGTAATAGGTATAGTTGCTGTTATAGCACCGGTAGTTAAATTAATAACCTTAATCCCCAGCCCGGTTGGAGGGCTCGAAGAAAATGCTTCATATACAAATGCACGGTTGTTAGGCAGATCAATCTCCATTAATCCAGGTGAAACGGTAAATGAGTTTGCCAGTAATGTGGCATTTGCCCCATTGTAATCCATACGATTTATACCATCAACTGCAGATGCAGATCCTGGAGTGGCATCATTAGTCATGTAATAAACCTGTGCTACGCTTTTATTATTTATGCCAAGCAGCGCAATTAACATTAATGCTATTAAAAAAAATACATAGCATTTTGCAAATACATTTTTCAATAGGGGTAAAAGTTTTTTCATAATGAAATTTTAAGCGGTTGGTTATTATATTTTCCGGCGATGCCGTTATATTTTACTAATAAAGGTTTGCCCGTTTTTTAAACCATAAAAACCTGCATGCCGGGCCGGGATACAAGTGTTGTTGATATAAAAAAAGTTTATGCTTAATACCTGCTTATTTATGCAGGCCACATTAAACTTGTTATTTGCTATGTTGATAGTGCCGGATTTATTATTAGCTTCTAATGAAGCGTTTTCGGCATCTAATATTTTTAGTTCGTGCCCGTTTATTAAAGTGCTTGCTCCGTTATTCCACGATGTGCAAGCTTTTATAAGGGCGAGTATCTCTTTCGCTTCCATTGTGTCCCAGTTTATTATCACATCTGCCAGTTGGGGCCTTTTGTAATACCGGGCTTCGGTTTCGGCTTGTATCTTATAAGTTAGCGTTTGCTTGCTGTTAAGTTTGGTAAGTATTTGCGACACACCCTGTACCTGCAGCTGGCTAAACGCTTGGTTTATATAGTTGTAAGTATGATGTTCCTCGTTCTTTATAGTTTTTTCCCAAACAACCGCGCCTCTATCCAGCTTGTTGGTTAACTGATGTATAGCAAGGCCCAATTGCACTTCGTCATTTTTTAATTGCCAGAAAACCGGCGATGGCCCCCTGTATTGCGGCAGCTGGCCAAAGTGTATGTTAAATATTCCTTTTGGCACACCGCTTAGTTCTTCAACTGAAATTTTATGAGCGTACCCGATAATGAAGATTACATCCGGTTCGTTCATTTGCCGCCAGTTGTACAGCTCTATTTTTTCACTTTCTGCATAAAACTGTATATTGTTCATCATGCAAAAGCCGGTAAGTTCGTTCACGCTAATATCTGCATGCTCTGATTTGCCAAAGTATAACATAACCCCTGCTTTAATACTGCTTAAGTACAAAAGCAGGGGTATGCATATTTTTGAATTTGATACGATACCAATTTTCATCGGCAAGTACTAAAATCCAATAGATCTGTATTCATTTAACGTTACGGTCTTGACGGATACACACCACTCCAGGCAATAATATATTGCATAGCAAGAAACGGTGGCGTTATATTAACAGGTTGGCTGCCACCTGCGATTGCAACGGTATTTGGGTTCATGGTAACATCTGGTGTTGCCTGTGAATAAACGTTAACACCAGATCCGCTCACTGGATCGCCGGGGCTAGTAGCCGGGAATGCGTTTGTTGGTTGTAAAACTGTGCCATCGGCAGATACCGCGTTTATTGTGTGCGTATGCACCGGCATTTGTTGTGCAGTTAAAATAACGTTTTGCTGACCACCAATTTGACCTAAAGTGTACGGAGTATTAAGGCCCCCTCTTACATTAGTAACCTGGGTTGGGAAGGCACTGCGTAAATCGGGTAATTGAAAGTAAGTGACGCCATCCCCGCCATAATTTGTGTCCAGTATGCTAAATAAAGCCTGATATTCGTTAATAAGTAAACGTTGCCCTTCGCAGGTAAACCAGCCATTAGGTGCGAAGCTTCCTGCAAATATTTTAATTTCTCCCAATAAAGGTTCCATAGTCTGAAAGTGATAAGGTTTAGGTTTAATATTTTTGTTAATTATCCTGTAAATATAAATTATTTAATTTGTTCGCAATATTTTTTTGTTCCAAACGTTGGCGCATCCTACAATTTATTATTACTTATCACTGCCTTATGTTTTATTGAAACAAAAATGTGCTAAAGTTTACGATTTTTATAGGGTAAAAATAGCTTTTTTTCATTTTTATTGCAAGGTATTAATACACAATTACTGTTAACTATATATTGTTATATATAAAGATAAACGTTTTTTTTATTTAACTAAAGCGAGGTTTGATAGATTGCTTGTAAGTAAATTAACCGTTCAATTGGTTAAAGTGGTTATTCGCTCGTTTTACACTTGTTGGTTACTCATCGGTTAAAATTGATGTATTTGCCGCGGGTACTTTTGGTTAATGAATGACAAACAAATCATTAACTAAAAGTAAAATATCATGAAAAATTTGCGGGAATAGCATCAACATTAGCAAAATTTATTTGCAGGTAGTGGTTTTGCAAAGGAGTTTAATTTAACGGGGTTATATGAGTACCATGGCAAAATTGCAGTTGAAAGTGGCCTGCACTGGTATGTCCTGGTTACTGGTACATGGATCTCGGGTGATGATCTTTCTAAAAACGGGCAATGGTTAGCACGGATAAAAAAATACTATCAAAATCCCGAATTGATCAAACTGGTAAAAATTGGCAAATCATTCCGCCTTTTTGAAAGAAATACAGGCACAGGCGCTTCGGCGCTTTTTACCAAACAAATAGAAAGCAGTTTCTATCCTGCAGTGTTTAATTATGATAAACAGGCCTAAGTGTTTGATGTATCAGCTCAACGATTAGGCATCGACCTATCTAAAGTAACAGATGTTAAAGAAATATTACAGGATAATGCGATAGCTATAATAGGTGATCTCCAAATTAAGCTGAATGGGACGGATGCCGTTTTGTATAAATTAACGCTGAGGAAATAAATAATATTTTTTTAAGTTTAATTATACATATTGTTACAGTTGATTTTACAACTTTAACAGTTATTAAATATATTATTATTCGATAATGGGCTATTTATATAACTTTATATCGTATTTTCAAATATTCCCGGCTGGTTTCCCATATGCTTGCTATCATATTTATTAGATACTAATGCCCAATATCATGGCTGCCTAACTACGCGCGGCCAATAAAGAACTCATATTTAAAAACCAGGAGAAAGAAAAGAGTGAAGCCAAATTGGTGATTGCATATAAGGAACTCGAGTTTCAGAAAATAACCGCATTTATTACCGATCTGGAACAAAAGGACAAAAACTAAAACTTGTTATAATATGCAATGTTAAGTATCTTGCGAATACTTAACATAATGATAATATTGAATTAACCTTGGTGTAACCTACTTTTGCACATATTACCAAATAAATACATGAAAAATAAACTTAAACCACTTGTTAAAGAAGCAAAAAAAATCGCTCAAAAATCTTTACATCAAACCCTTGTTGCCCAGTTAAAAGAAGCAACAGCCAAGTTTGGCGTAGCATCAAAAAAATTAGATAAGAAAATTGAGAAAGAAACCAAAAAACTGGCTAAGAAATTTGCTAAAGATATCAAAATAGACACCACCACTTTGGTTAAAGCTGAGGAGCCAAAAGCACCAGAAGCCACTAAGACAGGAAAGCCTATAGCAGCTGCAAAAGCGAAAACTACACCGGCAGCTAAAAAAGCTGAAACAGTAGTAACAGCATCTTAATTAAATCTTTATAAGCTCGTTCTTAAGGGCCGATATTACCAGTCCTGTTCTTGATTTTACCTCAAATTTCTGGAACAGGGCCTCACGGTAATTGTCAATAGTGTGCGGGCTTAAGTGCATCATATCTGCAATTTGTTTGTAGGTAAGATCCGAACAGCATAGTTCCAAAAACTTTAATTCGTTAGGGTTTAAACCAATCGGCGCGTTTTTTACAGGCTGATTGTTCTGAATGTTACGCAGTAACTTGCCTGAAACCAATTCGTTTATATAAAAAGATTGAGAAGCTATCCCTTTAATAGCGCTCACCAGGTCGGCAGCCTTTGATTGCTTTAGCATATATCCGCCTGCACCACTTTTAAGCATCCTAATAATGGGTTTATCCTCCTCAAACATGCTTAACGCCAGTACATTTATCCTCGGGTGATTTTCCTTTAACCATTTAGTAGTTTCGTACCCATCCATAACCGGCATGGTAATGTCCATAAGTATAACTTCAGGCAGTACTTCGCCACAAAGCTTTTTGATCATATCGGAACCGTTATCAGCATCAAACAAAACGTTTATCTCGTTAGATTCGGTTAACAAATGCGCCAGCCCCTGGCGAAAAAGGGTATGGTCATCAACTATGGCAATGTTTATTTTCTCGGTTTGCATGGTTATTTATATGGTAGGTTTATAGTTACGGTAGTCCCGTTCACCGGGGTGGATATAATAGCGGCATTGCCATTTATCATATTGCTTCGTTTAATAATATTGTGCAGGCCCATACCTGCTTTGCGCGCAAATATCTTTTTCACATCAAATCCCACACCGTTATCGCTGATAATCATTTTATAGTTTTCTACGTCTCCCTGTAAATTAATGTTAATTACTGTTGCTTTAGCGTGTTGGATAATATTATTTATGATCTCCTGAAACAGTCTGAACAATATGGTTTCCTGTGCGCTATCACCATTAAAAGGTACGTTGTTGTGTGTAAAGCTTACCTGGAATTTATCGGAACGCTTTAACCATTCCAGCTCAAATTCAATGGCAGCCTTTAATCCCCGGCTTATGATCTCTTCGCCATGCAGCAGGCGCGAGAGCGCTTTAACCTCTTTTATGGATCGCATGGT
The DNA here is from genome assembly GCF_024055595.1 of Mucilaginibacter aurantiaciroseus. Taxonomy (GTDB): domain Bacteria; phylum Bacteroidota; class Bacteroidia; order Sphingobacteriales; family Sphingobacteriaceae; genus Mucilaginibacter; species Mucilaginibacter aurantiaciroseus. The sequence goes on from NZ_JAMXOF010000001.1 coordinate 883,196, forward strand.
AAGGTCTTCAACCAAGGCTATCTTCTCGGCAGTGTTCTTGTTATCGTTGAGGTTTATCGAGCTTAGGGTGATGGTGGTAAGGCTAAGAAGTTGGCCAATATTGTCGTGCAGGTCATAAGCAACCGTTTTAAGGGTTTGCTCCTGTACTTCCATCTGAGTTTTTAAAAGTTCGGTGTCAAAGTTTTTTTGTAGCATAACGGTTTCCTCCTGGTATTTCTTTTTCCTGCGGTTATATGATAATACATACAGGATAAGGAACAAAGGCGCAATTAAAAATATAATTGACGTAAGCCCTATAAGGGAAATGATTTCCTTTGACGATATCTGCATATAAAAGCGTATGACCAGAAAATGTACATGATAATGTTTAATAAATTAAAAATCAGGTACCTGACAGAATATTTGTACGCAATAATCTCGTACATGGCCAGGTATTTTGAAAAGTTATTGCATACCGTGCTGCCAAAGTAGAAGAAAAGTGTACCGCTAACCCACCAAAATGGGGCCGAATACACCAAGGGCTCAAAATGTTCGTCTTTTAATTTTACATAGTAAAAATATAAACTGGCCAGTACAAACACTACAGACATAACCGACGCTGTCACTGATACAAAATTGCCGAATTTGTTGTACACCAATTCGGCAATATACATTGCAACGAATAATGCGAACCACACCAACAGCCATTTTAATTTATACAGATATGACTTGTATAAGTAAAAAAAGAAATAGCTGGTAAAAACACATTCAAATAGTATGTAAAAATTGTAAATAGCGTAATTGGGGATACGTACAAATTCGCGAACATAGATCCCTATAATTTCAACTACACAGGTTAGTAATAAAAATGGGATAAATAGCTTCCAGGCTACGTCTTTGTCTTTATACAAACAAAGCAACGCAACCAGGAAGCATATAAATTCTGATACCGTACTAACGCTAAAAAATATCATTCTAAAGTATTATGGGATAAGCGTAGCGCCTACTGTATTACAAGTTTTTGGTGGAGGGCAGATCTCACCACGGTTCTCAGGCACGCCGCCTAATATAAAACCGGTTGCAGGTTTACTTGGTGTTACTTTTCCGTTAGTGTAATAATCGCGGTGGAAATGCTCGTCAACTTTGTTTACGCTGTCTTTTGTAGACACCATTACCAAAGTATTATACCCCCAATAATCTCTTGGTGGTTTACGGCCATTAAATTTAGATGCGTAAACGGTATCATAACTGGCCAGGTAAAAACGGATACCATCGCCGCCCTCGTCTTTAATTTTTTGGGCAAGGGCTAATATCCTGTCTGCACTAAACCAAATACAACGGGTGTTTGGTTTCTTTTTGGTTTTGGCAAAATTCGATTCGCTGTAATTTGAGTCAACAGTTCCTGCATGTTTTTCATAATTTTTAACGTATTGCTTAGCGCGTTCATAGCTCAGGCTATCAGTATCAATAACTTGCTGCGCTGTTAATTTAGGTGCTTCGGCCTTTGATTCGTCTTTGGCGTGCTGGTTTTCGCATGCGCTGAATATTACCGCTGTTGCTGATAATAGTAATAAGGTTTTTTTGAATGTCATATAGTTCAGATTTAAGGTTTACCGAAAGTGATTATTTATAATATGATATACAAATTAATGCTTTGCCTTTTTTCCACTTAAACAAAGGTTGAAAAAAGCTGATTTAACCCTATGAGTAATCTAAATTATAATTGACATTTGTTATGTGTATTATCGCTTTTAGGAATAATTTAAGCCGATGTCATTCACAAAACATCTATTGCTGTAAAATTTCGCAGTATTTGGGATAGGATAAGTGTAAACGCATTTTGATTACTGATCTCACAAATGGCGGATACCGAAAAGCCTGTAATAGAGTAGGTATAAAAACAACCTAAACCCAATATCACAATGGACCCTATTAAGAGTATCCCGGCAGCAGAAGAGCAGCACATGCTTTTGCTTTTTTTGCCTCTGAAAAAGAAAACAAATGAAACTGTAGCCAAAGCCGTTGCAACCCTTAACGCCGAAGCTAAAGCCGGCAATGATCTGCGCGCGGCTACTGGTGTGCATTATTTTATGATCTATCACTTGGCAGATGGCCAAAAACCACTACCTGCATTGCCGGTTACCAGTTTCCAAACTATGCCTGGTAAAGACATGCTTGTAGTGCTATCTATTTACGACGCCGATTTTGCACCCTACATCGCCTCTTTTGTAACCAACCCCGTTATTGCCTTTGGTTTAAACGCTATTGTAAATGCAATGGACGAAACTGGTATAATGGATCCTGAAGACCCAAGGTCTGCAGCGTATATTAAAGATAACGGTGGTGTCGCCGCAAACCCCGATGCTTTTAACTGCCTGCTAATGCGTTATAACTTTGGCGACCCAACTGTCCCTGCAGCGGCAAAAATACCTGCCAACAGCAATTATAAATATGTGCTTGGTGCAACTTTCCCTGGCCTTACTGTAGGTAAAATATTGCAAAACTACCCCAATGCTGAAGCATTATGGCCTTCTACCGCAGTAGATATTCAATATGAACCATCTACACCGCCGCCTACCTGCTAATTAATCATTCTGATCCCCGCGAAAGCGGGGATATTTCATTTATATAAACAAAATAACGATGAGTGCTTATCTGAATGATGTAGCCGATAAAGAAGCGCCGCCATTGCAGTTGGATGATATACAAGGGCTGATATTGCGCGGATATAATTTTGAATATATACGGTATCTTGTTTTTACAATTGATAATATTGATGGTGCACGCGAATTTATTGGGAAACTACTGCCCGATAGTGGCTCGCCATTGAACATCACATCAGCCAAACCCTGGCCCAAGGGCCAAAAACCACCATACTGCCTTAATATAGGTGTAACAAGTTTTGGGTTGAAGTTGTTAACCAGTGACGCTGATTACGAAAAAGTCAGGAATCGCAGCTTCCCGCTTTTTAGCTTGTATAATGGTGGAGCTGCAAATGTAAACAATGCACTTGGAGTAGGTGATATATGTGATAGCGCGCCCGAAAACTGGTGGAAGCGGTCGGGCGGATGGACACTACCTGCAGACCCAAAAACGGACGGTTCTGATCTGCATATACAAATTACCATTTATACCAAAAGCGACGAGGAGCGTAATGGGTACTACCATACATTAATGGGCATGATACCCTTAAAAGATAATGCACCGGCGTTAGTATTAGCGTTCTCAAAAGATTCCAATCCTTTATTAACCGGTTTAAATTATATCCATTTTGGATACAAGGATAGCTTTTCGCAACCGAGGCTGAGTAAAGTGCCGTGGAATACCGAAAAACAACGCTTGCTTATGGGAGTAAGCACTGTTGATGACAGGCCTATTGTGCCTCCGTATGAGTTTGTTATTCAAAAAAAATACACCAATGATAAGAATGCTTTGGTGCCTGCTTATTTGGCGCATCCTTTAATTTTAAACGGGAGTTTTGCTGCTTTTCGTTTGCTTTATCAGGATGTAAAAGCATTTAATACATTTATTAATAAAACTCCGGGTGTTAAGCCCGAACTGGTTGCAGCTAAAATGTGCGGACGATGGTTTGACGGCACCCCATTGGTGGTATCGCCGGAAGGGCCTGATTCCAAACTCAAAAATTTCGATTATACCAACTTTAATTATATAGCTGCAACAGCCAACCAGCAGGGAGATAAGAAAGATGATACGTTAGGGCAGCTTTGCCCATATGCAGCGCATATCCGCCGTACCAATCCAAGGGATGATAATATGGTTACAGGTAATCAGGATAACCCGGACGGCACACCAAGTTATGCTTCGAACCGAAGGATAATGCGCAGGGCGGGAGCTTACGGCATCGATTATGAAGAAGGCGAATCTCCTGATATCCAACGTGGCCTGGTGGGCTTGTTCATCTGTTCTAACCTGGCCTCACAATTTCAGTTTATTATGCAAACCTGGATCATCCATAACAGTTTTCGCCAGCCGGATGCCAGTCCAAACAGCAGTGGGTTCGACCCATTGTTTGGGCCGAAAGATAAAACTATAAAAGCTTATAAAGAATTTGATTACCTGGATGCTAACTCGCAATACAAAAAGGTAGAGGGCCTGGAACTTTTTATCCGTACCGATGGCAGCCTTTATTTGTTCTTACCGGGTATAGCCGCATTAAAAAAACTTTCGCAAGGAAAAATAGATTAACTTAAACCCATAAACTTAAATTAAAACCTTATCATGAAAACAACGCTCTTGTTTACTGATGATAACCGGTTAGCAAACCGGCCGATATCATACAAGGACATCGACGAAAAAGCCCTGCACGCAATGGTGCAGTCGGCTGTAAACGTCGAACTATTCACCATTCCGCTGTACATGACCTCGCTTTACTCGCTACAGGGTATGCACGAGATCAATAGCAAAGGCAGCAATTTTTACGAAGGCCGCAAATGGCCGGGCATGGCTGCGGCAGCAAAACCACAAAGCGAGAATGAGCAGGCATTTAACGCCGTGTTTAGTGTGTTTGTGGCTGAAATGCTCCATCTGCAAATTATCTCTAACCTGGCAAAAGTAGTGGGCTACGACCCTAAGTTTACATGCGAACCTTTACAGGACGAGAAAACCTACGCCTGGAAATGCTACTCGCCCGATTCATCTGTACTGCCCGGCATTCTTGATTTTAAGGATACTGTTAAAAGTACCCACATTAAAGTGAAATTGGGCCCGATGGATAAAGACCAGTGTAACCTGTTCCTTGCCATTGAGCAAACAGAGAAAGCCGCTTTAGCTGACATCCGCGAAGACAAAAAACATAAATACGAAGAGAAAGCGCCATACAATAATTGGAAAGAGGGCCAGCCATTACCCATGTTTGGTTCGATAGGTAACATGTACCTGCAATTATGGAACTACCTTTCTATAGAATACGTTGATGGCATTACGCTTTGGGAGATAGTTTACAAAAAAGGCCTTGCAAAATCGCAGGCGGTATCAACTAAGGGAGGCGATAACAGGAAGCTGGAGTACGCTATTCAAAAAGAAGTATTTAACCCGGGCCGGCTTGACGCAACGCAAACAAGCCAGGACGAATACCCATACATGCCAACCAGTATCAATACCGGCGATCTTGAAAAAGCGCTGTATGATGTGCTGAACATGATAAACGGCATTACCGACCAGGGCGAAGGCGGCGGCGTTATCGACGAGATCTTACAGCGCGTGAGCAAAAGCCGCAATTTAAAAGCGCCTTTAACGCTAACGGTTGTACAGGATATGTTTCAGCCTAAGTGCCCTGTATTACGTGCCAAATATCCGTCGTTCAATGCTACCGGTGTGGAAGTAGACTCGGCCAAGGCAGAAGCACGCGGCCATTTCGGCAAAATGGATCACTATGAAACATTTGCCTTCGTGTTAGAACTGGTTAGAAGCGGTAAGATTGAAACCTGGGACCAATGGCATGCAAAAGGCAACAAGTGGACACCTGAAATGCTGCAAACCAAGGCATATAACCCTGCACTTTACCCGCAATTGCCATTATCTGGCGATGTTGCCGGCGCGCTTAACCGTTTAAAGCTGAACGATGCCGACGGTAAAAACTTCGACCTGTTTAGCCGTGCCTCAACCGGTGCCATCGCGGGTGTAACCAGGGTATTGAATGATTATTTCCAAAACCCTAAAACCGCGTTTCCTTACCCATCAATGGGAGGCTCCGGAGATAGGTTATCTATCTGCTGGGCGGTATTCGGCAAAGTTCCTGATATCTCATTGGGCGTAACCTCTAAGGATTACCCGCCATTGAACCGCAACGAACATTTATACCACGCCTGCCAAGGCTTAAACCTCGATGAGGATATTGTAAAAGACCCGGCAAGTTGTGCGCCTGTGCAACTGTTTCACGCCTGTAAAGGTTCAAACGAGTGCAAGGGCGAAGGCGGTTGTGGCTTTGTACAATCGACAGGTGGCGGCGGCGGTTGTGGTCAACCTACGAATAATGCCTTCCTGAAAGCTAAGGGCTCAAAGGTATCGCCGTACAGCCCGCCATCAGATAACGCATGTGGCAGTTTAGGCGGATGCGCGGTGCCTATGTCGGCCTCGCAGATGTACCCATCTTTATCAGCACCAAACGAATATCAGATGCAGTTGAATGATTTTGGCCCTAAGCCTAAATACCAACCAACCCCGTTTGCAATTGTTGTTTACGCCCAAGGCGACCTGGTTTATGATGTAGCCTGGAACGCTTATGCTGCGGTATTTAAAAAACGTGGCGTACCTATTCCCGAAAAGCCAAAACCAAGCGACCTGCGTTTGGCTTTCCCGCCATCTACCTAAAAAATAATTGCCACCGTAAAGCCTCACCTAATCCTCTCCAAAGGAGAGGACTTTGATTAGAAATTTATAAAACCCTTCTCCTTTAGAGAAGGGTTGGGATGAGACTCTAAAAAAATCAATTGCCATGAGTATTAAAACTATACCACGCCTGGGCCTGCCAAATTTGGGCCTTGGCGTGGGTTTACGAAATAAGCATTTCAATTACCTGCTCAACAACCCGGCAGGGGTAGATTGGTTCGAGATCATCAGCGAGAATTTTATGGATGATTTTGGCTTTGCCAGCCATGTGTTAATGCATGTGCGCAAGCAGGTGCCGGTGGTAATGCACGGTGTTTCGCTGTCTGTCGGCAGTACCGACCCGCTTAATTATACATACCTGCAAAAGCTGAAAGAGTTAGCCGAAAAGATAGAACCCGAATGGATCTCTGACCACCTGTGCTGGACAGGCGTTGCCTACACCAATACGCACGACCTGTTACCCATGCCCATGACCGAAGAAAGCCTTGATCATGTGGCCGAACGGGTTTTAAAAATTCAGGATTACTTAAAGCGACCGCTTATATTAGAAAACCCATCGACCTACCTGCAGTTTAAGGCATCAACGATGCCCGAGTGGGAGTTCCTGTCAGCTTTGGCTAAAGAAACCGGTTGCGGTTTATTACTTGATGTGAACAACGTTTTTGTATCAGCCCATAATCACGGCTTTGACGCTGCCAAGTACATCGATAGCCTGCCGCACGAACATATTGTACAGATGCATCTGGCCGGGCCTACAGATTGCGGCGACCTGTTGATTGACACCCATGATCAACCCGTGCCATCAAAAGTTTGGGAACTATTCCACCAGGCATATAACTTAACCGGGGGCGTAAGCACCCTATTAGAATGGGATGCAAAGATCCCCGAGTATCCCGAATTGCTGGAGGAACTTTTTAAGGCCAAAGAAGTTTTAAAGGGGAATATCCCGCAGGAAGGGGTTTATCGCTCACCACATTTGCCGGTATCAAATCCGGTAGATTTTCAGTTGCAGGCATCAAATGGTTAAACAGGATACCGCATTGCTGCAAAACTGGTTGCGCACCGTAGTGATGGCGCCCGGCTTTCTTAACCAAAAGATAGGTTTTGCTAACCAGACTTATCAGTTGAGCGAACATGACGTAGTAACTGATAACGAAATAGCTTCGGTACATGCGCGTTTAAATGTATACAGCTCGGGCTATATGATGAGGTTGCTGGATTGCATGTATGCCGATTATTCCATCAGCAGGAAGTTTATGGGCGAGGAACTGTTCGATAGTTTCGCAAAGGCTTACCTGATGTATCACCCGTCAACATCTTATACTTTGTATGATTTGGGCGAGAAGTTTCCCGACTTTTTAGACAAAACTAAACCACAATTACCCGAGGGGGATGATAGCAGCGCTTACGACATCCCCGCAACATTAGCCAGAGTAGAACGTGCCCGACAGGTTGCCATGCGTGCAAGAGGAACCGAGGATGATATATTGGATACTAATGTGGATGATGTTTATCAAATGTTCTTCACCACACTTAACATTCGCATCCCCGGATGCCTTCAATTGCTGGAACTGGACCTGCCCATGAAGGAATTTTTTGAAGCCGTACTGCGTGATGAGCAATATGAATTACCCTCGCCGCAAAAAACCTTTATGGCCATAAGCAGGAAAAATTACAGAATAGTACTTGACGAGATTTCTAAAATGCAATACCTGTTGTTGCAGGAGTGTAAAAACCATGCTAATTTATATGATGCGATATCTGCCTTAAGTATTAACCAAAATATACCACCTGCCGATCTTTTAGCCGATGCCTACCTGTGGCTACCGTACTTTCGGAAATGCGGGTTTGTGGAGGTTGTTTAGATATCTGTTTCCATCAGCACGTCTTCCCGGTGCTTTTCGGGTATTTGCGAACGGAACATCATGTAAATGATGGCAAAAACAGTAAACACTGCCGTAGCATATAAAATATAAGGAACCATGCCAATCACATCCTGGTAAAACCAGCCCGAGATCAAAGCGCCTAAACCGATCCCTGCTTCCAGCGAAATATACATAGTTGCCATGGCCTTGCCGCGGTGCTGCGGTTTGCTCATATCAACCGTCCATGCGTTTAGGGCGGGGGACAAGATGCCGGTAGCCACGCCATAAATTACACCACCCGCCAATAGGCCAAAAGCCGTTTTTTGGTAACCGATAACCACGAGGGCAATTACTAATAAAACCAACCCGGTTTTAATAACAGAAACCCGGCCGTATTTATCAGATACCCTCCCGGCCCCAAAACGGATTAGCAGTGATGCAATGGTAAACACCATAAAGAATAAACCTTTATTCATAATACCCAGGTGGCCGCTCCAATCGGGTATAACGGTTAGTATGGCGCCATAAGCCACATAGGATAGCAACGTTACGATCGCTGCAGGTAAAACCTCTACAGCTATGATATCCTTACGGGAGATCTTTAATATAGACAGGCTAAACTTCTGTTTTACCTTAAGCGTTTCCTTCATATTCATCAGAATGATAATGGACATCAGCGCTAAAAATGAAGAAGTATAGAATAATGAGTTTAGTGAAAAATATAACCGTATGGTACTGCCAATAAATGGCCCTATGGCAAGCCCTGTACTAAAGCAAATGCCATGCAGGCCTAATGCCTCGCCCCAACGTTCACGCGGGATGATATCAGCAACGTAGGCTGCTGTTGCGGTCGGTTTAAAGCCTGTTGAAAAACCGTGCAGTAATCTTAGAAATAGAAAGCCAGAAACAGTGCTTAATATCGGGTAAAGAAAGCCGCAAACAAAACAAACTATGGAACCAACCGCCATTACGGGCACACGGCCAACAGTATCAGTAAGTCTACCGCTAAATGGGCGGGAGATGCCCGCGGTTAACGTAAATAGTGCGATGATCAACCCTTTATGCTCACCACCGCCAAGGCTGGTTAGGTAGGAGGGTAACTCGGGAATCAGCATATTAAAGCTTGCAGAAAACAACAGCGAACTTAAACAAACCAGCGCGAAGTGTAAATTATAGATGGAAGGTGCCTGTTTGGTCATGTATAGAAATGGTAGAATATTTGGCAAGTTTACCAAATTGCATTAAAAAATCATTTGCCGATTTTTAAAAATCGGCAATGTGGATATATAAGATAAACGAAGCAATCGCGGAATGTGTTACCGCCGCCAACAAAAAAAGTGCTTCTAAAATAAGCCCTTTTTTTGTTTTATAAAGTATTAAGGTTATTTCTGCATCACCATAACGCCTTTCATAATAATGCTGCTGCCGCCATCAGCCACAATGTTATAAACTTTTTTGGGCGCCCCCGGCCTGCTCAGTTTTTAATAGGACGGTAAAGCTTTCGTAATTGCCGGTTTGCTCGTAAAGGCAAAGTACATCCTGCCCTAAAGTTACTTCACCGATTTTTTGGTTACCCTGTTTGGTTAGCATGGGGTGGTATGGTGTGGCCTGCAATACTTCGCTGTTCAGCTTAATATTATTACCATTAGTTTGTGCCGATACCAATACCAACTTGGTTAAAGCATAATTCTTGGCATCATGGGTGGTCAATTCTTTAACTTTTACTGCTGATGCAATTTTGGTGTCAGGGTCTACAGCGGTAACCTAATTTGGTTAACTCGTAAGCGCTGGTCATGCCTGCCAGACCTGCACCTAGTATGATAATATGTTTGCCATTGCCATACCCTTGTAAGTTAAATGCATGTGCAGGGCGGGGCGCAATAGGCATAAAGCCATTATTGCGGGGTAGGTGCCACCTGCAAGCATAGCGCCCTTGCCTAAAAAATATCTTCGGCTAATAGTCTTTAAAAGAAATTGTTGTAAAAATGCTTGGTGAGCTAAAGATAATTTATTTTTATTTTAATAATGCATGGCTATAAATATTTTAATTATGATAGCATCCACTAATTTAATATACATTTTTATCAAAAAAAGTATATTTAGTTAAACAGCTTTGCAATTATCCCCAGCAAAAAAACCTCTCTTAATACTTTGATAGCATTATGTAAAGTGTTGTAAATAGTCCTTTCGGTTAGGCCGGTACGCTCACTAATCTCGCAGAAACTTACCTGGTCAAAATATCTTAACTGCACAATCTCTATTTGGCGGGGCGTAAGTTGGTTTAGGGCTTTTTGAAGGCGTTTTTTGGTGATTTCGTCCTGTTGGCTGGCTATCAGGATGTTTTCGTAGGGCTGCTCGGCTATGGCTGATTCTATGTCGGCTTCTTCCAGGGTAGAGGTGAAAGTATCGCGGCTGTATTGCTTATAGGTTTTATATAGGATACGCTTATATATGGTAAGCACATACTGCTGAACGTTTTGTACGGTAGATAATTTCTCCTGTATCCGCCAAAGCTCAATGAACAGATTGTTTATGCTCTCTTTAACCAGTTCGGGGTTTTTATACATGCAAACGCCAAAGCGGTACAGGTCGTCATAAAAAATATCAAAACAGGCATACAAGCCTTGCTGATCGCCTTGCACAAGCAACCCCCAATTCTTTTTTACCCGTTCTGTTTTAATGTTCATCTACCTGATCCCTAAAGTGGTTTAACATCCCATTGTTAATTTGATGATGAAGATATGTAAAATCTTTGTAAATAATTTTAAAAAGTATTGGTAAAAAAGAATAATCTATTGCACTTGTATACAAACACCAACTTAATGGACTACATAAATTTTAATATCGAGGATTTTTTAACGGATGAAAGCTTTATTAACTATTGTTACGAACTTAACGAAGCTGATAAAACACACTGGGAAAACATCATTTTAACACAACCTCTTCTAAAAAAGAAAATTGCCGATGCCCGCGAACTCTGCCTGTTGCTGAGCATCAAAATAAGTAAAGAAGAAAAACAGGATGCCCTTACCAAATTAAAGGCATCAATAGCGGCCGAGCAGCTTAAAACAAAAAGCATACAGATAACCAACATCCGCCGTTTATGGATGCCACGCATCGCTATTGCCGCTACGTTATTGGTGTTGGCAATAGGTTATGGTTTGTATCGGTATAATGCACCCATTTCAGGCGCGGTGTTGTACAGCCAGGTAACCAATAATAATTATCATATGGTAGCCCAAACAAACTTCAGCAACCGCAAAGTGGTGGTTTTGCCAGATGGTTCAACCGTATCGCTTAACGGATCGAGCTCGCTAAAAATAGCTAACGATTATAATACGGAAAACCGCCATGTGCTTTTAACCGGCGAGGCATTTTTTGAAGTTACTAAAGACAAAACACGCCCTTTTGTGGTGTTAACCAACAAAACAGCCACCACAGCTTTAGGTACATCATTTAAGGTAACCAGCTACGGTGATGCCAGAACCGCGAGTGTAATGCTATCGACAGGTAAAGTTAAGGTTGAGGCAACCCAAACCCAATCAAAAATTGCCGATCAGGTCCTGATACCAGGACAGCAGGTTGTTTTGGCGGAAGGGAATAACAGCTTCACCAAATCGGACTTTGACCAAGTTGAGATCCAAAACTGGAGAAACAGCAGGCTTGTATTTACCAATGCCGATTTTAAAGATATAGCTGCAAAAATAGCTAATACCTATGGTGTAGTTATTAAAGCAGATGAGAAAGAAGCCGGGAAAATAATGTTCACCGGTCAGTTCAATAATAAAAAACTAACCGATGTGCTTGATGCCATTGGCTTTGTAAACAAATTCACTTATAACCACGATGGCAGCACTGTAAAACTTGTATTCTAAAAACTAAACTATAATTAAAATAAACGCAACCTAAATTTTAAAACTATGCTAAAAAAACTACCCGCTAAACGTTTTTTTTCGAAAATGTTGCTGAGGATGCTTGGGGCAGTGTTCCTGGTTATTTGTACCAGTGCTTACGCCCAGTCGGCACCCAAAGCAGAGTTTTACTCTTTTAACTGGCAAGACCAGCCTGTTGATAAAGTGTTTAAGCAAATTGAGGATGCCACTAAAGTTCATTTCTCATACAACCCTGCCGATGTTGACTTTAAACGCAGGATCAGCCTTAAGGTAACCAACAAGCAATTGAACGATGTTATCGAAGCTTTAGCAAGCAGGATAAACGTGAGGTATAAAATTGCCGGCGAAACGGTAATGATACAGGCGTTTAAAAGCAATGCTAATACAGTAGCGTTTATCCTTAAAGGTAAAGTGTTGGATTCTGACAAGCTACCTTTGCCGGGGGTAACTGTAGTGAACACCAGGAACGATAAATCGGCTGTTACCAATAACCAGGGTGAATTTGCTGTAGAAGCTAACGCCGGCGATGTAATAACCTTTAGAATGCTTGGTTTTGAGACATCATCTGTTATAGCCAGCGAAAACGTAAAGTTTGTAACCATTAACCTAAGCCTTAGCAGCACCGAATTAAAAACGGTAGTTGTAACTGCCCTTGGTATCAAACGCGAACAACGCGCTTTGGGTTATGCCTTTGCCGAGGTAGACGGTAACGACCTGAAAAAAGCCCGCGAAACCAATGTGATGAACTCGCTTGCGGGTAAAGTTGCCGGTTTGGTTATCAACAGCACAGCAGGTGGCCCTGCAGGTTCATCAAGGGTTATTATTCGTGGTAACACAACTATTACTGGCAATAACCAGCCATTATATGTGGTAGATGGTGTGCCGATAGATAACTCTAACTACGGCCAGGTGGGCGGTGGCAAATATTCGGGTGGCCAGGATTTTGGCGATGCCATATCTGCCATTAATCCAGATGATGTAGATAAGATAAGCGTGCTGAAAGGCCCTTCTGCTTCGGCACTTTACGGTAGCCGCGCAGGTAACGGTGTTATTTTAATAACTACTAAACGTGGAGGTACTCGTAAAGAATTGGGTATCGAATTTAACAGCACCTCTTCTTTTGAAAAACAACTAACCACTTTAGATGGAAACCAGTTCATTTACGGGCAGGGCAGTTCAGAGCAATTGGTGATAGATGCCGCACAGGCAAAAAACACCCTGTTCAATAACTTTGGCCCACGTTTAGATCCAAACTTACAGGTAATTGGGTTCGACGGTATATACCGCCCTTATGCTTTGGTGAAGGATAATATCCAGGATTTCTTTCGTACGGGTTCAACTTTTACCAATACTATCGCGTTATCAAACTCAAGCGATAAAGGAAACTTCCGCTTGTCCATCTCAGATCTTCGTAACAACGATATTGTACCGGGCAGCAACATGCGCCGTAACACATTCAACTTTACAGGTAGCTCCAAATTCGGCAAAAACCTTACGGTAGAAGCCAGGGTAATGTACATGAACGAGAATGTTAAAAACCGCCCGTCATTGGCTGATGATCCGGGTAACATTGGTAACAACTTTATTGGACTGGCTAATAACGTTGACCAGGCTTACTTTAAAACAGGCTATAAAGATGTGGAAGGTAATTACGTAGAGTGGGGCGGAGGCCAATACAGGCTGGACCCATACTGGGTAATTAACGAGATGAGTAACCGCACCAAAAAGAACCGCATGATAGGTGGTTTGCAGGCCAACTACGTTTTTACCAGTTGGTTGAATTTGCAGGGCCGCGCCTCTACAGATTTCACCTATTTCGACTACGAGAAATTCAGCCCGCGTTCAACCCCCGGCTCGTTAACCGGCAGGTTAGAAACTACCAACCAAAAGGTACAAACTACCGAGGCTGATATATTACTAACCGCTCAGAAACAAGTGACCAGATCTTTAAACTTATCTGCAAGGTTGGGTACAAGTTTGTCACGTAGTGCGGCACCTGGCTACACAGGTAACTATATAAATATGGTGGCAACAGATGCAATAAGTTCTAATAGCTTCTCTGATAAAACCATCATCCAGCTCTCGCCAAGAGCAATGGAAACCAGGTCTGTATATGGTTTGTTCACAGCCGGATACAAAGGTTATTTATACTTGGATGCAACCGTTCGCCGGGATGCAGTATCAACACTGCCGGCCGGTAAAAATGCTTACACCTATCCGTCAGCATCAGCAAGTTTTGTATTTACCGATGCATTCAATATTCCTAAATCAGTACTGTCATTTGGCAAGATCCGGGTATCGGGTGCCGAGGTTGCAAGCAGCACTGATCCATATATGCTAAATTTAGTTTATGCCCTTAACCCTCAAAACTTTAACGGGCAGGCTATAGGTGGTATCGGTACAACCATTAAACCGCCTGGTAACGACCTTAAACCGACCCGTACACGTTCTTTTGAAGTGGGTACCGACCTGAAGTTTTTTAATGACAGGATTGGTTTGGATGTTACTTATTACACCTCAAAATCAAGGGACCAGATCAATATCGTTAATATCCCGTTAAGCTCGGGTTTTACGCAAAGCCTGGTAAATGCAGGTGTTATTGCTAATAAGGGAATTGAGGTTACCTTAAACGCAAGGCCTATTGTAACCAAAGATTTTAGCTGGGACTTTAACGTGAATTTTGCGCGCAACATCAACAATGTAGAATCTCTTGCCGAGGGTATCCCATACCTTACGCTTTCTGACGCACGCTGGTTAGGTACATCTGTTGTTGCAAGGCCAAATACCCCATATGGGGCTATATTAGGTTACGGCGGCCAAAAAAACGTTCAGGGCAATGCCATACTCGATCCGGTTACCCTTGCGCCAATGCAAACGGTTGACAGAGAGGTGCTTGGTAAAGGTACCTGGAGCTGGACGGGCGGTTTAAGCAGTCAGTTCTCTTATAAAAACTTTGGTTTAAGCTTCGTAGTGGATATTAAACATGGTGCAAGCCTGTTCTCGATGACTAACTTGTTCAACGTTATACGCGGCGCAAGTTTGGTAACCTTACCGGGCAGGGCCGAGTGGATAGCATCTGAAGAAGCACGCCAAACCGCCGGTATGAGCATTGAGCAATGGACAGCAGCCGGTAATGTTAGGGGCTACGTACCACAAGGTGTGGTACAAACCGGCGTTGATGGAGCAGGTAAACCTATTTATGCTAAAAACACCAAGGCTGTTGATCCATCAATATACTGGGCCAATTATTACAGCGATGGTAATGGTGTAGCTACGCCGTTTATTTACGATGCAAGCTATATCAAAATGCGAGAGATCACGGTAAGCTATAATATCCCAAGTGCAGTTTCATCAAAATGGGGAATCAAAAATATGTCGGTAGCGCTGGTTAGTCGTAACCCGTTCATCATACATAAAAATGTACCCAATGTTGACCCGGATTCTAACTACAACAATGGTAACGGCCAGGGCCTTGAGTATGGCTCGTTACCATCAAGGAAAAGCTGGGGCTTTAACTTAAACGTGAAATTCTAACAAGAGATATAGACTATTGACAATCATATAGATATGAAAAGATATATAAACAAAATAGCCATTGTGCTTTTAGCGGTTACCACGCTATCGATATCCTGTAAAAAGTTCGAAGATTTTGGCAGCTTAAATACCGACCCCACCAAGTCGAGCAATCTTGACCCGATTAATCAGTTGGTGTTAACACAACTGCGTTTCTCTGGCGAGTTAACCATTAACGAACGTAGCAGCATCATCATGACCATGCCATTGGTGCAGCAAATTGGCGGTGCTTATTACAACCGCTACGGTTTCGAATATGTAAAGAACCGACAATACATGTCCGAGCTTTGGGAACTTGGCTACCCTAACGATGTGTTGAACATTGTTGATGCTGCCGAGCGTTCTGCAAAAGACCCGCTTAAAAGCAACCTGAACGCCATGTGCCGTATTATGAAGGTGTACATTTTTGCCCGTATGACAGACCTTTATGGCGACATCCCTTACAAACAGGCCGGTAAGGCCTATATTTCCGGCATTATTCGACCCGAGTTTGATACACAGCAGGATATTTACAACGATTTCTTTAAAGAACTGAAAGAAGCATCGGCACAATTGGATGCATCAAAAGATAACGTAGCCGCAGATATTTATTACCAGGGTAACATAGTTGCCTGGAAAAAATTCGCAAACTCGTTACACCTGCGTTTAGCCATGAGGTTGAGCAAGGTTGACCCCGACAAAGCAAAAGCGGAAGTACAGGCAGCTTACGCAGCAGGTGTATTTATTAGTGCCGATGATAATTGCATAACCCACCACACCGATGTGCAAAACAGCTATTCGGATATCCGCGGTAACGGGATCTCGGTTGCTATTAACCAATACCCGGATGAGGGCCGCCCACGTATTTGTTCAACTTTGTTAAAAGCGATGAGTGATGCCAACGACCCGCGTTTAAAGCCTATAGCACGTAATTATTGGGTTAACCCGGATAAACCTTCGGAAAGGCTCGACGTAAGCGATGCTTTAAGAACCGCTGGTGTTGGTATTATAGGAGTTGGCCCCGGTAAATATAACTACGATGATTTTATGGGCGCTGTGAATGTTGACCTTGGTGGTGGCCGCATTGTGCAGGTGCCAAATAATGGCCAAAAAGTGCAATTAGCTAATTGGATGATCACTAATGATGCACCATATTTCCACATTACCTATGCCGAAACCGAACTTTTATTGGCTGAAGCAAACCAACGCTGGAACCTGAATTTAGGTGCAAGTGCTAAAACACATTACGAAAATGGTGTGGCTGCAGCCATGAAGCAATTGGCCCTGTTTAAAGGCGGACCGGTAATTACCTACACCCAGATCCAAAACTTTAGAACAGATAACCCCCTTGCACCGGGCAATGAGTTAAAAGCGATTGATACACAACTTTGGATCGCTTTACTATTAAACGGCCCCGAAGCTTACTCAAACTGGCGCCGCACAGGCTTCCCGGTTTTAGCACCTGCAATTACCGGTGAATCAACCACTACAACCACGCCACGCAGGTTTGAATACCCGCTTACCGAAACTGAACAGAACGCTACAAACATTAACAAAGCCATTGCCAAACTAACCGGCGGGCTTGACGACTGGACCGCACGCGTTTGGTGGGATAAACAATAGTATAAAAGATTGATGATGAAGATAATAAAAAGTAATATTTGGTGTGTTATTTTATTGGTTGTATTTATGTGTAGCTGTAAAAAAAGTGCGCGATCTGAGGTGAAGACGGATGGCGATAAAACGCCGGTGGCAGCCGCCTCGTTTAGGGTGGTGGGTTACCTGCGCGAATATAATGTGGTTGATGGCCGGGCTATGCGATTTGATTTTAGTAAGATAACCCATTTGAATATCGCATTTATAAACCCCGATACAAACGGCACTTTTAGCACGCTTAGCGGGTTGAAAGAACTGGTTACTGCCGCGCATGCAAAAAACGTAAAAATTTTGGCATCAATTGGTGGCGGACTTGCGCCGGAGTATTACACTACGCTGATAGCCGATAAAAATAGTCGCGCAAAACTGGTAGGCAGCTTAGCATCACTAACCGACCAGTACAACCTGGACGGTATTGATGTTGACCTGGAAGGACACTTTGTGGATGCCAATTACGAAACCTTTGTGGTAGAGTTAAAGGCACTATTGACGCCTAAGGGCAAGTTGCTTACAACGGCTATTGCAACAGTTTATGCAACGCAGTACACCAACAAGGCACTGGCACAGTTCAACTTTATCAACATTATGTCGTACGATAAAACAGGGCCATGGAAACCCGAAAAACCCGGTCAGCATTCGCCGTACTCAATGGCGGTTGATGACCTTAACTATTGGGGCGGTACCCGCGGCATAGCCAAAGAAAAGTTAAGTCTTGGTTTACCATTCTATGGTTATGGTTTCGGTAACGGTGTGCCCGAGGATATGGCTTTCTCAGACATCATCAAAAAATATCCCGGAGCAGAAAGTAAGGACGAGGTAACCGTATCTGCCGGTGGTACCATTTACTACAATGGCATGCCAACCATTAAAAGTAAAACCACATTGGCTTTGCAAAAGGCAGGTGGTGTTATGATATGGCAGCTGCTACAGGACGATGCTGGTACAAACTTGTTATTAAATACTATTGACGCCGAGATAAAGTCAGCAAAAAAATAAGATATACAACATATTAAATCATAAAAGAAAATGAAAAAGGTCTATAAAAAAATATTATTCCTGCTGGTGATGATGGTTGCATTAAGCACCGGGTGTAAAAAAGACATCGCCAAAGAACAGGAAGCCGGCAACCCGCTTCAGCCAAGGATCTTCGATATCTTGAGGGATTTTTCGGGCGCGCAGATCATCAACGAAGGCGATACCGCTAAATTCAACGGTATCGAAATTACACCTGCCGGCAAAGCTGATGTAAGCTGGATGGTTGATGGCAAGGAAGTATCAAAAGATAAAAAATTTGCATTCGCCCCTGCAAGGGGCGGAGAGTTTGTGATCAAACTAAAGGTATCTTACAACGGTGATTCGAGTGTTAGGAGTACCAAGGTATTGGTTAATCCATCAACCTATACATTTAAGCCATACACCAAAATTGCGATGACCTACCTTACACAGGATGCAACCGCTGCCAACGTAAATTTCAACAACGTTACCCACGTTGCTTACAAAATTGGGTTAGTATCTCCTGAAGGCGACTTGGATACTTCACCGGGCGAAGCGGGCCAGAAAGCAAGGGAAATTGTAGCAAGGGCGCACATTGCAGGCGTACCGGTTATTATGGGCATCAGCGGCAGGCTGTCAGGCATTGATGGCTGGGCAATTTACGAAACCAACGATTTTGGTACCGCCATCCGCGACGCTGCAAAACGTACCAAATTGGTTGGCCTGGTTAAGGCTTATGTAGCCGCTAAACAAATGGACGGTGTGGATATCATGATGACAGATATTAATTCGGGCAACGCGCCGGATAATATCCATGCTATAGGCCCATTCCTTACCCAGCTTAAGGCAGCTTTACCGGCAAAGGCTATTATTACTGTTACAGTAACCACCAATTACCAGCATTGGGAGTATCCCGATCTTTCTGCTGCAACATGGGTTAACCTGCACACTTTTGAGGATAACATCCACATAGGACCCGATGCACAGGTTGGCCAGTCGTCAAGCCTGGCCTTTATGAAAGAGGGGGCTGAAAAATGGACAAACTTCCACTTACCTGCAAGCAAACTGGTTTTGGGTGTGCCTGCATTTGGGTTACGTTACAACGCATTAAACGGAGCGGGTAACAACGAAAGCTGGGGGTCATATGATTACATGACCTACAAAGCTATCCTAGCTGCCGACCCAACCGCGTTTGGTAAAGAGTTTACCGATAAGTCTGGAAAAGGTGTTTACTACAGCGGTGTGCAGTTAGTTACCTTAAAGGCTGGTTATATAAAAAATAATGGCTTTAAAGGTGGTTATGTATGGGCAGGCGATTATGATACGCAAGATGCCAACTCGCTAATGTTGGCCTTATTTAACGGGATAAAATAGCAGCGACAATGAAAAGAATATTTGTTTTAGCGGTTGCCTTATTGGCAACCGCCGTGTATAATAATGCAAATGCACAGGGCCAAACAATTAAATGGAGTGGCTATACCTGGAATGTAAAAGAACCTACAGAATCAACCGGCCCCGGCCCAAATTACTGGAGCGGCAACAACGTATGGATTGATGGCAGTGGATGGTTACACTTAAAAATAAGTAAGAATGCCACTAATGGCCGTTGGGAATGCGCCGAAGTTGCCAGTATCGAAGGTTTTGGCATGGGCACTTACCAATGGCAAATTGATGCCGATGTAGATAAGTTTGATAAAAACCTGGTACTGGGTCTGTTTAATTACTCAGGTACCGATGCGCGTGATGAGATAGACATTGAGTTTGCACGTTGGGGTAATAGCGCTTATCCAAACTTAAATTATACGGTTTACCCAAAAGCCGGCGACCCGCCAAGGCATACCAGCTATAGCTCAGAGTTTACATCGCCCAATGGTACTTATACAACCCATAGGTTCATCCGTACGGCTAATAGCGTTACATTTAAAACCCTATACGGCCATTTGAACGACGAGCCAAGGGATCATCTATTTTTGAGTAAAGAGTTCAAGAGCCCGTCGGTATCTATAAGCAGTGTGGCTATGCCGGTGCTTTTAAATCTTTGGCTGTTTAAAGGCCAGGCGCCAACAGATGATAAACCTTTCGAGGTCGTCATCCACAGCTTTAAGTTTACTGCACAATAAATTCGTTGTTAAGGGATGATCGCTTGTTTGGTGAGAAACATCCGTTTTTTTTTATGACTATAATTCGGCTTTTGGGGTAGCGGTGTTATCACTTTTAACTTCGCAGGCATAACCAAATAAGCATCTTTCCTTAATTATCGCGGCAACCTCGGCGGGTACAAATTGCTCCCAGCCATCGGCACCCTCTTTTATCAATTGTAAAACTTTATCGGTTTGCAGGTTAAGGTTGCTTTTGTTATAGTTTTTAATATCCTCTATCTTATTATTCGCTATCAGGTATTGGTAAAGGTCTATTAGGTGCGGGGGCAGGGTAAATTTCTCGCTGTTCCAGATCTGCCCATCGCGCAGGGTAGGATATATAAACACCTTTACCTTACGGCTAAACAGCGTGGCGAACGACTCTAAAATACCCCCTGGCAGGTTCTGGTAATGTTCCTCCGTAAAAATGTACTCCAAGTTAGGATATCCCAATACCACACCCATTTTTAGCTTGGTAATTTTCGATAGATAAGCTACCAGCTTATAATATTCGTGGAAGTTGGAGATCAACACATTTTGCCCAAGCGAGCAAAGGATATCCACCCGGTCAAGAAAATCTTTCTCATCAATGTCGGCATTCTCATCAGCGTCGCGTTCCTTTAGGGATTGCAGGGTAAGCTCGGTGATTACCACAACACTATCCTTGTCTACATCCGGCTCATCTAAAAACTGCTCTACACCGGTTTTTAGCATATCTATATGCACGTTAATAACCGGCCTGAAACGCCCGCGAACCACCACAATATGCTTTTTATAAAGCACTTCACTCGGTTGCCTGTTCTTACCATTCGGGCCAAATAGTGCTGCATCCGAGAATCCGTATTTTACCAAATAAAGGCTCATTAAACGGTTATCTACCTTGGTAAATTCAGGACCCTCAAAATGGATCATATCTACCTGGATGCGGTCTTTCGACAGGTCATCCATCAACGAGAGCAAAAAGCTAAGGGGTTGTTTATAATAGTTAAAACAAGCATAAATGAGGTTAACGCCCAATACACCCACGGCCTGCTGCTGTAGGTTGTTATTGTTATCCAAGAGTTTTACGTGCAATAGTACGTCCTGATATTTGCCATTTGGTTCTAGCTGGAAACGCACGCCCATCCAGCCGTGGCCGTCGTTCGTTTTAAAGTAATTGAGGGCCGAAAATGTGTCAGAAAAGGCGAAAAAAGTGGTATTATGACCGCGCTGTTCTACAAGGCGTTCTATTAATAAATCATACTCTTTCTCTAGCATGGCTAAAAGCCTTTGCTCTGTTACATAACGCTTTACCTGTTGCGTGCCGTATATGGCATCAGAAAAGGTCATATCATAAGCCGACATGGTTTTGGCGATGGTGCCTGATGATGCACCGGCCTTAAAAAAGTTAGCTGCTACATCCTGGCCTGCACCAATTTCGGCAAAGGAACCGTAAATAGCAGGGTCGAGGTTTATGGCAAGCGCTTTTTGTTTTGTACCGAGGTCTTTATTATGATTGATATCCATGCGCCGGGGAGGTTAAGTATGAACAATGTGTAAACCACTGCAAAAATACGTTTTTATAGCGATAACAGCTGCGTTATATATAAACTTAACATTGGGAGAGGTTTTTCATTAGTAGATTATTAAAAAGGTTCCACTGTAAAAAGCATCAAAAATTAGTAGCTTTGGCTTAATCATTAACACTTATAAAGCTATTATAACATGCAGGAAGCATCGCCGTTAAACCAGGTTGCCGAATTTCATAAAACGTTTAAACACCCGGTTCTTGATGAGCCAACTATACCATCACAAGCCCGCTGCGACCTGCGCGTTGCCCTTTTGGCCGAAGAGGTAAGGGAACTACAGGAAGCCATTGCCGACAACAACCTGGTTGAAATTGCCGATGCTCTTTGCGATATTCAATACGTACTGGCAGGTGCCATACTGGAGTTTGGCCTTGGTGATAAATTTAAATCCCTGTTTGATGAGGTGCACCGCTCAAACATGAGCAAAGCCTGCAATACCATCGAAGAAGCAAATGAAACCATTGCACATTACTTGAAGAAAGACGGAAGCGAAGCACATTACAAGGAGGAAGAAGAGAAATTTTTAGTGTTCCGCACGGCGGATAATAAAACACTAAAGTCTATCAATTATTCTCCTGCGGATTTGAAGGGGCTATTGTTGTAATTCCCAATAACTAATAGTTGAAAAAGCTTTTCAGCGTCAAACTGAAAGGCTTTTTGATTGCAATAAAGTTAGATTTTATTTTGTCACGGTTATGATAACCTGCGAATCGAAATCTGAATTATAGCCGTAAAGCGCCACATACCACGTGCCGGATGACGGGTTAATGATGGTAACCGAACGGTCATTGCGGTTTACACCTATCTCGTGATAGTCGGCTGTCCATGCGTATTTGGGTTGGTAGGTTGGCGGCACAGGGCCTTCAACAAAAGGTGCCGAACCTTTGCGAACAAACAGGTCGGCCAGGTTACGGTAATTGTTATTTTTTTCAGTCGTGCGGATCTTCATGCTTTTGTAGCCGGACGGTAGCGTGAAAGAGAAACCTGCAGTTTTATAAGCCTTGCCCGAAACGTCCTTATCAACCAAAGTTGATGAAGTGCCTGTTCCGGTACCGCTACCGGTCCCGGTTCCTGTGCCCGACCCTGAACTGCTTGTCGCAATAGTGCCATTTACGCGCACAACAGGCTCATTTGCCTGAATGGATATTTTTAGCGTGTTAGAAGAGTTTTTATTGGTGAAAAATGACTTTGATATAGTGCCGCTATAATTAATTGTAGTGGGCGTCCATGCCGAACCTGATAAGGTGAATTTTTTGCGGCGGAAAGAATAGGGGATTGATTGCGGCAGATCTATCTGGATACTCGAGGTACTCATCAACTTATTGTTTAACACCACCTGGTCTACATAGTTTTCGAGGTTACTGGTCCTGTCAAGGTCTTCGGTTATTGCGTTTACCGATAACAGTTCGGTAATGGCGTCATCAACCGCATCGTCTATAGCATCAGATAGTTCTCCTGCTTTTTTGCATGATGCACTGCATACCATCATGAAAAGAAATGCAGCCGCGATAATTTTTTTAGGTAGTGCTTTCATCATATAGTTTTGTTTGAACTCAAAAGTATTTTTTGATACCTGTGCCCACAATACCCATAAGTAGGTATTTATTTTTATATATCTAATAATGAGATATATAAATTTATTATTTAAGATTTTTAATATGCGAATTACAATATTTATAAACCAAAAGCCTTTCAACTGAACTTGAAAGGCTTTTGGTTTATAAACATATGTTTGAGGCTTTAGCCTATAACGAATACCCAAAAGTTATATAAAATATCCGTTTTTTAATTTTAACATCGTTTTGTTCTGGTAAAACATTCGTAAATCCATAACCCGCACTTAACTGAAAGCCACTGTTAAAGGCAAAGCCAGCCATTGCATTAATACCATAATCCATCCGTTTAAGATCATCAAAATTATCGCCAATGGTATAATTAATGTTTTTCCCGGGCTGTTTTACGCCCTACTGTGGATGTACTTTTAACATTTTCCGACATCAGATAACCGGCGTAAGGGCCCCCGCCAAAGAATAATTTGCCATGAGGGATACTAATAGAATTGCTTTTTTCATGTTTAAGGTTTGAGATGTTTAAACTAAATATTTAGTAAATTGTTGCGACAATAAAAAGGTTTCGTTATAAATAGTTATCATGGTTGTTAAGGCCTTAACCTGAACTTAAACTAATAACTATGTAAGTTTAACATTGAGCAAACCCGCCGTTAATATTACTCCTACACTTTTGCGCTTAATTAAAACTCATAAACGATTAAGCATGAAAAAACAATTCCTCAAAAAAGTATGGCTTGCTTGCCTTTTTAGTTTGCTGTTTGCAACAGCGGCTATGGCACAAACCAATTTGGCCGGTATATCCGGTAAAGTATCTGATGCAAGTGGTGCATTGTTGCCAAATGCAACCATTACCGTTAAAAACGAATCTACCGGCTTTACAATTAAAGCTACATCTAATTCAAAAGGAACATTTTTACTGAAAGAGCTTCCATTAGGTTCGCCTTACAGTATTACTGTAGAAGCAATGGGCCTGGCTACGCAAAAGCAAACTGGTTATTCATTAAACCAGGGCGACCTGCTGCAGGTTTCGTTTGCGATGGAGCAAAAAGTACAGGAGCTTAACGCTGTTGAGATCAAAGCACCATCAACCCGTAATAAAATTGAGAACATTGGTTCTGCCACTGCTGTAACCGCTAATGATATTGCGAAGTTACCGGTTAACGGCCGTAACTTTACCTCTCTGGCAGATCTGTCGCCATTGAGCGCGGGTAGTAGCTTAAGCGGCCAGCTGGCATCGGCAACTAACTATACCATTGATGGTATGGCAGCAAGGAGTACAATCTCCGGTGGCCAGCCAACAGGAGCTTACTCTATCTCGTTAGAGGCAGTTAGGGAGTTCCAGGTGGTTACCAACCAGTATGATGTTACTTATGGTAATGCAGGTGGCGGTACTATAAGTTCGGTAACCAAATCTGGTACCAACGTGCTTTCCGGAAGTGCATTTACATATGCACGTGCCAACTGGTTATCAAGCAAGTATGGCTTAAATGGTTTAAAACGTAACCAAACTTTTTCTACCTACCAATACGGTTTCTCGTTAGGTGGGCCTATCGTAAAAGATAAAGCGCAGTTTTTTATCGCTTGGGATCATCAGGCAGATTCAAGGCCGTTATACATTGCCAGCATCCAATCGGCAGATGACGAAAAACGTTATAATGTAACCCAGGCTACTTTAGATAACTATTTAACCATCGCCAGAAATAAATATGGTGTGGCAAGCTCGCCTCAGTTTGGCCAGTTTGATAAATTTAAGAATACACACGCAGGTTTCGCCCGTATCGACTGGCAGATAAACTCTAAGAACTTGTTCACCATACGTGATAACTTTATTTACGATCTGGACAACCAGTCTGATGGTGATAATACCGCTATTAATATTTACGAGGTGTACAGCACACGTAAAAGTTTAAACAACAGCGTAATGGCATCGTTACGTAGTATCCTGAGCCCTAATTTAACAAACGAGTTGAAAATTCAGCATTACTGGGAATACAATAAAATGTTTGCGAACAGCCAGTTGCCTGAAGATAATATCCCGCGTGCTATTGTGCAAAATATCCCGTCTGTTGCGGCTGATGGTTCTACCTACACAACTGCTATACAGTTAGGCGGCCAGCGTTACGGAGGCGATTATTTCAATAATAACGTTGCCCAGCTAACAGATAACGTTTACTGGACTAAAGGAAAATACAACTTCACCTTTGGTGGTGGCTTAACTTTCACCAACCAAAACTCCATTTATGGTAGCGAAATAAACGGCCGTTTTTACTTTACCGGTTTAACAAATTTCAATAATCTTACCCCGTATCGTTATGCAAGAGATATCTACACATCATCAGACAGGAATATAAAATTCAACATACTTGCGCCAAACTTATACGCACAGGTACAAACCACCTTGTTTCCGGGTTTTGACCTTACAGCGGGTATCCGTGCAGATTACACCACTTACCTGGACCAGGCAAACTTTAACCAGGTTGTTTACAATACGCTTGGTTTAAATACATCTAACAAACTGGCAACCTTCCAGGTGCAGCCAAGGGTACAGGCCACATGGGATGTAGGCCAGGATGGTAAAGACATTATCCGTTTAGGTGGTGGTATTTTAGGTTCGGCGTTAAACCCGTATTCTATGATCAACAACATGTTGTTTGATGGTTCGCACATTGTAGGTGTAGATATTACCAACGCGGCTTTAGTACCAACGCCAAACTTCCCGGGGTACCGAAACAATCCGTCAACGGCACCGGGTTTAGATCTGCTAAACAACCCTGCAATAGCAAAACTGGCAACTATTAACATGAATGGTAAAGATGCCAAAGTACCGGTTGTGTACAAAGCGAACGTATCGTACTCGCACTTTTTCGCTCAAAACTTTAGGATTACCGCAAGCGGATATTTAAGCTTAGGCCGTAACAACTACACCTACCTTGATAAAAACATGGTAGACCAACCATTCTTCCGCCTTGCGGCTGAGGACAATAGAGGTGTATATGTGCCTGCAAGTACCATCAACGCCACAAACGGTACAGTTGACTGGACACAAGGCAGAAAAACCACTCAGGTTGGCCGTGTGTTAGAACTGGAAAGCGTTGGTAAAGTAAACCAAATGGCATTTGTTTTTGATGCCGATTATAAGTATTATAAACAAGGGGAAATTTCGGTATCGTACACCTGGAACCAAACTAAAGATAATACTTCTTACAATGGTAACGTAGCTAACACCGCTACGCTGGTACAATACGTAAAAGATGATCCACGTAACCTTGGTGGCATGAGCTATTCTGGTAACCAGTTCAGGAGCAAAATTGTAGCTTACGGTAGCTCACCAACATTCTACGGTATTAGCGCTGGTGTTAGGTTCTCGGGCTTAAGCGGTACACGTTACTCATTATTTGTTAACGGAAACGTTAACGGCGACTTTGTAGCAAGTAATGATCTTGCTTACATCTATGATCCTAACGCTTCATCAACACCGCAGTACTTAAAAGATGGTATCAATGCGGTATTGAACAACCCTAAAGTTGAAAAAGGTATGAAAGAATACATCCGTAACAGTTTTGGTAAAGTTGCCGAGCGTAACGGTGGTATTAACCCTTTCTATGGTGTGGTTGATCTAAGGCTGATCAAGAAGCTGGCGATTGCTAAGAAACAATACGTTGAGTTATCAGTGGATTTGTTTAACGTAACAAATTTACTTAACAGAAACTGGGGTGTGAACCATAACCTTGGTGCAACTTCTATTTACAACATTAAAAGCTTTGATACCGCTAAGCAACAGTATGTATATAGCGTTAATACCAATGCCGGTGTATCAAACTTAAGCGGTAATCCTTATCAGTTCCAGTTAGGGTTACGTTACGGATTTTAATTTCACAAATATGAAAATAAACATATACTGTACACTAATAGCGCTTGTCGCAATATTGGGCCTTAAACAAAGTGCCAAAGCACAAGCCCCTGCGGCCAAATACGTGATACTGGTAACGGTAGATGGCTTTAGGCCCGAGTTTTACCTGGATAGCATTAATTACGCTATGCCTACTGTAAGGGAATTAATGAAGAACGGCGTTGCAGCACAAGGGTTAAACCCTGTGTTCCCGTCGGTAACTTACCCGAATCATACCACCATGATAACGGGGGTTACCCCGGCAAAACACGGTATTTACTACAATACACCGTTTGAGGCCGAAGGAGCAACAGGTAAATGGTACTGGGATTATAGTTTGATAAAATCGCCAACCCTTTGGGATGCTATGCACAAGGCGGGTAAAACTACAGCTTGCGTACGCTGGCCGGTTACAGTCAACGCTCCGATAGATTACAGGATCCCGGAATACTGGAACTATAAAAACATAAGCGATGCAAGGGAATACACAGCTGCTGGTACCCAACCTTTAATCTTATGGAAAGAGGTACAGGATAATGCAACAGGTTTATTGGAAGCAAACGACTTTAACGCGAACAACGATGAGCTGATACAAGATGAAAATGCGGCCCGTATTGCAGGTTATATCATTAAAAAATATAAGCCAAACTTCACAGCACTTCATCTTGCCTGTACTGACCATTATGAACACGAAAACGGCCGCGACCACTACATGGTAAAAGCATCGGTAGCAGGGGCAGACAGGGCTATCAAAACTTTAGTAGAAGCTGTTAACCGCGCTAAAATTGCAGATAGCACGCTAATAATCATCCTGGGTGATCACGGTTTCGAGAATATATATCGCAGCTTTAACCCAAATGTACTGTTGAAGCAAGCCGGTTTAATTATCGATGTGAAAACAGGTAACTGGAAAGCGCAGTTCCATTCATCGGGTGGTTCAACATTCCTGCAATTGAAAGATAAGAACGATAAGGCTACATTAAGCAAAGTGACCGCTATTTTAGCACAACAGCCGGATTCTATTAAACAATACTACCAGGTAATAAATAAAGCCGGCCTTGATAAAGTTGGCGCCGACCCTAACGTGCAGCTTGCACTTAGCGGCTTAAATGGTACTACCATAGGTAATGGCACCGAAACCTTAACCCAAAAGTTTAACAAGGTGAAAGGCACCCACGGCTTTTACCCGGATCACAAACAGATCCAAACAGGTTTTGTAGCCTTCGGCCCCGGCCTTAAAAAAGGAACAGTTATACCGGTGATGAACATGGTGGATATTGCCCCATTCATCTGCAAGTTAACAGGTGTAACCCTGCCTGCAACCGATGGTACGGTTTATCCGGAAATGTTTCAGTAAATCATAGAACATGATTAAAAAAGTCCCTAAACAATAGTATAGGGACTTTTTTAATTTCTTGTGAACCTTAGCATACAGTTTCCAATCTTAATTAACTTTTACTATAATTTGGCAGGGTAAACTCATCTTTTTTTTCCTGGTTTCCTTTGAATGTTTTCACAAAACGCTGAAAAAAGTTACTTGCTATTATCCCGGCTATAGTGTTTAATACCTTAACTCCCCATTTAGATTTTGGATGGACTATCCATGGCGCACCGGGTGGCAGATTCTGCACTAACTTTACATACGGCCTGAGTTTCGTTTCGAACGCTTCAAACGCCTTTGAATGATCTGTATTTTGCGATAACTCGCCTGCCAATATATAAGCACCTATTATAGCAAGCGATGTACCCATCCCACTGATGGGTGTAGGACAATAAGCAGCATCGCCTATCATGGCCAACCTGCCTTTTGACCATCTTGGTGCAATAACCTGGCTTACAGCGTCAAAATAAAAATCATCACTATCTGCTATGCCCCGGCTTAACCTCGGCGCTTCCCAGCCTGCATCTGATAGTTTTTTAGTTAAAAATTTTTTCTGCTCTGCACGCGACAGCTTTTGATAATTTTTTTCCGGAGATAAAAAGCTGAAAGAAGCCCGTGTTGTTCCCTCGTTGTCGGGACGCAACATTATTACCCTTGATCCCGCGGCATTGTACCATCTGGCCCAATTTGTATCCGTTTGTGTTTTAGGTATGGTTAAGTAAACATTGTATATACCTATATATTTCAAATCGGCTTCGTTACCGAACATCAATTCTCTTGTTTTAGAGCGTACCCCATCAGCGGCGATAACCAAGTCAAATTTTGCTTGTAGTCCGTCGCTGTAAATAACGGTTACCTCATCACTCGTTTCATTCAACGCGGTTATGTATTTACCAAAAAGGTACTGCACATCATTTTTGGTATGGTTATATAAAATGTTAACCAAATCACCTCTGATGATCTCCATCTCGCCGGTAAAGCTGTCTGCACCGCTGGCCGGGAAAGAGGCGCGGACATTATTTTTGTCATCGATAAACTGGATACCTAACTCTCCGGTATTGGCAGCCAGTATTTCATTTGCGACGCCCATTTTTTCTGCCACTTTAATTGCCGCATCTCTTACATCAATATTTTGGCCGCCTAACCGAAGTTCGGCCGACCGTTCAACAATAGTTACATCAAAGCCATACTTATTTAGCCAAAAAGCTAATGTGGGGCCGGCTATACTTGCGCCGGATATCAATACTTTTTTTGATTGCATTTTTTAAGCTTAAGCTATTATTAGTTTGAAGTACGATATTTTAGCGATCATGTTTGCGCCAAACTGTTTTATTTATATCGTAGCTGTTATTTATAAATTTAAAAGTAAAGATAAATGAGTCTCCAATAAAAAAAACCGTAAATTATTTGGCAGCTTTAAGCGGTAATCTAAATATTTACCTGAAGTATTAAATACTTACTTAGCTGAGTTTGCCTTAAAAGCCAAAAGCCAAAAGCCAAAAGCCAAAAGCCAAAAGATTTTCCACTTGAGGCTTTTGTGTTCTGAAGGGCCCTCTGACAACAGTTATTGATAAATATCTGCATTGCATATTTTGCAGCCACAACCTAATTCAGAATAAAATCAGATTTAAGGTCTAAATTTATAAGTATTTGTTAAGCGTCTGATTTCCCAAAAAATTATAATAGAAATGCATAAAGAACATCACGTTACCGGTTCAGAAACCATCAGGGATATTGTAATAGGTATGTCCGATGGTTTAACAGTACCCTTCGCGCTTGCTGCAGGTTTGAGTGGCGCCATAAGTTCGTCGACTATAGTGGTTACGGCAGGTATTGCAGAAATTGTAGCCGGGTCTATCGCGATGGGCTTGGGAGGCTTTTTGGCAGGCCGTACCGAAGTTGATCATTATAATTCTGAATTAAAGCGGGAATATGATGAAGTTGACCGGTTGCCCGAGCAAGAAAAAGCTGAGGTAAAAGAGGTTTTTGCCGGTTTCGGTCTGTCAGAAATATTGCAACAACAAATTGCCGATGAAATGGCAAAGGATAAAGATAAGTGGGTTGATTTTATGATGCGTTATGAATTAGGGTTGGAAGAACCCCACGCCAACCGCGCTACCAAAAGCGCAATTACTATTGGCTCATCCTATATAGTAGGTGGTATAATTCCTCTTTCGCCCTATATTTTGGTTAATAGTTCTCAAACAGCATTATACTATTCCTGCATAGTTACATTGATAAGCCTATTTATTTTTGGCTATTTTAAAAGCAAGTTAACTGGGCAACCTGCTATAAGCGGTGCATTTAAAGTAGTAATTATAGGCGCGCTGGCAGCAGGGGCTGCCTTTGCTATGGCAAAGCTTATAAATGGTAAATAACAGCTAATTTGTTAAAAATGATTAAATAAATTACTTACCTCCAAAATTCATATTAAATACAGATTTAGCATTTAAATTTTAATAGAAACGGTTGTATTGGAGCATACAGTTTATTGAAATTACCAGTTTACACAGTAATTTTGTTGGCGCCAATATTAGGCTATCTCCGCCAAAGGGAGTGTTTGGCAACGCACACTTTACATCGTTAGAGTTAAGGGCCGGGCACTATATGCGCTCTACAGGCTTAAACTCTAATATTGTAACACTGGCTTTAAAGTTTAAGTAATTAGTACCGGGTTGGTTTGTAAACAAACTTGTTGTTAGCAACATGCACTTTTACGATCAATCCTGCTTCAACCAGTTTTTTAAGGCGGCTATAAAACGAGGTTATACTCATTTTATAGCCTTTTTTAATTACTTCTAACCACAAAAATTCCGCATCTTTAGTTTCAGATTGGGTATTTATAAATTCAACTACCACGTCATTAATCCGGTTATATTCTAATTGCTTTTCAGATAGACGTGATTTTGATGATCGATGTATTTGTGACGGATAATTCATTTAACAGATCAATTATTGGTGTTGCCGCCGTTTATCATATCAGATACAATGCCTTTTTCGTTCTTACGTTCTGCCAATAAAACGCCAATTAGGTGTACCAAAATAAATGCCAGTATAAGGTACATGCAAAAACCATGAACCTCTTTAACAGAATGCCTGATGGATTTATAAGCTGACAGGGCATCTTCGAAAGCAAGGAATAATCCGGTAATAGCCATTACTAAAAGTAACGCGTAAAATATTGCGTAAATGGCTTTAACAGTAAGCTCGTGCCTGGCCACCTCCCTGTTTTTTTTGATGGTATTAAATTGCCGGTAGGCGCTTTTTAGTTTGCGGATAAACTTTTGATCGGCCAGCTGAAAAAACTCCAATATCAGCCTAAAGGCGAGCAGCGCTGCCAGTGCATAGCCAAAATAGATGTGTACCCCCCATACGCTATCGCTTAAGGCGTGTGCGGCAGTTTGAGTTTGATTATCTGTTAGAGTTGTGCCTGTTTTTTGAATTTCATCTTTCATCAACTTTGATGTGGCACGGTCATCTGTAATGGTCGAATTAATTAATACAGTAATTAACGAACCGCTGATCACGATCAGGTTTACCCAGTGCCAAAGGCGTAGTGGAAACGAATATCGCTTTAATGCGGAAGGATGTTGTACGTCGTGACGGGTTGGTTCTATTAAAGCCATAGGAATTAAAAATAGTGATAGCCCTAAAGATATACTGTAAATCTGAAGAAAAACTGAATTAGCGCAGGCATAGGTGCATCTTGATGGAGTTAATACAGATTTTATTCAGATTGTTTGAGTAAATAGCAATTAAACACCCCATTTCATTGCACATATAGTTGTAACTTAAAAACGTGAAAATACTTATTGTTGAAGATGAGCAAGGGCTTAGGGAGAACATGCTAACCTACTTAAGCGAGGATAATAACATTTGCGAAAGCAGTGCTACACTTGCAGATGCAGTGGCTAAGCTGGCTTCATACAATTACGATTTTGTATTACTTGATATTGGCCTGCCCGATGGGGAAGGATTTGAACTGTTAAACTATTTGAAAAATGAAATGAGGGGTGAGGCCGTCATCATCATATCGGCGCGCAATTCGTTAGATGATCGTATAAAAGGCCTCAATATAGGTGCAGATGACTACTTGGTTAAACCCTTTCACCTGGCGGAGTTAAAAGCCCGGATAGTGGCGGTTTTTCGCCGTAAAGCTACCAGTAGCAACAATAACCTTATTTTTAACGAGATAGTGATAAACCTTATTGGCCGTACGGTTTTTATAAACGATGTTGAGATAATTTTAACCCGTAAAGAGTATGATATGCTATTATATTTTATAGCCAATAAAGGAAAAGTAATTGCCAAAACCGCCCTTGCCGAACATTTGTGGGGTGATGAAATGGATATGCATGACAATTTTGATTTTATTTACTCGCACATTAAAAACCTGCGAAAAAAGATCCTTGATGTCACCACTAACGATTATCTGAAATCTATTTACGGCATTGGTTATAAATTTACGGATAGATGAAACTGGCTGCACACTATAACAAGGTAAACATCGTTGTCACCTTGTCGGTACTTTTAATTGGTGCGGTTATCTATTTCTTCGCTATCGATAAGATCATAAATAACCGTTTGGATGAAGAACTGGGTGAAGAAGTTTCTGAAGTGATTACGTATGTGCATCAAAATCAGCTGTTGCCTAAACAGTTTGATATTGACGAGAACCAGGTAGAATTCATAAAAACAAATGCCCTAAACAGCAGCCCCCGGTATTTTGATACTACCTATGTAAATCCACGCAAAAGTGGCGATAAAAGTGGCCGGGCGTTTGAAGGTGGTATAAAGTTTAAAGGCGATAATTACAGAATCAGGATAATTAAATCCAGCGAAAGCACAGTTTATCTTAAACAGATAATTACAGCTATTACCCTTGTATTAATACTTGCGTTGCTAACCATATTATCGTTAACTAACAGGTATATACT
This sequence comes from Mucilaginibacter aurantiaciroseus, assembly GCF_024055595.1. GTDB lineage: Bacteria > Bacteroidota > Bacteroidia > Sphingobacteriales > Sphingobacteriaceae > Mucilaginibacter > Mucilaginibacter aurantiaciroseus. The sequence goes on from NZ_JAMXOF010000001.1 coordinate 916,966, forward strand.
CAACGATCTGTGGAAACCCTTTTTTGGCCTGCTGGCACATATGAAAGCATTTAATATATCAGAAAGCAGCTCATTTATATTAACAAACAACAAAGTTGATGAGTTTGCGGATCTGGATAATGCTATTGCAGAAATGTCATCCCGTGTAAAAACTGATTTCCAAAATCTTAAACAATTTACCGAAAATGCATCACACGAGATGCTTACACCACTTGCCGTTATCACATCCAAGTTGGATACATTGATACAGGATGAAACCTTAAAAAAAGAACATTTCGACCAAATCCAGGATATTTATGGAGCAGCCGGGAAATTATCGCGGCTAAACCAGTCGTTGTTGTTATTGGTTAAGATAGAAAACAATTTGATAGCAGATAACGATAATCTGGACCTCAACCAGCTGATAAATGATAAGATCAGGCAGTTTCAGGAGTTATCTGCATCTAAGGAAATAAGGATTTATGCCGAGTTAGGCAGTAAAGAAGTTATGGTTAGTAAACACCTGATGGATATTCTACTCAACAACCTGCTGAGCAATGCTATACGGCATAATCAAAGTAAGGGTAGCATTAATATTTACCTAACGAATGATAAGCTTACAATCCAAAATTTGGGTTTAACCGTTCCGCTCAATAGCAATTCAATTTTTGACCGCTTCCAAAAAGGGAGTACTTCAGAAGGTGCCGGCCTCGGTTTAACTATTGTTAAAAATATATGCAATGTATACGATTGGGATATGAAATATTCATTCGTTAATAATTTGCACACGTTTTCAATTGTTTTTTAATAGGTTTTATATTCAAATGTCGTTATTTCAACGTTTTATAAACGGCGAAAACGAGATCGAAAAACAAATAGGGGGCGCTGCCACAGTTGATTTTTACAAAGTAATCGCTTGGCTTGTCGTTACGGTCAAACAATCTCGGCGAGGCTGTAGAATTCAACCGGTTTAGCCTCAATATTAAATATGCTTATGAAATGATAGGCTTATTGAGAAAATATAAGACAACCGCAACGGCTATTGATCAACCAATTGATTTTGACATCCCTGAGAGTTCCGTGATGCTTGCTGTTTATCTCGCTATAACCGAAGTAGAAAATGGAAGAAGAGCACTAAATACATCGAATGGAATTCGTAGAATAAAACAGACGGGGCGATATCCGAACAAAGCATCTTTAGGGTACAATAATCTAACAGCACCGGACGGTAAGAAGTATAGATCTCAGCATCTACCCGAAGCCGAGCTAATCAAACGGTCATTTCAGTAACTTGAGAAAAATGACTATCCTATTAATCAAGTAAGAAAAATGGCCAACGCCAAAGGATTAAAATGCTCCAGATCGCGTTTTTAAAAGCTTCTTCGGAACCCGGTTTATTGCAGCTATATTTCGTTGATTTGAAATGAGCCTAAAGAAATATAGTTAATAAAAGGCATTCATGAAGCATTAATTTCTCAGACATTATTTTACGAAGTTCAAAACATTATCAATACAAAAGGAAAAAATAGCAAGTAAGGTAGATGAAATAAACGAAATGTTCATTTTACCCAAATATTTGGTTTGCCCGTATGCAGTAGAAAATTAAGCGGAAGCTTTTCCAAAGTAAAAACAAAATGATACCCGTATTATCATTATGGAACGGGTTGCAAAACAAGATTTAAAGCAAATGTACTCAACGGTGATTATGAGTATAAATTGAATCAAATAAAGCATTGTTTTGACGTTGAAAAATTATTATATCTTATTTTAGAGGATATAAATGTAAACATTCAACGCGATGAACATTTAAGTGAGCGAATACTGTTGCTTAAGTAAATTGAATAACAATAACCTTTTGTTTCTAAAGCAAGAAAATTATTTATAAATCAGAAAATTCAATTTGATCAGGGGATTTTTTTTTCAGATTTCAAGCATTTGAACGTAAATGATTTCAAACTCTTTTTTGTTTCGGCCAAACGGTCTGGCTATCCTTTTTTTATAGGCACAAAAAAAGGAAACATCCATGATATGATGTTTCCTTAAGTGACCCTTAGTACACAATTTTCGAACTCTTTTCTTGAAGATTTGAAGAAAATGGCTTCATTGTAAGCTGATATTTTATCACATAAAGTTATCTAATTAGCTGATTTTGTATAAGATATTTCATATTATAGTATCAGCCTATTTATATGTCCGTGTAAGTACCGATGAGCAAAGAAAAAAAGGATATTCTCTCATCGAACAAGAAAACGGCTATTAAAGCATTGCGAGATGTGCAACATTAAGTTATGGGTATTTTCCGCGAAAATTTTTAAACGCCTTAGTGGGAGAGAAGCTTGAAAATAAAAGGTATCGGCCCGGCGGTGATAGGTCACTAAGATTCTACATTGGTTGTGGTGTTCAATGGCCTTCGCTTGCTGATTTACCAAAACGGTCGTCAATGATCCGCAGGCATATCGGATTTTCATCTAACAGCATAGCAGGAATAAGTATATTTGGTTTTTATCCCCATTACCATGAACGTTATTAAATCTTTACTTCTATTTATTTTGGCCGGCATCTGCGAGATCGGTGGCGGATACCTCATCTGGCAATGGCTTAAAGAAGATAAACCCTATTGGTACGGACTGGCAGGTGCGGTCATTTTAGCTTTATACGGCATTGCTGCCACCTGGCAGACAGCCAATTTTGGCCGTGTATATGCAACCTACGGCGGGGTATTTATTGTACTGGCACTTCTGTGGGCCTGGAAAGTGGATGGGTTTAAACCTGATCGCTGGGATATGATCGGCGCGGGCATCGCACTTATCGGTGCTTGTATCATTATCTACATGCCTCGCCACCATATAGTTTAATTACTACTGTATATTTGTCCCGATGATTAAACCAATAGCGCTAAGCGATTTTCTACGGATGGATGTTTCTGTTCCGCTGATTGATGTACGCACACCAGCCGAATTTGAGCATGGACACATTCCAGGCGCATTTAATCAACCTTTGTTTAGCAACGAAGAAAGAGTAAAAGTGGGTACGACCTATAAGCAGGTTGGCCGGGAGGAAGCGATCCTTTTAGGTTTTGATTTAACGGGTTCAAAGTGGTCTGGATTTATTAAGGAAGCTTTGATCATTGCACCCGATAAAAAGATAGGGGTACATTGCTGGCGCGGCGGTATGCGCAGCGGCGCAATGGCATGGGTACTTGATCTCTACGGTTTCGAGGTTTATCTTATCCAAGGCGGCTATAAAAAATACCGTATTTGGGTGCACCTGCAATTCGAGGAGCAATATCAATTGCAGATACTGGGAGGAATGACCGGTTCGGGCAAAACCAAATTGTTACGTCAATTAAGATTGGTAGGTGAACAGGTAATAGACCTCGAAGAACTGGCACAGCATCAGGGCTCCTCTTATGGCAGTATGAATAAAATGATACAGCCTACCCAGGAACAGTTTGAAAATAACCTGGCCGGCCAGTTAAAAGCATTAGACCTGCAAAAAAAGGTTTGGGTAGAGGACGAAAGCCTGACCATTGGTAAACGCTCTATCCCCAATCCGTTTTGGCATCAAATGCGGGAAGCGGCAATTATCGATATTAAGGTAGGCCTGCAACAACGCGTTAACGCGTTGGCCGCCGAATACGGTTGCTTAGATAAAGATTTCCTGATGGAGTCTACCGAACGCATCCGCAAACGGCTTGGCCCGGAGCAAACTAAATTTGCCATCGAAGCGATCATGGAAGGCCGCATGAAAGATTTTGTGAAGATAGTGTTAGTATATTATGATAAAACTTACCGCAACGGTCTAAGCAAACGAGACGCATCCAAAGTCGTATCGCTTGATCTTGCCGATGCAGACATCGCTACGCAAGCCAACCATATTTTAAATTTTACAATCAATACGCCAGCTATATAATGGATACAACAACAATTAAACTAACTCAATATTCCCACGGTGCGGGTTGTGGCTGTAAGATCAGCCCTGCCATTTTAGACAAGATACTGCATAGTAATATTGCCCCCGTTGCCGATCCAAATTTATTGGTTGGTAATGATAAAAGGGACGATGCCGCGGTATTGGATCTCGGCAATGGCACCGCCCTGATTTCCACTACCGACTTTTTTATGCCGATTGTGGATGACGCGTATGATTTCGGACGGATTGCTTCTGCTAATGCCATCAGCGACGTTTATGCTATGGGTGGTAAACCTGTTTTAGCCATTGCTATTTTAGGATGGCCAATTGATAAACTTCCGCCGGAAGTTGCTCAAAAAGTATTGGAAGGTTCTCGCGCTGTTTGCGCCGAAGCCGGTATCACATTAGCAGGTGGTCATAGCATTGATTGCCCCGAGCCGGTATTCGGCCTGTCGGTAAACGGTATAGTCAATATCACGCAATTGAAGCAAAACTCGACTGCAACCCCTGGTTGCAAATTATATCTTACCAAAGCTTTAGGGGTTGGCATCTTGTCAACTGCTCAAAAACGAGGCGTATTGTTGCCGGAAGATGCAGCTATTGCACTAAGTAGCATGACCACATTAAACAAACTGGGCGAAGTATTCGGGCAGATGGATGATGTAAAAGCAATGACGGATGTAACCGGCTTTGGTTTACTGGGCCACCTCTCAGAAATGTGCGAGGGTAGCGGTTTATCAGCTATTATTGAATTTAATAAGGTGCCGGTTATCCCGTCTTTAGCAGGTTATCTGGAACAAAAATGCTTTCCCGGTGGCACGCAACGTAACTGGAATAGTTACGGAAGTAAAATAGGCGCGCTGACCGAAGAACAGCAATATATACTGGCTGACCCGCAAACAAGTGGCGGCCTTTTGGTAGCCGTTGCGGAAGAAGGTGCTGCGGCATTTGAAGCAACACTACAAAGCCTGGGGCACAGTTTAGCACCTATTGGTTGGTTAAAGGTGCCGGATAACGATGCGCTGATAACGGTAATTTAACGTCTTAATTGATGCTTTGCTTTAAAAGCTGGAGAATAGAAAGTTTTGTTTGGTTTGAAGATGGGTGATATGATCTTGATTGATACAACTGATCTTTTCAAAATATTTTTTCAACTGGTTTTGCAATTTTCCTTCGGTGTATTGTTTGATCGGCAAACCGCTGCATTTGTCCGGCCCATTTTTAGAAAAAGTGCCAACCACCATATGGTTATTGATTGATCTGCCCGCAATTTGCAGATAAGCAGCTATCTGGCTGTTACGGATTAGGAAATGAAAAGTCGCGCGGTCATGCCAAAGGTCAAAATGATCGTCCGTTTTAAATTCGGTTATGTCAGAGACCACCCATTTAACCAGTTTGCTTTTTTCGCCAAGTAAGGCTTTCGCCCTATCAATTGCAGCTGCTAAAATATCCAAAACGGTAATGTTCTGAAAGCCTTTCTGTAAAAGAAAATCTACCAGCATACTATCGCCCCATCGATGTCGATGATTCTTGCGTTTTTGGATAAGGCAATCTGGGGAATGAAATCCAGGGATGTCTGCAGAACTGCTTGCGTCCAGCTTACCTGATCAAAAGTTTTATAAAAATAAAAATCATCCCAATGTGATTTTTCATTACCTTCATGTATAAAATTTGATCTTTGTAATAAAGGTCATCATAATTTCAACCAAATGAGCAATAAAATACGCTTAATCATTTGCTGCCTGTTAATTGGCAGCTTATCGTCTTCATTGGCAAAAGCGCAGACATCCCCGGTTGTTGTACCATCTATCCTGAACAATTACCCCTGGACGGAAAGTGAATTGTTGGAGCCTGCGTTTTTAGCGGCCACTCTAAAGCAAGCACCATCTAAATGGCCGCTTGTATTAAATATTGGCGCGGTCGAAGATATCAAAGGCGCAAAACACATTGGCGCGGTAAGTCAAGATAAAAATTTAAAAGTATTAAAAAGTTCATTAGCTGCGCTGTCAAAAAACACGATGGTCATTATTTATTGCGGTTGTTGCCCTTTTACTAAGTGCCCGAATATTAAACCTGCATTTCTGATTCTAAAAAAAATGGGGTTTACAAACATTAAACTGCTGAATCTGCCGGTTAATTTGCAAACGAATTGGATTAGCAAAGGTTATCCCTTAGATAAAGAGTGATTAGGTCTTCAATGGTTTTTGTTCGTTGCGGAGCATAATTATTGCTTTGTCGGCCCTAGCTTTTCTGGTTTCTTTCTGTTTGGCTGATCCCACCCAATCGCGGTAGCCTTGTTTATAAGATTTTGATAGGCTTCAAAAAATGAATTCGTTCGGGCTCTTGGTCGATTAGTACTCGCAATTCGGTACGGGTTCCTTCAATATGTTCTCCTTTTTTCAGCATTTGACATTGCTTTTTTGTTAATAAAGATACCCATACCCTTTAGTTACTAAACCGAACTATAATAAAGAATAAAAGAGTTTCGATTTGTAATTGACGTCATTCGTGTTATAACAATATTGTAGCCTTAAAACGTTACCGAACTCTAAAACAGCCTTCCCAAGAGAATAGAGTAAACTTTTTATTAAATTATCTTAAGAGAGTATAACTTTGCTAAATCTCGAACTCTTTTATTGTAAATAAAAGAGTGGTTCAAGGACTTGTAAATGAGGGGTTTATTATGCTGAAAAAGAAGGCGTTCTATAATGAACCCCTTCTAAGTGACCCTTAGTACACAATTTCCGAACTCTTTTTTTGAAGATTTGAAAAAAATGGCTTCTATCGCTACTTTTGTTTAAGTACTGATAATACTTAAAATATTATGGTGGAATTGGATGTTAATGCGGAGTCGACAGGCTTTTAGCAATTAGCTTCGCTATCGTTGACGTCTGCAATTGTATAAATACGGCGCGTGGCGACATCGACCAGCATGCAACTTTTGGCGTGGAGATTTAGTTTTTGGTTTTTAAAGAAAATTTTTAGAGCATGAAGTTTAACCTTAGCTAAGAATGTGATATAGGCGACAAGAAATACTGTAAAAAACGCTGTCAAATAAATATCTTTAATTTAAGCCTTTCTGGACTTGATCAGGTAAGTCGCTTTCTTATTATTAAGCGTCATATTTGTTTGGATGCAATTAATATAATCATTTAGCACCTCCTGTTCAAATGCAGTTTGTGTCTGAAACTGATTTACATTATTTGGTTGAATTGTAAAGATGGAAGAATGGCAAATATGATAGCAATGGCTCAAAAACCGATCTTCAGCAGGATGATACGCCAGCCATAACCTGTAAGGTTGCCAAACTGAAAGATAATATGCTGGAATTTGACGGTGCCGTTAAAGATGTAGTAATCAATGACAGTTTAGGTATACCGTTATTGGGTAAAGACCATAACAGGCGCTTTTTTGAAGGATCATGGATGCATAAATATAATAATCTTTATTATTTCACCTATTCTACTGGTGACACGCATTATCTTGCGTATGCAACAGGGAACAGTCCGTTAGGCCCTTTTACCTATAAAGGCGTATTTATGAATCCCGTGCAAGGCTGGACAACCCATCATTCTATTTTGCAGATAAAAGGCAAATGGTATGTTTTTTACCATGACACCGAATTATCGAGCAAAACGCATCTGCGTAATATTAAAGTAACCGAACTAAATCATAACAAGGATGGCTCATTAAAATTGATCAATACCTTTATTACATCAAATTAACACCGTGCGCGTTATCTTTAAAAAGCAACTTAGCGAATACCATGATAAAATTGTAAGGGCAAGAGATTTGCTCGTTACCGGTGGTTTGGATGGCGCTGATTATAAGAAGATCAAGAGCGATAGTTAACGCCAGTTAACAATTTTGGAAGGAAAAATTGTTAATTCTTCTGTAAAAAAGCCGGTATTAGCCCTTGTTGGATGTGGCATTAAAGAATTTATCAAGATTACCAAAAATCTATCAAAGTGCTGATTCAGAGTAAAAATGCATATAGTGAGTTCGATGTTCCCTGGTTAAATTCTGTCTACTGCATTCTTGTGAAGCCATTATGAAACAAAGATCAATTATTAGGTAGATTTTATGTAAAAAATCACTTTTATGAAACATAAAAACGTCCTTTAAATACGTTTAAAGGCTGTTTTGCAATTGATTGGTGACCTGAGAGGGGTTCGAACCCTCGACCCACTGATTAAGAGTCAGTTGCTCTACCAGCTGAGCTACCAAGTCGTGCTGATATTTTACACGGGCTGCAAATATACGATTGATGCGCACAGCAACGAACGTTTTGTGCAGGTTATACAGTACAGTACGGTAAGGGTTTAAAGGTAGGATTTACCTTGGCAGGTCCTTCTTAATAAATTTATGGTACAAGTATTCTGCATAGCCTACGCTAATGTAATCGGGAAATTTCCAGGTTGGGTAATAACGTTTCTTGATATATTTAAGAAGGCTGAAAAATGCAATGCAAAGTATAAGGGTGATAGATATAGCCAGTAATACGACGCAGAATAGGGAAAATAAGCTCATAATTAAATGATAAAGTTGCATTTACATTGGGGAAGCTAATATAATCATTACTGATGTATTACAAATAAATGTTGAAAAATAATATTTAGAATTTAATATTATTAATGATTGTAACATGTATTAACCCGACAATTAATCGTAGTTTCCCTATGCATAGTTTATAACTGAGCTAATTATTTATTCGACAACGGTTTTGTAATTTTATCGCAATACATACTATCAATAGTAAATTATGGGTTCAAGTGATATTCAGGGTAAACTTTGGGGGAGCGTGCCGAAGATTGGGCAAACATTCAGGAACAAACCGGTATTACCGGTTGTAATTATGTGATAAATTATTTGAAGCCTACAGCTGCCGATAAATTGTTGGATATAGGTTGCGGTTCGGGCTTATTTAGCGACTTGGTTAATTTAACCGGGGCTAAAGTTACCGGTATTGATGCCAGCGAGCGATTGATTGACAGGGCAAAAAAACGCAACCCAATCATCCGTTTTGTTAGCGGCGAAATGGAGGAACTACCTTTTGCTTGTGATGCTTTTAACATCGTTTGTGGTTTTAATTCCTTTCAATACGCCGCAAATGTAGAAAATGCTTTGATCGAGGCCAAACGTGTGCTGCAGCCCGGCGGTAAACTGGTAACTATGATATGGGGCAACAAGGAAGATTGCGAGGCTGCAACCTACTTAAAGGCAGTTGGTGATCTGTTGCCTCCACCTGCCGCCGGCGCAAGTGGCCCTTTTACACTTACCGAAAACAGGTTATTAGAAACCACATTAGAACAAGTAGGTTTCAAAACTTTGCAAGTAGAGGATGTGATATCCATATGGGACTATGCAAGCGTTGAAACCGCTATTAAAGGTTTGCTTGCAACCGGGCCGGTTGCCAAGGCCATTGCACATAGCGGTTTCAATAAAGTGTACGAAGCTATTGCCAAAGCTATTAAACCCCACACCCAAACTAACGGGCATGTGGTTTATCATAATAAATTCAGGATCGCGGTAGCCGAAAAATAAGGCTGGTTAATATTCGGCCAGCACATTAAAGGCGATGCCTGCAATGTTCACCTTTTCCCAGGTAGCCTGGCTGGTTTCGCGGGTGATAACAGCACCGCTGCCAAAGATGCTTAGGTACGCAGAAAACATCAGGCCACGGCCTTTTGAGTTTGCTACCCACTCCAGGCCCGCAAAAAAGTTATCATCAACATAAATGCTATAGGGTTGCAGATCAACCTGGATGTCTTTTTGCCCCGGTAATACATCTATGTATATATTTTGGTTTTGCAGGAGCTGATCTGGCATGCCTTGCTTCACCGTGTAAAAATTAATGCGAAGCTTTACCGGGTACAGCGGCGCATTAGTAATGTGTACGTTGAACTTTTTAAGAAAAGTTGGCGATTTTTTGATTTTGATAACCGAGCCTATTTCATGGCCAAGTATGTTGTCAGAAAAACCCACGTTACTATTGTCAGATCTTGAATCGTTACCCAGGATGCCTTCTTTCCACTTGCGGTTACTTACTCGTACCTCCTTAAGCTGCGTTGTGGATGGCTGCAATAATACCGTTTTATGCGTATCACTTACAAATAATGCTACTTTGTAAGTAACAGGCGCATAGCCTATTATAGAAAGTTTTAGCGTATCGGCATCGTGGCCTGCAAGGTTTAGTTTGTAGCGGCCGGCGGTATCGGTTACGGTACCAACGCTTTTGCCTATTATACCCACGTTAACGTAGGGGATAGGGAGGTTGGTTTTCGCATCTTTAACAAGGCCTTCAAAAACCTGTGCGTTTGCAAATAGGGATGGGAGGATAAGGAGGGCAACAAACAAGATCCGTTTCATAACAGTAAGACGGGTTTGTTGCCCAATTAGTTACGCCATAGCGTAAAATTCTTCGCGTTGTTTTTGTACAACGTCGCTGTTGATGTACTCGTCGTAAGTCATCAGCTTATCAATTATACCGCCGGGGGTTAATTCGATGATGCGGGTTGCAACCGTTTGAATCAATTCATGATCTCGCGAGGTGAAGATGATGTTGCCCCTAAAATCTTTCATGCCGTTGTTTAGCGCGGTGATAGATTCCAGGTCGAGGTGATTGGTTGGCTCGTCCAGTATCAGCATATTGGCCGATTGCAACATCATGCGGCTAAACATACAGCGCATTTTTTCGCCACCAGATAGTACATTGCTTTTCTTCAGCACTTCCTCGCCGCTAAATAACATACGGCCTAAGAAGCCACGGATAAACTGATCATCTTTCTCGCCTGCCGAATATTCGCGCAGCCAGTCTATAAGATTATCATCTTTACCTTTAAAGTATGATGAGTTATCGATAGGGATATCCGCAAGGTTTACGGTAACGCCCCACTTAAAGCTGCCTTTATAATCTTTATCGCGGCCGGTTAAAATATCATAGAAGGCCGATGTTGCCAAACTATTCTGAGACAGCACGGCAATTTTATCACCCTTATTGGCCATAAAATCAATATTGGCAAAAAGCACTTCACCGTTAAGCGATTTACCCAGTTTTTCGGTTTGTAAAACCTGGTCGCCAATTTCGCGGCCTTGATTGTTAAATATAATTCCGGGATATTTACGGTTCGATGGCTGGATCTCGTCAAGGTTGATCTTATCCAAAGCCTTTTTACGGCTGGTTGCCTGTTTAGATTTTGAAGCATTCGCGCTAAACCTGCGGATAAATTCCTGCAACTCTTTTACACGTTCTTCGGTTTTCTTGTTCTGATCGCTGCGTTGTTTCAAGGCCAGCTGGCTGCTTTCGTACCAAAACGTGTAGTTACCAGTGTAGATGCTCATCTTGGCAAAATCAATATCCACCACGTGGGTACAAACGGTATCTAAAAAGTGCCTGTCGTGAGATACTACAAGTACAATAGCTTCATACGTTGCCAGGAAATCTTCCAGCCAGGTAATGGTGTGGATGTCCAGGTCATTCGTAGGCTCATCCAGTAACAAAATATCGGGTTTGCCAAAAAGGGCCTGTGCTAATAACACACGTACCTTTTGGGTGTTGTCAAGGTTTTTAATCAAGCTATAATGGAACTCTTCTTTAATGCCTAAGTTGCTTAGCAGGGTAGCGGCATTGCTCTCGGCATTCCACCCATCCATTTCGGCAAAAAGGTTTTCCAGATCGCCTGCACGTTCGCCATCGGCATCGCTAAAATCTTCTTTCAGGTAAATAGCATCTTTCTCCTTCATGATGGCGTACATTTCTTTGTGGCCCATCATTACGGTTTCTAACACGGTAAATTCATCGTAAGCGTAATGGTCCTGGCTTAACACGGCCATACGCTCGCCGGGGGTAAAGCTAACCGTTCCGCTGCTTGGGTCTATCTCGCCCGAAAGGATCTTCATAAACGTAGACTTACCCGCGCCGTTAGCCCCAATTACGCCATAGCAATTGCCCTGGCTAAACTTAAGGTTAACATCTTCAAAAAGGGTGCGTTTTCCGTAACGAAGGGATAGATTAGATACCGTTATCATGCTGTACTTTTATTTTGCGCAAAAATACGGTAAATACTTAATTTATTTAAACCCGCGCGTAATTTGGCTGTAGAATAATTTCTTTGAGATAAAAATGCACAAAGTGCGACAGGGGATGAGGATGCCATTCTACACAATTCCCCACGTGTTTTTTTATTACAGCCTTCAAAATGCATAGATTAAATTTCCGGAGTAACAATTGATTAATATTACACGTAAAAGTATTTAAACCCTAATTTAAACTTTATGATTATTGTAGTAATAAGTCTGTTTATCGTGAATGCATTAGTAGTAGTGCAGCACTTAAAGGTGAAAAGATCATACCCACCCCCGAAAGTGTGGTTCAACTAACTTAGCAGCTTTGCTAAGTTAGTTGTTTCCTCATCAACAAGCTTTTGCAGCGGCCCCGAGGCAAGCATCTTCATTAACATATTCAGGTCGGCGGTAATGGTAAAAGCGGCTTGGGTATCCCCATCAACCTCGCTTAATTCCCATATTAGTTCCATATCAAACGGTGGTTTTTCTGCCGGGATTATTTTCACCAGGCTATTAGCCACACGCTCCTCAATCTTTATCGAAAGTTTTGTAATGTTTTGGATGTTAAAACTGGCTACATCGGCAGTTGACTCCCAATCCTCGATGTTATCGGGCATCAGTTGGCGATGATTGTTCATATCAGCCAAAAAAGCATATACCTGTGCTACCGGTTTATTTACGGTAACGGTACTTTCAAAAACACTCATAGTAAAATATTATTGTCCCCAGGTGGAGGGTTGTGCGCGCCATTCTTTTAATACCGCGGTATCAGCAGCAGATATATAGCTGTGCTCTTCGGCGTATTTTAAAAGCGCGTTGTAGTTAGATAATGTAATAAACGGGCATTTAGCTTCTTTAAAGTTATCGGCAGCTATATCAAAGCCATAGCTGAAAATAGCGGCAAGGCCTGCAACGGTATAGCCGGCATCGCGCAAAGCGTTAACGGCTTGTAAGCTGCTTTTACCTGTCGATATCAGGTCCTCGATAACCACCACACGCTGGCCCGGAGAAATCTCTCCCTCGATAAGGCTGCCCGTGCCGTGCTCTTTTGCTTTCGCACGTACGTAAATGAATGGTAAGCCCATTTCCTGCGCTACTAACGTGCCCTGCGGGATGCCCGCAGTAGCAACGCCTGCAATACAACCAACCGAACCAAATTGCTCCTGGATGGCTGATGTTAGTTGCTGGCGGATGTAAGTACGGATGGTAGGATGTGATAGTGTTACCCGGTTATCGCAATATATGGGTGATTTCCAGCCCGAAGCCCATGTAAAAGGATTATTAGGTTGTAATTTTATTGCTTTAATTTGCAGCAGGAATTCCGCGACCTGCTGTTCGGTCTCACTATTGGTATACATGGCTCAAAAATACAGAATTTATATTAACGAAAAAGTGATTTTGCTAACCGTGAAAACACCCAAAGTTTCATCTCATTATCAAAAGATTGATGCTGAGCACTTTGATCTGAAAATTGTTTACCACTGGGTAGATAAACAGCCCTGCAAATTATTTTATGTGCTTTGCGATGATGCCACGGCTTTCCTGAAAAAGGTGATCAAAGCAAATTATTTGATAGAAGCAGCGGGCGGATTGGTGACCAACCAACACGGCGAACACCTTTTTATTTACCGTAACGATAAATGGGACCTGCCAAAGGGTAAGATAGAGAAGAAAGAAAAAACCAAAATTGCCGCCGTACGCGAAGTGGAAGAGGAGTGTGGCATTAAGGTTAATAAGCTGGAAGAAAAGATCTGCAAAACTTACCACACTTATATTTACAAAGGCGAGGTAGTGCTAAAGAAAACCCATTGGTTTAAAATGACCTATAAAGGTAAGGCTAAACTGGTACCCCAGTTAGAAGAAGGCATTACCGATGTACGCTGGTTTAAAAAGGAAGACGTACAGACTATCGTAAACAATACTTTCCCGTCAATAATTGATGTGCTGGAGAAAGAGGAGCTGATTACAAATACGGTAGGGCTTCTTTCGGAATAAACTGAGCAACATCACCATTGTAGCGAATGATCTCGCGTACAATGCTCGAGCTGATGCTGGAATACCCCGGTTTGCTTACAATAAATATACTTTCAATTTCGGGCTCAAGCGCATGGTTCATCTGGGCTATAGCTTTCTCATATTCAAAATCGGATACGGTACGGATGCCCCGGATCATGTAATCGGCACCGATACTTTTACAAAACTCAACGGTTAGGCCTTCGTAAGCTACAATGTGGATGCGGTCGTCATGTGCGAACACTGCCCGCAGCATATCCTCGCGTTTGCCAACGCTAAGCAGGCCTTGCTTGGTACTGTTTACCCCGATGCCTATATAAACCTTATCAAACAAACTTACACTTCGTTTTACAATATCAACGTGGGCTTTGGTAACCGGGTCAAACGAGCCGGGGAAAAGTGCTATTTTCATATAGGTGATACTGCTGTTGCTTATTCAAAAGTAATTAATAATTGTGATAACAAACTCCGCACATTTGCGATCATTAACCGCGCAATGACCCGCGGATTTATGATATTCTCGTTTCGTCCGCACTGGTGTTGTTACCAACAAATTACACCAACCCATTTATCTGCGCGTATTGCAGCAGCATAATGGTCTTCGCATCTTTTATCCCGCCGGTTTTTACCATCTCCAGTGCTTTGGCGAAGGGTATTTCCATCACTTCAATATTCTCGGTTTCTTCTGCAAGGCCGCCGCCATCGCTCACCTTCATATCATTGGTGTATTCGGCGGTAAAAAAGTATAATATTTCGGTAACAGAGCCGGGCGACATGTACGCCTCAAATGCTTTTTGTACCGATGTTATCTTGTAGCCGGTTTCTTCCTCGGTTTCGCGCCTTATACAGTCTTCCGGGTTATCAAGGTCAAGCAAACCTGCGCAGGCCTCTATCATGTAGCCATCTGCATTGCCGTTCAAATAAGTTGGCATCCTAAACTGGCTGGTAAGTATTACTGTTTTATTGGCCTTGTTATAAAGCAAAATGGTAGCGCCGTTGCCGCGGTCGTAAACCTCGCGCGCGAAACTTCCCCACGTGCCGTCGTTCCCTAAATAATCAAAAGTGGCTTTTTTTAAAATGTACCAGTTATTAGATAAGATGGATACCTCAAGGTTTCTTATTCTATTATTCATGACGGGCATATTAGGTTTAGGCTTTAAAGAACGAGAACGACGAGTGCCCGTATTTGCGCTGCTCTGTAAAAGCCGGGTGGTTGCTTAGGTTTTGCATGCTTTGATGCTCAACTATCAGCATACCGCCCACTACAAGCAGGTTTTTCTCAAACACTATTTTGGGGATCTCGGGAATCTGGTTCAGGTCGTAAGGTGGGTCGGCGAAGATGAGGTCGTACTGCTCGGTTTCCATAGCCAGGTATTTAAAAACATCGGCTTTAAAAACCTCAATGTTATCCAATCCGTGCTGGCGCGATGCATCTTTAAGGTAATGTACGCATTGTATGGCGCGGTCAACCCCGGTAACTTTTTCCGCTCCGCGGGATGCAAATTCCATGGCAATGTTGCCGGTACCGCTAAACAGGTCCAGCACTTTAATGTCCTCAAATTCTATCTGGTTTTGCAGGATGTTGAAAAGCGCTTCCTTTGCAAGATCGGTAGTGGGGCGTACGGGTAGGTTTTTTGGCGGGTTAAGCCTCAAACCCTTTAATTTTCCACCGATGATGCGCATAGCGATAGAGCGGCAAGGCCTAAAATTTTATGAGATTCGGTGCGGTGTGGCAGGTCTAAAACCGAAATATTATTCAGTTTTACTTCGCCAAAAAAGCCTTTCAGGTATAAAAAGTAACGGTCGGTATCGTTAATGTCGCCGCTGATGATCAAATTAATCTTATCGGGCTGGATGCCTAATTCGGTGGTTACCAACGCGCTGAAATAAGCCAGATCTTCGTGGCTTTTAAATTTAAAGGTATTGTAAAAACGAAGGCTGCTATTGGTGAAATTT
The DNA here is from genome assembly GCF_024055595.1 of Mucilaginibacter aurantiaciroseus. Lineage (GTDB taxonomy): Bacteria > Bacteroidota > Bacteroidia > Sphingobacteriales > Sphingobacteriaceae > Mucilaginibacter > Mucilaginibacter aurantiaciroseus. Next base: position 932,890 of record NZ_JAMXOF010000001.1, read on the forward strand.
ACAAACGATACGGTATCATTACCAATGTTCAGATACAGATCGGTACTTAGCGGGTAGTTTTGGGATATAGCTTTAATAAACCCTGCATCATTGTGGATAACGTTTTGGTTATCCAGGTCTTTTATAGCGTAGGTTAAAACTTCGTCAACTTTGTAAATAATGATGTTTGTGCTGTCTATCTTTTCGCATTTTACCTTTTCGGTATCGGTAACGTCAAGCAGGCGGGCAATATCGGCAAGGCGGCCTTTCTCAAAAAGGACTTCGGGCAACAGGGTGAAACCCGTGGCTTGCAAGCCGGTAACTACCAGGTTATATTTGGCGGTTAAAATATCGCGCAGCTGCTGCGGGTCGCGCAGTTCATTAAGCGAATAATTTTCGCCCCATGACAGTAGTTGCTTACCGTTAATAACGGCATAACAAAAGCTGTTTACATCAACCTGTAACAACAGGGTGTAGCTGTGGGCCTGTGTAAGGCTTAGGTCGTCGCTGGTATAGTGGTGTCTGTGTTCGCTCATGCGGGTTAACAAAAGTAATATTTTTTCCCGATTATGTAATTAACATCCTTACCGCGCCCATGTTTACGAATAGGGTGAATATTATATCGCTCCTTTAAAAGAAGCCCCCTCTAAATCTCCCCCGGTAGGGAAGACTTTTTTTTCCTAAGTAAAAATACCAGTTAACTAATTCAAACTATCTGCTCACTCATTTTAAAAAAATCATATACGGCTAATCGTTGTAAGAATAACAAAACTATTTTTTCATCGTGTAGGTGTGTCTTCAAAATATAATCTTTTAACATTACTTGGTTTTGTACTAATAATATTAGCATTTTTGTAATTGTGAAAAGTTCAACGAATCTTCAGATTTATAAATTTAAAAAGTCGGAAACGGAACTGCCGTTATTTCTTTCTTCTATTCAGGCAGGATTTCCCAGCCCTGCTGATGATTACTTAGAAGAATGTTTAAGCCTTGATGACGTTTGCATAGCTAATGCCGCAAGTACGTTCTTAGGTAGGATAACCGGGCATTCCTTAAAGGATGTTTGTATTTATGAAGGTGACATTGCTGTCATTGATAAGAGCCTTAAACCGGAACACCGGGATTTAGTTGTATGTGCTATTGATGGTGAGTTTAACGCCAAAATCCTACACATAGATGACTTGCAGGGTATACGGCTATTATCCGCTAACCCTGATTATAAACCTATCATAATTCAAGAATTAACTGATTTCAGGATTTGGGGTGTAATCACATTCGTGATGCAGGATATAAAGAACAGAAGCCGTGATTGGAATTATTGATTGCAACAATTTCTACGCTTCGTGTGAGCGCAATTTTGACTCTTCACTGAAAGGGTTACCAGTGGTTGTATTCTCCAACAACGACGGTGCAATAATAGCCCGGTCAGAAGAAGCTAAAGTATTAGGTATAGATATGGCTGTACCCATCTTTGAAATTAAGAGGTTGATGAAGCAGCATAACATACGTGGCTTTAGCAGTAACTACACCCTTTACGGCGATATGTCGAAGCGCATTAAATCAATTATACGGGGCTTCTTTAAAGACGTTGAAGACTACAGCATAGATGAATCATTTGTAAGCTGTAAGGGCTTTATTTACCGCAACCTGTTCAACTATGTTAAGGATGCCAGAGATAAGATATCTCACTGGTCAGGTGTTCCAGTATCAATTGGCATAGCGGAAACTAAGACACTTGCTAAACTTGCTAACCGTATAGCAAAAAAGAAGTACCGTGAAATTGGGGTGTACATCATCGATACAGAAGAAAAGCGTGTTGCTGCCTTGAAGGCTACCAACGTAAATGACGTTTGGGGTGTAGGGGGGCGTATCACCGCAAAGCTGAATAAGAAAGGGATTGTTACTGCTTATGATTTATCGTTAATTGACCCGGCCTGGGCGAAAGCTAATTTCAGCGTTGTTTTGCAGCGTACCGTTTATGAGTTGCAGGGGTTAAGTTGCATTCCCTTGGAATTAATACAACCGGATAAGCAGAACATAGCATCACAAAAAAGCTTTGGTATCTACCAAACAGAATTTGAACCTATTGCGGAGGCTTTAGCAAACTACACTGCACGGGTTGCCGAAAAGCTACGTAAACAGAACTTTGTTGCCGGGGGCATACGTGTTTGGTTAGGAACAAATAATTTCTCTAAGACGGATGCTCAGTACTTTCCTGAAATTACTACCGTGTGTGACGTACCTACTGATTATACACCGTACCTTATTAAACGGGCTGTAGAAGGTCTTAAGGTTATTTACCGTAAAGGTTACCTTTATAAACGTGTTGGGGTTATGCTGACAGACCTTCGTGATAATTCAGACGGTACTCAAAACCTCTTTCATGCGAACGCCCGAAATAAAGAGATCGAGATAATCAAAAAGGTTGATAAGATAAACCGTCTTAACGGCAGGGATACGGTTAGGTCAGCGCAGCAGGGTTTTTTAAGAGAATGGAAAATGAAGCAGGAACATCTAAGCCCTAAGTATACCACCCGGTTACAAGATATTATAACTATAAAATGAAAGACTATTTAAACCGGGTACTTATCTACCTCAAACAAGAACTGCCAGAACGCTATAAGAACCTGATAAGGTTAACGGATGGTAAGTTTGTGATTACCTTATTAGCTGATGCTGTTTTTGAATCTGACTATAGGCTACTACATGAAGCGATTTTAACAAGCATTAACAGGGTAAGAAAACGTGAGTTTGATTTAGATTTTACGGTAACTACAAACTATCAGGCAAGAGATTTTAGAATAATAAAGTAAAAATAAATCATAATTTTTTCTGTTAATCCGTTCACTAAAAAGAATTTGCTTTTGTTCAAAAACGCCGTTTTTGATGTTTTTTGTGCAGATTTCAGTCCCTTTTTGCGGGGATTTTTGCGGGGACAAAAAGGGACAAAACACCAATTTCCAGAAAATAAAAAGTGCGTTTAAATTAAAATAAGGCGCTTTTTAATTTGGAATCAAGATAATATTTTTTCCGGATCATGTAATTAACAACCTTACCACGCCCATGTTTACGAATAGGGTGAATATTATATCGCCCCTTTAAAGAAGCCCCCTCTAAATCTCTAGTGATAAGAAACTGAAAGATGTTGCTAAAAATTATTACGAAATGGCCTGTAAAATGGATAGTAGTTTAAAAAACGAACATATGGAAGTTCTTCTTAAATAGTTGGCTATTTTTGTGTGTGCCAATAATTGATCATATCCGCCAGGGTTTCCCGCATGAGCCTACACCGCAACAACTGGAACTTTTTTCCAAACTGGATAAATTTCTGGGCAGCGACGAGCAGAACGACTGCTTTATCCTGAAGGGTTACGCCGGTACAGGTAAAACAACGGTACTTGGCGCGCTGGTAAAAGCCCTGCCCAACTATAATTTAAAGGCAGTACTGCTGGCGCCAACAGGCCGTGCAGCCAAAGTGATCACCAATTACAGCGGCCGCAAGGCGTTTACTATACACAAGCGTATTTATCGTAAAAAGTCGGCATTGAATGTGGACGAATCTTTTATGATAGCCGATAATATGAGCACCAATACGCTTTTTATTATTGACGAGGCCTCCATGATATCTGACGAGCTAACCGGCAACAACCGCGAAACCCTGCTGCATGACCTGGTTACCTACGTTTACAACGAAAAGAATTGTAAGCTGATGCTGGTAGGCGATACCGCCCAGTTACCGCCCGTTGGTGCAGACGATAGCCCCGCGCTGGATGCTAACCTGATGAAGGCCGATTACGGCCTCACCATTCATACTTACGAACTTACGGATGTGCTAAGGCAGCAAAAGGATTCGGGCATATTATATAATGTAACCAAGGTGAGGGACATTATAAGGCAGGGTAAAGAAGTAATGCCGCAGATTGTAACCAAAGGCTATAAAGATGTTTACCGCATGAGCAGCGAGTTGCTGGAGGACGGCCTTAACTATGCCTACAGCAAATACGGGTACGATAGTACGCTTATTATTTGCCGCAGTAATAAGAACGCCAACCTGTACAACCGGCAAATTCGTGGGCGTATATTAATGCGCGAAGAGGAACTTACCGGCGGCGACCAGCTGATGGTGGTTAAGAACAATTACTTTTGGCTGGAAGGCCAGGAGGAGGGCAGTACGGGTTTTATTGCCAATGGTGATATTGCCCGGGTGAAAAAGGTGCGCCGAATAGAGGAAATGTATGGCTTTAGATTTGCCGATGTGCAATTGGAGTTTATTGATTACGCCGAAGACCCTGTGCTGGATTGTAAGATATTGCTGGATACCCTGTATTCTGAAGCGCCCGCCCTACAATCTATCGACCAAAAGCGCTTTTACCTGGAGGCGATGAAGGATTACGACCATATCCCAAACAAACGAGCCAAACATAACGAGCTTAAGTTAAACCCATATTACAATGCCCTGCAGGTTAAGTTTGCCTACGCCATTACCTGCCACAAAGCCCAGGGCGGCCAATGGGAAGCCGTATTTGTTGACCAGGGCTACCTTACGGATGAAATGGTGAATACCGATTTTCTCCGTTGGTTTTATACCGCCTGCACCCGTGCTACTAATGAGCTTTATTTGGTGAATTTTAACAAGAAATTTTTTGTTGGAGGGAGCGAGGAGGAAAATTAGTATTTCGGATTTTAGATGTACGGTTTCGGATTTTTAAAATTGCCCGTCTTCGCAAATTGCCCGTCTTCGCAGGGGGCTCTCGACAGAGGGTTCTGCCAATCATTAACGCGGCACGTTGTGATACCCTGCTAAGACAAAACGGGTAGAAAGTTCGGCGTTTTAAAGTCGAAATAAAGTGTTTTAAATCCTGTTAAAATCGTTGATTTGAGGTGTCTCATTCCGTCCCATTTAGAAAGCGATGAGACACCTGACTGAAAATTATAAATATTTAATTTATAATTAGTTAAGTTTATTATTAAAAAGTTTTACTTTAATTAGGAATAAATTTAATATTATGCAATCATCTGATTTTTAATTACTTATAAATCATATTGCTTTGTGTAATATATAGTGGGACACTCTGCCAACTGACTACTCCACCATTGGCAGCATAATTGTGAACGTACTGCCTTTTCCCTCAACACTTTCTACCGCGATTTTACCGCCGTGGCTTTCTACAATATCCTTTACAATACTCAAACCTATGCCGGTAGATTGCTCGCCCTTGAGCCCGGTACGGCCGGCACCGCTAAAACGCTCGAACAGGTTTGGCAGCATCTCTTTGGGGATACCCATTCCTCGATCTTTAACCTTAATAACGATGTTGTTTTTTAGGCGGTTGAGTGATAGCTCCACGTTATCGGTATCCTTAGAGAATTTTAGCGCGTTGCTGATGAGGTTATCTATCACTCTCGGAAATTTTTCGAGGCTTATCTGTGCGTAAATATCTTTCACGTCGCTGGTAAAAACCACTTTATTGCCGCTGATGATCTGTACCTTCCAGGTGTTTACAATGTTTTGCAGGCACTTGTTCATCTCTGTGCGGGTGGTTTCAAACGAGTTCAGGTTCTCGTTACGGGCGGCATCCAACAGGTCGTCGATAATAGTACGGGCCTTTACGCACGATTGGCGCATCATGTTCAGGCTGTCCTGGGTGTCCTCGTCAATATCTTCCAGTTCCATCATCATCGCTAATGATTCTACCGCTGCTATGGGGTTGCGCAGGTCGTGCGCTACTGTTCCTAAAACCTGGTTCTTGAACTGGTTAGCCTTGTTGATCTCCTCGTTCTTCTGGCGAATCTCTACTATCTGCCCGTAATAGCTGGCTTTGTACGAGAAAAAGTATCTTGATGTTAAATAGAAACCGGCAAGTAATATGGCCGAGATCATTTGGTTGTAAGTCATTTCAGTTGCGCTTACCTGCGCGTGAAAAAGCATCATGGTAAACAACATCTCGATGCCTATAAGCAGCACAATAGTTTCATAGTATTCGAACACAAAAAGCACGCTTACAATACTCAGGGCTATCAGGTAAAGGGTAAGCGCGTTACTTGGGTCGGATGTGGAGATAAAGCTGGAGTACATTCCGCAGCAGATAATGTACAGCGAGAATATGAAAACAAACAGAGCCATGCCTGCTGTGGCGTGTTTGGTGCGGCGCATATTTACCGCCAGTAAATGGCTTATGAGGTAAAAAAATGGGGTTACAATAATAAATATCCAGTTGATCAGATTAAACTCGGGGAAGTTTTGCGCCTTGGTTAAACTCTCCGGGAAAACGTGGTAAAGGATCCTGATGATGATGTTCAGCGTTAGGAAGATAAAGCTGGCGGTACGCACACCCTGCAGGTTCTGATAAGTATAATAGTTGCGGTAAGCAGCACTGTACTTAAGAGATAGTTTGGTGAAAAAGTGCGTTTCCAATTCGGTTTAATTTAGGGGTTGCCCAAAAATATCAATTTATTTAATCCCTTACTCAAAAATGCGACAAATCATCCACCAAATCGTAAACTGTATTGACAAATTGTCTGCTCAGTTTAAAATTGAATGCCATTTGTTCATAAATACGGATGTGGCAATTGTTTTGAGCATATCTTAATACTATGAATTTTAACAACTTTACCATAAAAGCCCAGGAAGCCGTACAAAAGGCATCCGAAATTGCGACAGGCAACCAGCAACAAGCTATTGAGCCAGCGCACCTCTTAAAAGGGCTTTTATTGGTTGACGAGAACGTTATTACCTACCTCCTGAAAAAACTAAACGTTAACCTAAACAGGTTAAACGAAACGCTTGATACCCAAATCGCATCCTTCCCAAAAGTGAGCGGGAGCGATGTTTACCTTGCATCAGGCGTAAATTCAGCATTACAAAAAGCGAATGCTTACCTTAAAGAATTTAAGGATGAGTTTGTATCTGTAGAACATATACTATTAGGCATCTTAAGTGGCAGCAACAAAGCTGCCGGTGACTTAAAGGATGCAGGCGTAAATGAAAAAGACCTTAAAAAAGCAATTACCAGTTTACGCGGCGACAGCAAGGTTACCGACCAAAACGCCGAAGCATCTTACAACGCCCTTAACAAATACGCCCGTAACCTTAACGATTATGCCGAAAGCGGTAAACTCGACCCGGTGATAGGTCGTGATGAGGAAATCCGTCGGGTGATCCAGATCCTGTCGCGCCGTACCAAAAACAACCCGATATTGGTTGGCGAGCCTGGTGTAGGTAAAACCGCTATTGCCGAAGGTATCGCCTTCAGGATCATCAAAGGTGACGTGCCCGAGAGCCTAAAAACCAAAACCGTTTACTCGCTGGATATGGGCGCACTGATAGCCGGTGCCAAATATAAAGGTGAGTTTGAAGAACGCCTTAAAGCCGTTATTAAAGAAGTTATCCAGGGCGATGGCGAGATTGTATTGTTTATCGATGAGATCCACACCCTGGTTGGTGCAGGTGGTGGCGAAGGTGCTATGGATGCCGCAAACATCCTGAAACCGGCCCTGGCCCGTGGCGAATTACGCGCTATTGGTGCAACCACGCTTAACGAGTACCAGAAATACGTAGAGAAGGATAAAGCGCTCGAACGCCGTTTCCAAAAGGTGATGGTTGGCGAGCCGGATACTGCTGATGCAATCTCTATATTACGGGGATTGAAGGAACGTTATGAAGCACACCATAAAGTACGCATTAAGGACGAGGCTATTATTGCCGCGGTAGAAATGTCGCAGCGCTATATTTCTGACAGGTTCCTGCCGGATAAGGCAATTGACCTGATGGATGAGGCCGCTTCTAAATTGCGTTTAGAAATGGATTCGGTACCTGAAGTGGTAGATGAGCTGGAACGCCGTATTATGCAGCTGGAAATTGAGCGCGAAGCTATCAAACGCGAAAAGAACGACCACAAAGTAAAAGAACTTAGCGAAGAGATCGCTAACTTATCTGCCGACCGTGATTCGTTACGTGCTAAATGGCAGGGCGAAAAAGATATTGTAGACGGCATAAACCAAAAGGTTGTGCAGATCGAAAATTATAAACTGGAAGCCGAACAAGCCGAACGCGCCGGAGATTACGGTAAAGTAGCCGAATTACGCTATGGTACCATCGTTGATGCACAGCGTGAAGTGGATAAGCTTAAAGAGGCCCTGGCCGAAAATAAGGACGATAACCGCATGCTGAAAGAGGAAGTTACCGCCGACGATATTGCCGGTGTGGTAAGCCGATGGACAGGCATCCCGGTGAGTAAAATGATCCAAAGCGAACGCGAGAAATTACTGAGCCTGGAAGCCGAACTGCACAAACGTGTGGCAGGGCAAGAGGAAGCTATTGAAGCAATAAGCGATGCTATCCGCCGAAGCCGTGCAGGTTTGCAGGATAAGCGTAAGCCAATCGGCTCGTTTATCTTTTTAGGTACAACAGGTGTGGGTAAAACCGAGCTTGCCAAAGCCCTTGCAGAATACTTGTTTAATGATGAAAACTCATTGGTGCGGATCGACATGAGCGAGTACCAGGAGCGCCACTCTGTTTCAAGATTGATAGGTGCCCCTCCGGGATACGTGGGTTATGATGAAGGCGGCCAGTTAACCGAAGCCGTTCGCCGTAAACCGTACAGCGTGGTATTGCTGGATGAGATAGAGAAAGCGCACCCGGATGTATTTAACATATTGCTACAGGTGCTTGATGATGGTCACTTAACCGATAACAAAGGCCGCGTGGTTAACTTTAAGAACACCATCATCATCATGACATCCAACATAGGTTCAAACATCATTCAGGAGAACTTCTCTGAGTTGGAGGATAATAACCGTGATGAAGTGATCGCCAAAACCAAAAATGAATTGTTTACGGTGTTACGTGCAACCATCCGCCCCGAGTTTTTAAACCGGATAGACGAGATCATTATGTTTACCCCGCTAAGCAGGGACGAGATAGGAGATATTGTGAAACTGCAGTTTAGGCAGGTACAACAAACACTTGCCGAAATGGGGGTAACCATAGATGCGACTGAAGAAGCCTTAGATTGGCTGGCGCAATTGGGTTACGACCCGCAGTTTGGTGCCCGTCCGTTAAAAAGGGTTATCCAAAAGAAAATACTGAACGAGCTATCAAAACAGATCCTGGCCGGCAAGGTGGATCGTGATAGCAAGATTAAGCTGGATATGTTTGATAATAACTTTGTATTTGTGAATGCGGGTGAGTAAGATTTGAGACGAGATATGAAATAGGTTTGTGAGAGTGATTGCAATCTCGAACTATTAATTAACTAATCATACAAGCGGGCTGCCTTAGGGCGGCCTTTTTGTTTTTAGATGTTTTTAGATGTTTTTTGGTTAAATTAAACTTGTAAATAACTTAATAATAAGTTAATAATAAGTGTATAACTTGTTGAAAGAAATTATAGAGATTTGTTTGTATAATTAAGTCAAACGAAATCAAAATTTAACTAAAAAATAAAACATGTCTCATTTTACTAAACTGAAATTATCGTTTATCGCATTATTTGCGGCGGGTTTATTGGCAGCAGGTTGCCAGAAAAGCGAAAGTGTTAAAACAGATGCAACATCATTAGCAGCCGGGGTTAAGCCATCAGCATCTTTAAAAACAGAAGCTGTATCCTTAACGCAGGGGTTTGAAGTTGGTGCTACCAGCCCAAAAACAGCGTATGATGTATCGCCAACCGGTTCATCGGGCGGCGATGACGTTATTTTATCCGGCAGTACATGGAATTTATATGACGCGCTGATAGGTAATTTAGCGGCCGATCAAAAAGTGGGGTCATGGTCGGCGCGCATTCGTAACACGGGTAAAATAACCATGCTTTTTGATGTTACCACCGGTATGAGTACGGTAACGTTAAAGTCGGCAACTTATAGCGGCGATGTAGCGAGCACCTGGGGCTTGTTTTATTCGGTAAACGGCGGAAGTACCTGGGCACAATCGGGTGCGGCGGTTACTACAACGGCGTCTCTAACTTTAACAACCTTTACCATTACCCAAACCGGGAATGTACGTTTAGAGATCCGCAAGTTAAGCGGTGGTACTAACCGTGTCAACATTGATGATATCACCGTAAACGATAACGCCGGTGGTGGTGGCACAGGCGGCGGTACAGTTATTGCCGGGAAGAAATTTTTATTTGATGCCAGCCATTTAGAAAACGCAGGCAGTGCCGATTGGCAAATTGATGCTGATGGTACCGAAAATGTATCGATATATACCGGCGGTACAACTGTAGAAACCAAAGCTCAGCGTTTCCCTACGCCATCTTATACAGGTATTACTGCATCAACCAGCGAAAGCTATTGGAAAGGTGCTATGTCGGCCTGGGCGGTTGAACTGGTTAAAAAAGGCGAGTTGGTAGAATCGTTACCTTCCGGTACGGCAATTACTTATGGTAACAGCTCAAATGTGCAGGATCTAAGCAATTACGATGTGTTTGTGGTTGTAGAACCTAACCGTTTATTTACTGCTGCCGAAAAAACAGCTATTATGAACTTTGTAAGCAATGGTGGTGGGTTGGTAATGGTTGCCGACCATACAGCCGCCACTACAGCAGGTACAGATTCAAATGGTTACAACCCATCAGATCGTGATGGCGATGGTTATGATTCGCCCCGTGTTTGGAATGATCTGATGACCAATAACGGCATCAATAATAACAACCCTTTTGGCTTTACAATTAACTACGTTGATATCAGCGAAGGGCCGTCTACCAATGTATATACAGGTACAAATGCCAACGCGCAAGTAGTTTTAAACGGTGCAGCGGGCGCGGCTTCCAAACTTGCATTTTACAATGGCTCTACAGCAACTTTAACACCTGCCAATAATGCCAATGTACAGGGTCTGTTCTGGCGTAATAGCGCCACCAACGGCGGTAATGCCAATGTAATGGCATTGCTTTCAACATATGGTAGCGGCAGGGTTTTCTTTATTGGTGATAGTTCACCATCTGATGACGGTACAGGTGATACCGGCGATAGCTTGTTTAACGGATGGTCGGGCGATTCGCCATCAGGTTTTACATCGCACCCGGCGTTGCATTTAAATGCGGCACTGTGGGCGGCTAAAGCGCAGTAATAGTTTTTAATCTGATTTAGGCAGCAATGGGGTAAACCTATTGCTGCTTTTTTTTAAATATAATTTTATCAGCATTAACTATTTCAAAACAAACCTTTCGCATTAATGGTTATTTAGGTTCAATTGTTATCACACCAAAATAAACGCTACTGCCATGAAAAATTTTGAAACCTTAGTGGATGCCACTAATGACCTTACGAAGAGAGGATATACAGCAAACTTAAGCTTCGGAGGTGATACCATAGACGACAAATCGCAGGACGTACACATGACTGCCGATGATTTTGAGATAGACGAATTTTACCGTTTCGAGGGACAAAGTAACCCGTCGGATATGTCTATCGTTTACGCCATCAACTCGCCAAAATATAACCTTAAAGGTATTTTAATAAATGCTTACGGTACTTATGCAGATGATAGTTCATCAGCAATATCTGCCAAGCTGCACCACCACCAGGTTAGCGATAACCTGCACGGCGCGGATAGACCGACAGAGTAAACTGAAAATATAAAAGTCAGAATTTGAAGATGTTGCTGGCGACAGGCTATTTTTTTGAATTTTGACTTTTTAATTTTTACTCTCCATCGCAGCAAGTAATTTTTTTCCTCTTGATTGTATGGCCGGGCCGCCGGTGCGCATGATAAACTGCATCTGGTTCGCCAGTTCTTCTTTGATCCAATCGTACCGCCTATGTAAATTGAATAAAGTATCTGCCGCGAAAACCTTAACCGCTACTTTTACTTTTGGGTCTATCAGCCAGTCGAAATATTTTTCAACTACGTTTTCCATATCTATAGCTGCTAATTTTTGGCGGATGGTTGCCGGTGCATCAGGCATAGTTAAATACATCATGATGCGGGCTTAGTGCCGTTTGCAGCTTTCGTTGGTTACACCGGCCATGCGTTTTGCAAAATATTCCAGGTGCTCTATATAACGTTCGGGGTGGGCCAACATCATCGTATCCAGTAACCATGCGGCACGGAAACCTATTTGTTTATCAGTATAGAATGTAAGGCCTATCAATTCGTTCAGTTCAAAATTTTGATCGGGTAATAAAACAGCCAGTCGCTCAATAAACCCTTTGGTGGGGTCTACTGTTAGTTCTATCATTAGCTGTTCTTTGGTAAGCATTATAGCAATCAATATGTAAATTTATAAAAACCCGTTTTAATAATATCATAACAAGCTGGTAATATAACAGATATGTAATTGTTGTAAAACACCACAACCATTAGTTGTTTATTTGTTTAATATAGCGTACTAATAATATTGTTTTTTATGTTTGATAAGTATGGGCTTAGTGTTTGTTTTTTGACAATGCCCATACAACAAATAAACCTAACAGAAGGTAAAAATTATACATTTGCCTACTGCTAATTAATTGTGATTACATGGTTAAATTTAATCGTTTTATACTAGACAATGGCCTGCGCGTAATTGTTCACGAAGATAGTACTACCCCGATGGCTGTGCTTAACATTTTATACGATGTTGGTGCGCGCGATGAAAACCCCGGGCAAACCGGTTTCGCGCATTTATTTGAGCACCTGATGTTTGGCGGCTCGGTAAATATCCCTAATTATGATGGCCCGCTGCAAAGGGTGGGGGGCGAAAATAACGCCTTCACCAGCAATGATATTACCAACTATTACATCACCCTGCCATCGGCCAATTTAGAGACCGCCTTTTGGCTGGAAAGCGACCGCATGCTAAACCTTGCCTTTAGCGAGAAAAGCCTGGAGGTGCAGCGTAACGTGGTGATAGAGGAGTTTAAGCAGCGTTATCTTAACCAGCCTTACGGCGATGTTTGGTTAAAGCTTAGGCCAATGGTATATAAAAGCCACCCATACCAATGGGCAACTATCGGTAAAACTATTAAACACATCGAGGATGCCAAAATAGAGGATGTAAAAGCCTTTTTTAAAAAGCATTACAACCCGCAAAACGCCATTATGGTAGTTGGGGGCGATGTAAAGACCGAAGAGATAAAAGCCATGGCCGAAAAATGGTTTGGCCCGATCCCTGCCGGTGAAAAATACAACCGCAACTTGCCACAAGAGCAACCACAGAACGAAGAGCGCCGCGAAACGTTTACCGCGAAAGTGCCGTTGAACGACGTATATATCGCTTTCCAGATGGGGGGGCGTTTGGATGATAGTTATTATGCGGTGGAGCTGATGTCTGACATTCTATCAAGAGGAAACTCATCACGCTTGCACCGTAGCCTGATAAAGGATAAACAGCTGTTTAGCGAGGTGCATGCTTATATCACAGGCAGCCTTGATAAAGGCATGTTTGTGCTGGAAGGCAAACCGCTTGAACATGTGAGTATTGAACAAGCCGAACAGGCGCTTTGGGACGAAGTAGAGAAACTAAAGAACGAAGAAGTGCCTGCCGATGAACTAACCAAGGTTAAGAATAAAACCGAGAGTACGATGGTGTTTTCGGAGATGTCGCTTTTAGATAAGGCCATGAATTTGGCTTTTTATGAGTTGATGGGCGATGCAGATGGTTTTAACCACGAGACGGCTAAGTTTTTGGCGGTTACGGCAGGAGAGATAAAGGCGCATGCCAACACCATCTTCACTAAAGAAAACTCATCAACGCTGGTTTACCTGGCGCAGGCTGTAAATGAGCCGGTACAGCTAATTAGCGAATAACAGATTAATTGAATCGTCTAAGCCGCAAATGTAAAGCATTACGGTAATGACTAAATGACGCAATGACTCAATGACTGAATTAGACAGAAAAACACCCCCGCAATTTAACGGGGTAGAAAATATAACACTCATCCGCCCGGAGGCTACTAAACTTGCCAATGGTGCCAATATCTTCACCTTTAACTCGGGCGACCTTGACCTGGTGCGTATAGAATGGATCTTCCATAATCTGCGGTTCGACCCTGCGAAGCCTTTGCTGAACGTAGCCGTTAACACCATGCTTACCGAGGGTACAAGCAAACTAACCGCCGCGCAGATTGCCGACAAGATTGATTTTTACGGCGCTTTTTTGCAGGTTGATTTTAGTTACGATCACTCGCAGGTAACGCTGTACACGCTTACCAAGCATTTAAACTTGACCCTGCCGGTGATCAAGGATATCCTTACGGATTCTATCTTCCCGCAAAAGGAGTTGGAAACCTTTGTGCGTAACCAGCAGCAGAAGCTACAGGTGAGCCTGCAAAAGAATGATTTTGTTGCCCGCAGGGCCTTTAATAAAGCCCTGTACGGCGAAACTATCTACGGACTGGCTGCCCAGCCCGAGGATTTTCAGTCATTAAAAAGGGAAGACCTGCTGGAGAAATACAAGGAAATGTACCAGCCGGATAATTGTAATATCATTATTGCAGGTAAAGCCGACCCGCAGATATTGGAGGCCGTTACCAAAACCTTTGAAGGTGCATGGGGCGAAGTAACTGTACCAGCTGATACTACCCAACCAGACTTGAACCCTTCTGTAGAACGTTTTATTTACGTGGAAAATGCGGACGCCATTCAATCGGCTATCCGGATAGGTACACCTTTTGTAAACCGTACGCATCCCGATTTTCATGCGTTACAGGTGTTGAATACGGTTTTGGGCGGATACTTTGGTTCGAGATTAATGACCAATATCCGCGAGGATAAAGGCTACACCTATGGCATTGGCTCGGGGATGTCGTCGTTCAAACAAACGGGTTCATTCTTCATCGCATCAGAAGTTGGGGCCGATGTTTGTAAAGCCGCGGTTGCAGAGATCGAGAAAGAGGTGAACCTGTTAAAAACAAACCTGATCCCCGACGAAGAACTTTCGCTGGTGCGTAACTTTATGCTTGGCTCACTTTTGGGCAGCCTGGAGAATGTGCTATCCCATGCCGATAAATTTAAGAACCTTTACTTTGCCGGCCTGGATTATGATTATTACGAACGCTACACCCAAACCGTAAAAAATATCACTCCTGAAGACCTGAAGGCCCTTGCCAATAAGTATTTCGACTTTGAGAATTTTTATAAAGTGATAGTAGGGAAATATTAATGAGAAAAACAAGAAATTAAGAGTCAAGAAACAAGACAAGCCAGTATTGTTTTTGTGGGTAATTATTCTGCGAAATGTAAAATTCTTGGCTCTTGGCTCTTGATTCTTATTTCAAATTCTTAAATTCCATATATTTTGTTAGCTTTGCCCGGCAAATAATAACTCCAAATAATTATTTGCTATGCAGTTAGACCCATCCAAATTTGTCGCCGAAGGATTAACCTATGACGACGTACTATTACTCCCCGCTTATTCAGAAGTATTACCGCGCGAAGTTAACACGAGCACCTTTTTAACAAAAAAGATCCGTTTAAACATCCCGATCATTTCGGCCGCAATGGATACCGTAACCGAAGCTGGTTTGGCTATTGCCATTGCCCAGGCAGGTGGTATTGGTATGCTGCACAAAAACATGACCATTCAGCAACAGGCCGACGAGGTACGTAAAGTAAAACGTTCGGAAAGTGGCATGATCCAGGAACCGGTTACCCTGCTCGAAAATGCATTGTTATCAGACGCCGTTAACATCATGCGCGAAAACAGCATTGGTGGTATTCCGGTTATTGATGCCGATGGCAAATTGAAAGGCATCATCACCAACCGCGATCTTCGTTTCCAGAAAGACCTTACTGTACCGGTGAGCGATATTATGACCAAAACTAACCTGATCATAGCCCCGCAAGGCACCAACCTTACCGATGCCGCCGCCATACTGCAAGCCAATAAAATTGAAAAACTACCCGTAGTAAACAAGGATGGTGTACTGGTAGGTTTAATTACATATAAGGATATCCAGAAAGTTAAAAACTTCCCCAACGCTTGTAAAGATGAGTTTGGCCGCCTGCGTGTAGGCGCTGCCGTTGGTGTTGCTTCAGATAATATTGACCGTGTTACCGCATTGGTTAAGGCAGGCGTGGATGTGATTACGGTTGATACCGCTCACGGCCACTCAAAGGGCGTTATAGACATGGTTAAGGCCGTTAAACAGCTTTACCCGGATCTTCAGGTTATTGCAGGTAACATTGCTACAGGCGATGCCGCAAGGGCCCTTGCCGATGCTGGTGCCGATGCTGTTAAAGTAGGTATTGGCCCTGGTTCTATTTGTACTACCCGTATCATTGCAGGTGTGGGTGTACCGCAATTGTATGCCATTTATGAATGTGCTAAAGCGCTTGAAGGTACAGGCATCCCGGTTATTGCCGATGGGGGTATCAAACAAACGGGAGATATTGTTAAGGCTATTGCGGCAGGTGCAAGCTCAATCATGGCAGGTTCATTATTTGCAGGTGTGGAAGAATCACCGGGCGAAACCATCATTTACGAAGGCCGTAAATTTAAATCATACCGTGGTATGGGTTCTATCGAGGCGATGGCTAAAGGTTCTAAAGATCGATACTTCCAGGACGAAACCGACGTAGTAACCAAACTGGTTCCAGAAGGTATAGTTGGCCGCGTACCATTTAAAGGTAACATGGCCGAGGTAGTTTACCAATATATTGGCGGTTTACGCGCCGGTATGCACTACTGCGGTGCCGCCAATATCGAAGATTTACAGAAAGCCAAATTTGTACGGATCACCGCTGCCGGTATGCGCGAAAGCCATCCGCATGATATAACCATTACTAAAGAAGCACCCAATTATACAAGGTAGTGATTAGAGGTTAGAGATTAGGATGAAATGTTAATCTCTAACCTCTAAAAACATGCAAGCCTATTCTCTAATTAACTAATCAACAATCTCTATGCGAAGCATCTGCGTATTCTGTGGTGCCAATTTTAATGGCGACCCTGCACTTAAACAAGCGGTTGAATTATTAGCCGAAGTAATGGTAAGCAAACATATTAGTTTGGTATACGGTGGCGGTAATGTGGGCGTAATGGGTTTACTGGCCGATGCAGTATTGGCCAGGGGTGGAGAGGTTATTGGCATTATTCCACAGTTTTTGATGGATAAGGAAGTAGGCCACAAAGGCATTACCAAACTACACATTGTAGATAACATGCACCAGCGCAAGCAAATGATGAACGATCTTTGCGATGGTATCATCATGCTTCCCGGCGGCTTTGGTACTTTGGAGGAATTTTTTGAAGTGCTTACCTGGCTGCAATTAGGCTTACACAAACACCCGGTTGGCATTTTGAATGTTGGCGGTTTTTACGATGCCCTGCTAACGCAGATGGATGTAATGGTAGCGCAGCGCTATCTTAAACCCGCAAACCGCGAACTGGTACTAACATCTGTAGACCCAATAGAACTGGTTGACCTGATGGAAAAGATCGATATAAACCCCGATGAGGTTTGGTTTAGGGACAGGAATTTGACGTAGCAGGTGGCATGTAAGAGTCAGCAATTGCAGCAATTACTATGCATGCATAATAAAATACAATGTGTTTGGGTTATTCCCAAGTAATTTTCCTAAAATTACATAACCTACAATAAACACATATGAATCTGGAATTCAATAAGAATGAGGATGTTAACAAACAACTCGTTTACGAATTTAATACAAGGCTTAAAAAAATATTCATGGGGGGTGGCGAAAAGGCCGCTGCCAAACAAAAAGAAAAAGGCAAAATGCTTGCCCGCGAGCGCGTTGCCTACCTTATAGACGACGATAAGCCCTGGCTGGAAGTTGGCGCTTTTACTGCCGATGGCATGTATGCCGAGCATGGCGGCTGCCCAAGTGGTGGCGTGGTTTGCGGTATTGGCTATGTAAGCGGCAGGCAATGCGTAATTGTGGCTAATGATGCTACCGTTAAAGCCGGTGCATGGTTCCCTATAACAGCCAAGAAAAATTTACGTGCGCAGGAAATAGCGATGGAAAACCGCCTTCCCATCATCTATCTGGTAGATTCGGCAGGTGTGTATTTGCCATTGCAGGACGAGATCTTTCCCGATAAAGAACACTTTGGCCGCATCTTTCGCAACAACGCGCAAATGAGCAGCATGGGTATCATCCAGATCGCGGCTATTATGGGTTCGTGCGTAGCGGGTGGCGCATATTTGCCCATCATGAGCGATGAGGCCATGATTGTAGAAGGTACTGGCTCGGTTTTTCTGGCGGGATCCTATCTGGTAAAATCAGCCATAGGCGAGAACGTAGATAACGAAACCCTTGGCGGCGCAACCACGCAGTGCGAGATCTCGGGCGTAACAGATTATAAACATCCTAACGATAAAGCCTGCCTGGATTCTATCCGTAACATCATGAACAAGGTGGGCGATTATAACAAGGCCGGTTTCGACCGAATTAAACCATCGGCACCAAAACTAAACGAGAAAGATATTTATGGCATCCTGCCCGAAACCCGAGATAAGGCCTATGATATGTATGAGATCATCAAACGGCTGATAGATGATTCGGAATTTGAGGAATACAAGGCGGGTTACGGTCAATCTATCATTTGCGGCCTTGGCCGTGTGGATGGCTGGGCGGTTGGCATTGTGGCTAATCAGCGTAAGGTGATTAAGTCAAAAAAAGGCGAGATGCAGTTTGGCGGGGTTATTTATTCCGACTCGGCTGATAAGGCAACCCGTTTTATCATGAACTGTAACCAAAAGAAGATCCCCTTGGTTTTCTTGCAGGATGTTACCGGCTTTATGGTTGGCAGCCGTAGCGAGCATGGCGGTATCATAAAAGACGGTGCTAAAATGGTGAATGCGGTAGCCAATTCAGTCGTGCCAAAATTTACCATCGTGATAGGTAATTCTTACGGTGCAGGCAACTACGCTATGTGCGGTAAGGCTTACGACCCAAGGTTGATCTACGCGTGGCCATCAGCCAAAATAGCCGTGATGGGCGGCGCACAGGCAGCAAAAGTATTGGTGCAAATGCAGGCCGCAGGCCTAAAAGCAAAAGGCGAAGAGGTGGATGAGGTAAAAGAAGCCGAACTGCTCAAACAAACTACCGACCGTTACAACGCCCAAACAACCCCATACTATGCCGCCGCAAGGCTTTGGGTAGATGGCATTATCGACCCGTTGGAAACCCGCAAGGTGATCTCCATGGGCATCGAGGCCGCCAACCATGCTCCGATAGAAAAACCTTTTAATGTGGGGATAATACAGACGTAATTACTCAACCTGTCATTCAGGAGCGTAGCGACGTGGCAATCTCAGCATATCCGCTTGTCCTATGAGATTGCCACGCTATCGCTCGCAATGACAGGGTGTTTAAAAGTTTTTACTACCTTCAAAATATGAAACGCCTCCTGCTACCAATTTTTCTCTTATTAGCATTAACCGCATCTGCCCAAAACGTTAAGCAGATCCATCAGCGTGCAATTTTAGTAGATACCCATAACGATGCTTTATCCAATCAACTTATAACCAAAGTTGATTTAGGCAAACTGCAAACCATTGGTAATTTTGACATGCCGAGGGCAAAGCAGGCCGGGTTAGATGTACAGGTTTTCTCTGTTTGGTGCGGCGACCAGTACGGCAACGGGACGGCATACGCTTTTGCCAACCGCGAGATAGATTCGTTAGACGCGCTTATCAAACGTTATCCCAATAAAATTAAGTTAGTCCGCACCGCTGCCGATCTGCAAAAAACCGTCGCGCAGAAAAAATTGGCGGCCATGATAGGGGTAGAGGGCGGCCACATGATTGAGGACAGGCTGGATTATATAGATAGCCTGCACAAACGCGGCATGGCCTACCTAACCCTAACGTGGAACAACAGTACCAGTTGGGCATCATCCGCCCGCGACGAAGTTTTACATGCAGACACTTTAAAGCATAAAGGCCTAACGGATTTTGGTAAACAGGTAGTACAACGCCTTAATAAATTAGGAGTGATGATAGACCTGTCGCACCCCGGCGAACAAACCTTTAACGATGTAATGGCAATAACTACCAAGCCGGTTATTGCGTCGCACAGTTGTGTTTACGCCTTAAACCCGCACCGCCGAAATCTTAAGGATTATCAGCTTAAAGCAATCGCCAAAAACGGAGGTGTGGTTTTTCTTAACTTTTACAGCGGGTTTATCGATAGTGCCTATAATGCGAAGCATGAGGTTTATCTTGCCAAACACAAAACGGAGCTGGATTCGCTGATCAAAATCTATAATGACTACGACCTCGCCAGCATTCGCCTCAATGTTATTAATAAAACCGAGGCCGACCAGTTCCGACCGCCGCTAAGCATGCTTATCAAGCATATCCATTACATGGTGAAGTTGATCGGTGCAGATCATGTGGGCATCGGCTCGGACTTTGACGGCGCCGAATCCTACCCCTTAGGATTGGATAGCATTTTAGATTATCCTAAAATAACCGCCGAATTGGTTAAACTCCATTATAGCGAAAAAGATATCGATAAGATACTGGGTGGTAATTTTATCAGGGTATTAAAGGCAAACACAGGCAAATGATATATTAAGTATAGTTGTAATAATGAACAGAAGGGCAGAAATATTGCAATGGTTAAAGAATATATTGGATAAGAATTTGTCTGATATAACTTACCGCGCTTTAATTTTGGTTCGCAGGCCAATAAGGAAATTTTAAGCCGTTCGGTTATTGACGTAGGTATTATTGCCGATGTAAATATCTCAACCGAAACGATCGTTCGTATCCACGAGGCTATCCGGCAATTGCCAATGCTTTTTAAAGTTGATGTTGTTGACTTTTACGATGTTGATGAAACTTTTAAAAACATGGCGTTAAGCAGTATTGAAGTTTTATGACGGATTATTTCGGACGAGAAATGATGAAATGCTTTGGTCTGCTATAACATTAAGGCGCAACGCATCTGTAGATACCTATAATCAAAAACTTGCCGATACCTTATTTGGCGAGATTCCTACTTATTATCAGGCCATAAATAATCTATTGATCGCATTAAAAAAGCAAGCTTAAGTATGGCATAATGTTGACTATTACCTATTGGCGCAATCAGGTATAAATATTAAATTCGCATCTCATTAAAAATACAAATGTCACAAGATATTGAACACGTAAAATGCCTTATTATAGGTTCGGGCCCGGCGGGATATACCGCAGCAATTTATGCTTCACGTGCCGACCTGCACCCGGTAATGTACACAGGCATGCTTGCCGGCGGGCAGCTTACCCAAACTACCGATGTAGAGAATTTCCCGGGTTACCCTGATGGGGTCATGGGTCCCGAAATGATGGAAGATTTTCGTAAACAGGCCGAGCGCCTGGGTACCGATATTCGCTTTGGTTACGTAAGTTCGGTTGATTTTAGCTCGTTGCCCCACAAGGTTACCGTTGATGAAAACAAAACCATACTGGCCGATACCGTTATTATTTCTACCGGTGCATCTGCAAAATGGTTGGGTTTGGATTCTGAGCAAAAATACAGCGGTTTTGGCGTTTCTGCCTGTGCCGTTTGTGATGGCTTTTTCTTTAAAGGGCAAGATGTTGCCATTGTTGGTGCCGGTGATACCGCTGCCGAAGAAGCAACCTACCTGGCTAAATTAACCCGTAAAGTTTACATGATCGTTCGCCGCGATGAGTTCCGTGCTTCAAAAGCAATGGTTCACCGTGTGCTGAACACCCCGAACATCGAGATACTTTATAATACCGATACCATCGAAATTTTAGGCGACGGACAAAGCGTTAACGCTGTTAAAGTTTGTAATAACGTTACCAACGAAGGCAGGATCTTAGACGTTACCGGTTTCTTTGTAGCCATCGGTCACAAACCCAATACCGATATTTTCCGCGATAGCATCCACATGGATGAAACCGGGTACATCATCACCCGCCCGGGTTCAACCGAAACTAACGTAGAAGGTGTGTTTTGCTGTGGCGATGCGCAAGATCATATTTACCGCCAGGCAGTTACCGCCGCTGGTACAGGTTGTATGGCCGCCATTGATGCCGAGCGTTACCTTGCTGCCAAAGAGCACGTGGTAACAGCGTAAAGTAGATACTTAGCCTCTTTTTACGACAATTTAAAATATTTTAAAAAGCCGTATTCCTAATAAGAATACGGCTTTTTTGTTTCTGTTAGTGTAATATTTGAATGATTATGGTGCGCTTTTTTTAAATAATGCTAAATTACGGCCTCAATATTTACCTGTTTAGTTTTACTATGAAGAAAATGATCTCTGCAGCACTGCTTGCCTTTTTATTAACTACATCTGTTATTGTTAAAGCCCAGGATACCGACCCTTATGCCGGTATTATCCCGGCACCGGTATCCGTTAAAAAAACACCCGGCGAATTTATCTTAAGCCAGGAAACGGTGATCCAGGCAGATACGCCGAACAATAAGGCTGTGCAGTTCTTCTCTGCATTTTTAGCCAATAACATGGCCTACAACAAACAGGTAGGTTTAAGAAATGCCCGTGTTAGTACTACCGCCATATATTTAACATCAACAGGTACCGAAGGCCTGCCTGCCGAAGGTTATCGTTTAACCATTACCCCACAGCAAATTACCGTAGCAGGTAAAGGCGCAGGTTTGTTTTACGGCATCCAAACGCTGATGCAATTAATGCCGCTCGAAAGATCGGCAACTGCGAAATTGCCTGCTGTAACTATTGAGGATTATCCCCGTTTTGGTTACAGGGGTATGATGCTTGATGTTTGCCGCCACTTTTTCTCGGTAGAGTTTGTGAAAAGGTATATCGACCTGATGGCTGCATACAAATTAAACACCTTCCACTGGCACTTAACTGACGACCAGGGATGGCGCATCGAGATCAAAAAATACCCGAAACTAACCACCGTAGGTAGCCGCCGCGCCGAAAGCGTTATCGGTAACTTTAAAGACCGCACCCCGCTGCAATATGATGGTGTGCCGGTTACAGGCTTTTATACCCAAGACCAAATTCGTGAGGTAATTAAATATGCGTCTGACAGGTACATCACCATTGTACCCGAAATTGAAATGCCGGGCCACGCTTTAGCTGCCCTAACCGCATACCCGGAGTTAAGCTGTAACCCAAGCCAAACCTACCAGGTATCGGGCAAGTGGGGCGTGTTCAATAATATCTTTTGCCCAACAGAAAAAACATTCGGCTTTTTGCAGGATGTGCTGACCGAGGTGATAGACCTGTTCCCGAGTAAATACATCCACATTGGGGGCGACGAAGCACCAAAAGACATCTGGAAGGAAACCAAATTTTGCCAGGACTTGATCAAACGCCTCAAGCTTAAAGACGAACATGGTTTGCAAAGCTACTTCATTCAACGGATGGAGAAATTTGTGA
This sequence comes from Mucilaginibacter aurantiaciroseus, assembly GCF_024055595.1. GTDB lineage: Bacteria > Bacteroidota > Bacteroidia > Sphingobacteriales > Sphingobacteriaceae > Mucilaginibacter > Mucilaginibacter aurantiaciroseus. The sequence continues at coordinate 956,145 of NZ_JAMXOF010000001.1, forward strand.
ATAGCAAAGGCCGCAGCATCATCGGCTGGGACGAGATACTGGAAGGCGGGCTTGCACCAAACGCTACCGTAATGAGCTGGAGGGGCGAAGAAGGCGGCATCGAAGCGGCCAAACAAAGCCACGATGTGATCATGACCCCGAGCAGTCAGGGCTTATATTTTGACCACGCCCAAGGTAAAATAAACCAGGAGCCCGTAGGCATCGGCGGTAGCGCAACTATCCAGAAAACGTACGCTTATAACCCTACACCGGCGGCCCTAACACCAGATCAACAGAAATACATCAAAGGCGTACAAGCCAACCTTTGGACAGAATACATCACCACCGAAAACAAGGTTGAATATATGGTATTGCCGCGAATGCTGGCCCTATCAGAAGTCGCCTGGTCACCAATCGCCAATAAAAACTATAAGGACTTTTCTGAAACACGTTTACCCGCGCACTTAGCCTGGTTTGATAAAAACGGTTACAACTTCCGTGTACCGGCAGCTATTGGCAATGCGGATACGGTGATGATAGGCTCGACCATTACAGTAAACCTGAAATCGCCGGTGAAGGGTGCTAAGATCTACTACACCATTGACGGCTACACCCCGCGCGAAACGGAGTTACTTTACACCACGCCAATGTCGTACCCTGTACCTTTAAATGAGTACCGTGATCTAAAAACGATTGTGGTTACCCCATCGGGCAAACGCAGCGTTATCACGGCGGCTAAAGTATTTAACAAAGCACCATTAGCGCCGGTGCAATATGCAGGCAACACACCGGGCCTAAAATACCAGGCATCGGCAGGTACTTATATAAATACTACGCAAATTAACCCGGCCGCGGTAATTGATACCGGCGTGGCAAAAAGCTTTAGCACCGCATTAAGCGCGTTCAAAAAGGCGTTTAATAAGTATGGTGTAGTATTTAATGGTTATTTAAAGGCTGATGTTGACGGTAACTATGGCTTTTCAACCGCTTCATCAAATGGTTCGGTTTTATTGATTGATGATGTAGCCATTGTTGATAAAGACGGCCGCACCGGCCCGGTAGAGCAGCAGGGTGTGATCCCTTTGCAGAAGGGTTATCATAAGATCACCATAAAATATGTGGATGCAAACTCCTCGGGAAGTGGTTTACGGGTTTACATGACCATTCCCGGTAAGCCAAAAGGCGAGGTATCACCAGATATGATGTTCAATTAATTGCTATCTTCACGTATGAATTTTAGAAACTATTTATTCATATCAGCTGCTTGCTTATCTATCGCGGCCTGCAGCAGCGAGGATAAAAAGCCTGCCGTTAACAATAATGTGGTGGCTAAACCGGCTGTTATGGCACCGTTCCGTTTCCATAAAGCGATAGAAGTATCGCCGGGGCAAACGTACGATGTGGTTAGCTGGGGCAGGGGGTCTACACAAACCGGTTCGTTTGCTATACTGCATTCCGATTCGGCGGCTATGAAATATAACACCACCACGGGCGACCTCGACGGCACCATTACCGATGTGTTTAATGCCGATATGGATGTTGATGGCAACCCCGAGATATTGATTCAATCCAAAGGGAAAGACACGGTTAATTACGCCAAGATCTACGCGTTCGAGTTTAATAATACCACTGCCAACAAGTTGGATTTTCCAAAACTGACCAGTTCGCAACGTAAAGGCTATCGTGGTAACGATAACTTTTACATTAAAGATGGCAAGCTGATCCGCGAGTTTCCGATCTACGACAAAAACGATTCCACCGCCAAACCTACCGGTGCCAAACGCCAGTTAGAATATGGCCTGCGCAGCAACAACTTTACGGTTACACAGTTAAGCAAGGATTCCACAGATAGCAAGACATTAATTATTGCGAAAAAAGCCGAACCTCAAAAGAAACAAAAGGTAAGCAAAAAACGCAAACAAACCGAAACCAGAAAGAAACGCCGCAGGCATAGGGCATAGGCAACAAAATATGATATTTCACCGCAGGTGGTTTAGCTGAATATTACTAAACCACCTGTTTTATTTTCAGCATAAATGATATTAGAAGAGTTTTTACACCGCTTAAAAGTTGAACACCATACGGTGGATAAACTTACACAAGAAACCTATTACCAGCGCCTCTCGAGCTTGTTTGTAGTGTTAGAACTTGATGGCGATAACCTGAACGAAGAACACGACCTGGGCTTAGACGCCATTCTCGACAAAATGAACGATATCAACGAGGATGACCTGCAGCAGGATATGTCTGCAGAGGATTTGGCGGTGCTGGTTAAGAAAGTGAAGACGGGGTTGGCGATTTTGATAAATAAGATTGAGGAGTAAATATACTAACTAAAAACGCACTTCTTTGCGAGGTACGAAGCAATCTCTTTAGGCAAGTCCAATATGCAAGGTGTACAAGTGTCCTAAAGAGATTGCTTTGTCGCTATCGCTCCTCGCAATGCCGGGAGGGAATAAAAAGGGGGCTTAGCATTCGCTAAGCCCCCTTTTTATAAAACAAGTTCCTTAAAACTCATCAAACACATACGGCTCTTTAACCAGCGGTTTGCGTGGCATCATATCCTTTTCTATACTGGTTTGGTATACAAACGATGCTACGATGATGGCGGCCTGTTTAAGGTCTTCAATCTGCAGGTGTTCGTAATTATCCTGGTTGCTGTGGTGGGTTTTGGTTTCGTAATCTATCGGATCCTGGATGAACTGGAAACCCGGGATACCCGCCCAGTCAAACGACAAATGATCTGTTGAGCCGGTGTTTTTATCGGTAACTGTTTTTGCACCGAGGTTGGCAAAGGGCTCAAACCATTTTTGGAAGATCGGCATAATGGCTTTGTTGCTTTGGGTGAAGATCCCGCGGATCTTACCTGTGCCGTTGTCCAAATTATAATAGGCCGATACCTTTGATTGTTCTGGTTTTAGCTTATAATCCATCCCCATAAAATGGTTTTTGGCATAATTATATGAGCCGTATATACCCTGTTCTTCGCCATCCCATAAGGCAATGCGGATGGTACGTTTTGGTTTAAGGCCTAATGAATCAATTAGCCTCACAACTTCCATCATCACAATACAACCCGCGGCGTTATCGGTAGCGCCGGTAGCCGACTGCCACGAATCCAGGTGACCGCCAAGCATCACCAGTTGCGATTTGAGTTTAGGATCGGTACCCGGGATCTCGCCAACTACGTTATAGCCCTTAATGTCATCGGTTGAGGCTTTTGCCTGTATATTAACGGCAAGTTCTACAGGATGACCGCTTTGGATCAGGCGTTTAATTTTTTGTCCGTCCTCGTAAGCCATGCTTAGCTGAGGGATGGCCGCAGGTGCGGTAAGCTTATGTTCGGCATTACCCTGCACAAATACGGTACCATTGTTGTTGCTTTCCCCTGCGCCTATCAATCCTAATGCCCCCGAGCTTTTCATCAGCACATCAACCTTACTAATTATTTTAAAATATCCTCCGTACTGCGCCATCTGCTCACGAGTTACCATGTAGGTATCTTTCATGTTTGCCAGTTCCATGTCGGTTAAGCGTTCGGCCAAAGGTTTAAAGTTTACGTCTTTCATTTGATTGCCGGCAACGGCTATCAGGATAAATTTACCTTTAAAATCATTAAGATGCGCCGCAATGTAAGTGGTATCCATTGCCTGTGCCGGGGTTATTAAGGCAACCTGCCCTTGTTCTGTGCCATTGGTAGCTGCGCTCCAGGGGTTGGGGTAAGCCATAACAGGCTGCACATAAGGCGCTTTCATAATAATGCTGAAACCCTGCAAGTCCCACTGTTTACCAAAATTGCCCCATGGTTCAAGCTTGGCGTTCACCAATCCCCATTTGGTCATGGTTTCTACCGCCCAGTTGGCAGCACGTTTATAACCCGGCGAAGCGGTAAGCCTCGGCCCGGCCACGTCGGTTAAGTAATGCGCTATCTTGGGGATCTGCGAGCTGCTCATTTCGGCACGGCGGATGCGGCTAAAAACAGCGGTATCCGGCCCTTGTGCAAATGCCGGTATGCCGCCAAGCAAACCCGCGGCTAAGGTTAATTTTAAGGTGAAGTGTTTCATTTTTAGTGTTAGAGTTGAATCCTAATTTACAGTAATGTTCTGTTAAGTGCAAATGTGATTTGGTTCACCCCGTAGAGGCGCAATACTCTGCGTTTCCATTAATGTTTTGATTTGGGTTACAGTAAAGGATCTGCAAAGTTTACTCGTCCTAAAATAAGTTGACCTGATATCGTTCCTGCATCTGCTCAATAATTTGCACATTTGCGTAATGCACTTTTTGTATCCCGCTTTTTTATTTGCATGTTTAACGCTGGCCATCCCGGTCATCATTCATCTGTTCAATTTTAGGCGGTACAAAAAGGTGTTGTTCAGTAATGTGCAGTTCCTTAAGGAGGTGCAGGAGCAGCAGGCGAGTCGCCGTAACATTAAAGAGCGGCTGATATTAGCTTCGCGATTGTTAGCCCTGTTATTTTTAGTGCTGGCATTCGCCCGGCCATACATCCTCGGTAAAGACGATGCTAATGCAGGCAAGCAGCAGGTAGTGAGCATATTTGTAGATAATTCCTATTCGATGCAAACCCTTAACCGCGAGGGCAGCCTTTTGGACGAGGCCAAACAAAAAGCCAAACAAATAGCAGCGGCATATCACATTAACGACCGTTTCCAACTAATCACCCAGGATTTTGAAGGTAAACACCAGCGACTGCTCAACCGAGCCGAGTTTAACGACGCGGTGGACGCCGTAAAGATCAGCCCGCAAAGCAGGCAGCTAAATCAGGTTTTGGCAAGGCAAAATAGCTTGCTGGACATGCAGGCAGGCGCGGTAAAAAACGTATATGTCCTGTCAGATTTTCAAAAGAATATGGCGGGAAATTCTGCTATCACGGATTCTGGCCTCCCGGTCAGCCTCATTCAGCTAAAAGCTAACCCGCTGCCCAATGTAGCGGTAGATTCGGTTTGGATGCTGAACGCCACGCATCGCCCCGGCGAAAGTGAGAAGATGGTGGTGAGGCTGCGCAACTACGCCGATAAAGCGGCAGAGAAGATCCCGCTGAAACTGATCATAAACGGTGTACAAAAAGCCATTGGCAGTTTTACGGTAAAAGAGCGATCGGCACAAACAGATACCTTATCGTTCTCTGGTTTGCAGGATGGCTGGCAGCGTGCCGAGATCCAACTGCAGGATAACCCTATCACGTTCGATAATAAGTTCTATTTTACTTTTAACGTTACCAAACAACTGCCCGTATTGCTGATAAACGGCGGCGCGCCCAATAAATATTTAAGCGCTGTTTTTGCTACGGATGCCTTCTTTGCGCCTAAACAGGTGCCGGATGGTAATGTAGATTATGCGGGGCTGAATGCTTATCCGATAATCGTACTGAGTGATATTAAAACCGTGTCGGCAGGTTTGGCGCAGCAATTAAAAACGTATGTAAGCAAGGGTGGCACCCTGATGGTGTTCCCGTCCGTAGGTGCGGATCTTAATAGTTATAAAGCATTTTTACAGCCGATGGGTGCCGCTTACCCAACAGGTTTGGTGGAAGCCTTAACCAAAGTATCAGCCATCAACCTGCAAAGCCGCATCTTTAAAAGCATTTTCGAAACATCGCCACAAAACCCCGATTTGCCAATCGTATATAAATATTATGCATTAAACAATGGTACACGCCAAGGCGAATACCTGATGAAGCTGAAAGATGGCGCAACCCTATGGCAGGGCTCAGCATTGGGCAGGGGCAGGGTTTACGTAGCCGCCGTAGCCTTGGATGAAGTTTATAGCAACCTGCCGGTACACGCGTTGTTTGTGCCGGTGATGTTAAGGATAGCCTTGCTGAGCGGCCACGACCAACCGCTGTTTTATACCGCGGGCAATAACGAACCTATTGAAACCGTTCCGCTACAATCTACTGAGAAACAGCTGGTGAAACTGGTGAAGGATAAGCAAACCATCATCCCCGAAGTAAAACAGCAGGAGGGCAGCACCGTGCTTTACCTGCCCGATCAACTGACCGAAACCGGGATCTATGATCTTAAAAAGCAGGACAGCACAGCCGCGGTTTTGGCTTTTAACGATAACCGCAGCGAAAGCGACCTGAGCTATCTGACATCGGCAGAATTGGAAAAACTGTTCCCAAAAAACGCGTTTTTGTTAAACGCGAATAAATTAAATGCAGAAAGCCTTACAGGAGCTGCAAATTCGGGTCTTCAATTATGGAAACTTTGTATAATTTTGGTGCTGATATTTCTGGCTGCCGAAACGCTGCTGATCCGGTACTATAAAACCGGCAAATCAAACGTTACGCAATCTGCAGATATCAACTAACCCATCATAAAACAGCGCAAATGAATTTGCTAATCAAATCCGCCACTGTTGTAGACCCCGCTTCGCCTTTTCATAACAAGGTTGCCGATATTTTAATTGAGAAAGGCATCATTACCAAAATAGCAAAATTGATAGATAGCGATGTGAAATCGGTTGACGCCAAAGGCTATTACGTTTCGCCGGGATTTTTTGACCTGAATTGTAACGTTGGCGAGCTTGGCTTAGAAGTAAAGGAAGACCTGCATACTGGTACGGCAGCAGCAGCGGCAGGTGGTTTCACCGGCATAGCACTGATGCCTAACACCCAGCCGCCTGTACATTCAAAAGCCGAGGTAGAATACCTGATAAACCGGGCGAAAGGTAATTTGGTAGATATATATCCCCTTGGGGCCATCTCCCACAAACGTGAAGGCATAGATATGGCCGAGATGTTTGATATGTTTAAAAGCGGTGCAAAAGCCTTTACAGATGGCAACCGCCCCGTGCAGGATGCCGGACTGATGGAACGCGCGTTGCTTTACGTGCAAAACTTTGGCGCCAAGGTGATCTCGTACCCCGAAGATACTTCGATAGCCGGGAAGGCGAAAGTGAACGAAGGTGTGGTAAGCACCATGCTGGGCATGAAAGGCATCCCCGCGCTTGCCGAAGAATTGATGATAGCCCGCGACCTTTACCTGGCCCAGGATACGAACTCCGAAATCCACTTCACTACCATATCTACCGAGCACGCCGTAGAACTCATCCGCGAAGCGAAACGCAAAGGGGTTAAAGTTACCTGCGACGTTGCCGCGCATAACCTGGTACTTACCGATGAAGCCTTGATGGGCTTTGACAGCCTATATAAAGTAAAGCCGCCACTACGCACCCAAAAGGATGTAGACGCGCTGATAGCCGGGCTAAAAGATGGCACTATCGATGCCATTGTAAGTCAGCACACCCCGCACGAGATAGAATTTAAAGATGTAGAGTTTGAGGTTGCCGAATATGGCATCATCGGCCTGCAAACGGCTTTCTCGCTGGCCTTACAAGCCGGGTTGACTGCAGAGCAGATCGTACAGAAGCTATCCATCAACCCACGTAAAATATTAAATGTTGCGGTGCCGGCGCTAAGCGAAAACGCGACCGCCAACCTCGTTGTATTCAGCACCGAAGGCGAGTGGGCGTACAGCCGCGCGGTTAACCGCTCAAAAAGTTATAATTCGCCGTTTTTAGGGGCGAACTTAAAAGGAAAAGTATTGTTAACCTGTAATAACAACCAAATCTCAAAAAACTAACACCTACCAAACATGACCGACCCAAAAGTAAGCTTAGCCGTTACCGGCGCATTACAGGCTTTTACACAATACGGTGGCTTTGATGCCACAGCACTTACAGCAAAATTCGAAGCGGTATTTTCTTCAGATGATGATTTTTTAACCAAGGTTGATTTGCTTGACGGCGTATTTGACGATGAACCACAGTTAGAAGAACTTCGCGAGGTTTTCTTTGACCTGTTAATGATCAACTTCTTTAGCGAAGACGTTAAGAAACTGGAAGACGATTACCTGGAAACCCCGGAGTGGGAAGACATTGAAGAACAAACCCTTGACCGTGGAACCGAGTTGTTGAACCTGCTTTTATACCTTAACGAGTGCGAGGACGAAGACATTGACCCTGAACTGGAAGATTACCTGAAAGAATTTTTGCTGGTAGATGAAGACGAGTTCCAGGATGAATACCGCATTTACGAGCCGGTAATAGCGCACCAAATACTGGTAGAAAGCCCGGTTAGCGAAGTAGCCAAAGTTGCCCAAACCCTAGCAGAAGATTCTGAAGTGAAGGAGTTGTTTTACCCGATGATCTGTTTCTTCCAAAACCCCGAAGCAGGCGATGCCGATAAAGCAGCCATAGCAGAAAATGCCGTAAACAAGCCGTTTGATATGGCTGTTGTAGAAATTTTGTATAGCTTTAAATAATCCTAATATTAAACCTAAATTATCATGAGTGAAGAATTAGATAAATCAATAAAAAAGAATGCTGTTCCGGTGGGGTTGATCATGGGGATAATAGTTACGGTAATAAGTATCCTTTCGTTTTACGTGATGACGTCTACAACATCTACTATACTTATCTCTGCCGCTCCAATTGTATTATCGGTTATTATTCCAATAATATTAGCTGTTATTTATAGCAAACAATTAAGAACCAAAATTGGTGGTTTCTGGAATTTCAGGCAAGCAACCTCCGGCATATTTATTATGCTGCTGATATCGTTTGCAGTACAATTTGTTGTAAGGGATATGGTGTTCGCTAAGGTTATTGAGCCGGACATGGTATCTAAAATGGAGACCACGATGGTTGCATCAGTTACTCTAATGCTTGAAAAAAGTAAAGTTAGCCAGGAAGATATTGATAAACAGATCGACAAAATCCAAAAGAGTTTTGATGAACAAAAAAACCCTACAATTGGCAAGCAGGTACAGGCAGTAGCTATTAATACTATATTTTTGTTTGTATTAGCGCTGATACTTGCAGCATTCCTAAAAAAAGAAAATCATACCTTCAATCTGAATGACGAATTAGAAAGCGAGCCAACAGTTTAGTTTTCGGTTGACACAAAATACAAGCCCGGCTATTAGTTTAGTCGGGCTTTTTTATTTGAGATAATTTGCGTATATTAAGGTACCCGATCAGCAATTTCAGAATTATAATTCCCGGATAAATGGTGGCAAAGGTTTGACACCACGTTTTCAGGTCAAAAGCAAACCCTTTTAGGGCGAACCACGGGCGAATAAAAGACGAAAAAAAGTGAAATTTTACCACAAAAAAGCCGCTCCAAAACTGGAGCGGCTTTTTTTATTTTTTCGATATGCGAACAAATTATTTTTTCATCACCTGTTTCACAATATCGTTACCAAAAGCAAATACCATTAGTGAGATCAGTAGCACAAAACCTACGATCTGCGCACGTTCCAGGAACTTGTCGCTTAACGGTTTGCCCTTTATCATCTCTATTAAAAGAAATACGGTGTGCCCGCCATCTAATCCCGGTATCGGCAATAGGTTTGTTAGCGCTAATACCATCGAAAGGAAGCCCACAAGGCTCCAAAAGCGAATCCAGTCTACATGGCTACCAAACATCACCGCTATGCCTATAGGGCTTGATATGGCTTTACGCGCCTTAACCTGGCCGGTGAATATTTTACCTATGCCTTTGGCATTATCGGTAAACATGCTCCAGGCTTTTGTAGCCCCAATTGGTAATGAACCCAGAAAACCATATTTTATGGTAGTGTCTTGCGGTAATTGGACTTTAGGTTTAAAACCCAATACTCCTTCAGCATTAATTTGCGCGGCAACCTGTTGTAGTGAATCACCACGTTTTATGGTAAGCTGCACCTTTTTATTTTTATTTGCCCGTAATTGAGCCTGCACCTGGTCAAAATAGGCCACAGCATTACCATTTACAGTAAGTATACTATCCCCCTTTTTTAAACCCGCCTGTTCGGCACCGCTTTTATGAGCAATTGTATCAATTGCAAATTTTATACGCGGGACACGGTTAATAAATTCTTCGATACCAAAATCAGATAGGTCATTGAGTATAGTTGGAGGTACCTTAATATCAAGGGTATCATTACCACGCTGAACGTTAAGTACCGTTTTATCAAGTAATACTTTGGAACTGATCAGGTCCTCGAATCTCACAATGGGTTTGCTGTTTACCGAGTTAATCTTATCCCCGGCCTTTAAGCCCATTTTTGTACCGATCTTGCCCGGAACAATACCATATTTGATATTAGCGTTAGGGGTGTAGGTTTCGCCGTAGCGGATGGTTAACACCCAAAATATGAAAATACCTACTATAATGTTAACGATGATGCCGCCCAGCATTACAATTAGACGCTGCCAGGCCGGTTTAGAACGAAACTCCCAGGGTTGCGGCGGGCCCGCCAATTGGTCGGTATCCATAGATTCATCTATCATACCGGCAATTTTTACGTAGCCACCTAAAGGTAACCAGCCAATGCCGTACTCAACACCTTTGTAGTTGAATTTAAAAAGACTTACACCCCAGGCATCAAAAAATAAGTAAAATTTCTCAACCTTTATCCCGAAAGCGCGGGCGGCTAAAAAGTGCCCAAACTCGTGTAGTATCACTAAAATTGAAAGACCAAGTATTAATTGGCCGGCCATTATTAAAAAGCTCATCCGTAGTATTTATGTATTAAGATCGTACTGCCTTTAACGGCATTTGTTGTATTAAATTTTGCGCAAATATGCGTGTTTCTTTATCAGTATTCAAATAGTCATCTAATGATGGCGCCTGTATATAAGTAATTTGCTGCATGCAGGTTTCAATTATATCGCTCATCGCTAAAAAGCCTGTTTCGTTTTTAAGGAATGCCGCCACTGCAACTTCGTTTGCCGCATTGATAATACAAGGCATATTGCCGCCCTGTTCTAATGCATCAAAAGCCAGCTTTAGGTTACGAAAGGTAGCCATATCCGGCTGTTCGAATGTCAAATTTGGGTAATCAATAAAATTAAAACGTTTAAAGTTTGTTTTAATACGGTTGGGGTAGGTAAGGGCATATTGTATAGGCAACTTCATATCCGGTAAACCCAGCTGCGCTTTTATCGATCCATCTTCAAACTGTACCAGCGAATGCACTACAGATTGCGGATGAACAATAACATCTATCTGGTCGGCCTCTAAATCAAACAACCATTTCGCCTCAATAACTTCCAGTCCTTTGTTCATTAACGATGCCGAATCGATAGTGATCTTGGCGCCCATTACCCAGTTGGGATGCTTAAGCGCATGTTCGCGGGTAACGTTAGCCAAAAACTCTGCAGATCTTCCACGGAACGGCCCGCCGGAAGCAGTCAGGATTATCTTTTCTATCTTATTATCCTGCTCGCCGGCAAGGCATTGAAAGATGGCCGAATGTTCGCTATCTACAGGTAAAATATTTACACAATGCTTTTTGGCAAGGCTGGTGATGATCTCGCCCGCAACAACCAACGTTTCTTTGTTTGCTAACGCAATGTCTTTGCCCGCTGTAATAGCATTTATAGTAGGCTCTAAACCGGCAAAGCCTACCATTGCGGTAAGTACCACGTCGATATCCGGATGGGTTACGGTTTCTTTAATAGCCTCGTATCCGCCCAAAACTTTGATGGGTAAATGGGCGAGGGCTTCCTTTACCTGGGCGTATTTGGTTTCATCGCAAATGATGGCGTATTTGGGCATAAACGCTATAGCCTGCTCAATAAGCAGATAAGCATTTGAATGCGCAGTAAGCATAAAAGCCTTGAAAAGTTGACCATTATCCCGGATAACCTCAAGTGTTTGTGTGCCAATACTGCCTGTTGAGCCAAGTATGGCTATGTTCTTTTTATTATCTATACTCAAATGCTAATCAATTATAATTGCGTAGTGTTATTCTTCGGCAAATTTACCCTGTTTAAATATCGCGCTCCATTTCGTTACAAATTCGGCAAGGGATTTTTTTTTGTTTTAGCGCGATGCTATTAATAAATAAACCACTGCTACCTTCTATCACATAAAAGAGTTGCGACTCGGGTTTAGGGCTTACTTTGTATTTTGCGGTTTCTATAGTGAACAACGCCCAGTGGCCGCTTTCATTTTTCTCTATAATTGTTAATTTAGGATCAATGGCTGTATTTTTTGCAGTAGTATACATGTAATCAACAGCTTTATCCATTCCTAATCCTTTTACACCTTTTGCAAGAGTGCTTGAAAATATGATGCTCCAATTGTCAAAAGTTTCATTTTGGGGAATCATCTCAATAAAATGAGTTTGGGCGTTTTCCTGGTCAGAACCTACCTTAAACTTATATTCTGCAGGTAGCGGAAAGGTGAGTTTTTCTACTTTTTGCTGGGCAAATAATGATGAACTTACCAGTGCAAGTAACCCTAAAATGTAAAAGGCTTTTCTCATTTAAGTGATATATAAGTTGTTAACTCATTCGCTATCTTCCTGTCGTTTGACAGGCGCGGCACTTTATTTTGGCCGCCCAGTTTGCCCTGGCTGCGCATATAGTTTATAAAAGTATCCTTTTTTAAACTTCTGACTATTAAAGGTTGCAATATGTTACCCACAATAAGGTCGAAATAGTAAATATTTTTTTGCTGAAGCGCCTTGTCAACTTTTAAAGCAAAGGCTTCCAGGTTTTTAGGCTCTTTACCAAATTCGATAAACCATTCGTGGTATGGCAGCAAATTATTGGCCGGGGCAACCTGTGGCGCAACGGTAAATTCGATTACATCAACACCTTCTTCGGTAGCAACACCCATAAGGGATTGCTCAACCTCCTCGCCAATAACATGCTCTCCAAAGGCGGAGATATAATGTTTTATACGGCCGCTTACCACAATTTTATAAGGGTTTTTCGACACGAACTTAATCGTATCACCTAAACTATATCCCCATAAACCTGCGCTGGTGTTCATGATGAGGGCATAGTTTTTATCCAGCTCTACGTCCTTTAGGTTGATACGCGTAGGGTTATCGTTAAAATACTCGTCGGACGGGATAAACTCGTAGAAAATGCCCGCATCTACCATCAGCAATAAACCTTTTTCTTTTTGCGAGTCCTGGAAGGCGATAAAACCTTCGGAAGCAGGGTAGGTTTCAATGCTATCTATTTTAAAGCCAATGCTTTCTTCCATACGGGCACGGTAGGGCTCGTAGTTTACACCGCCATGCACGTACAGCTTAAAATTAGGGAAGATGTCTTTGATCTTTTTGCCACCCGAAACGGCAGAAAGCCTGTCGAAATACATTTGGCACCATGGGGGGATACCTGATATCAGTTGCATATCCTCCTTGGCCGTTTCCTGCACAATAGCATCTATCTTTTCTTCCCAATCGTCGATACAATTGGTTTCGTAGGATGGCAGGCGGTTCTTTTGTAAATAAGCCGGCACGTGGTGCGCTACAATGCCCGATAAGCGACCGGTTTGAACGCCGTGCTTTTCATCTAATATTGGGCTGCCTTGCAGGAATATCATTTTGCCATCCACAAAATCGGCCTTGCCAGTTTCGTGGATGTAGCTTAGCAGGGCATTACGTGCAGCTTTAATATGTTCGGGCATGCTTTCGGCAGAGATAGGGATATATTTTACTCCTGATGTTGTACCCGATGTTTTGGCAAGATATGCAGGTTTGCCAGGCCACATCACATTGGGTTCGCCGTTTACAACGCGGTCTATGTACGGTCGTAGTTCTTCATAATCGCGTACAGGTACTTGCTTTTTAAAATCTTCGTAGCTTTCAATTCCAGCAAAATTGTGATCGGCACCAAAGACGGTATTTTTAGCATTATAAATTAGGTTGCTAAATGTTTTTTGCTGAAGCGCTTCGGCATTTTGCCTTATGGTATTTAATTGCTTGTTTACATACCAGGCAAATATCTTGCTTAATGCTACTTTTAAACCCATAATTAGTTGGTTTCCGCAATATCGTCATCTACATCCTGGTGGCTGTAAATTAACTTGCGATAGGTAACCGCTAATATAATATTTACAAAAGGGTAGGTGAACAATATTGCTATGGATATAACAGGATAGTATTGGGCCAATTTGGCTGGTAAGGCAATTAATAAAATAATGATGCCCAATATTAAAACCACCTTTAATATATACCCTTTGGTTAACTCAAAACTTTGTTTTAGTGATTCTATCGGGCCGGATGCATCATCAACCACAAATGTGTTAAAAAACATAATACGTAAAGCAAGGTAAAGCCCCAACACACTTGCAATTAGTTCTACCGCAAACTGGATGCTTGGGCTTTCATCTAAATAATCTATCAGTATACCCATGTTGGTTATAAAAAAGGCAAATATGAAAACTACTGCAAGGTAGCTCCAAACCATTTTAGCTTTGGGTATAACCTGTATAAACTCAAAGTCGTAATATTCGCTATCAATAACTGTAAAAATTAGTTTATAAAGCCCCAGGGTTGTGTAAGCCTGCAACCAAATAAGAATAAATGTTACGATCGTAGAACCCCAAAAATCATTGGGAGAGTAGATAAACCCTATAATAAGACCAAGTACGCCTAATAAAAAAAACGTAATAACGGAGTATACTATAATAGTTACAAAGTTTTTCCTGAAGATATCCCACGCAGCCTTTACGGTATCTGCAACAGAGAAAGGGTGATACATACTACGTTTTTAAGATCCTTTTAACACTACACGCTTCCAAAAATCCTGCATAAATCCTAACCCGTAGGCAGTGAGTTGAGTGAAGGCAGCTATAATGCTCAAAAATGCGATTTTTGCTGATTTATTCTTAATAAGAGAGTGAAAAAATATTAACAAAATGTAAACCCCTAACATTATGTTTAATAGCGCGGCAAATGGCCATTGCGCTATATTGGCGATAATGATAAACATAAAGCCAAGCGTGGCAATCGCGGGGAAAAAATGCACCAACTTTAGCTGCGACGGAAAGAATTTATAGATGTTGATTCGTGCCCGCCCAAAAAAGTGGATTTGTTTGTAAAACTTCAAAAAATCGGTTCGGCGCTTGTGGTAAACAATGGCATCGGGTATCAATCCGATCTTGTATCCTAATGAATGGATACGGATGCTGTACTCAATATCTTCGCCCAAACGGGTAATGATAAAGCCGCCTGCCTTTTCCCAAACCCGGCGAGAGATACCCATGTTAAAACTACGTGGATGGAATTGCCCAATCCCTTTTTTACTGCCACGGATGCCGCCGGTAGTGAAAGGGGAGGTCATGGAGTAGCTAATGGCCTTTTGTAGCGGCGTGAATGATGCATGCGCGCCATCAGGCCCACCGTAGGCATCCAGCCAGTTCTTGCTAAGCGAGTCGTTTACGATCTGCAAATAATCTGCAGGGATCAAACAATCCGAATCAAATATTACAAAGTAGTCGCCTTTAGCGCGTTCAAAACCAAAATTGCGGGTAAAACCCTGGCCTTCGTTCGCTTTTTCGAAGTAATGGATGTCTAATTTTCCTTCATAACCCTTTACAACATCCTCAGCGCGGTTAATAGAGCCATCCTCAATTATCAAAACCTCAAACTGCTTATAAGTTTGCAACGTTAGGGTAGCCAGTAGTTCGGCAATCTCCTGTGGGCGGTTATATAAAGGTATGATGATGGAAAAAAACATATTCTCAAATGTGCAGATATGCAAATATGCAGATGTGCAAATGAATTATTTGGGTGTATGATGTAACGATGTTGTACAAGGATTTAATCTGCGTATCTACACACCCTCGTATTTGCATATCTAAATTGTGTCTTCTATTTGGTAATTGTTCCTGTCGTGTGAATTACGCGAAACCAGTTCAGCCACAAAACCTGTCAGGAATAGCTGCGAACCCAGTATCATAGCTACCAGCGCAATATAAAACAGCGGGTTTTCTGTAACGTTACGATAGGGTAATTTATGTGCTATCAGGTAAAGCTTTTCGCTCAGCATCCAAATGGTAATTACGATACCTGCGAAGAAGCTAAGCGTACCCATGGCGCCAAAAAAGTGCATAGGGCGCTTGCCAAACTTGCCTACAAAAAATATCGATAGCAGATCTAAAAAGCCGTTTATAAACCTCGTCCACCCAAATTTAGTTTTGCCGTATTTGCGGGCGCGGTGCTCTACCACTTGCTCGCCAATTTTGGTAAAGCCCGCCCATTTGGCTATTACAGGAATATAACGGTGCATCTCGCCGTAAACCTCAATGTTTTTTACCACAGCTTTGCGGTAGGCTTTAAGGCCACAATTAAAATCATGCAGGTTATCAATACCGCTCATTTTGCGGGTTGCAGCGTTAAAAAGCTTGGTAGGTATAGTTTTAGTTAACGGATCGTAACGTTTAGCTTTCCAGCCAGATACCAGGTCATATTTATCTTCGGTGATACGGCGATAAAGTACGGGGATCTCATCCGGGCTGTCCTGCAGGTCGGCATCCATGGTAATCACTACATCGCCATGGGCGGCCTCAAAGCCAATGTTTAAAGCGGCGGATTTACCATAATTACGCCTAAACTTAAAGGCTTTTATAAAAGGGCTGTTCGCTTTAAGTTTCACGATCATGTCCCACGATCCATCCTTACTGCCGTCGTCAACCAGGATAATTTCGTAGGTGTAATTATTATCGGCCATTACCCGGCTTATCCAGGAGGTAAGTTCGGGTAACGATTCTACTTCATCGTAAAGTGGTATTACTACTGATATATCCATTTATAGGGAAAGATGCCCGGGGTGCTCAAATCAGCCACCCGTTCTATCTGCAAAAATATAAAAAATAAGGAATGGTTTATGCGGAAATGGCAATGACATAATTATGTATTATATTAGCATTATAATAAAACCTTGTACTAAATGCTCAAAAACATACTTACTGTTATTTTACTTGCTTTAATTTCTTGCCCAATAATTGCTCAAGACATAAAAGAACAGGCTAAACCAGGTTCTGATTTTTATTATATGGTTAGCGATAATCAATTAGCAAAAGATTCAAAAGACGCCAAATTTATAAGGTTATATACCCGGGCCGATTCGGGTATGTTAAAGGTAGAGGAGTTTTATATGAACAATAAACCTAAACTTATAGGAAAAACGTTTGCTTTGGATATTGATTTCAGGCCGGGATTGCAAGGTTATTGTATAGAATACTATATGAACGGGAAAAGGAAGAGTATTAACAATTATAATAAAGGACAATTAGTTGGTGAAGGTATAACTTATTATCCTAGTGGTACTATGTACAATATAACCGAAAAAAATAAGAACGGCATGTACCTAAAATCCTGTTTAGATTCTACAGGTAAAATCCTTGCCGAAAACGGAAATGGAATTTGGTTCAAAACGAAAAATGATAGTGTAAAGATTTTTTTAGTTGGACCTGTAATTAATGGGAAAGAGGATGGAGTTTGGGAAAAACATATTTCAGATACTACTTACACTATAGTTTACAAAAAAGGAGAAATCACTTCTGGCAAAGAGTTTATAAATAACAAAGATCCTTTTGCACATATTATAGCAGATCCGCAATTTCCGGGGGGAGAAGAAAAGTTTTTTAAATTTCTTGCCTCCACAATTAAATACCCCTCGATCGATCGCGAACAAAAAAATTCAGGTAAAGTGATTTTAGCATTTGCTATTGACAAAGACGGTAGTGTTAAGGATGCGAAAATAATTAGAGGAGTGAGTGCGACCATTGATGCCGAAGTTATGCGAGCGATAAAACGTTCCCCGAAGTGGAAACCAGGCACAAAAGATGGGCGTTTTGACAAAGCACTCGTAAGTATTCCAGTAAGTTTTGATACTTCAACAGGTAGCAGTATTATATTGGGTAATCAGCAAAACTTAAACTAACCCCAACACTCTACTTGTACGCGTCCTTGTAGCATCAGCCAAAGCTTCATCATTAGTTAACGATTGCCCGTAGGATGGGATCATCTTCTTAAACGTAGCCTGCCATTCGGCTGTTTGGGCTTTGTCTTTAAAACAACGGGTTATCAACTCAACCATAATGGGTACTGATGTTGATGCACCCGGCGATGCACCCAAAAGGGCTGAGATGCTGCCATCTGCGGCAGTAACCACCTCTGTACCAAATTCGAGTACGCCTGTACGTTTAACATCTTTTTTAATGATTTGTACACGCTGGCCTGCAATGTCTAAAGTCCAGTCCTGGTCTTTAGCTCCCGGGAAATATTCCTGTAAAGCTTTAAGCCTGTCGGTGGGAGATTGCAGTACCTGGCTTATAAGGTATTTAGTCAATGCCATATTATCGCGTCCTACAGCCAGCAATGGCAATATATTATTTAATTTGATAGATCTGAACAGATCAAGCAACGAACCCTTTTTTAAGAAGCGGGTTGAAAAACCTGCATAAGGGCCAAAAAGTAAAGACTTTTTACCGTCTATCATCCTCGTATCCAAGTGCGGTACCGACATTGGCGGCGAACCTACCGATGCCTTACCATATACTTTTGCATCGTGTTGTTTGATAATCTCAGGATTGGTACAAACCAGCCATTGCCCGCTTACCGGGAAGCCGCCAAAACCCTTACTCTCCGGTATGCCCGATTTTTGTAGCAGGGGCAAGGCGCCACCACCTGCACCCACAAATATAAATTTGGCGTTCAGTTTGCGTTTGTTACCGCTTACACGGTCGCTCACTTTTACCTGCCAGGTGTTATCTTTATTACGTTTAATATCGTCAACGTCGTGGTTAAGGCTTAAAGTAACGCCGGGCTTTAGTTGCAGTTTGCTAATTAAGCTGCGGGTTAGCGAGCCAAAGTTAACATCGGTGCCAATATCCATAAACGTGGCTGATACATTATGGCCTCCGTCGCGGCCATCCATTATAAGCGGAGCCCATTTTTTTATTTGTGCATGGTCTTCTGAATATTGCATGCCTTTAAAAAAATGGTGTTGCACTAATGCATCACGGCGTTTTTTAAGGTAATCAACATTATCATCGCCCCAAACAAAACTCATATGTGGTATTTTGCTGATGAAGCTTTGTGGCGAATCTACATAGCCATTCTCAATCAAAAACGACCAAAACTCTTTGGTGATCTCAAATTGCTCGGCTATTTTAATGGCTTTAACAATCTCTATCGAGCCGTCATTACGTTGAGGGGTGTAGTTTAATTCGCAAAATGCAGAGTGCCCTGTGCCGGCATTGTTCATCGCGTCAGAACTTTCGGCGGCAACGGTGTCAAGTCGTTCAAATATCTCTATTGTAAGATCTGGCTGCAGCTGTTTAAGCATTACTCCAAGTGTTGCGCTCATAATGCCCGCGCCAACCAAAACTACATCAACCGTTGTGTTATAAAATTTGCCGTTATTCATATTACTATTGAATGCTAAAGATACATTCAAATAAATTATTTGATAGGTTATACCTCTTGTAAACTGATTAAATGATATAAAGTTTACACTCTTTGCAATGGAGTCGCGACATTGCGGTGTAATTACTACATGAAATTCAAAAGGCAATTTTACTAAAATTTATATAAAAAGCGTCATGATGCAGGCAGGTTTTTGTAACTGCCTGTAATACTTTAGTATAACACAAATTAAGGCCGGGCTTGTTGTAGCAATACAATTATAATATGTATGAAAAAGCTAAGCTTGCAATTATTAGTACCTGTAATTATTATTCTTATGGCATCGTGCCAAAACAATAAGCCTAAGCCAACGTCGGCAGATGGTAAAACTGCTGTAACCATAAATGGTAAAAAAGACAGCGTACTTAATAACCCCGAAAAGAACTACGGTAACGCCACCGTTGCCGAGCCTTGCGTAAAGTGCTTAATAAAGGTTATACAAACCACTCCGGATTATAAAAAGATAGTCGCCAATAAAGCGACTGATAAAATAAGTTATGTGGTTAATTGGGATAATGGGGGCAAGGCAAATGATCGTATTAATACCAAACACACCCCAATAAACAGCCTTAAAATAGATGTTGTTGAAAATACAACTGTAAAAAACAAATTGGCGTCGTTTAATTATAATAATAAACTCTCAAAACTATCTTTTATGTCTGATGATACCGTAATTGACGAAAAAATTAGCGAGCCAGACCTTAAAACAATAAGAAATAAATGTTTTTGGGGTGTGGCATCAAGTAAATAGTAAAATTATTCTAAAAAGCGGCTCAATCAATAAATTGGTTGCGCCGCTTTTGTTTTATGTGTGATTATTATGTACGCATAACTTATTAGTGTTACTAAATGATGGTCTCATAATGGATTTCTGAATATTTTAAGTGATTTATTGTCAATATTTATAAAATTTATAAATATTGCTATGAAATTTATAAAAATAATTTAAATTCGCACTGTAAACTATAACTCATCTTATAGGTAACTAATATTTAAACTTAAAAATTACAAATTAATCATTAAAATGGCAACTAAACTTGAGTACATCTGGCTTGATGGCTACAAACCAACCCAAAGCCTGCGTAGTAAAACAAAAATTGTTAAATCTTTTAGCGGTAAAGTAGAAGATTTAGAGAACTGGAGCTTTGATGGATCGTCAACTGAGCAAGCACCGGGTGGTTCTTCAGATTGTATTTTAAAGCCGGTATTTACTTGTCCGGATCCACAGCGTAAAGATGCACACCTTGTAATGTGCGAAGTTTTGGATTCGAAAGGACAACCACACGAGTCAAATGGCCGTGCGCTTATCCAGGATGATGATAACGATTTTTGGTTTGGTTTTGAGCAGGAGTACTTTTTATGGGACCCTGAAACCAACAAACCACTTGGTTTCCCTAAAGGTGGTTACCCCGGCCCGCAAGGCCCTTACTACTGTTCGGTAGGTGCTAACAATGCTTACGGCCGCGATATTGTTGAAGAACACTTAGACGCTTGTTTAGAAGCAGGCTTAAACGTTGAAGGTATTAACGCTGAGGTTGCTGCAGGCCAATGGGAATTCCAGATATTCGCTAAAGGCGCTAAAGAAGCTGGTGACCAAATTTGGGTTGCACGTTATTTATTAGAAAGAATTGGCGAAAGCTACGGCGTGTCAATCAACTGGCATTGCAAACCGTTAGGTGAATTAGACTGGAACGGCTCTGGTATGCATGCTAACTTCTCAAACACTATCTTACGTACTGCAAACAGCAAAGAAACCTTTACCGCTATCTGCGAAGCTTTCCGCCCTGCAGTTGCTGAGTGTGTTGCCGTATATGGTGCTTACAACGAGTTACGTTTAACCGGAAAACACGAAACAGCTTCGATTAACGATTTTAGCTACGGTGTTTCTGATCGTGGTGCATCAATCCGTATACCATTGTATACTGTAGATCACAACTGGAGTGGTTATTTAGAAGATCGTCGCCCTAACTCGGCTGCAGATCCATACAAAGTAGCAGCGGTTATCATCAAAACTGTAAAAACAGCAAAAGTTTAATACCCTATACTTCTTTACAAGTCCCCCGTGTTTAATTACCGGGGGATTTTTTTTGTGCCGTAAATTCGGCATAGTTGCCGGATGTAATCAATGGCAAACCATCAACCGGCAGATTGTATAGGTAGATCCAGGTATCAACAATGCCGTCGGCGGTTTCAACAGATCTTATTTTGCGGATATATAAATTCGGCTGCTCCTGATCTGGCCCAACACCTTCGTAATCATCTATTACGAAAAGGTTTTGTTTAGTATGATGAAGTTTGTAGATGTGGCCATAAACGTAATTTTGAGCATTGTCGCTGATGATTAACCCCGGATATTCACCAATATCATAAAGTATACCTTTTATTTTACCGCGTAACAGGTAGGTGCAGTTTAGGTTAAGGTAACCAGCAATTGGGTTGCCGGGTTGTATCAGGGTACCGTAAACGAATAGCAAATCAATCATGCTTTAAAGATAAAACTCTTTGAAAATTTAAGCACTAAGAGCACAAAGTTTTCATGAAGAAATACAAAGCATCAATTCTCTTTGAACTTTGTGTTTTTTCTTTGTGTCCTCTGTGGTTAAATAATCTTAAATTGGCATTTTATACTACTTATCATGAACACTGAACAGGTTATTACTTATATCAAAGAGAACAATATCCAAAAAGTAAAATTCGCGTTTGCAGATATCGACGGCATTTTGCGGGGCAAGGTTATCAGCACGCAAAAGTTTTTAGAAGGTTTGCAGGGTGGTTACGGCTTTTGCGATGTGGTTTTTGGATGGGATAGCAGCGATGTTACCTACGATAATGTGGAACTTACCGGTTGGCATAGCGGCTACCCGGATAAACAATGTTATATAGACCTGTCAACCATGCGCAATGTGCCATGGGAGGATAACATCCCGTTCTTTTTGGCAGATTATACCGGGCCAAAAGGTGATGCATTAACGGCATGCCCCCGCAGTTTGTTAAAGCAAATTGTTAAGCAATGCGATGATATGGGTTACCATGCCGAGTTTGCACAAGAGTTTGAGTGGTTTAATTTTAGGGAGACCCCGCAATCGTTACAGCAAAAAGGATTTGCCAATATGGAGCCATTGTCGCCGGGGATGTTTGGTTACTCTACATTACGTACCTCACAAAACAGCGCCTTTTATTACGATCTGTTTAATTTACTCACGCAATTTAATATCCCGATAGAAGGCATCCATACCGAAACAGGGCCCGGAGTTTACGAAGCCGCCATTATGCACTCCGAAACTTTGGACGCCGCAGATAAAGCCGTATTGTTCAAAACCGCTGTTAAAGAAATTGCCTACAAACATGGCATCACCGCCACATTTATGGCCAAATGGAACCAGGAACTGCCCGGTTGCAGCGGCCACATCCATCAAAGCCTGTGGACTAAAGATCAAAGCGACAACCTGTTCTGCGATGGTAACGATGTAAATAAAATGAGCGAACTGCATAAGCAATATTTGGCCGGTCAGCTTTATTGTATGCCGCATTTATTGCCAATGTATGCGCCAACCATCAATAGCTACAAACGCCTTGTAGAAGGTGCCTGGGCGCCAACTACAATTACGTGGGGAGTAGATAACCGCACAACCGCCTTACGCGTTATCAATACATCAAAAGCCCATACCCGTTTAGAAACCCGCATTCCGGGATCGGACACGAACCCATATCTTGCTATCGCGGCCGCTTTAGCATCTGGTTTATATGGTATAAAAAACAAAATGAAGCTGGATGTTGCCGCAACTGTAGGCAGCGGTTATCAAAACAAAACTAACGGCAGCCTGCATGCCAACCTTTTGGATGCCGCTACCGCCATGCAAAATTCATCTGTTGCAAAAGAACTCTTCGGTGAAGGCTTTGTACAACACTTTACCCAAACCCGCCTTTGGGAGCACCGCCAATACGCTAAAAGTGTAAGCGACTGGGAATTGAAAAGGTATTTTGAATCTATCTGATTGCGTTTTTGTACTTAATTAGGTAACTATGCAATTATAAACCAATCCCGGTAATGGACTTTCATCTCATTATAAGATCTGCCTGGGCAGATTACGACGCTTCTAAAACCATCAGAGATATTGAGGATATCAGCGCGATGGTATCTACCAATCATGTGTATCGTATTACCTTTGATGACGAGGATATTATCATTGCCAAACTTTCATTCTTTGGTAAGTTTGAGCATTTTAAGGAAGATCACCGCATCATTCAGTCCCTGTCAAACAATCTGCTTTACCCGTTCGAGAACCTGCTCTCTAAGTCATTACTTAAGAATAACCGCGTTTATGTATATCGCTATAAACAAGGTAAAAACGACGCATGGGTAGTGTTTTACAACCCAACCAGGATCATGGACAGCATGCCCCGCCGCTTAGATGAGGATATGATCAAAAAGCTGGGCTCGCAGTTGGGTAAATTCCATAAGGCTTGTTCAAGGATCAAAAACGTGTTGCCAAAATCATCCAAAACCCTGCGTACAGATATTTACGATTTGCAACGCCAATTGGAGAAAGACGAACGCAAGTTTGGCTCGCGTATGCAGGTTGATTTGCTGAAATACCATTGCGAACAATTTTTAAAGAACAGGTCGCGCTATAATATGAGCTCATTTGAGATCATCCCGGTATTTATCGACTGGAATATTGGCAACTTCTCGGTAACGCCCGATCTGGACCTTTATTCGCGATGGGATTATGATTGGTTCAGGATGAGTTACCGCTTGCTCGATTTCTACTTTTTTAGTCGCGTGGTATCTGATGCAGGCGACCGAACCGTATTCAGTTATGTAATTGGCCCAATGATGGAGGATCGGTTTATCACCTTCCTGAAAGAGTATCACAAAGTAAACCCCGTTACTGCCGATGAGATCCGTTTCCTGAAAGAGGCCTACCGTTTCTTTATTTTGAACTATGTGATAAAAGATGGCAAGTACTTTTTTAACGAACAATACGCCAAAAAGCTACAAGCCGAGGCCATGGAAATTTACCTGCCATCGGTTGATCGCGACTTTGACGCGGAAGTAATAATTAAAGCATTAAATTTATAGTGAGTGGTTGATTAGGTTAAATAGTGAGTAGTTGCCGCTTAAAACCAATCAACATAATTTAACTCAATCAACCAATAACTAAACTATGAAACGCATTGAGGATTTTAAATCGATAATAGACCGTTACGAAATTATATTTTTCGATGCGTTTGGTGTGCTTAAAACCCACAGCGGCCTGGTGCCCGGCATTGAGCGTACGTTTGAATACCTGGAGCAGCAAAAGAAGGAGTATTATATTGTTACCAATGATGCATCGCGCAGCCCGGAGCAATTGGCACAGTCCTATCATGATAAAGGTTTGTACGCCATTACATCCAACAGGATCATTTCATCGGGCCAGTTAACTAAAGAGTATCTGGAGCTTAAAGTTAACGATGGTTACGTCGCTTATTTAGGCACTTTAGAATCTGCGCACTACATTGAAAGCGCGGGGTTAAAAACCCTGCCTGTTAGGGATGTAAACAGTACTAATATCGATAAAGTTAATGCCTTGATATTTATGGACGATGAAGGTTTCGACTGGTTCGAAGATTTGAATAAAACCGTTAACCTGCTGCGTAAACGAACCATACCAGCTATTGTTGCCAATACCGATTATGCGTACCCCGTTTCAAAAACCGATGTAGGCATCGCCATTGGCGGTTTGGCGCAAATGATTGAAACCATAGTGGGCAAAAAGTTCATCCGTTTTGGTAAGCCCGATTCGCAAATGTTTATGTTTGCTTATGACCTGATCCGCGAGTACCGCACCATCAGCAAAAAGCAGATCGTAATGGTAGGCGATACTCTGCAAACCGATATTATGGGTGGCAATAAATTTGGGCTGGATACTGTATTGGTTCTTACTGGTAATACCCAGGCAACCGAATACGAGAACCGGATTGAGGCCACCGGCATTATACCAACTTATATTTGTGATAGCGCCGTATTAGGCCCGGATGCTTTGGCGCTATAAATTATACCTATGAAAAAGCTTTTTTTAAATATTTTGTTTGCATTGTTGCTGGTGTTTGTAATGCCGGCTTTAGCACAGCAGAAAATATTTATTAACCCCTTGAAATCATCGGGTCCTGACCCATGGGTGATATATAAAGGCGGATATTATTACTACACCAATTCATCGCAAGATAGCCTGGTGCTTTGGAAAACCAAAAATATGGCCGATTTAAAATCTGCCTGGAAGAAAACTGTTTGGAAACCACCCGTTGGTACACAATATTCAAAAGAACTTTGGGCACCCGAACTGCACTTTTTAAATGGCAAATGGTACATGTATTTTGCTGCCGATGATGGAGACAATAACCATCACCGTATGTATGTGATAGAAAACAGCTCTGCCGACCCGCTAGAAGGCGAGTGGACATTTAAAGGTAAAGTAGGCGACGATACTGATAAATGGGCGATAGATGGCTCGATATTTACCCATAAAGGCCAGTTGTACATGATATGGGCCGGATGGGAAGGTGATTACAACGGTCAGCAGGATATTTATATTGCCAAGCTAAAAAATCCATGGACGATTGATGGTAAACGAGCAAAGATCTCCAGTCCGCTATACGATTGGGAGAAGAATGGCGATTTAGGCAAAAATAGTAACCCGCCACATGTAAATGTAAACGAAGGGCCGGAAGTGCTTAAACATGGTAATAAACTATTCCTGATATACTCGGCAAGTGGCTGCTGGACAGATTTTTACGCGCTTGGAATGTTAACTGCATCTGCCAATAGCGATCTGATGGATGTACGGTCGTGGAAAAAATCGACAAAACCTGTTTTCAAAAGTTCTGTTAAGAATGGTGTGTACGCGCCGGGTCATAATTCGTTCTTTAAATCGCCGGATGGGACGGAGGA
Source organism: Mucilaginibacter aurantiaciroseus (assembly GCF_024055595.1). Classification (GTDB taxonomy): domain Bacteria; phylum Bacteroidota; class Bacteroidia; order Sphingobacteriales; family Sphingobacteriaceae; genus Mucilaginibacter; species Mucilaginibacter aurantiaciroseus. The sequence goes on from NZ_JAMXOF010000001.1 coordinate 982,281, forward strand.
TTGGATCATATACCATGCAAATGCAAAACCGGGGCAGGGCTGCGGAGGTTTCCGTTCTCCAAGGATGCAAAAATTCACCTGGAATAAAGATGGTTCGCCAAAATTTGGTGAGCCGGTAAAGGAAAGTATGGTATTAGCCATACCATCGCAACGCAAATAACGATAATCGACTATTATAAATATTATGCGAAACACATTTAATAAACCAACATTGGCACTTGCACTTGCAGGGAGCATGCTATTTGCAGCCTGTGACCATTCTGCCAAAAAAACCACATCAACCATGACCGATAGTACCACAACTACACCAAAATTACCAACTGCATCCGCCTTTGAGAAAACCATTAACGGTAAACAAACACACTTGTACATTCTTAAAAATAAAAATGGGGTAGAGGCAGCAGTAACCAACTATGGTGGCCGTATCGTAAGCCTGTTGGTGCCAAATAAATATGGCAAACTAACCGATGTGGTTTTAGGTTTTGAAAGTATAGACGGTTTTATCGGTTCAAAAGAACCTTATTACGGCGCAACCATTGGCCGTTACGGCAACCGCATTGCCAAAGGTAAATTTAAACTGGATGGCAAAGAGTATACTTTGGCTACCAATAATGGACCTAATACCTTACATGGCGGCCACCCGGGTTTCCAGGAAGTGGTATGGGATGCTAAGCAGATAGACAGCGCAACTTTAGAATTGAGCTACCTTGCAAAAGACATGGAAGGTGGTTTCCCCGGTAACCTAAATGTTAAAGTTACTTATCAGATAACGGATGATAACGCTATGAAAGTGAGCTACTCGGCAACCACTGATAAAAGCACAGTTGTTAACCTAACCAATCATGCGTTCTTTAATTTGAACGGAGAAGGTAGCGGTACTATCTTAGATCATACCATGCAAATAGCAGCTGATAATTATACCCCGGTGGATAGCACGCTGATCCCTACAGGTAAGATAGAAGCGGTAGCGGGCACACCATTCGATTTTACAAATGCAACTAAAATTGGTGCGCGTATCAATACCGATAATGTGCAACTCAAAGATGGCAAAGGATACGACCATAACTTTGTATTGAGCAAACATGATATCAGCACGCCTATAGCGACGGTAGTTGGTGATAAAAGCGGTATTAAAATGGAAGTATTTACCGAAGAGCCTGCCATACAGTTTTATAGCGGTAACTTTATGCAAAGCCAAAACGTGATGAAAGGCGGCAAGAAAGATGATTTCCGTACTTCATTTGCTTTGGAAACACAACACTATCCGGATTCGCCAAACCAGCCGACATTCCCTTCAACAGAATTAAGGCCGGGGCAGACATACAAAACCCAATCTATCTACAAATTTTCTGTTGTAAAATAATTTACAAAAGAGGTGCGACAATAGTGCCTCTTTTGCGTTTAATTAGCAAATGCTTTTAGATAACCACGGACGAAAGATCAATTACCTGCGGCTGGCCGTTACCGACCGCTGCAATTTGCGCTGCTTTTATTGCATGCCCGAGGAAGGATTAAACTGGTTATCGCGCAAGGAGTTGATGACCTACGAGGAAATGCTGCAGGTATGCTCCTTACTGGTTAAAATGGGCATTGAGAAGATCCGCATTACCGGTGGCGAGCCATTTGTGCGTAAGGATATTATGCAGCTGCTAACGGCGCTTTCAAAACTGGATGGGCTAAAAGAACTTAGCCTAACCACTAATGGCGTTTTAACCGCCCCGCATGTAGCTGAATTAAAAGCGATAGGTGTGCGGTCGGTAAACTTAAGTTTGGACACGCTGGATGCCAACCGCTTTTTTGCCATTACCCGCCGCGACGAATTTGCCAGTGTGATGCAAACTATGGATGCGTTGTTAGCGCACGATATAGAGGTAAAGATAAACGCCGTGGTCATGGCCGGCAAGAATACGCAGGATATTATCCCGCTGGTGCGGTTAACTAAAGATTTGCCGGTAAGCGTTCGCTTTATCGAAGAAATGCCCTTTAACGGAGACGGGCACAGCCACAGCGGCATTGTTTGGGATTATGTAAGGATCTTTAATGAGATCCGTCAAACCTTCCCGGAGATTCAAAAGATTCCCGACCCTCAGTTTTCAACATCATATAATTACCAGGTATTGGGACATCAAGGTAGTGTAGGTATCATTGCCGCCTATTCGCGAACGTTTTGCGGCACTTGTAACCGCATCCGCATCACACCGCAGGGTACACTTAAGAATTGTTTGTACGATGATGGCGTACTGAATATAAAAGACCTGATGCGTTTGGGTATGGATGATATTAAATTGGAAGCGACGTTAAGGCAAGCTTTTAACGTACGCGAGAAAGATGGTTGGGAGGCTGACCTTAAACGTTTAGAAAACCCGAACTTCCACGAATCAATGGCTACTATAGGCGGATAACATAATCAATATATGATAACGGTAGAAGAAGCCGAAAAGATAATACTTGCCCAAATAAAAGACTATGGTACAGAAGCCGTTCCTTTTGAGCAGGCTTTAGGCCATGTTTTATCCGAAGACCTAAAAGCAGACCGTGACCTGCCGCCGTATAACCGTGTAACTATGGATGGCATCGCGATAGCATATAAAGCTATTGAACAGGGTATAAGTACCTTTACAATAAAAGCCACCCAGGCAGCAGGTGATAAACCCGTAGATATCGAAGAGGCGAGGGAGTGTGTCGAGATCATGACGGGCGCAGCCTTACCATCAACCGTCGATACCATTATCCGTTATGAAGATCTGGAGATAAAAGAGGGTGTTGCCAGGTTGATTGTCACTAATATCAAGCAAGGCCAAAACATTCACCAAAAAGCGAAAGATAAAAAGAAGGGCGATGTGGTTGCTGCTGCTAATCAATATGTAACTCCTGCTATTATCAGTTTAGCTTCATCGGTAGGGAAAGTAGAGTTATTTGTGAAGAAATTGCCAAAGATGATGATCATATCATCAGGAGATGAGTTGGTTGATGTAGCTGATAATCCATCAACTTACCAGATCCGGCGGTCAAATAATTATACAATTAAAGCCATTTTAAAGCAACAGGGACTGGAAGCAGACATGCTGCACATCCCCGACGACCCAGAAGTAACCAAACAACAAATAGCACATTGCCTGCAAAAGTATGATGTGATACTTCTGAGCGGTGGTATCAGTATGGGTAAGTTTGATTATATACCCCAGGCATTGGAAGATATGGCGGTTAATAAGTTATTCTACAAAGTGCAACAGCGCCCAGGCAAACCTTTCTGGTTTGGCAAGCATGATAATGGTACGCTGGTATTCGCGTTCCCCGGCAACCCGGTAGCTACATTTATGTGTATGCACCGCTATTTTTTATTGTGGTTAAAAGCTACACTCGGCTTGCCGGCAAAACAACCTGTATATGCACAACTGGCTAACGATTATACCTTTTTGCCGCTGCTAAAGTATTTTTTACAGGTAAAGCTTAATTTTACAGCGCAAGGTATCCTATTAGCCACGCCAATAGAAGGCAATGGCTCAGGTGATTTTGTTAACTTAGCTGATACCGATGCTTTTATGGAATTACCTTTAGAACGAAATGACTTTAAAGCAGGAGAGGTATTCAAAGTTCATTTATTTAAATCGGTGTAATCAAATGGTACAAACCTTTAGTCATTTAGATAAAAATAACAACCCATTGATGGTAGACGTGTCCGAAAAGCAGATTACACAACGTACGGCAACTGCGCACAGTATTGTGGTTTTGCCCGATGAGGTTTTGCAACTTTTGTATGATGGCGAACTACAAAGCAAAAAGGGGCCGGTTTTTCAAACAGCGATCATCGCCGGTATTATGGCCGCCAAAAAAACGGGCGACCTGATACCGCTTTGTCACCCGCTGGGGATGGATAACTGTAAGATCACTATTGAATTATCTGCCGGTAATGAAGTGGTAATAGAATGTACGGCAAGCATTAGCGCCAAAACCGGTATTGAGATGGAGGCATTGGTGGGCGCATCCATAGCAGCCCTAACCATTTACGATATGTGCAAGGCCCTAAGCCACGATATTGTGATAAAAGAAACCAAACTGATCTCAAAAACAGGGGGTAAGCGTGACTTTAAACGAGCATAACAATCAAGAGGAATTATCCAAACTGATACCAAAACTGAATGGCTTGGTTCTCGCCGGCGGCAAAAGCACCCGCATGGGCGTTGATAAGGGGGCTATAAACTGGTACGGTAAGGAGCAACGCTACCACATGGCTGACCTGCTCAAGAAACATTGTAACCAGGTTTATATTTCCTGTCGGGACGTGGAGCAGCAAAAGGAGATAGATGCGGAGTATTTGAGTCTGCCCGATACTTTTACCGGCCTTGGGCCTTATGGCGCTATCCTGTCGGCCTTTCGCGAACAGCCCGATGCAGCATGGCTCATTATCGCCTGCGATTTGCCTTTGGTAGATGCCGGGGTGATACAGTATTTGGTAGATAACCGCAACACGGCAACCATCGCCACAGCTTATCAAAGTAACTATCAGGATTTTCCGGAACCATTAATAACTATTTATGAGCCAAAAAGTTACCCTGTTTTACTTCAATTTTTAGCACAGGGATATTCTTGTCCACGTAAGGTGCTTATCAATAGTGATGTCACAATATTAAAGGCTCTCGACTTGGATGCTTTGGCCAATGTAAATACTCCCGAAGAACTGGAGCGCATCAAACGTATCCTTCGTCAAAAAACCACTGCAAGCAATGCATCCTAATTTATCGAGATATAGTTGCCAGGTGGCATTACCGGGCTTTGGCGAACACGCGCAGTATTTGTTGCAACAGGCAAAAGTACTGATAGTAGGTGCCGGCGGTTTAGGTTGCCCTGCTGCTCAATACCTAACCTCAAGCGGGGTGGGTACTATTGGCATTGTCGATTTTGATACCGTATCGGTAAGTAACCTGCACAGGCAGATCTTGTATTGCCCGGATGATGTAGGTAAGTTAAAAGCTGAAGTAGCTTGTAAGCAACTGCAGAAGCAAAACCCGGATGTGAATTTGCTATCATTTACTGATAAAATAACTCCAGCTAACATTTTGCAAATTATTGATGGTTATGATGTTATAGTTGATTGTACCGATAATTTTGAAACAAGGTATTTGCTTAATGATGCCGCGGTTATCTTGGGCAAGCCTTTGGTTTACGGCGCCATCTATCAATATGAAGGACAAGTAGCGGTTTGGAATGTCAAAGATCAAGATGGAAAATCATCACCCAACTATCGTGACCTGTATCCACAGGTAGATGCCTTCCAGATTCCTAATTGTGCCGTGGGTGGGGTTATACCTACCGTCTGCGGAATTATAGGTTGTATGCAGGCTAATGAGGTAATAAAGCTTATTACTAAAACTGGTGAGCAACTTGTTGGCAACGTTTTGATATTTGATGCCCAAACCATGCAAAGCAGGATCATTAAGATAAGCACCTCCACTAAAACAAATATTACGTCTTTACAACAAAGTGCTGATATACCCATCATCTCCGCAGCCGAAACCAAACATGGCTTAGCAAACCACACTATTGAACTAGTAGACATCCGCACCGATCAGGAACGGGATGAATACAACATCGGCGGTATTCACTTTGAACTAAATGAATTGGCAGATAATCTCGATGAATTTAACGCAGGCAAAACCTATGTATTCTACTGTTCCTCAGGAAAAAGAAGCGCGGAAGCTGTAAGGGTACTTCAACAGAAATTGCCTGGGGTGAAGGCATACTCTTTAGATGGTGGTTTGGGTGAGTGGAATAGATAATATGTTATTGAGAGGAACGTAGTGACCTGGTAACATCAGCATATCCCATTGTCCTATGAGATCGCCACGCTATCGCTCGCAATAACATGTGTAATACAAATCCCGGTCACGGATGCGCCGCCACCCAAACTTCCCCATCCTCAAAAAATTCTTTTTTCCAAATAGGTACCGTTTGTTTTAGGGTGTCTATAATATATCGGCAGGCCTCAAAAGCAGCATCCCTGTGCTTGGCTGATACTGCGATTATTACCGGGATCTCAGCAACCTGTAGTGTGCCGGTACGGTGATGGATAAGCACTTTTTGTACGGGCCATCGCTCAAAAACCAGTTCAGATATCTTTTGCATTTCTTTGATAGCCATTGGTTTATAGGCTTCAAATTCAAGTTTTAATACCGTTCGGCCTTTGGTGGCATTACGCACCGTACCAATAAAAACATCGATTCCGCCAGAGTCTGGCGACATCACCCAATCGATGCACTGTTGGATGTTTAACAGTTCGGAATGTATTTCTATCTGGGTTTGCATATTATCCTCCACTAACCGGTGGTATTATCGCCACCTCGTCGTGCACTGTTAAAATCCCGTCGTCTTCCGCATATTCATTATTCACTGCTACCATATAACTGGCCAGTTTTTTCAGTCGCGGATATTGCGTTTCTAAGTGACTTTTCAAATCAGCAGTAGTAGCAGCTTCTGCTAACTTTACCTTTATCCACGCCCTCCCGAATATATCTTTGGCAATGCCGAACGCGAGTATGGTAATCTCCATTATGCAAATATGCAACAATCTTGTTCATAACATAAATTAACCCTCCTGGGTTGATATAAAATCAGAACAATTTTTACTGCCGAATTGTATATTTGATTATGGCCAACAACGCTGTTCAAAATATTCGGGTTACGCGGGTTACCGATGCCAATACAGAAGACGTTTTGGATGCCATCGCGATAGAGGAACCCTTAGAGATCCGCCTGGAATATGGGGCCGCAGGAGAGCGTAAAGTGCAGAATATTTCGGTTACTATGCGTACACCTGGCAACGATGCTGAATTGGCTACCGGCTTTCTATTCACCGAGGGCATCATCAAAAATATCTCAGCAATACAAACTGCTGAACATTGTTTTATAACCTGTGCCGAAAACAGGGAGAATGTGATACAGGTTTCGCTATCAGAAAGCATCACCCCAAATCTGCAAAATACCGAACGTAACTTCTACACCACATCAAGTTGCGGGGTTTGCGGTAAGGGTTCTATAAACGCTATACGTACCGTAAGTAATTATGCTGATGTGCAATTAGATAAAAACTTTATCTCAACTGATATATTAACCGAATTGCCCGATAAATTACGACAACATCAAAAGGTTTTTGCCGATACAGGCGGGTTGCACGCTTCGGCATTGTTTACACCTCAAGGAGAATTACTGTCCGTTCGCGAGGACGTGGGCAGGCATAATGCTTTAGATAAGTTGATCGGTGCGGCAATCAAACAATATTGCTTGCCGTTAAATAATACCATATTATTATTAAGCGGCAGGGCCAGTTTCGAATTGGTACAAAAAGCGGCCATGGCTGGTATTAATATCATCGCTGCAGTTGGTGCGCCATCGAGTTTGGCAGTACAATTAGCACAGGAATTTAACATTACACTTGCCGGTTTTTTACGTGGGCAACGCTTTAATATTTATACCGCGCCACAGCGCATTCTAATATCAAGTTATGAAAATTCGGATCAAAAATAACGGATTAAGATATAGGCTAACCCGCAACGAGGTAGCGACGTTTGCCAACGAGGGCATCTTTAAAGAAAAGGTGCAAATTGGCGATGGTGCGCTTATTTATATTCTGCAACGCACGGCTGAAGATCAACTTTCAGCATCATTTAAAAATAACATCATAACCATGCTGGTGCCCGAAAAGTTGGCCGATGAATGGACAAATACAGATCAGGTTGGGTTTGAACACAAAATGGATGATCTGCACCTGTTAGTAGAAAAAGATTTTACCTGCCTCGATGAGGTTGAAGAAGACCAAAGCGATAATTACCCTAACCCTTTAGCGGCAAAGCGATGAGTAAAGAAACCAAAGAACAACCAGCTGCAGAAAACCCCGAAACGCTGCATAAGCTAACGGTTAGTCAGCCTAAAAAATGGGCTGCAGGTATCCCTGCTGTGGCAGCGTCTTTTGCGGATATTTTGGAAGAAACGGGTGCTGTACGTGGCCCGCTTGCGTTATTTAAAATGAACCAAAAAGGTGGGTTCGATTGCTCCAGCTGTGCCTGGCCCGATCCGGATGATGACCGATCGCCAATTGCAGAATATTGCGAGAATGGTGCCAAGGCATTGGCTGAGGAAGCAACTACTAAGAAACTAACGCCGGATTTTTTCGCCCAAAACTCCGTTGCCGATCTGTCTAAGCTGGACGATATGACCATTGGTAAAAACGGCCGTATTGCGCAACCTATGTACCTGCCAAAAGGGGCAACACATTATCAACCGATAAGCTGGTACGATGCTTTTCATAAGATTGGTAATAAATTGAATAGCCTGGCATCGCCAAACGAAGCCACATTTTATACATCTGGTCGTACCAGTAACGAGGCATCTTTCGTTTACCAGCTTTTTGTGCGCGAATTTGGTACCAACAACATGCCCGACTGCTCAAACATGTGCCATGAATCTACCAGTGTGGCACTTGCCGAGGTTATAGGGATAGGTAAAGCTACGGTCACGTTAAACGATTTTTACGATTCGGAAGTGATTATCATTATGGGTCAAAATCCCGGTACAAATAGTCCAAGGATGCTCACCGCATTGGAAAAAGCCAAGAAAAATGGCTCTAAGATCATCGCCATAAATCCTTTGCACGAGGCCGGGTTAATGGGTTTTAAAAATCCGCAGTCGTTAACCGGTATTATGGGGATTACTACCCAACTGGCAGATTTGTACCTGCAGGTGCAAATAAATGGCGATATGGCCCTTTTAAAGGCCTTAGAGAAGCTTTTGTATGATGCCGAACAGCAAGAGCCAGGAAAAGTATTTGATCGCGAATTTATCGGTAAAAGTACCGTTGGATACGATGAGTTTATTAAGGGTGTAAAAGATTTTGATGTAGAGGCCCTTTGCAACACCGCGGGTGTACCCTTTGACCAGGTTAAACAAGCTGCCGAATTGCTTAAATACAAAAGCAAGATCATTATTTGCTGGGCAATGGGTATTACACAGCAAAAAAATGGAGTGGACACGGTTAAAGAGATCGTTAACCTTACACTGCTAAAGGGTAGCGTTGGTAAAGCCGGTGCCGGTTTATGCCCCGTACGCGGGCACAGTAATGTGCAGGGCAACCGTACCATGATGATATGGGATAAACCCAAAAAGAAACAGTTGGCTAAACTGAAAGAGATATATGGTTTTACCCCGCCGCAAGAGCATGGCTATGATGTGGTCGATTCTATAAAAGCTATGCATTTGGGTAAACTTAAAGTATTCTTCGCGATGGGGGGGAATTTCATTTCGGCGACGCCGGATACCACATTTACTGCAGAAGCTATGCGCAAATTAGAATTAAGCGTGCATGTATCAACCAAGTTAAACCGCAGCCATTTGGTGCATGGCGAAGAAGCGATAATACTGCCTACGCTTGCCCGCAGCGATAAGGATGTTGTAAATGGAGAAGATCAATTCATTAGTTGCGAAAATTCGATGGGGGTGGTACAAATGTCGAAAGGGATCTTAGACCCTGTTTCTAAGGAATTGCTCAACGAAACACAGATAGTTTGTGAACTGGCCAAAGCAACCTTAAAAAACCGCACGGTTGTAGATTGGGGCAGGTTTGCCAACAGCTACGATGCTATTCGCGATGATATTGGTAAGGTGATATCGGGATTTGAAAATTATAACCAGCGGGTGCGCCTGCCGGGTGGGTTTTACCTGCCCAATGCCGCGCGCGAGGGGAAGTTTGAGACCGAAACCTTTAAAGATAAAGCGCCATTCACGGTAACGCAGTTGCCTGATCATGTTATGGCAGATGATGAGTATATGATGACCACCATTCGCAGCCACGACCAGTTTAACACTACCATATACGGTATGGAAGACCGATACCGCGGTATCCACAATGAGCGCCGGGTAATTTTTATGAACCCCAAAGACATTGCTAAAGCCGGTTTTATGCAGGGAGATAAGGTGGATCTTTTCAACTATTACGATGATATTGAACGTGTTGCACGCCTGTTCATCATTGTGCCTTACAATATACCTGAGCGTAATACGGCAACCTATTACCCAGAAGGAAACGTTTTAGTGCCGATAAACAGCGTAGCCTTAAAAAGCAATTGCCCTACAAGCAAATTGGTGTTTATTAAGATTAGGAAACATGAGGGTATTTCAACTTTGTCATCCTAAGCGGTAGCGAAGGATCTATTACCGAACTTTGTAATCGGAATGCATGGTGGCGAATAGATACTTCAAACGTTCAGCATGACAAAAAAAGCAGTTTATTCGTAAAAGTTAAGCTGTTTTTGGCAATTGATGATCTCTACTAAATCCATTTCAAAGTTTGTTAGTGTGATACAAAGTTCACAAAAATGCGGCCATACGTGAGGTGGTATTGCGGCGGATTTAGGTCTTTTTACGACATTTTTTTGACGGAGTCCAATCTTTAGAATGACTGATTTTTTCCGTGTTTAAAATGTATTATAAATAATTATTTTGAAAGTGTGGTGGCATCATTTTGTCAGTATGGTAAAATTTAAAATGTTAGTTATTAAGTAATTACAAATATATGCGTGTGTTCGCAAACGTGAACGTGAACATTTTGTGTGTTTTAGTCGCCCCAGGCAGTGATCATTAATCGCCTTGTGCCGCCATGGTTGCGGTGTTCGCATAAATAGATGCCCTGCCAGGTGCCAAGAGCCAGTCGGCCATTTCGAATTGGGATTTGGACTGAGCAACCCAGCATTGCGGCCTTCAGGTGCGCGGGCATATCATCAGAGCCCTCATCGTCGTGGCGGTAATCGGGGTCGTTCTCGGGTACTGCTTTATTAAAATACATTTCAAAATCCTGCCTTACGGTTGGGTCGGCATTTTCGTTGATGCTAAGCGAGGCGGAAGTGTGCTGGATAAACACTTGGCAAATCCCAATTTTGATCTGCGATAACTCCGGTATGGCATTTAATACCTCATAAGTGATTATATGGAAGCCACGGTGCTTTTGAGGAATGTCGAGTGTTTGTTGAAATATTTTCATAACGGCAATAATATAAGTAATACTACAAACCGCGGGCCTACAAGTTCTTAAAAAGGGCTTTTTTAGTACTATATATGTAGTATTTTGCCATTAAAATGCAGTATATCAGTTTTGTGTGAGGTATATTTCAAAATCAAAACCTATGTGAAGCGTTTTCCCCTAACCATTATCCTGCTTGTTTTTTGTACTATGGCTGCTCGGCACAAAGTATCCACCAGTTGATTGACTCAGCTCGTCATAACAAACAAAAAGACTTTGCTAAGGTGATCTCTTTCTCTACAAAGGCATACTACAAAGCAAAAGCCGCAAAAGAAACCAAACTGGAAGCCGAAAGCGCTTTTGTACGTGGCATGGGCAATTACCTTTCTGGGTAAATATGATGAATGCCTTCGCTGGTATTTTAAATCAAAACCGCTTTACACTACTGTAAAAGAAACTGCAGGCCTTGCCGAACTGTATTCGGATACTACCATTTTTTACTTGCGGGTAAAGAAATTTAAAGAGGCGGATGAGGTAAATAAAAAGGCAATTCAACGTACGGAAATTACAGGGAATGAAAAAATGCTGCCCACGGCGGTCAATAACCGCGGATTAATGTTTTTAAATGACAATAAGCTGGACAGTGCCGTTGTGTATTTCAAAAACAGCAATAGGCTTTAACAAAACATTAACGATAAGGTAGGGATGTGCTACAGCCTTGATTACCTCAGCTGAAAAAGACCTCGAAGCTATTTACCTGCTCACCGAAACCGCTAATGAATATTTGTAAGAAAAGGGTTACGAGCATATTGCCCGTATGGATATCCCCGATGCTGTAAAAGAATCGCAGGAATTTACATACGTTTGCCTGGAGTCGGCTACGGCTATGCAAAAATCGTTACATTAAATACTTGTAACTTACTGGTTAGTAGTGTATTTAATTAATATAATAAAGAAATAAACATTTAGCATCCACGGTAAAGAACTTGTAAACAAGATAAAGGAGCTTGTTGAAGAAGGCAATATCAACAACATTACCATAAGCGATAAACACGGTAAAGAGTTAATGAGTTTCCCGTTAAATATTGGTATGGTTGCCGTAGTATTGGCGCAGGTATTGGCAGCAGCTGGGGCCATGGCAATATTTGTTGGCGAATGCAGTTTAATTATTAAACGTGACGTAGATGAAGAAGAAATTAAATAACATATTGTTAATGATTATTTAAATTGATATTTGCTTTATTCGCATAGAAATTTAGATAGAAATTTAAAATATCTGAAACAACTTCTAAAAGCGTTTGTCATTATATTATAATCTTAAAGCGATATGGTAATCTTAAAAGTAGGTACAGAAAACGGACCGGAACAGCATGTTGAAATTGTAAGTGAAAGAGGTGTTTGGGGTAGCGGGGCATATAAAATATTTGCCGCCAAATTCCTGAGCAGGTTATCTTACAAAGACGCACCTAAAGAGCCAACAGATAGCAACGACCCCAACTTCTTGGGCGAAATCAGCATAGACAAGGAACAAGAAAAATGGGAATACAAAGGTACCAAGCTAAAGATCACCGAACTGAAAAAGATAGTTGATTTTATATTCGACTATAACGCGCCAGACGCGGTTTATTAATAGTCGTTAATTTTTAAAATATACCTGCGGGTATTTATCTTACTTTTAAGTAGGTTAAGTACCCGCGTTTTTATTACATCCAGGTAAAAGGGTCGCCCGATTTGATGTGCGATATTTTTACACCGGCAAGTTTTGGCTGCAGCCATTCCACAAAATAATCCATACCTGGGTCTTCGCTAAAGTTATGGCCCAGAATAATGAGCGAGATCTTAGAACCAAATAACCGCGCGTCGCGGATGTACTCGGCAGTTTCCCATTCAGATAGTTCGCCCACGATGAGCACATCCGGTTTATCGCGCTCAGAAAAATCGACCTGCATTTTACCACCGGATGCGCCGGGCAGGTAAGTAATGCGGCTGCAGGGCTGTTTCAGATCGCCTATGATACGCAGGTGCGCAATACCTAACGATGTTTTTACATGCTGAACCAATGCCCCCAAGTTTGTTTGCGGGATAGTTAGGGTAGGGCTGTCGCTTTTAAAATAGGGCAGCCAGTTTAGTTTCTTCATAGAGCCGTACTCAACAGCATCGGGTTTAAGGTTGTGGATATAATCGTGAAAACGCCAAATGGTAATGCCATACTTTTTAAGCAGGGCTTGTTTTTGTTTTACGACGCTGTTGTCCTTCACCCAATTTGGGTCATCTAAATGGTTATAAAAGGTAGGCTCGTGGGCGATGATGAAATTTGCACCAAGTTTTGCCGTTTGTTTGATCACGTCAACCGTAGCAAACATGGTGGTTACGATCCCCGTAACAATTGTATTGCCATCACCCGATTTAAAGGTATCAACAGTATTGGGGATAGGCAAGAGGTTACCTTCCTTCAGGATCAGATCTATCACCTGCCGCACCGTATATTGCTTTTGTGCCGATAGTAAACCGTGCGCAAAGGCGGGCTTCATAGACAATAAGGCTAAACCCCCGGCAGAGATTGCCGATGCGGTGATGAATTTTCTGCGGGTAATTGTTGTTTTGCTTGGCTTGTTCATAGTTATGTTGATACTATAACGCAATATATTAAATCTATGTTATTAGTTTATAATTATTAGGCTCCATATCAACAGCGGAACGCTTTTTTGCTATTAAAATATTATGGAAAATTCAGGTAATTTTTTAACAGCAACCGGCCCGCAAGATGGTGATAACCTTTCTGTGGCGGGCGGCATCTATCGCATACTGGTGAGCGGTAAGCAAAATGAAAAAGTTAGAAAATAAAGTAGCAGTAGTAACCGGCGCCTTTAAAGGTATTGGCGCGGGCATAGCAAAAAGCCTTGCAGCAGCAGGCGCGTCGGTAGTAGTAAACTATTCGTCGTCAAAAGCAGGCGCCGATAAAGTGGTTGACGAGATTGTAGCGGCAGGTGGTAAAGCCATCGCGGTGCAGGCAAGCGTAATCAGCACGGCTGACGTAACCCGTTTGTTTGAAGAAACCACCAAAGCATTTGGCCCTACAGATATACTGGTGAACAACGTCGGTATATATGAATTTGGACCCATTGACCAGATCACTGAGGAACATTTTCACAAACAGTTTGATACCAACGTACTTGGTTTATTGTTAACCATAAAGGCCGCCGTAGCAAACTTTAATACAAATGGTGGCAGCATCATCAATATTGGGTCGGTGGTGAGTGCTATTACCCCGGTAGGAAGTGCTGTATACAGCGCTACAAAAGGTGCTGTTGACGCCATTACCCACGTGTTGGCAAAAGAGCTTGGCCCTAAAAACATCAGGGTGAACTCGATTAACCCGGGTATGGTAGAAACCGAAGGCATGCACACCGCGGGCTTTATCGGTAGCGATTTCCACCACGAAGCGGTTAAAACCACACCATTGGGCCGTATCGGTCAGCCGGAAGATATCGCTTTGATCGCGGTTTTCCTTGCGTCGGAAGATTCTCGTTGGTTAACCAACGAAACACTGCTTGCAGGTGGCGGTGTAAGATAATCCCCGCGTTTTAAATAAGTATTTTAAAATGAATAGCTTTGCTTATTATTAAGCAAGGCTATTTCTGTTATGGCAAGAACGAAAGATTTTGATGAGGATGCAGTGCTGAAGAAAGCGGTTGACCTTTTTTGGTTAAAGGGGTATAATGCTACGTCTATGCAGGATCTGGTGGACGGGCTAGGCATCAGCCGATCCAGTTTGTACGATACCTACGGCGACAAGCATTCGCTGTTTATTAAAGCGTTGGAGAGCTACTAGCGCACCAATACCGGCAAGTTTGTAACGATTATTGAAGGTGGCAAATCTGCAAAGGAAACCATAAAAGCCCTGCTGAAATTTATTTCCGATAACCTACTGGACGATAAAAGCCAGAAAGGCTGCTTTATTGTAAATGCCGAGGTAGAGGTAGCCCTGCACGACAAGGAAGTGGGCGACATGATTCAAAAAAATGACCAGAATGTGGAAGACGCTTTTTTCCGTGTGATCCAAAAAGGGCAGGAGAGCGGCGAGATATCCAACTAACAAGACGCCCGTGCCTTAGCCCGTTTTATATTCAATACCGTAAAAGGCATCTAGGTAACAACAAAATCGACCATCGAGCGAGCCGTTTTTGATGATATAATTAGCTTGGCGGTAGGTGTGTTGGGGTAGAGGGGGTGTAGTGATGACTTATTTTCCAATTGCTTTTAGTAAATAATTAGCTATTGTTTGTGTTTCTCCGCTTTTAAAACACGGACTTAAATAACTTATGTAGCTAAATAAATTATTTACCGTCAATATTTTAACATCTTGAAACTCTTCAATTGGCTTATGATTTGTGAATACTATTAAGTTTTTTACGGGAATTTTTCTATCTCCCCAATGATGTTTGTTTAAGTTTAATTTATTCCTCGAAACTCCTCCATTCAACACTGTAGATAAAGCGAACCTTGCTCTTTTTATTTGATGAACAGGTGAATGCAGGCTTAAATTTGCTAATGAGCGTTTACTCCAATTTTTGGTTTCAATTAGAAAAACCCCGGAGGGAGATACCAAAATATGATCGATTTGTACCGATTTTATATAATCATTTTCGTATCTATTATAAAGGGGTTTATTAAATATAAGGTTGAAGTCATTTATTAGAATGTGATCGTCCGATAATCGCTTTAATTCTTTAACCACTTCATGCTCCCCTAAAGCACCGTAAATCGAATTATTTATTTGATCGACTATCTCTTTTCTTCTATCTATTTCTTGTAGATGTGTATAACCGCTTTGCAATACGGCTTCTTTAAAAAGTGTGACGATAAATTGGTGACGCTTACTTTTAATGTTTTGGATCTTCACAAAATCCTTAATTGAATTTTGAACTTTAAATTTAAAAGAGAGTTTGCTAAATTGAATTTTGAACTTAAATTCGCTTTTTTTAAAATAGTTGACAACCGAACCTATATAATTGGAATGAGCTACCGGCAAATTATCTAATCGTTGTTTCAGTTTCTCCTGCTTCAACAATAACTGCTGTTCAACTTCATTTTTTGTGCTGTCAATTACACTGAGAATTTGGATTAATTCGTCGCTTAATGTATTTTGTTCTTGCTCTATCAAGATTTCATGATTAGCGACAATTTGTTGACGGTCAGCAGTGTAACTGTTCTGAAAATTAATCAATTCAGTAATCGACTTGTATTCATTCACATTGTGCATTTCCAAGTGTGATTTCACCGCCGTCAAACAACCTATTTGATTATAAACCTTACACATATCGTCTTTAACAATTAACGAAAAGCTAATGTAAAAGAATAATTGTTTATTTTTTGCCTTTGTTGATGTTGTTGCCAATAAACCGCTATGCCAATCTACTTTAATCACTTAGTAAACGTCAATTTTTAGACTTGTCTAAAAATTGAATATTTGAATATCAAATATTTATAAAAACATGAATGTGTGTTCACATCGTGAACGTGAACATTTTTTAGCCTATAGTCGGTTTTATCACCACACCATATCACTACCATCCACACGTCGCAAATCACCCTTTTATTGTCATAAATACACCTCACGCGCTTCGCCTGTTCATTCTATCTTTGAATTATCAAAACAAACTAAAAATACAACATGAGAAAGATCAGGATTTTTGAACATATCTCGCTGGATGGTGTGATCGAACATGACGGGAATTACACCTACGGCGCATGGACTACACCATACCGCAGCCCTGCCGGTGCGGCAATGCTTTTTGATGCATACGGACCGGATTTCGACCTATTGCTTGGCCGCCAAACTTATGATATATTCAGCAATTTTTGGCCTAATGCCGGAGATTTCCCGATGGCAAATGCTATAAACGCAGCAACCAAACACATCGTTACCCACCGGCCCGACAGCTTGGAATGGGGGCCGGTACAGAGCGTGGGTGAAGATATCGTAGCGGGTATTCGTGATCTCAAATCATCCGATGGCCCCGACCTGATCGTGTTGGGAAGTTCTACGCTTACATCCGTTTTACTCGCCGAAGGACTTGCCAATGAAGTTGTACTCATTATTTACCCGGTTTTGCTTGGTAAAGGAAAACGCTTATTTGGTGAAGACTTCGATGCGCGAAAACTTGAATTTGTGAGTTCGCAAAGTACCCCTACAGGTTTGTTGCTTAATACTTATAAGCACCTTGGCGCGCTTAAAGAGTAGTTATTGTATCAGGAAATTAGTAACATTCGTTTTTTTTAGTATATTTAAATCAATACTATATACTGGAGCTACTTTTAATTTAATCAATAAAAAAATTAAAATTATGCCACTCATTAATCCCCACATTAACTTCAACGGAAACGCTGAAAGAGCATTTACTTTCTACAGATCGGTATTTGGCGGCGAGTTCACGAAAGTTATCCGTTTTAAAGACCTTGCAAGTAACGAGTTCCCGGTAGCGGAACATGAAGAAAACAAGATCATGCATATTGCCTTACCCATAGGTAACGGTAGTGTGCTGATGGCAAACGATGTCCCCGAAGTTTTGGGCCGGACAAACGAAAACGAGAACCGAAGCAAAATTGTGATTTCTGCAGAAAGCAAAGAAGAAGTCGATAAGTTATTTAACGGCCTTTCTGTGGGTGGGGATATAGAAGGACCAATTTGCGATAGCCCATGGGGTACCTATTTTGGTATTTTTAGGGACCAATACGGCATTGAGTGGATGGTGGAGTTTGACTCTGAATAAAATTTAGTAAATCAGTTTATAAAAGCCAGACGGAGGGATACGCCTGGCTTTAAATGCTTTAGTAGTTTATATAACGCTCATCAAAACTACCGTCGGAGTATAGGTCGATAAGGCCAAAGCCGGGAGCGGTTTCGCGTCGGTTGCCTTCCCACCACGCGCCGGATACCGCGCCATCACATATATAAGTTACGTTGTTGTAAACCAGTTTTTCGCGCAGATGAATATGGCCACTCAGGCAAAGTTTAAAGTTGGGATGCTTGTAAAACAGCTTAATTATCTTCGAGGTGGTGGTATGCATATCGCCGCCATATATTGTCCATTTGTTTACAATATCATCTTGGATCAGGTTCGTAGCTGTAAGTATCGGGATATGTGATAAGATGAGTACTGGGGTAGTGTTGCCGGTGTTTTTTCAATTCCTGCTTCAGCCTGTTAAATTGCTCATCGCCAAATCTGCCTATGTACCAGATATCTTCCACGTTTAGGCGAACCCTATCCAGAACGATGACATTCCAGTCGTTCTTTTGCATGCTGTAGTAGGGCCTGGTCAGTTGTAACTGATCCATCGAATACTTTTTGCAGTAAAGCGTCTGCCCTTTGTCGTTCTCGTTCCACCAGATGTCGTGGT
This sequence comes from Mucilaginibacter aurantiaciroseus, assembly GCF_024055595.1. Taxonomy (GTDB): domain Bacteria; phylum Bacteroidota; class Bacteroidia; order Sphingobacteriales; family Sphingobacteriaceae; genus Mucilaginibacter; species Mucilaginibacter aurantiaciroseus. The sequence continues at coordinate 1,000,687 of NZ_JAMXOF010000001.1, forward strand.
TGCCAAGCAGTATTTTACCGGGATGTTGCATTCGCTTGTCATAATGCCCTTCATCAGTTTCCATTGCTCATCAATGGTAGCCACGTTCTCTTTATTCATATCAAAAACCACGTCACCACCGTTCAGGATTAAGTCTGCTTTTGGCGATTGCTTCTGTACATTATGCAGACACTTTTCGAACCTTTTAGGTGCGTCAAATTTGTTTTTTTAGTGGATATCCGTTAAATGCGCTATCCGCAAAACAGACCTTCTATCTGCCGCAGCCGCCGGAAGTATTAATGCAGGGGTTAACAATAACCCGCCAATATTTTTTAATACAGCTCTTCTTTCCATAATGTTTCAATTGCAAATACAATGTGCAAACTTAATCTTGGGGTTTTAAGTTAATGTTAACTGGTTGTGAGGAAAGGCTTTTGATTCGGATTTTAATTTTAGTATAATTTTATCCATTTTTGACTGGAATGGACGCCCCTAAAAAAATAAGAATTACCGATGTAAATGTTGGCATGGCAAAGGCCGAAAATTACTGTGCCTACCAGGAGCGTTCGCAACAGGAGGTGCGCAATAAACTTTATGATTTAGGCTTGTGGACGGATGCTGTCGAAAATATAATTAGCCGTTTAATTGAAGAAAATTATTTAAATGAGGAGCGCTTTGCCAAAGCCTACGCGAAGGGGAAATTCAACCAGAAAGCCTGGGGTAAAATCAAGATAAAACAGGGTCTCAAATTGAAAAATGTATCGCCGGTACTGATAAAAAAGTCGCTTTTGCAGATAGATGCAAGCGATTACATGGGAACCCTTATACGTTTATTAGAGAAAAAAGCGGTTACCTTGCCCGAGAAAGACCCTTACAAACGCAGGTATAAACTACAGCAGTATGCTTTAAGCCGCGGTTTTGAAACGGAGCTTACCGTTGAGGTTTTGAAAAACAGTGAGTTATAAAAAAGTTTTAAAAAAGTTTAATATTTACTTGCAGAACGTTCATTTCTGTCTATATTTGCACTCCCGCAAACGCACTAAGGCTTACGCCAAATGTTATGCAGGAAATACCAATGCGAAAGTAGCTCAGTTGGTAGAGCACGACCTTGCCAAGGTCGGGGTCGCGAGTTCGAATCTCGTCTTTCGCTCAAATCCCTTTCTTACAGAAGGGATTTATTGTTAAATGATTAATCGCCTGCTCAGATGGTGGAACTGGTAGACACGCAGGACTTAAAATCCTGTTCCCGTTAAAGGAGTGCGGGTTCGATTCCCGCTCTGAGTACTAAAGCCCGATGCATGTCCGCATCGGGCTTTTTTTTAATAAGGAGCAAATTCCGCCCAGCATTGCAGCTTTAAATTACCGCCACAGCTTCTGCCACTGCCACCCCAACCACCTCCATGGCCTCTGCAATGTGCAGTGCCACCACCATGGCCGGAATTGATATAGCGTAAATGGCGGTTTTGGTAGATCTTTTCTTCCAAAAAGCTTTTGAATACCCCTTCCGCATTAGCGTCAACCGTGTTTTGATCACAACAGCCTCTAACGCCGCTCCAACTGCCAGAACGTGCTTCCTCAATTCTAATAATATCAGATGTTTTATACTCGGCTATCTTTGGGTCCAGCCTTACTAATTCTAATAATTCGTCTGCACTGTCATTAGCCTTAACAACGGTTTCGTGCTTTTCCAGATTTTATTCCATGATTTTATGCTTAGTTTGTTTAGCATCAAAATTACAGCTTTATAATAATTGTCGTCACCGTGTATTCACCCGGTTCAATACGTATTTTCGCTGTATTCTAAGCTTTATTTTCTTATATCAAGGTTATTAAATCAATAAAAGTGTACGATATTCGTATCATGCAAAATTCGTACGCCGTAAATGATGTAAAACAGGTTATAAATGCCACGGGGGAGATTGTTAGCGATGCTACCATAAGTGTATTGCTTACCGATAGCCGCCGTATCAACAACCCCTCATGTTCTCTGTTTTTTGCATTGGGCGGCAGGCGCAACGGGCACGAATTTATAGGCGATACTTACACTGCCGGTGTACGTAATTTTGTGGTGGACCACCAGCCCGATACCATTATGCCCGACGCTAATTTTTTATTGGTGGCAGATGTATTGGCCGCTTTGCAGTCACTTGTTGCGCATCACCGCAAGCAGTTTAATTTGGAGGTGATTGGCATTACCGGCAGCAACGGCAAAACCATTGTAAAGGAATGGCTTTACCAGTTGATGAACCCAGAGAAAAGCATTGTACGTAACCCAAAAAGCTATAATTCGCAGATAGGGGTTCCGCTTTCGGTATGGCAGATCAACGAAACGCATAATCTCGGGATCTTTGAAGCGGGAATTTCTGTACCCGGAGAAATGGATAAGCTGGAAGCGATCATTCAGCCTACAATTGGTGTGCTTACCCACATCGGTACCGCGCATGATGAAGGCTTTGAAACACCCGAAGATAAACTGATAGAAAAGCTAAAGCTGTTTAAGAATTGCAAGCAGATCATATATAACTACGAGGCATTGCTGGACCACCAGGAAGAACTTAAAAGCCGCGATTGCTTTGTATGGAGCCGTAAATTTAATCTTGCCGATCTGTACGTTTTCAGCGAGACCACCATTCAAGACAAGTATTACATGCGGGCCATTTACAAAGAGCAGGAGATAGAGTGCCTGGTGCCATTCCGCGATGAGGCATCGGTAGAGAACGCCATTGTTTGCTGGGCAACCATGCTGGCTATGGGTTATAGTCCGGAGGACGCAGACGAGCGCATCGAGCGCCTGTCCGCTGTAAGCATGCGCCTGGAACTGAAGCATGGTATCAATGATTGTTCCATCATTGATGATTCCTACAACTCAGATATCCAGTCGCTGGAGATTGCACTTAACTTTTTAAATCAGCAAAATCAGCATCAAAAGAAAACTTTGATCTTGTCGGATATTTACCAGTCGGGTTTGCAGCAGGAGGCCTTGTACAAACATGTTGCTCAAATGATAAATGCCAAACAGGTAGATCGTTTTGTTGGTGTAGGTACGTTTCTGCAAGACCACAAAGCGCTTTTTAACGTCCCCCAAACGCATTTTTATGCCGATACAGCATCATTATTAAAAGACCTGAGCAAACTGCACCTGCACGAGGAAACCATCCTGATCAAAGGCTCGCGCAGTTTTGAATTTGAAAAGATAAGCAGGGCGCTGGTGCAAAAGGCACACGAAACGGTATTAGAGATAAACCTCAATACACTACTTAGCAACCTCAACTTCTACAAAGCCAAACTGGAACCCGCAGTCAAGATCATGGCCATGGTAAAAGCTTTTTCTTACGGTAGCGGCACGTTCGAGGTGGCTAATATGCTGCAATATAACAAAGTAGATTATCTTGCCGTAGCCTACACGGACGAAGGCATCGCCCTGCGCGAAACCGGCATCACCCTGCCCATAATGGTTTTAAATCCTGAAACATTAGCATATGATAAATTGGTAGCTAATAAGTTAGAGCCTGCCATCTACAGCTTTACCTTGCTTGATGAGTTTGTGAAATTTGCTCAGGAAGAGGATGTATTGAATTATCCCGTCCATATTAAAATAGATAGTGGTATGCACCGCGTAGGTTTCGAAGCCTTTGAAGTGGAAACGCTGTGCGACCTGCTGGAGATCAACCCGTACATCCGGGTGCAATCCGTTTACTCTCACTTTGTGGCAAGTGATAACGAGCAGCACGACTTGTTCACTATTCAGCAGATCCAGATCTTCGAAACGGCTTATAAACAGATAGAAGAGGCTTTAGGTTACACGGTTATCAAACACATCAGCAATACATCCGGCATCAGCCGCTGGCCAAACGCACGTTATGATATGGTTAGGCTGGGCATTGGTTTATACGGGGTTGACGCCGCCATACCGCGCGGCGAAAGCGGTTTGCAGCCTGTGGCTACCTTAAAAACGACCGTATCGCAAGTGAAGAAAATGCCTTCTACGGAAACCGTTAGTTATAATAGAAGTGGCAGCATAAAAGCTGACGGCAAAATAGCTACCGTGCGTATAGGTTATGCCGATGGATATGTGCGTGCCTTTGGTAATGGTGTTGGCAAAATGCTGGTGAACGGTACGCTGGTACCAACCGTTGGCAACATCACAATGGATATGTGTATGCTGGATGTGAGCAATGTAGAAGTAAAAGAAGGCGACGAAGTAATCGTATTTAACCAGCAACAAAGGATAGAGGACCTTGCCCAGCAAATAGGCACCATCCCATACGAAATACTAACAAATATTTCGCAACGGGTAAAAAGGGTGTACTTTTACGAGTAGATGTGTTGATATGCAAATGTGAGAATTTTAGATGTGCAGATAAAAGCGCTTTTGGAAATCAATATATCACTCTCCCGATAGTTATCGGGACACCAAATCATTAATTAAAAGAATGAAGAGATTATTCCGCGCCCTGCTTAATTATTTTGTAAAAGGACTATTGATTGTAGTACCGCTTTTCGCAGCTTTTTTCCTCATTTTCTGGATCATAGCACGGATAGATACTTCCCTTAACTTAAGCAGCGAGATTCTGGTGGATAGCCACGGTAAACCCTTATATATCCCGGGCTTGGGCATTCTTAATGTGGTGGTTATTATTATGGTGGCCGGCATATTGGTTACCAACGTAATTACCGATCCTATCAAAAAATGGTTTGGCCGCTGGCTAAACAGGTTGCCGTTATTCAAGTTCCTTTACTCGTCTATTAAAGACCTTACCGAAGCTTTTGTAGGTGAGGAAAAGAAATTTAACGAGCCGGTTTTGGTAGAGGTAAATGAGTTTGGACTGAAGAAAATTGGTTTCCTGGTACAGAAAGACATGAAAGCACTTGGCCTGCCGGGCGAGGTTGCGGTGTACTTCCCTATGTCGTACTCATTCGCGGGGCAGGTGGTTATCGTTTCGGTAGATAAAATAAAACCCATTAACCGCAGCGCTGCCGATGTGATGAAATTTGTGATCTCGGGCGGGGTTAGCGGCTTGGATTAGCTGCGTTCTGCAGCAGCAATTTCGGATCTTTCTTTTTAAAACTGCGAATCGTTAATGTAATGGCTATAAACATCAGCACAGCCCCCATCAGGAACGGCGCCCCCGGGAAATAAACCGCTGCGCCCTTTAGCGTAAAATGGTGGAACAACGTTGTCATCATCAACGGGCCTATGATGGTTGTGAGGCTCACTAAACTTGCCAAAGCACCCTGAAGTTCGCCCTGCTCGTTAGCGGGTACGTTATCGGATATAAAGCCCTGCAGTGCCGTGCCGCCAATGCCACCCAGGCAATAAGGGATCATGTAAATATACATCAGCCATCCAACATTATTAAACGCGATAAATATCAAACCTATCCCATAAAAGGTTATACCCGCCAAAATATTCTTGCGCATCCCAAATTTGGGGATCGTCCATCGTACAAAGCCACCTTGTATAGCGGCAATCAGCAACCCTATAAATATACCCAGTGCGCTAATGCTGGGTAAAGTCCACTGGAATTTCTCAATTAAATAAAAAGGCAGTACACTTTCAATAGCTTTTTGGCCGATGTATACGATGGTATAAGCAGTAATTAAGGTACTTATCGCCATAGAGTATTTTCTCAATCTTAACAACGAACCAATTGGGTTAGCGCGTTTCCACTCAAAACGCCGGCGGTTTCTTAAGGTTAGCGATTCGGGCAATACAAAAAAGCCATATAGGGCATTTAGCAAGGCTAACCCGGCGGCTACTATAAAAGGTAGCTTTATCCAGTAATTACCTAAAAACCCACCCAAGCCTATACCAAAGATAAACCCTAAACCTGTTGCTGCGCCAATTAAACCAAAATTTGTAGCGCGTTTTTCGCCGGTGCTAATGTCGGCAATGTATGCGGTTGCTGTGGTGGTACTTGCGCCTGCTATACCAGCTATCAATCGGCCAATAAACAGCCAGGCAATGGTAGGGGCAAAGGCCATAAATAGGTAATCTATCCCGAAACCGAACAGCGAGAATAGCAAAACAGGTCTGCGGCCTATCATGTCACTTAAATTACCTAATACCGGCGCGAACAGGAACTGCATAGACGCATAGGTGAAAGTTAACCATCCGCTATACTGGCTGGCCATACTTATATCCACATGTGCCAGTTCTTCCAATAATTTCGGCAGGATAGGGATAATAATACCCAAACCCAAAACATCAATAAATATGGTGATGAAGATAAATCCTAAAGCAGCTTTGCCGTGTTGTACGGGTTGATCCATAGTTTAAAGTATCAGTTACTTAATTTGACCCGGTATTATAAGCAGATGTTTCGGCAGATTGTTTCTCTTTTCTAAAACTTCTTACAGCAAGCACGGCACCTATCAGCATCAAAACCGAAGCGATAAAATATGGCGCACCGGGCAAATGTACAGGGGCGCCAGGTTTTGTGAAATAGTAAAATACAAACGTCATAAACCAGGGGCCGAATATCGAACTTAAACTCATTAGGCTGGTAAGTCCGCCTTGTAGCTCGCCTTGCTCATTTTTAGGCACCTCGTTGGTCATTACTCCCTGTAATGCCGGGCCGCAGATACCACCAAGGGCGTACGGAATCATAAAGGCAAACATCATCCAGCTTTGGTTGGCCAGGCCAAATAATAGCATGCCTATGGCATATAAAACCAATCCTATCCAGATACTGCGGTGCTGGCCAAGTTTTGGGATAGCGATGCGTATTAACCCGCCTTGTACAATGGCAATGGTTAGGCCAATAAAACCGAGGGAGTAGCCAACAATGTCTTCCGTCCATTTAAATTTTTCCATGGTATAGAAAGTCCAAACGCTTTGTACGGCATGCCCGGCGAAGTAAACTATAAACAGACAAACGGCCAGGCCAATTACAGCGGGATATTTTTTCAATTGGATCAAGGATCCTAATGGATTAGCACGTTTCCAGTTAAAGTCCCGGCGATGTTCTTTGTCTAAAGACTCCGGAAGAATAAAATATCCGTAAGCAGCGTTTAACAAAGCCAAAGTAGCAGCGGCATAAAATGGATAATGTGTGTCTATTTTACCTAATACGCCTCCTATGACCGGGCCAATAATAAAGCCAAGGCCAAAGGCAACGCCAATCATCCCAAAGTTTTGCGCACGTTTTTCGGGTTCGCTTACATCTGCAATATATGCCGATGCTGTTGTGAAACTCGCACCGGTTATACCAGCTATAATCCGCCCGACAAATAACCAGCCGATTGTGCGGGCAAACGCCAGGAAAAGATAATCGATCCCGAAACCTAAAAGAGAAAAAAGCAATACCGGCCTGCGGCCATATTTATCGCTCAGGTTACCTACAAGCGGCGAAAACAGGAATTGCATAACCGCGTAAGCTACCAGCAATAATCCCGAATAGCGGGATGCCTGGCTTAGGTCACCGTGGATCAGCTTCTCTATCAATTTCGGAAAAACGGGGATGATGATGGCTAATCCAATAACATCAATAAGCAGGGTAACAAATATAAAGCTTAGTGCAGCCTTTTTTTTGGGTTGGGTAAGCGCATCCATTACTGTAAATTAACAATTAATAATTTACAAATCGATATTAATTATTAGGTAATATTTGGAAGTAATATATCTATTTTAGTAAATCGACTAAAAATTTAGTTTAATTAATTTTAAGCCTAATTTCATCCATGATTTATTTGAATTTTAATCATTTATAAATAATGTAACACATTACACTTATGGAAAAGTTTAAGAAAAATTTGCTTTCGAGAAATGAAATGAAAAATATTTTAGGAGGTACGCTACCAGGTGGAGGCGGGGTGGGAGGAACGTTTCAGTGCGCATGCCAAACCAACTTTAGGGAGTGGGGTTGTATAAGTTTAGATGGCTGTACTAATGTCGGAGACTCTATCTGCCCGGGTGATTATCGATGCACTACTGTACCCGGTGGTGCCAGTTAAAATACAAATATTTATATTTCAGCTTCGCATAGTATTCTACAATTGCTGAAATTATGTAAGTGATTTCAAAAGCCTTAAAATCCAAATCCGGGATTTTAAGGCTTTTAATTTTTTCAATGTGTTGATTTTCAAAAAGGTGGTACATCTTTATTATGTTAAATATTAAACAATTTCCGACAAGAAAATAAAAAATTTTGCGAACTTTCAAAAATAGCCAATGCAGTATTAGGATAAGATAGTTGAGTAAACGAATGAAGATTAGCGCAGTTCATGAATTAAAAAAATCTCTTAATGAATCAATAACTCTATTAAAAGTTCGGCTTCAACACATACTTATCGTAAAAACGGAAAATGTGTTCTGCAGCTTCTTCGGCGGTATCAACCACCCGGTAAAGGTTAAGGTCATCTGGGCTGATGTTGTGCTCATTTGCAAGCATTTTTTCTTCCACCCATTTAAATAATCCACCCCAATAATCAACCCCGACAAATACGATTGGGAAACGGGCGATCTTGCCGGTTTGGATTAGCGTGATGGCCTCAAAAGATTCGTCCATAGTACCAAAACCACCGGGCAGGATGATAAAACCCTGCGAGTATTTCATAAACATTACCTTACGGATAAAAAAGTAATCAAACTCCAGGATCTTGTCCCTGTCGATATATTTGTTATGGAACTGCTCAAACGGCAGCTCGATATTTAACCCTACCGATTTACCTCCAGCTTCGTAAGCGCCCTTGTTGGCAGCTTCCATAATACCGGGGCCACCGCCGGATATCACACCGTAACCACGCTCGGTAAGCAGTCGGGCAGCATCTTCGGCCAGCTTGTAGTATGGGTTATCGTTATGCGTGCGTGCCGATCCAAAGATGGATACACATGGGCCTATTTTTGCTAGCTTCTCGAAGCCGTCTACAAATTCGGCCATAATTTTAAAGATCTGCCAGGAATCGGTCACCTTAATTTCCTGCCAGTTTTTATTCTCAAATGCTTGTCTTATTTTTTCTTCACCAGTCATGTTAGTAAATTAGTCCGGAAGTCCGAGAAGTCGGTTAAGTCCGGAAGTATGTGTGATAGATATTACAACAAAATTTCCTTTAAGTTTTATAATGTGAATTTAAGCCACTTGCAGACTTGCAGTCTTCCCGACTTTCGGGCTCGATGATATCCACAGGCCTGCAAAAGTAATTAAACCGTTTACAATGATGAGTTCGTTATCGAAAACATAACCGCCCAATAGTTCTTTTGACTCTGTGCTGAGGAAGTAACAAACCGCAGGCGAGATCAAACAAATAAATGGCACTAACTTATCGTTAACCTGCCTTTTGCTCACAAATAAACCAAAACTATAAAGGCCAAGAAGCGGGCCGTAAGTGTAGGATGCTACTTTAAAGATGGCAGTAACTACAGCATCGTTATTTAAAGCGTTAAACGCTATGATCGTTAGGAAAATTAACCCCGAAAAAGCGATATGCACATAATGGCGAACATTGATCATTTTTTTGCTGTTTACATCGCCACGTTTGTTAAAGTTCAGGAAATCTACACAGAAAGAAGTTGTTAATGCGGTCAAAGCCGAATCGGTCGTAGCAAATGTGGCCGCAGTTAAGCCCAGCATAAATACCATAGCAGGAATTATGCCTAAGTATTGCAGGGCAATGGTAGGGTATAGGTAATCGGTTTTTGCTACGCTGATGCCATAGCGTTGCGCATAAATGTATAAAAGTGCGCCCACACTTAAAAAGAAGATGTTGATCACCACGAAAATAGCCGTAAAGCTGAACATGTTTTTTTGTGCCTCCTTGATGTTTTTAAGGCTCAGGTTTTTCTGCATCAGGTCTTGGTCAAGGCCGGTCATACCAATGGTAATGAATATCCCGCCGAGAAATTGCTTGCTGATATGGAAGTGGCTGATCGTGAAATCGTCAAAAAAGAAGATTTTGGAGTAGCTGCTATTTTTAATGGCTTCCGCAGCCTGGAATATATTATAATGAAGGCTATCGCAAATGAAATAAATGGACAGGAACACAGATGATACCAGGAACAGGGTTTGCAGACTATCAGTAATAATAATGGTTTTTAGCCCACCTTTAAAGGTGTACGACCAGATTAGTACCAAACAAATCAAAACCGTTACCGCGAAGGGCACGCCATAACTGTCAAAGATGAATTTTTGCAGCACAATAACCACCAAATAAAGTCTGAATGATGAGCCTATAGTACGGCTTAAGAGGAAGATACCCGCAGCTGTTTTATAGCTCCACGTACCTAAAGCCTGTTCAATATAACTATAAATAGAGGTTAGTTTCAAACGATAGTAGAGCGGCAGTAGAACGGTGGCAATGATGAGGAACCCTACAGCATTACCCAGTACAAATTGAAAATAAGCAAACTGATCGCCGCTTGGCGCGCCAACTTTGCCGGGAACGGATATAAAAGTTACCCCGCTCAAGGCTGTACCTATCATCCCAAAAGCTACGAGGTACCATTTAGAATTGCGGTTAGCCACAAAAAAGGTATCGTTATCTGATGATTTTTTGGAGGTGAAGTAGGAGATAACCAGCAGTACCAAAAAGTAACCAATTATAAATGAGAGTAATATTCCGGGCGACATATTCTTCAGGTTTAAATGCATGCCTGCCAAAAGCAGATTGCTCTAAAGTAGGAGTTTAAGGTGGCAAAGCAAAAATATTTGAATTAGAATTAATCACAAAGGGTACCAAGAAAGAACCACGAAGAGCACAGAGATTAATAATTCGCAAAGCTTTGTGCACTCTGTGAAAAACCGCTGTGTGCTTTGTGGTAAAAAATCATTTTTTATACTATAAAAGACGTTTATTAAAAGATATTTTTGCACATGGCTAATCCAACCACTCCCATGAACCGTCTCAACCAACTTTTCTCAACTAAGAAAAAAAACCTGCTTTCGATATATTTTACCGCCGGTTACCCAAAGCTTAATGCTACTGTAGATATTGCCGAAGCATTGGAAAAAGCGGGTGCTGATTTCCTGGAGATAGGTTTTCCATATTCTGACCCGGTTGCTGATGGGCCAACCATTCAGCATAGCTCACAAACGGCGTTGGATAATGGTATGACGCTTAACCTGCTGTTTGAGCAATTGAAAGATCTACGCAGCCGGGTAAGCATCCCGATTTTATTAATGGGTTACGTTAACCCTATTGTACAGTATGGTGTAGAACGCTTTTGCAAAGCAGCGGCATCGGTTGGTGTAGATGGCATCATCGTTCCCGACCTGCCGATATATGAGTATGAGATGCTGTATATCAACCACTTTAAGGATAACGGCTTAAGCAATATCTTTCTGGTTACCCCGCAAACGTCCGAAGAGCGCATCCGTAAAATAGATACCTTGAGCAATAGTTTTATTTACCTGCTTTCATCATCATCTATCACCGGTGGCAGCTTGCAGTTAACCGATAGTATTGCGGGTTATTACAACCGCATTAAAGCTATGGAATTGAATAACCCAACTATTATAGGTTTCGGGATCTCGGATAAAAGATCGTTCAGTAAAGCCTGCGAATACGCCAATGGTGCCATTGTAGGCAGCGCCTTTGTGAAACTTTTGGGTGAGGATAATTTTATGGAGAAGATCCCGGCGTTTATTAAAGGCATCAAAAATTTATAGAGACGCGATACTTCGCGTCTGATTGAATATGATTACCTAACGGAGATTTAAAGTATTGCGTCTCTACGCTTTTTTAATTTTAAGGAGTATGGTATAACCTACAGCCGCCGCCAATACCGAAGTAACTAAAATAATAAATTTTGACTGGCTTTGCAAACTCACGTCGGCAAAGGATAACAGCGCCATAAATATCGACATGGTGAAGCCTATACCGGCCAACTGACCGATCCCCCAAACCTGCATCCATTTAACACCATCGGCCAGTTTGGATAACTTTAGTTTTACAGCAAGCCAGCTGAAGAGGGTAATGCCTATGGGTTTGCCCAACATCAGCCCCAGTAAGATCCCTGCAGATAATGGATTGATGATATTACCACCCGCCAAACTTTCACCAATATTGATGTTTGAATTTGCTAACGCGAATATTGGGATGATGATAAAATTTACAGGGTTCTCTAACAGGTGGATGAGTTTCTTTAAAGGCGAATAATTAAGCTTTACGTTATGTGGGATAGTCATTGCCGTAAGTACACCTGCAACTGTCGCGTGGATACCGCTATGATGGATAAAATACCACATGAATGCACCGGGAATTAAATAGGCCAACAAATACCGAACATTAAACTTGTTAAGTAGCAATTGTAATACAAACATCGCCAATGCTAAGAGCAGGTAGGTGGTGTGCAACCCTGCCGAGTAGAAGATAGCTATAACCAATATCGCGCCCAAATCATCAACAATAGCCAATGCCTTTATAAATACCTGTAATGATTGAGGTACCCTCGATTTAATAACGCTGATTATAGCCACCACAAAAGCGATATCGGTAGCAATAGGGATACCCCAACCCGCGCTGGTGTTTGTATGGAAGTTGATAAGCGCGTAAATGCCGGCCGGTACCAGCATGCCACCAATTGCCGCAAAAACAGGTAATGTAGCTGATGGCCTGTCGGATAGTTCCCCGTTTAATACCTCGTCTTTAATTTCTAACCCCACCAGCAAGAAAAAGATAGCCATCAGCCCGTCGTTAATCCAGGTTATTCTACTGTATGGGCCGATATGAGTATTAAGAAAATGGGCGAAAGGGGTATGCAGTCCTGTATTTGCAATTACCAGCGAAATAATCACGCAGGCAATAAGGATGACCCCGCCGGTTGCATAAGAGCGGATAAATTCGGCGAATTGTTTAATGTTGCTGATCAAATTTTGTCGATGTTATTGCGTAAAGATACGGTTATAAATATTCTCGCAGGTCGCCTTTACCTTCGCGGATAACCTCAAAGTCGCCCGCTGTGCAATCTACAACGGTTGATGGGATGTTTTCGCCATAGCCGCCATCGATAACCATGTCGACCAGATCTTCATATTTCTCGTGGATCAGTTCGGGATCGGTAGAGTATTCGATGATATCATCCTCATCGTGGATGGAGGTAGATAGGATAGGGTTTCCCAGGGCTTTTACAATTTCGCGAGCGATGTTATTATCCGGTACACGGATACCTACAGTTTTTTTGTTACTACTTAGCAACTTAGGCACCGCATGGCTGGCATTAAATATAAAAGTGAACGGCCCCGGTAATGCTTTCTTTAGCACACGGAAGGTAGCGTTGTCTATCGGTTTGATATAATCTGAGATATGGCTAAGATCGTAACAGATGAATGAGAAATTAGCTTTCTCAGGTTTGATATTCCTGATCTTACAAATCCGCTCGACAGCTTTTTGATTGGTAATATCGCAGCCCAACCCATAAACTGTATCAGTAGGGTAGATGATGATGCCGCCTTTGCGCAATATATCAGCCGCCTGCTCAATGGCTTTCTCGTTCGGGTTTTCGGGGTAAATTCGTATCAGCATGTTTGTATTTCGGATTTCGAATTTTCGATTTCGGATTTAACTTTTTTTATTATTATATATATATAATTAAAAAAGCCTGATTTAGTTTTGCAATATACAACAAATGCAACCTCGTTTGAGATTGCATTTGCCAATGGGCAGGCATAAACCCGGCGGCTTTAATTTTATAATTCCGAAAACGAACATTCGAAATCCAAAATTAATTACGCTTGTTTAGCAAACTGTATGCTGGCAATCAATTTAATATCTTCTCCTACTACAATAGAACCTGGTTCGGTTACGCCATCCCAGGTAAGGCCAAAATCTTTACGGTTAATTTTGCCAGTTACTTCAAAAGCTGCTTTGGTATTGCCATAAAAGTCACCTGCTACGCCACCGTGCTCAATAGCAAATGTTACCGGTTTGCTTACATCTTTAATAGTTAGTTCACCTACTAATTTATAATCGTCACCGTCTTTGGTAAACGACGTTGATTTAAAGCTGATCTTAGGGAAGCTTGCCGCGTCAAAAAACTCAGCGCTTTTTAAGTGTTCGTCGCGTTGTGGTTGGGTAGTATCAATGCTGTTAACATCTAAGGACAACTCAACGATTGCGCCGCTAAAGTCTTCGTTCTCTGTTTCTAAAGCACCTTCAAATGTTTTGAAATAACCTGTTACGGTTGATATTACATAGTGTTTTAATTTAAATTGAACCTCTGAGTGCATTGAATCTAAAACCCATTTAGTTTTTGCCATGATATTTTTTGTTGGTTCTCTATTAGTGATAATACAAATATACTAGTAGATGTTTAAACGTACATTGGTTTATTAAAGAATTAAAACATACATACATTACTAAATATCTGCGCAATAGAAGGATTGTTTGTTTAAACTTTTAATTTTACAATATGATAATAAACAAAAAAAGGGAGCCTTATGGCTCCCTTTTTTGTTTATACTTCCCGATAGCTATCGGGACTTTAATTATAATGCTAACACTTCTTTAACCCTGTCTGCAGCTTCTTTTAAAAGGATAGCAGAGAATACTTTTAAGCCAGAATTGTCGATCAGTTCTTTTGCCTCAGCGGCGTTTGTGCCTTGTAAACGAACGATGATAGGTACAGGGATGTTGCCAATTTCATGATAAGCATCAATAACACCTTGTGCAACACGGTCGCAACGTACTATACCACCAAAAATGTTGATCAGGATAGCTTTAACGTTTGGATCCGAAAGGATGATATTAAAACCGGCCTTAACCGTTTGTGCATTCGCGGTTCCGCCAACGTCAAGGAAGTTAGCGGGCTCGCCACCGGCAATTTTAATGATATCCATAGTAGCCATAGCTAAACCTGCACCGTTAACCATACAACCAACGTTACCGTCAAGCTTTACGTAGTTAAGGTTGCTTTTGCTTGCTTCAACCTCGGTAGGGTCTTCTTCATCCGTATCGCGCATGGCTGCATAATCAGGGTGGCGGTATAAAGCGTTATCATCAATGTTAACCTTAGCATCAACCGCTAAAATTTTGTTATCAGATGTTTTTAATACGGGGTTAATTTCAAATTGAGAAGAATCGGTAGCATCGTACGCTTTGTATAAAGCAGTGATAAATTTAACCATATCCTTAAAGGCATCACCGGATAAGCCCAGGTTAAACGCGATCTTGCGCGCCTGGAAACCTTGCAAGCCAACTTTAGGGTCAATCTCTTCTTTGTGGATCAGTTCTGGTGTAGAGTGCGCTACTTCTTCAATGTCCATACCGCCTTCGGTGCTGTACATGATAATGTTACGGCCCTTGGCACGGTCAAGCAATACGCTTATATAATATTCTTTTACTTCGCTTTCGCCGGGGTAGTAAACATCCTGCGCAACCAAAATCTTTTTAACAAGTTTACCTTCGGGGCCGGTTTGCGGGGTTACTAACTGCATGCCAATAATATTGCCTGCAATTTCCCTAACCTGGTCTGCGTTCTTAGCTACTTTTACACCGCCACCTTTACCGCGGCCACCTGCGTGTATTTGTGCTTTTATAACTGTCCAGTCCGACCCAAAGTCTTCCTTCATTTTCTGAGCAGCAGCAACAGCCTCTTCAGGTGTGTCTGCAACAATGCCTTCCTGTACTCGTACGCCAAAGCTTTTCAATATCGCTTTGCCCTGATATTCGTGAATGTTCATATTTGTTGAAGAATTTGCGGTAAAGCTACTATTTTGTTTTTAGAGATTACAGCCCGGATACGGCTGTTTGTAATATTTATCGCAATAATTATGAAATAATACAAGCGCGGCTTATGTTAAACATCTGTTAAAATATTTAACTAATCGCTGTTCTCTAATCAACTATTCACTAAATTCGCCCATGCTTAGAGCGCTATCTATAAATAAATCATACGGCAACCTGCATATCTTAAAAGGGGTAGACCTTGAAGTTAAACGCGGCGAAATTGTAACCATAGTAGGGGCATCGGGCGCGGGTAAAAGCTCGTTGTTAAACATACTAGGTACTTTAGATAATGCCGATAGTGGCCAGTTGTTTATTGATGATGTTGAGGTGAGCAAGCTTAACAATAAGAACCTTAGTGCGTTCCGCAATCAAAAGATCGGGTTTATCTTCCAGTTTCACCATTTATTGGTTGAGTTTAACGCGCTGGAAAATGTTTGTATCCCTGCTTTTATAGCAGGTGTGCCACGTGCCGAAGCCGAAAAGAAAGCCACTGAACTTTTACAGATGCTTGGCCTTGGCGACAGGGTTACCCACAAACCTGCGGAACTATCCGGCGGCGAGCAGCAGCGTGTTGCAGTAGCACGGGCGCTTATAAACGACCCGGCTTTGATATTTGCCGACGAGCCATCGGGTAACCTCGACTCTAAGAATGCGCTTGAACTGCACGAGCTTTTCATCAAACTCCGTAAGGATTTTAACCAAACCTTTGTAATTGTAACCCATAACCAGCACCTGTCAGATATGAGCGACCGTACCATATTAATGAAGGATGGTTTAATTGTAAATAACTTATAAGTTGAAAGTACTTATCACATCTGCTACATCCGCGCAAGCGCATAAGCTTAAAAATACACTTACCCGTGATGAGGTTGTGTTAGGCGATTTTAATGAGTTTCCATCGTTTATGGGTATCATAAAATTACCTAACCCGGCAAATGACACCTATGCGCACGAAATGCTGACCCTTAGCTTAGATAATGGGTTCAAAAATATTTACCTTTTAAATAAGCAGGAACTGGACGTGCTTATCTTATCCGAACAACTCTTTAACGAATACAACATCATTATTATAAATGCCTGCGATAAGTTATAACGATATAGACCCGGGTAAAAAAGCATTCATATTTGAGTTGGATGATGTGCTGTATCCCGCAAAAGATTACTACTACCAGATTTATTACCTTTTTGCCAACCTTTTGGAGTACACCGAATTTAATAGTGCTGCCAGGACAACCGAATTGATGATAGATACGTATATTAAAAAAGGAGCAGGAAAGGTATATAGTGAGCTTGTTTCACAGCTTAGCATTGAAGAGAAGTATCGCGATAAGTTGGAGATAATGTTGTTAACATCGCGGTTGCCTTTAAAATTGCTCTTATTTAAAAATATGCTTAGCTTTATGCAGGAGGTTGTTACCGACCGTAAAAGGCTATTTATAGTTACAAACGGCAGCCCGCAACAGCAGCTTAATAAGTTAAGGCAGATAGAGTGGCACGGTTTAGAACCCTATTTAACATGTTATTTTGCTGATGAAAGTTTACCCAAGCCCGAGCCGGATGTAATACATTTATTAATGAAGGAACACAATTTAGATCGCCGCGATCTGTTAATGATATCAGGCTCTGAAACAGATAGGTTATGTGCCGAAACCTGCGGAATTGACTATATTAATACCGGCGAAATCATATAACTAAATTTTGATAATATAAATACAATAACACCGTTTACTCGATATAATTAATTAAACCATGAAGAAATTATTTTACTTAATACTATTATCTGCTACAGTGATTATTATTTCTTGTTCAAAAGATAAAAAGATCACTCCCGGTAATACAGACAATACGGGCGGTACAACCGGCACTGATTTACCGCCGACATCCGGCTCAACGCTTGATTTTATTAAAGATTCGGTATTTTTATATGCGAAACAGGTTTACTACTGGAACGAAAGCCTGCCATCTTATTCGGCATTTAAGCCACGTTCTTTTCCGGGCGCTAATGATTTGGACGCATTGCAAACCGAGATCGACGCGATGACACAATACAGTACTGACCCTTCAACAGGCAAGCCGTATGAATATCGTAAAAAGGACCCCGGTACAGCAAAATATTCTTTTATAGATGATGGTAGCGTATCTGGTGAATTAAACGGTGTAAAAGGCGATTTTGGTTTTGCGCCTGTTTGGATCGGCGACGACGATATTAGGGTTAAATATGTTTACCCGGGTTCGCCGGCTGATGTAAATGACCTTAAACGTGGTTACCAAATTATAGGCATTAACGGCCGAACAGGTTCGGGCCTTACTTATGATGCCGGTACAAACGTTAACTTTTTAATTAATGCGTACGCTAATTCTTCAAACATTACTTTAACGCTTAAAAGACCCGACTTAACTACTTTTAATGTGACTATGTCTACTGGTAGTTATAATGTAAACCCGGTATTAGCAACTAAGGTTATTGATGCAGGTGGTGGCAAAAAAGTTGGTTATTTTGTATTCAACAGTTTTACATCTGATGCTAACGCAAGGCCGAAACTTGATGCAGCTTTTGCAACTTTCGCTGCTGCAGGAGTTACCGATCTGGTTGTGGATTTGCGTTATAATGGCGGCGGTTACGTATCTACAGCCGAATATTTGAGTAACCTGATTGCACCGGCCAATAAAACCAATACTACCATGTTTAGTTACTATTTTAATCAAACAATGGTTGATCGTAAAGCGACCATACTGGCTAATCAAAAACGAAAAGATGATAAAGGCGCAATATATTCATATTACGACTTTGATTACACGGTAGCCGGTAACACAGTTAAGTTTTCTAAAGATGGCGTTTCAACAACGCTTAACCTAAGCCACGTGTTTTTTATTGTGACAGGTTCAACCGCATCAGCAAGTGAACTTACCATTAACAACCTGTTGCCGGTAACTTCTTTAAATGTTAATCTTATAGGTACAAAAAGCTATGGCAAGCCGGTTGGTTTCTTTGATATTGACATTAACAAATACCAAATGTATATCCCTCAGTTTGAGACTAAGAATAGCCTGGGTAAAGGTGGATATTACGCCGGTATGACCCCGGGCACTGTAGATTACCCGGGCAAACAGGCATCTGATGATGTTACCAAAGATTTTGGCGACCCTACGGAAAGCCTGTTGAAATATGCCATCAATTTTGTTACAAAAGGTAACTATGTGCTTACCGGTAGTAATCAGCAAACACAGAGCTTAAGCAGCTTAAAAACTTTCTCTGTCGATCAATCTCGCGAGGCTGGTATCCAGTCGGAAGGTAAAGTGTTTAGAGGGATGATCTACAACAACTCAAAAGCTAAAAAATAAGTTACATATTATAACAAGAAAAAAGGTCGGAATTTAATTTCGACCTTTTTTGTAGGTAACTAAAGATTACTCAATGTCAATAACCCCCATTTCTAAACCTATAATCAATGTTTAAGTTAATGCCCTTTAATAAAAATACACTTTATTTTTTTTTCTTATCTTTTTTCATTTTGATCAGTAGTTTATCCTTCGGACAATCTGAAAAAAAGTCTTATTTCGAAATACATATTGGTTATATGCCAACTTTAGGCAATGTAAATATCCAGGGGGAAAATACCCCCTGGATAAATACTTTATCGTCTGAAGGGGATCAAAATATGAATGGGGATACCTTTTCCAGCACAACTATTGGTGTTGGTTATGGCCAATATGTGTCACCAAAGTTGAGATTAGGGTTGGGGATAGATGTTGACTTTTACAATAACCTATCTGAAGGCCGCTCAAGCCGTACAGTGCAATTTTTGGAGATCTGAAATATACTTTTAATAATACAAAAAGGGGCTTTTTCGTATACGGCCAGGCAGGCTATTCCTTTATAACAGGAATGGATTGGCATACAGGTTTTAAAGGTGGTTTTGGTATAGGATATTCATTGCTTAGCCCTACAAGCGAACGCGGATTTAATTTTTCTATCGGATATAATTATCAGGTATTAAATAAGTTATCTCAACAAATACTTGGCCCGCCCGTTCAAGGCGAAGGGCTTTACAGACCTACAACTGTAAGATATCTCTCGTTTGCGGGATATAAGAATATTATTATTCAAACTTTACCAATAAAGACCACTTACGAGTTTTAATCTGCCAGTTCGCGCAGGTCTACAGGCACCACTCTCGAGATACCTTGCTCTACCATCGTAACGCCATAAATAATATCGGTACAGGCAATGGTGCGCTTGTTGTGCGATATAATGATGAACTGCGATTCTTTAGAGAACTTACGGATGATGTTATTGAACTTATCGATGTTGGTATCATCCAACGGGGCATCCACCTCATCAAAAATACAGAATGGGGCAGGCTTTAGCAGGTATAGCGAGAACAGGATGGCAGTAGCCGTAAGTGTTTTTTCGCCACCTGATAACTGGTTGATAGATAGCGGGCGTTTACCTTTTGGCCTTGCGATGATATCAATTTCAGATTCCAAAGGCTGATCGGGATTGCTCAGGATCAGGTCACACGAATCCTCCTCGTTAAATAACGAGCGGAACACCTTAATAAAATTCTCTCGCACCATCGTAAACGCCGACATGAATTTCTCTTTGGCCGTATCATCTATCTCTTTTATAGTGGCCAGTAACGATGCTTTAGCTTCAGCCAGATCCTTCTTTTGTGTTTGGATGAATGTATGGCGTTCGCTCATTTCGTTATAGGCTTCAACAGCCATTGGGTTAATGGCGCCAAAGTCGTCCAACTGGCGTTTCATTCTCTCCGTTTTATCACGGATCTCGTCTTCGTCGCTGGTTTCGGCGATATCGATCTCTAACAGGTCGTTGATGTCTACATTAAACTCAACGGACAGGCGCTCTCGCAGGGCGTTCAGCTCCAGTTTAAGGTTATTGCGTTCATCTTTTAATTCGTTCTCCAGGGTCTCGGTTTGGTCTTTACGCTGGCGGAGTTTTAATACTTCGTTTTCGCTTTCGGTAATGGTGGCGCGCCATGCGTAATATTCCTGCTCGGTTTCGGCTGTTCCTTTTTCCAATGCTTCCTTTTGCCCGTACATTTCCAGCAGGCTTTCGTCGCTGTCGCCGGTTTCCTGAAGGTTCTCTAATATGGCAGCCTTTGCTTTTTCAAGCTCGATATTATTTTGGCGGATGCGTACATCCAGGTGTTCAAGTTGAGTTTCGCGGTAATCCAGGTCCTTTAATAACCCCGAAACTTTATTTTGCTGCTGGTGGAAGCGGATATTCTCCTGGTTATAGGTGTTTGATTGCACCGTAACCATCTCGTTCAGTTCGTTGAAGGCCTGTTGCTTATCCAGCATCAGAACCGCCTGTGCCTGCTTTTGTTCTTTTAGATGTATTAACTGCGGGCCAAGGGTAATAATATTATTTTTGATGCCCGCAACCTTGTTGGCAATATCCTGCTTACGGTTAAGGCTGTTCTCAATAAAGGCCTGGTATTGCTCTTGCTTGGTTTTAACGGTGATCAGCTCGGTATTGACTTGGTTAAGTTCGTACTGTTGCTGGCGTAGTTCGTTTGTTTTGTTAGATACCTTTAGCGCAGCTAAACGGCTTTGTAGTTCCTCGCTTTTATTCTTGAAATTCTGGATGCGGCTTTCGGCTTGTTTGATCTCCTTAAGCAGGTTATCTAAATTCTTTGCCCTACCAATACGCTTGCCCTCAAACAACCCAACCGACCCGCCGGCCATGGTATATTTAGATTTATTGAACTTACCGCTTTTACCGATCAGGACCACACCATCCGGTAGTTGTATACCATTGATGTCGTTTTCGGTAGCATCGTTTACCAAATAAACGTTTTTAAGCAAATAGTTACAAAGCGGCTTATAACGTTCCTCAATCTCCACAACAGATAGGGCAGGAGGCCCCTCTAAATCTTTCCCGGTAGGGGAAATTTTTTGTTCTGAAGCCCTCTCTGAAAGGGAGGGCTTCAGTGGGGCTGCCTCGTAATTATCTAATATAAAAAACTGCGCGCGCCCTTTAGACGAATTGCTTAGCAGATTTATCGCCGCGATGGCCTCATCATAAGTGTTCACCACATAATGGTTCATTAGCGGCTCCAGGTAATTTTCTATCGCTACGCGGTATTCTTCCTTGCAAAATAATATATCGCTAAACAGGGTGACTGTTTTTGCCCAGTTGGCATTCTTTTTTAGGAAGCGGATACTCTCCGGGAAGCCTTCTAAATTATCAACCAAGCTTTTGGTAAGGTTGTATTCGTTTTGTTTGGCATCCAGTTTACGGCCATTGGCGGCAATGCTGTCGGTAACGGTTTTAAGTTCGGTTTCTGTTTCGGCAACTTGTTCCTGTAGTTTGTTTTCTGCTTCAACAGCTTGGTCGTATTCGCTTTCAAGGGTTGCAACGCAGTTATCTAATTCGGCAATAACTTTGTTGAAATGCGAAAGTTCGGCCTCCTTGTTGGTGGTATCCTCCATATTGCGCTGGCTTTCCTGCTCAAGCGCTTGTTGTTGTATGTTAAGGATGTCGATATCTTTTTCGGCCTTGTAAACCTGGTTTTGCAGGCGGCCGTTTATGCTGTTAAGTTCGTTTAGCTCGTTACGGGCTTCTGCCTGCTGGGCGCGAAGCTCATCAACCGCTTCTTTCAATTCTCCTACACGGGAGGTGATGGTTTGCAGATTTTCGTCTTCCTGCAATTTTTCCTCGTTAAGGCGTTTAATGTTGTATTGGACGTGTTTAAACTGGTTGTTATCGCGTTCTAATTCTTCCTTTAAACGGCTTTCTTTATCCTGCTGATTTTTAAGCTGCTCGTTCTTTACCCGTTTTTCACTTTCGTAAGCACGGATCTTGGCCGAAAATTCGTTGCTGGCTTTTTGCTGCGCGGCAAGGTTTTTCTCTTTGGTAAGGCTGTCTAGTTTGTTTTGCTGCAGGGTAGCTTCCAGTTTATCAATTTGGGTTGCGATGCCTGATTTTTGCTCGCGCTGTTTTTGTTCTTTTTCTTCAATCTCGGCAAGCGATTTGCTAAAATTGGCGATCCTGAATGATGCCAGTGAAATACTCAGCGACTTATACTGATCTCGTAGTTTATAATAACGCTCCGTTTTTTTAGCCTGGTTCTCCAGCGTTTTTAAGTTCTTTTCTATCTCGAAAAGCAGGTCCTCAACGCGCTCCAAGTCAGCTTCGGTATCTTTTAACTTGCTGAATGTTTGTTTTTTACGGAGCTTATATTTGGAGATACCCGATGCCTCCTCAAACAAATTACGGCGCGACCCCTCTTTGTTATTGATGATTTCATCAATCATCTTTAGTTCGATGATAGCGTAGGAGTCAGAGCCGATACCGGTATCCAGGAATAGGTCAGTAATGTCCTTTAAGCGGCATTGTACATCGTTTAAACGGTATTCGCTTTCGCCGGTGCGGTAAAGCCTACGCGTAAGTGTAACCTGCGAAAAATCGGTAGGGAGTGCGTTTTTGGTATTATCAAAAGTTAGAGAAACCTCTGCAAGGTTGGCGGCCTTGCGGCTTTTGGTTCCGTTAAAAATGATGTTATCCATTTTTTCGGAACGCAGGGCGCGGGTGCTTTGCTCGCCTAAAACCCAACGGATAGCATCTACCACGTTGCTTTTACCACAACCATTAGGGCCTACAATAGCCGTAACCCCCTCATTAAAATTAATGGTGATTTTATCGCCAAAGCTTTTGAAGCCCTTGATTTCTAACCTGGTAAGTTGCATTAATTAGTACGGTAGTATTAAAAAACAGGATGGGAAAATAACGATTTTAGCTGAAAGCACAAAGCTTTATTGCTTTTGGCTTTATGCTTTTATCTCAATGGAGCCTTTCAAATAAACCATCGCTTTACTTACCGCTAAGATAACCGTAAGTAACCAATTCATCATTATTTGTAATGTGTTTTGTAACGCCATCTTTTAATAGGATCACCTTATCGCTCACCTCCAAAATATTATAATACTGATGGTCTGTTATGATAATGCCCTTGCGTTTGGCACACGCGCGGATGACAGGCTTAAATTCGTCAGCCTGGATTGGGGAGATGTGGGTGAAAGGTTCATCAAGTAAAATAAAATCGGCCTTGCTATGGATGATCATTAGCATTTCTAATTGCCTCAATTCACCGCCGGAGAGTTGGCCCGTTGTTTTGTGACAGTTTACCTTATATATAGTTAGATCGATAAACTCGTCCCAAAAGTTTTCATCTACCAGCATTTTTGCCAAATTTTTTATTTTTAAACTGTCAGGTAAATAGCTGTGCTGAGGAAGATACGCGATTCGGTTTTTATGATATCCTTTATGAATAAACAGATCATCAATACTCACGTATTTATAGGATGCATTTAAGGTGCCGTAAATGATTCTTAAAAGAGACGATTTACCGCAGCCATTCCTGCCTAATAAACCTATTACCTCGCCCTGGCGACACGTAATATGCACATCCTGTAATATCTTGCGATCCTCAAACGCCAACCGGACGCTATCAACTTTTAAAATAAGTGCCGACATATAGCTAATAGGATGACCGAAATTAACAATACAATGAAATCAACTAAGTAAGCGTATGCATATAATCGCCTAATGCTTAGGCCTGCATTACGGTAGTAAAAATAAGTTTTAGCTGACGAGTAATTGTGCAAGGCGACAGCCCCTACAAAGCCAACGAACTTAGAAAAGAATAAACTAACAGAGCTGTTGCCGGCACTTAAGCCAATAAAAAAAAAGCAGAGAAAAGTAAAAGTTATATTGTAAACAAGTAGCGTACGATAATACTGCAGGGTAAGAGTAATCAGCCTTTTCATTTTTGATTGCTTACAATACGTAAATCAATCTAATAAATTGTATTAGGGGATGGGTTTATTACAGTTCTCTATATATGTTAGTAGCCGAATGGATCCATAACTTCATAACAAAAAAACCCCCGCTTGTTTAAACGGGTGTTTCATATTTTTTTAACTAAAGGCTTATCCCAAGTATGATTTAAGGATCTTACTACGCGAGGTATGGCGTAATCTCTGCAATGCTTTATCTTTTATCTGGCGTACACGCTCGCGGGTTAAATTGAATTTTTCGCCAATTTCTTCCAGCGATAACGGATGGTTGCTACCTAAGCCAAAGAACAACACGATGATCTCCCGCTCACGCTCGGTTAGGGTAGATAGCGAACGTTTGATCTCTTCAGACAACGATTCGTTGATCAGGATCGAATCTGTATTCGGTTCAGAGTTTTCCAGTACGTCTAATAGCGTATTTTCTTCACCTTGTACAAACGGCGCATCCATAGATACATGGCGGCCGCTATTACTTAGCGTATCAGATATTTTATCTACAGTAGTCTCAAGCATGTCGGCAAGTTCTTCGGGCGATGGCTCGCGCTCAAATTCCTGTTCCAATTTAGAGAATGCCTTGCTTATTTTACTTAAAGAGCCTACCTGGTTCAAAGGCAAACGAACGATACGGCTTTGCTCGGCAATAGCCTGTAGTATCGATTGACGGATCCACCAAACGGCGTATGATATAAATTTGAAACCTTTGGTCTCGTCAAAGCGTTTTGCAGCTTTAATAAGGCCTAAGTTGCCTTCGTTTATTAAGTCGCCAAGGGTAAGGCCCTGGTTTTGATATTGTTTAGCTACTGATACCACAAAACGTAAATTCGTTTTGGTTAGACGCTCTAAAGCAGCCTGGTCACCTTCTCTTATTTTTTGGGCTAAGATTACTTCTTCTTCGGCAGTTATCAGGTCAACTTTACCAATTTCGTGAAGATATTTGTCGAGGGATTGCGACTCACGATTGGTAATGGATTGAGTTATTTTGAGTTGTCTCATTTATTTAATTAACCTCTAATCTTTAATTTAAAATTGAACGTGCAAAACTATTAATTTGTTTCTAAAAATAGTATTTTCACACAGAAAATCACCTGTATTTTACTAATTTATGAGAAAGTTTTAAACACCCGTTTTTGGAATAATATTTGTGGTTGTAGATTTATAATCATTGCCACGATAAATTTCTTTATCGTTAAAAAATCAAAACTCGGCCAGTTTAAACACCTCTTTCACCCTGATGCCTCTTTCGGTTTGTTGCAGCGTGCAGCATTCGTTTATAGGGTCGTGTTCCAGGTACAGGATGTATTCTTTTTCTACCGCCTCATTCCAATAAACTTTACGTTCTTCCAACGTTTTCAGCGGGAACATGTCATAAGCCATTACATAGGGTAGGGGCACGTGGCCTACAGATGGCAGCAGATCTGCCATGTATAAAACCTGTTTGCCTTTATAATTTATCAGCGGCAGCATCATAGCATCGGTATGGCCGTAGGCAAGCTTTATGCTGATGTCACCTGTAAAACTTACACCTTCTTCAGCGTTTATAAATTTGAGCTGGCCACTTTCCTGTATCGGCAAAATATTCTCTTTCAGGAACGATGATTTCTCGCGGTCGTTAGGATTAACTGCCCAGTCCCAGTGCTGCGGGTTGCTCCAGTAGGTTGCATTCTTAAACGCGGGTAATAGTTTTTCACCATCGCGCTTTACAGCTCCACCAACATGGTCAAAATGCAGGTGGGTTAAAATCACATCGGTAATATCATCGCGGTGGAAACCTTTAGCGGCTAACGAACTATCCATGGTAGCATCGCCATGCAAATAATAATGACTAAAAAACTTCTCGTCCTGCTTATCGCCAATGCCCGTATCAACAAGGATCAGTCGATTGCCATCCTCTATCAGCAGGCAGCGCATGGCCCAGGTGCACAAGTTTTTATCGTCGGCGGGGTTTGTTTTTTGCCATATAGCCTTGGGTACAACGCCAAACATCGCGCCGCCGTCCAGTTTAAAAAAGCCGGTATCAATGGTATGTAGCTTCATGGTAACTCGGTTTATTAAAAAGTGAAAGTAAAATTTTAACCACAAAGTACACAGAGGTTTTTTACATAGGTCAAAAAGCCGTGCATTACGCTCTGTATTCTTTGTGTTTTTTCTTAGTGCCTCTTGTGGTTAAATACTTTTATGAGTTTTAATTGCATAGTTTAAATAATAATATTTCTTAAAATTATTATTCTGTAACCCGTGATGTAATTTGAAACTAACGAAAACAAAAAATATTACGAAAGCAGCAGTATTTCACAAACCTGGCGATATTAGATACGAAACTGTAGAAGACCCACTGATAGAAAACCCAAGGGATGTTATCCTGAAGTAACCTCAACCGCCATTTGCGGATCCGACCTGCATATTTTGAGCGGCGGTGTACCTCAAAGAGACTACGGTATAAAGCGGTTCGACGGACGGGTACGGTATCTATAATGGGCGTATATGGTTCTACTTACGATAACTTCCCAATTCACCGCATGTTTGATAAAGGCAACACGGTAAAACAAGGTCAGACACCGGTAATGACCAACTCGATCATTTGATCGAGTTGGTGAAAGAAAAAAAGGTTGTGTTAGATGACATCATTAGCCACAGGTTACCGCTTAGCGGGGTTATCAAAGGTTAAGAGATCTTCGACAAGAAGGAAGACGACTGTGTTAAGGTTGTTTTAAACCCCTGGGAATAGGAATAATACCCGGTAAATATTAAATTTCAAGTTGTAATAGAAGACGGGCTGGTTTTTAACCAGTCTCTTTTTGTTTATAGCCTTTGTCAAATCAGCTAACATTTCTTTTCTTTGTTTGACAAATTAAAGACAAACTTGAAAGATATTTTTGGACAGGCACTATTCGACTATTTTAAAGGCGAAGGCGGGCATAAACTTTGGATAAATAATACTTACGGACCTAAAGAGGAAATGCCGCAGGATATTTATTTCCGCACCGAAGAGGAAATGCCCGAACTGGAACTTATTGCCCTTAATAACTGCAGGGGTAAGGTTTTAGATATTGGCGCAGGCGCAGGTAGCCACGCTTTAATCTTACAGGATAAAGGCCTGGATGTTAACGCGCTGGATATATCTGACCTTGCCGTAACCATAATGCTGCAGCGTGGCGTTAAACACGCGATAGCTGCAGATATATTTACTTATCAGCAAGGTGAATACGACACCTTATTACTGATGATGAACGGTATCGGACTATGCGGTACCATTCAACAATTACGCTTGTTTTTACAGCATACCAAAACGCTTCTGAACAAGGGCGGGCAATTATTATTCGATTCTTCTGATATTGCTTACTTGTATGAAGGTGACCTGCCTAATAGCTTAGACTACTACGGCGAGTTATCCTATAGGTACGCCTATCAAAGCCATAAAACCGATTGGTTTAAGTGGCTTTATATTGATGCAGAAAAACTAAAAATCATAGCTGCCGAAGAAGGCTGGGCGGCAGAGGTTTTGTATGAAGATGATATGGATCAATACCTGGCGAGGTTAACACCGGTTAATTAAGAAAGTATGAAAAACGTTTACAGGTTCATCAAGATTGTAGTCCTGCTGATATTAACAGCAGGCACGGTATCGGCACAAAATGAAAAATTGCCTGCCTGGGCTTTTGGCCCCTTTACTAGGCCTACAGGGGTAAACCCGCTCATCAGCCCCGATACCACCACGCGTTTTTATGACCCTATGCGCAAACGGCAAATGGATTGGGAATCGAACGATACGTTTAACCCGGCAGCAACCATAAAAAACGGTAAGATCTATATCCTTTACCGCGCCGAAGATAAATCTGGAACAGGAATAGGCGGCCGTACATCGCGCCTTGGTTTGGCGGAAAGCAGTAACGGCACAACGGTTAAACGTTTGCCGGTGCCAGTGCTTTATCCGGATAACGACAGCCAGAAAGAATTTGAATGGACAGGCGGTTGCGAAGACCCGCGTGTAGCCATGGTAGCCGACGGTACCTACGTGGTTTTCTACACCCAATGGAACCACGATATGCCGCGCCTTGGCGTAGCTACATCCAAAGACTTAAAGAAATGGGTAAAGCACGGTCCTATCTTTCGTAAAGCTTATAATGGTAAATTCTTTAACATTGCCAGTAAATCTGCATCTATCATCACCAAATTGGTAAATGGCAAGCAGGTTATAGCCAAAATAAACGGTAAATATTGGATGTATTGGGGCGAACTGGGGGTGTTTGCAGCCACATCAACCGATTTAATAAACTGGTCGCCGTTGATGAATGAAGATGGTAGCCTAAAAGCGCTGATATCGCCCCGTAAAAACTATTTCGATAGTGACCTTACCGAATGCGGCCCGCCCGCTATCATGACACCTAAAGGCATCTTGTTACTATACAACGGTAAAAACAATAAAGACCATGGGGATAAGCATTACACCGCCAACTCATATTGCGGCGGACAGGTTATGTTTTCGTCAACAGACCCAACAAAGGCTATAAGCCGTTTAGATAAACCGTTTTTTGTACCGCAAGAAGCATTTGAAAAAAGCGGGCAGTACCCGGCAGGCACCGTATTTATGGAAGGATTGGTATATTTTAAAAAAAAATGGTTCCTTTATTATGGGTGTGCTGATTCTAGGGTGGGGGTAGCCGTCTTTAATCCGCTAAACAAAGCAGTAAGTGAGGGTGTCCCATTCTGTCCCATTCAGAAATAAGTGAGACACCTTTGTTTTTTTATTTAATTAATTGTTTAACAAGTATATAAAATTATTTGTGTAAAGTAATTATTTAGCTAAGGTGGTATTTTTTAAAAATACAAATTATTAAATATCAAGTAGTTGTATATTTATAATTATCTGGTTATAAATTGTGGGACACTATATAAGTGTATCTAATAAAGCTTATGTACAATTTTTTTTAATATATTGTTTTCATCAATTGTAATTTTTTTGCTGGAATTGAAATTTTATATATATTTACAAAATATAACCCTAATTAGTGCACCAGCATACCAGATAAGTGAAAAGGTTTTTTGCCCTATTCTTATTAAGCATACATCTGTTTAACACGGGCGGCTATACTTTTGCCTTTCAATATTTCATCCACCAGTCCGAGCTTAGCATTATTAAAAACATTTACGAAAACAAAGTAGATGCTACTCAACTTGTCCAAATTAAGGTACCTGTAAACAATAAAGGCATAACCAACTGGCCCGATTATGAACGTGTACAAGGGCAAATTCAACTAAAGGATGGCTTTTATAACTACGTTGGCGTTAAAATGACGCAGGATACCATGTTTTTAGTTTGTGTTGCCAATAGCACAAAAACGAAATTATTTAATGCCAATATTATAGTAGCAAAAAATGTAAGTGATGCCCCCTTAAGTAAAAAGGGCGAAGCACCTGCAAAAAAAGCACCCTCATCAGTTTCGGAATACAACAACCCTGTGGTTAGTTATAGCTTCCTTTGTTTTGATGATTCTGTAGAAAGAATAGTAATCCCTATATCTTCCAAATTGACAAGTCCTTATATTAAATCGCCGGGTAAACCTCCCAATTACATCAGCTGATTAATATATTCCAAAAGATTTATTGTTTCTTAGTTAAGACTGTTGAAAGATCTGTGCATTTGTCGTATGCATCATGTTTTTTTAAGCCTAATTAAGATGAAAAATATCAAGCATCAGCTACTGATTTGTGAGATTTTTAGCAGCTGATGCTTTATAAAGTCTATCTAAGTCCATTATTTTAAATTATTATATGAAACACTGTTTACAATATATAAGCAGGTATTTTTTTGCCATTTTGGCTTGCGTCGCTTTCACTCAATCGGTAAGCGCCCAAACCGAAAATGATGCACTAATGATACCCAAAAACTTCTTCTGCGCTGCCGGCCTATATACCCACAATAGCTGGGATAAATACTGGGAAGGCACCTTCAAACGCGAAAACCTAAACTTAGGAACCATCAGTAGCAACGTTTATGCTGTGGGTGGTAACTACGGGTTAAGTAACAGGGTTAACTTATTGTTCATGATTCCTTATATCAAAACAAACGCATCTGCAGGTACCCTTAGGGGCCAAAGCGGCATACAGGATATTAACCTTGCCGTTAAATGGATGGCTATAAAGCAGGAGGTAGGCAGTGGCTTACTAAGCTTACATGCTATTTTAAACGGTAGCTTACCTTTAGGCAATTACCAGGCAGATTATTTGCCATTAGCAATTGGCTCGCGCAGCAAAAGCGTTGGCTTAAAAGCATTGATTAACTATCAAACAGGCCGTTTTTTCGTAGCCGGTTCCGGTCAGTACTTACGCAGGAGTAACATCACCATTGATAAAGATTCTTACTACACTACCGAAATGCATTATACCGACCAGGTTGCATTGCCAAATATGACTAACTTTTTGTTCAGCACCGGTTACCGTAGCTTAAAATTCAACGCGGAAGCGGTTGTAACCAAAATAAACACCATTGGTGGGTTTGATATCACCAAAAATAATATGCCTTTCCCAAGCAATAATATGGACGCTACCTCTGTGGGTGCCATTTTTAAATACAGCTTTCAAAATGTTGCGGGTTTAGAACTTACCGGAGGGGGTAGCTACGTAGTTGATGGCCGTAACGTTGGCCAAAACAAGTCGTTTTTTGCCGGTGTTTACTATGTATTTTCTGTTAAAAAGGATAAATCTGATAAATAAGAATTGTGATGAAAAAGAATATATATAAAGTATTACCAATTATGATGATGATCGCCCTTGCGGTTTTCAGTTCATCATGTAAAAAAGATATCCAGGAAAAGGACCGCAGCGAGGATTACCCTGCTTTGGCGCCAAGCAATTTAGACCTTAATGCTGATGTGTGGACACCGATCCTAACTGCATCTAACACGTTTACAATTGCTGCGCCGGATGCGATCACCACGCCAAATTATTTGGCCGACCTAAATGAGATAAAAAGCTACCAGCGTAACCTTACCAGCGAACAAAGGGATATTATTAAATACTGGAGCGCAGGCTCGGTGTTACGCTGGAACGAGATCTTGCGCGAACTGGTTGCAAAACACAACCTGCCGCCATACCAAAAGGAGGATGGCACTTACCCGTTCCCAAGTGCGGCTAACCCGCTGGCTTATCCGTTGTTCCCTTTCTCTAACCCACCTTATGCAGCACGTGCCTACGCTTATGTAAGCGCGGCGCAATATGATGCACTGGTGCAGGCATGGAAGTTTAAGAAACAGTTTAACCGCGCAGCACCATATATTAACGATGTAAACGTGCAGGCTTTGGTGCCAAAATCAACGTTGCCATCATACCCAAGCGAGGATGCGGTTGTGGCAGGTGTTACCGGTAAAATGATGGAACTCCTTTTCCCAGGCGACTTGGATTATATCCAAAAGAAAGTTGCCGAAGAAAAACTATACCGTATTATGGCCGGTGCCAACACCCGCTCTGATATGGATGCAGGCGAAAACCTAGGTAAACAGGTTGCTGCCATATTTTTAGCCCGCGCCCGTTCTGATAAAGCAGGTGCAGCTATTGGTACGCAGGCCGATTGGGATAACTTTGCAACTACAACTACCGCAGCGGGTAACACCCCATGGATAAGTTTAGAATTGCCTAAACGCCCGCCGATGTTGCCGTTGTTTACAAAGGTTATACCGTTCTTGTTCCCAACAACTACCGTAGTTGCTTTACGCCCTGCGCCGCCATACAAACCGGGTAGTACCGAGTTTCAGAAAGAAAGCGACGAGGTATTGGCAATGAGTAACAACCATAGCCGCGAACATGAGCGTATCACCGCTTTTTGGGCAGATGGTGTAGGTACGGTAACCCCCCCGGGCCACTGGAACACCATTGCAGCCGATGAGTTTGTAAAACATAATTACAGCGAAGTACGCTGGGCACGCAATCTCGCTTTACTTAATATGGCCGAAATGGATGCTGCCATTGTGTGCTGGGATGCTAAGTATTTTTACTTTAACCCACGCCCCACGCAGATGGTAATGAATATTAAAACGCTCATAGGAATCCCTAACTTTCCGTCATATACATCAGGACACTCAAACTTTAGCGGCGCGGCTGCAACAGTGTTAGGTTATTTAGTTCCGGAGAAAGCAAGTGCTTTTATGGATATGGCGCATGAAGCGGCAATGTCGAGGCTTTACGGTGCTATCCACTACCGCAGCGATTGCGAAGTTGGCTTACAAACCGGTATAAAAGTTGGCGAATATGCTGTTGCCCGTGGCAAAGCAGATGGGTCTAATTAATAGATGAGACACAATGCTTAGGACTGAACAAAAGATACATTACGTTTTACGGGTTGCCATAGCCATGTGCTTTATTGGGCACGGTATTTTTGGCATCATTACAAAAGAAGTATGGTGTAATTACTTTGCCGTTTTTGGTATTGGTACCGATACCGCCTACGCTTTAATGCCATGGGTAGGGGCGGTGGATATACTGATGGGGGTTGTAATGCTGTTTTATCCAATACGCGCTATTGCTTTATGGCTGGTGATATGGGCAACTATTACAGCATTTTTGCGCCCCGCATCAGGTGAGCCATTTGCCGAATTTATTGAGCGCGCGGGTAACTTTGGTGCTCCGCTCGCTTTGTTGATTCTGTCGGGTGGTATAAAAAGCTTCCGCCAATTATTTGCGCGGATAGATGCTAATGCTTCGGTAGATGAAAAAACCATTAACAATGTATTCAATTGCCTAAAAATAGTTGGCTTCTTGTTAATGATAGGCCATGGTTGGTTAAATCTCATACAAAAGAAGAGCCTGCTTGGCCAATATGCATCACTTGGGTTTACAAGCCCTGCAAAAATGGCGCAATTTGTCGGTGTTTTTGAAATAGCGGCCGCTTTAATTATATTGATTAAACCCGTCCGCACGGTGCTGTTAGTATTCATCCTCTGGAAGATCTCAAGCGAATTGCTATACCCGCACTATGAGTTATTTGAGTGGATTGAACGTGGCGGCAGCTACGGCACTTTAATAGCTTTATGGTTTGCAACTAAACACTTTTTCTCAAATCTCACAATTGCGTCTCCACATACTAATAAATAATTAAAGGACTTCAACCTAAATATATCCTGTATTACAGGTCATGGCCGGGCCGGTTGGCTTGGCTGTACTTTACATTTAATTCATAACATACTTAAAACATGAAACTTACATATAAATTCTTCATCGGGATCGCTATATACTTATTGTTCAATAATACTGCTGTTAATGCCCAGGGATGCGTGGCTATTCGTGGCAACGGCTCGTTCTCTACTATGGAGCACCCAATGCTGGATAGCAACACAGCACCGGGTTCTTATAAAAGCTGGTATGTTACGGCATCGTACCGTTACTTTAAATCCTTTCGCCATTTTAAGGGAACAGACGAGCAACCCCAAAGGCAAACACTGCATAACGAAGTAATAAACTATCAAAACACAATTGATCTAAGCCTAACACGTAACTTTAATAAATACTGGTCGGTAACGGTCGGCATCCCTTATTTGATCAATACCCGGTCATCCTTGTACGAGCATGGTTTAAAAGAAAGGCATAATTCATATTCACAAGGTTTTGGTGATATGCGCATTGTGGGTAACAAGTGGTTGTTTGATAGCCATACCGCTAAAAAAGGCAATATCCAGGTTGGCCTTGGTGTTAAATTACCTACAGGTAATTACAACTATATGAGCCACTTTTATAATGTTACACCATCGCAGCGCCCGGTAGATCAGTCTATCCAGTTAGGTGATGGTGGGGTAGGTATCATTGCCGAGTTCAATGGCTTCCTAAACATCACCAACCATTTTGGTGGTTATACCAACCTGTATTACATGGCTAACCCACGCAATAACAATGGCACCCGCACCTATCGCGAAACCATAAATGCCGCTTTGGCAAACGAAACCATCATGAGCGTACCCGATCAGTTTTTGGCACGGGTAGGTTTCAATTATACTTTTGATGGTGCTTTTAAAGCGCTTACGCTTTCTGCAGGTGGCCGTTTAGAGGGTATCCCAGTTTATGACCTAATTGGTAAAAGCGACGATTTCCGCCGTCCCGGCTATGTATTATCTGTAGAACCATCTGTAAACTACAGCTTCAAAAGGTTCAACATATTTGCCAATGTTCCTATCGCTGTAAAACGAGACCGTACACAAAGTGTTACGGATAAACAAAATAGCGTAACTACCGGCAAATATGTTATTGGTGATGCAGCCTTTGCAGATTACGTTATAAACTTTGGCGTATCGTTTAAATTGTAAATGATAATAATGGTTATATAAGTGAGAGGTCGGGGTGGTTTCCGGCCTTTTTTGTTTAATTGCGGATGCTTTTTATTTTAAAATAATAGATTTACAAAATGAACTCAGCTGAACAAAATTTTAAAGATTTAGGCTTAAGCCTGCCACCTGCGCCAAAACCGCTTGGGGTTTATAAACCGTGTTTAATTGATGGCAAATACCTATATCTATCGGGACATGGCACCGTACAGGACGATGGTAGTTTGATCATAGGCCGCATTGGCGATACCATCAATATGGAGGATGGTAAACTTGCTGCAAGGCAGGTGGGATTGGCTATGCTGGCAACTATTAAAGCCAACTTAGGTAGCCTGGACAGCGTAAAGCGCGTGATAAAAGTATTGGGTATGGTTAACTGCACGCCCGATTTTGAGAAACATCCTTTCATAATCAACGGCGCAAGCGAACTGTTTGCTAAAGTTTGGGGCGAAGAGAACGGCATTGGCGTACGCAGCGCTGTGGGTATGGGCTCGTTACCTGATAATATCCCTGTAGAAATAGAAGCCTTATTTGAATTAGTATAAGCATGTTAGCCACCGACTGGTATATCATAGATAACGTTGACGAGCTGGATACGCCCGCGTTGGTCGTATACCCCGATAGGGTGCAATACAATATCAATCTTCTTAAAACCATGATTGATGATCCATCTCGCCTGCGCCCGCATGTTAAAACGCATAAAAGTATTGATGCCGCAGGTTTAATGATGCAATCGGGCATCAAAAAATTCAAATGTGCCACCATTGCCGAGGCAGAAATGCTGGGTATGGCCGGTGCAAATGATGTATTATTGGCCTATCAGCCAACCGGGCCAAAGCTCAGGCGTTTTGTGCGGTTGATAAGTGCATATCCACAAACAGCATATTCTTGCCTGGTAGATAATACGGCTACCGCAAATGCCATATCAAAAGAGGCAGCAGATACAGGTATCAACATCTCTGTTTATATCGACCTGAATGTGGGTATGAACCGTACAGGTATTATACCCGGTGAAGAAGCAATTGCTTTATATGAACTATGTGCAGCATTACCCGGACTGGTGCTGAAAGGACTGCATGCCTACGATGGCCATATCCACGACGCTGATTATAGCATTCGTAAGAAACGGTCTTTAGAAAGCATTAAGCCAGTGTTGAAGTTAGTTGATGATATTTTGGCTAAAGGATATCCAAATCCCAAAGTGATTGCAGGAGGATCGCCAACATTCCCCATACTTGCCAAATTAAAGGATATAGAGGTTAGCCCCGGTACATTTGCTTATTGGGACAGGGGTTATCAGCAGGCTTTCCCTGAACAAGCTTTCCAAACAGCAGCTCTTATGGTTGCAAGGGTTGTTTCCTTGCCCGATGAGGGTAAGATATGTATCGACCTTGGCCATAAATCGGTATCGGCAGAAAACGAATTGAACAAACGGGTTTACTTTTTAAACGCTTCCGAATTAAAATTCACAGGCCAAAGCGAAGAACATTTAGTAGCCGATGCAGGTGAAGGTCATCACTATAAAGTAGGCGATATTTTATATGGCTTGCCACACCATATTTGTCCGTCGGTAGCTTTATATGAACGTGCCATAACTATCGAAAATAAGTTAGTTACCGGCGAATGGAAAACAATAGCAAGAGATAGAAAGATAACTATCTAAACAATCGGTGAAATCGTTTCCATCGGTATAATCTAAATATAACAACTATATAACCACTCACTTAATTAACCACTCACCAATAACCATGTTTATCATAGATGCTCATTTAGACCTTAGTATGAACGCGCTGGAGTGGAACCGTGACCTTACCCGCCCGGTTGCCGAACTTAACCAGCGCGAAGAAGGTATGACCGACAAACCCGACCGCGCCAAAGCGGTGGTATCCCTGCCCGAACTGCGCAAAGGTAATATTGGCTTAGTGGTGGCTACACAAATAGGCCGCTATGTAGCCCCAGATAATAACCTGCCCGGCTGGCACTCGCCCGAGCAGGCATGGGCGCAAACGCAGGGACAACTGGCTTGGTATAAGGCAATGGAACTTGCGGGGCAAATGACCCAGGTTAACGATCTGCAAAGTTTGGATAAACACCTCGCCGTTTGGTGCGATGGAAAAGATAATACCAACAAAGCCATCGGGTATATTTTAAGCCTGGAGGGCGCCGACTCAATGATAAACCCTTGTTACCTGGAACAAGCCTATAACAGCGGTTTACGGGCTGTAGGCCCCGCGCATTACGGCCCCGGGCGGTACGCCAATGGTACTGATGCAACCGGTAAAATGGGTGCCGAAGGTTTAGCGTTATTGAAAGAGATGGAACGCCTCAACATCATTCTTGATGGAACGCATTTGTGTGATGATGCCTTTTGGCAAGCACTTGATAATTTTAACGGGCATATTTGGGCAAGTCATAATAACTGTCGCGCCTTGGTAAACCATAACCGCCAGTACAGCAATGAAATGATAAAAGCGCTTATTAGCCGTGGCGCGGTGATAGGCGCAGCCCTTGATGCCTGGATGATGGTGCCCAATTGGGTGAGGGGACAGTCAACCCCGCGTCAAATGAATTGCAACCTGGAGGTAATGGTAGACCATATTGACCATATTTGCCAGATAGCAGGTAACGCCCTGCATGTGGGTATGGGTACCGATCTGGATGGGGCCTTTGGCAAAGAGCAATGCCCTTACGATCTGGAAACCATTGCCGATATGCAAAAAGTGCCTGCTTTGTTACAGAAACGTGGTTACACAGATGCGGATATTGAAAACATGATGCACGGTAATTGGTTACGTTTCCTGAGGAATGCTTGGAAATAAATACATATGGGTGCAGAACAGGATAGGTTAAAAGATACGGGATGGAAAAAATGGGGGCCTTATGTAAGCGACCGTCAATGGGGTACCGTCCGCGAAGATTACAGTGCCGATGGTAACGCCTGGAACTACATCACCCATGATATTGCCCGTAGCAAGGCCTATCGCTGGGGCGAAGAAGGTATAGCCGGCATCTGCGACCATGAGCAATTATTGTGCTTCTCCATTGCGCTATGGAATAAGAAAGATACCATTCTGAAAGAACGTTTCTTTGGCCTCAGTAATGCCGAAGGTAACCATGGCGAGGACGTAAAGGAATTATATTACTACCTGGATAATACGCCCACGCATTCGTACATGAAAATGCTGTACAAGTATCCACAGCAGCAATTCCCATACGTGCATTTGGTTGATGAGAGCAAAAAACGTAACCGTAACCAAGGCGAGTACGAACTAATGGATACCGGCATTTTTAATAACGATGAATACTTTGATGTATTTGTGGAATATGCCAAACAGGATACCGATGATATCCTTGTCAAGATTACTATACATAACCGCAGTAAAGTAGCTGCAAGTTTAAACGTACTGCCTACGGTATGGTTCCGCAATACCTGGGAATGGGGCTACGACGATTATAAACCTCAATTATCTGCGAACGGCAATGCGATCAGTATCGACCATAAAGAATTAGGCGCTTTGAATTTAGTGGCCTATGGCTCACCCCAACTGCTTTTTTGTAATAACCAAACCAATACCAAACGGTTCAATAATATTGATGATGGCAAATCTTTTTACAAAGATGGAATCAACGATTATATTGTAAACGGCACTAACGCAATTAACCCGGCTAATACAGGTACTAAAGCAGCCTTTAATTACGATATAACTATCCCGGCAGGCAAAAGTGTTACTATAAAACTGAAGCTGTCTGAAAGCGCCGAAAACGCCTTTGACGATTTCGACGCTATTTTTGCTTCGCGGTTGCAGGAAGCCGATGAGTTCTATGCAGGCTTGCGCCCGCCCGACGAGAATAAGGACAAAGCGCAGATCCAGCGCCAGGCTTATGCCGGGATGCTTTGGAATAAGCAATTTTACTACTACAACATTCACCAATGGCTAAACGGTGACCCTGCCGAGCCGTGGCCACCTGTACAACGCCAGCATCAGCGTAACAGTAAATGGCAGCATTTTAACAGTCAGGATATTATTTCCATGCCCGATAAATGGGAGTACCCTTGGTTTGCCGCCTGGGACCTGGCTTTCCATTGCGTACCGCTTGCTGCTGTAGATATGGCCTTTGCCAAACGACAACTTAACCTTTTAGTGAAAGATTGGTTTATGCACCCAAACGGGCAGCTACCCGCCTATGAGTGGGATTTTAGCGATGCCAACCCACCGGTACATGCCATGGCTACGTGGAAGATCTACCAGATAGATAAAAAGGCTAACAACGGTGAGGGCGATACCTTCTTTTTAGAACGCATCTTCCACAAACTGATGCTCAACTTTACCTGGTGGGTAAACCGTAAGGACGAGGCGGGCAATAATGTTTTTGAAGGTGGCTTTTTGGGGATGGATAACATTGGCGTGTTTGACCGTAACACTAAATTTGCCGATGGCGCGCACCTGGAACAGGCCGATGGCACCAGTTGGATGGCGATGTATTCTTTAAATCTGCTGCGTATAGCGGCAGAGCTTGCTGAAACTAATAAGGCTTATGCCGATATCGCGTCTAAATTCTTCGAGCACTTTATTTATATCTCGGCAGCCATGTCGAGCCTTGGCGAGGGTGGTACAAGCGGTTTATGGGACGAGGCAGATGACTTTTTTTACGACCAGTTGCGCATGCCCGATGGGAGTGCCGAAAAAATGCGGATCCGTAGCATAGTAGGCCTGGTGCCGCTGTTTGCTACCGAGGTATTGGATGAAGAAACAATAGCCAGGAACCCCATCTTCCGCGACAGGATGGATTGGTTTGCGGCCAACCGACCGGACCTTGCCGGTTTGGTTTCCCGTTGGGATGAGCGCAGCGCAAGTAACAAACACCTCATAAGTTTGCTGCGCGGCCACCGTATGAAAGGCATCCTGAAATATATGCTTGATGAAAATGAGTTTTTAAGCGATTACGGTATTCGTTCCTTATCAAAATATCATCTTGAGAATCCATTCAGCGCCAACATCAACGGAACGCAATTCAGCATCAAATATGTACCTGCCGAAAGCGACAGCGATATGTTTGGCGGCAACAGCAACTGGCGCGGCCCGGTTTGGATACCGATCAATTACCTGATCATCGAAAGTCTAAATGATTTTTACCAATATTATGGTGACGAACTTACTGTGGAATGCCCAACCGGCTCAGGCAATATGATGAGCCTAAAGGAGGTGGCGAACGAAATTTACCGCCGCATCTCCAAACTTTTTTTGCCGGATGAGAATGGCCACCGCCCGAGTAATGGTGTCGACGAGAAAGCACAGACCGATCCCTTTTTCAAAGACCATATCCTTTACTATGAATATTTCGACGGTGATACCGGCCGCGGCTTAGGTGCCGCCCACCAAACCGGGTGGACGGGATTGATAGCAAACTGCCTTTATCATTAATGCGTTCTTTTGACACAACAAATTTCTTTCTTCGAATTATTTGATTTAGATTTACTTACCAAGTAAACTTAAATACCATTCAGAATGAATTTTAACAGGCGCAAGTTTTTGCAAACCACCGGTACTTTGGTGCTTAGTAGTGCAGTCTTGTCAGGTAAAGCGGCATCCTTTATAAATCTAAAACACCCGGTGGGCGTGCAACTGTTCACTTTTTTTAACGTGATGGATGAGGATGTTAAAGGCACATTAACCAAAGTTGCTAAAGCAGGTTATAGTGAAATAGAATCAGCATTCAGTAAAAAAGGCGGTTATTATGGCTTAAAACCAAAAGAATTTAAAGCTATGGCCAACGAACTGGGCTTAACCTGGAGATCACACCACGTATTGGGCGCGCCGTTTAAACTGCCTGCAGGTACAAAAATGCCTACCACGCCCGATGGTAAACCAATGGTAATACCATCAATGATGAACCTGCAGGATAATATGCAACAACTGGTTGATGAAGCTGCCGAAGGCGGTGTGAAATTTCTGGTTTGCGCTAATACCCCAACCGGCACCCCCGAGGAATTGAAAGCTTCTATAGCAGTACTAAATAAAACAGGTGAGGCTGCTACAAAAGCCGGCTTAACGTTTGCATATCATAACCACGACATGGAGTTTAAGATCCTGAGCGATGGCACTATTCCGTACGATCTGCTACTATCAGATACCGACCCTAAGTATGTAAAAATGGAACTTGACCTGGCCTGGGCAGTTAAAGCGGGTAAAAACCCGGTTGATCTGTTTAAACAAAATCCCGGCCGTTTCCCGTTATGGCACGTTAAAGATTTGGATGCAAGCCGCGAAAATATTATGCCAGTAGGTAGCGGCACTATTGATTTTAAACCAATTTTCGCGGCAGCAAAAATTGCGGGGATGCAAAGCTTTTTTGTAGAGCACGATATGCCAAAAGATCCTTTTGAAAGCATCAATAGCAGCATTCGATATATCAACAAAAATTTAAATGTATAATTTATAAATAGAATT
Organism: Mucilaginibacter aurantiaciroseus; assembly: GCF_024055595.1. Taxonomy (GTDB): domain Bacteria; phylum Bacteroidota; class Bacteroidia; order Sphingobacteriales; family Sphingobacteriaceae; genus Mucilaginibacter; species Mucilaginibacter aurantiaciroseus. The sequence continues at coordinate 1,041,908 of NZ_JAMXOF010000001.1, forward strand.
TGTGCAGGCTATTGTAAGTACGCCTGTACAAATTCATCATTATTTATAGCAGTTACCAAAGCGTTTATGGTAGCTCTTTCAGCTGAATTATCATCCAGTTCTGAAGCATAATCTTCCAATTTGTCAAGATAAGCAACCGCTTCTTCCTCATCTTCAAACAGCAATATCAATTCGCCATTTATTTCTGTCTCGGTGCCATTTGGCGGGGTTGGCAGGGTGTGCTGCTCAAATACTTTGGCAGATACATTTGCAGTTGGTATATCTATTTTTAACATGGCTTTTAATTGAGTGTTTTTAACTTAACACAATCAATTACGCTTTAGTTTTCTTTCTTTCTGTTATGTAACCGGTAAAACGGATCTGCTGCCTGTTTTGGCTGATCACGCTTAAATCGGCATTACCGTTGTTATAAACCTGGATAAGCAATTGTGTAGCGTTTCGGGTATCTTTGGTTTTGATCCTGATAAAATAACTGCCATCTTTCTGAATAGCGGATGTTGTATAATCAAACTTTGTTGATTTAAATTTTATGCCATTATCCTCATTGTTATTGTAACCCGCACTCGAATAAGCTACACCAAAATAGGGCAAAAAAGCCTCAACGGTATCAGGGGCTATGGTAAGGTCATATGGCGAGGTTAAATAGCGGGCTGCACCACCAAGCGGGTACATGTAGGTAGCCTGGAATACATAATCTTTTGCATCGATAAAGCCTTTTATCTCGGCAGCTTTTTTAGCCTCTTTTATAGCTTTTTTACTTTGCGCATTAACCGGTGTAAAACCGGCAACTGCTACAAGCAGCACAAATAATAGTTTGATTAAAGTTTTCATTTTTTTAGTGTTTATATAAAAATAACTTAGTTTTTTATTAGACCTGATACACCTTAATTGGTTTAATTACTTGAGGTATTTTGGGTAGATAAAATTAGTACAATTGGCGACGCTTTACTGTTTGTTTTAAATCGTTTCATCTCTGTGTTTTGATGATAGGATGCAAACGTTAATAGTTTTCCATAATAAAATGAAAAAAATGTCAGTCTGAGCTTGTTGAAGACCTGTCCACCTTGTTAATGATTCCACAAGCTCAGCATGACAAATAGTATCAACAAAAAAGCCAACCGTTAATTAGCGGTTGGCTTTCAAATTCTGTTTCCCCTTCAGGGGATTAGAGGGCTTTGTGTTATATTAAACTAACACTGCGGTTAACAAATTCAGTCAATTCGGCACCGGTTAATAAACCTTGTGACAATAGTGCAAGGTCGAAAGCTTGTTTGGCAAGCTGTGCCTGCACAACTTCGTCTTCGCCATCTAAAATACGGCTTATTAATTTGTGGTTGCCGTTTACAATAACCTTGTAATTGTCAGGCATGTTACCGTAGAAGCCCATACCGCCGCCCATGGCAGCCATATCTTTCATACGGCGCATAAACTCGTCCATGGTAACGGTTACCGGCAATTCATCCGGGTTTAAGCTTTCTAACTCAACGCGGTAAGCCGGTTTGTTAATAGCTTTATCGAAGATCGCTTTTATTTTGGTTGACTGTTCTTCGGTCAAAATATGCTCAGGCGCATCATCTTTCTTGATTAGTTTATCGGCAACATTTGCGTCAACACGTTTTAATGAAGTTTTCTCTAATTTCTGCTCAAGCTGACTGATGAAGTGATTATCGATGGGAGAGTTCATCACCAAAACATCGTAACCCTTTTTACCTGCCGACTGGATAAATGCATCCTGTTTTTCGGCATCGTTTGTGTAAATGTAGATCAACTGGCCATCTTTATCTGTTTGTAAAGGCTCAACTTTATCCTTGTATTCGTTAAGAGTAAAGTTTTCTTTAGCGGTGTTGGTTACCAAAACAAAATCTTTCGCTTTGTCGTAGAATTTTTCTTCGCTCACCATACCGTATTTCACAAACAGGCCAATATCTCCCCATTTCTCTTCAAAACCTTTACGGTCTGCTTTAAACAGTTCGGCAAGCTTATCTGCTACCTTTTTAGTAATGTAGCTGTTTATCTTTTTAACATTGCTATCAGCTTGCAGGAAGCTACGTGATACATTCAAAGGGATATCCGGTGAATCGATAACACCATGCAGTAGCATCAAAAACTCAGGCACAATGTCCTTTACCTCGTCGGTAATAAATACCTGGCGGGAGTATAATTTTATCTTATTACGGGTGATCTCAAAGTCGTTCTTCAGCTTAGGGAAGTACAATACACCGGTTAAGTTGAAAGGGTAATCAACATTCAGGTGGATCCAGAACAAAGGGTCTTCGCTGTATGGATAAAGCTCTTTGTAGAATTTTAAGTAATCCTCATCGCTCAATTCACTTGGCGCTTTTGTCCAAATAGGGTTGGTATCGTTAATGATGTTATCAACCTCAACAGATTTGTATTTTGGTTTACCTTCTTCGTCAACACCATCTTCTTCCTCTTGTGTAGTTGTACCAAATTTGATAGGCACCGGCAGGAACTTAGCGTATTTATCCAATATCTCCTGTAAACGGCCCTGGTTTAAAAACTCTTCAGAATCGGCATTAATGTGCAGGGTAATTTCGGTACCGCGCTCTTCCAGGCTGCCTTCGCTTATTTCAAACTCGGTGCTGCCATCGCAAGTCCAGTGTGCTGGTTCGGCACCATCCTGGTAGGATAAGGTCTCAATTTCAACCTTGTCTGCAACCATAAAGGCGGAGTAAAAGCCCAAACCAAAACGACCAATGATCTCATTGGCATCTTTAGCTTCTTTAAATTTCTCCATAAACTCGGTAGCACCGCTAAATGCTATCTGGTTAATGTATTTTTTTATTTCTTCGGCCGTCATACCCAAACCGTTATCAGATATGGTGATAGTCTTTTTGTCTGCATCAAAAGCAACTTCAACGCGCAGGTCGCCCAGGTCGCCGTTGTATTGGCCTAATGAGGCAAGGCGTTTTATTTTTTGGGTAGCATCAACCGAGTTAGATACCAGCTCGCGCAGAAATATCTCGGTATCAGAGTATAAGAACTTTTTAATTATCGGGAAAATGTTTTCGGTATGGATCGAAATTGTTCCTTTTTCTTGCATAGTAGTAATTTTATAAAGCTTAAATAATTTACGGATATAGCCAATCAATGCCCGTTCCAAAGCTTACGATTTGCCAAATTGGCAGAGGGAGAGAAGTAATGAAGCAAGAGACAGTACAGGACAGTAAGAAGCAAGAAGTAATAAACACACGTCATTGCGCGGAGCGATAGCGACAAAGCAATCTCTTTAGAACTAGTATACACTTTGCATAACCGACTATCCTAAAGAGATTGCTTCGTACCTTGCAATGCCGCACGGAAGGAATTGTATTATCAAATATTATTTCGACCCCACCGTAGCAGGTGAAGTTGGTGTTGCAGGAGTAACCGGTTGCACTGCCGGTGCCGGCGAATTTAATGCGAAACGTTTTGCTATAACCGATAAATGCTCATCGTTCAGTTTAGACGTTGCTTTAAGCAGTTTAGTAAAAAATGCCACTTCATCCGGGCTGGCAGGGCAGCCAAAATTAATGCCATAAGTAGCTAACGATGCGCCTAAGGGGCGTACCTGGCTATCGCCTAATATTTTGCCTTTGGCATCAAGCACTACCCAAAACGGCAAGCCCGATTTTTCACCTTTTAGTTTAGTCATCACTTCTAACGAGCCGGGGTTTTCAAGGTTTTTTTTCTCGGGGCGTTCCATCACATCAAGCGTGGCTACAACGTAATTGCTTTCGATCAATGGCTTAATTGTAGGATCAGCAAGTGAAGCTTCCATTTTTTTACACCAGCCACACTACGAGGCATGGAATATGAGCATTACTTTTTTATTTTCTTTAGCGGCTTTGGCGTAAGCCTCTTTTAGCACAACTTCGCTTGCAGGCAAAGTGGCAGTTTGCGCAAAACCCGACTTAACGGCAAACAACACAAACAGTATTAATAGTGATTTTTTCATGATGATTGATATAAAAGCAATTTAGGGAATAATTAGATTGCATTCAACAAGTTGTTGTAGCTTAATTATTCGCAAACTGCAAAATAAACGATGCACCCTTGCCCTCGGTAGATTGTGCCTGGATGTTGCCTTTGTGCAACAGCATAATTTGTTTACAAAGACTCAAGCCGATACCGCTGCCTGTTTTGCGTGTACTAAAGAATGGGATAAAGATCTTATCCAACAATTCCGGGGGCATGCCGAGGCCATTGTCGGTTACTTTAACCAGTATGCGGTTGTTGCTTTGCGTTTCGGCAGATAGGGTGATGCGTGGTTCTTCACGATCCTTTACGGCCTCAATGGCATTTACCAGCAGGTTAATCATTACCTGGTCTAACAGATTGATATCCGCCTCGATGGCTAATGCCGGGTCGCGTAGGATGATCTCCAATTCAATATTCTTTTTCTCAAGCGTAGGGCGCATCAAACTTGCCAGGTTTTCAAATATGTTACGAACTAACAACTTGTTCAGATCGAGTTTGGTGATTTTGTTAAGGCTGCGGTAGCTCTCGGTAAATTTAAGCAGGCCTTCGCTACGGCGTTTAATGGTTTCAATACCGAGAGAGATATCTTCCAGGTCGCCGCTTCCAATACTCTCGGCTATTTCCGGGCTTTGCAGGCGGTTCTTCAGGGTGTCGGCCAATGATGAAATAGGAGCAACCGAGTTCATGATCTCATGCGTCATCACATTTAATAACTTCGACCATGCCTTTGATTCTGTTTCGTCCAAAGCCTCGCTTACGTTCTGGAAGGCGATGAGTTTATACAATTTCTCGTCGCTGCGCATAATACTGGCGGTAACCAGCATTTTTACCTGTTGCTGGTCGCGGGTGATGCTCAGTACCTGCGCCTCGCCGGGTTTCATTCTGATCACATCTTTGTACAAAACAGGTTCGCGTTTCTCAAGCGAGTGGATGGTTTTTAAATAGGGGATACTAATGAGCGATTTAAAGGCCTCGTTTATCCAGCTGATCTCGCCGGTTTCTTCCTCATAAGAAAGGATGCCTGTATCAACCAGTTCTAATATCTTTTGCAGGTAATGATACTGCGTTTCTCGTTCGCGGCTGATTAGTTTAAACGTGGTGTTAATGTCATTAAAGCCTTTACGCAAAGGTTTTAACTCGTTAGGTGCTTTTCGCACATCAAAGTGGCGTGAAAAATCGCGGTAGTGGATAGATTCTACGAATTGGTTTACCTCGTCCTGCGCTTTCTTGTTAAAACGGATCAGATCAAGCACCGAGTAGATCACCGCCGGGACTGTTATAACGCCATATAGTATTTGTCCACTCGTAACCACTATAGTAGTGGCCACCACAGCGGCAAATAACAAAAGCACACGCAGCACAAGCCGCCATTCGTAACGGTTAAATATCATATTTGCTTAATCTGCGGTACAGGGCGGTACGGGTTAACCCCAGCTCTTTGGCGGCACGGGTAATGTTGCCGTTATGCTTTTCTATCACGCGCAAAATCGCGTTCTTTTCCAGTGTGCTAAGCTGGATGTTATCATCATTAATAATGTTTTCGCCTGGTGATTCCAGTACCGAGAAAAGCAGGTCATCAGCTTTTAAATGCTGGTCATCGGCCATAATTACCGCACGTTCTATGGTGTACTGTAACTCGCGTACGTTACCGGGGTAGCTATAACCGCGTAATTTGTTTAGCGCCGCGGCATCAAAATCAATCGCCGGTTTAAGGTATTTTGTGGCGTATATTTTGGCAAAATGTTTTGCCAGTACTACAATATCTTCTGCGCGTTTACGCAAAGGTGGCATATTTATCTCTACCGTATTGATCCGGTAAATCAAATCCTTACGAAATTTATTTTCGTTTGCCAATTCCTGCAACGGCACGTTGGTGGCACATATTAGGCGGATATTAATATCCACGGCCTTATTGGTACCCAAACGGGTTACATGGCGGTTTTGTAGTACGGTTAATAGTTTTGCTTGCTGCTGCAGGCTGATGTTACCAATCTCATCTAAAAACAAAGTGCCGCCTTCAGCTTCCTCAAAACGGCCCATGCGGTCTTCACGGGCATCGGTGTAAGCACCTTTTTTATGGCCAAACAACTCACTCTCAAATAAAGAATCCGTCAGCGCGCCCACATCCACTTTTACAAATGGTTTATCGGCACGTAACGAACGCTCATGAATGGCTTTTGCCATCAGATCTTTACCCGTACCGTTCTCGCCCAGTATCAAAATATTGGCATCGGTAGGGGCAATCTTATTTACCTTATGAAATATATCCTCCATCACCTCGCTATCGCCAAGGATGGTTTTTTCGCCGCCCTCACTTTTAACGGATGCTTTGGTTGACTTGCCACCACCTTCTTTCTTATCAAGCAGGTCTTTAATGGTATCAATCAATTTCTCGTTATGCCATGGCTTCACTACAAAATCGTTAGCGCCTTCTTTTAAGGAACGTACAGCCAGGTCTATATCGCCGTAAGCGGTTATCATAATAACGCAAACGTTTGGCTTCCATTCCTTAATTTTACGCAGCCAGTAAATACCCTCGTTCCCGGTATTAATGGCACTGTTATAATTCATATCCAGTAGCACCAGGTCAACCTCGTTTTTTTGCAAAAGCCAGTTTATGTTCTCCGGGTTCTTTTCGGTAATTATTTCTTTGGTTTCTGTTTTAAGCAATAACTTAACAGCCGTAAGCACATCGGGGTCGTCGTCAACAATTAAAACGGTTGCTTTCTTAAGTATCATTTATGGATAGTGATTAGTTCGTGGTTAATAGATAATAGCACTTATTATACATGTACTATTTGCCCCCGCAATTTAGTAGTTTGGCACGAAATATCGTACCAATTAGGCTATATTAAGTATAATTTAGATATTCAACTATGTTTAGCGAACGGTAAGTTAAAGCACGTAAAAAAGCATTGTATCATAACCGAACACTTGCTGTAACAGAAGCGTACGGTGCATTATTGCGATTTTAACGTAAGTAATTGAAATACAGTAATTTAATTTGTGGCATGTGTTTTTATATCCAATTATCAAATATTTAATAAAATACAGTGGATAGAGTTATACAAAAACAGAAATGGAGCACTAAGCGCCTGATGACCATAGCCGGTATTATAGGGGTAGTAGTTTTAGTTGCCGGCAGTATATTTTTTACATCGGGCAAAAGCAAATTAAATGTTGATACAGAGCGTATCACCGTAAGCGAAATAAAAAAAGGCGCTTTCCAGGAGTTTATCCCGGTTAATGGTGTGGTGCTACCACTTACTACCATATACCTTGATGCGATTGAAGGCGGACGGGTTGAAGAGAAATATGTTGAAGACGGCGCAAGCCTAAAAAAAGGCGACCCGATCATCCGTTTATCAAATACCGATCTGGAGTTAAGCCTTGCCAACCAGGAAACAGCAGTTTACGCTGCACAAACTCAAATGCAGATCTCGCATAACAACGCGCAGCAAAACACCATTGCCAAACTAAACCAAATGGCCGATGTGGACAATGCTTATAAAGAGGCAGAGCGTATTTATAACCTTGACAAAAAACTTTTAGACCAAAAAGCAATTGGTATGCAAGAATTTAAAGCGGCAGAAAACGCTTACATATACCAGTTAAGGCGCAAAAAGTTAACCACACAGATCTTAAAACAAGATACCACGCTGATAAGCCAGGAGGATGAGCAAGCGCGTGAGCAATATGCACACAACAAAAGTACACTACTTTTAATGCGCAAAAAAGTGGCCGACTTAACAGTACGCTCACCCATAGATGGTCAGTTAACATCAATGGATGCCGAAGTTGGTCAGAATAAAAATAAAGGCGAACATTTGGGCCAGATTGATGCACAGGGAGGCTTTAAAGTACAGGTTGATGTGGAAGAGCACTACTTGTCGAGGATCTACAACGGCTTAATGGGCGACTTTGCCTTTGCCGGTAAAACATATAAATTAACTATCAAAAAAGTATTTACACAGGTAACCAGCGGCCGTTTTAAGGTAGATATGCAATTTGTTGGCGATGTACCTAAAGGTATCCGCAAGGGTCAAACCTTACAGATCCGTTTAGCATTGAGCGATGAGACGACTGCTACCTTAGTACCTAAAGGTGGTTTCTACCAGCAAACCGGTGGTAACTGGATCTTTAAAGTGAGCGAGGATGGTAAAACAGCCTACAAAACCGATATCCAGATAGGCCGCCAAAACCCTGATTATTACGAAGTATTGCAAGGCTTAAAACCTGGCGACAAGGTAATTACGTCAAGCTACGAGAATTACGGCGACATACAAGAACTGGTACTTAAAAAGTAGCGAAACTGTGTAACCTTCTGCCACGGGTTGCGTCTTGTATACAGTAGCCCAAGAGCGATTAAAACTTAACAAAAAATACAAATCACAATTAAACAAAAAAGGCTGAGGCACGAAAGTGCAGCAGCTGGGGAGGCCAAATGATAAAAATTACAAATCTTGAAAAATTCTACCGTACCGAAGAGGTAGAAACCATTGCACTGAACAAGCTATCGATGCATGTTAATACCGGCGAGTTCGTTGCCATTATGGGCCCGTCTGGTTGTGGTAAATCAACCTTGCTAAACATTTTGGGTATGCTTGATGACCCGGATGAAGGCAGCTATGTATTTAACGAGATTGAAGTTGCTCATTTTAACGAGCGGAAACGCGCCGACCTGCGCAAGCATAACATTGGTTTCGTTTTCCAGAGCTTTAATCTTATTGACGAACTTACTGTATTTGAAAACGTTGAACTGCCATTAATTTACACCGGCGTACCTACTGCAGAGCGTGTTAAAAGGGTAGAAGAAGTGCTGGATAAAATGCAGATCATGCACCGCCGAAACCACTACCCACAGCAGTTATCGGGTGGTCAGCAACAGCGTGTGGCCATTGCCCGCGCCGTTGTAAACAAACCAAAACTGATACTTGCGGATGAGCCCACAGGTAACCTGGATAGCAGCAACGGTAACGATGTGATGGAACTGCTAACCGATTTAAATGAACAAGGGACTACCATTATAATGGTTACCCACTCCGAACATGATGCCCGTTACAGCCACCGTATCATCCGCCTGTTGGATGGACAAACGGTGATGGAAAACATCATGGTTTAACAACGCCCAATTTTAGTTTAATTAATATAGTTAAGTGTGCCTCCTGCCTACCTCTCCGCGCCCGAAACTCGGAGGGGTTTGCTTTAGAATTGCCCAATAATTACGATTGCCATGTTTAAAAACCACTTTAAAACAGCCTGGAGAAACCTGCTAAACAGCAAGTTTTACAGTTCCATTAATATTATAGGTTTAACAATAGGTTTAGCCGTAGGGATACTTATTTTGCTTTGGGTACAGGACGAATTAAATTACGACCGTTTTAATAAGAATACAGCTCAACTTTATAAAGTTAATTCTTCAATAGGTAGTGGCATTAGTAAACAAGTATGGGGCGGCGCACCTGCACCGGTAGCCACTTATGCAATAAAAGAAGTACCGGGCATTATTAATGCAACCAGGATAGTTACTGCTTATGATTATTCGGTATTTAAATACCAGGATAAGTTATTAAAAGAGGATTATGGAAAATTGTCTTATATAGATGATTCCTTTTTTAAGATGTTTAGTTATAAATTACTAAAGGGTAATGTAAACAACCCATTCCCAAATGATCAGTCGGTAATTATTACAGAAAGTACTGCCAAACGCTTTTTTGGTAATGCAGACCCAATTGGGAAAATATTATTAGGCGATAGCAAAAATCCGGTGGTTGTATCGGGGTTACTTGAAGATTTTCCTGCCAATTCAAGCATCAACGCTGATATGCTGTTTTCAATGAACGTAAAAAAGAAACAGTATGATGGTAAGGGTTACTGGAAAGCAATGGATGAGGCTTGGGGTAATTATTATGCACAAACCTTTTTACAGGTAAAAACCGGGGTGTCTGCCAAATCAATTGGTGAAAAGCTTACACAAATCCATTTTAAGCACCAGGCAGGTATAAAACCTACCGATGGTGTTTTTCAACTCCAACCTTTGGCAGACATTCATTTATACAACCCCGACGGTAGTTCTGCGGGGATACAAACAGTAAAAATATTTTCAATAGTGGCCATATTGATATTGCTTATAGCTTGTATAAACTATATCAACCTGTCAACGGCTCGCGCCATGATGCGCTCGAAAGAAGTTAGCATACGCAAAATTATTGGGGCCGGCCGCAAGCAGCTGTTTATGCAATTTATCATAGAAACAATATTTTGCTTTGTATTGGCGCTATTACTTGCATTTGGTATAATTAAATTACTAATGCCTGTTTACAACATCCTTGCAGGTAAGCAAATGTACTTTGACCTATTAAACATAAATGTGTGGCAGGTTATTGGCTTAACCGTATTGGCAACACTTATTGCTTCCAGTATATACCCCGCTTTATTATTATCATCATTTAAACCTATTAATGCCCTTAAAGGTAAACTTTCAATGGGTGCGGGTAATACAACATTCAGGAAGGTTCTTGTTGTGTGCCAGTTCGCATTCTCCATAGGGCTTATAATTAGCACCCTTATCATTAACAAACAGTTGAATTATATTCAGCAAATAAAGCTGGGTTATGATAAGTCTTATGTTTTTTCTCTGCAGATGCATAAAATGCAGGATCATTATGAATCTATAAAAGCCGAACTGCTTAATCAGCCCGAAATAACCGGTGTTACCAGCGGGGATGAGAGTATTGTAAGCAGTGGCAGTACCACATCAGATACCGACTGGGATGGGAAAGACCCGCAAATGAGTTTTTTAATTCATCCCTATGGGGTTGATAAAGATTTCCTGACGATGTTTAAAATAAAACTTGTTGATGGAGTTAACTTTTCTGGAGAGAAGTCAGATTCGACACATTGGATATTAAATGAGACTGCTGTAAGGCTTGCGGGTATAAAGAATCCAGTAGGCAAACGTTTTAAATTCCATGGTTCGTACGGGCGTATTATTGGTGTAGTGAAAGATTTTCACTTAGCTTCACTAAAGCAAGCTATTGAACCTGCCATTTTTACTTACAGCTCTAATAGCTGGCAAATATTTGTTAAAACAAACGGGAAAACCGCCACAGCCGCTATAGGTGCCGTACAAAAACAATGGAAACAATATAATGCAGATTTTCCGTTTGAATACAAATTTTTAGACGAGAGTTATAATGAACTTTATAAATCTGAGCAAAACACAGCCACACTATTTAATGTGTTTGCGTGTATTGCCGTATTTATTTCTTGCCTTGGCTTGTTTGGACTGGCCACTTACACCGCTCAAATACGTTTCAAAGAAATAGGCATCCGTAAAGTGTTAGGTGCAAGCGTGATAAATATTACCGCTATGCTATCTAAAGATTTTTTAACACTGGTATTAATATCCATAGTTATTGCTTCCCCAATTGCATGGTTTGCCATGCATAAATGGCTGATGGATTACGTATATCGCATAGAAATTAATTGGTGGGTATTAGCCGTAGCAGGTTTTGGGGCAGTACTTATTGCATTTTTAACCATCAGTTTTCAAGCAATAAAAGCGGCATTAAGTAATCCGGTTAAGAGTTTAAGGAGCGAATAAATACCATAAATAATTGATGGTTTAGGGCACTGCCCCGATACAACAAATTAATAACTAAAATCATGTTTAAAAACTACATAAAAACCGCATATAGGAGCCTTTATAAAAATAAGGGCTTTACTGCTATCAATATACTAGGATTAGCGTTGGGCCTTGCTACCTGCCTGCTCATTGTTTTTTATGTGGTGGATGAACTGAGCTACGACCGCTACAACACCAAAGCCAGCCGCATATTTCGCGTAAACGAAGACCTAAAACTGGGCGAAAATAACGTGCAATATGCCGTTGCCATGCCGCCCCTGGCCAAAACTTTAAAGGCAGAATATCCATACGTGGAAGATGCCGTAAGGCTAAAAAATGCCGGATCTTTTCATGTCAAAAAAGGTGATGCGAATATCATAGAAAGCAAGATGGTATATGCTGATGCGTCAATTTTCAATGTTTTCACTTTGCTTATGATAAGCGGCAGCAGTTCATCGGCGTTAGTCGAGCCAAACTCTGTAGTAATTAATGAAACCATTGCTAAAAAGTATTTTAAAAATACTAATGCTATTGGTAAAATAATGACATTTAACAATAACTGGAACCTAAAAGTTACAGGGATTATACATGATGTACCAAAACAGTCGCATTTTAACTATGACTTCTTTATTTCTATGTCTACAGTACCTGACAGTAAATCTAACGAATGGTTAAGAAGCGATTATAGTACATATGTGTTGCTTAAAGAAGCGAAAGACCACACAAAACTGGCCGCCAGTTTCCCAGCGTTTTTGCAAAAGTTTAGCGGCGCGCAAATGCAATCAGAACTTGGGCAGAGTATAGCCCAGTTTGAAAAGGGCGGCAGCCATTTCAGGCTAAACCTTACCGCGCTGACTGACATTCACTTAAACTCAAACCTAAGCGGTGAACTGGGGCCTAATAGCACTACGCAATACGTTTATATCTTTTCGGCAATCGCCTTATTTATATTGCTGATAGCATGTGTAAACTTCATGAACCTGAGTACTGCCCGTTCGTCAAACCGCGCTAAAGAAGTAGGGGTACGCAAGGTGATGGGTTCATCGCGTAAGCACCTGATCTTCCAGTTCCTGGCCGAATCTATACTGATCACATTTGTAGCTACCGTAATTGCGATTGTCGCGGCAGTAATACTATTGCCTTTCTTTAACCAACTGTCCGGTAAAGAGATTGTACTCACTGTAGATTCGCTTAAATGGCTGGTGCCATCGCTGTTAGCTATTGTATTGGTTATTGGTTCATTAGCAGGTTCATACCCGGCGTTCTTTTTATCGGCCTTCCAACCGATAGATGTATTGAAGGGTAAACTTTCTGCCGGTTTTAAAGGCGGTGGTTTGCGCAGCTTCTTAGTCGTATTTCAGTTTTTTGTATCGATACTATTGATCATTGGTACATTGGTGATCTATAATCAGCTGAACTTTATCCAAACCAAAAACCTTGGTTACAACCGCAGCCAGGTGCTTGTTGTAAAAAATCTGGGCGAGCTTAATCAACAAACCAATGTATTTAAACAGGCACTTGCCGAATTACCGGGCGTAAAAGAAACCACCATGACTGGTTTTTTGCCTACCAACGGCTGGCGCAATACTCGCATCTATTTTAAAGATGCTACTTACGACCAAAAGAAATCGCTTTTCCCGCAAAGCTGGCAGGTTGATGCCGATTACATTCCAACCATGGATATGAAAATGGCGCAGGGCCGCAATTTCTCAAAAGACATGCAGACCGATTCATCGGCGGTTATCATCAACGAGGCTGCTGCCAAGTTCCTGGGTTTTGCAGACCCTATCAATAAAACAGTTTATCAATCATTAGGTGGCGACCGTAAAGGAACTACGCCGAATGTTAAAGAATGCCATATAGTAGGTGTTGTTAAAGATTTTCACTTTAACTCGCTGCGCGAAAAAATTGATCCTATTGTACTTACCTACGGCCAAAACCCGGGCGCGTTAGCCATCCGTGTAAGCACTTCAAATATTACCGGACTGATGGGGCAGATCAAAGATAAGTGGAATAGCCTATCGCCGGGTATACAGATCGATTACTCATTTATGGATCAAGACTTTGATGCTTCATACCGTTCAGAACAACGCATCGGGAGGATCTTTGTCATCTTCACAGCACTGGCTATTATTATTGCCTGCCTTGGCTTGTTTGGTTTAGCCGCTTACGCTGCGGAACAACGCACCAAAGAAATAGGTATCCGCAAAGTTTTAGGTGCCGATGTAAGCGTAATTGTGGCCATGCTTTCAAAAGATTTTATAAAACTGGTATGTATTGCCATTGTAACCGCATCGCCGTTTGCATGGTTCGTAATGAATAAGTGGCTACAGGATTTTGCTTACCGCGTAACCATACACTGGTGGGTAATAGCAGCAGCTGGTGTAGGGGCATTGCTCATAGCATTTGTAACCATCAGCTTTCAATCTATAAAAGCCGCGCTGGCAAACCCGGTGAAGAGTTTGAGGTCGGAATAGTGATTGGAGATCAGTTAATTTGAGATTAGGCTTATTAGAATTTAGCTTTTAGAATTTAACATCATGATAAAAAACTATATAAAAACCGCCTGGCGTAACATACTTCAAAATAAGTTTTACGCTACCATAAATGTAACGGGTTTAACCGTGGGCCTTGTTGTGGGCTTGTTTATGTTGCTTTGGGTGCAGGACGAATTGAGCTTTGACAAGAACAACACTAAAGCTAAAAATATCTATAAAGTAGGTATTGTAGGCGGTACTGGTATTAGCAAGCAGATCTTTAGCCATATTATAGCCCCGGTTGCAACATTCGCCAAGAGCGAAATTCCTGAGGTGAAGGATGCCGTGCGTGTGATGCCACTTGGCGATGCGCCTTTTAAATATAAAGACAAAGTATTCTATGAAAGTAGCTTTGCCTTTACCGATCCGTCGTATTTTACCGTATTTGATTTTAACCTGGTAAAAGGGGACAAGCGTAATCCGTTCCCGGATAACAGCTCGATCGTAATTACCGAAAGCACAGCCAAAAGATATTTTGGCAACGAAGACCCGATAGGCAAAATAGTGATCACCGGCCAGGACGAGCAAAATAAAGTAACCGGTGTAATTGCCGATTATCCCGCAAATTCAAGTTTCCAATACCATGTGTTGATGCCGATATCGAGGTTTAATGATCTCGCTTACATCAAAAGCAAAAAGAGCTACGATAACAAAACTATTATATCATCAATGGATGCAGATTGGAGCAACTTTGGTTTTGAAACATACCTGTTACTAAAGAACGACAACGTAAACACAGTTGCCTTAGAGAAAAAATTACAAGCCATACATGAGCGCCAAAATCCGATAGACGCCCCAGTGCCGTATCTTACCCAACCATTATTAAAAATGCACTTGTACAAAGCAGATGGTACGGATGCCGGCATGTCAACCGTAAGTACATTTGCTATTGTGGCATTGATGCTGTTGGTGATAGCCTGTATCAACTACGTAAACCTGTCTACTGCGCGTTCTATGCTGCGGGCAAAGGAGGTAAGCATGCGTAAAATAATAGGGGCGGGCAAGTTCCAGTTGTTTATGCAGTTTATGGTTGAAACGGCATTGCTGTTTGTAATAGCATCCGTTTTTGCTTTTGTATTGCTCATATTATTATTGCCCGAATTTAACCAGTTCTCGGGCAAGCAAATCGCGTTAAACTTTTCAAATTATAACATCTGGCTTTGTATATTACTAACACTTGTAGGCACACTTGCTGCATCAAGCATCTATCCTGCATTACTGCTTTCGTCTTTCGAACCATTAAAGGCGCTAAAAGGCAAGATCTCGGTAAGTATTGGCAACGTGGCCTTCCGCAGGATTTTGGTGGTATTGCAATTTTCAGCATCTATCATCCTTATCATCGGCACATTGGTTATTGGCAACCAGTTGAGGTTTATCCGCAATAAAAACCTGGGGTACGATAAAGAAAACGTATTCTCTTTCAGTATGCGTAACGATATGCAAAAGCACTTCGATGTAGTGAAAACCGAATTGCTTAAAAACCCCGCGGTACTCTCGGTAACGCGTGCCGGCCGTGATATTATCACCAATGGCAGTTCTACAGGCAATATCGACTGGGATGGCAAGCCTGCAAACTCCAACATGTGGTTTAACCAGGTTTATGCCGATAAAGACCTGATCCCGTTTTTCAAAATGAAACTCCTGTCTGGCGATAACTTTACAGGAGTAGTGGCCGATTCTGCACACTTCATTATTAATGAAACCGCTGTAAAGGAAATGGGTTTAAAAGACCCGATTGGCAAACGCCTGCGCATTCAGGCCCGCAACGGGACAATCATTGGCGTGGTAAAAGACTTCCATTTCACCACCATCCATAAAAAGATAGAGCCTGCCGTGTTCCAATACCAGCCAAATTACTGCTGGAAAGTATACGTAAAAACCACAGGCCGCGATGCGCAGCAAGCTATAGCCGCGGCTATAGCGTCATGGAAACAGTACAATAACGACGTGCCATTTAACTACGCCTTTTTGGATGATACCTACACCAAAATGTACACCATGGAGCAAAAGCAAGGTTCGTTATTTAACCTGTTTGCTACCATCGCTATCGTGATATCCTGCCTTGGTTTGTTTGGATTGGCAACCTATTCGGCACAGGTAAAAACAAGGGAAATAGGGATCCGCAAAGTATTGGGTGCAAGTGTAGCCAAAATCATTCGTTTGCTGGCTACCGAATTTATGGTGCTAATCATCATTGCCATTGTAATAGCCATGCCGATAGCTTGGTTTGCCATGAACAGTTGGCTGCAGGATTTTGCCTATAAAATTAACATCGGCTGGGTAGTATTCCTGTTTGCAGGCGGTGGGGCATCATTGATAGCCCTGGCAACCATCAGCATACAATCCATAAAGGCCGCGCTGGCAAACCCGGTAAAGAGTTTACGTTCGGAATAAAATGTTATTGGGTGTTAAGTCATCGATTCATAAAAATCGAAGAAAGCGACCTGTTAATTTTAAATTAAAAAACATGTTGAAAAATTACTTTAAAACCGCCTGGAGAAGTTTTTGGAAACACAGGGCAACCGGCTTTATCAATATTGCCGGCTTATCTGTTGGTATGGCCTCCGCTGTATTCATTTTTATATGGGTACAAAATGAGTATGGCTTTGATAAAAGCCAGCTCGATTCGCAGCAGATCTATCGCATTAAAGATTATTTGTCGATAGATAAAAGTACAACCTGGGTTTGGGAAAGTTCACCGTACAGCCTTGGCGAAGAAGCAAAAAGGCAAATACCCGAAGTTGAGGCACTTACCCGTGTGCAGGTAGTAACCTACCAACCGCTTTACTTTAATATAAATGGTGAATTTTTCCCCGAAACTACGGCTGCGTATGTTGATAATGCATGGTTTGATGTATTTAAAAATGATTTTTTAAGTGGTAATGCCATCGCGTTTAAGCAAAACCCCTTCAGTATAATTCTGTCGGAAAGTAAGGCAAAAAAATATTTTGCCAACCAGGATGCCATTGGTAAAATAATACGCATTGATAGTGTTGACTATCAGGTACAGGCCGTTGTAAAAGACGCGCCTGCCAACTCCAGCTTTAAATTTGGTGTGTTTATACCGGTAGCTGCCAGGCATGCCGATGTAAAACAAAAAGAGAATGAATTGCAATGGGGTAACTTTAACTACCTCACTTTTTTAAAGCTTAAGCCGGGTACTGACATTAAAAAAACCTCGGTAAAGCTGCAGAATATCCTTGATAAGCATCGCGATCAAAAGAACCTAAAGATTGGTCTAATAAAGCTAACTGATATGCACTTTGAGAATGATCTGCAGGATTCCGGCATCATTCATGGCGATAAAAAAGTTGTTTTGATTTTTGTGATACTGGGCGTATTGCTGCTGGTTATAGCTTGTATAAATTATGTAAACCTTACTACCGCAAGGGCAAGTTTACGAGCCAAGGAAGTAAGTATTAAAAAAATAGTCGGGGCTGGCCGTAGGCAACTTTTCGCGCAGTTTATAGCCGAATCTGCTTTAATAAGCATACTTGCACTGGTGTTAACCATCTTCATTATCAGCATCTTTCTGCCGGTATTTAACAGTTTTACCGAACGAAATTTTTCATTGTCTGCAAACTCCAGCAACCTATGGCTCATTATGATAGGCACGTTGCTGGTTACCGTTATTTTAAATAGTATATACCCCGCTTTGCTTTTATCATCCTTTAAACCGCTAAACACCTTTAGGGGTACAAGTGTGCTTAAAATGAATGACAGTATGCTGCGCAAGGGGTTGGTTGTACTGCAATTTACATTCTCCATATTTCTAATAGTGGGTGTGATAACCATTTACCGACAGCTGTCATTTATACGCTCACAAAACCCGGGGTATAACCGTGCGCAAACCATGTCGTTTAGTGTGCCATGGAAAACAATGCATCAGTTAAATGATGCTAAAAGAAAAGCTGTAAAATCAACCATTAAACAAAGCTTATTACAGCAAGCGCCTATTCAGGCTGTATCGCTGATAGGGCTGAGATCTATCCAAAACAATGACAATTATTCTTCAGGAAGTGCTGATTGGGATGGTCGCCCAAAAGGTTTCGACCCTGCAATTTCCTATTTTAGTGTAGATCGCGACTACAGTAAGCTGGTGAAGCTGAACTTTATTGTTGGCAGGTGGTTTTTGGATGGTAAAAGCGATGTTCACAACGCGATATTAAATGAAACCGCTGCAAAAGAGCTTAATCTGCATAAACCATACATAGGGCAGCGTTTTGTTTCGGATGGCGATACGGGCGTGGTAATAGGTATGGTAAAAGATTTTAATTACCGTACCATGCACGATAAAATTGGACCGGTAGTGTTTAAAAACAAGAATACTGAATACAACACCAATTACCTTTTAAAAGTTGCACCTAACAAGCAAGCCGAGGCCATTAAAGCCGTAGAGGCTATATGGAAGCAAAATTTCCCCGGTCTACCATTTAATTATAGCTTTCTTGATCAGGAGTTTGATAAGATATATCGTAATGATGCAAAATCATCCCGCCTAATGTCGGTGTTTGCGTTAGTTGCCGTTGTTATATCTTGTTTGGGCCTGTTTGGATTGGCAGCGTTTACTGCTGAGCAAAGAGGTAAGGAAATTGGTATCCGTAAAGTATTGGGGGCAACAGTATCCGGCATTGTATCGCTTATTTCGGTAGATTTTATTGTGCTGGTAATTGTGGCGCTTGTATTGGCATCGCCCCTGGCATGGTGGCTAATGAATATATGGTTGCAAAACTTTGTTTATCGTGTAGAAATGCAATGGTGGGTATTCCTGCTGGCAGGTATCATTGCCGTGCTAATTGCTTTTTTAACAATTAGTTTCCAGGCTATAAAAGCCGCGCTGGCTAACCCAGTGAAGAGTTTGCGGAGCGAGTAAGCCTCACCCCAAACCCCCTATCCGTTAGAGAAGTGCTTTTTAAAGTCCTCCCTGCCGGGGAGGATTAGGTGGGGCCGGACTTTTTTTATTCCAACGCAACCCTTTAAACAAAAAAGTGGTCTTATTATAAACTCAAAACATATTATGAAAAAGTATTTCCTTTTATTACTCATGGCATCGCCCGTTTACTTTGCATCGGCACAGGATAGCAAAACGCCATATTACACCCGCTCGTTAGCTAACGACGGTATTAAAGCGATATTTGTAAATACCAGCGGCGGCAGTATCTCTGTAGTTGGCGGTACCGAACAGGCACACGTGGATGTGTATGTGGTGGGCAATAACAACCAGCAGCTAACCAAAGAAGAAATTAAAAAACGTTTAGAAGAAGATTACAGCCTGGATATCGATATCCACGGCGGCGAACTGCATGCTACAGCTAAAAGCCGCCGAAATAACATGGGTTGGAGAAGATCTTTAAGCATCGGCTTTAAAGTTTATGTGAATGCTAAAACCACTACAAACCTGAACACAAGCGGTGGTAGTTTATACCTGAAAAACCTTATCGGCGACCAAAACTTTGAAACCAGCGGCGGCAGTATCAATGCTACCGACTTAACCGGAATAGTTAAAGGCGAAACCAGTGGTGGCAGTATCAATGTAGCCGGCTGTAAACCTAATATCGACCTTGAAACAAGCGGTGGCAGCGTTACTGCAAGTGATTGCAGTGGCAAGATCCGTTTGGAGACCAGCGGCGGCTCGTTAAACCTTAGCTACCTTAAAGGAACTATTGATGCCAAAACAAGCGGCGGCAGCGTACGTGGAAACAATATAGATGGCGATATTATTACAGGTACCAGCGGCGGCAGTGTAAACCTGGTAGCCATGAGTGGAAGTGTTGATGCGTCTACAAGCGCGGGTAGCATGCACGTGCAAATGCTGCGTGTAGGCAAGTATGTTAAGATCGATGCAAACTCGGGCCACGTTGACCTGCAGTTACCTGCAAGCCAGGGTGTAGATGTAGACCTGCGTGGCAACAACGTAATCTTTAGCATGAGCGGTAAGTTTGAAGGCAACAAAATGAAAGAACGCGTAAACGGCAAACTAAACGGCGGTGGCTCATTAGTTGAAGTACGTGGCGATGGTGCCGTTAATGTTTCGAGCAAATAATAAACACAAAAAATCACAAGGTATATGTTTAAGAATTATTTAAAAATTGCTTGGCGCAACATAGCCAAGCATAAAGGCTTTTCGTTAATTAACGCGGGCGGTTTGGCATTAGGCATGGCAAGCTGCCTGCTGTTGCTTTTGTATGTGGCCTATCATTTTAACTATGATAAGCAGTTTGACAATATTGATAACATATACCTGGTTGAGAATAACCAGCCGGGTGATGGTAAGATATATACCTTCGCTGCCACACCAAGCCTGGCTGCGGCAACCATAAAAACCGAAGTGCCGGGTGCCGTGCGCACGGTAAGAACTGTTACTTATACCGCAGAAGGCTTGCTAACCTACAAAAACAACAGCTTTAAAAAAGCGGGCATGTTTGCTGATGATGGTTTCTTTAACATCTTCTCGTACCATTTTATAAAAGGCACGGCTAACAATGCGTTAAAACTGCCAAACTCAATTGTCATCACCCAAAAATTGGCTAAAACCCTTTTTGGCGACGAAGATCCGATAAACAAGATTGTAAAGCGTAACAACCAGTTGCCTTTAACAGTTACCGGTGTAATTGAAGATGTACCTGCAAATGCTACATTCCAGTTTGAGTTTGTATTACCTTGGATAATGTTCGAAGACACTAACTCTTGGGCAAAAAATTCAGATTGGGGCAGCAATTTCGCGCGTACGGTTGTCCAATTAAAAGATCCATCAGCATTAACCCGTGCCAATATGATTATGAAAAACATGGTGGAGCGGCATAATAATGGTAATAAAAATCAATTATTTCTTTACCCGTTCAGCAAATTACATTTATACTCAGAATTTGTTGAGGGCAAAACCGTGGGAGGGATGATAGATCAGATGAAACTATTCATCACCCTGGCTATTTGTATTTTACTGGTGGCCTGTGTTAATTTTATGAACCTGAGCACCGCCCGGTCTGAGGAACGCGCCAAAGAGGTGGGCATCCGTAAGGCAATCGGTTCAAGCAGGTCATCGCTGGTTAGTCAGTTTATTACCGAGTCGGTTATTTTATCGCTACTCTCCACGATCGTCGCAATGTTGATCGTGGTATTATCATTGCCGTATTTTAATACTTTATTGGGCATCCAATTGATATTACCATACAGCAATGTACTTGCGTGGGTAGCTATCATATGCATCGGTTTATTTACCGGTATACTGGCAGGGAGTTATCCTGCCTTTTACCTATCGGCATTTGAGCCTATAAAGGTTTTAAAAGGGATGTTTAAGGGCGGAGGCTCGGCATTGCCGCTACGTAAAGTGTTGGTTGTGGTACAGTTTGGCTTCGCGGTTTTCCTCATAACTGCTACAATTTGTATTTACCGCCAGATTAAATTTGTACAGGAGAAATCGGCCGGATTTGATAAGAATAATCTGGTAGAGATACCTATCGAAGGCGATTTGGGCAAAAATGTAGAAGTATTAATTAACCAGTTAAAAACTGATGGTGTTGTAACTAACGGTTCGGTGTTTTCGCAAAGTATGACAGATAGTGGTAATAACACGTGGGGTATAAGCTGGCCCGGCAAACGCGACGACCAAACCATCCTGTTTGATGTGTTTAGGGCGGGTAACGATTTTATTAAAACCGCAGGTGTTAAACTAATTGACGGGCGAGAATTTTCAGGCGCTTATCCAACAGATACTGCAGGCAAAACGGTAATGATAAATGAATCTGCAGCTAAGGTGATGAATCTTAAAAACCCTGTGGGCTCCCTTATAAAATGGGGCGATAGCCAACTTACCGTAGTTGGTGTTTATAAAGATTTTGTGTGGGGATCCCCATACGAAAAAACCCGCCCAATGATAAGCCAGTATATAGGTAATAATGGCAACATCATTGAACTGCGCTTAAATCAAAACAAAAGCATCAGCGCTAATATCCAAGCTATAAACAAAGCCCTGAAAACCTATAACCCGGCATACCCGCCAACGGTGAAATTTGTGGATAGCGATTTTGAGAAGAAATTTAAAAACGAGCAATTGCTGGCTACGCTATCCAACCTTTTTGGAGGTTTGGCAATTGTAATTTCCTGCCTTGGGTTGTTTGGTTTGGCAGCTTACGCCGCCGAGCAACGGGTGAAGGAAATAGGAGTACGCAAAGTACTTGGTGCAACGGTTATAAATTTGGCAACGCTGCTATCCAAAGACTTTTTAAAGCTGGTTGCCATAGCCATCGTGATCGCTATCCCGTTATCTGTCTGGGGGATGAACAAATGGCTGCAAAAGTTTGAATACCGTATTACTTTAAGCTGGTGGATGCTGGCCGCTGCCGGTTTAATAACCGTATTTATAGCCATTGTAACCGTAAGTTACCAGGCCATAAAAGCCGCGCTTGCCAACCCGGTTAAGAGTTTGAGAAGCGAGTAAGCCTCACCCCAAGCTCCTCTACGGTAGAGAGGGGCTTAAAGTCCTCCATTCCGGGGAGGAATAGGAGGGGCTACTGTATCATAACCGAACAATAGCTGTTACGATAGCGAACACACGAAAGCTTTCGTGCATACTTATAGTATTGATTATCAGTAATGTAATAGTTTGGTATCCCTTTTAAACACATCACTGTATTATGATTAAGAATTATATAATAATTGCATGGAGGAGCCTTACTAAAAACAAAGTGTTCTCTTTTATTAATATGTTTGGTTTGGCTATTGGCCTTGCCTGCTGTATGTTAATTACCGGCTACCTGCACCAGGAGCTTACTTATGATACTTATTCCTCAAACGCCAAACAGCTTTACCGCGTTAACTTAGGCACGGTTGGCGCCGTTGGTACAGATACCTATCCAATAGTTGATGTTGCTGTAGGCGAGGGCATGAAGAATGCCTATCCCGAAATTTTGGCATCAACCCGTCTAACAAGCAACCCGCCTTTATTTGTAGAATATGGCAGCCGCCAGTTTAAAGAAAACCAGATAGCCGGCGTAGATTCAAACTTTTTGCAGATCTTTTCCATTCCGCTTTTAGAGGGTGATAATAAAACTGCTTTAATTGAGCCAAACAGTGTTGTGTTAACAAAAGACATGGCCAAAAAATACTTTGGCGAATATCCTGCACTTGGTAGGATCATACTGATCGCTAAAGCGCCTGTAAAGGTTACCGGAGTTATCGATAAAGTACCCGATAACTCCCATTTCCATGCGGATGCCTTTATTAGCCTGAATACAAAAAACAGGCAACAAACCTGGAGCAACGTTGGTTTTTATACCTATTTGATGCTCGATAAAAATGCCGACCCAAAAAAGCTGGAAGCACAATTTCCGCAACTGGTATCAAAATATGTAGTGCCCGAAATTCAGCGTGATATGGGCGTGAGCGTTGTAGAAGCGCAAAAATCGGTAAATACATTTCTGTTTAGCTTACAACCAATAACCGATATCCACCTGCACTCGCACACCAAATACGAGCGCGAGGCAAACGGCGATATCAACTACATTTATATATTTGGCGTATTAGCCATTTTTATCCTAATACTGGCTTGTATTAACTTTACTAACCTTTCTACCGCGGCATCTGCCAAACGTTCTAAAGAAGTAGGCATCCGTAAGGTATTGGGTTCGTTAAAAAGCAGCCTGGTGGGTCAATTTTTGGCCGAATCAATTATGTTGACCACATTGGCTATGTTTTTTGCCCTGGCATTGGTTTACCTGTTACTGCCATACTTTAACGAAGTGGCAGGTAAAAACACTACCATCCAGTTCTACCTAAATTACAAAGCTTTAATTATCGAATTGTTTATTGCTTTGATAGTAGGTGTAGCCGCAGGAATTTACCCGGCATTCTTTATCTCGTCGTTTAAGATATTGAGTGTATTAAAGGGCAATACCAATTCGCAAAACAGCAAAAGCGTTTTACGCAGTGGGTTAATCGTTTTCCAGTTTGCTATCTCAACTATGTTTATCATTGGTACAATAATAGTTTACCAGCAACTGCACTATATGCAGAACCAAAAGCTGGGTTACGATAAAGAACAGATATTGGTGATTAACGATACGTACACCTTAAAAAATAACCTGGAGCCCTTTAAGAACCAGTTGTTACAAAACAAACAGGTGGTAAATGCTACCATCTCCAGCGATGTGCCTATACGTACAAGTGATGGCACCCAGATCTACTTAAAATCTACTACTGCTGATGCTTCGCATAGCGAGATCCATAGTGCTATCTATCATATTGACGAAAGCTACCTGCCAACCATGGGTATGAAAATGGCGGCTGGCCGTAACTTTTCTCCCGCTTCTCTCGGTGATTCAGCAGCTGTTATCGTAAACGAAACCGCTATTAAAGAATTAGGCATCGCATCAGATCCAATTGGCAAAACCATCGTCCGCTCCGGCCAGCGCGAGTTTACAATAGTGGGTGTAGTAAAGGATTTTCATTACTCATCAGCCAAAGAAAAAATTGCCCCTTTAATGATGCTTTATGGCCATAGCAATGGCACTATCATGTTAAAAGTAAAAACCGCTGATGTTGCAGGTTTACTATCAGACATTAAACAACAATGGACAGATTTCCATGCCGACAGCCCCTTTAGCTATACCTTTCTTGACGACCAGTTTGCACAGCTTTACGTAAACGAAGCACGCACCGGTAAGATATTTACTTCGTTTGCTATACTGGCGGTTGTGATAGCAAGTTTAGGTTTGTTCGGCTTATCAGCATTCAGCATCCGCCAAAGGGTTAAAGAAATTGGCATCCGCAAGGTACTTGGGGCATCATCAGGCAGTATTACGGGGATGTTATCGGCGCAGTTTTTAAAATTGGTGAGCTTGTCTATCATTATAGCAGTACCAATTACCTGGTATGCCATGCACAAGTGGTTGCAGGAGTTTGCATACCGGGTAGAGATTCACTGGTGGGTGTTTATTGTGGCCGGCGCGCTTGCCTTAATGGTAGCATTTATAACCGTAAGCTTTCAATCTGTTAGGGCGGCATTGGCCAACCCGGTGAAGAGCTTACGGAGCGAATAGTGATCAGAGATCAGTTAATTAGATATCAGGCAATGGTTGGTCGCATAGGCTATCAACTATGGTCTATGAACTTTAAATCATGTTTAAAAACTATTTTTAAACGGTTAATCCGGTGAGGAGTTTGAAAAGCGAGTAGGTGAGGCAAAATGACAAGAGTTAGGAATCAAAAAAAATTCTTTTAAATTATATTAATCATTAAATCTGCGGTAAATGATCAAAAACTATTTTAAAATCGCGTTCAGGGGGTTCAGGAAACATAAACTGTTTACCCTGATCAACATTGTAGGCTTATCCATCGGTATTAGCGCCGCGGTGGTTATTTACCTCATTGTCTATTTTGATTTTACGTTCGATAAGTTCCACAAGGATACCGACCGCATCTACCGCGTTACTACCGATTTTTCATTCTCCGGAGAAGCCGGCCATAACAGCGGGGTTACCATGGCCCTGTCGCCTGTGGTAACAGCAGAGGTAACGGGCGTAGACCAGGTTGCGCCATTTTTAATTTATGACCAATCAACGGTAATGATCCCTAACGGATCGGTTGCAGGCAACAAAATAAAAAAACAAAGCGGTGTTATTTTCGCCGATGAGCATTACTTTAACATCATTAATTACAAATGGGTTACCGGCTCGGCAAAAACATCACTTAAAAACCCAAACCAGGTGGTACTAACCACCGACCAGGCTAGGATCTATTTTCCTAAGCTGAAGTATGGAGATATGATAGGCAAAGAGGTGGTTTATGACGATTCCATCAAAACCACCGTTAGCGGCATTGTTGAGCCTTTAAAAGAGCACACTGATTTTAATTACCACGATTTTATCTCGTACATCAGCGGCACCACCAACCATTTCTTAAAAGATTATTTCCAGGTTACACAGTGGAGCAGCACCAGCTCGTCATCGCAATTGTTTATAAAGTTATCGCCAACGGCATCTGCCGTACAGGTAGAAAAGCAATTGAACGTGATGCTTAAAAAGCACAACCCACCGAAGCCCGAAAATAAAGGCAATACCCAAGCATTTCATTTACAGCCCCTTCAAGATCTTCACTTCGACCAGGTGTATGGCGGCCTCGACGGCGAACGTACCGCAAACAAAACAACGCTGTACGGGCTGTTAGTTATTGCGGCTTTCCTGCTGATATTGGGCTGTATCAATTTTATAAACCTAACCACCGCGCAGGCATCGCAACGCGCCAAAGAAATTGGCATCCGCAAAACCATGGGCAGTACCCGCGGCCAGCTCATAGCGCAGTTTTTAAGCGAAACCTTCTTAATTACCTTATTCGCGGTTATTATCTCCATAGCCCTGGCACCGGTAATATTGAAGCTGTTTGTAGATTTTATACCCAAGGGCGTCACCATAAACTACATGCATCAGCCGGATTTGTTTATGTTTCTATTGGTACTAGTGGTATTAGTAAGCGTATTATCGGGCTTTTATCCGGCATTGATGTTATCGGGCTATAAACCTGTTGATGTATTAAAGAACCAGGTACTGGGCGGCAGTAATAAATCACGCACGGCCTGGCTGCGTAAATCGTTAACGGTTACCCAGTTTGTGATAGCGCAGTTCTTTATCATGGCGACTATTCTGGTAAGCAAGCAGATCTATTACGCTTTGCATAAGGACCTTGGCTTTAAAAAGGATGCCATCGTAAACATGTCGACACCTTACAAGCAGATCGACACCGATAAGCAGCAGGTATTTATGGATAAAATAAGCGCTACACCGCAGATAGAAATGATAAGCATAGGTGGTGCGCCGCCATCATCGGGCAATATAAACTCTACCGAAGTAATTTATAAGGATGGTAAAAAAGAGATCAAAACAGATCTGCAGCTAAAGTATGCAGATGAGAATTACCTTAAAGTTTACCAAATAAAACTATTGGCAGGCCGCAACTTAAAACCATCGGACACAACCGGAGGAGGAGGTTTTGTGATCAATAATACCTATGCAAAAGTATTAGGTTTCCGTAACCCAGGCGATGCCATTGGTAAACTAATAGATTACGGCGATAAAAAAGCCGAAATAATAGGCGTTACTGCCGACTTTTACCAGCGGTCGTTACGCTCGCCTATAAAACCCCTTACGCTGTTGATCCCTAATCACAATAGATTTAAGAACCGTACCTTTCACCTTGCTTTAAAACCCGAAACCGCGGGCGGTAACGAATGGAAAATAGCTATTGCCAGCGTAGGCAAAGCCTGGAAAGAGGTTTATCCCGAGGATGACTTTGAGTATGATTTTTATGATGAGAACATCGCTAAATTTTACACTGCCGAGCAAAACACCTCCAAACTGCTTACCTGGGCCACGGGCTTATCTATTTTTATTAGCTGCCTGGGTTTACTGGGCCTTGCTATATACACCACAACGCTGCGAACCAAAGAAATTGGCGTACGCAAGGTATTAGGGGCGTCAGTAGCGCAGATAGTTAGGCTGCTATCGTCAGAATTGATCTGGCTAATCGTATTAGCCTTTGTACTGGTAACGCCGATAGCCTACTGGGCCATGCATAAATGGATGGAAAACTTTGCCGACCGTACCACCATCAGTTGGTGGATCTTCGCACTGAGCGGGGCAGGCATGTTAACCGCAGCCTTGTTTACACTTAGCTTCCAAACTATTAGGGCGGCATTGGCCAACCCGGTGAAGAGCTTACGGAGCGAATAGTGATCAGAGATCAGTTAATTAGAGATCCGGCAATGGTTTGTCGCATAGGCTATCAACTATGGTCTATGAACTTTAAATCATGTTTAAAAACTATTTTAAAACGGTTAATCCGGTGAGGAGTTTGAAAAGCGAGTAAGGGAAGCAAGAGGTCAAAAGTCAGGAATCAAGAAGAATAAAATCTGTTAAATTATATTAATCATTAAATCTGCGGTAAATAATCAAAAACTATTTTTAAAATCGCGTTCAGGTTCTTTAGTAAATAATTTCTCAATAGTTGTAAATGGCAATCCTAATAATATGGATAAACAATTGAACAGCGGAAACAATACCAATTACCAAAAGACTGATTTAAAGGGCGCAACAGCTAATGATCAAAATAGAGGTCGTTCGTTTGCTACGTATTCTAATCCTTCTGGTCATGGGCATGTCGCTACTTATAGTATTGGGGAGAACTTGGCTAAAGAAAAAAATCGCCAATATCGGTATAACTAAATATTCTGGTTTCACTTCATTAAATGGGTCTTTTTCAAAGGATAAAGTAAAAAAAAACCTTATATTCAAACCCAATGTATTAAAAACAGTAACAATAAAACCAACACCAGGACAATGAAAAAATTGACATTATTGCTTCTAATTATTATAAAATGCAGTTTCATCAACGCGCAAAGCTTAGTGGGTATTTGGCAATTAGATACCCCTGAGGTAAGTTCAGGGTATTTGGATACCTATCAGTTTTTTTCAAATGGGACGTTCCGCTTTAATTCCAGTCAATATGATGCCTTAAAGAGGGTTATAACAATAGGGGGTAAATATAAAGTTCAGAAAGACAAGGTTACTTTCTTGGTTGAATATACAATGGAAAAAGTGGGAGGAGTGTTCAAAGTCGGAGATATTTCTTCTGGAAGCGATTCTTGGTCAATAACGGGAGGACAAATAAAAAGAGTTCCTTTATTGAAAACACTAATGCAATACGCGAGTGTAGAGACAGGTATCAAGGATAAAGGAGTAGATGTAATAAAAATAAATAAAGCAAAATATTATAAGGTAGATAATGATCCGGAGAACTTTCAATAATCGGTTGAGTACGACGGGCAAGGGAAGTGGGGATCCTCAAGGCAATTGGAGCACGCCGCAACTCGCTTATAGCGCAATTTATGGGCGAGTCGTTATTAATGGCATTTATAGCGCTCGCTACATCACTGGTGTTGATAATTGTGTTGATGCCTTTTTTCAGGAACCTTATTGGCATCAGCTTAAGTATCCCTTACAGCAACTTATGGGCTTGGTTAACAGCACTTGGCGTAACAGTTGTAACCGGTTTGTTTGCAGGCAGCTACCCGGCATTGTTTTTATCGTTGTTTAACCCCGTAAAGGTATTAAAGGGGCAGTTTGCCAGTACTAAAACTACCATTAGGCCACGCCAGGTATTGGTAGTTTTACAATTCACTTTTGCCATATGCCTTGTCGTATCCAGTATTTTTGTTTACAGGCAAATCAATTACATTAAAGGTTTGCCAATTGGCTACAATCGCAGCGGCCTTATCGAATTACCGATAGACGGTCCTATGTACGATAAGTTTGAAAGCTTTAGGCAGAATGCCATCAGCGTGGGAGCAATTACAGATGCCGCCAGTATCTCAGAACCCATTACAACCTTAACCAACGCCACATGGAAAAATAAATGGCCGGGCCAATTGCCTGGAGAAGACAAAATCCCGATTGATTGTATTGCGGTTACTTACCACATGCTAAATACCTACCAGATAAAGATAATACAAGGCCGCGATTTTGCTATTGATCGCCCGTCAGACTCTACCGCGGTTGTGTTGAACGAAGCTGCCGTAAAGCTGATGCACTTAAAAGACCCGATTGGGCAAAAATTAACTTGGATGAATGCCGAGCGTACCGTTATAGGTGTGGTTAAAAACTTTGTTTGGGGCTCGCCCTACGAGGCTGTAAAACCTACCATTATTGGCTTTACAAAGGGTTGGATAGGTAATATAGGTTTGAGGCTTAACCCCGCAAATTCCGTATTAAAAAACCTCGGATTACTACAGGATATTTACCACAAATACAATCCCTATTACCCGTTCGATTATAAATTTACCGACGAAAGCTTCGCCCAAAAATTCAAAAGCGAACAACAATTAGGCACCATGGCGATAATGTTTGCCTGCTTGGCTATCATCATATCATGCCTCGGTCTTTTTGGTTTGGCCTCGTTCTCGGCCGAGCGCCGAGGCAAGGAGATCAGCATCCGTAAAATATTAGGTGCAAGTACTGCCGGGCTCTGGTTAAAACTATCGCAGGAGTTTGTCAAACTGGTTTTAATATCCTTCGTAATAGGTGCGGTCATCAGCTGGTATAATATAGATCAATGGCTTAAATCATACACCTACCATACAGGCTTTAATATTTGGGTTTTTGTGGCGACGCTTTTTTCAAGCATAGCCTTGTGCCTTTTAGCCGTAAGCTGGCAAGCCATAAAAGCTGCCTGGGTTAACCCGGTTAAAAATCTGCGGAGTGAGTAGGTAGTTCATTAGTGTCCCGATAGCTATCGGAATAGTGATTTTCAAAGTCGTTTTAAAGTCGGAAAAAGGACGGAAAAAAGTCGTGAATTTACCAGATTTTGAGCCGAAAGAAGAGATTTTTAACGTTCAAATTCATAAAAATGGAGGTGTCCCATTCCGTCCCATTCAGAAACGAGTGGGACACCCCTGTAAAAATATATTACTAATTGTATTACAGTAATTTATATATATATTAAGAAGTAAAACTTTAAATAAAAGCTATTTTAGTATTTTTGTATTTAATTGATAAACAGTAAGTTATTACCTTGTCCCGCATTGTATAATATTTAGTGGGATACCCGGTAAATATGACGGCATATCAAACTATGCAGCAATACCTAAAATCCGTAAATTCGTACCATGAATTTTTCATCTAAATTGCTGGAGGATGCTGTTGCCGAATTTGCAAAACTACCGGGTGTGGGCCAAAAAACCGCGCTCCGTTTAGTGCTGCACTTGCTGAACAGGGATAAGGAAGAGGTGCATAAATTTAGTACTGCTATTAGCAAACTGCGTAACGAGATCCAGTTTTGCCAAACCTGCCATAACATCTCCGATCAAAAAATATGCGAGATCTGCACATCCCACAAACGCGACCATAGCCTGATTTGCGTGGTAGAGGACACGCGCGACGTAATGGCTATCGAAAATACTAATCAATACAACGGCGTATACCATGTTTTAGGCGGATTGATCTCGCCCATGGATGGCATTGGCCCGGCCGATTTGCAGGTAGATACGTTGGTAGAAAGATTAAAGGACGGTGTTGTTAAAGAGGTGATTTTTGCCCTTAGCGCGACGATGGAGGGTGATACTACCATTTTTTATTTAAATAAACGATTAAAACAATTTGCAATAAATATCTCAACTATAGCCCGTGGCATAGCTTTTGGAGGTGAATTAGAGTACGTAGACGAAATCACATTAGGTCGTTCTATTGTGACCCGTGTACCGTACGAAAATTCATTATCCTGATAGCTTATGAAACTTTCTGTTATTGTAGTTAATTACAACGCATGCCCCTTTCTAAAACAGGGATTAGCTTCGTTAAGCAAAGCCTGTAAGTATATTGACCATGAGGTGATTGTGATTGACGATGCGTCGACAGATAAGTCTGTTTCAATGGTACAGGATGAATATACTGAAGTGCATTTAATTCAAAATCAGCAACATTCAGGCGTGGCCAAAGCCCGCAACCAGGGTATCCAAAAAGCATCAGGAGAGTATGTTTTATTGGTCAATGCGGATACAATAAGCGGCAAAAAAACTTTGGAGCATGTAATTGAATTTATGGATGCCCACTATGATGCCGGCGGTGTTGGTGTACGTATGCTTAGTCCGCGCGGAAAGTTCCTATCCGAGTCCCGAACAGGGTTTTCACGCCAATGGGGTGCCATGTTAAAATTAACCCGTCTTGCTAAATATTTCCCAAAATCGCGCCTTTATAAAAATGATGACAATTGGATTGAGGATGAGGAATTTGCAACAACTGAAGTTGATGTTATAAATGGTGCGTTCATGCTTTTGCGTAAATCGTTATTGAACCAGATAGGTGGCCTTGATGAGCGTTTGGCGGCTTTTGGGCATGATATTGACCTTTCGTTCCGCATCCGCCTTGCGGGATATAGAAATTATTACTTTCCCAAAACTTATATATTAAACTATAAAATTCAGCCGAATACTAAATTTAGCTGTGCCTATATTAAAAGTTATTATGGCGCTATGATTATATTCGCTGCGAAGTATTTACTGCACATGCCGGAGATAAAAATACCAAGCATCCCGCAAATCTTCGTTCCGAAATATGAAATTGAAAGATAATGTTGTAATTATTACCGGTGCTTCTTCTGGAATAGGCAAAGCCCTTGCCATTGAGTTTGCCCAACGTGGCGCGAATTTGGTTTTGGCGGCCCGACAGTATGTTACCCTTTGCGGAATAGCACAACAACTTCAAACCGACTATAATATCAAAGCCATAGCCGTACAATGTGATGTTGCGGTTGAAGATGACTGTGCCGCCCTGGTTAAACAAACTTTACTAACTTTTGGAAAGATCGATGTCCTGATAAACAATGCAGGTATTTCCATGCGTGCTCTTTTCAAAGATGTAGACCTACAGGTAATGAAAAACCTAATGGATGTTAATTTTTGGGGCACCGTTTATTGCACAAAACATGCACTAGCAGCAATAACAAAAACACGTGGCAGTATAGTAGGGATATCATCTATAGCCGGCTACAAAGGCTTGCCCGGCCGTGCGGGATATTCGGCATCTAAGTATGCGATGAATGGTTTTTTGGATGCCTTGCGGGTGGAGAACTTACGCACAGGTGTTCATATCATGGTGGCCTGCCCTGGCTTTACCGCGTCAAATATACGCAATACCGCGCTCGATAAAAACGGCAGTCAACAAGGCGAGAGCACTCTGGAAGAAGATGAAATGATGACCGCTGAAGTAGTGGCCCGCCTAATCGCCAAAGGTATAGAAAACCGTTCACGTAGCCTCATCATGACTTTTCAGGGAAAGCTAACAGTTTTTCTGAGCAAATTTCTGCCTGCGTTTTTAGATAAACAGGTGTTTAAGGTATTCGCAAGGGAGAAGAATGCTTTGCTGAAATAGAATTATCCAATATTATCAAACTCACTTATCTTACTCATATCCAGTTCGATCCTTCCATCTTCATCACGGTTAAACATGGGTACAAATTTGGCGTTCCAAACCATATCCTGCGCGGTGTATGATGTGCGGGAGTGTACCGTTTGCGAAAAAGTATCGTCAAAAGTTTTTAATAGTACCGCAAAGGTAGCCTGGCAGGTTTCAAGATCTTCATGTAAAATATCTATCAACGGACTGTTAGCATCTAATGGATGTACTACCGTCCAGTTCAGGGTGAGAAGGCTTACATACTTACGCTCCAGTTCCAGTGGAAAGAAACGTCTGACAGGTTTGCCATCTACAAATTCGTTGTAAGAGAATATAACCTCAACATTCAGGTCTATTAATACGTTCTTGCGGATGTTAGCAAGGCGGAACATTAACCCGCGACCGTTTTCTTTGTAGGGAGAAACCAGTAAATTCACGCTATAAACGATCTTGGCTGATGGTTTAGAAAAACGCCCGTAAAGTAACCCTGTTGCCAAAGCAAAGGCCAGCAAGCCAATCATCGATTCAAACGCGGCCACGCTATTGGCCACTACACCCCGCGGACTGATATGCCCGTAACCCACCGTAGAAATCGTTTGTGCCGAAAAGAAGAAAGCGTCAAGGAAATGGCTGCTGGTGCTATTGCCCGATGCGCCATTAAGGCTATCCATGCCTATCAATACATATATTAAAGCGAATATTAAGTTAGCAACTAAATACCCGCTCAGCACAACCACCCAAAACTTACCCCAACTCATCTTAATAAGCGTGTGGTAATTATCTGCCGTATTAAAGCGGGAGAGGCCACGGCGTTTCACGTTTACTGAGCCATCCTTATTAATAAGCGGCTGGTTTTTGATCACCGGCTGCGGGCCAAAGCCAAGGTCATTCTCGGGGTTTATTTGCTGGTTATGTATGGCCATGGGTTATTTTGCTGAACTGTGTAATCATAGTATCATTAAATCTCTTAATCAATAATTGTTCCCCGTAAAAATATCATAATGCTTGCTTTTAGTGAAAACAATTTCCATATTTGCTTAACAAAATGAAAGCGCAAATATTAAATAACAATTGGTGGTGGCTTAACGAAAATTCGTAAGGCAGCCTCATTTTTTGTTTTTTTTATAAAATATACAGAAGGGTTGCCACATGGTAACCCTTTTTTTATGCCCTAACAAATGAAACAGATACTTAATCATTTATTCGAACATAAAACCCTTACCCGCGAGCAATCGAAAGATATCCTGAAAGATATTGCATTGGGTAAATTCAATAATTCCCAAATGGCTGCCTTTATGACGGCCTATTGTATGCGTAGCATCACCGTTAACGAGTTGGAAGGTTTCCGCGACGCGATGCTGGAACTTTGCCTGCCTATCGACTTGGAGCAGGGCGAACTGATTGACCTTTGTGGCACTGGTGGCGATGGTAAGGATACGTTCAATATCTCTACCCTGGCATCGTTTGTGGTTGCGGGAGCGGGGTATAAGGTGGCCAAACACGGTAACTACGGTGTATCATCGGGTTGTGGTTCATCAAACGTGATGGAGCATCTGGGTTATGTGTTTACCAACAATACCGATGGTCTTAAACGGAGTGTAGACAAGGCGAATATCTGTTTTCTGCATGCGCCGCTGTTTCACCCGGCTATGAAAACCGTGGCACCTATCCGCCGTGAATTGGGGGTTAAAACATTCTTTAATATGTTGGGCCCGCTGGTAAACCCGGCTAAGCCGCAAAACCAGATGGTTGGCGTGTTCAACCTGGAGCTGGCAAGGATCTATGCTTACCTCTACCAAAAATCGAATATAAAATATACTATACTGAATGCTTTGGATGGCTATGATGAGATCTCGCTTACCTGCGATTTTAAAACTTTTTCAGCAGAAGGTGAAAAGATTAACAGCATTGAAAGCCTTGGCTTTGATAAACTGGCCGAAGACCAAATAACCGGCGGGCACACCGTGAGTGATTCGGCAGACATTTTTATGAATGTGCTGAATAATGAGGCTACAATTCCACAGATCAGCGTGGTGTTAAGCAACGCGGCAATGGCTATTAAAACCATCCATCCGGAAAAAAGCTTTGCAGATTGCTTTTATGAGGCTGAAGAAGCATTGGTCAGCAAAAAAGCTTTGAACAGCTTTAAAACATTATTAGCCAACTAAGCCATGAAGATCAAGGTTTGCGGATTAAAATATTCAGATAACATCAAAGCTATTGAGGCTTTAGCGCCCGATTATATGGGCTTTATCTGTTATGAAAAGTCGCCCAGGTTTATTGGCGGAATGGATGACGAAGAGTTGGTGAACATACCTACGGATATTATCAAAGTAGGCGTTTTTGTAGATGAAGATGCCGACAGTATTAGCAAAATGATCTACAAATATAAGTTTGACGCTATACAACTTCACGGCAGCGAAAACCCGGAGTTTTGTGATATGTACAAACACGAAGTTCAGGTAATAAAAGCATTCGGCGTAGATAATCACTTTGATTTTACCCGGTTGGATGCTTATAAGAACAATGTGGATTATTTCCTGTTTGATACTAAAACGCCCGTGCATGGCGGTTCGGGGATGGTTTTTGATTGGGGCGTTCTTAATAAATATAAACTTGATGTACCTTTTTTTTTATCAGGCGGTTTGAGTTTGGATAACCTGGAAGAGATAAAGAAAATTAAACATCCGGCTTTTTACGGGGTGGATCTGAACAGCAAATTCGAACTATCACCTGCATTAAAGGATATAAGTAAGTTAAAACAAGCATTTAATACGATAAATACATTATAAACAACGATGAAGTACGGAGTAAACGAACAAGGCTATTACGGGGATTTTGGCGGTGCATATATACCGGAAATGTTGTACCCGAATGTGGAAATATTAAGGCAGGAATACATAAAAGTAATGAGCGACCCGGGTTTTATTGCCGAATTTAACCAGTTGCTGAAAGATTACGTTGGCCGCCCTTCGCCGCTTTACCGCGCCGACAGGTACTCTGAAAAATATGGCGCTAACATCTTTTTTAAACGCGAGGATCTGAACCACACCGGTTCGCATAAAATAAATAATGCCATTGGGCAGATATTGCTTGCGCAACGCCTTGGCAAGAAACGCATTATTGCCGAGACAGGAGCGGGCCAACATGGTGTAGCTACAGCTACTGTTTGCGCGCTTAAAGGAATTGAATGTATTGTTTACATGGGCGAAATTGATATGGCTCGCCAGGCACCAAACGTATCCCGTATGAAGATGCTTGGCGCAAAAGTAATACCGGCAACATCTGGCAGCAAAACGCTTAAGGATGCCACCAACGAAGCCTTGCGCGACTGGATAGGCAACCCGGTTGATACCCATTACATCATTGGCTCGGTAGTGGGCCCATACCCGTACCCGGATATGGTAGCAAGATTTCAATCCATCATATCCGAAGAAACCAAAAAACAGCTTTTAGAGCAAACGGGTAATGAGTTACCACAATATGTAATGGCCTGTGTTGGCGGTGGCAGTAATGCCATGGGGATGTTTTATCATTTCCTTGATGATGAAGTCGTAAAACTGGTTGCTGTTGAAGCTGCAGGTAAAGGTGTTGATAGCGGCCACTCGGCAGCTACCACATTTTTGGGTAGGGAGGGCGTGTTGCACGGCAGCCGTACCATATTAATGCAAAGTGACGACGGGCAGGTTGTAGAGCCATATTCTATTTCTGCAGGATTAGATTATCCCGGCATTGGCCCTCAACACGCCCATCTTTATAAAATAAATCGCGCCAAATATGTTAGCATTACCGATGACGAGGCATTGAACGCAGGTTTGCTTTGTTCACAAATGGAAGGAATTATCCCCGCAATTGAAACCGCGCATGCGTTGGCCTACTTAGAAAAAATGACCTTTGAGAAAAGCGACAACGTAGTGATCTGCCTATCGGGTAGGGGAGATAAGGATCTGGATACTTATATAAAGCATTTTGGTTTTTAGTGTTAGAGATCAGAGACCAGAGGTTGGGGATTAGTTAAGGAATAAATTTCCTAATCTCTGATCACCTCCTCTAATCTCTACCCTACACTGTATCAATACCGAACACATACTGTTACACTTACGTACATAGCGTACGCTTTTAAATCTGCATAAATATCTAATAATTAGTTGTTTAATACTTTGGTATATGTTTTAACCTATTAAAGCAAATTACCATCACAATGTTAAAGAACTACTTCAAAATTGCCTGGAGAAACATCATCCGTCATAAGGCACATTCTATCATAAACATTTCTGGCTTAAGCGTGGGTATTGGTGCTTGCTTGCTCATATTTGTTATCCTGCAATTTGAACTTAGCTACAATACTTTCAACAATAACTTCAAGGATATTTATCACCTTGTTACCAAGCAAACTGCCGAAGATGGGGTGAACTATAACCCCGGGGTATCTGTGCCTGCATTAGATGCTTTGCGGTTAGATTTTCCACAAGTAAAATTCGCTGCTTTAAATTCAAGCTACGGTAGTCAGATGACCGTTCCCGGTGCCGACCCAAATAACGCAACTGCTAATAAGAAATTCATCGAGCCAATTGGTGTGTTTTTTATGGAACCACAGTTCTTGGATATTTTCCAGGCAAAATGGTTTAATGGCACTGAGGAGGCGCTTTCGCAGCCAAATATGGCGGTTATCAGCAAAGCTATCGCTACCAAATACTTTGGCAACTGGAATACCGCAGTAGGTAAAACCATCAAAATGGATAATACCCTAACCCTGCGTGTTGCGGGTGTAATAGAAGATTCGCCAAGTAACAGCGATATCCCCATGAAGATAATGGTGTCGTACATCACCTGGAAACAAACCGGGAATACCTATGGCTATAATACCGTATGGGGAGCTATAAGCAGTAACCACCAGATATTTGTACAATTGCCGGCAAATCTCAGCCAAAAGAGTTTCGAATCGCAGCTTGTAGGCTTCACCAAAAAGAACCTGACTGATAAAACGCGCTCAATACGCGAGCATTTGGTGCAGCCACTTAGCGCTATGCATTTTGATACGCGGGTAAACAACACCCTTGGCGACCACCTAACCAGTAAAGGCACTTTAAATACCTTAACTTTTATTGCCGTTTTAATAATCCTGATGGCTTCTATTAACTTTATTAACCTATCAACTGCGCAATCGGTCGGTCGTTCAAAAGAAATAGGTATCCGCAAGGTATTAGGCGCATCAACATCGGGTATTGTAAATATGCTGTCTTCAGATTTTATGATACTGGTGGGTATCTCATTCCTGATAGCATCACCAATTGCATGGTATTTTATGCATAAATGGCTGCAGGATTTTGCTTACCGTATAGAGATCCAATGGTGGGTGTTTGCCGTATCGGGAATATTAGCGATGATTGTTGCACTGGCAACCATCAGCTTCCAGGCTATTAAAGCAGCCATTGCTAATCCTGTAAAGAGCTTAAGAAGTGAATAGAGATTAGTTAATTAGAGATTAAGGCAGATAATTTAGAGTTAAGAAATTAGAATTTATAATAACATGATAAAAAATTATTTAAAAACCGCGTGGCGTAACCTGGTTTTAAACAAAACCACATCGCTTATCAGTATGGCAGGCTTAGCAGTAGGGATCTGCTGCTTCTTATTGCTGACAACTTACCTAATAAATGAGTTACGTTATGATCGTTTCCTTACCAATGCCGACAGGATAAGCCGCTTAACCTTCAGCTACAAATCAGCCGTTGATGCCGATGTTAAAACTGCCGCGTTAACACCGACGGCACCTGTTCCGGTTTTTAAACAGGAGTTTTTTGATGTGGAGGATGGTGTGCGCGTAGTTAATTATTCCAACATGCGGGCTGCCGTAGTGCAGTTTGGCGATAAGATTTTTAAAGAGAAAAAGATGCTGGTTGCCGATGCTTCCTTCTTTAAGATCTTTACGTTTAATTTCATCTCGGGCGATGCAAAATCGGCTTTAGATAACCCTTCATCGATTGTAATTACGGCATCTACCGCCAAAAAATACTTTGGCAACGATAATGCCATTGGTAAAATACTTAAGGTTGACCAAAAGAATAATATGATGGTTACCGGCGTGGTAGAGGATGTGCCGGAGTACTCACAGATCAAATTCGACCTGTTAGGTAACTACGCCATGATGCCGCGCTCGCTAACCCGTGCGTGGAATTCATCAAACGATTACTCATACTTCCTATTAAAACCCAATGCTGATAGGGAAGCTGTTGCTAAACAGATGACCAATTATATTACTAAGGATAGGCCACGCTCTAACGATAAAATGTGGTTCAATTTAGAGCCGCTTACCAAAGTGCATTTATATTCATCCGCTACCTATGGTTTAGAGCCCGGCGGTAATATAAAATACATGTACATCTTGGGTTTAGTGGCTGTGATATTACTGGTATTAGCTTGTGTGAACTTCCTTAACCTGGTAACCGCCCGCTCTGCCGAACGCGCCAAAGAAATTGGTGTACGCAAGGTAATGGGGGCAATGCGTGGGCAGTTGTTCAGTCAGTTTATTATAGAGGCAGGTATAATTACTTTGATCTCTTTAATAGTTGGTTTTGCGTTGTTAGATTTTACATTGCCTGCATTCAGTACATTTACGGGCCAGCAATTAGGCTTGCACACCTGGAATTTATCTTGGCTGGTTATAGCATTGGTAACTTTATTTGTTTTTGTTACGCTTTTGGCTGGTACTTATCCATCGTTATATCTGTCGGCCTTTAAACCTATTATTACGCTTAAGGGCGGTTCGTCAATGCAGTCGGGTGGCAACATGCTGCGTAAATCGTTGGTGGTGTTCCAGTTTTTAATATCAGTGTTTTTTATCATCAGTACTTTAATTGCGGGTAACCAGCTACGCTTTATGCAAAGTTTAGATACCGGCATCAACCGCGACCAGGTATTAGTTTTAGATATGGGTGGCATGCCATACAGCAAAATAGAAACCTTTAAAACGGAGATTGGCGTACAAACGGGCGTATTGGGTTCAACCGCGAGTTACGATTCGCCGGTGAATGTTAGGGGAGGATACTCTATCAATATTGCCGAAGGTAAAAATGCCGACTTTAATCTGTCGGTAACCGCTATTCCTGTAGAAAAAAGCTTTACTAAAACACTTGGTATAAAATTGGTTGCAGGTAGCGATCTGGACGTTGGCGATGAACAACAAGTAATGGATACCGCCGAAAGTAAAAGACGTTTCAGTTTTATCCTGAATGAGAAAGCAGTAGCTGCCTTGGGCTGGCAACCTGAGCAAGCCATTGGTAAAAAAATAGGGCTAAATGGCCGCATGGGCACTATTAAAGGAGTAGCTAAAGATTTTAACTTCGCATCGCTGCATGAAGAGATAACACCTATAGTGATGTTTCCGGAGTATGACTGGTTTGGTAAATTATTGGTGAAAACATCAGGCAAAAACACTGCTAAAACCATTGCCAATATTCAGGCAAGCTGGCACAAGTTCTATCCAAACGCACCCTTTGAGTACCATTTTCTCGACCAGGAGTTTGAAGCCTTGTACAAAACAGATCAGCGGACGGGTTCTATCCTTACGGCGTTTACCATTATTACCATATTTATATCGTGCCTTGGTCTATTTGGCTTAGCGGTATTCTCAACCCGCCAGCGTATTAAAGAAATAGGTATCCGTAAAGTATTAGGGGCAGGGGTGGCATCAATTGTAGGCTTGGTTTCTTTTGATTTTATTAAACTGGTGCTTATCGCCATCCTTATCTCATCGCCATTGGCTTGGTACGCTATGCATGCCTGGCTACAGGATTTCGCCTTCCGCGCGGAGATACATTGGTGGGTATTTGCCATTGCAGGTGGTACAGCGGCGCTTATAGCGTTTTTAACGGTCAGCTATCAATCGGTAAAAGCGGCACTATCAAACCCTGTTAATAGTTTGAGGTCGGAGTAATAGATTAAAGACTTGTGATTAGAGATTAGTTAAGAGGCCAAAGTTGAAACTTCTGGCCTCTTATTATTATACACCATTTTTTCCTAATCTTTGACCTCTAATCACTAATCACTGCGCCCAACAACTGTATCATAACCGAACGCACGCTGTACATAAGCGTACAGTTTTAGCTTTTAACAATCAATATAATTAACTGATATTTAGATACTTATAAGTTTGGTATATTATTGATACCTGAATACCAAAATCAGTTTAAGAAATTGCAAATAATTAAACACTAATTCATTTAACACAATAATTAAACATGTTATCACTTCAGCATATTTCAAAATATTATCAGGTAGGCGGAAACAAGAATTTCGTTATAAACGATATCAGTCTTGAGGTCGAGCAGGGCGAATTTGTATCCATCATGGGCCCCTCGGGTTCGGGTAAATCAACCCTTCTGAACATCATAGGCATGCTTGATGAACCGAGCGATGGTTTCCATTACTTTGTTGACCAGGCCATGCATCAGCTTAAAGAGAAACAACGTGCCGCCCTGTATAAACAATACATCGGCTTT
This sequence comes from Mucilaginibacter aurantiaciroseus, assembly GCF_024055595.1. GTDB lineage: Bacteria > Bacteroidota > Bacteroidia > Sphingobacteriales > Sphingobacteriaceae > Mucilaginibacter > Mucilaginibacter aurantiaciroseus. The sequence goes on from NZ_JAMXOF010000001.1 coordinate 1,083,489, forward strand.
GTTTTTCAGGCGTATCATTTAATAGATGAGCTTACCGTTTATGAAAATATCGAAACTCCATTAATTTACCAGGATGTAAAAGGATCGGAACGTAAGGCCATGGTTGCCGATATGTTGGATCGTTTTAACATTGTAGGCAAAAAAGATCTTTTCCCTGCGCAATTGTCGGGTGGTCAACAGCAGTTGGTAGGTATAGCCCGCGCGCTTATTGCTAAACCCAAAGTATTGTTGGCCGATGAGCCCACCGGTAACCTTAACTCTAAACAAGGAGAGGAGATCATGGAATTGTTTCGTAAGCTGAACAAGGAGGACGGCGTTACCATTATCCAGGTAACACACTCCGAAAAAAACGCGGAATACGGATCGCGTATTATTAACCTATTGGATGGAAGGGTAGAATCTTCCAGGAAATTCTGAACTATAAATCAAAATGCGATACTTTAAATTTTTACTTTTTAGCTTAATAACCCTTGCGCCTTCACTGGCACACAGCCAGGCTGTAGATAGCGTACTTACCCTAAGGCAATGTATCGACATTGCCTTAAAACATAACCTTGATGTACGTAAAAGCGAACTAATATTACAATCTGCCAAAGTTGATAAGAACCAGGCTAAAGAAAACCTCTTACCAACTTTAAACGCACAGGTAGACCATGGTATAAATAATGGACGTAGTGTTAACCTTGTAGATTACAGTTATGTAAACGCATCAACAAAGTTTGCCAGCTACAATGCCAATGCAGATTTGACGCTATTTAACGGTCTGCAAAACCTTAATCGCATTAAGCAAACCTCACTTGCATATAAAGCCGGTGAATTGGACCTGCAACAGGCTAAAGACTTGGTTACTATCAATACCATTACCGCTTATTTACAGGTATTAAACAACACTGAGGCCTTGTCACAAGTGCAAAACCAGATAGAGGTTTCTAAGAAACAATTGGATAGGTTGCAGATACTTGAAAACCAGGGAGCCAACAAACAACCAAACGACTTTACCGATCTTAAAGGGACCTACGCGGATAACCAAGTAAGCTACGTTAACCAAAAGGCTACGCTTCAAACATCTAAACTTAATTTGTTGCAGATCCTAAACATCCCATACAGGCCGGATATTGTATTCGAAAAAATCTCAAATGCAGATATATTTCAGCAAACCGGTACTTCAGAAGATATTTATCAAACTGCACTAAATCAACTGGCTTATGTAAAGGCAGCCATATTGCGCAGGCAAAGTGCCGAAAAGGGGGTGTCTGCAGCGAGGGGTGCTTTATCACCAACTGTATCGTTATTTGCCGGCCTAAATACCAATTATTCAAGCGCTACCACTATGAAGGATAACAGCAATGCTACAATACCCTATGGTAATCAGTTAAAAACCAACTTTAATAACAACTTTGGTGTAAGTGTAAGGATTCCGATCTTGAACTATTTTCAAAATCGTAACAAGGTAACGCTGGCGAAAATTGACCTGCAATCGTATAAATATGTAGAGGAGAACACAAAAATACAGTTGCGACAGAACGTTGAGCAAGCCTATCTAAATATGAGTAATGCCCTTGAGCGTTACAAAGCTTTACAAGATCAGGTTGCAGCGTACAAAGAATCTTTCAGGATAGTCGAGATCCGTTTTAACGCGGGTGTGCTTAATTCTGTAGAATTTGTACTATCCAAAAATTACCTGGACAGGGCAAACCTAAATCTGATAAACGCACGTTACGATTGCTTTATCTTCAACAAAATATTAGACTATTATCAGGGGCGTTTATCACTATAATTTGACACTAACTCTTTTAAACAAGAATATCCGGCCTTCGTAATTGTTGTGTGCCGGATATTTGCTTTAAAAACAATTGCTAATTTAGCACGTTAAAACATTAAAATCATAAACCATGAAAAAATTAGTACTTACATTAGGCTTATTTGTAGCCGTAGTAACCGCAACGCAGGCACAGGTATTACCCAGTGTACAATTTGGTGTTAAAGGCGGTGTAAACTTATCAAGTTTATCAAATTCCGGTAGCGTTTTCAGCAGTAGTAACCGAGCCGGTTACCTTGGTGGTATTTGGGCGCGTTTTGGTGCATTGGGTTTTAATTTTCAACCGGAACTTTATGTAACAAGCAAAAATGTCGATATCAATTCCAGTAATGGTTATTCAAGTTCTGCCAAATTTACAAGTATAGATGTACCGTTATTATTCGGTGGTAAGATTGGTGCATTTGGTTTGGGTGGCAGGTTCTATGCGGGCCCTCTTATGTCTTTTGCGATAAACAGGGATGGTAACTCTTTTGGTTCAGCAGCAGGTAATGCGATAAATCTTCGCTATAAAGACGCAAATTTTGCCGCTACTATAGGTGCTGGTGTAGATATTAGAAGAATATCTATTGATTTGCGTTACGAAGCTGGTTTTACCAAACAGGAATACATTGATGGACCAAACAGTGTAAAAACTCGTGTAAGCTTATTTAACCTAAGCTTAGGTTACGCGTTCTTGTAATAGAGAATTAAATAAAACAGAAAAGGTCCCTACATATCGGGACCTTTTCTGTTTTATACTGTAGTAACCGCGGTAATAATAAGTATGATAAAAAAGCTTAACTTAAACACAAAGGTGTAAATGATAGATAACCCAACCATTTTGCTCACCGTGCGCCAGCGGTTGCGATTATAAACCACACGCAACGAACGATAGATACACCAGATGATAGTAAAAGTTATTACCGCGTTTATTACATCAACAATACCACTCAGGCTATTGGGTAGTATTAAGCCGATAAGTATTGTGACTTTTAAAAATAAGAATAGGTAGCAATGCAGGTATATGGCGTAAATGATATGTTCTACATAAAGCTTATGATTCTTTAATATCAGCGCGAATAGGGGCAACAGCAAGAACATTATTTTAGGGTCATTGTGCTTAAAGCCCTCCTGTAAAATATCCTTTGCTTTTTTACCTTGACCTTTCCAGTCGTCGTTCTTTTTAATAAGGTACCACTCCAGCATATTGTCCCGTCAATCGGCATAAAGCTTAGCTTAATTAATAAGATAATCGTCGTAAGTTGCAAACTTGTCTACGTTTTCGGAGCTAAAAAAATGTGAACCTGCCTTCTTCATCGGTATTGCGCGCTTTTAATTTTGTATAATCCTTCTCCATATCGGCGTTTATTTCTTTCGCTGATGTATCTGGCACAAAAGCCTTTATCTTTTCAGATAGTAACTTCTTTTGTTCGGCGTTTAGGTTTTTATTGGCATAGATGCCTTTATAAATAGCTGTTTTAGCTTTATCACTGGTTTTTTGCCCCGTTTTTTTTTATCGTCGCTTATTTTGTCCTTTTCATGCTTATTGCCCTGAAAAAATATCACAAAAAATATTAGGCTAATAAAAATGTACATTTTAACCCGATGAAGATATTGTGCACGGCGGCCGGCCAGATATCCTTTTGTAAGGTGCCCGGGTTTTAAAAACAGCGGCCTCATCGTATGAAAAAACTAGTAATCGAAATGGAAGTAATCGCTTACGGTATGGTTTAGCATGTGGCCAAAGCTTTCTTTGATTTCCAGGTTTTCCTGGCCGTAGTTATGGCAAAATTTACCTTCTAAGATGGCCGCAATTGAGGCAGTCGTTCTATTTACGGTAATGTTTTTTCATATGGGTTGATAGGGCTTAGGCGTGTTCTATAGCATGTTTTAAAGCCGCATTGTGCTTGTATCTAAAAACAAAAGGGAAGATCACCGCAACAACCAATGCATATGCAGCAAAGGTTAGCCAGATGCCGTGCCAGTCTTTAGTTTGATCGGCATGGGTAAAAAACTTATCTATAAGGTAGCCGCTGGCAAAGCTTCCAAACAAAGCACCGAAACCGTTTACCATCATCATAAACAAACCCTGCGCGCTGCCGCGAATCTCCGGTGTGGTTTGAGTTTCCACAAATAACGAACCAGAGATGTTAAAGAAATCGAACGCCATACCGTAAACGATACATGACAATACAATCATCCAAAGCCCGTTGGCCGGATCACCAAAGGCAAAAAGGCCAAAACGTAATACCCATGCCAGCATACTGAAAAGCATTACATACTTAATGCCGAACTTACGCAGAAAGAATGGTATGGCCAGGATAAACAGCGTTTCGGAGATTTGTGAGATGGACATGATAATTGCCGGATATTTTACCGGAACCAGGTCTTTATAACCCGGAAACTTTGCAAAGTCGTGTATGTAGGTATCACCGTATGCATTGGTAAGCTGTAATGCTGCCCCTAATAATAATGAGAAGGCAAAGAATATAGCAAATCTTGGGGTTTTAAATAGAGCGAATGCATTTAAGCCCAACAGATTGGCGAATGATTTATTGCCCGTACGCACTGCAAACGGCCTGCATTTAGGTAGGGTAAACGCATATATGCCCAAGCATAATGACACAGCAGAAGCGATGTAAAACTGGTTGGATGAAGTTTCGTTATGGGTTAAGCTAACCGTCCATAAGGCTACAATGAAGCCTATTGTACCCCAAATACGAATTGGCGGGTACTCTTTAACAATATCTATGTTGTTGTTTTTTAATGCGGAGTACGCTACCGTAATGGATAAGGATAGGGTAGGCATGTAGAACATCATGTTTAACAGTATCACCCAAAAGAATGTATTTGGGTCTTGTACCAAAGGCAGGCAAAATAAAGTTGCCGCGCCTAAAATGTGCATAATACCATACAATTTTTCGGCATTTATAAATCTGTCTGATATGATACCGGTAATTGCGGGCATAAAAATGGAAGCGATACCCATTGTAGAGAAAATGGCGCCAAACTGCGCTCCCGACCATTGTTTGTTTTGAAACCAGTATGCCCCAATGGTGAGCAGCCACGCCCCCCATATAAAAAATTGCATAAAATTCATCAGTATTAAGCGAAACTTAATATTCATACAGCACTGGTTTAAATAATTAATAGTTAAAAAAATAAAGGCTGAAAATAATGAAATAAAGCGATATGAGAAAGGCTTAAAAGCGAGTGTAAACCGCCATTAAATCACAAAAAAACGCCCGTGAAAGTAAAAGAGGAAGCTACCTTACAGATGACTTCCTCTTTTTGCTTTATGAAGATTTTCTCTTCGTCAATTCGTCCCTGATTTTGGCGGCCTTTTCATAAGCCTCTTCGGACAGCGCCTGTTGCAGCATATTTTTTAGTTCGTCCTCGCTCAAAGTCGTATATGCCCCGGCGGCAGATGTACGCGTTTTTTCTTCAGGCGTTTCGCTAATGTTTTCCAGGTATACAAAGTCATTACCTTCTATCACTATACCAGCTGTAGACAGGATAAACTCGTAGGTATAAATAGGGCATTCAAACCTTACCGATACCGCTATGGCATCAGAAGTACGGGCATCTATCTCCACCGTCTTTTTACCGTCGAAGCAGATCAGTTTGGAATAGAAGATCCCATCAATCAGGTTATAAATAATAATCTCCTGCACGGTAATATTAAAAGCCTGGCCTAAGCTCTTGAACAGGTCATGAGTTAGGGGGCGGCTTGGTGTCATCTTCTCTATCTCGATAGCTATGGCCTGCGCCTCGAAGCTGCCTATAATGATAGGTAACCTGCGGCGGCCGCTAATTTCACCTAACACCAATGCGTATGCGCCCGACTGGGTTTGGCTGTAGGAAAGGCCTACAATATCCAGCTTAATTTTTTTTATGTCGTTACCCATCACAGCGATATCTTATCTTATTTTTTAAGCTGATGCTTTATACTCTTTAACAGCAGCAATTAATTTTGGCAATACTTCAAACGCGTCGCCAACTATGCCATAATCAGCTACCTTAAAAAACGGCGCTTCGGCATCTTTGTTTATTACTACAATAACTTTTGAAGAACTAACCCCGGCAAGGTGCTGAATAGCGCCCGAAATGCCTATCGCAATATACAAATTTGGACTGACAGCTATGCCGGTTTGCCCAACGTGTTCGCTATGGGGCCTCCAACCCGAGTCTGACACCGGTTTTGAACAGGCAGTTGCCGCCCCCAACAGATTAGCAAGTTCTTCTATCATTCCCCAGTTTTCGGGGCCTTTCATACCACGGCCGGCAGATACCACGATCTCTGCATCAGGTAACGATACCTTGTCGGTAGAGCGTACAATATCTTTGATCATCTCTTTAAAATCAGATGCTTTGGCTTCCACGATAAAGTCTTCAACCGGGGCAGCAGATCCGCCTTTAACAATTTTATAAGAATTTGGTGTTAGGGCGATAACTTTATTGGCAGAAGTTAACTCAACCACAGCAAAAGCTTTACCCGAAAAGGCGTTTTTTTTAACCGTGAATTTGCCACCATCCTGTACAGGTAAAGCAACAGCGCCATCGGCAACACCGGCTTGCAGCTTAACACCCAAACGGGGGGCAAGGCCACGACCGCTGAACGAGTTTGACAATACTACAATATCTGCACCGTTGGCTTTAGCAGCTTCGGCTATAATTGATGCGTAGGCCTGGTTTACAAAGTTCTTAAGTTTATCGTTGCTTACGTTTAAAACCTTTTCGGCACCGTAGTTACCTAAAGCGGCTAATTCATCATCAGCAACATCGCCGATTGATATGGCAACAAGGTTGGCGTTATTTTGAGCGGCTATTGCCTTAGCGTATGATATAGCCTCAAAAGTTGATTTTTTGAATTTGCCCGCCGCGTTTTCCGCATATATTAAAACTGACATAGTAGAATATTAATGTTAAAACTTTAATTATATAACCCTTGCTTCGCTATGTAACAGATCTACCAGTTTGGCGGTATCATCTGCCGAAATCAAATTAACCTGGCCGCGTGAGGCAGGGGTTTCATAACTGATGATCTCTGATAATGTGTCTACCGCTACAGGCTCAACCACGGTTAATGGTTTGGTTCGGGCGCTCATGATACCACGCATGTTGGGTATTTTAGGCTCAGCAACACCCTCGGCACAACCGGCTACGAAGGGAAAAGGGATAGAAATTACTTCTTTACCACCCTCGATCTCGCGTTCAACAGTTGCTTCGCTTTCGGTAGCATCCAATTTTTTGATGATGGATACTGATGGCAGATCCAATAACTCTCCAAGCATGCCGGCAACTTTAGAGCCGTTGTAGTCGATAGACTCGCGTCCGGTCAGGATCAGATCGAACGGATTTGCTTTAACATATTCAGCTATTTGATAAGCCACAAACCAGGCGTCATGTGCTTTGGCATTGATACGTACCGCATCAGTAGCACCAATAGCCAGTGCCTTGCGGATGGTAGCCTCGGTGTTAGCTTCGCCAACGTTGATAACGGTTACGCTGCCTTTGCCGCCATCGGTTAGTTCGATAGCACGTGCCAGCGCGATCTCGTCGTACGGGTTTAAAATGAATTGGACCCCATTTGTATTAAATTGGGTGTTATTATCTGTAAAGGTTATTTTTGTAGTGGTATCCGGAACATTGCTGATACATACCAGTATTTTGCTCATTATAATTGATTTATATTTTACAGGTATTTGTAATTAGGACACTGCAAATTTAAGTTAAAAAAGAGAGAGTTTAAAATGGATACAAGCAGATTAGATAAGCTATTAGCGTTTATACAGAACGAACCAGAGGACGAATTTTTAAAATACGCGCTGGCTACTGAATACCTGCGCCTTAACGATACCGAAAAGGCACTGAGTTATTACGAAGACTTGGTTAATAACCACCCCGGCTATACCGGTACTTACTACCACCTGGGCAAATTATACGAGGCCCTAAACCGCAAAAGCGACTCAATTACAATATACGAAAAAGGAATGGAAATAACAAAAGCCAAACGCGATATGCACGCCTTTAGCGAACTGCAATCGGTTTATCGCTCTGCGAAGGGTTTTGAGGAAGATGATGATGACGAATATTAGGAGAGGGCCAAGAAATTAAGAATCAAGAGCCAAGAAAAAAGAACACTAAAAGTAAAGCCCGTTTAATAGTTAAACGGGCTTTTTTGTCTTGATTCTTATGTCTTGATTTCTTTTTTCTTTAAAACGGCGGTTCATCATCAATATCATCCATTCTTGATGGGCGTATGATAAAGTTGCTCGGTTTGCTGTCAAAATCTTGCGATGGACTAAGGCCTGCGAAAGCATTAGTAGCGCCCGGCGCACCGAAGCTATTCATGCCCTGATCAAGGTCTGTGAATTTCACATATTTACCAACGAATTTCAACCTGACTTTACCGGTTTCACCGTTACGGTGCTTGGCGATAATAATCTCACCAACGCCCTGGGTAGGGTTGTTGTCCTCATCTACATCCAGTCCGTAGTATTCGGGGCGATAAAGGAACAGTACCATATCCGCATCCTGCTCAATAGATCCCGACTCACGTAAATCTGATAGCATTGGCCTTTTAGAACCACCCGGCCTGTTCTCAACTGCACGACTTAGCTGCGACAGCGCAATAACCGGTACGTTCAATTCTTTAGCCACAGTTTTAAGCGCACGCGAGATACTACCAATCTCCTGCTCACGGTTACCGCCACCACCTTTACCTTCAGCCTTGCCCTGCATTAGCTGCAAGTAGTCAATGATGATTAGCTGGATATCATGCTGTGATTTTAAACGACGGCATTTAGCGCGGAACTCAAATATATTTAGCGATGGGGTATCGTCGATAATTAACGGCGCAGCCTCTAAACGGCCAATTTTTGAGTGGATCTGTTGCCATTCCCATTCTTCTAAAGTACCCTTACGGATTTTCTCTTGCTCAATTTCGGTTTCGCCGGATATCAAACGATTAACCAATTGTACTGAAGACATCTCCAGCGAGAACACCACCACCGGTTTATCAAAATCAACAGCGGCATTACGCGCGCAACTTAGTACAAACGCTGTTTTACCCATCGCGGGGCGGGCAGCTATAATTACCAGGTCGGATTTTTGCCAGCCCGAGGTCATACGGTCAAGATCTGTAAAGCCGGATGGCACACCCGTTAAACCGTCTTTTTTATCTTTCAGTGCCTCAATGTCTTTTAATGCTTCGTGCACCAGGTCGTCCATCTTACGCGAATCGCGGCGAAGGTTATTTTGGGCAATCTCGAAAAGGTTTTTCTCGGCCTTGTCAAGCATATCCAGCACGTCGCTGGTATCTTCATAAGCCGAATTTATAACATCTGTTGAGATGCGGATCAGCTCACGCTGAATATATTTTTGAATAATGATCCGCGAGTGATACTCAATATTGGCAGCAGATGCTACACGGTTAGTTAATTCGGTAATATAATATGCGCCGCCTATCATTTCCAGTTCGCCTTGCTGGCGTAATTGCGCGGTTACGGTAAGGATGTCTACAGGCGATGTTTTCTCGAACAGTACGCTTATAGCGTTAAATATTTTCTGGTGCTTAATCTCGTAAAAAACTTCGGGCTTCAGCACATCTATAACCGATGAAAGGGCGTCTTTTTCAAGCATCAGGGCGCCAAGTACGGCTTCTTCAAGGTCTAAAGCTTGCGGCTGTAGCTTGCCGTTACCAGCAAAAGATTGCGGATTTGTGATCCTGCTTCTGCGGTCAGTATTCTGTTTATAATTAGGGGTATCGTTCTCAAAATTCATGACATACAAAAATATATAAAAAATGTTCTTGCCTGTTTTTAATTAGTTAACAAATGAGTTTTCCACATAATGAAAACATTATCAGGGCTATAAATTTCGATGGTAGTAATTAACATCAAATGTGTATAACGTGTTAATATCGTTGTAAGTATCTCATTTATATGGGTGTTGATAAATGTAAGCCTATGTTAGGCATTGTTAACACTGATGCTAATCCTTCTACTTAGATAACCATAAAATGAGTTAATATCCCTATTTTTGGCAAAAATAATTTTATTAAAATGGCATATAATTCTAAACCTCCACCACGCGAAGGCAATCAGATGGTTTTTGGTATAAGAGCAGTGATTGAAGCGATATTGGCAGGTAAAGAAATTGAGGCTTTATATACACAACGTGGTTTAAGCGGGAGCCTATTAACCGAGCTGCGCGATGTAACTACCGAATATAATATTACAGCCCAGCAAGTACCGGTAGAAAAACTGAACCGCATTACCATGAAAAACCACCAGGGTGTTATCGCGTTTATTTCACCAATCATCTACCAGAAAATAGAAAACATTATTCCCGAAGTATTTGAAAGGGGCGAGGTGCCTTTAATATTGGTATTGGATAGTATTACAGATGTACGCAATATGGGCGCCATAGCCCGTACCGCTGAGTGTGCTGGCGTACATGCTATTGTTATCCCGGGCAAAGGCTCGGCGCAGATCAACCCCGATGCGATAAAAACATCGGCAGGTGCATTGTACAAGATTCCGGTTTGTCGTCACGATAACTTCATGCAAACCGTTAAATTTTTACAGGAGTCGGGCTTACAGTTAGTTTGCTGTACCGAGAAAACCAACGACTATATTTATGCGCCGGACTATACCGCACCAACGGCAATTATCATGGGGTCTGAAGAAGACGGGATCCGCAACGATATCATCCGCATCAGCGACCACCTGGCTAAGATCCCGATGTTTGGCGAAATAGAATCGCTAAACGTATCGGTATCAACAGGGGTGATATTATATGAGGCCATAAGGCAGCGCGAAGCGGGAAAATAGAAGCAAGAAATCAAGAATCAAGACTGAAATTACGCATTATTAAAAAGCCCGACTATTATGTAGCCGGGCTTATTTATTGTCTGGATTCTTGGATCTTATTGTCTTAACATTCTCCTCTAAATGTATTTCGTTCCAAACTTGCTCTTAACATCAGCAACTACTTGCTTGATGTTTTGCTCCTGGTCGCGTGGGCAAATCAGGAGGGAGTTGTTAGATTCCACCACGATGTAATCGTGCAGGCCTTGTAATATCACCAGCTTATCGCCTGGTACATTTACCATACAGTTGCTGCTATCGTACATAATTACTTTTTCTGACGGGATAACCGCATTGCCTACATAATCCTTATCGGCAAGCTGGTAAATAGAAGCCCAGGTACCCAGATCGCTCCAGCCAAATTCTGATGGGAGTACGTAAACGTTTGATGCTTTCTCCATAATGCCATAATCGATAGAGATATTGATACAGCGCTGGTAAACCTTGTGTACAAATGCTTTCTCCTGATCGGTATTGTAAACCGAACGGGCTTCCGCAAAGATCTCATGCATTTCGGGCAAGTGACTGTCAAATGATGCAACAATAGCCTTAGCCGACCATACAAAGATGCCGGCGTTCCACAGGAAGTCGCCGCTTTGGAGGAAGGTTTTGGCTATCTCAACGGTAGGCTTCTCTGTAAAGGTTTTTACCTTGTGGAAATCGTCGTTAAGCGTTTGATCAGTATATTGGATGTAACCATAACCGGTATCAGGTCTTGATGGCTTAATACCAAGAGTGATAAGGCAGTTATTTTCTGACGAGGTCTTTAAAGATTTTTCGATGGCAGCAACGAAAGCTGCCTCATCCAGTATCAGGTGATCTGATGGCGCTACAACGATGGCGGCATCAGGGTTCATGCTTTCTATCTTAAAACAACCGTAAGCCACACAAGGGGCGGTGTTACGCATCACAGGTTCTGTCAGGATCTGCTGATCGGCCATGCCCGGTAATTGTTCTTTAACCAGGCTGGTATAATTCTCGTTGGTTACAACGTATATATTTTCGGGAGGGCACACTTTAAGAAAGCGGTCGTAGGTGTTTTGGATAAGTGTTTTGCCGGTTCCCAAAATATCTATAAATTGTTTTGGGTGCGATGCTCTGCTGATTGGCCAAAAACGACTGCCAATTCCGCCTGCCATAATGATGGCGTAGTAATTTTTATTCATTGTTTGTGTAATAGATTTTAATTTGGCAAATCCGTGCTAAATATGTGCATTAATTTGTAAATTTAGTATTAGGTAAAACTAAAATATTTCTATTGGGATTTTACCGTTTTAAAAAGGGATAAATAAGCAAATTGTTTTTAATCAAATAATCATTATGGTATAAAATTTTTAACAGAACTAACCGTTTATTTATAAATTTTTGTTATTTTGATCAATAATTTCCAAAAGTACAAGTAAATAATGATAGAGACTAAGAAGTCGCTTTTTGATAACCTGCAAAACTTTTTCGGGTTTGATAATTTCAAAGGGGAGCAAGAAGCGATCATCACTAATATTTTAGCAGGTAACGATACCTTTGTGATAATGCCTACCGGTGGTGGCAAATCCATGTGTTATCAACTACCGGCACTCATGAGCGAGGGCACGGCAATTGTGATCTCCCCGCTCATCGCGCTAATGAAAAACCAGGTAGATCAGCTAAGGGCCTTCGGAGGCTCGGAGAGCATTGCGCATTTCCTAAATTCATCACTTACCAAGGCAGATATTTTAAGGGTTAAAGACGACGTTTTGAGCGGCAAAACCAAGTTGCTTTACGTTGCGCCCGAATCATTGACCAAACAAGAGAACGTTGATTTTTTAAGGCTTAACCAGATATCATTCGTGGCTGTTGATGAGGCGCATTGTATCTCGGAGTGGGGGCATGATTTCCGCCCGGAATACCGCAAAATTCGCCAGGTTATCAGCAATATTGGCGATGATATCCCAATCATAGCCCTTACCGCAACCGCAACACCAAAAGTACAGCAGGATATTCAAAAAAACCTGCAAATGAATAACGCCACGGTTTACAAATCATCGTTTAACCGTAATAACCTGTTTTATGAGGTTAGGGCAAAGCGGAATGCTATAAAAGAAATTGTAAAGTTTGTTAAGCAGAACCAGGGTAAATCGGGCATTATCTATTGCCTTAGCCGTAAAAAGGTGGAGGAGGTTGCCGAAGCATTAAACCTTAACGGTGTAAAAGCCCTACCATACCACGCGGGTTTAGATCCTAAAGTACGTGCCGATACGCAAGACAAATTCCTGATGGAAGACGTTGACGTTATTGTGGCTACCATTGCCTTCGGTATGGGTATCGACAAACCGGACGTTAGGTATGTTGTGCACCACGATATGCCTAAAAGCATGGAAGGCTATTACCAGGAAACAGGCCGTGCCGGCCGTGACGGTGGCGAGGGTGTTTGTGTGGCATTTTATTCAGGAAAAGACATTGATAAACTGCAAAAGTTTATGAAGGATAAGCCTGTTGCCGAACGCGAGATTGGCACACAGATCCTGAAGGAAGTTATTGATTATGCCGAATCATCTGTTTGTCGCCGTAAGCAGCTACTGCATTACTTTGGTGAGAACTTTAACGAAGCTGGATGCAACAATATGTGCGACAACTGTTGTGGCCCTAAAGTGCATTTTGATGGCGAGGAACACCTGCACAGGGCATTAAGCCTCATTAAACTGATTGGCGAGAAATTCGACGATTGCCATATCATTAATATTTTAATGGGCAAAGATGACGCGCAGGTTAAAAATTACGAACACGATAAACTGGATTATTTTGGATCGGGGATTGAGCAGAGCGAGAACCTTTGGAATTCGCTGATGCGCCAGGCTTTGCTGAATAACTTCCTGTCGAAAGATATTGACCAATACGGACTGCTGCATCTTACTAAAACCGGTAACGCGTTCATCGAGAACCCGTACAGCATCCGCTTCCTGTTAAACCAGGAAATGGGCCCGATGGATGAAGATGACGTTGAAGACGGTCCTAAACAGGGTGGTAGTGCGTTAGATACTGCATTGTTGCAGATGCTTAAGGACCTACGTAAAAAACTGGCTAAACAAAAAGGATTGCCGCCTTTCGTTATTTTCCAAGATCCGTCGTTAGAGGAAATGTGTACGCATTACCCTATCAATACCGAAGAGCTGAAACAGATCTCGGGCGTTGGAGCGGGCAAGGCATTGAAATTTGGTGCCCCTTTTGTAGACTTGATCAAGAAATACGTTGAAGATAATGATATTGACCGCCCTATTGATATGGTGATCAAAAGCGCCGCAAATAAATCAGCACTTAAAGTTTTCATTATTCAGAATATTGACCGCCATTTAAATTTGGATGATATAGCCGCCTCAAAAGGCTTGACCTACGAGGAGATATTGAAAGAGGTTGAAACTATTGTAAACTCGGGTACCAAGCTCAACCTGAATTACTACATCGATGAGATGATAGACGAAGATAAGCAGGAAGAGGTTTACGACTACTTTAAAACCGCCGAAATAGATTCTATCGATGATGCCCTGGTAGAACTTGGCTCTGACGACTACACCCGCGAAGAAGTGCAGCTTATGCGCATCAAATTCATGTCGGAAGTAGGCAATTAAGCCTTTGAGAATTAAAGTGAAGAAGTAAAGGCCTGGGCAGTTAATCTGTTCAGGCCTTTTATAGTTTTATAAATATCCTTACTTGGCAATAATCATAAATTCTGTTCTACGGTTAAGCGCCCTATTATCTTCTGTCGTATTTGGTGCAATAGGCTGTGCCTCGCCGTAGCCTTTGTAAACAAGGCGTGTTGCCACAATACCATTTGCTGATAGGTATTGGTATACGGCATTAGCGCGTTTCTCTGATAATGTTACGTTTGCTTGTTCGTTACCTACATTATCGGTGTAACCTGCGATCTCTATCTTAACGGTTGGATTAAGCTGTAAAAATTCTACCAGCTTTTGCAACTCGGCTTTTGATTCTGCTTTCAGCTCAAACTTATTGGTATTGAAGAAGATGTTCTTCAGGATCGTTTTGTTGCCAACTTCGATAGGAGAGAGCAGCACCGAGATGTTGAACGCTTTTTTATCTTTTAAACCAATCAACGAGAAATTATCAGAGTAAAACAGGTAACCTTCCCTGGAGATATTCAAACCGTAATTTTTACCCGCACCGAGTGTCGCCAAAAACTCACCACTTTCTGCCGAGCTGTAATCCTGGAACACCGGGTTGTTCTTTTGCAGGTCGATGATCTCTACGGCGGCCTCTAACGGCGCTTTGGTATTTTTATCGGCAACTGTCCCCTTAATATACGTAACGATGTTAGGGCGAAGGCTAAGTGGCAACTCGAAGGTATAAATATCATATCCACCAAACCCTTTTAGGTTGTTTGATGAAAAGAACGCGTATGAGCCATTGGCGGTTAGCGTTAATCCGTTTTCATCGCCGCTGGAGTTGATGGGATAACCTAAGTTTTCAGGCTTTTGCCATTTACCATCCTTACCTAACCGACTTATAAAAAGGTCTTTTCCACCCATTCCCGGCCAGCCGTTGCTGCAGAAGTAAAATGTGCTGTCATCGGGGTGTATGAATGGCGATTGCTCATCATAAGCAGTATTGATCTCGGGCCCCATATTCTCGGGCACGCTCCATCCTTTATCGCTTAAGGTCGATTTCCAGATGTCGTAACCACCATAGCCACCTTTACGGTTGCTCACAAAGTACAGTGTACGCCCATCGGCACTGATAGATGGCTGCGCCTCCCATCCCGAGGTATTTACCGGGTTGCCTAAGCTGAATGGTTTAGCCCAATCATCACCATTTTTCTGGGCGATGTATATATCGCACCTGCCTAAACCATCGGGGCGGTTACAGCCTGTAAAGAACAGGTATTTACCATCCTGCGAAATAGATTGCGCGCCCTCGTTAAACATTGGCGTATTGATAATATTGCTCAGGTATTCGGCATTTTGCCAGTTGTTATTTAGCTTAACGCTTTTATAAAAATCTTCGTTGCTATCTATTTTACGGGTAAAGATCAAAGTACCCTCATCTGCGGTAGCTACGGGGAGGTATTCGTCGTTAGCGGTATTGATCTCGGCACCCATGTTTATCGGCACAAAAGCAACGGGATGGTTTAAAGCCTGGATACTGAACTTACAATCGGCAATCAATTTATGCGCGTAGGCTTGATTTTGCGCAGTAATGTTTGGGTAGCTAAGGTACTTTTCCAAATGGTGCTGTGCCGGCTCATATATGGCGCTGGTGATCTCAATTTCGCCAACTTTTAAATATATCGAACGGTTATACTCCGGGTCTAATTCAATAACTTTTAAGAATTGGTTAATGGCAGGTTTGTAAATGCGGCGCATCCGTAGTACCTCACCTAATTGCGCATGGGCCTCAATAAATTTAGGATCGGCTTTAATAGCTTGCTCAAGCTGGGTAATGGCATCGTCATACAAGTATTCATCAATACTTTGGTTTGCCCGCGCAAAATATTTAATAGCCTCTTTATCCGTAGTAGAATACTGCCTTTGCTGGGCAAAGGCAACTATAGATAACACCACCAGGAAAATTAATAAAAGATAGGTTTTGCGCATTGGGTATTGATACGATAATCAATACCCTAAGTTACACTATTAAGGGATATTTAAGTATTTATGGGTTTGTAATGATATTTCCCATTGAGGGTTCGCCATTACATAATCCACAATAAGCGGGGTCATCTCGGTGTGTTTAGACCACTCTGGTTGCATATACAACTTGCAATTTGGGCCAACTAACTTTGCATTATGCTCTGCAAAGGCAAAATCCGATTTATTGAAGATTATCACTTTTAGCTCGTGAGCAGCATCGGCAACAACCTGTGTAGGTGCTTTAAACTTCTTGGGCGACAGGCAAATCCAGTCCCAATTACCTGAAAGTGGGTAAGCACCAGAAGTTTCAATAAATGTTTTAATGCCTTTTTGCTGCAGGTTTTGAGTAAGATAATCCAGGTTATAGATCAACGGCTCACCACCGGTAACAACAACCGCTTTAGATGGAAATTTGGTAGCGTTTTCTACAATAGTGTCGGATAGTGTAAGCGGATGCAGTTCTGCATCCCAGCTTTCTTTAACATCGCACCAATGGCATCCAACATCACAGCCGCCAAGGCGGATAAAATAAGCAGCTTTGCCGGTATTGTATCCTTCGCCCTGTATCGTATAAAATTCTTCCATTAAAGGAAGCAATGTGCCATCTTCCGGAACCTGGTGTGCCATAATAAGGCGCAAAGGTAACTTTTTTAGAGGTAAAAGGTTAAAGGCGAAATGGAAAAGTAATTGATTATGATATTTAAAAGATAATAGTAGTGCCAGTTTAATAAACTTTTATCCTTAACCTTTTACTTTTCAACCGTTTAAATCCTTTTAGTTTTCAAGTAAATTAGCTATAATTACATAAATTTTGTCGTATGAAGAAACTATACACACCCCTTGTATTTTTTGCATTCTTTTGCCTCAGCTCATGCGTGGATATCGAAGAGCGCTACGATTTTAAACCAAACGGCTCCTGTACCGTTGCCTATGGCTTTGATATGAGCCGGGCGCTCTCCGTTTTAAATGTGTTGATCTCTGACTCGGTAAGGGCCACACCACAGTTTAGTTTGGTTAAGGACACTTCCATGAATTACTTTTATACGCTGCCCGATAGTGTTGTAAAGAAAATGAGCGCTGAAGAGATAAATACGGCCAAAAATAGTTCCCTCCATATCGACATGGATCTTACCAAAAATAAGATGAAGGTTAACCTCGATTACCTGGCCAAAACCCCGGCCGATCTGGTTTATTACCTGCACCATGTTTCGGCATTTTCAGTAAAAGTGCCCCAGGGTGAGTTTATCGAATCTAAACAAAAAGTTGTTAAACAATCCGGCGACCCAAAAGATTATAAAGGTGAGCTTTTATTGGGGGGGCAAGACTATTATACCTACGAAATAACCGACCATAAATTTTCCCGTATTATTAATAAAACTAAGTTTAATAATTTTTTAAAAGGTGCGGGCTCGCGGTTGGCTATGGCTAAAGCTATGCTAATAGACATGCCTTATAAAATGGTTTTAAAATTTGCCAAGCCTGTGAAGAAGATCGACAATTCCAAGGCCATACTTTCTGCCGATAGGATGCAGGTTACGTTAGTCACCAGTATGGATGAGGTGATCAAAAATCCGGCTTTGATGAACTTGCAGGTTGATTTCTAATCATTGCTAATGAAGTCGTACAAAGTCCCCGCATTGTGTTGAACGGTCAGCCATTCATCAAAAAAATAAAAGTGAGCGGCAAAGATATTATTATAATTGGCTATGAAAACGAGCTTTATGCGCTTGGTTCAATTTATCCGCATACCCGTGAACACTACACGTTAAGATAGAAAACTTTTGGGATGAATTCAAGCTGTCTGGAATGACGAACAGGTCAGTCTGAGCCTGTCGAAGACCTATAAACTCACTAATGTTTCTACAAGCTCAACACTAAAACTTGTTAAGAATAAACCTCTTTATTAGCAGAAGCCAGCGTATTTTTAAGTAAACCTATAATGGTCATTAAACCAACGCCTCCCGGTACAGGGGTTATCCATGATGCTTTCTGTGATACACCTTCAAAATCAACATCGCCATAAAGTTTGTAGCCTGATTTGGTAATGGTTGAGGTTTCGCGGTTCATACCTACATCTATAATTACAACACCATCTTTAACCATATCGGCAGTAATAAAATTCTTTTTACCGATGGCTACGATGAGGATATCAGCATCAAGCGTGAACTTTTTAATATCAGGAGTGCGGCTGTGGCAGATAGTTACAGTACAATTACCCGGGGTAGTGTTACGTGCCATCAGAATGCTCATTGGCGACCCAACAATATTACTGCGACCTACTACCACGCAATGCTTTCCTGCGGTTTCCACACCATATTCTTTTAACATTAAGGTGATACCATAAGGAGTAGCCGGGATAAACGACGGCAAATTGCGTTGCATACGGCCAAGATTAACCGGGTGGAAACCATCCACATCTTTCTTAGGGTCAATGCGCTCTGTTACTTTCTCAGGGTCGATATGTTTTGGTAGTGGAAGTTGTACGATGATACCATCGATATCTTCATCAGTATTTAACTCTGCTACTTTGGCAAGCAGTTCATCCTCGCTCACCGTATCCTCATAACGTACCAGGGTTGATTTGAAGCCCACCTTTTCGCAGTTCTTCATCTTACTAGCAACATAAGTTTCGCTGCCACCATCATGGCCAACCAAAACGGCTACCAAATGTGGCTTACGCCCGGTGCGCACTAAAATTTTAGCCGCTTCTTCAGCAATTTCAACTTTAAGTTTTTCTGATACGTATTTTCCGTCGAGTAACTGCATATAAAAGAAAGTCAAGATTAGGAGAATCAAGAATCAAAACATGAAATTTCTTGTCTATTGATTCCTGACTTCCTGATGCTAATAATTAATCAAGTTTCAACACCGCCATAAATGCCGATTGTGGTATTTCTACGTTACCAACCTGGCGCATGCGTTTTTTACCTTTTTTCTGTTTTTCTAACAGTTTACGTTTACGCGAAATATCACCACCATAACATTTGGCGGTTACATCCTTACGTAAAGCTTTCACAGTTTCACGGGCAATTATCTTGGCGCCGATAGATGCCTGTATAATGATCTCGAACTGCTGGCGGGGTAAAAGTTCTTTCAGCTTTTCACAGATCTTTTTGCCAAAATCGAAAGAGTTACCACGGAAGATCAATGATGACAGTGCATCAACCGGCTCTGCATTTAGCTTTATATCCAAACGAACCAAATCCGACTGGCGGTAGCCAATCTGGTGGTAATCAAAAGATGCATAACCTTTTGAAATGGTTTTTAGCTTATCGTAAAAATCGAATACGATCTCGCCCATTGGCATTTCGAAAACCAGCTCTACACGATCTGACGTTAAGTATGATTGATTTTTGATAAAACCACGTTTCTGGATACAAAGCGACATCACCGGGCCAACAAATTCAGCCTTGGTAATGATGGTTGCTTTGATATATGGTTCCTCAACAAAATCTATCTTACTTGGGTCCGGAAGATCTGATGGGTTATTTACAATAACAGGTTCGCCTTTGGTACTGTGGGCAACGTAAGATACGTTGGGAACGGTAGTAATAACCGTCATATCAAACTCGCGCTCCAAACGCTCCTGGATGATCTCCATATGCAGCATCCCAAGAAAACCACATCTGAAACCAAAACCCAAAGCTGCGGATGATTCCGGTTCAAAAACCAATGAAGCATCGTTCAGCTGCAGCTTGGCCATTGATTCGCGCAGTTCCTCGTAATCCTCGGTATCAACCGGGTAAATACCCGCGAATACCATTGGTTTTACTTCTTCAAAACCCTGGATCCCGCCTTCGCATGGGCGGGCGATGGTGGTAATGGTATCACCAACCTTAACCTCGCGCGATTCTTTTATCCCCGAAATGATGTAACCTACATCACCGGTTTTAATTACGTCTTTTGGTAGTTGTTTTAGCTTAAGCGTACCCACTTCTTCAGCAATGTACTGCTTTTCGGTAGCGAAGAATTTTACTTTATCACCCTTGCGGATCTCACCGTTCACTACTTTGAAGTAAGCTACGATACCACGGAACGAATTATAAACCGAGTCGAAGATCAACGCCTGTAGAGGTGCATCCGGGTCGCCAACAGGGGCGGGGACACGGTCTATAATGGCACGGAGGATATCAAATACACCCATACCGGTTTTACCCGATGCAGCCAATATATCTTCGCGTTTACAGCCTATCAATTCAACAATCTGGTCTTTAACCTCCTCGGGCATAGCGCCGGGCAGGTCCATTTTATTTAGTACGGGGATGATCTCCAGGTCATTCTCTAACGCTAAGTAAAGGTTAGAAATGGTTTGCGCCTGGATGCCCTGTGCAGCATCTACGATCAATAATGCGCCTTCGCAGGCTGCTATAGAGCGCGAAACCTCGTATGAAAAATCTACGTGGCCGGGGGTATCGATTAGGTTCAGGACATATTTTATCCCGTCCAGTTCATAATCCATCTGGATGGCGTGGCTCTTTATGGTGATGCCACGCTCACGTTCAAGGTCCATATCGTCAAGCAATTGGGCCTGGCTTTCGCGCTGGGTGATGGTGCCGGTATATTCTAATAACCTATCGGCAAGGGTACTTTTACCGTGGTCGATATGTGCTATTATACAAAAATTACGTATGTGCTTCATTCAGCCGCAAAAATAACTTTTTAAGCGGATAAATTCGTATCTAAATTTTGGCGAAAACTTAGCTATGTGATGTAAATCAAAAATTGATAAAATATAATTATTATCATTATTAATATATTTGAATATGAAACGTGATTTAATCCTGATTAAGGAAATATTAACTTTTATTGAAGCTAAGCCCGATACTCAACATGACCCAATAACTATAGAAGGTTTTAATAAAGATCAAGTTGATTATAATTGTTTATTATTACTTGAAAGCGGCTATATTACAGGAGAAAAACTTGGATATGGAACCGTATTTCCTTCAAGATTAACAACTATCGGTCATGACTTTTTAGATGCGTCTAGAGATTCAGGGATTTGGAAAAAAGCAACTGAGCTAATTAAGCAACAAGGCGGCAGTTTCACATTGGATATAGTTAAAACTGTTTTAACAGAATTAATTAAAGCTAAATTTGTCATAAAGTAGGGAGAAAACTTTTATCATTTTATATTACTTGCGTACTATCATTATTAATGGACCGCTTTTACAAACACCGGTGTTTCGCCAACTTGTATTTTAAGCTTACCATTTATGGTGTTCACCTGCTTACTTTCCATGGCTTCGGCACCCACTTTTAAGGTATAAATAACGCCGTTTTTCGCTCCTGAAAGATCTAAGGTGTACTCCGTTTTACGGCCAATTTGATCGGGAACGGTAAGCACATAAATGACGTTTGAGCCGCTTTGGTATTTGTCAACCAAAGGGTCGGCGTTGATAGTGCCTTTATAAATATAGTTGCCCATCAGCCTATTGGTTTGCAAAATATAGTCGGCAGCGGGGCGGCGTTTGGGGCTTTCGGCCAAGCCGGATGTGGCGTACTGCTCCGGGTTGTTAGGCGTAGCATCAAACAGTTGGTAAAAGAAAAGCCGCTGAACCCCGTGGCGGGCATACAAAAGTGATGACCGCAACGTCCAATCAGCCTGAGTAACTAAAGCGGATTTATTGCCAATTGTCGGCGCATGCTGGTAGCTTTGCTGGTTAATATCATACCCCGTTTCGGTAACCCAAACAGGCAGCTTTAAACTGTTACCCAATTTCACAAAACCATCGGCAACCTTGCCCGATACCGAAAGCTCTGGTGCTACACCGGTGGTAGAGCGCTGGTGGGTAAACACACTTCCATCATTAGCGTAAAGGTGATAATTGATCACATCGAAACAAAGGTTAACGCTGTTATCCGGCTTAAGGCCACGGTTGGCTTTACACCAGGCTATCATGCGCTGTACGTATTTTACATCGGCGGTTGCTAAACCACCCATCACCACAAGCATATTTGGGTCGGCGGTTTTTACGCCTGCGTTGTTGCCAAGCGTGCCCTTGTGCCCGTCGTAAAAAGCCGATAGGTTGGCAGCATATTCTTCGGGTGTTTGCGTGGCTTTGTCGCCTTTCCACCAGCGGTCGGGTTCGTTACCACATTCGATGTATTTAATGAGGCCAAGGCTTGTTTTAAGTGGGTTTACATAACCAGCTTTTAAAACTGATAGGCTATCTACCTTTACCAAACCTGGATTAATTTTGGTATTAGACCCATATCGCGCAGCAAACTGAAACGCTGTACGGGCCTGTACAACGTAAGATATGGGCTTTGAACGGTCTGCTCCATAATTTGCAGGTACATTTTCGTCATCGCGTTCATCAGCAGGGTAGGTGTTCATCATCCAAACGGGCAGGTTCTTCAAGTCGGCCAAAACCAAAATACTATCCTGCTTACAGCGGGCGTACATCACATCATAATACCAGCTACCGTTATTGGTGGGGTTGTAGGTGTAGTTGCCTTCGGTGTTCTCCAGCTTGTTCCAGTTCAAATAATGCCTAACCGCGCTAAAACTTTTGATGAGCGCCATGTTGGCCTCGTAGATATGGTTGCGGTCATTCCTGGCGGTGGGATTTTCTAAAAAGTTCCACTCGTAGCCGTTTACCCCGAACATGTTTTTAAGCGGCGTTTGGTTACTGTCAGCCGGGTTCGGCCCACCGGTTTTTATTATCGCAACGGTATCTTTTGCGATAACAGGCTTATTTTTTTCATTGAAATAACAGCGCGAAAAGCTGAGCGTTGCAACCAATACAAATAATAACGGTTTATGGGGAAACAGCAATTGCATATGACTAAATTAAACCTTATGGCGTTTAAAGATAATAATTTAGCCTAACGCTTATCGTGCTAACCCTTATAATCCAGATCCGTAAGGTCCTTTACCGAACCAAAGCCTATTACGTCCTTTATCATTTTGCCGTCGGTCATTTCTACAGCGCGGATCAGCTTGTCTGATCCAAACTTATCTTTGATCTGGTGCATAGTTTTCAGCGCGGTTTCCTGCTTATCCATATCATCAAACAGGCTGTAAAGCATATTGCCGTTATTTACAAAATTAGTTACGGCCACGCGCATCTGCGTTATCTGGGTATTCATGATCGGCGCGCATTTGGTGGCCTCTTCAAACTTTGCTATGCGAATACGGATCATCCTCATCAAACTAATGGCATCCTGTACCGGGGTGGTAATGGTAAAGGCATCATCCCAACGGGTATCGTCGGCGTAGCGGGCCGTAAACCCAACCGATTTGCAATAGAATTTATGATGCACCATGCGCTTTTCCAGCGTAAGGCAAAGGGTCATAAACAACTGGTCGATATAGTTGATGTGCTGCCGCTTTTCTGCCGAGATCTGCCGCATGGCCTGCATGCCCTTGTATTCGTGCGCTATAATATCGGTCTCGATAAAGTTGAGGCGGTAATGCCAGTAAACACCATCGATACTTTTAAAAACACTCCGCAATCGTTCGGGAGGGGTGTAGCGCATCTCCAGCGGGGTTTTAACGCCGGCGCGTTCCAACCGGTATGACATATTAGCCCCAATGCCCGGCAGATCGCCCAGTTTCAAGCCGCTTAAAACCGAGTCGATATTTTGCGGGGTGATCATCATCAACCCATTCCGTTTTTTGCCCTGTACCGATGCCAGCTTAGCCAGGAAAGCATTTGGGGCAATGCCTACGGAGCAGGTTAGCCAGTCGCCCACGTTTTTAAGGATGTCCCGTTTAATGTTCATGGCCATCTGCATGGGGTCTACATTTTCGTAGTTACTAAAATTAACAATAGCCTCGTCGATGCTTTTGGGTACCACGTCGTTGCAATACCCGCGCATCACATTAATAATTTTGGTGTGATACTCGCGATAGCGGGCGGGGTTGCTCTCCACCGGGACAAGATCGGGGCATTGGGCTATGGCATCGTTAAGGCGCATGCCTGCTTTAAGGCCGCGCTCCTTGGCCTCGGTAGATAGCGATATTACGCAGCCGTACTTGCCTGTGTAAACGCAAACCCCCACGGGGCGGCCACGCAGCCAGTAATTTGTCTGCTGCTCGCACCGCGCAAAATTGCTGTTCATATCTATAAACAGCACCCGCGCCTCTGTCTTTACCTCAATCTTGTTCTGGTTCACAAAAACAAAATTGCTAATTATTTTAGTATTTACAAATATTTGTGAATATTTAATTTAATGATTAGCTATATTTAGCGCTTATACTAAACACTTATCACCATTCACAATGAAAAGGATCCCTGTTCTTTTATTAAGCCTGTTTTGTTTACAAGCCATGGCGCAAAAAAATAAACCCAATATAAATTTTGATGCCCGCTTTAAGGGGCTGGATACCGCCATAAACCACGCTTTAAAAACCTGGCATGCCGCAGGCGTTGCAGTTGCCGTGGTGTATAAAGATAAGGTGATATACGCGCAGGGTTTTGGCAAGCGCGATGTAGCGGGCAACCTGCCCGTAACCCCGAATACTTTATTCGCCATAGGGTCGTGTAGTAAGGCGTTTACCGCCACCCTGATAGGCAAACTACAGCAGGATGGTAAACTGGATATTGATAAACCTGTAAACACCGTGTTGCCTGCCCTTAAGTTTTATAACGACGCCATGAATAATAGCATTACCCTGCGCGATATGATGAGCCACCGCACGGGCTTGCCGCGGCATGATGTTTCCTGGTATTATTTCCCCACAACATCGCGCGATAGCATGCTGCAGCGTATCAAGTTTCAGGAACCGGTAGCTGCTGTGAGGCAAATTTGGAATTATAACAACTTTATGTTTATGGCACAGGGTGTTGTTGCCGAAAAGTTATCTGGCAAAACCTGGGAAGAAAACATTAAGGAAAAGTTTTTTGGGCCGCTGGATATGAAAACGGCCAACACCACTATAGAAGAGCTGGAAAAAAGCAAAGAACCTGCCACAGGTTACGAAGTGTACCATGATAGTGTAATACGCAAAATGACGTATTACCACATTAACGCCATGGCCCCGGCAGGTGCTATAAACAGCAGCGTAACAGATATGGCCAACTGGGTAATTACCTGGATAAACAACGGCAAGTTTAAAGGTAAAGAGATCATCCCGGCCAATTATTATACCCAGGCAATCAGCTCGCAAATGGTAGTGAGCGCGGGGCTGCCTACCAAAAAAAATCCCGATGTATATTTTGCTAACTACGGTTTCGGCTGGTTCCTGGATTCGTACAAAGGGCATTACCGGGTAGAGCATGGCGGCCATATCGATGGCTTTTCGGCCAGTACCAGTTTTTTCCCGGCCGATAGTATTGGCATAGTGGTATTATCCAATCAAAACCAATCAAACGTACCATCTATCGTGCGTAACTTAATAAGCGACAGGCTGCTGAATAATAAGTATTTCGATTGGAATGGCGATGCAAAAAAGGCTTATGACAAAGCAAAGGCCGATGCTAAAAAAGCCGAAAAGACCGAAGTTAAAACAACAAAAAGTTTCCCCGCTACGCATGCCATTACAGATTATGCCGGCGTTTACAGCAACGGAGGCTATGGTACCATAAGGGCCTTTGTGGTTAAAGATTCGTTATTTGCGGCTACACCAAACAAAACCTTTTGGATGCGCCATAAAACCTATGATACCTACAACCTTTTTGAAAACTCCAAAAGCGCCGCTATCGATACCTCGAGCGAAAACTTAACAGTACAGTTTCAGCTGAATGTGACCGGCGATGTCGAAAGCTTGTCGACACAGTTGGAGAGCGGCCTGAAACCAATTGTATTTACCAAAGGGCTGGAAGAAAAGGCTATTATCGCGGCAGACATACAAAAGTACATTGGCGATTACCAGCTAAGCGGTATTGTTGCCAAAGTATATGTAAAAAATGGTAAAACGCTTTATGCGTTTGTGCCCGGCCAACCCGAGTATGAGCTTGTGCCGGTTGATAAAGATAAGTTTGGCATTAAAGTACTAAGCGGCTATTTCCTGAAGTTTGAGCTGGATGCCGCGGGCAAGGTTACCCACCTGCTGTTTATACAGCCCAACGGTAACTATAAAGCCGAAAAGAAATAAAAAACACAGCGCTTCAATGCAAAAAGCCATCCGGACTTACATCGGGATGGCTTTTTTAAATGTATTGAATGCTATTAAAATAACATTTCTTGCGGAGGGGTAGCACCTTTTAAACGCAGGTAAATGGTGGTTTGGCCACGGTGATGCGTTTGATGCTCAAAAGCTTTTGCCAATAACAAGCCACGGGTCGATTTCATTTTACCCATTGATGCTTCTTCTTTAAACTGGGCATCTGTCATGGTCTGGATGCTCGCGATAGCAAAATCGTAGCTGTCTAAAACTGCTTTGGTGGTAGCCTCTTTTGTTTGGGCAACGGTTTTCTCCAACGATACATCTTTAGCCAACGGCGGTACTTTACCGGTTGCTGTCGCGATTAAAAAGTAGTTGGCATCTGCCAGGTGAAGCATCTGCCCTGCAAATGTGCGCACCTCCGGGGTTGCTTTAAAGGTGTAACCATCGGCAGGCATAGCGTCTAAATACGCTTTTGTGTAAGCTTTGGCGCGTGTCCACTCGGCAACGGTTTCATCTTTAGTGATCTGCGCGAATACCGAGGTGCATGCCAGCACCATTACGGCTAACAGAAATGATAATTTTTTCATAATAAGGTTAATTTTAGTTTTCGATATAAAGGTAATTTTTTAAGAATTAGCTATCAAGCGCTTACGGATTTTTTTTAACCATTCGTTAAAAAAGGAGTTGATTAAAGTAAATGTTCCGATAAAACATTTAGCCGAACCTTATATGAAAAAACCACTTATCTGCCTGCTGCTATTATCCGCATGTACCGCCTTCGCGCAGGACGCGCAGATCATCAAAAAAGATTTCGGGACCATTGTTGCCTACACCCATCAAAAAAATATGGATAAGGTGATAGACATGACCTACCCGCGCATTTTTACCGTGATGCCCAAAGCCCAGATAGGCAGCGTGGGCAATAATGAATTGATAGATAAAAAATACGGCTATTCTATAGATTACAACCTGCTGTATGATATCAAAACCTATGTTATCCGCACCAAAACCAAACAGGTGTGGATCCAGATGACGCTGATGAATGAGGAAACAGGGAAATTGACGGTGTTGGAAACAACAAATTAGTCTCTTTGTCATGCTGAACGTAGTGAAGCATCTAATCGTCGGCATGCATTGTTCAACTGCATAAGTTCAATAATAGATTCTTCGCTATCGCTCAGGATGACAAACTATTAGGTGAAAATTTACCTCGATACGTCTATCTTGATCTTCCTGCCTTTTATCTTTTCGTTCTTCACTAACGCTACGGTGCGCTCTATCAGGTGGCGTTTTACAGCAGCGTAGGATGAATGGTCTAATACTTCTATCAGGCCCAGGTCTTCTTTGGCTAACTCGCCCTTTTTAAGGAGCAGGCCTACAATATCAACCTTGTTTATTTTGTCTTTTTTACCTGCGGCGATGTAAACTGTTGACCATGGCGACAACGGCGGGATAACGGTTTTCTTGGGCAGTATTTCCTCTTCGGGGATCTCGGCTAAATAATCGGGTTTTTCGCCGGGAGATAATAGGAGGTAGGAGGTACCGGTAGCGTGCATCCTTGCGGTTCGGCCGTTACGGTGGATGAACGCTTCCTCGTTATGTGGCAGTTGGTAATGTACCACATGCTCAATTTCGGGGATATCTAATCCTCGCGAAGCAAGGTCTGTAGTAATTAAAATATGGTGACTGCCGTTCCTGAATTTTAGCAGGGCACGTTCGCGGTCGTCTTGCTCCATACCACCATGGAAAATATCGTGCGGCAAGCCCATATCATAAAGCAGGTCGCTGATACGGTCTACGGCTTCGCGGTGGTTACAAAATACCAGGGTTGGTTTATCGCTGATCTTACAGATCAAAGCAAAAAGAGCGTCCAACCTGTCAGCAGGTTCGCTGATGACTACTTTCTGTTTAAGATCGGGTGTAGAGGCAGCATTGGTCAGGTAATCCAGCTTTGCAGGGCGGTTGATTCCCGTGAAAGACGGGATCTCGTCCATCTGCGTAGCCGACGTAAGGATCCGTTTTTTGATGTTCGGTAATTGCTTGATGATGTACGACATATCTACCTGGAAACCAAACTCCAAAGCTTTGTCAAATTCATCAAGTATTAAGGTGGTAATGGTACTGGTATTAAAGGTTTCGCGGCGGATGTGGTGGGCTATGCGGCCCGGCGTGCCTACAATAACCGCGGGCGGCTGCGACAGGCTGTTCAGCTCTATTTTAAGCGGGTGGCCGCCATAAAAACAGTTTACCTTAAACCCGCTACCCATATTGCGGAAAACCTGCTCAATCTGCAGGGCCAGCTCGCGCGAGGGCACCATGATCATCACCTGTACGGTTTTGATCCCGGGATCTAACAAACCAAGCAATGGCAGCAAAAACCCCAATGTTTTACCAGACCCGGTAGGCGAAAGCAGTATTACGTCGCCTTTTTTAGCGGCGGCAATGGCAGCCTCCTGCATAGGGTTAAGTGCATTTATTTTGAGGTTTGTGAGGGCTTGCTGTATCATAAGCCGCAAAGATACGCTAAACCCGCTACTTAATTATCCTTACGGGTTTCTTGTGTTCATCTATCGCCACAAAGGTAAAGCTGCCGTGTATGGCAAGGTCGCGGCCTTCTGCATACATTTGTTCCACGTAAATCTCTACATCCACCTTTAAACTGGTATTACCCACATGGCTTACGCGGCCAATGAGTTCTACAATGGTACCTGCGGGGATGGGTTTTTTAAAATCTATCTTATCGCTGCTTACGGTAACCATTACCTGGCGACTAAAACGGGTGGCGGTGATAAAGGCCACCTCATCCATCATGTGCATGGCGGTACCGCCAAACAGGGTATCGTAATGGTTAGTGGTATTAGGGAAAACGGCTTTAAAAATGCGGGTTTCTGATGCTTGTATTCTTTCGTCTAAGTTCATATCGATGGCAAATATAAATTTATTAATTTCCGTTTCCGTGTGGGGCTATGCATCTCAGGGCCCTCTATCGAGAGGCCCTGAGATGACATTAAGATTGGTATGTTGTTTAAATAGTTACCGGCTCTGCAACGGTAGCGCGCATTTCTTTTGCGGCGGCTACCATTTCTATCAGCGCCTTTTTGGTTTCGTCCCAGCCGCGGGTTTTGAGTCCGCAATCGGGGTTTACCCAAAGCTGCGCATCGGGGATAACCGCCCTTGCTTTTTTAAGCAGGTGGGTCATTTCATCCCGGTTTGGCACACGTGGCGAGTGGATGTCATACACACCCGGGCCAATCTCGTTAGGATATTTAAAATCGGCAAATACGTCCAGCAGTTCCATTTGCGAACGTGATGTTTCTATGGTGATTACATCCGCATCCATATCGGCAATATTCTGAATAATATCGTTAAACTCCGAATAACACATGTGCGTATGGATCTGTGTATCGTCCTGCACGCCGCTTGCTGAGAGCCGAAACGCTTTAACCGCCCAATCCAAATAGGCCGCCCAATCTGCCTTGCGCAAAGGTAAACCTTCGCGGATAGCAGGCTCGTCAATCTGTATAATTTTTATACCGGCCATTTCCAGGTCGCAAACTTCATCACGGATAGCCAGGGCTATTTGTGTGCAGGTTGCCGACCGTGGCTGATCGTTCCGCACAAACGACCATTGGAGGATGGTAACCGGCCCGGTAAGCATACCCTTCATCCACTTATCAGTAAGCGATTGCGCATAACCCGACCACTTAACCGTCATGGGCCTTGGGCGCGATACATCGCCATAAATAATAGGGGGCTTTACACAGCGGCTACCGTAGCTTTGCACCCAACCGTTTTGGGTAAAAGTAAAGCCCTGTAACTGCTCGCCGAAATACTCTACCATATCATTACGTTCAAACTCGCCATGCACCAAAACATCAATGTCGATATCTTCCTGCCATTTAACGGCTTTTTCGGTTTCTTCGGCAATGTGCAGGTCGTATTGTGTTTGAGTGATAGCGCCTTTCTTCAATTGAGCACGCCAGCTGCGCACCTCTGCCGTTTGCGGGAACGAGCCGATAGTGGTGGTGGTGTATAAGGGCAGGTTTAACAGCTCCTGCTGTTTTTGCTTACGCGATGCAAAAGCACTTAATCGCTGCGAATCGCTTTCGGTTATCTTGGCAACACGTTCTTTTACAGTATTGTTATGAATTAATCCTGAAGTTTTACGCGAGGCGTTATCCTGCTGATTTTCGGCAAGTTTATATTGTGTGCTTATACCGGGGGCATCTGATGCCAAACTTTTCAGCAAAGCAATTTCCGTTACCTTTTGGCGGGCAAAGGCAAGCCATTGTTTGATCTCTGGCGTAAGTATTTCCGGATTGTGCTCGTTCCTCAGATCAACAGGCGAATGGATGAGCGAGCAGGATGGTGCTATCCAAACGCGATCACCGCCAAGCTTTTCTTTTGCTTTTTGGATGATGGCGAGCGAGGCTTCAAAATTGTTCTTCCAGATGTTGCGGCCATCCACAACACCTAACGACAATATAGTTTTGGCAGGTAACAACTTCAACACTTCATCCAACTGCTGCGGCGCGCGTATCAAATCGATATGTAGGGCATCAATAGGGAGGGAAGCGGCCAATTCGGCATTGCTGCCCAATTTTTCGAAGTAGGTGGTCAATATAAACTTCAATCGCGGAAAATCTTTACGAAGCTGTTTGTATGCATCGCGGTAAGCCTGCTGTTCTTTTTCCGTCAAATCAAGCGACAGGAACGGTTCGTCAAACTGGATCCACTCAGCACCTAAGTCCTGCAGTTTGGTAAGTATTTCGGTGTAAACCGGTAACAGGTTTTTAAGCAGGTCTATCTTTTCAAAACCGGCTTCTTTTTCTTTACCCAACAGCAGGTAACTAACCGGGCCGATCAGCACTGGTTTGGTGATAATACCTAACTGCTTTGCCTCGTAAAACTCGTTGGTGATTTTGGTAGAGAATAACCTGAATTGCTGGTTCTTATAAAACTCGGGAACAATGTAATGGTAGTTGGTATCAAACCATTTTGTCATTTCCATGGCTACTACATCCAGTTCGTCTTTTTGACAGCCGCGGGCCATAGCAAAGTACAGGTCAAGTTCTTCTTTGCCTTGTTTTAGGATCACCTCGTTGTAACGTTTTGGGATTGCGCCAAACATCAGGGAATGATCCAGCACGTGGTCGTAATACGAAAAATCGTTTGAGGGGATAAGGTCTATCCCGGCTTCCTTTTGCATCAGCCAGTTTTCGTGGCGAATGGTTTTACCTACCGTAAGCACATTTTTATGCCCCGTTTTGCCTGCCCAGTAACCCTCGCAGACCTTTTTCAATTCGCGTTGGCCACCAATACGCGGGTAGCCTAAATTTTGCGTTAGCATTGCTTAAATTGATTAAATGAATAAATCGGTTAAAAGCCCGTTTAGCTAATCTTCGCAATGCGTTTTGTGGATGGATTGGTGGAAAAGTATGAATACAGCACTCCCTTGCATTAAAAAATACAGGTTGTAACAAAAACTATATCAAACACACGACCATTGCCCCATACCGCGAAAGCATTGTCAATTCGGTATGGCAGGTCTCCTGACTTGTAACATTTTTGCCGCTCTTCCCGATAGTTTTTGGACAATCAGTGGGCATATATTCTGGCAAAAACTTTTTTGTGTTACTTACAGTTGCGCGACAGTTAGTGATTTGCACACTATTCCCTATTAATCTACAATTAAGTAAAACCTATACCGGTTGATGAAGGAAAGTAAAGAACTTACATCGGTTCAAATGTAAGTAATAATGATGAGGAAAAGGAGGGAAGTGCTTATTTGCCGATAAAAGGTTGATGAATTATTATAGCCTTATTCATGGTTTGCTGTATTTTTGTATAGGCGGGTGCACATCTCAAAACGCTCTTTGTAAGTTCGTTTTAAACCCTCTTTAAGATGCTCTATCAGCATGATCCGCGGCTGATCTTTTTTATTTATGAGGTTAACTCACCTTAAATTTAGCTAAAAAGGGATTAGTAAGCAATAACTATTCCACATGAAAAACCCTTTGCATATCGCTTCATACCTTGCCTTTGGCGGCAGCGTGGGGCAGAGGGTGTTGTGTTGGATTGGTGCGTTTCCACCATTTTTTTTGTGTTTGGAGCAGCCGCTATTTTCTGTATATCGGCGTTAAAGTTATCTCCCATATATTTAAAATAGCTGAACAGGTAAGGCTATACGACAAAGATTAGGACTTTTTATTTGCTTAATATTTGAATTGTACGCAGTTTTGCGATATAACATAGCGCAATGCACTATTACAATATGCAAACTGTACATTGCGGCAACCATATCAAAATGAAAAATATAGTTTACGTTAGCACCGCTGTCAACCTGATGCACGAAAATCAATTGTTTGACATTTTGCACAATTCGAGGTTACATAACCAAGCCTTAAATATTTCGGGGGTATTACTTTATTCAGAGGGGACATTTATACAGGTTTTAGAGGGGAAAGATGGCATGATCAACGTGCTGTACACGAGGATAAAAGCCGATCAGCGACATAAGGATATTGTAACCTTAATTGACGAACCCATAATCGAAAAGAGTTTTGCCCAATGGCTGATGGGTTTTGCCATAACCGATAAAGAAAAAACCGAAAAACTGGTTGGCTATTTAAGATCAGTTAAAGAATTAGATCTTAACAGCGGTAACAGCGCAGCCATAGCCGCTATCAAAACCTTTATCGAAACTAATGAGCTTGATGTGAAGTATTAACATTATTAATAAAGGAATGGGGCTGCTTTAAAATGCGGCCCTTTTTTCATTTGATCCGTATTGCTATTTATTAAACATTGATATTGTGGCCAACTTACTTGTAAGCCATCATTTCTATGTTAAACATTGGCAACTAAAATTTATATTTTTTAAAAAGTAATTTATAGATTACACTATAAATATTTAGTAAACAGCCGATAAATCATGAAATACCCGCTATTCATCCTGCTAATGTGTGTTTTTTTTCGTTTAAATGCGCAAAACTCAACCTTGATTACGCTGGAGGATAAAAAAATGGACGCTTATCTTATCGCCCGTAAACCGGCAATACTAACAATTCAACTTAAAAACCTACCAAAGAATACCAAAAACGTTACCATCAAATACACGCTTGTAAAGTTTGGAATAGATTTTCAAACTACAAAGTATACAGAAACCGATAGCTTGGGTGTATCAAAAATCGTTCTTGATCAAAACTTACCGTATCAGCAGATTTGGCTAAATGTGGGTGAATATCTATACGCAGGTGTATATGTTAATGAAGGGTTGACTATTACGGTGGATGCTCAAAAAACTACAGCTCAAAAGGGTTATATAATTGGTGACGGCATAGGCTATAATGGGAAAGACGGAGAAGTAAACACTGTTATAAATAAATACATACAATTTAAAAAACAGGAAAAAGCGGGCATTTTTGAAAAACTAAGAGGATTACGAGACGAAAAAAACAAAACTTCTACAGGGTTTATTTCTAAGATTGATACTATCCGCCTACAACTTGCACAAATAAATAAAGAGTTTATTGTGGGTTATCCAAACTACGCCTGGGCAGTTGAAAACGAAACCTTATCCGATTTTTATAACAACCTGTGTGTTGTTTATTGGGGAGATGTAATGCCAAACAAGCTGTTTCAAGACATCAGCAAACATGAACCATATTTTACAAGCAATGAAAGCGTTTTAT
Organism: Mucilaginibacter aurantiaciroseus; assembly: GCF_024055595.1. Taxonomy (GTDB): domain Bacteria; phylum Bacteroidota; class Bacteroidia; order Sphingobacteriales; family Sphingobacteriaceae; genus Mucilaginibacter; species Mucilaginibacter aurantiaciroseus. The sequence goes on from NZ_JAMXOF010000001.1 coordinate 1,117,532, forward strand.
TTTACAAATATTTGCAAACCTACATTAGCATAAAAAAAAACGAACAAAAAGCAAAAGACCTTGAAGAGACCTTAACATGGTTTGACAAAACATTTACACCACAAAAATCTGATTTGCTTAAATTGTGTTTGTTAGAGAACGCGAAACCTTCATTTGCACAATCTTTTCCGCTTATTATTAACAGCATACAAACCAAATGGTGCAAAGTAATTGCAAAAGATGAATTAGCTAAAGCTATTACTACTCAACACAATATTGACAGTTTATTTTCTCTGTCAAAAAAATTAGAGACCACCAATATTGGCAAGCCGCTTTTGAAGTTGCCGTTCGAAGCTGAGCTTTATCAAATAGATACCCTTAAAGACGTTAACGATCTGATCTATAATCTAAAATCAAAATTTACAGGTAAAGCCTTAATTATTGATTTTTGGGCTACCTGGTGTGTTCCCTGTTTGTCAGATCTTCCGTTTAGCAAAAATATACACGAAGCAAATAAGGACCTGCCAATAGCTTATATCTACATCTGTACAAGCCGTAATTCAAATATGAATATCTGGAAAAATAAAGTTGCTGAATTTCGTTTGCCTGGCACACATATTTTCATGAATGAAAAGGTAATTAATCAATTAAAAAGAACGCTTGATGCGACAAATGGTTTCCCGGCATACGTTGTAATAAACGCAGACGGCAAGGTTAACACCAAAGCTATATCCCGTATGGAAGTTTTAAATAGAGATAGCATAAAACAAGCTACAGGCCTTAAAGAAAAATAAATCGATATATATTGTTAAGATACCCCGCTTAATCTATTAACCGGATTTAAAAAAGAGGCTAACAATTTTTACATGCTGTTAGCCTCTCATTAAATATAGATTTTACTCTACAATCTTTTATTCCCCTCTTTTCAAACCGAATTTCTCAATCTTGCTGTAGAGGTGGCTGCGTTGAATGTCGATATCGTCGGCAGTTTTGGATACGTTCCAGTTATTTTTTTCTAACTTGAATTTGATGTACTCGCGCTCAGCATAGTCTTTATATTCCTGGAAGTTGGTAAACTGGTCAAAATCTGTTTGTGGCGCGGCGGAAGCTGTTGCAGCGCCGGTCTCGGCAGTTACCGGGGCAGATGGGTTTGCAAAAGCCTTCACATCACCATCGGTAATGGTTTTATCACTTAGGATTATCAAACGTTCTACCATGTTGCGCAGCTCGCGAATGTTACCCGTCCACGGCAGTGCTTTAAGGGCTTCCAGAGCGGCGTCCGAGATCTTTTTAGCAGGCATACCGTACTCGTTGCAGATCTCCTCTAAGAAACTTTTGGTAAGCAGGGTAATATCGTCACGGCGTTCGGTAAGCGGCGGTACGTGGATGAGTATAACACTTAGGCGGTGGTATAAATCCATACGGAAGTTACCGGCCTCAATTTCTTTAAGCAGGTCTTTATTGGTTGCCGCAACTACGCGTACATCCACATCAATTTCCTTTTCGCCACCTACACGGGTAATTTTGCTTTCCTGCAAGGCACGCAGCACTTTTGCCTGTGCCGACTGGCTCATGTCGCCTATCTCATCAAGGAAAAGAGTACCGCCATTGGCACTTTCAAACTTACCAATACGTTGTTTTATAGCTGATGTAAACGACCCTTTTTCGTGGCCGAACAACTCGCTTTCAATCAGTTCTGATGGGATAGCCGCACAGTTAACCTCGATAATAGGCCCATTAGAGCGGTTAGATTTTTCGTGCAGCCAGCGTGCAACCAGTTCCTTACCGCTACCATTAGCACCGGTAATCAATACACGGGCATCGGTAGGGCCAACACGGTCAATAGTTTCCTTGATCCGAAGAATAGCCTGCGATTCGCCTAAAATTGGGCGAACCTTTGATACCTTACGCTTTAAAACTTTTGCTTCAACAACCAAACTTCCCCTGTCCAGTGCGTTGCGTACGGTGATCAGTAAACGGTTTAAATCAGGTGGTTTCGAAATAAAATCGAACGCGCCTTTTTTACTGGCCTCCACAGCGGTCTCCACCGTGCCGTGGCCGGATATCATGATAAAAGGAAGATCGGGTTTTATAATCAGACCTTCGGTTAGCACTTCCATGCCATCCATGCGGTTCATTTTTATGTCGCACAGTACCAGGTCGTAATCGTTCTTGCGAATCAGCTCGAGGCCGTCAACGCCGTTATCAACGTCTTCAACAACGTAATCCTCATACTCCAAAATCTCACGAAGGGTGCTTCGGATAGACCGTTCGTCGTCAATTATTAAAATTTTTGCCATGTGTTATTGTAAACCTAAAACAGGTAGTAATGTTTGCGGCTAATATATAAAAATGTATAGTATTATGAGCAGTTTTTTAGTGAGTGGTTTCCACCATCCGTCATTTGCAAGGTGCGAAGCAATCTCTTGATAGGCAGAGCGGCTCTGTACATCAAAGAGATTGCTTCGCACCTCGTATTGACGTCATTTTTAAAAACAAAAATCCCCTCTTACGAGGGGATTTTGAACAGCAGCAAATCTGTAAGCCGGGTTTTGTACTCCCGAATGAGAGCTTCTATCATTAATCTCGCCCTGCCGTTGCCGGCATGATCTATCAACCTACCCATTCTGACATTCCGTTGCCGGACATGGATGCGAGCAGCACCGCTTTCAGAACCTATTTGGTTTTTCAACTCCTGAGGTTTACCGCGATCCCGGTCGCCCGGAAAAGCCGTGAGCTCTTACCTCACGTTTTCACCCTTACCCTTGCAGGCGGTATATTCTCTGTGGCACTGGCTGTCGCCCGCTGTGGGCGCCTTCCCGTTAGGAAGCAGGATGCTCTATGTTGCCCGGACTTTCCTCTCACCGACTACGTCGGCACAGCGATAGAACGTTTTGCAGTTACAAATGTAAGTTTTTTATTATAGATGTTGATGGTAAAAGCAGCTTTTCCGGTTCATTGGCAAAGCATATAACCAGCGGTTCTTCAGTAAAGTTTATGAAGAAAGTAAGTTGTTCCCCTTTTTTTATTTTGAAGCACCAGGGTATCTACCTGCAATGGTTTGTTGCTATGGGTTTGGAAAACAAAGCACATGGCTACATTACAGCTTAACTTTCTTATAAAAATTGATAAGTACGGGTGGCCCATTTCGGTTGTAGAAATAAATATATTTTGTATTAATTTAACGTTAATAAAATGTATATTTAATGTAACCAAATTATAAGCCATGCCAGGGCTGCCGCGTATATTATTTACCATGCTATTGATGTTGCCGTTTGCAATCGCAAATGCGCAAGGACAGGAGGTGCGCGTAGATTTTTATAAAGATCCATTTACGATTAAGGTTGACAGATCTGTTTTGGTAAATATGCAGCAACAGCTTAGTGCCGATGTTATAAAAAAAAATTATAACACCGTTAACACAGGTAACTACCAGCCTATAATAGATTCGCTTTTGGCTTATAAACAGAAGCATCAGCTTAACGATTGGCTATATTATCAACTTGTTCGCAGGGTGGCGCAGCAAATAAGCCCTAAAGAAACAAATTACGGTGCATACACTTTTTACAAGTGGTTTATGCTCAATAAATCCGGCTATGATGCAAGGTTGGCGCTGTCCCATCAAAAGGTGATCTTTTACGTTTACAATAATGAGGACATTAGCGATATCCCATATTTTATGGTAGATGGTAAGCAGTTTGTTTGCCTAAACTATCATGACTATGCTAAAGCTGATTTGAACGATGACCCGCCGATACCGGTAAACATCCCTGTCGCGGCAGCTAATAAAGCGTTCTCATACAAGGTTACCATGATGCCCGATTTTAAACCCGAGCACGATGTAGAGAAACAAATGTCGTTTGAATATGACCGTAAGCAATACCACTTCAAAATAAAACTCAATACCGATCAACAGAAGGCATTTAATAACTACCCGGGCGTTAGTTTCGAAACCTATTTTAATATCCCTTTGAGCAAAGAAACTTACGGCTCGCTTGTCCCGCTGTTAAAGAAGAACATGAAGGGGATGGATGAGCACAAAGGGGTTGATTACCTGATGCGTTTTACGCGTTACGCCTTCCTTTACGAGAATGATAACGAAAATTTCGGCCGAGAAAAACGCCTTTCGCCGGCCGAGACCCTGGCATCAAACTATAGCGATTGCGATGACCGTGCCGCATTGTTCTTTTATTTGGTGAAAGAGATCTACAACTTGCCGATGATAGCCCTGTTATACCCAACCCACATTACTATGGCAGTAGAGTTTAACAAACCAATAGGCGACCCTATTGTATATAAAGGCAAAACCTATTCTGTATGCGAGCCAACCCCGCAGTTAGAAAATTTAGCAATTGGTCAATTATCGGCTAAACTGAAAAGCACGCCGTATCATGTGGTTTATGCTTACGAGCCTTTGGGTAAATAGCGCCTTATAAAAACTTATCGCTTTCCCTGTAAGCTTCAATAACGCCCAGCTCGCCCTCTTTACCGGGGCGGGAGTTACCGTGCTCCATTCCTAAAATGCCCTTATAGCCTTTCTCGTGCAAAAATTTGAAGATGTTTTTGTAGTTCACCTCGCCGGTGGTAGGTTCGTTACGGCCGGGGTTATCCCCTATCTGGAAGTAGGCAATCTCGTCCCACGCCAGTTTAATGTTGTTGATCATATTGCCCTCGTTTTTCTGCATATGGTACATGTCATACAGGATCTTACAGCTTGGGCTGTTTACACCTTTACAGATCAAATAGGTTTGTGCCGATGTGCGCAGGTATAGGTCAGGGGTATCGCTTAATGGTTCAAGCACCATTACAATACCGTGCGGTTCTAATATTTCGGCACCTTTACGCAGGGCGGTTATTACATTCGCGTTTTGGATATCCAGTGGCAGGTTACGCGCAAAATCACCCGGCACAACAGTTGCCAGTTTACCGCCGCAACGTTTAGAAACCTCTACCGCCTGGCGGCAGCCTTTCAAAAATATATTAATATGTTCTTGCTTGCCGTCGGCTAAAGTATTCGCCCCGTTTCCACCTTTATCCACCACAAAAACGCCCATGCTCATCCCCAGTTTAGCCAGTAAACTGCCAATTTTTTCCTGCTCGGCAGGGGAACGGCTACTCATGTCATTATCTTCAATACTGCGGAAACCCTGGTCATACATAAACCGGATCTGATCTAAAAAATTAGCGCCTGCCGAATTTTTGAACATGCCATCGTGCGGTGCGTAGTTCAGGTTAAACGGTTTGCCGGGGGCAACCTCCCGGTTAATATTGTTGCTTGCCAAAACGTCGTTCCCGGCCAGGATACTGCCTGCTGCCAATGCGCTATTCTTTAAAAAGCTGATTCTGTTCATGGTAAATAGGTTTGTGATCGATAGATAGTACAACGGCCTAATATCACATTTTTTATAATAAATAGTATACAGTAGTATAATTTATTAATGATGACGGGTTAGTTTGTATCCCTTTTCACCGCACTATTCCTGATAAATAACACCGCCATTAGCGCCCTATAAAACCTAACCCGGCAGAGATGCGCATGATAGTGCCATAGGCCGCTATAAAACTATCCTTGTAAGCATTTTCAATCGCTTCTTTATCTTTCCCCTCAAAACTATCCGGGGCTTTTGCGTTACCCAGGTTTACAGCCTGCTGTTCTATGGCTTGCTTTTGCTTATTAACCAACTTGATATTTTTGATCCCGTCCTGTAATGCGCCCGAGAAAATCAGCACCGCCAAGGCACCCAATATCGCGTTAGCAAAAACATTGGCAATACAGGTAAGCGCGTTGTTTACACCCGAAGCAGCGCCCGAAAAACGATCGTTTACCGAACCCATTACCGCGGTGGTAAGCGGCGCAACGGTGAATGCCATGCCCAGCCCGAACACCAGTATCCCCAAAAAAACGTTGTCCAATAGTCAGACGGCCCGGCAGTTTGTTTTATAAAGGATAGGATGAGCAATCCCAACCCTGCAGCCGCAGGGCCGCCAATCAATAACAGGAGGGGCCGTGCTTATCTGCCGGTGTACCCGCAAAGCGTGCTATGCTGATCATTAGCACTGTAAAGAGTAAAAAGGTCAAACCCGATTGCAGCTGAATATATCCTTGTTCCTGCACCATATTTAACCTAAAAAACAACATACCAGCACCAAGCCCGGCATAAAGCAAAAATTTAAGCAGGTTGGCCTCGCTAAACCTTAGGTTGGCAAAAAGCTGCAAGGGCATCATGGGGTATTTGCTTTTCTTCTCGATGAATACGAAAGCGATCAGCAGCATCAAACCACCGCCCAATGATGCATATACCTGTCAGTTGCGTAAGCCCACTTCCGTGATCCTCAAAAAGCCGAACGTAACAAAGTATCAGCAGACCCGAATTTACGGTTAGTCCGGATTGGAAAACCAAGCCCTCGGGTACAGCAGACCTAACCACGCAAATAAGCGGGGTGACGACGATTGTGGCCGCAGCCACGTTAAAAGCAGCCGGCAAATTTTAAGCACTGAGAATTGGGTCATCCGGGTTATATTTGGCCCGGAAGATTTTTTTATTTACCTATTTTAAAACATGAAGAGAAGGCAATTTATTGGCAGCACCAGTGTATTAGGTGCGGGCGTATTGATGAGTAAATTTTCGTTTGCGGGCGTAAAACCTGCATTCCCTGTTGTAAGGGTACCGGTATCGGCACGTAAATTCAAAAATGCGTCTATAGAAAAAGCGATAGCGGAGTTTAAATCGAAAGTTAAAAACCCTGAACTGGGTTGGCTTTTCGAAAACTGTTTCCCAAACACGCTTGATACCACCGTTACCTACAAAGTAGTTAACAACAAACCCGATACCTACGTAATTACCGGCGATATTGATGCCATGTGGCTGCGCGATAGCAGTGCGCAGGTTTGGCCATACATTGCCTTCATAAATAAAGATGCCGAACTAAAAAAACTGGTTGCAGGCGTTATTAACCGCCAGGTTGTTTGTATCCTGCGTGATCCATACGCCAACGCATTTTACGACGACCCTAAAAAAGTGGGAGAGTGGAAAGACGACGTTACCGATATGAAACCCGGCCTGCACGAACGTAAATGGGAAATAGATTCGCTTTGCTACCCAGTGCGTTTGGCTTACAAATACTGGAAATTAACCGGCGATACTTCACCATTTGATGCGCAATGGAAAACCGCCATCCAAAGTATCCTAAAAACATTTAAAGAACAGCAGCGTAAGTATAACGACGGCCCGTACTCGTTCCAACGTAAAACTGCCTGGGCTACCGATGGTGTACCGATGAACGGCTATGGATACCCGGTTAAACCGGTTGGTTTAATTTGCTCTGCCTTTCGCCCAAGTGATGATGCTACTATTTATTCATACCTGGTTCCTTCAAACTTTTTTGCGGTTACCAGCTTAAAGCAGGCATCAGAAATGGTAAAAGCGATCTCTAAAGATGATGCCTTATCTGCCGAATTACTTGCATTGGCAAAAGAGGTAGACGTAGCTTTACAAAAATATGCCATAATAGATCACCCGGATTACGGAAAGATCTACGCCTACGAAGTAAATGGCTTTGGCAGCTACAATTTAATGGACGATGCCAACGTGCCCAGTCTGTTAGGCATGCCATACCTGGATGCTATCAAAAATACCGATCCTATCTACATTAATACCCGCAAAATGTTGTTATCACTAAACAACCCGTTCTTTTTTAAAGGAACGGCAGGCGAGGGGATAGGCGGCCCGCACGTGGGTAAGGATATGATCTGGCCAATCAGCATCATTATCCGTGCTATAACAAGTGCCGATGATAACGAGATAAAAGAATGTATAGAAATGCTGCGCAAAACACATGGCGGCACAGGCTTTATGCACGAATCGTTCCATAAGAATGATCCTACTAAGTTTACCCGTAAATGGTTTGCATGGGCTAATACTCTATTTGGCGAACTGCTTTGGGAAACTTATACTCAGAAGCCCCGGTTACTAAGCTAAATTGTTTAGTTGCTTATTATCGCAATATTTGTAATAATAAAAACCATCATCTACCCATGAAAAGCACTTTGAAAATTGCCTGCTTGTTTATGGGTGCGTTTATAAACCAATAGTTGTTGTAAGTGTGACGCTTACATTCGCTTGGGTTCAGGCGGGATGTTTGAACTGTCGGTTAGCAGTCAATAATCTACTTGTACCCAAGCTGTTTATAGTGCGTTTAATTCAACAACTATTATTTCGTTTCCGTAAAGGTCAAGGCAATGGAAATATTTATAATCGGGTGTATTGACAGGTGCCACATTGATGATTACATTATTGCCTTTGATCTGCTGATAAAGATCATCAAGTGAAGATGTATAGATCACCATTGCGGGCTGGCCATTGGTTTGTTTTCCAACATTGTCCCTTTGGCCCTTGCCATCCGCCATGATGAACCAAAGACCTGTGGAATTCGGATCACCCGAACCAATTTGCAGAAACCGCTGTCCTACGTTTGTTGTGACATCATAATTTCTTTTGAAGCCAAAGTTCTTTTCGTAAAAGTTTGAAGCTTCCTCATAATCATTTACCAGGATAATCATTTTTCCAATGTGGTTTTTCATATTCTTAAGTTTGTTTTTTTAAATACTCTTGATTTAAATAGTTTTCCGTTGCCTTTTCATTCAGAAAGTGCCAGGCTTGCAGATCAGAGGGTTTTACCCAGTCAAAACCTATCCTTTTCCAATACTCGGGGTAGCCGCCAAGCGAAAGGGAGGCGATGTATTCATCGCCGCAAACCACAAAGTCGTTCCAAAATTTGAGCAGATAGCCACTATGTTGCTGATGATAGACCGCTGCTCTTTTATAATCGTCAAACCAGGCGTAGATCAATCCTACTTTGGAGGAACGGTAAAGGCAATCTTCTTGCGTTACAAACTTTTTTAGCTCAACCCAGCTTTTGAAACCGTTCTTTTGCGCGATTACCAAAAGGGCGTCCTTGAGTTTAATTCTATCGAAGTTTTTAATAATTGATTGTGTAGATCTTTCTGAAAAGGCAGGGAGGTTTAGGAATTCTTCCGCAGCATCCTTTGATTTCGAAGAATCAGAACGCAGGTCCTTTAAAAGAAATGTTGCTTGAGTTTTAAGATAGGATAACCTTACCGGCTTTAAAATGTTCATATAATTCCCTTTTTGCCAACGTCCCATATTTGGCGGAAATTATTAAGCATTCTAAAATTTTTGATTTGAGGGTGAATTTATCTTTTATGGGAACAGGCTGCCCTCACAACCTGCAGTAAAGATAGATTAATTTTTAAAAACATAAAATTATTTTTTGACTTCCGTTTGTGATTTATACAAAGACGGTAATCAATTTCAACAAGATGAAAAAATGCTTCATATCCCAAATTACTGAAAATAACAATCGTATTGGGAATTGCTGTTAAATGATGGAATAGATCAGATAGATTATAAATTAGTTAATTCAGAAGCGGAAGAAATAATTATCAGGCTCTAAACCATACTTTATGTTTTTGCTGCTAATAGTAGTATATCAGATAATATTGAAGGGCTAATTTACAAAGCAGTAGAAATCCTCCAATAACTTGACCTATTGTACTTAAATGCAGATACTGAAGGTCAAAGGTTTATAATTGGTTCGATATTCCCTGAAAAATGGACTTATTCATAAACCGGACATCGAACCGGAATAGTCAACGAGGAAGCGTTACATATTTATTAAATTAACAGCAGTTTAGAGCATAAAAAAACCCGGATCAGAACGACTAAATGTTCTATATCCGGGTTTGTACCCAGCGCCGGAGTCGAACCGGCACGGTTTCCCACAGGTGTTTGAGACCAGCGCGTCTACCAATTCCGCCAGCTGGGCATGTTCTTAAGCAAGTCTTTTGCTTAGAAGCGGGCTGCAAATGTATCTAAACTCTCTTTAATTCGCAACAGATATTTTTGCCTGTAGTAAATATTTGCAATGTGGTTTAGCCTGTCTTCTTTAGCGGTTTTGTTTAGGGTTTCGTAATCGTTTGTAAGGGCATTTAGCTCTTCTGCCATATCGCCCTCAATTGCAGCAACTTCCGCGCCTATCTCGCCAAACTGTTCGGCGTTCTCAATTTCCATGAGGCGTTCGTTGATGTCCATCATTTCCATCAAAAAATCTGCCGGGAGCGATGGTTTTGCGCCTTCGCTTACCAGTTCGTGCAGCTTTAAAACGTATTCGAGCACCTTGTTTGGGTCGCTTAGGGTTTGGTAAGCCTTATTATTTAGGGTAGATAACTCTAAAATTTCCTGCTGTTTCTCGTCTTCCGCGTTGGCATGAAAATCGGGATGAAACTGTTTGCTAAAAGCATAAAACTGCTTTTTTATCTGCGCGGAATCGGGTTTAAAGGATTCCGGGATGTTATAAAATTCAAAATAATTCATCGGTGCAAAACTACAAATTTTTGATGGCTGAAATTTAATTTACCTTAGCACAATAACAAAGCCGAAATACATACATGCCGGTATTTTACGACCAGATGAACAATGCCGTTAATTTGCCGGAAACCCCCAGTCGAATTATCTCCATCGTACCCTCCCAAACGGAACTTTTGTTTGATTTGGGTTTAGACGGTCACATCGTTGGCATCACCAAATTCTGCATCCACCCGGAAGGTAAAGTTAAACTCGCAACCAAAATTGGCGGTACCAAACAACTAAACTTACAAGCCATACATAAACTACAGCCCGACCTGATCATAGCCAATAAGGAAGAGAACGAAAAAAGCCAGGTAGAAGAACTGATGAAGCATTACCCTGTTTGGATAAGCGACATACACGACCTGCACAGCGCGCTTAGCATGATCAACAAAGTGGGCGAGATAACCGGCAAGCAAACCGAAGCCTCAACCATATCTAACGTCATATTTAAATGTTTCGGCTACCTTAAACCAACAAATAAGCAAACCCGTGTTGCCTATTTAATATGGCGCAAACCTTACATGGCTGCCGGGCAAGGCACGTTTATAAATAGCCTGCTTAACTTATGCGGCTTTAAGAATGTATTTGCGGCAAGCCGTTACCCGGACGTAAGTAAAGAAGAATTAGTAGCGGCTGATCCCGAAGTGATACTGTTATCATCCGAACCTTATCCATTCGCCCAAAAACATATTGATGAGTTTAATGAAATGTTACCTCATGCTAAAATATTATTGGTAAATGGCGAGCTGTTTTCCTGGTATGGCAGCAGGTTATTACACTCGCCCGCGTATTTTAATAAGCTTATAGATAAATTAACAGCAATGTAATGAGGCACATAAATAAAAAAGAAAAATTGAATTTTAAAGTTTAGCATTTTACGCTATCTTCGCAATCTCTTAAAAACCAAACGCGGAAGTGGCGTAATTGGTAGCCGCACCAGACTTAGGATCTGGCGCCGCGAGGCGTGGGGGTTCGAGTCCCTTCTTCCGCACTAAGTTTAAAGCCTGATACGAAAGTGTCAGGCTTTTTTTATTATTGATGGTTCGAGTCCCTTCTTCCGCACTTTCGTTTCTAAAGCAATGGGACGGCTTTTTGTCGTTTATTTTTAACGCCCATAAATAAACCTAAAATGATTAAAAAATCCCGATATTTGATTTAAATGTTTAAACATTTAAAATACAAGGCATGGAAATAGGTGTTGATAGTTTCGCTTCGGCAATGTATGGTACATGCAATGCATTAAGCAGTGTAGATGCTATGGCGCAGTTGTTAGAAAGGATTGAGTTAGCCGATAAGGCCGGGCTTGATGTTTTTGGAATAGGGGAGCATCATAAAAAAGAATTTTTAGATTCGGCACCACATGTAATACTGGCTGCTGCCGCTGCAAAAACCAACCGTATCCGTTTAACCAGTGCAGTTACTGTTTTGAGTGCGAGTGACCCGGTAAGGGCTTACCAGAATTTCGCTACGCTGGATCTTATCTCTAAAGGCCGGGCCGAAATGGTTGTAGGCCGGGGCTCATCTGTTGAAGCATACCCGCTATTTGGATTTAGCCTGAATGATTACGATGCGCTTTTTAGAGAGAAACTCGACCTGTTGCTAAAGATCCGTGACAATGAATTTATAACATGGACGGGTAAGTTTAGGGCTGCTTTAGATAATCAGCCGGTTTACCCAAGGGCATTACAGGAAAAACTGCCTATATGGTTAGGCGTGGGCGGTACGCCCGAGTCGTTCGCGAGGGCAGGTACATTAGGGTTGCCTTTAATGGTAGCTGTAATTGGTGGCGAAACCCATCGTTTCTGCCCATTGATAGATATTTACCGCGAAGCAGGGAGGAGGGCCGGATTTACGCCTGATCAACTTAAGGTAGGTTTGCATTCGCCGGGTTATGTGGCCGCCACCAATGAGCAGGCTATATCAGACTATTATCCCGGGTATGCCGAACTCTGGACTAAATTAGGCAGGGAGCGGGGTTGGCCACCGGTTACCAAAGCACAGTTTGATACGTTAATAGCGCCTAAGGGTGTATTGGTTGTTGGCGGGCCACAGCAAGTTGCCGAAAAGTTATTAAGGCATAGTGAGGCTTTAGGTGGTGTAGACAGGTTTACTTTTCAGATGGATAATGCAGGGTTAACACATGCACAATTAATGAGTTCAATTGAATTGATAGGAACCCAGGTAATACCACTGGTAAAGAAAGCAGTTTAAACGTAATAATAAAGTTTTAGTTAGGGAGGAATTGTACTCACAGGGTATTCTGAAAGAGACTCTGCGCTTTATGCAAAACCTAATGTGGTACGTGATTATTACACAATCGCAAGTGTTCGCTTTTTCGCGATCATGAACGCTAAACCTGTTTTTTGTATATATGCAACCACCTATCAGGATACCGAGCATTTTACGCTTACCAAATCTTTTTTAGACAACCCGGAAGCTTATTTAAGACATTTATCAGAAGACCAACTATTTAACAAACTCACCAAAGTGCCACAATATTCCACTTGGGTCGTGAACAAAACATTCCTTGCCCCATGGCAGGGTTTTAACAGGAGTGTATTTAACGTTCTCGTATTTCTCAGGAAGGTTTAGGGATAAGAGTTCTGTCCAAAACCTGTCCACATCATCAACTTCCATAAAAAGCATGGTGTTATCAATCCACTCTTTAACGTAATAGTTCTGTAAATAAAAGCTTAGCGTTCCACTTCTAAAAACCGACATGTTATGCGATATTACTATTTCCTCAAAACCCAGGTCGCTATAAAAACTGCGGGATACCTCAAAATCTTTAGCGCCTATGAATGGTCGGAGGGAGATGCCTTTGTGTTCCATATTCTATTTATACTATCGTTATACATTCTTCTTCTATTAAAGCTTCGCCACGGTACCGGCGGATGAGTTGCGCGGTGGCGATCACATCTTTTTGGCAATAGGTGCAAATGCGGGGCAGGTCGTCTTCCACCCAATAAACATGGCCAACCTGGCTGCCGTCGATATCGTCTTTAGAGGTTGGGATGTTAAATATTGCGGTGAGCAAACTAAGCGAGGTGTAGTTTTTATAATCGCCAAACTTCCAAAGTTCCATGGTATCCAGGTGGGGGATCTCCCAGGGCTTCTTACCCTGTATCTGCAAATGCGGCGGGAACTGCACACCATTGATCAGCATGCGGCGGCAGATGTACGGCAGGTCGAACTCCTTACCGTTGTGCGCGCAAAGGATCATGCTCAGGGGCTGGCCGCTCAGCATCTTGCTAAAATCTTCCAGCAGTTCTTTTTCCTCGTGCCCGGCAAATGATTTTACCCGCAGCCCGGCGCGTTTACCATTCAAAAATATCCCTACCGAGATACAAATGATCTTGCCAAACTCGGCCCAGATGCCGGCACTCTCATAAAACTCTTTAGGCGTTTCGTCCTTACGCTGGTACTGCGATTTGTGCGCCCAAAGTTCCTGCAGGTTATCGGGCACCTCGTCGTAATTACTGTATTGTGGCACGGTCTCTATATCCAGCACCATCAGGTTGCCCAGGTCGTATTGTTCAAGCATAATTTAAAACATCTTCATTTAAAGCTATTTTCAAGATAAATTTCAGTTCCCTTAAGGCAGTACATTTGCAGCTGCCGTGTTTATCCCGTATCTTTGTATTTCCAGTCCCGCGCTGAAATTATTTAACTAAGTTATTTATTCTTATCCAGCACCTCAAAATTTATTTGCAGCGTATTGCCGTTGGCATCAACCAAGGTAAGTTTATGTTTACCCGGTAATGGATTTAAAGCCATCTGTTGGTAAGCGCTGCTTTCGCCAATGTACTTATCGTCCAGGTGCCAAAAGATCTTTACGCCGCTTTGTCGGTGTGCCGCGTTACAGATCAACCTGCCACGCTTACCGTCGGCCTCCAGCGGAACGTAGATCTTAGCGCCATCTTTTGGGTAGATGAGTTCCATAGGGTTGGCTTCGGCCTGTTCGCAGCCGGGCGCAAAAGGCGGCAGGGTACGGTACTGGTAGTTTTTGGTTTTATAATAGTATTCCATGGATGGTGGCAGCACAAACCAGGCCCTGTTAACAATGTTATCCGGCGAAGTGCAATTCCCCGTCACCTGGAATTTTTGATCTGCCGACAGGTGCACTAACTTATGCCACGGACAAACAGGCGCTTTTAACCCGCTTTTTGGCACCAATTGCTCAACAGCATGCTCACAGTTTGGCCCGGCGCGATAGCCGCTTTCTTTACACACGTTTATTTTTACCATTTCGCCGGTAGGCACATCAAACCATTCGCGGGCGGAAGGCAACAAGCGGAAGATATCAAACAGCACAGGCGCGGCGGTATGGATCCCCGTTAAGCCTGGCCTGCCTTCACCATCGGTATTGCCCACCCAAACACCAACTACATATTTGGGGGTGATGCCGATAGCCCAACCGTCCCTAAAGCCGAAGCTGGTACCCGTTTTCCACGCGATACGCTGGGTGGAACTAAACTGCTGCCAAAGCATTTCTTCGCCGGGGCGCATCACTTCTTCCATTGCCTGCAGGGTGTAAAATATAGAACCGGCATCCAGCAGTCCATTCTTTTCTGCTTTAGGTTTTTCCTTGGGCGATAAGACATACACAGGGGCATGGTAATCTTCAGGGTCGTACTTAGTTGTTTTGTTATAATGATTAAGCACCCTTGCCATATCGGCATAAGTGCCTGTTAGTTCCCAAAGGGTATTTTCGCCGCCACCCAATATCAGCGACAGGCCGTAATGGTCGGCAGGTTGTTTCAGGGTTGTGATGCCTATCTTTTTTAGCTTATCATAAAAGCGCTCGTACTTGTACTGCTGCAGCATTTTTACCGCGGGTACATTCAGCGAGCGGGAGAGGGCATTTGAGGCAGGCACCGCGCCATCATACCCAAGGTCGAAATTCTCGGGGTGATAACCTGCTATTTGTGTAGGCACATCGGGGATCAAACTATTGGGCAGTATCAAACCATCGTGTAGCATGCTGGCGTAAAGCAAAGGCTTCAGCGTACTACCCGGGCTGCGGGGCGCATTCACCACATCCACATCGCTTTCCATTTCCGGGTCTTCGCGGTGAGCGATGTTACCGGCGTATGCGAGGGTGGCACCGGTTTCTACATCCAAAACTACTGCGGAAATATTGTTAATATCATTGGCTTTTAACACCTGATGGTGCTTTTCCAGGATATCCGTAACCTGCCCTTGTAAATTGCTTTTTAAGGTCGTTTTTAGGCGGGTAAAAGGCGTTTTATGGTCGTGGAAATCCGCCTTAATACGCTGCAATAAATGAGGTGCCATTTGGGGTAGCGGCATAGGTTTTTCGGGCACGGGCTCAAATTTGGCGAGTGCTGCCGTGGTGCTGTCGATGGTGCCTTTGTGATAAAGTTTATCTAATAACTGGTTGCGCTTCTTTAACAGAATCTGTCTGTTTTTACCGGGATGTACTAATGATGGTGAATTGGGCAATACCGCTAATGCTGCCATTTCTCCCCATGAAAGCTTATCCGGCCCGCGGCCAAAGTATCGCCACGATGCAGCATCCAGCCCAATAACATTACTGCCAAAAGGGGCATTGCTGGCATACAGGGCCATTATTTCACTTTTACTGTAGGTGACTTCCAGTCGCAGAGCCATAAATATCTCACCAAGTTTATTCCATACGGTGCGGTTGTGATGGGTGCTCAAGCGAATCACTTGCATTGTGAGCGTACTGCCGCCACTGGTTATCCGCTTGGCTTTAATGTTTTGTTTTATGGCTCGGCCAAATGCCAGTGGGTCAAACCCCCGGTGGCTCTTAAAGCGCTTATCCTCAAAGGCAATGATGCACTTGCTGAATTTTTCGGGCACATCCTCATTGTAGGGGAAACGCCATTGCCCGTCGGTTGCTATGGATGCGCCTAAAAGCTGGCCTGCATCATCCTCAATAACAAAAGAGGTTGCGCTGCCGAATAGTTGCCTGGGTAAACAAACTGCAAACCACAGCACTAAAGCAAATAAAATAGCCATTAATATCATTACTTTTGGCTTTTTGAGGCTTTGCTTTATTCGCGTTAGCATTAATTTGGCATTTTATAATTCATGATGAAAATAGGTAAATTATCAATAATTATCCCGGCTTATAACGAGGGCGGCACCATTCACCTCATTTTGAACAAGATAAAAGCTGTAGAGCTGATTGATGACATCCAAAAAGAAATTATTATTGTGGATGATTGCTCTACCGATAATACTGAACAAGCTGTTTCCACATACCAGGCAGAACATCCCGACCTGCCAATAAAATACTTTAAGCACCAGTTTAACAGAGGTAAAGGTGCTGCATTGCATACCGGCATAGCGCAGGCTACAGGTGAATATACCATTATCCAGGATGCCGATTTGGAGTATGACCCATCAGAATATAACGACTTATTAAAACCCATTTGTAATGGCTTTGCAGATGTAGTTTATGGCTCTCGTTTTATGGGCAGCAACCCACACCGTATATTGTTTTTTTGGCATACCATAGGTAACCGATGGTTAACTTTCCTATCAAATATGATGAGCAACCTTAACCTAACGGATATGGAAACGTGCTATAAGTTATTCGATACTAAGCTGATACAAGAAATTAAATTAGAAGAACAACGTTTTGGCTTTGAGCCGGAAGTTACGATCAAGATCTCCCGCATCCCGCGCATCCGTATTTACGAGGTAGGTATCTCATACTACGGCCGTACCTACGAGGATGGTAAAAAAATAGGTTGGAAGGATGGCGTGCGCGCCATTTATTGTATCTTGAAGTATGGCCTGTTTAAATCATAATAGGCGTGGATATATTCAGGTTTAAGCACTTTAATGTAGACCAAACCGGTTGCGCCATGAAGGTAAATACCGATGGCGTACTGCTTGGTGCACTGGCCGAGGCTAATGACCCGCAAAGCATTTTAGATATTGGTACCGGCACAGGTGTAATAGCCCTGATGTTGGCACAGCGTTTTAGTACCGCTAAAATAGACGCGGTGGAGATTGACAAAGATGCTGCTGAAATGGCCGGTGGGAATTTTAAGAACTCACAATTCAGCAAAAGGTTATCCGCCCATTTAAATTCGTTTGAAGACTTTTTTAATAATCACAAAGGCAATAAATATGACCTTATTGTTTCTAATCCGCCGTTCTTTTTAGATTCGTTAACCTCGGCAAATGACAAAAAGAATTTGGCAAGGCATACTAACGAGGCGTTTTTTGAAAAGTTGCTCAAATACGCAGTTGAACATCTTACTGACACCGGCAATTGCCAATTGATAATTTCATTGACAACCTCGACCTTAATTAAGGACTTGTTACCAAAATTTGAATTGCATTTGCACAAGATCACCAACATAAAGTCTTTTGCCGATAGCGAACCACACAGGGAGATAATTACTTTTGGAAGGGCAGAAGAACAGCTACAAAAGCAAGAATTGTTTATTTATGATGAGCCGAAGGTTTACGCTAAAGCATACGAATTGCTTTTAAAGGATTTTTTAACGATATTTTAAATGAAGACTTTCTCTGTTTGCTTGGCTGTATTATTTTTTGTTTTAACGATCGTCTGTTTATACGAGGTCTACGAAATACCCAAAGAGTGGAGTAGTCCGTTAATCCCGGAAAGCATTGTTAAAGGTATGCAGGAAGCTTACATTATATACTCAATTATAAATTTTGTGTATTTTTTGGCCTCCTTGTATGTAGCGATTAAAAGGAAAACGCTCGCAAAACTTAGGATATCAGCAAGTATAATTATACTTTACATCTTAACCAATTTGATAATAAGTTACATTCGTGTTAATGGTTAAAATAGGCCTTATATCTGACACTCACGGTTATCTCGACGATGTAGTTTTTAAACATTTTGAAAACTGCGACGAGATCTGGCATGCCGGGGATTTTGGGGATATCGAACTTGCCGATAAGCTTGCGGCCTTTAAACCATTAAAGGGGGTGTATGGTAATATCGATGGCAAAGACATCCGACAAGTATATCCAGAACACCTGCGTTTTATGTGCGAAAAGGTGGATGTTTGGATGACGCATATTGGAGGTTATCCTGATAGATATGCACCGGATGTAAAGCGTGATATATACACTAAGCCTCCGGGGTTGTTCATTAGCGGGCACTCGCATATTTTAAAAGTTATTTTTGATAAAAAGATAAATTGCCTGCATATAAACCCCGGCGCCGCGGGTAAACAGGGCTGGCATAAGGTGCAAACATTAGTAAGATTTTCTATAACTGACGAAAAAATTCATACCTTAGACGTTATTGAATTGCATAAATAATATGTAATTTATACACTAAGCTATATGAAGGCAGTTAAAACTTTAGGACAATTTATTATAGAAAAACAAGCCGATTTCCCATATGCCAAAGGGGAGCTATCAAGGCTTTTGCGCGACATAGGCATAGCTGCCAAGATTGTTAACCGCGAGGTGAACAAAGCCGGCCTTGCTGATATTTTAGGCGATGCCGGTACCATCAACATCCAGGGTGAAGGTCAAAAGAAACTGGATGTTTATGCCAATGAGCAATTCATCTCCGCTCTTAAATATGGCGGCGAGTGCTGCATGGTTGCCTCCGAAGAAAACGATGAATGCATCCATATCGAATCCGAGATCTCTAAGGATGCAAAATATGTTGTAGCTATCGACCCGTTGGATGGTTCATCAAACATTGACGTAAACGTAGGAGTAGGCACTATCTTTTCTATTTATCGACGTATCTCTGCCCAGGGCAAAGCCGAATTAAGCGATGTGTTGCAACGTGGTACTGAGCAGGTTGCTGCGGGATATGTGATCTATGGTTCGTCGACCATGTTAGTTTACACAACAGGCAAGGGTGTTAATGGCTTTACGCTTGATCCATCAATTGGCGAGTTTTGCCTATCGCATCCAAGTATGCGCATCCCCGATGATGGTATTATTTATTCTATAAACGAGGGATATTATTCGCACTTCCCCGATGGGGTGAAAAAGTATATCAAATATTGCCAGGTAGAGGATGCTAAAACCAACAGGCCATATACCTCACGCTATATTGGTTCAATGGTGGCCGACCTACACCGTAATATAATAAAAGGTGGTGTATTCATTTATCCCCTTACTGCGGCCGCGCCAAATGGCAAACTGCGTTTGGTTTATGAATGCAACCCCATGGCGTTTATTATAGAACAGGCAGGCGGTAAAGCCAGCAACGGCTATAGCCGGATCTTGGAATTAGAAGTTAACGAACTGCACCAGCGCTCGGCAATATTTATTGGTTCAAAAAATATGGTTGCAAAGGCCGAAGAAATGATGGCCTGCTTTTCACCGCAACTTACCAAAAAAACTTTTGAGGGAGAGGTTTGTTTGCAGTAGTTAGTTCATGGTTCATTGTAGTCAATAATAACTATGAGCTTATGTTACGCACCCGTTTTAGCGGCTTCTACTTCAAAAAACGAATCTATCAGCAGGTCTTTTTGTTTGCCGGCGGCTACTGCAAGTTGGTCGCAACGTTCGTTTTCGGGGTGGCCGTTATGGCCGCGTACCCAAACAAATTTAACGTTTTGCACTTTGGCAATATTCAGGTAACGCATCCAAAGATCTTTGTTTTTTTTGCCGGCAAAACCCTTAATAACCCAGCCGTGTACCCAGCGTTTTTCTATCGCATCTATAACGTATTTGGAGTCGGAGAAGATGGTAACAGACTGGTTGGGTGATTTGATAGCCTCCAACCCGGTGATAACAGCAAGCAGCTCCATACGGTTGTTGGTAGTTTTACGAAACCCGGCGCTCAGCTCCTTATAATGCTGGCCCGACCTCATAATAACCCCATAACCACCCGGGCCCGGGTTACCACTTGATGAACCGTCTGTAAAAATTTCTATCATTTGTTAGTTAATGGTTGATGGTTCATTAAATCATAGCCTGAACCATTAAGTTCAAGCCTCAAAAGTATAAAACTTTATGATACCACAACGGCAAAGCAGCTGCTATGAACTATTATATATTAACCCTTTTTACTTTCAAACGCAGCGAATTACCTATTACAATAATATCTGAAAATGCCATGGCCAATGCACCAACCATTGGGTTTAAAAAGCCAAGCGCGGCAACGGGTATCGCCACAATATTATAGGCAAAAGCCCAAAAAAGATTTTGCTTAATGGTAAGCAAAGTATGCCTGCTGATCTGTAAAAATTTCACTACAGATTGCAGATCGGTATTCAGCAAGATCACTTTTGCTGATTGAATAGCTATCTGGCTGGCATCGTTCATAGATACGCCCACATCTGCCTGAGTTAGGGCAGGGGCATCGTTTATACCATCGCCTATCATTATGGTTTTACCTTTTTTGCGGTACATATCAACCAATTTCAGCTTGTCGTCAGGCAGCATTTCGGGATGAACCTCATCAATACCCAAAGCGGATGCCACAACTGCGCAACGTGTTTTTTTATCGCCACTCACCAATACCGGGATAATGCCGTCCTTTTTTAATTGGGCTATTAAACTGGCAGCATCTGGCTTAATGGTATCATCAACCGCTATTTGCGCCATGCGTACCTGGTTGCGGTATAACGTTAAATTGAAATTATCAAGTGTTTTATGCCTGGCTGTACCCAGGAAGTAATTGTTGCCTTCAACATCCTCGGCACGCATACCCAAGCCTTTTTCCTCTTTGGCGTTACGCAATATCACTTTTTGTTGTGGCAGCGATTGCAACTCGCCTACCATTGATTTCGCGATGGGGTGATTAGAACGCTCTTCAATAGCCATAATTACCCCACGGACCTGCTCTACAGTAAAACCTTCCTCGGGCTTGATTTGATGGATACTGAATTTGCCAGTAGTAAGCGTGCCAGTTTTATCAAACAGCACATATTTGGTATTGGCTACAGCTTCGATAGTATCGCCACCTTTTATCAGGATACCATTTTTTGCGGCGCGGCCTAAACCAACCATAACAGCAGTCGGCGTAGCCAAACCCATAGCGCATGGGCAAGAAATAACCAGTACCGCTATAGCATGTAGCATAGATTGTTGCAGGCCGGCATCGGTAGCGAAGTAAGTTATTACAAAGGTTGCAAGGGCTATCAGGATCACTACCGGCACAAATATCGAGGCCACCTTATCGCCCAGTTTTTGTACGGGAGGCTTGGCGGCCTGGGCTTTCTTCATCAGGTCTATGATCTGCGACAGTGTGCTGTTAGAACCTACTTTGGTAGCCATAATGCGGATGTTACCCTGTTGCAATATAGTACCGCCGATAACTTTATCATACTTGGTTTTAGCAACCGGAATGCTTTCGCCGGTTATCATGGCTTCATTTATCAATGCAACGCCTGAGATAACTTCGCCATCTACAGGTACCTGGTCGCCTTCATTAACCAATAGGGTATCGCCCGATAAAACATCTTTAGCGCTTATTACTTCAACGCCGCCGTTAATAACGCGGTTGGCATTTACCTGCTGAAATTTCATCAAGTCTTTTACTGCCGATGTAGTTTGGTTAACTGAGCGTTTCTCAAAAACATTGCCCAATAAAACCAGCGTGATAATGGTAGCGAAGGTTTCATAGAACAGGTAATGCTCGCCAAGGTTTTCTATTGTACCCACCAGGCTGTAAATAAAGGCCGAGGTTGAGCCGACGAAGATTAACACATCCATATTGGGTACGCCGTTTTTTAAGGAACTGTAGGCGCTTTTACCAAAGTGCAGGCACCCAACCGCAAACACGGGCAGGCAAAGTATAAGCTGTACTATAGAGTTATGCAGAAAATGCCACGGGAAAATCATGTGCAGCAGGAGTGGGGCGGTAAAAAAGGCGCAGAAGATGAATTTATTCTCCACCTTTTCGTAAAACGTGGTTGGCTGGATGTTTTCTTCATCAACAACTTTAAAGCCCAGGCTTTCGATATCTTTAATGATCTGGGGCAGGATAGATTGATCGGCAGTACTAAATTTCACCTCTTCGGACGCGAAATTAACCAACACATCATGCAAGCCTTTCTTCTCCAATAACTTATGGATACTCATTGCGCAATTATTACAATGCATACCGGTTACATTCAACTCCACTAATTGCTCTGCCATAGCTACAAAAATAACTTAAGGGCCTGTTAAACAGGTAAGCAGAGTGTAATTTTAAAAAATGCTTTGCAAATTGGGTTTAGATTTCTATTTTTGCAGCCTCCAATACGGTAGATGTAGCTCAGTTGGTTAGAGCATCGGTTTGTGGTACCGAGGGTCGTGGGTTCGAGCCCCATCATTTACCCTTTTTTATCTCTACTAGAGATAAAAAGCCAAATATCTAATAATTAACAGATTAGATATTTGGCTTCTCTATTATAATCCTAAAAGTACTTGTAAACTATATCAACGTATTTTACACTCAAGAATCTACTGTGCTGCAAATATCTTATAGATTTTCGGAGCGCTCATAAATATTCCACTGTCAAATTAGTAATGGATTTGGGGCTCCAATTGTTGATAAGACGATTGCAATTGACTATAATTCCAAGCCACTGGCGTTTAGCTGACTATATTTCTGGCTGATTTAACCTGCTTCTTTCCTAACGAGGTCAATAACAAGATAGGCTGGTAGCATTAAATACTCCAATATTGTTCGAGTCAGAATAGCTTTTACGACACATAATTTGCACCAATTTAACACACACGCAATTGCTACTGCAGACTTACTTTTTTAAATAGTAATATGCAATACATAGTACCTTATAATGTATATTTTTGGGATTCCAATTTTTCATTACTTATGAGAACTCCGAAGTTTGCTGCAGTTTTTTTTCTTTTATTGATCGGAGTAACAAAACTCAGGTCCCAGTCATTAGGTACACAACCAACAAATAGCTATAAAAATGCGGTTACTATAACGTATGACTTAATCCATACTGTGTTGGATGTTAGTTTTGATTTCCATCAAAGATCATTGATAGGAAAAGAATGGATAACCCTAACACCGCATTTTTATCCGGCAGATACGATAAAGTTGGATGCAAAGGCAATGAAAATCAATGCAGTCAGTATTATTAAAAATAAGAAATCACTCCCGTTGCGATATACTTATGACAGTTTGTATCTTAATATTAAGTTAGATCGGTCATACAATAAGGGGCAAAAAATAACTTTGTTTATAAGTTATAAAACCTTGCCCGACGTTGTTTTTGCAAAAGGAGAGCATGCTTTACATTTCATTAACCCGGACGATCTAAAAAATGGCAAGCCAACGCAAATCTGGAACAACGGAGAACCGGAAAATAATTCCTCGTGGTTCCCGACCATCGATAAGCCAAATCAAAAGACAACCCAAGATATATCACTCACTGTGCCGGCTAAGTACACAACACTTTCTAACGGCGCTTTAAGATCTCAAAAGATAAATAAAGACGGTACTCGAACAGACAGATGGGTAATGGACCTACCGCATTCTCCTTATCTGTTTATGCTGGCCGTAGGGACGTTTAGTATCATAAAGGATACTTGGCATGGAAAAGAGGTGAGTTATTACCTTGATCCGCCTTATGCCAAAAATGCCCGATTTATATTTTTGAATACAGTTGAGGCAATTGATTATTTTTCTAAGCTTACCGGTATACCTTATCCGTGGAATAAATACAGCCAAATTAAATTGCACGATTACAGCGGAGCAATGGAAAATACCACAGCGACAGCTTTCGGCGAAAACGGACAAAACAGTCTTAGAGAATTAGCGGACAGGAATTACGACTCCGGGAATATACATGAATTGTTTCACCAATGGTTTGGAGACTATGTAACCGCGGAAAGTTGGGCCAATATTTCATTGAATGAGTCTTTTGCCGACTTGGGTGAGATTTTATGGGCTGAACACAAGTATGGCGCTGATGTTGCCGACGACCATTTACAGGTAGGTTTGAAAGGATATTTAGCCAATGCGGATGGTTGGAAAAAACCGCTTGTTAGATATTATTACGGTAATGAGCAAGAAGTTTTTGACGGAATTAGCTATCAGAAAGGTGGGCGGATTTTGAATATGCTGCGTCATTATATTGGAAATAATGCTTTTTATAAAGGCGTGCATATTTATTTAAAAACGTATGCTTTCAAAAACGCTGAGGTAGGACAATTAAGGTTAGCTATGGAGGAAGCGAGTGGCCTTGATCTTAATTGGTTTTTTGATCAGTGGTTTTTTGGAGCAGGGCATCCGGTGCTAACTATAAATTATGTTTGGGATGAATCGTTAAAAACAGAACATGTTTACATTCAACAAATGCAGGAAGGCAAATCTTTTGTACTACCAGTAGCCATTGATATCTATGCAGACGGCAAAACCGAACGGCATCGGGTTTGGTTACGTGGCACAGCTGACACTCTTTCTTATAAACTTAACCATAAACCAGATTTGGTAAATGTAGATGCTGAGAAAATACTCGTGGTCGCCAAAACGGATAATAAAACCTTAAAGGAATTTGCTTTTCAATATTTGAATGCCTCGTTATTTATGGATCGTTATGAAGCTATCGACGCTGCTGCTGTACAGCAGAGCGATCCTTATGCCCAGTCAATTTTAAATGCGGCACTAAAAGATAAATATTACGGCATCCGGATGAAGGCCATTATGGCGCTCGATCTTAAAAATAATGCCATTAAAAATTCGACTTTACCTGCCTTAGTTGAAATTGCCACTAATGAAAAGAATAATCTTACTCGTGCCGAAGGTATTAACAAGTTAGGAACCTTAAATGATCATAGCTACGAATCGCTATTCCGGGACGCTATGCAAAGTTCTTCGTATGCTGTCCAGGGTGCTGCTTTAAGCGCTCTGGGTGAGATAAACAAAGATCTTCAATTTAAATTGGCAAAGAAATATGAAGGGGATTGTAAAGGCAAATTAAAGGAAACAATCCTTGATATTTTTACAAGATCAGGAAAGAATCAAGAATGGAACTTTGTATATCACTGCTACGCAGATGGAGATTCCCCCGTGCAGTATGCTTTTACAAGGCAATTTGCCGATTTTATTTCGCGAGTTGATAACCCGCTTTATGCACAGCACGGAATATCAGCAATTAAAGCCTTGGTAATTGGTGAGAGAAAATTTGGAATTGTCCCACGTATTATTGCTATCCTTAATCAAATTAGAGTTCAGCGTATCAAATTAAACGATGCTGCAAGTGCTAAAGCAATTGATGAAGCGATAATGGAAATAAGTGCTAAAACTAAAGCTAATTAGAAGACATATCAAAACTAATAGTACTCAAGATGATTGTCTTTAATCATAGTTTAACTAATAAACTGATAAAGTCGGGGACAAGTAGAACAGCAACATAGAACATCTATTGTAGAGCTGCCAATTACTCTACTATGGATGTTACTTTTTATGATTTAAGTGTTAAACAAATCACCCGAAAAACACGAATTATGGTCTTTAAGAAGAGCATCGTATTCTTTGATTTTTTTCGGTAAATCGACCAAACGCTTTAAATCAGCGATAAATTTTGACGATATTTGTACCGTTAAGCACCCTTCACGGGGCAAGAGATTTTCAGAAGTCTTTTGCCCCTTTTTTTAACGTGCCATCCTGATCAATTCCAGTCGCAAACTTTCCAAAATCTGTTTGTCATTTGCTTTAAACTGATACAAAAGCGAGGGCAAATCATTAACGGAAGTATACAATGCATCCACTGTGCCAGCAATTCTGCCTTATGGGCAAAAACATCATTATTAAACAAAAGCATTTCTATCTGCTGCAGGCCCATCGGTTCTTTCATTTCTAATTATAGTTCTTCAACTTCATGTTTTGCCGGTGTATTGTATAATTTTGTTTCGCTGGGAAAAAAATACGATTTAAAAAAAAAATTCTTTTATATAGCAAGCGGCAGTTAACTAAATATCTTTTGGTTCATCTAATAATTATCGGTTCATTACTGATCATTTTAGTCGCATCATAAAGCTCCTTAACCGATGCTGCAAATACCCTCGTGTTCTTACTAAAGGCTCCGGTTGTAGCAGTAGCGTCAATATCTTCTTTATCTTAAGCAGTACCTGAAATTAGCACCACTAATATTGTGAATATAGATAAAAAATGTAAGCGACTTTTTTTCATTTATCCACATACAATGGGATTACTGATCCCGGAGCCAGATCGCTAACTCCGGGATCAATTCCTTTTTTAAGTTTATTTTTTAAATTGAAAAACCAATAATTTAAATGAACCCGGCACGGGGCTTTTGCTCCCTTGCTGGTAATCGGAAACCGGAAAATAGATTTGATGGGTCGCAGCGTCTATTGCCATTGTTTTTGCACGAGGTTGTGTAGTTAACGTTTGCAGTATTGTATAGTTATCAGCACTGTTTTGTTGAAATACATTAGCCGTGCCATCACCATTAGAGGCTATTACCAGTTTATTAACCGGATCATAAACTACTGCGTCCACTCCTGCACCAATTGGAAGTGTTTGTATGATTTTACCATTATTGGCATTAATTACGCTCATACCTTTATTTTCACGACAAACCGTAAACAACCGGTGATTAATTTTGTCCAAAGCCAAGCCAGTTGGCCCACCGCATGGATCAAGCGGATAGCTTTTTATTACCTTCAATGTTTTCGTATTGATAACAGCCAGGCGACTTTTATCTTCCAGATTGGTAAATATCAGCCCTTTGCCGTCAGATACCGCAAATTCTGGTGCACCGCCCGCATCAATAGCGCCAACTTCTGTTAAATTCTGCGGATCTATTACCGCTACAGAACTACTGTGACCTTCAAACGCAAAAATCTTTTTTGAGAATGGATCATAAATAATGCCATCAGGGTTTTTGCCGGTCACAGGGATGGTTTTAATGATCTTTAATGTATTTATATCGAAGGCAATAATTGCGTTAGCCTTACCATCACTTATAAAACCTCTATTTAAATCGTTCGCTATAGCGATACCATGCACTCCCTGCATACTATCGATTACGCCGATTGTTTTGCCGCTTTCCAGATCTACAACATTTACAATCGTGCCATGGGAAGCATACAAATGTCGGTTGATCTGGTCTATATAAACATAATCATTACTACCATCCCCAGACAGTGGTATTGTTTTTTCCAATATGTATTGAGGACTTTGCGCAAAAACATTTACGGAACTGATTCCGATACAGAACGCAACACTTAAGAGACGGTAATATATATTTTTCATGAGCATAATTTAAATGTTTAATGTTTAGTTATTAATGCTGGTTGCCTTTTCCATCAGATGTATAGGCGCCCAAGTCGAGGTTATACTTGGGATTGCCTGCACTGAAAGCCGGTGAACTGTTCTTTAAGCGAAAATCATAATTGTTTGGGAAACCGTTTGGTGCTGCTACGGTGCCGTCAAAATTGACAAATAATGGGTCCTTATCGCCTATTTTTTTAGAGATAAGGTCTGAAATCTGTGGTTTACCCGCGGCCCCTTCGGGATAAAAATTATCACGGATGTTGATTTTTTGTGTAGGGACTACTAGGTCAGCATAGGTATCAACTGTTGCATAAAATAAGTTGTTACCATAAGTGGTTTTTGTTATGTCGCCGTCTGTAAACAGCTCGATGCCATGATAGCAGTTCACGATGATATTGTTGTAAATATGGCCAATGCCATTAACGCCTACAGAAACTGCCCGGCCAGGTTCTGCAGACCCCCTTCGCCAGCCATTAGATATAAGCGTGTTATTGTAAACATCAACCTCTGTTTGTGGAAAGGGTATTTTGGAGCTGGTCTCCAGTTTAATACCGGAACCTGCCTGACTAAAAATAACATTATAGGCTACCACGCCCTTAACACCCGTTTTCAAGTTTATACCTTCACCGTCCGTACTGCCCGATGAACTGATTGTATTTCTTAAGATAGTAACCGTAGCGCCATTACTAATAGCCATTAAATCGTCCTGCCCATTGGTAAACCAGGAATCTTCGATATCTACGTTGATAGCTTTTTTTACTTTAAGTGATCCCCGGGCATCGCCTTTTGCATCCGGGCCGCCGGTGTTGTCGATATGCGTCCATTTAATTGTGATTGCTTCAGCTGTATCACATTGCAGGCCGCCCCAGGTACCCGGTTTATTACTGTCTGAGTTAAATAAGATGGGCTGATCTTTTGAACCAATTAACATTAAAGACCCCTGCACATTTATTTGGGCATTGTTTTTTACTATCACAATAGTGCCTGGCTGTGCAGACAGCGTATCTCCCTTTTTTATAGTTAAATCAGCCGTAACAGTATAGGTTTGGCCTGTTACCAACGTCCCTTTTACAAACCCGCTGATATTACCCGGCGATATTGGGCTGGAGGTAGGTATTTTTATTTCATTAAAAGTGGTTAACTCGGCTTTTTGACAGGCGCTGAAGGTAGCAGCCAGCAGCAAATTTGCTGCAAGTATATAGCTGTATTTTAATTTCATTCTCTTATTTAGTTTAAAGTGCATAACGGAAACCAATATTGAAACTCACATTATAAATATCCTTTGACTGGATGAGATCGTTGATCTTCACTGTTGTAGGTGTGTTAAGTAGGTTGTTGACTTTGGTGGTCAGCGTAAAGTGCTTGCTTACCTGTTTCTCGCCCGAAAGTGCCAGGAATGACTGCGGCTGCTGGTAATAATCGTAACCGTAGTTACTGTACACCAAGGTCAGTGTACGGCTACTATAGGTATAAGCTAATTGAACAAAGGCTTTTTGCTTGTCGTTTTTATAAAGCAATGATAAGTTCACTACATTGCCGGTTTGCCCTTGTAGTGGCCTGCTTTGAAGCTTAGGGACCGAAGTGGTTACGCCGCTGGCATCAGTAGATGTATAAATTTTTGTAGTATTTATATTAGAATAAGTGTAGGTATAATTACCTGATACACCAAGATTGCCGAAGTATTTGCTGTAAACTACTTCGGCTCCTGCAACTTTTGCTGTACCAAAGTTTTGAGGTGTAGTACTCAGCTGGCCATTATTTGAACCATTTAAAGCAAATTCTATAGGGTTAACGATGTTTTTGTAAAAAACGCCTATAAAGAGTTGCTCTTCCTTTCTCGGGAAAAGTTCATATCGCATGTCATAGTTGTCTGCTTTGGTGTGCTGCACTAAGGGGTTACCGGTTACATCAGTACTCTGACCAAGTGTTGGGGTAGGTACAAGCTCATATAATGCAGGGCGAGAAATAGATTTAAAAAACGAAGCCCGTAAATTTGAGGTTTCCGTAAGCTTATATTTTAATTGTAAACTCGGTAAAATATCTGCGTATGTTTTTTTGGCGTTACTCCTAATATCTAATACAACCGGGTGAGTGTCATAACCTTGCTCAGTATTTTCTACACGAACACCGCCTAATACATCAAGCTTATTCAATGTAAGTTTAAATTCACCGTAACCAGCTGTTATGTTTTCATAGGCTGTATAATTGGCCTTATCGCTAGCCAGTGAGCCGGTAACATTGTAAACTATCCAATCTGCTGAGTATATATCAGTGAATGGGCTTTTCACACCATTTGCTGTTGCAGTAGGCCGTAGTGAATATTCGTTCTGAAGATTATAGCGTGTGCTGTGCCTATATAAGCCTCCGACCTTTAACTCCAAGGAATTATTGATGCCAATTCCCGTTTTATATCCCAAATTAGCAATTGCACTCAGGTCCTTATTACCATTTTTTTGCCAAATGCGAGATACATTATTAAAGTAATCAGGCGTACTGGTGAAATCAGGATTTACTAAATGATTATATGAAATATCAGCCCGATCAGGCGAAACTTGTGTGGCATTCGAATAAACCCCCGCCCAGTCAAACAGGAAATGTGGAGATAACACATGCTTACCTGATAGTTTGAGATTTTCTACATATTGATTTTGTAGCGTAGAACGGTTGTCATTAAACACCGTACCGGTACCGGGCCCAACCCGCCCGCCATTTCCACCTAAAATAGATGTATCAATACTTAAACGGCTTTGAACAAGGCGGGTGTAAAGGAATACATTGTCGAGACTTAACTTATTATTGTCATCAAACTTATAGTCCAGATGGCCGGATAAACCATTATTCATTTGCTGGGTGGAGTAAGTACGGTTAGCTACATCAGAAATAACCGGCTGAAAACCTTTACCCGGCCTTGTATCCAACTGGGCGTTATTAAATTGTGAATTGGTGCCATAATACTGGTTTTGATAGCTATCCCCAATAATAAAACCTAATTTATTGTTAAAGAAACGACGGCCATAGGTAAAGCCCAACAAAGAAGTAGGCGGGGCGTTTTTTTGAGTAAAATCCAGGTTGGCCCTCGAAAAATAACCCGGCGGGGCTAAGTAAGCCGGGCCGAACCTTTGAACAGGGCTTTTACTTTGAACAGCACCCTGATTAAAGTTGTCATATTTTCGGTTAAAAAAAAGCCCGCTGTAACCGATAGAACCATTAGCCTTAAAATATTCGTACTGCGGAGCATCTTTAAATACCAAATTAACAGTGCCGCCAATTGCATCTCCATCCATTTCTGGGGTTAAAGATTTGCTAACCTCTATATTTTCTAACAAATCCGAGGGTACTATGCTCAGTGATATAAACCGCGACACAGGGTCAGGGCTGGTCACCTTCACCCCGTTAATCAGCGTATTGTTGTAACGTGGCTCCATACCCCTGATAATGGCATAGGCATCGTCCGAACCGCTATTGCGCTGTATAGTTACTCCAGAAACTCGGGATAAAGCGTTTGCCGCATTGATATCCGGCGACCGTAGCATAGCCTGTGCCGAAATGACATTAGTGATGTTATCTGCGTTTTTTTCTGAGCGGCGCGAGGAAGCTTCTGATTCTTTGTTTGCTTTGCCATAAACCCGCACCAGTTTAAGTGATTGTGCTTTTTCGACAAGTGGAATGTTTAACACTTGATTGCCGGAGATTTGTATTTTTTTTTCGTATTCGGTGTATCCGATATACTTTACCTTTAATTTATACTGACCCGGATTGATACCGTTTATCGCATAATAACCAAAGGCATCTGTTATAGCCCCTCCCTTTATATCGTCAAAGTGTACATAAGCACCAGTCAGAGGCTCTTTTGTTGTCTCATCAACAATCTGGCCCTTTAACGTAAATTGTTGACCATAAGAAAAAGATGCTGCAAAAAGAAGTAGCGAAATAAGGTAAATTATTTTCTTCATAAAGTATTTTTTTACAAAGCACCCCGCTAAATCTGTAGAAAAATTGAATAACTAATGAAAATTAAAATATTAATACATTGATAATCAGAAATTAATAAACAAAGGTCTTTATATAGATTATTGTGCCGAATTGGGTAAAAATTTAATTTTAGTTTAACGTAACACGAAGGCTATATACTAAATTCATCCATTACGAGCAGCTGTATCCTTTCCAGTAAAGTAAGTTCCTTGATATACAAGTCGGCTGCCTTAGCCATCTTCAGTTTAACGATTTTGCCTTAGACGTTCTGGCATAAAATATCCGTTAGCCAAACACACAGGCCTGATGGCCAATAACGGAAGCCACATAGCTTTTACCGATTCCGGGGCTACCCGTAACAAGTATAGACATTAATTTATCATACTTATTTTTTCAGGGTAAAGTGATCTACCGGTTCCCCTCAATGGTTTATAATACTAAAACATTTAGTTAGCTTTACTATTCATTCGAAAGGAAAAAGTAATATAAAGTATAGAATAAGGCGTCTATCAATTGAACCTCAATTCCAGTTTAAAACGTAAATCCCCTTGCACATGTACTGTCCGGATGGGGTGGAGGTTATAAAATGGGGTATTCCACATTTTGAGTATAATAAAGATAACTTGTGTGTGATGGCGTCTTATAAAAGTCATTGCTCTTTCACATTCCTGAAAGACGAAATAATGAGCGATCCGCGTCTAAAAGTAAACAAAGGTTTGAAACCCATCCAAAAGTTTCTGGGAAAGGTCAATAAGCTAGGAGATCTGCCGCCGGACGAGGGTTTTACAGCTATGCTTGATGAAGCCATGCAGTTAAAATGAGAAAGGCATCAAAATAAAACGTAAGATGTCTGTAAATGATAAACCCAAGGTACTTGAGACACCTGATTACCTATTGACCGCTTTAATTGTTAATCCGAAAGCAAAGGATATTTTTGAAAACAAGTCTAATTCGTTCCGCAGGGAGTACATTATTTGGATCAGCGATGCTAGGACTGACGAAACGCGTCAAAAAAGAATAAGTGAAGCTTTGGAATGGATAGGAGAAGGAAAAGGTAGATTTTGGAAGCATCAGAAATAACGGCTTTTTTGGATAAAATACATCAAAATGCCCCCTTTTGGCCAGTTCAAAAAGGTCCCCTTAGCCAGTTGAAAGCCTTATCCCCTCAACCTCATATTAACGGCAATAATTCGTTCTATCAATTGGCTGTGCGATGAACTGTCGTCTGATACATTTACATCAATTGCGCCGTAGTTATTTAATGCGTCGCCCGCTTCCTGTGCTTCGCGGGTTGATTGGGCATGAACGGTTACAACAGAGCCGTTACATGCTAATGATACAAAGTGTTCTGCTTTATTATCAACATCCACTAATTGGCTAAAAAAGTTGCCTATATGGTCGTGCTCATCAGGTTGTCCACCGCGTGTGTACATCCACATTTTCGCTTGTTAAGCCATTAGCTAATAAATAAGAGCTTACTTCATCAGCAAGTTCTGCACTTTCAAAAATTCCAATTACTGTTATTATAGCTGTTAAATAAAACCCGGGCTATAATTGTTTTATGCCATCCGTATGTATTAATTAGCCGTATGTGTTTTATAAATAAGAAGAATAGCTAATATTGCGTTGTATTTACTTATGACAAAAATCTTCATCGGCGGTTTCCCGCTTGATATTACCGAACTGGAACTGGTGCAGCTAATTAGCTGGCATGGTTCTGTTAGCACCATTAAAATTGTGCGCGATAAAAAAACACGTATTTGTAAAGGCTATGCCTTTGTAGAAATGGAAGATCGTATAGGTGCAGAAAATGCTGTAATTGCATTAGATGGCACCATGCTGCAAGGCCGCGAACTTACCCTGAATATCACTGAAGACCAGCCTGTAAAGAAAGCACCAAGCCCAAGGCCTTATACTAAACCATCCGCACCCGCTGATACGGCAGATCGCCCTAAGCGCCCCCGTAGATTATCCTCGTAATTTACCGGTCAGGTAATCGGCGCTTAATTTTTCAATCGTGATGCTGCCTTTTGTGCGCCAATCTGTAAAAGCCAGGTATGCTGTTCCATCGTCATCAATAAAAGTATTATCGTCGCCGTTGTTGAGGCCGGCAAAAGGCATGTCAGTATAAACGACTAAATGTGGCTCTGTAACCTCGTTAAAAAGGCCCACAGGCGTTTTGCTGGTAAACACGCGGTAAGCAACGCGGTTATCCACAGCACGTATAATTTATTTTTTTGGTTATAAATCACCTGCGGGCGATAGCAGCCGTAAGTTTTGCCGTCGCAGCGGGTTTGCTTAACGGTTGTTGTGGCATCAAACAGGTACCCGCGATCCGTCCAGTTGTTCATATGCTTGGACGAATACACCTTAAACCCGCAGAATGGCGCGCCTTTGTTTCCCCACTGAAAGCCGCAATCGTAGCTGGTGCCATAGAGGTAGTAGGTACCGTCGAAATATCCAATCTCACCGTCGTGCGCGTCAACAGCGTTGCCAACGGTACTGAAGCGCGTTATCTGCCCGCCGTTCTTATTAAAGCTTTTTATCTGCGCGAGGGCAGTGTTTGCAGTTAAAGCAAGATAAGCAAAGCCCAAAAGCAGAGCGGCGATTTTTTTTTTCGGGAAGGTTGTTCATAATTGGCTTATTACAAAACAAACCTAATTAAAAGCGATTTTTTAATGATACACTTTTTGATATATAAGATGTTAAAATTGATACCGCCGGTATTATTTGCGCAGTAAACCAAGCAGGTCGGCTTTGGAAAACGATTGCAGGAACGAAGTATCCGTTTTGATAAGGTCTTTAACAAGCTGTTGTTTAGCAACCTGCATCTCCATAATTTTCTCCTCAACTGTATTAGGGCATATCAACCTTACCGCTACCACATTATTGTTTTGGCCAATGCGGTGCGAGCGGTCTATAGCCTGGTTCTCTACCGCAGGGTTCCACCATGGGTCAACCAGGTAAACGTAATCGGCTTCGGTTAGGTTGAGGCCAACACCACCTGCTTTTAGGCTGATTAGGAATACTCTGATTCCGGGGTTGTTTTGGAAATTATTTACGGTTGTTTCGCGGTTACGGCTGCTGCCGGTTAACCAACTATACTTGATGTTACGTGCAATCAATTCCTTTTTGATCAACTCCAGCATGGTCACAAACTGCGAGAACACCAGGATCTTATGCTGTGGCGATTTGCTTTCTATCTGCTCTATAAGTATATCGATCTTAGCCGATTCGCCGCCCGGTGGCTTATCGCCGGTAAGCAACATGGGCGAATCGCAGATCTGGCGCAAGCGGGTAAGGCCTTTCAACACATTCATCGGGCTGCGTTTTAGCACATCATCGGTAGTGGCTGAGATGTATTCCCTAAACTCTTTCTCATAAGCATCATAGATGCCGCGCTGTTGTGGCTGCATTTCGCAGTACAACACCATTTCGGTTTTTTCGGGAAGTTCTTCGGCTACCTGCTGCTTTGTACGCCTTAAAATGAATGGTTTTATTTTGGTCTGTAATTCAGCCGCACGCTTGTTGCTCTTGAATTTATCGATAGGCACCGCGTAAATATCTTTAAAGTATTGCTTGGTGCCCAGCAAACCCGGGCAAGCGAATGATAGCTGCCCGTACAGGTCAAAGGTGTTATTCTCAATAGGCGTACCTGTAATAACAATGCGGTTGCGTGCTTTAAGCAATCGCACAGCTTTATAGCGTTGTGAATCCGGGTTTTTAATGGCCTGAGATTCATCCAAAAAAATATAATTGAAACGATAGCTTTTCAGGAAATTTACATCGGTTAGCAAAGTACCGTAGGAGGTAAGGATCACCTCGAAAGTATCAAACTCCTCGGTGTTCTTGATGCGGTCGGCACCGTAAATGGTGTGGATACGGATGGATGGGGCAAACTTTTTTAGCTCCATTTGCCAGTTGAATATCAGAGACGTGGGCACAACCAGCAGGTTGGTGTTATGCTTTACTTTATCGCGTTGCAATAGTATAAAAGCGATAATCTGCAAGGTTTTACCAAGCCCCATATCATCGGCCAGGCATCCGCCAAAGTTAAGGTCATCCAATAAGTTAAGCCATTTTAGGCCTTGGTGCTGGTAGGGGCGCAGCGTCCCTGTAAAATCGGGCGAGATGGAAACTTCTTGCAACACATCAAAATCCATTACCTTTAGCTTCAGGTTTTGAATATCGATTTTAGCTTCCTCATCCAGCATAGTGTCGTCAAAAAGCTCGGATACGGTCTGGAAGTTTGTTTTGGGGATCTGCAGCATATCATCTACTATCTCGCCCGAGTTAAAGTATTCGGCAAATTTCTCTATCCATTCGGCAGGAAGGATTCCCATGGTGCCATCGTCCAGCTGCACGTACTTACTTTTATTGCGCACGGCTTTGTTTACCTGTTTCAGGGCGGCACGTTTGCGGCCAAAGCGTACATTAACTTCAGTATTGAACCAGTTGATGCCGCTCAACACTCTGATGGTGATGTTCACCTTGTTGGGGTTAAGCTTATTGCCTTCCAATTCGTTAAAGCCTAAAACGGTAATGTTATTGGATTTCCAATCCTCAAATACATTCAGGAACCAATCCTCCTGCAAAAAATAACGTTTGTGCAGGTAAAAGTAGGGCAGGTCGTCGCCCTCCAACTGCTCCGGGAACCATGGGTGCTGTTTGATGAGCAGGGAGGTAAAAGCCAGTTCGGCTTCTTCATTACGGTCAACCAAAAACTCTTTTCCTTTAGCATCCCTGCCATAGATCATGCGCTTAGTGCGCACCGGGATCTCGGCCTCGCCATAACGCATCACGGGCAACAGCATCACGTGGCTGCCAAAATCCGACAGGTAGATGATCTGCTCGGTTTCTTTTGCGAAGCCCTGCTGCTGTAACTGCACGGGCGTAGCTGGCTTAACATGCTTGTAGGCGACTAATATATTATCCTCCAGCTTCGACAAAAACTCGCTTTTAAATTCCCCGAATTTTGATTGATGGACAAGCAGATTATCCGGCCTTTTTTTGAGCAGGTCTATCAACGCCAACACCTGCAGATTATTTACCAGGTAAAGCGTGTCGTTTAATAATACAAAATAGTTAAAACGCAGATCGAGATATTTAAGCGGATGATCTGTTTTGCCGATCTTAACCGAGCCAAATATTTCAAAAAACTGCCCCTTACTGTTAACCGTTAACTTCACATCATGAGGGAGCATGGCCATCTTAACCGGTACTACAGATGTAGCCGTAATATTTTCTGAGAGCGTATTATCGTGGTAGTAAAAAGGATAATCGGGTGTGTTTTTAACAATAGCGCGCAGGGCTTTTATATCAGCCTCGGTGCGTTTTGAGTTAAGGTGGTTTTGAAATTTGTTGACGCCCGTATAAAACTTTAGGCGGTTGTTATCTTCCGTTTCCCAGATCAGGTCTAAGGGGTTTACGGCGGCCATCGGGTTCTTGATCTTGCCCTCTTTTGTGGTTCGGGCCAAGTACAATTCAATGAACAGGTACTGGTAATATTTATGCTGTTTGATAACTACACAAATCGTACGATCATCGTATTTAACCGGCTGGTTTACAGCTGGTATGATCAAATCATTTAAACTAGATAAGCTTTCTTTGGTAACAGGCATAAGCGAGGTGCTTACCGGGCTAACACTGATTAATTTATGCTGATAATCAAGCTTAAAATAGCGGTCAAGGTCGGGTTCGTTTTCCAACCCGTAATCATAAGCTGAGCGTTTAAATTTTTCGTAGCGACGCTTATTATTGAAGAAAATGCCCAGCTCATCCCGGCGGATAATGGCGCCTAAAACAAGGGCCTGGTGCTCGCAAAGTTTGCCCGGTGGTGTATCACAATTGCAGGTGAATAATAAACCATCAGCTTGCTGCAAAACACCTACGGACGGGAATATTCCGTCGGCTTGGTTAATGAATACCCCTTCGTTTACAGCAATATGCTTTGGGCTGATATCCTTGTATTGGTCGGCATCGGGATAAACACCGGAAGCCGTATTTTTGGCAATAATAACCTCGGTGATATTTTGAAAGGAGATATCCCTCAAAATAAAAATACGGTCGGTTATATAGTTATTCTTTACGTTGCTCACCTAAATTTCGCCTTTGCCTAAGGCATTAAATATCCTAAGAATAAAGTAGAGTATGCTATTAAATTATGCACAAAAGAGTTATTAACTTGTATAATCCCATGCGCTTTGATAGCCGCCAATTTGCTCTGCGTAACTCATCATATCCGCATAAAAAGGCAGGCGGGTAATGGTTGCGCTATCACCGATGATCACCAGCTTTTTGCGCGCACGGGTCATAGCTACATTCATCCGGCGGATATCCGACAGGAAACCAATAATACCATCGGGGTTACTTCGCGTCATGCTGATATAGACCACATCACGTTCCTGCCCCTGGAAGCTATCTATGGTATTGATAGAGATCTGATCGGCATGCGGCAACAGGGCAGATGCGTCAAACAGTTCTTTTAAGATTCGTATTTGACTTTTATATGGCGAAATAATAGCTATTGATGGGAATGGCAAACCTTTGGCTTCAATAGTATCTGCCAGTTGCTGTAAATGCTTTAGCAGGAACACCGCCTCCTCGGGGTTTACGGAACTTGTACCATCTGGTTTTTCGTCAAATCCACAACCCGAGGTATCCACAAAGCTCATCGGTAAATCACCCTCAAAAAGTAAACGGTTAGCTACGGATGTATTCGCTTTTAATCGGTTGCCATAAAACTCTTTGGACGAGAAACCCATAATGGACTCGTTCATGCGGTATTGTTCTTCCAATAACACAACGGCATTTGGGTGCAGTACCGCGCATTTTTCCAGCAGGGTAGTGCTCAAACCCTCATTAGCGGCTTTATTAGATTTTATGGTCGGCGGCAATTGGAAATGGTCGCCTGCCATAACCAATTTTTGCGCTTTTAGTATCGGAATCCAACAGGCAGGTTCAAGCGCCTGGCCTGCTTCATCAATCACAACGGTATTAAATTTTACGTCACGCACGGTGTAGTGGTTGCTGCCCACTAATGTTGCGGTTATGATTTGAGCCTTTGATACCAGGTCGTCGATAATGAACTGCTCTATCTTGCCCACATCTTTTATCATACGGTGGGCTTCGTCAAACAGGGCCTTGCGCTGGTCGCGTTCGGCTTTACCAAAACTGCGCTTATATTTGTGGGCCATATCTTTATACCCCGCAGCCTGCTTTTTAAGCTGCTTAATGTCCTTGGTGTAAGCATGCGCCGCCATCTTGCTATCCAAAGTAAGCGATATTAACTTTTCTGATACTTTAGACGGGTTGCCTACGCGCAAAACATTCAGGCCCTCATTTGCCAGTTTTTCGCTTAATAGATCTACAGCGGTGTTGCTTGGTGCTACCACCAATATCTGTTTGCCATCTTGTTTAATGAGGCGTTTAATGGCCTGCACAATGGTGGTGGTTTTACCAGTTCCTGGCGGGCCGTGTACAATGGTAAGGTCCTGCGCGGCCAATACCTTTTGCGCGGCTGAATATTGCGAAACGTTTAGCCCCTCTATAGGTGCCTCGTAGATCTCGTTAAATGATGGCTCTGCTTGTCCTGTTAACACACGGATTAGTTTACCCTCTGGTTTATCCGCTAATGCCGATGCCTGTTTAAGGGCATTCTGCATTTCATCATAGCTGTTATTATCAAAAAGCAGCTCGATGCCCAGTTTGCCGTTGCGTGTCCAGTCGGGCAGTTCATCGGTAAATAGGGTTATTTTGAGGCGGTCGCCACCTGTATAAGCTATTGTTCCTTCCACGCGGTCGGTGCCGGCATCATGGTTAGAGAACAGCACCGCCGGGGCACCAAACTTAAACTGATGCGATAGATCTTTATTGGTAGTACGTTCAACTTCTACCGTAAGGTAATCGCCCCGGCTTGGTTCCGAGCCACGGATGGCGACAGGGTACCAGGTGATGCCTGCCGCGCGCCTGTCGGTTACGGATGAAGTTTGCGTGAGTTTTAAATATGTACCCCTGTCTTCCTCACGTTCGGTTTTAAGCAGCGAGAGCAGGTCTTTAAAATAGTCCATTGCTGCAAAGGTAAGCTAAAGCCTTACCGTAAGGAAACAATTTAAATAGCAAGTGTAAGAGCAGGTAACTTAAGTGTAAAACCGCGCTGATAACTATTAAGAGAACTATCAATAATATCGTGATAATACCATTGCCGCTGTCGGTGTGCTTGCCTTCGCGGTAATGTTCTTTTGATAGTTTGATGTTGCGAATGTTGGCTTTGATATAAAAATCGGAGATCTGCCCCACAATAGGTATTGTGCCTACGATGGTGTCTATACTTATATTGATGGCCATGAGGATAAGCACTTTGCGGCTTATGCCGTTTTTGGCTATTACATAAAGCAATACCGCCGATACGATAAAATCCGATAGATCGCTCGCAAAAGGGATAAGATTAAGAATAGGGTCTAGCCTTAAACGGAAGTTGGTACCCGGTACTTTAAAATTTATCATCCATTACCGATGCTACCCGCTCTACCCACTTAAACTAGCCGCTTAACACAATCTGTTTTGACTTTTCCATGCTCATAAATGAATAAACAAACGCCATTTTTGTTTTAAACCTGCATCTTATTTACCTGGCTGGGCAAAAAGCCAAACTTCCTTTTAAAGGCGGCTGTAAAATGGTGGGGGTTTTTGTAGCCTATCAGTTCTGCCACTTCGCTAACGCTTTTATCATCCTGTAAAAGGGTGTGAGCGCTATCCATACGTACATTATACAGGTAGCCAAAAACCGTATTACCAAACAGGGCTTTAAAGCCTTTTTTAAGCTTAAAATCATTTAACCCTGTTTTGCGGGCAAGCTCTATAAGCGAGCAGGGCGTTTGCATGTTTTGATTGATGTAGGCCTTTGCTTCCTGTAGACGGGCAATATCTTCGCGGTTAAAGCCTTTGGTTGGTGCTTTGTCGCTATCGGCCTGTTGTAATTGCAGGGAGAGTAGTTCCAGGATCTTCGACTCTAAAAAGATCCGGCGGATATAGCCTGTTTGTTCGGCCTCAATAATTTCTTTAATAATTGCATGCGGCCTGGTATGTCTGTAATTGCCATTGGTAACCAGGGTAAAAGTTTTCCCTGCGTTGGTATCTGGCTTGTCTTTTAAAAGTTCCTTCCCAATAAGCTTACTTATGAATTTACGGGTAAGGCAAATGGTAAAAATGTTAGCATGTTGCTCAAATACCAGGTCGGTGTTTAAAGATCGGGTAAAAAAGGTATGGTGACTGCCATCTTTTAAACTCAGTTGTTTAACCCCGTCAAAACGCGCGTTCAACTCTCCCTTAAGTACAAAATTCATTATCCAGCAAAAGCTATCGCACTGCAAATTTACGGCGCATGGCTGTTTGGGCTTGATGGCGGTATGGCAAATGCAAACACCCTCAAACCATAGATCGCTAATGTTGAATTTACCCCAGTTTTCTGATAAAGCGGTATTCCTTTCCTCATAACAGCCGATGCCTGCAAAATTGGCAGGGTAGGCCAGTCTTATTGTTTTTGCTTTGGATGCCTGTGAAGTAAAGGTGAGGTTCATAAAATCCGTTTGGCGTTGTTTTCAATCCGTTTGGCGTTAACCAAACTGCTAATCTTACCGCAAATTTGCATCATTATTTTTAATTAGTCTAAATAAATGAAATATATTTTCGTCTGCCTGCTCGCTAACATCAACTTAAGTGCTCAAGCTCAGCAGGTAGATACATTATCTGCCGATACTACAAAAGCCAAAAAGTTAAAAGAAGTTGTTGTAACTGCTACCCGTACCGCACGTAACCTAATGCAATTGCCTTTACCGGTAACCACCATCAGCAATAAAGAAATTAAGAACCGCGGCATGGTGCGCCTTAACGAGATACTGAACGAACAAACAGGTTTAAGCGTTTTACCTGATGCCCACGGGCAGGGCATCCAGATTCAAGGGTTTAGTCCGGATTATACCATGATCATGCTGGATGGGATGCCGCTGATAGGCCGTTCCACGGGCATCCTCGACCTGAGCCGAATCACCACAAACAACATTGATAAAATAGAAATAGTAAAAGGCCCGGTATCCTCGCTTTACGGGAGCGAGGCTATGGCGGGTGTTATCAATATCATATTGGCCACGCCACAATTGGGTGGTTCGGGGAGTATTGCCGCGCGATATGGCACTAACAAGAACGCGGATATCTCCTTAAATGGCGGTTATGCTACCGACAAGTTATCCTTATACGGCTTTGTGAACCGATACAGCAGCGGCGGGTATTCGCTTGTGCCGCAATCCGGCAGCGCTACGGTATCGCCATTTGTAGGCTATACTTTAAATGGTAGGGTGGGTTATAAATTTAGCGATGCCACAAACTTTAAGGTACAGGTACGTAATTACACCAATACCGCCGATAATAACTTTTTGGTAGATAACGACCGTATAACGGGCGATGGTACCGAAAAAGACCTGAACATGTCTGCCGGGTTAACACATAAATTTTCGGATAAGTTTACGGGTGATGCAAGGCTTTACCACGCGGGTTACAGCACCAAATCGTTGCTGATAAATAACACCGATGGCTCTGTTTACGACCAGACCTTCTTCGACCAAAACTTTAACCGAGCCGAGTTGCAGGGCGATTATAAGATCATCAACAGCCTACGCTTTACCGGCGGCGTTGGCGGCCAAACCGAGAGTGTTGTAGCCACGAGGTATAACGATAAAAAAAACTTTCAATCCGGTTACGCTTACGGGCAAGCCGACTGGACGCCGTTTAAAAGGTTAAACATTATTACCGGTGGCCGTTTTGATACGCACAGTGTTTACCGCTCGCAATTTAGCCCTAAGCTGGCAGCAAGCTACCAATTGAGCGAAAAGTTTGTGATACTGGCTTCAACCGGTAAAGGCTACAAAGCGCCCGATTTTAGGCAGCTGTACTTAAACTTTACCAATGCGGTGGTTGGCTATAGTGTGTTTGGTACCGAGGAAGCCGTTTTTGAGTTGAAAAAGTTGCAAGATGCGGGACAAATACAAAGCATATTAATAGACCCGGCAACCCTGCGCACCCTAAATGCAGAAAGTTCTACCGCTTACAATTTTGGTTACCGTTATCGCCCCATAAATGGCTTGATGTGGACGGTTAACATGTTCCGCAATAACATTCGCTATCTGATAGACTCTGAACCTATCGCCATCAAAACCAACGGTCAATCGGTATTTTCTTACCTAAACCTTCAGAATGTATATACGCAAGGTGCCGAGACGGATGTTACCTACAACTTTTCAAAGCACTGGACAGTAGCCGGCGGCATGCAATTCCTGCAAGCTTATGACCAAAGCGTATTAGACAAAATTAAAGAAGGGCAGGTGTTTGGTAACCATCAGGCTTCCCGCGAAACAGTAAAGGTTACCAAGAGCCAGTATGGCGGGCTACTAAACCGGTCTAAATACATGGGTAACGCACGTATTGCTTATCAGGATGATAAAACGGGCATAATTACATCTTTACGTGCTATTTACCGCGGCCGCTATGGTTTCTCTGACGTAGATGGAAACGGAATCGTAAACCGCGACGATGAGTATGTGAAAGGCTACGTGCTGTTTAATGCATCGGTATCAAAAATGTTCCTGAAAAACCAGTTGCGCCTGCAGGTAACGGGAGAAAACCTGGGCAATTATAAAAACCATGGTGCTATAAGCAACCTACCGGGCACATTGGTTTACGCAGGCATCACCTATAATTTTAACAAACCATAAAAATCAAATACACACTTAAACAAACAGCATGAATAAATTTAAAACCCTTGCATTAGTATTATTTAACAGCGCCGCTTTATTGGCAACATCTTGTACAAAAGAAAACGACGCTACATCAGAACCGGTGAAAGCTACAACCCTGAGCGTTAACACTGTTATCGATTTAGACGGCAGTAAAGGTGCCGTTTATT
This sequence comes from Mucilaginibacter aurantiaciroseus, assembly GCF_024055595.1. Lineage (GTDB taxonomy): Bacteria > Bacteroidota > Bacteroidia > Sphingobacteriales > Sphingobacteriaceae > Mucilaginibacter > Mucilaginibacter aurantiaciroseus. The sequence goes on from NZ_JAMXOF010000001.1 coordinate 1,161,078, forward strand.
ATAGCCTTAGCACCAACAAACAAGTTTTAGGTGATGACATCACGGCGGGAAAATGGGATATCCAATTTTCTGACAGAAACATATTTGTTAACGGAGGCACTTCGGGCATCGGTGCAACGCAAGCACAAATTGTGAACAGTATTTTTAATGATGTAAATACGGCGCCAACCACTGGTTATAAGACTGATGCGATAGGTGTAAATGCAATACTTAGTAATGATTGGTCTATTTATACTAACACCAATAGTGTACCAAATCACGCGGTGCTTATGGTTCCGGGTAAGATTATCGTTGTCAAAACAAGTTATGGTAAATATGCCAAGCTTGAAATGAAAAGCTATTACAAAGGCAACCCGGACATTACCACGCCTGCCTTTGCCGATCTGACTACCAGGCCTGCATCATCATACTTCACCTTTAGGTTTGCTTACCAGGCTGATGGAAGCACAACTTTATAATAGCTAAATAAGTAATTAAAAATAATAAGTCCTGTTTTTGCCCGTGGTTTTATAGAGCGTTTGCCACGGGCATGCAGGGACCAATTAAATATCACCATTATGTGCGAAACCAGGATTCTAACCCAAAATGGTAACACATTGATAAGCCACTGTGCCGAATGCGGAATGTTAAATATATGGCACCAAAATTTGATGCTGTGTTTTACCCCAGATCAGTTTATGTCGTTCCACCGCTTTACGCAGGACATGGACTTTGAGGACAGGAGTTTCCCATTCCCGGATGGGAGTGAGCGATTGGTTCTTTGCACGCCAAACCGTGATATTAACCTTGTGTTTACCGATACCGAATGGGAGGACTTTAACGCAGGCATGCTGGAGGCATTATACATGATGGAAGTGTATAATACAATTTAATAAAGCAGATAGGCACAGTTGTTGCAAGGTTTATAATAAAGCTTTAAAGCTTATTTATAAACTTAAATACATCTGTTATGAAAACCCAGGAAACAAAGAACAACGTAACCGGACAAGGATCATCAACCGCCGACCGCGCGTACGTAGATGCTAAGGAAACACAAAAACAAAAGGGTATAAGCAATGGCGGTGGGCAGCGCTCCGATCAAACATCAAACAGGGACAACACCCGCAAACACGAGAATAAAAACTAATACATTTAATACCCCTAACGCCCAAGGTGAAAACCAAGGGCGTTTTTTTATGCTATTAATCTCAAGTAATCCCGAATTTATTTCGGAATCCCACAGGACCGGTTAGCGAATATCATGAGAGATGCCGAAATAAATTCGGCATGACGGTTTGGAGTTGAAAATTTATATGTTTGATACAATGCAATTAGCACACATCATATTCGCCATTATAGTACTCGCTGCCAGTTACGCCAGTAACAAAACAGGCAAGCTTACAGTTGCCGGTGCCATAACTGGTGGGGCGGTGGCTCTGCTTATTTACCTGGGTACGGGCTATATTGGCATTGCCATGCTGGCGATGTTTTTCCTGCTGTCAACGTTGGCAACATCGCATAAAAAAAACGAGAAACGCAAGCTTACGGGAGAGCATGCTGAAAAGCGCGATGCCCGGCAAGTACTGGCAAACTGTGGTTTACCTGCAATATTGGGTTTAATGGCTTTAATCTTGCCGGGAAACGTTGTATTAGCAACTATACTGATGGCTGCCGCGTTCGCATCGGCAACAGCGGATACGCTGTCATCTGAACTGGGGACGGTTTACGGTAAACGGTTTTATAATATCATTAATTTCCATCCCGATGAAAAAGGCAGAGACGGGGTGATCAGCATAGAGGGCACTCTCATCGGCCTTGCAGGCTCTGTAATCATCGCCGTGATATTTGCCCTAAATTTTGGGTTGAACAGCGTGTTTTTAAGCATTATCTTAGCCGGTACCATCGGTAATCTTATCGATTCTGTTTTAGGCGCTACGCTGGAGCGGAGGGGCTATATGGGAAACAACGAGATCAACTTTCTGAACACATTATTCGCGGTCATAGCCTGCGGCTTAATAATATTTCTGTAATCTACTTCAGCACTACCTGTGCGGTATTCCTGTTGGTTTGTTTCATTAAAACGGTTTTGCCCTCAGTAATCTCATCAACAGCGGCATTGGTGTAATGCCTAAGGGTGATCAGCGTAAGCTCGTTATTGTATTTTACTTTAAATGATTCCTTTAAAGTTTGTAAAAGCTTTTCAAATTTATCGGCAGCGTAATCTATGCACGCAGTAAAGCTTAGTGCAGACGTTTGCATCATATTAACCTTTACATGGTGTTTGGCAAAAAACCCGAAGATCTCGCTCAAATGGCGTTCAGATATAAAGGAATAATCATTAGCAGAAATAGATAATAACACCTGGTTTTGCTTTACAATAATGACCGGTTTTTCAAACTTGTTTACCGCGCCTTCTTTTATAACTGTGCCGGGGTCGTTAGGATTGTTAAAAGGTTTTACCAATAGCGGGATCCTGGCGTTTTGTAAAGGTTTTATTGTTTTTGGGTGGATAACACTTGCGCCGTAGTACGTCATTTCTATGGCCTCTTGATAGCTTAGTTCGTCAAACTTTATGGTATCGGCAAAATGCTTTGGGTCGGCGTTTAAAATTCCGGGGACATCTTTCCACGTAGTAACAGATTCAGCACCAAGGCAGGCCGCAATGATAGATGCCGTATAATCAGACCCTTCGCGGCCAAGCGTTGTGGTAAAGTTCTCTGATGTGCCACCTAAAAAGCCTTGTGTTACCACAACGCCTTTGTTGAGCATAGCCGGGATGTCTTTCTGGATAGCAGCGCGGGTTTTATCCCAATCAACCACACCTTCGCGGTAAGTATTATCGGTATGGATATAACCGCGCACGTCAAGCCATTTGCTTGTGATGCCAGTATGGTTAAACCAGGCGTTTACAATACGGGTAGATACCAGTTCGCCGATTGATACGATCTGGTCATAAATAAAGTCGTAATCATCGTGCGGGTCGTCTTCAATGGCCCAGTCGATCTCCACAAAGGTATTGGCGATATCATTAAATACCGGGTGATTCTCGCCAAACAGTTCATGAGCGATGTGGTAATGATATTCTTTAATTTCCTCGAAAATCTCGTGCATATCATCCGTGCCATTAAAATAGGCGTTGGTCAATCGCTCCAGCGCGTTGGTGGTTTTACCCATGGCCGATACCACAACCAAAATTTGGTTACCCGCGTAACTGCCGACAACGTTTCCTAAATTAATAACACCCTGCGCATCTTTAACTGATGCACCGCCGAACTTAAATACCAGCATTTTTATGTAAATATTGTGAAGCGACAGATTGAGGCCGCATAAGTTTAAAAATTTCTGAAAAGGGGATCAGCAACTCGGTTTGACCGCCCGCGTATGGTTTTATCTCGTACTGGTTATACATAAACCTTAGCCCTAAAGGTGTTATTGAGTAATTCTCATTCAGCTTAAAAATATTCTTGTCGAAAAAGTAATCATCCAATGGTGCTGTTGTTGTTAGTTTTTCATCTTTCCGGAAAATGCGTTCAGCAATTTTGTTCAGCTCGGGTTTGTAGCCGGCTATTAAAATATCATCAAGGGTAACGTTTTTGTTAGTTTTTCCATCCCAGTTTATAAAACCGGTAAAGCTACTGCCATGCGCACCACCATGGAACGCGTAACCGCCATATTCCAAAGCGATCAATGCCGAATCCTGGCCAATAACCTTGGCGTAACTCTTTAGCGTGTAATACATTTCAGTCCGTGGGTTGTCCTTTTTAGAATCGGTGTACGATTTTAAGAAAGCCGCGGTCATCATGTTTAAGCTAGTATCCTGTTTTTCGCCCAGCATAAACATAATAAGCAGTTTATGTTTAACGGTGTCGTTTAAAACAGGCTTGCCCTTAAAAACGGGATATTTTATATTTACCACGGTGCAGGTGCTATCGGGTTTGTTGCCGCAATCTGCAGCGCGTTCGTGGATGGCCTGGTAAGTGTAGGCAACTGTGTCCCTGAATATGCCGTCGGTTTCTTTCTTTTTATCGTCGCCCCATTTGCATGAACTAAGGCCTAAAACAGCCAAAAGCAGGATTGATGTAATTTTCATAAGCTTATAAGTTTGCTATCTGTTCTTTAGATAACGATGCGTTTAACCAACCTGCTTCAATGTTCGAGCCATATTTTTCGTAAAATTTAATAGCAGGTTCGTTCCAGTCCAATACCTGCCAAACCATGCCGCTAAAGCCCAGTTCGCGCACTTCCTGAAATAGCCTGTCGAACAGTAATTTACCAATGCCCTTACCGCGGTATTCCTCGGTTACGATCAGATCTTCGAGGTATAAACGGTTGCCTTTCCACGTAGAGTAGCGAATATAATATACCGCAAACCCAACGATCATATTGTCGGTTTCCACTACAAAAGCCTTCCAAACAGGTTTTGGGCCAAAGCCGGCATCTTCAAATTCTTCGAGCGATACGGTAACTTCCTCGGGCGCACGTTCAAACAGCGCCAGTTCGTTCACCAGCTTCATCAGGCGCGGGCAATCTGCTTTTACCGCAACGCGGATATTTAGTCCCCCAACCCCCTGAGGGGGGAGATTTTGATCAGTTGAGTTTAATTCACTCATTATATTCTGTTAATTATAAAATTTTGTAAATTTTGATTCAGACAGTTTTTTTAACCCTGCCGCCAAAAATGGTGCTGCCCAGGCGTACAAGGTTGCTGCCTTGCTCAATGGCTACTTTATAATCCGACGACATGCCCATCGATAGGGTATCAAACGATTCCTCCTTGCGGAAAAAACTAACTTTCATACCATCAAAAAAGGTCTTCAACTCGTAGTACTCGTCTTTTATCTGCTTTTCGCTGTCGGTATTGGTGGCAATGCCCATCATTCCGCGGATGCGGATGTTCTTTAAATCCGCAAACTCTTCACTGCGTAAAAGTTCAATCACCTCATCAAACCCTAAACCAAATTTGCTTTCCTCATCGGCAATATAGATCTGCAGCAGGCAGTCGATCACGCGTTTGTTCTTCTCCGCATGCTTGTTTATTTTTTTAAGCAGTTTAATACTATCTACAGACTGTATCATGCTCACAAAAGGGGCAATGTACTTTACCTTATTACTTTGCAGGTGGCCAATCAGGTGCCATTCAATATCTTTGGGTAGCTGCTCCTGTTTTTCAACCATTTCCTGCACGGTGTTTTCGCCAAACAGGCGCTGGCCTGCATCGTAGGCTTGCTGGAGGTCTTCTGCCGGTTTCGTTTTAGAAACGGCCAGTAGCTTTACCTTTATTTCGTCGGTTTCTTTTTTTAAGCTTTTGATATTATCTGCAATGCTCATTTATACGTAATTTTGTTTTTTATAAACGCCGCTAAATTACAGAATGCAAAAATATATAAGCTTATTTTTTTTGGGATTGATTTGTTTGACTGCTTGCAAGCGTAACAGTGTACCTAACGACATCATACAGGAGCAGCAAATGATTAGTCTGCTTACCGATATTCATCTAACCGATGGTGCCATTTACAGCGCCCCGCAAGTGCCGGATAGTTTGTACAAATATGGCCGTGCTAAATACGATGCCGTATTTAAAAAGCATCACACAACCGACGCCGAATTTAAAAAGAGCCTTAAATATTATTCGGTACACCCCGAGCAGGTGCAGGACATGTACAACAAGATAGATGCTGTTATCAAGGCCAAAATAGATTCTATCAACAAGGCATCTAAAAAACCTTTAAAACCCGCTAAATAATGCTATATCCACAAAATAGCGCTGATAAACTTGGCTTTACCGAGGTTAAACAATTGATAAAGGCTCACTGCCTGAGTGTTATGGGCCAGGAGATGGTTGAAAAGATACAGGTGATGAGCAATTACGACCTTATAACCAAATTCCTGAACCAGGCCAACGAGTTTAAGAACATCCTGCAAAATGATGCAGCGTTGCCCATCAATAATTTTTACGATATTAAATCGCTGGCTAACAAAGCCCGGATAGAAGGTGCTTTTTTGTCTGAAGAGGAGTTCTTCCAGGTGCAGGCATCGCTTACCACGGTTTTCGCGGTGATCGCCTACTTTAATGAACGCACAGGCGTTTACCCAAACCTCGAAGCCTTGTTTGAGCACCTGCAGACAGAAAAGGTCATCCTGAAAAAGATAGATGCCATTATCGACCCGAAAGGAAAGATCCGCCATAATGCATCGCGCGAGCTGATGGAAATAACGTCTGGCATTGCCAAAGCCGAGCAGGAGGCACGCAAAAAAATAGACCAGATCTTTAAAACAGCAACAGGCAACGGGTGGACGGCCGACGGTTCGTTAACCGTGCGCGATGGCAGGATCTGTATCCCATTACTTGCCGAAAATAAGCGCAAACTGAAAGGTTTCATCCACGATGAATCTGCATCAGGCCAAACGGTTTACATGGAGCCCGAGGAAGTTTTCTCGCTCAATAACCGCATCCGTGATCTGGAATTTGACCGCCGCCGCGAGATTTTCAAGATATTAACCGTTTTAACCGACGAATTAAGGCCATATGTGCCGCTTCTGCTCTCCTATCATGGTTTGCTTACCAAACTGGATTTTGTGCGTGCCAAGGCTTTATTCGCCATTGATATCGAGGCTGAAATGCCAAAGGTGGTTAACGAGGCAAAGCTGAGGTTGCTAAATGCCCGCCACCCTTTATTATACCTTAGTTTTAAAAAAGAGCGTAAAACCGTTGTGCCGTTAAATGTGGGCATTGATGAAGGTACGCGCGTGATCGTAGTATCAGGCCCTAACGCGGGTGGTAAATCTGTTTGTATGAAAACCGTTGGCTTGCTGCAAATGATGGTACAGGCCGGTTTATTAATACCTGCCAGTGCAGATAGCGTAGTAGGTGTGTTTAAGCAAATCTTTGTTGATATTGGTGATGACCAGTCGATAGAAAGCGACCTGAGTACTTACAGCGCTCACCTGTCCAAAATGAAAAAGTTTGTGGAAGATGCCAACGGCAAAACCATGATATTGATAGATGAGTTTGGTACCGGTACCGACCCGCAGTTTGGCGGCCCCATTGCCGAAGCGGTGCTGGAAGCGCTAAACCATAAAAAGGTGAGGGGTATGGTTACTACCCACTACTCCAATTTAAAGATCTTCGCCAGCCATACCGAAGGTATCGAGAACGCTTCGATGCTATTTAACAATACCGAAATGCTGCCCATGTATATGCTGGAGGTTGGTAAACCCGGCAGCTCGTACGCTTTTGAGATAGCACAAAAGATAGGACTGCCGCAAAACGTGCTCAATTTAGCCAAAAATAAAATTAGCAGCGGACAGAAAAAGGTGGATAGTTTACTTGTAGACCTCGAACGCGAGAAGAAAGAGATCTTCGATACCAAACTAAAACTGGACAGGCAACAGCGCCGGGTAGATACCCTGCTTGCAGAGAACGAAGAGCTGAAAAGCTTTTTGGACGAGAATCGCAAAACCTTGTTGAAAGAGGCCAAGCAGGAAGCAAAAGACATTATCCTGAACGCCAATAAGCTGGTAGAAAATACCATTGCCGAAATAAAAAGCAGCAATGCCGATAAAGAGATTACCCGCAACCTGCGCGAAAACCTTAATAACGAGGTTAAGAAGAATACCGTTAAGCAGGATGTAGTGAAACCCAAAGTTGCCACGGATGAAGACTTTAAAGTTGGCGATTGGGTAAAACTGATTGATGGTGATACCACAGGACAAATTCTTGAACTGATAAAAGACAACGTGGTAATTGCTATGGGCGAATTGCGTACGGTGGTTAAAAGAAAGCGACTTGAAAAAGTAGCCAGATCTACCATCCCGAAAGAGGCAAGACGAAACACCGTTAGCCAAACTGGTGATATAGCAAGCTTTAGCCCGGAGATTGACGTACGCGGCCAACGTACCGAAGATGCGCTTTTTGCAATTGAAAAACTGTTTGACCGTGCATTAATGATGGGTTTTGGTACCTTGAAGATTTTGCATGGCAAAGGCGATGGCATCCTGCGGAAAATGATCCGCCAGTACCTGAAGAAATACGACCAGGTTGACCGTATGGAAGATGAACACCCCGACAGGGGCGGTGACGGGATTACTTATGTTTATTTTAAATAGTTAGGCTTAATGAAACGGTTTAAGATAGTTTTAATCGCGCTTTTACTATCAGTTACTGTTGGTACAAACGCTCAAACCATTATTAATTCTAATAACGTCAAGATCCGTTACATGGGGCGCACGCCTATGACAGACAGCACTGCCGAACTATCGTGGACTGCCGCATCTGTCATCATTAATTTTAATGGTACAGCTGTAAAAGCAATCATGAACGATGAGAACCGCATGAATTATTATAATGTAGTAGTTGATGGCAACGTAGCCAAGGTGCTGAAGTTAAATAAAGGCAAAAAGGAGTATGAGCTGATATCCGACTTAGCAAAAGGACCGCATAAATTGCAACTATTTAAACGCACCGAGTATGATTGGGGTCGCACCTGGTTTTATGGCTTAAGCATTAACGGCAAGCTGCTTGTTCCGCCAACCTTCAAGCATAAAATAGAATAATACGGGGATTCTATAACCTGCGGCATGGCCGATGAAGATACCACTGGCAAGGATAGGGACGAGAACGGTTATGCAAGCTACGCGAATGTGGATGCAAGGCATTTTGATGCGGAATTCAGTTCGATCTCCAAAAGCGGGATAGGCGTATTTATATGCTGGTTCAACTACGTAATGCCCGATATTTACGACCGTGCCTGCGCGTACGATAAAGCCAAATGGGATTTTAACAAGTTTACACCCGAGTTAGTTGTTGTAAACCTGTTCCAGAACTACTCATGGTTAAGTAAGGCAAAAGTCACGAACAATTTAAAAAGCTTTTTGGCAATAACCCGCCAACGCCCAAATTTGTCATTAGCCATTACCAGACATTCATAAAAAGCATCCGTGCCAAATACCCCAAAGCTAAAATTGTATGCGCCTAGGCTCTATGGATGCTACGCAACTGGGATCGGCATGGCCGGGTTATATAAAAAAAGCCGTTACCGGCTTAAATGACAAGGGTGTTTATACCCATTTCTTTGCTCATAAGAATACGCCCGGCCACCCAAGTGTTAAAGAGCAGCAAGCTATGGGGGATGATATGATAGCGTATATCGGTAAGACGTTTAACTGGTAGTGGTTAGTGAGTGATGATTAGTTTGCATTCAGATTAAAACCACTCACCGAAATGATATTGTGGATAGGAATAGAGCGGACACACGCGGTACGCGTGTCGCCAGCACTTGTTTCATCTACACATCTACCCCCAATCCATTATCTTTAAAGGCTTTATAATTTAAACCTGATAAGCCTTTTTGTGACCAAACCGCATTACCCCATCCTGGATGAGTTGCGTGGAAACGCCGCACTGTAAGTTGTGATATACCATTTGTTTGAAGCTTATTTCCCCGAATTACATAAGCACCCGATGCACCACGGCTTTCTGGCGGTCGTTTTTTTTATATGCTCTCGGGCTTTGTAGTAGGTTACGCCTATGACGACCGCTGGGCACAGGGTATGACGATAAAGCAATTCTTAAAAATTCGCCTGGTGCGCCTGCACCCATTAATGATACTGGGTACGGTAATAGGCGTCATCGCCTTCTGGTTCGACCCTTATTAAACCAACATGAACTTTGACGTTTGGAAACTGGTTGCAGCCATGCTTATCGGCTTTACCATGCTGCTAACACCTATAGACGTACGCGGCTTGACCGAAACGTAACCGCTGGACGGCCCCTGTTGGAGTTTGCTGCTGGGAATACATCGCCAATATTATTTACGCCGTATTTGGCCCTAAAATTAGCAAGACCGCACTTTGGTTTATAGTGATCATCAGCGGCATCATCTTCGTCGTCTTAGCGGTAGACCATGGCGATTTGGGTACGGGCTGGGGCTTCGCCAAAATAAAATCCGAATTTATTGCGGGTTGGTTTTATGGGCCGGGGGTATAGGGTTACCCTAACGTTTGGGTTGCTCCGGTGCGCATGATGTTCCGGTTCTTTGCAGGTTTGCTGCTGTTTCGCGCAGGTAAGCTGATCAGTGTGCCAGTGGCTTATGCGTTTTGTTCGCTGGCATTGGCAGGGCTGTTCATTTTCCCGTGGTACAGCGAGAATGGTTACTAGGAAGCGGCTGTCATCATCATCGCTTTCCCGCTCATCATAGCGGCAGAGTCAGGCGGGCAGGTAAGCAGGCGCTGGGCTAAGTTGTATAAATTCTCTGGCTGGATCTCGTACCCGATCTCATCACACACTATCCGTTCATCTATATGTATACGTTTTAGATCGCCACAAAAAAACCGACGACAGAGCAGGTGATCCCTGTCGCGGTCGGGTTATTCTTCTTCATTATCGTAATAGCTTATGCCGCGTTAAGGCTTTATGACGAGCCGGTACGTGCATGTTTAAAGCAACTGTTTTTAAGTTTTAGATATATTTTATGATTTTTAAGAAAATATAGTGTCTTAAGGTTTAATTATAAAGATAATTTAAAATCCAAATATCCAACATTCTCGTATGTAGCAGTATAACCAAAATAGCTAAATTTTAATGAAAAACGAGTTTCAAAGAAAAGTTGAAGATATTATAAATAACATCAGGGTGATAAGGGAGCGTAAAAACTACAGTCAGGATTACATCGCCATGAAAATGAATTCCTCGCAAAACGCCTATTCAAAACTGGAGCTGGGTTACTCTAAATTAACACTCGCTAAGTTATTGCAGATCTGCAATATTTTGGAGGTGAACTTGGTGGATGTATTGCATCCGCGCAAGCCAAAAGCGCCTTACAAACTGGTTCAAAATCCCGTATTATCACATTTGCAGACTTAAAGCTTGTTAAACCATCCCTTGCGCCAAAATACAAACACCTGAAAGGCGCCAATCAAAAACATTCCTATTAACGCATATACATACCCGTGCTGCACATACAGTTCGGGCATGTTATCGTGTATTACATGCCCGTGGGCGTCCTCGCGGCTAAAGTTCATGCCGTAGATCCCGGCTATAAAAGTTAACGGGATAAATATTACGGAGATGATGGTTAATACCTTCATGATCTCGTTCATGCGGTTGCTTACCATGCTCAGGTAAAGGTCTATGATGCTGCTGGTTACCTCTTTGTAGCTTTCCACCATGTCCATCGCCTGGATGCAATGGTCGTATGCGTCTCTAAGAAATAGCTTGGTGTCCTTGGTAATTTCAGGGCTTTCGCTACGGATCATGTCGTTGATCTTATCTCGCTCCGGCCAGCACGAGCGGCGGATGATGATGAGCGTCCGTTTCAGTTGCTGCGCGTCAAACATGATGCTTTTATCGGGGCTTCGGTAAAGCTTATCCTCGGTGGCGTCTATCATGTCGCCAATTTTAGAGAGCAGCACAAAGTAATTATCCAAGATGGTATCGGTAAGGGCGTAAAATATATAGCCCGGCCCCGCGGTGCGGATAACGCCTTTACCAGCCTTTAAACGGGTTGTAACCACTTCAAAGTAATCCAGGTGGCTTTCCTCAAAGCTAATGATGATGTTATCTTTTACGATACCACTAAACTGGCAGTTCACCAGTTCATCTTCCTTATTAAAATATATAATGCGGCTTGTACCGAATACATAATCCTCATATTCGTCAAATTTTGGGCGCTGATGGGTGTTTACCACATCTTCTAACACCAATTGGTTGATGCCCAGGAACGTGCCGATATCTTCTATCAGTTTGGCATCGCCAATGCCGTTAATTTTTATCCAGTGAGTATGGTCTTTACACTTGGCAATTTGTTTGGTAATGGTTTCCATATCCTTGCCCTTGCTGGTCTGCAGGTCGTCCTGCGTAAAGGAGTATATGGTGATCTTTGGTGGGAGGGCATCATCGGGGATGATGATACTACCGGGGCGCGCACCCACATTAATATGTCGTTTCTTACTTTTAAAGTGTACACGTTTGGTAAAAGTTCCCATTACAAATAGTTTAAGGCTTGTGGCCCCTGGTTAAACAACAGGTCTACAATGCTTAAATTTTGCAAAAAGCCCCGTCGTTCTTCAAAAACCTGAAAGTACGGCTTTTGTTGTGTATGGTCTGCATTTTTACCGTTTAGTATGTTACGCAGGTCGGTAAGGTTGGGGTAGGTGGCCTCGTAGGTATCAGTAACCTGTATATCCATCTTTATTTTAAGCAGACGCAGCAATAAGGCCATCAGTTCGGTGTTATAATCTAATAAAAAGGTAGTTTGCTTTTCGTAGAACGGCGCAAAATCGTCCTCGTAATATTCAAAGTAAGCCGAGTTGCGGTAACAGGTTTGCAAACCCATCCAGTGCGCGCGCTGCCACCTAAAATCGTAGCTTATTTTAACGTCTTTAGTTACTGTATGATTTTTGGAGCCTTTTATTACAGGCACGGTAAGCACTTGGCGGCCATCGGGCGAGTAGATGTTTGCCCGGTTACGGTAGGTTTGTTTTGGGAAATGTTCTTCGCGCTCAAACACCACATCCGGCGTAAATGCAACAAGATTTGTAAAATAATCTACCGGGGGCAGGTAAAACATCGGTAAAACAGCACCGTTCTCAATCATATATATTTTTTATGTTTGTGGCAAAATTGGTAAAAATGTTAAGAAAAGCGGCTTTAAATATGGGTATATTTTTTTTGTACCTGGTATCGTTGCTGCCTTTTTGGTTTTTATATGGCGTAGCCGATGTTATCTTCCTCGTTTTATACTACGTTATACGTTACCGACGCGATGTGGTGAAGATTAATCTTGCCAACTCCTTCCCCGAACGCAGCGAGGCCGAGCGCCACAAAATTGAACGCCGATACTACTGCTACATGGCCGATCTGATGGTGGAAACCATTAAGATGATAAGCGTAAGCGAGAGATCGCTCCGCAAACGGATGAAGCCCACCAATCCTGAACTTGTTCCGCATTACTTTAGCCAGGGCCGAAGCATTATTGCCGCAGCCGGGCATTACTGCAACTGGGAAATGGCTGCGCTGGCTTTTGGGTTACTGACTGAAGAAAAACGCATCATCGTTTACAAGCCACTTTCTAACGAAGTTTTTAACGGGTTATTTAACCGGGTAAGGGCGCGCTTTGGTGCCATACTGGTTGCTATGAAACAAACCCTGCGCACCATGATCGCCTTTAAAAACGACCTGACGTTTAGCGTACTTGTAAGCGACCAAACCCCCGTTAAGCACGAAATAAACTATTTTACCACCTTTTTAAACCAGCCAACCGCGGTTTTTTTGGGGATAGAAAAACTGGCGAAGCTGATTGATGCGGTAGTTATATTTTATCGCATAGACCGTATTAGTCGCGGTTATTATACTTACACGCTGGTGCCGCTGATAGAGCAGCCAAAAGAAACAACCGGTCACGAGATAACTGAGGCGCATGTGCAATACCTCGAAAAACTAATCCGGGAAACGCCCCAATATTGGCTTTGGAGCCACCGCAGGTGGAAATACAAGCCGGAGGATATGAATAAATGATAGATACACAAAAAGTTGCCGTAGTAATTCTGAACTGGAACGGTATTAAATACCTCCGCGATTTTTTGCCTTTTGTACTGGCCTCTACCTGGCCTAACCTGGATATTGTGGTGGGGGATAATGGGTCGACAGACGGTTCGCTGGAGTTTTTGCGCGCTAACTATCCATCTATACGTATCATCGAAAACAAAGAGAACTTTGGTTTTACCGGTGGTTATAACCGTGTATTAGCACAAGTTGAAGCTGATTATTATATCCTGCTAAATTCTGATGTTGAAGTACAGCCTGGCTGGATAGAGCCTGTCATAGCCTTAATGCAAACTGATGTACAAATCGCGGCAGCCGCACCCAAGATCATGTCATACGCGCAGAAGGGTCATTTTGAGCACGCAGGCGCTGCAGGAGGCTTTATTGATAAGTTTGGTTATCCTTTTTGCCGTGGGCGGATATTTTACGAGATAGAGCAGGATAAGGGCCAATACGACCAGGAGGACGAGATATTCTGGGCATCGGGCGCGGCCATGTTCATCAAAAAGAAAAACTGGGACGAAGCAGGTGGTTTCGACGAAAGTTTTTTTGCCCACATGGAAGAGATAGATCTTTGCTGGCGATTAAAAAATATGGGATACAAAGTGATGTATTGCCCGCAATCGGTGATATATCACGTAGGCGGCGGCACGCTTAATGCCGAAAACCCTTTTAAAACATACCTTAACTTCCGTAACAACCTGTTACTGCTGAAGAACAACCTACCATTCTGGCGTGCATTCTGGACTATCAGCCTTCGCTTTTGGATGGACCTGCTGGCACTTGTACGCTTCTTGATGGAGGGCAAACGCAAGGATGCCTGGGCAATAAGCCGCGCGCACCAAAACTTTGTGAGGCGCTTGTTTAATTCAAAAGTTAAGAGCGATATAATCAAGAAATACCACAAGCAGATCTCGAACGAGAAGTACCATCACATTACCGGCGTTTACTCGCGCAGTTTGGTGTGGGACTTTTTTGTGAATAAAAAAACCAAGTTTACCGATCTGGAGAAGAAGTATTTGGTTTAGGTTTATAAACCCGCTAACCCTACTGATCCGGCGCAATAAGTCCTGTGCCTGCATCCGGCAGATCGGTATCGGCAGTATCAGCAAGCGGTTCAGTTGGTTCTTCGATAACCGCTTTTTTCTTCTTCTTTTTAAAGAGTTCTTCCTGTCCGGTTGTCAATCTTAAATGAAGATCGCGTTGTGGGAATGGGATTTTGATGCCTTCTATGTCGAACGTGGCATAGATATCCGTTAACACCTGGCTTTTAAGCGATAACCAGGTATTGATATCAGCCGCCCAAAACAACAACCTGAAATCGACTGAATTTTCGGTCAGGTTATGTACAAATATCAACGGGGCAGGGTTGTCCATTATCTCTTCGCGGTTGCAAAGCAGGTCAGTTAAGATGCCTTTGACCCTTTCAATATCCGAACCATAGGACACACCAATAACCAGTTCGATACGGCGGTTATTATTACTCAGTGTCCAATTGATAACGTGGTGCGATATCAGGTCGCCGTTAGGAATAATAACTTCAGCGCCATCGCTGGTAGCTATTTTGCTGGAACGGATGCCAATCTCCATGATAGTACCACTACGGTTATCCACCTCAATAATATCTCCTATCTGGATAGGTTTCTCAAAGGCCAGTATCAAACCCGACACCAGGTTGTTTACAATGTTTTGCAAGCCAAAGCCGATACCAATACCAAAGGCACTGATGATGATGGTGATCTTATCCAACGGGAAGCCCGAAGCGGTTATCGCCAATAAAAAGCCTACGGAAAATACACCCAGCTTAATAAGCAGGGTAGATGTACGGTTCTTCTTTTTCAGCATATCCATATCATTGGCATGTTTACCTGCAACCTCGTACAGGTAGCTGATGATCCTTGCGGCTACGGACGATAACCATATCACTGCTATAAATATGATAATACTCTGAAAGGTAAAACTGGTATTGGTACCGCCAATGCTGCGGCTTTCCGTCAGGAATTTCCCCAACCAGTTAAACACCGCGTCTTCCACGCTCAGGTTCTGAAACAGCATGATCAGCCAAAGTACGCTAGCCAAAATGGTTAATATGCTTCTGAACTTATTCTGCAGCATCTTAAAATCAATGAACGAACTTAACCCGTTGCTGTTTTTATTGGCCTCTAATTGCAGGAAAAGGCTCTGCATAATTATCTGCACTAAGTAATACATCCCCAAAGCAAGCCAAAGGTTATAAATGCTGGTTACCCCAATAATTTTGGCTAAGGTAACCCGCCCAAACACATTAAACAGGAACGAGATAACCTGCAACCCAATAAATACTTTGACAATATTTTTAGTATGCGGCAAGAATTCCTCAGGGGCTTTGCTTGCTTTTTGTAAGAAGTAATAGTTAACTACCGCAGTGATAGCCGATAGTATCAGCACAATAACCCTATCGGTGTTTGATACTTCTACAAACAGGTTGCTAAAGCTGTAAACAATAACCAGGCAATACATGATGCGCAGGTATTTGAACAACTCTTGCGGGCAGGTTTTTTTAACAAGGTACAAAACAGCGCTTATCAGCACCACAAAAAACAATTCTAACACCACCACCGGCGGATGGTCATAAAAGTTAGGCACAATGGCGAAGGCAATTACAATTGCTGAAGCGATAGGGTATAAGGTTACATATTTTGCCTGGCTAAACACCCCCTGCGGAGTTTCTTTTATCTTTAAAACTTTGCGGCGGTTGTTGTAGATCCATACAAAAAACAATATCAGGATTAAAAAGCCACTTAAATGGATCAGCGGATCGCGGCCCAGGAAAAACGTTAGCAATTTGGTGTTCATGCTCACCGTTTTGGTAAGCGCTGTTTTAAAG
The DNA here is from genome assembly GCF_024055595.1 of Mucilaginibacter aurantiaciroseus. Taxonomy (GTDB): domain Bacteria; phylum Bacteroidota; class Bacteroidia; order Sphingobacteriales; family Sphingobacteriaceae; genus Mucilaginibacter; species Mucilaginibacter aurantiaciroseus. The sequence goes on from NZ_JAMXOF010000001.1 coordinate 1,177,463, forward strand.
GTGCTTTGGGTATTCCTGTCCAATTCCCAAATGCTGTTATTCTCGTCGCTTAGGGCCTGGATGCTAAACTCGCGGATCTTGATGTCTATCTGGTCTTTCAGATCAAGCAGGGAAATATACACCGACGAAATCCTATTTTGTAACAAGCCAACTTTAAGAAGTAGTTTTTTATTGGTAGTATCCAGATGTTTATGCTTGCTTTCTATCGCTATCTTCTGGATGAGAAAGCTGGTTAATAAACTACTATCGGCAGGTACAATTTTAAGGGTCGAATCCTTATCCATTGAGGCCAGTTCGTTTTGATTTTGTACTAGTTTGGTGTTGATATCGGCGAGTTTATCCTGCCACAAGTCCAGCTGGTCATCGCTGCGGGTTAGGATATCGCGAATAGCGTACAAATAGCGCAGGGTGCTGCTTTGATCATCGTCTATCAGGTTTTTAATGAGACCGATGCGTTTCTCGAAAGCGGGTAGCTTTTGGCTGACCTCGACCGTATCGATATTGCGCGACAGGCTGGTTTTTATAGAGTTAAAGGATGCGGTGTAATACTCTACCTTTTGTAGCAGGTTATTGATAGAGGTATCAGATTTTTTGAACGTCCGCATCATCGAATCGCGGCGCAGAATAGCCCTGCGGAGCGAATCGCGCACGGTTTGAGGCTTGCGGTGGCCTTGCGCCGATGCATTCGCCATGTACAAAGTAAACAGGAGTAGAAAAACGGAAATTATTTTGAATACTTTATTCATTTTGATTTCGGAATTTCGATTTCGGATTTTCTCCTTATCGATTTGACATTTTAACCTTTCATTTAGATAGGTTTTAGTATTTAGAATTTTGAGTAACAAGCTTAGTATTTCAGCAGCAAACTCTCAATAGCCAACCTGTATGAATGCATGCCAAACCCAGCAATAACACCTTTGCAGCTTGCGGCCAGCATAGAGTGGTGCCTAAACTCTTCACGCTTATATACGTTAGAAATGTGCACTTCGATTGTTGGCGATCTTATGGCCGCAATAGCATCGGCAATGGCAACAGACGTATGAGTGTAGGCGCCCGCGTTAAGCACGATTCCATCGCATGTAAAGCCAACTTCGTGCAGTTTATTTATAATTTCGCCCTCAACATTACTTTGGTAATAATTAATGGTGATGTTTGTAAAATGTTTTTGCAATTCGGCCAGGTAGCTTTCAAAATCGCTGCTGCCGTATATGGATTTTTCGCGTACGCCAAGCAGGTTTAAATTTGGTCCGTTTATAATTTGTATATTCATTTGTTCAAACTTAGGTATAAAACATTAAAATTAAAATCAATTGGACTGGCCACGGGTAATAAAAGGTTTTAAAACTTATCTGAAACTGGAACGCTCGCTTGCGGCCAACTCCATTGAGGCCTATACCCGCGACCTAGAGAAGCTATACCAGTACGCCGATAGCCTACCTGCGAAGCCATCGCCCATCAAATTCACCCTTACCGATCTTCGTAATTTCATCAATTGGGTAAACGGGTTAGGGGTGATTCCGTCTACGCAATCGCGCATCCTCTCTGGCATTAAAGCCTTTTATAAGTATCTGTTGATGGACGATCTTATAGCCAGTGATCCATCGGAGTTATTAGAAACCCCTAAGATAACCCGTAAACTGCCCGATACGCTCAGCATCCATGAGATCAACAAAATGATAGCTGCTATTGACCTTTCCAAACCCGAAGGCGGCCGTAATAAAGCCATACTAGAGGTTTTATACGGCTGTGGCCTACGCGTATCTGAGTTGACAGAGCTACGCCTCTCCAACCTGTACCTCGACCCCGACGTAGAATTTATAAGAGTGACCGGTAAGGGCAGTAAGGAACGATTAGTGCCTATAGGTGGCGAAGCCATAAAAGCGCTGAATATATGGATCGGGCAGATTCGTGTGCATACGCCCATCCAAAAAGGAGAGGAGGACCTCGTATTTTTAAACCGCCGCGGTAAAAGGCTTAGCCGAGTTTATGTTTTTTTGCTGATAAAACAACTGGCGGAGTTGACGGGCATCAAAAAAAGCATTAGTCCGCATACCTTTCGCCATTCATTTGCCACGCATTTAGTTGAAGGCGGGGCCGATTTGCGTGCCGTGCAGGAAATGCTTGGACACGAGAGTATCACTACCACGGAGATTTATACTCACCTGGACAGGGAATATTTAAAGAGTACAATCATTGAATTTCATCCAAGGAATTAACAATCCAATCTACTCCACGCTTCATTGCGAGTAGCGTAGCGACAAAGCAATCTCTTTAAGCCACTCCATGCGAGTTGTATAATTGTCCTAAAGAGATTGCTTCGCAATCGCAATGCAGCGGGTAGTAGATTTAGCTTTTTTCAGCTTTTACCATCCTATCCCTGCCACTCATGTCTTTACGTAACTCAATGTTAATGAATTTTTTACGAGATAGTAACTCAATAATTTTTTTACTGAAATTTTCATTTATCTCAAAGAAAAGTTGGCCGCCATCCGACAGCCCTCTAATCGCGAAATCAGTTATAGCTTTGTAGAATATCAGTGGGTCATGCTCAGGTACAAACAACGCCTTGTGAGGTTCAAAGCCGGTTACGTTTTGGTGCATTTGAAGTTTATCTTCCAGCGTAACGTATGGGGGGTTAGAGATAATAATATCGAATATCGAATTTTTAATTTCGAATTTTGTATGGAGAATATCATCATGAACAAAATCCACCTCAACTTCATTGATCACTGCATTTTGCTTAGCCGTATGCAAAGCATCAACAGAAATATCTAAAGCAGTCACCAACGCGCCGGGTAGGTTCTTTGCAATACTGATGGCAATACAACCACTGCCCGTACCAATATCTAATATCGAAACCGACTTTTGACTTTTAACTTTTAACTTTTGACTTTCAAGAACCCATTCCACCAACTCCTCTGTCTCCGGCCTTGGTATTAGCGTAGCAGGGGTCACTAAAAAGTTCAGTCCGTAAAATTCCGTACTTCCTAAAATATACTGTACCGGTTTACTGGTTTTAAGCTCATCAAGAATGCTTTGGATCTTTTCAGCAGCTTCACTGGGAATATTATCCTCCGGGAATGCCTTTATTTTTGCGCGGGACATACCGGTAATTTCTTCCATTACTAATAATGCAACCGACTGTATTTCACGGTCATCATAAACCTGATTTAAAACCTGCTGAAAGGAAAGAAATACATCCTTAATAGTTTTCATGCAACAAAGTAACATAAAACCTACTTTTGCACAATGGCATTACATGATATTTATATGCAGCGCTGCCTTGAACTGGCCGCTTTGGGCTCAGGCTCGGTTAGTCCGAACCCTATGGTTGGCGCTGTAATAGTATGCGATGGCAAAATAATAGGCGAGGGCTACCACCAAAAATATGGCGAAGCCCATGCCGAGGTAAATGCCGTTAAAATGTTGACAGACAAGTATAGTAACCATGCTGATCTGTTGCAGCAAAGCACCATTTATGTTTCTTTAGAGCCTTGCGCGCACTATGGCAAAACACCGCCCTGTGCCGATCTTATCATTAAACACCGCATCCCCAATGTAGTAGTTGGCTGCCGCGACCCATTTGCAAAGGTAGATGGAAAAGGTATCGAAAAGTTGCAGGCGGCAGGTGTATCCGTTATAGTTGGTGTTTTAGAAAAAGAATGCCAATGGCTAAACCGCCGCTTTTTTACCAAGGTACAAAAGCAAAGGCCTTACATTATCCTGAAGTGGGCGCAAACAGTTGATGGCTTTTTTGCCACCACAGATGGTAGCCAGCACTGGATAACCGGCCTCGAAAGCCGCAAACTAGTTCACCAATGGCGCGTCGAAGAGGATGCCATACTTGTTGGTAAGAACACAGTACTGGCGGATAACCCGCAACTTAATGTTCGCTACGCGGAAGGCAAGTCGCCTAAACGTTTGGTGATAGACCGCAGGTTAGAGTTAAGTAATACGTTGAACGTATTTGACAAATCGGTTGAAACATTAATATTTAACGAGGTGAAGTTTGATAAAGACGGAAAAAATAAATACATCGCTCTGGAAGACTTTGACCGTTATGTGCCGCAGTATATTTTGTTCCAATTATACCTACAGGATATCCAATCGGTGATAATTGAGGGTGGCGCGCATACATTAAACTCGTTTATTGATGCGGGTTTATGGGACGAAGCACGTATTTTTACAGGCGCATCTGTATTACAAACCGGCATTAAAGCACCTATGGTTACCGGCATTAAAATTTCCGAACAAACTATCGGTGCCGATAACTTACAGATCATTACAAATACACCTACCTAATTTATAAAAAAAATGTTATACGTTTTTTTAAGTATTTGCTGCAGCGTAATTGTTTCCGTTATGCTGAAACTGGCTAAACGCTACCAGATAGACGTTTTCCAAGCCATTACGTGGAACTATAGCATGGCCATATTGCTAACCTGGTTCTTTTTTAAACCCACCGTACCCAGTCTGCAAAATGCACCAATAAGTATTTATTTGGCTGTGGGGTTTTTGTTGCCGATAATTTTTATGGTGATGGCAGTATCGGTAAGGGTTGCGGGTATTGTACGTACGGATGTTGCGCAACGGTTGTCGCTGTTTATCCCGTTGCTGGCTTCATTCCTGCTGTTTGGCGATAAGCTGAATACGTTGAAAGTTATGGGGTTAATTATTGGTTTCATAGCCATATTATGTTCTATACCATGGCAAAAGAAAACAGCCAACCGCAAGGTGGTTTCTAACGCGTGGATGTATCTGCTTATCGTATTCTTCGGCATAGGCATTATTGATATCCTGTTTAAACAGGTGGCCGCTTTTACAGCCGTGCCTTATACCAGTTCGCTTTTTGTGATCTATATTTTGTCGTTTGTGATAGCGCTTATTATCCTTGGTATCAGGATATTTATTAAACAAACCAAATTTTCCTGGCCGCACATTGGTTTTGGATGGTTGCTGGGTGTGGCAAACTTTGGTAATATTTTATTTTACTTAAAAGCGCACAAGGAATTATCCGGCACACCCTCAACCGTATTTTCGGCCATGAATATTGGTGTTATAGCATTAGGTACCCTTGTAGGTCTGGTTGTATTTAACGAGCGCTTAAGCGTTCTTAATAAGATAGGCGTAGCCTTAGCCGTTGTAGCCATTGTTGTAATAACCCTTTCAAATAACTAACGCGTGCTGTTCGACGATACCTACAAAACCATTATCGCACCTACCGAAAATATCTTCCGTGATCGAGGGAGCAAGTTTCTGGCGTATGTTTACCCGGTTACCTCAGATAGTGATATCAAACCCATCATTGCCAAGCTAAAGGCGGAGCACCCAAAAGCAAACCACCATTGCTGGGCAATCAGGTTAGGGATCGACCGCTCTGTGTTCCGTGTTAACGATGATGGCGAACCATCTGGTACAGCAGGGAAGCCGATACTTAATATCCTATTATCGCGCAATATCACTAATGTGCTGGTGGTGGTTGTCCGCTATTTTGGTGGCACTTTATTGGGTGTACCCGGCCTCATCAATGCCTACAAAACCGCTACCGAAATGGTGCTGGATGTGGCTGAGATTATCGAAAAAACCGTTAACGACATTTACACCATTACCTTCGATTATGTGCAGATGAACGATGTAATGCGCATTATAAAAGATGAACAACTACAGGTCCTGGGGCAGGTATCTGAATTGAACTGCCGGATAAAATTATCTATCCGCAAAACCCAGGTTGAACAGATTATGGGCAAGCTGAATAAAGTAAGCGGGGTGAAGGCGGTTTATAATTATAGTGGATAAGCAAATCAAAATCCTTTTAATCGAAAATATCCTATAAATGCCGGTTCTCCTTCTCACTAAAATTGCTTATTTTGCCTGCACATGCAATCTTTTGAAATAAATAAAACTGACCTGCTCCGCATCAAAATTGCTCTTGAGGGCGACGATGCTCAATTACAGGCGGTTCTGAAAGAGTACCACTCTTCGGAGATTGCTATCTTGTTTGAGCGTTTGCCGCAGGAAGCCAAGGAACGCATCATCAATCTTCTTTCTACCGAGATAGCTACCGAGGTAATCTCTGAGATGAACGAGGAAGACCACCCGGAAGAGCTGTTGATAGGCCTGCACCCCGGGAAGCGTACCGAGATCGTAGAGGAAATGGACTATGACGTTGCGACGGACATTATCTCCCAGCTTGACAAGGAAGACCAGCAGGAAATTTTAGAGGATATTGACCACGAAGATGCCACCAGCATCCGCGCGCTATTAAATTACGACGAAGACACCGCCGGTGGTTTGATGAACTCGCAGGTGATTTGCGTAAACATCAACCTGGATAAAAAAGAAGCGCTGGACGAGATCATCCGCCAAAGCGAAGAGATGGAGGAGTTTTACACAATTTACGTGGTGAATGATACTAAGATCTTGCAGGGCATTGTTTCTATTAAAGACATTATAAAAGCCCGCGGCGAGGCCAAAGTACGCGACCTGGTGCAAACGGATTACGTTTACGTAAAAGCCGAGCTTGACCAGGAAGAGGTTGCCAAATTGATCTCGCAATATAATCTGACCACCATCCCCGTTGTTGACGATAATATGAAGCTGCTCGGCCGCATTACGGTGGATGATATCATCGACGTTATGGAGGCCGAGAATACCGAGGATATCCTGAAAATATCGGGTGTGTCTGAAGATGAAGAATTGAGCGGTAACTGGCAGGACGCGGTAAAAAGCCGTTTGCCATGGCTCATCATTAACCTTGGCACCGCTTTTTTGGCTGCATCTGTAATTAGGCAGTTTACCCATGTACAAGAAGAACTGCCCATTATTGTAGCTTATGTAACTATTATTGGCGGTATGGGTGGTAATGCCGCTACCCAGGCGCTTGCTGTAACCGTTAGACGTATTTCTTTAAGTGACCTAACCGACAGGCAAACGTATAGTACGGTTATAAAAGAACTTTCGGTAGGCTTAATAAATGGCGCGGCTAACGGCCTTATTGTGTTGGCGTTCGCTATTTTTTATGATAAAAACCCAATGTTGGGTGTAGTATTATTTTTGGCTATGACCGGTAATTTAATTGTAGCCGGTTTAACAGGCGCGGGCATACCGCTGATACTTAAAAGGGTAGGGATAGACCCGGCAGTGGCATCATCTATCATCATCACCACATTTACCGACTGTATTGGATTTTTGCTGCCTTTGTGGCTTGCAAGCCAACTTTTATTATAATTTTGACCCATCAAAACGAATACGAATATGACCGAAGTTAGATACAACTGGACACAGGAAGAAATTTCAAAAATATACCACTCACCCTTGCTCGACCTGATCTTTCGCGCAGGAACCATCCACCGCGAGAATAAGGATTATGCAGAGGTGCAGATAAGCTCGCTTATCTCTATAAAAACAGGCGGTTGCCCCGAAGATTGCGCATACTGCCCGCAAGCAGCACGTTACAACACCGGTGTGGATGTACATGCCATTATGCCTAAAGAAGAAGTAATCGCGGTAGCGCAAAAAGCGAAAAACGGCGGCGCTTCAAGGCTTTGTATGGGTGCTGCATGGCGCGAGGTACGCGATAACCGCGATTTTGATAAGGTGATTGACATGGTGAAAGCCGTGAACGAACTGGATATGGAAGTTTGCTGTACACTGGGCATGCTTACCGAGAGCCAGGCGCAACGCTTGGCCGATGCAGGCCTTTACGCTTACAATCACAACTTAGATACGTCTGAAGAAGATTACAAGCGGATCATCACCACCCGTACTTATGATGAACGCTTACAAACCTTAGACCATGTGCGTAAAGCAAAAATCTCGGTTTGTAGCGGCGGTATCATTGGCCTGGGCGAAACCGCGCAAGACCGGATCTCGATGCTGAAAACATTATCAAATATGCCAAAGCACCCCGAATCTGTACCGATCAATGCTTTGGTACCGGTACAAGGTACTCCATTGGCAGATCAGCCACGCGTATCTGTTTGGGATATGGTAAGGATGATAGCCACAACCCGTATCATTATGCCTAAAACCGTTGTAAGGCTTTCTGCAGGCCGTACCAAAATGAGCACTGTGGAGCAGGCCATGTGTTTTATGGCAGGCGCCAACTCTATCTTCGCCGGCGAGAAACTGTTAACCACGCCAAATCCATCATTTGACGAGGATATGGCGATGTTCCAGCTGTTAGGCTTAACCCCGCGTAAAGCATTCAAAAATGGCCGCCCTAATGTTTCTAAAGAAATTAGGGAAATGAGCATTAACGAGGTGATATAAGTTTAAATAATCGGTACAAATGAAACGTATAACCACCATACTGCTTTTTATTTGTGCCTTTGCTTTTGCGCAGGCGCAAACTAAAATAAACTTACCCTTAAAGCACGAACTAGACAGCATGTATGTGCTGGATCAGCATTACCGGGAGCTTATTTCTATTAAGTTAAATAGCAATAAGGTTGATTCGCTTACTAAACTTTATGGCGTTAATAAAACAGATTTAACTAATCATATTTGGAAACTGCAAACTGAGGCAGATTCATCAAATGTACGAAGGGTGGAGGCCATTATTAAACAATATGGCTATCCCGGTAAAACTTTAGTTGGCGAACCCACCAACGAAGCTGCTTTTTTTGTGTTGCAGCATTCTACCATAATAGATAAATATCTTTCCCTAATTGAAAATGCCGCTAAAGAAAAGCAATTGCCGTTTCGCCTTTACGCCATGATGAAAGACCGTTCGCTGATGTATAATAATAAGGAGCAAATTTGGGGGACACAGGCAAAAGGAATGAATATAGTAAATAAAGAAATAAGTAAACCCAGGTGGACATTCTTTATATGGCCTGTGATAGCCCCGGCCAATGTTAATCAACGCCGCAAAGAAGCCGGTTTCCCGGATACAGCCGAGGAAAATGCGAAACGCATGGGTATCACCTATAAAGTTTACACGCTGGAACAGGCACTTAAAGGCCAGATAGATTAAGCACAAAATATTCCTGTAACAAAACGCTTTTTATACAATCTTTCGAACGAAGTATCTTTGGTCGAAATGCCACAGCTATTAAATGTATTTCGCTAAATAAAACCTTTTTTAATTAATAATCCGCAAATTGCTCGTCAGGGTAACACCAAAGCCAGCGCTCGCCAGGTTGGGCCGATGCTATTACCGGATGATGCCCGGCATGATAGTGTTTGGTCATATGTTGCTCATCGCTTTGGTCGCATTACAGGGTAACGCCGCAGGTTTGGCAGGTGAAACCACTTGGCACCTTGTTTAACGCACTCTTCGCAGACGTGGTCATCGCTTAATTTTACTTCTTTAATGGCTTGCAGGTGCTGGCAAAAGCTTGGGTTGATATCAGGCATAAGTTGATAACTTATTCATTAAGATAGTAAGTCATCCGATTTACTTCAAATAATCATGCCCCCAATTTTTCAACGAATAATCCCAATTGGAACCTTTTGGCTCTTTTGGCTTTTGTGCCATATGACGGGCAATATAACCGTGTACTTTTTGCATATGTTTATAATCAGCATCCGTTAAGTCGTTTTTCTTCTTCTTTAAAATTTTAATAATATGTTTACCTGATTTATGTCCAATAGATTCGCCGTCTCCGCTATCAAAGCCAACTTTTTTCGATTCTTCCGTTATAAGCCATTTTTCTAATGTGGGGACTGTCATATTTACCGTTTTATTAAATTCCTTATAAATCTCTTCGTGTTCCTGTTTTTCTTTATCTGTTACCTTATTCATAAAGTATACAAAGCAATAGCTGTACCAGATTATTAAATTTTTATTCCAAAAACATCTAAATATAATTTTATATCGGCACATAATTTACTAATTATATTAGTATTTTTGAAATGATATGAATGTAGACAGGATAACGGAAAAGTTAAACATATTGGCAGATGCGGCAAAGTACGATGTATCGTGCGCAAGCAGCGGCAGCAAGCGTAAAAATGAAAATAAAGGATTAGGGAACGCCAGTAATGGCATTTGTCACTCTTACACCGAGGACGGTCGTTGTGTGTCGTTACTAAAAATCCTGCTTACCAATCATTGCATTTTTGATTGTGCTTATTGTGTATCGCGTAAGAATAATGATATCCAGCGGGCTGCTTTTACTGTGCAAGAGGTTGTGGATCTCACCATTAACTTTTACCGCCGCAACTATATCGAGGGCTTGTTCCTCAGCTCAGGGATTTTTAAAGATGCCGACTACACAATGGAACGCCTTGTCCGAATCGCTAAAAAACTCCGCACAGAGCATAAGTTCAATGGCTATATTCATCTCAAATCTATTCCCGGTGCCAGTGATGAACTGATGAATGAAGCGGGCCTGTATGCCGACCGCCTAAGCGTTAACCTGGAAATGCCAACAGAAGCAGGCCTCAAACTTTTAGCGCCAGACAAGAACCAGGCGGATATGATCAAACCAATGGGCTACATAAGGAATGCCATCATCCAGCGAACGGAAGAAAAGAAACTGTTTAAAAAAGCGCCCATATTTGCACCCGCCGGGCAAAGTACACAGGTAATTATTGGCGCCACGCCAGAAAATGATAACGAAGTGCTACATTCTGCCAATTACTTTTATAAAAATTTTAACTTAAGGCGGGTTTATTATTCTGGTTATGTGCCGGTATTGGCCGATAGCCGTTTGCCTGCTTTAAATACCAGCGTGCCTATGGTGCGCGAGAATCGCCTTTACCAGGCCGACTGGCTGATGCGTTTCTACGGTTTTAAAGTGAATGAGATTGTAAATGACAGCCAGCCAAATTTAGACCTGGACATCGACCCAAAATTGAGCTGGGCCATCCGTAATATGCAGGCATTTCCAGTAAATATCAATAAAGCCGATCTGCAGATGATCTTGCGGGTGCCGGGCATTGGCTTATTATCGGCACAAAAAATTGTGAAGGCACGCATGTTTGGCAAGCTGAATTGGGATCAGTTGAAGAAAATGGGGGTAGCCCTAAACCGCGCCAAGTATTTTGTTACCTGTAATAGCAATGAATTTGAACGGAGGGATTTAACGGGAAGTAATATTAAGCAATTTATATTGGCAACATCGCAAAGCAAATATTTAAAGAATACCCAAGTACAGTTAAGCCTTTTTTAATGATGACTACTTTAGTTTACGACGGCACTTTTGAAGGTTTGCTTACCTCGGTTTTTGAGGTTTATGACCGTAAGCTGGACCGCGTTAATTTGCAAAAGACGCGGTTGGATAGCAATGCCCTCTTTGAAGATAAGCTGAATGTAATAACTGATAATGGCCGCGCCAACCGGGTGTTGAAAGGTTTAAAGCAAAAGATCTCGTCGATGGGGTTACAGCGCCTTTACTCAGCGCATTTGGCGGAGATGGACGGTGAGGATAATAATTTATTGGGGTACATCCGCTATGCTTTTGATGCCAGGCAAAATATTGAGGAAGATTACGGGAATAAATTTGTATTACGCGTATCAGAAGTAGTACGTATGGTAAGGCGCGAAAAACATAGGATGGAGGCCTTTGTCCGTTTTCAGAAATTGAAGGATGGTCTTTTTTATGCCGCAGTAGAGCCAGACTTTAATGTGCTGCCCTTGCTTATCCGCCATTTTAAAAGCCGTTATGCCGATCAGAAATGGATCATATATGATATTAAACGTAAGTATGGTATTTATTACAACCTGCATAACTGCGAATATATCTCGCTCGATTTTGCTAACGAAAGTAAGCCCGGCGATGTGGTTGCCGCCTTTACTGAGGATGAGGAGATTTACCAGCATCTTTGGAAGAACTATTTTACCAGCGTAAACATCCCATCCCGCAAAAACACCAAGTTACATGTACGCCATATACCCAAAAGATACTGGAAGCATTTGACGGAAAAAATCTAAAATTATACATTTTAAGCATTTTTTATTTAGATAGATGTGAGAATTTAGCTGATACATGTGTGTAAAGGGCGATGTTTATAACCTTACAGTTGGTGGCGTAAATTACTATATGATAATGCCAAAGCCATGTGGATAAACCTTAAATAATTGTTGAAAACGTGTTAATAAGAAAAATAAAAAACATTTGCGAAAAGGGCTTCATGTCCCTATATTATCTATCAAGAACGACGTACTTTGACAACCTTACAGGAATACAAAACTTAATCGGGTGAACTTAAGGTGAACTAAAGATAAGGGAAGTGCCTGAGTCATTTGAAGGGGATAGGATACGAAAGTAATTTACCGCGGTAATGGTTAACGAGGTATTACAGGTTTTGCGAAAGCCTAAGAGCAGCAGCAAACAAAGTAATGGCCTTGGAGGAATCGGCGTTAGCGTAACAAAAAGATATCGGCATTTAAACGAATAAAGAAGTAGCAGTGTTGCACAGATAACGAAGGAGTCGATTTCCCCTCGGGAGAAGTGACCAAATCAGCATCAGTATATGAGATGATTCATCAGTACTCGCAAGAGGAAAGATGGACACATACGAAACGGACCTGAATGCGTCACCAACCGCAAGCAGACAAACAAGATCAGCATCATTGTTAATATTTGAAGCATCGGCATTCGCAAAAAATAAAGAGACATCAGCGTTCGCAATAACAAAGAGGATAGCAGGTCGGTTAATTTCACACAAAACTTGGTGCTTCATGCCGGCTATGGTCATTCATGAGGTCAGGAAAAACGGGGGTCATTTCGCAAGAAGAGGCTTCTGTTTTCCTATTTTAAGAGGATTTTACTTTCCGCCATCTCAAGTATCCATACTTTACTTGATAATCACTCCTTAATCGCCCGCGCTGGATTTATAAATGAGACTTTGATGTTATGAGAACGCCATTATAATTATTACATTGTGCTTTAAAAAAATAGTAAAAAGTACATTATTAGTGCTTTATATCTTATATTTTTGATTTCAATCTGATAAAATGAACACATCGACCGATATCAAAAACGAACTAAATGCACAGCAATTTTTCCATGGTACTAAGGCGAATTTAAAGCAAAGAGACATTATTTCCGCTGGCTTCAATTCAAATTATGGCAAGCAAAACAAAGCAAAATACGTCTACTTCGCAGCGACCATGGATGCTACTACCTGGGGAGCCGAACTTGCTCTGGGCGAGGCGCATGGTAGGATTTACATTGTGCAACCAACCGGCTTTTTTTGAAGACGACCCAAATTTAACCAACAAAAAAATCCCCGGCAACCCAACCAAATCATACCGCACAGTAAAACCACTTCTTATTATTGGTGAAGTTAAAGACTGGGAAGGGCACCCGCCGAAACTGTTAAAGCAAATGCATGATAACATTAAAAGAACTTGACAAAAAGGCTATAGAAGATTAACCAATAGTCAAGTCAGGCGTCCACGCTTAAAAGGCGGTGTGCATACCTTTCCCAACAATTATAACATTTTCAACATCTGCTGCAAGTCACCAACCAAAATGCCTATTTTACATTAATGAAGGAATCTACAGGAAAAACGGACGGAAAAAAGAAAATATTTGTGCTGGATACCTCGGTTATACTTTATGACCATAACGCCTTTGAGAACTTCCAGGAACACGACGTAGCAATACCCATACAGGTATTAGAGGAGTTGGATAATATGAAGAGCGGTAACGATACCCGCAACTTTGAAGCCCGCAGCTTTATAAGGCTGATTGACGATATGTCGAAAAGCCGCCTTATAAACCAATGGATTCCGCTTAATGGCAAAAGCAAGGGTAGCTTTAAGGTTATTATGGATGCCAAAAATAGCAGTGCCGATGCCGAGGTAGTTTTTGGATCGGATAAAATAGACCATCGCATATTGAACGCCGCACTGGGTGTGCAATTCGAGAACCCTGATAAAAAGGTAATCCTGGTATCAAAAGATATCTGCCTGCGGCTGAAAGCCAAATCTCTTAACCTTTATGCCGAAGATTACGAAACCGGTAAAGTAAAAAACCTCGAAGAACTTTACAACGGTAAAACTACGCTGAACAAGATCACCGAGAAACTTTTAGCTAAACTCAACAAGAATGATAGCCTGCCCATTGATGACCTAGACATCGACCCAAAAGCCGGCAACCAATTTTATATATTAAATAGCAAGAATGGCTCAACATCAAGTTTCTATAATTCGCAAAGCGGATTGTTGGAGAAAGTAACCGAGCAACCCGTACTGAACATATACCCACGTAATGCGGAACAAGCTTATGCCATACACGCTTTATTGCACCCCGATATTAAATTGGTAACCATACAAGGCAACGCCGGGACTGGTAAAACCCTGTTAGCTCTTGCCAGCGCGCTGGAGCAGCGTAAGCATTACCGACAAATCTTCGTAACGCGCCCCATTGTACCGCTTAGCAATAAAGATATAGGCTTTTTACCCGGCGATGTAAAATCAAAGATAGACCCTTACATGGCCCCGATATGGGATAACCTGAAGTTTATTAAAGACCAATTTGCCGAAGATGAGAAAATACAGGCCAAGTTGGACGAACTGGTGGCAAATGATAAGATCTCTATCACACCGCTGGCATTTATCCGCGGGCGTACGCTGAGTAAGATTTTTTTTATAGTGGATGAGGCGCAGAATTTGACGCCTCACGAGGTAAAAACCATTATATCCCGCGCAGGCGAAAACAGCAAGTTTGTATTTACTGGAGATATTTACCAGATTGACACTCCTTATTTAGATGCCGAAAGTAACGGGTTATCGTATCTGATAGACAAGGCCAAGGGGCACCCACTTTACGCACACATTACCCTGCAAAAAGGGGAGAGGAGCGAACTGGCTAATTTAGCTACGGAGAGGTTGTAAAAAAGCCCGAGATATCCTGAATTTGTTTCAGGATATCTCGGCTGAATATGTATAGTCTTTGCAAGTGAAATGCCGAAATAAATTCGGCATGATGGCTTGATTTATGTCCTTGGCCTTTTTGGGTTAAACGCCACCAAGTAATCCAGTTCATCGGCTATAATGGTTCGTTTGTCAACCTGGCTGTCATCTCGCGTGTACGATTGCTTAAGCCCTGCTTTTACAAGATTTAAAACCTGCAACAATATTTCGGGGCCCATTTTAGTAGCATTGGTTGGAAAAAAATTACGTTGTATCTTGATCCTGTCGGCATTGGATGCCATGCTAAATTCCCAATTATCGTCGGCTTTAAAACCATGTTCTTTCGAAAGGTTATTTAGCTCATACAGGTACATTTTTGTTTGTGTCTCAATGCTTTGTTCGCTCATTTAATTATTTTTTGCCTAAATCGGAGGAAGCCGAGCCTTTACCTGATTGATATGCTGATTGTTTTTTGTTCACGTTTACGGTAGGCTGTTTTTTAACTTCCTTTACCGTTTTTCTGTCTTTACTCATGGTGTTAGATATTTGATGTTTATCAAAATCCGATAATCGAGCCTGCAGTTAATGCAGCTTAAAACTATCGGCAATGCCTTATTAAAATGGTTATGTATAAATAAGGAATTTCTTAAAGCTAACCTTTATTTATTGTAAATGAGCAGGTTTCGCATTTTTAATAAAATAGTACTTAAATAACTATAAAAAGCTTGAAATATTATGAGCTGATTTACAGCACGCTATCAGTTTAAACAAAGCTTAAAAGATTTTATTTATAGGAAAATCCGTTTCAAATACCTATATTGTACACCTACGAAGCATCCGCTTTTAAAGCAGGTGCTTTTTTTATTAACTTACCCCGATAAAAACTATGGCTAAATCCCAGGCAACGTTCATGAAAAAGCAGCTCGAAAAAAACAGAGCAAAAAAGAAAGAAGATAAAGCACAACGTAAACAAGAGCGCCAGGAAAGTTCTACCGGCGGCGACTTAGACGGTATGATGGCCTACGTTAATGAATTTGGCGAGATCGTATCAACCCCACCCGAGAAGAAAACCCAAACTGACGACGAATAACCCCGCCAGAGATATTTGTAGATGGCCTTGCCCCAATATTCTCCTAAAAGGGCAGCGCCTTTTTGTTAAGCCTAGTAAATATACAACACCATTAAGTGCATACATATTCTTATTAAACAATCAAATCTCTTGTTAAAAAACACAGGACAATTTGATATGTTTAATAAACACGTTTTTATATAAAACTATTCGCTTTTGTAAAGTGCACCGGCTTTCTCGGCCGATACTTTAATACCTTTTATCATAGCCGAGCTAAAACCATTATGCTCCATCTCATTTAAGCCGGCAATAGTACAACCTTTGGGCGAGGTAACCTTATCAATTTCCTGCTCGGGGTGTGATGACAGTTGCAATAGCAGATCGGCAGCGCCTTTAGCGGTTTGCGCAGCCATTTTAAGTGCATCATGTGCGTGGAAACCAATTTCGGTACCGCCTTGTGATGCCGCACGGATAGAGCGCAAAAAGAACGCTATACCACATGCACAAAGTGCCGTGGCAGAGGTCATCAATTCTTCATTGATTTGGATGCTTACACCAACCGTATCAAATAAGGATAGCACTAAACTTACGTTTGCGGGGGATGCATTATCGGTAGCAATACAAGTCATGCTTTGGCCTATGGCAATAGCGGTGTTAGGCATCGCGCGGATTACCTGCACATCCAAATCCAGCTGTTTCCGTATATCCTGACAGCTTACGCCCGATACTACCGAAATTAACAAATGTTTGGTTTGATTAGTGGTGGGTTTTATCTCGTCCAGCAACTTATTCAATTGCTGCGGAAGAATGGCTAATACCACAATATCTGCTTTGGTAACAGCATCTGCATTGCTGGAGGTTACATTGTAGCCTTCATCTGCCAAAGCAGACAGCGCGGGTACATTACGGCGAGTAAGAGTGATTTGCTGCGGGGTAAAAATGCCTGCTTTTACCAATCCTTTGGCTAATGCAAGCCCTATATTACCGCTGCCTAATATGGCTATATGCTGTTGTGTTTCCATTTTACTTACTTAAACGGGTACCAAAACCCTCTTTTTCCTTTAACTGCCCCAAATCATCTGAGTGGCCTATAATAACCGCCTTTACACCGCATGAAATTGCGGTAAAGGCATTATTCAGCTTGGGAAGCATCCCGCTGTGGATGATCTTTTCCTTCTTCAATCTCTCGTATCGCTCGGGGTTTATATCCCTGATAAGCGAATCCTCATCATTAATATCCTGTAATACGCCTTTTTTCTCAAAGCAATATATAAGCGTGGTTTCGTACAGCTTTGATAATGCAACCGCCAGTGCAGATGCAATAGTATCGGCATTTGTGTTTAATAGCTGGCCTTCACCATCGTGCGTTAAGGCACAAAAAACAGGTATGAAGCCGCCATCAAGCAACTTGCTTACATTTTTGGGATTGATAGAACCATCGAACAGGTCGCCCGCAAAACCATAATCTATCGTTTTGACAGGCCGTCTTTTGGCTCGGATAAAGTCGCCATCTGCACCGGTGAGGCCAATGGCGTTATTGCCGTAACGCTGCAATTGTGCCACAACGTTTTTGTTGATCAATCCGCCATAAACCATCGTAACCACGCGCAGGGTATCAATATCGGTTATCCTGCGGCCATCAACCAGTTTGGCTTCGATGCCCATACTTTCCGAGATTTGTGTTGCAACCTTGCCACCGCCATGCACCAGTATTTTAAAACCCTCAAGCGCAGTAAAATCTTTCAGAAAACGGTGCAGGTTTTCTGAGTTATCTATTACGTTACCGCCAATTTTAATGATGTGCAGGGCTTGCATAGGGTATTATATATAAGTTCGATGGCAATTATAGTTATTTTTTGGGGATGGCGTAGGTTTTTTAACCACAAAAGGCATATGGTTTTTTCGCATAGAGCACCGATCTATCAATCAAACCTTAGTGAATTTCGTATTTCTTTTCTTTGTGAACCACGTTTTTTAAAAATACTAACTTGAAAATCAATTACTTAGAATTAAAAACTGATAAATAAGTTATATAACTTAAAATATAGTTGTATAACTGAAATATAAGTTATAAGTTTGGTTATGGACGAGTTAACAAAAACAGAAGAGCGCGTAATGCAGGTACTTTGGGAACTGAAAAAGGCTTTTGTGAAAGACATCATCGAAGCCATGCCCGATGACCCCAAGCCGCCGTACAATACCATATCATCGGTAGTTAGGCTGCTGGAGAAAAAGGGGTATGTAGACTATAAAGCTTATGGCAAAACTTACGAATACTTCCCAACCATCAGCAAAGTAGATTATCGTAAGGCATCTTTTAAAAAGATGTTTACGGGGTATTTTGACAACTCGGTAGACAGCCTTTTATCCTTTATGGTGAAAGAGCAAAAACTGGGGGAAAGCGATATCAAAAAAATTCAGGACATGATCGATAAAAACTCAAAACGATGAAGACCATAATTTATCTGCTACAGGTGTCGGCATGTACCGGTATCTTTTATGTTTTTTATTTCCTGCTGCTGCGCAGGATGACCTTTTTTAAGCTTAACCGCTGGTATTTGGTGGGTACATTATTACTAAGTTTAATGATACCGGCAATAAACCTGCCTGTAGATGCTACGCATCCACCTGCCATTATGCAGCCTGTGGTTTTTGTGAATATAATGCAGTTGGTAGAGGAGCCCATCCAAGCAATTCAATTTACCCCGCAACGGGCTATTGAGCACCGTTTTGATTGGGTTAAACTCATCCAAACCGTTTATTTGGCTATTGCATTATTGTCGGTTGTTCATCTGTTGTTCACATTATTGGTTTTCGCAAGGCAGATGAAAAACAAGGAGTTGATGCAGATAGGCAACGTTAAAGTTTTGCGAGGCAGCAAAACGCTTGGCAACAGCTCATTTTTTAACGTAATATTTATCAATGACGATGAACTGGAGCCGCATGAGATCAAACAAATCATCGCTCATGAACTGCTACACGTAAAGTTGAGGCACAGCGCAGACAGGCTTTTTGCAAGGCTGGTACTTATTGTGATATGGTTTAACCCGTTCGCCTATTGCTACATCCGGTCGATAGAAGAGAACCACGAGTTTGAGGTTGACCGTATAGCCGCTGGCGCCGCCGATAAAAGCATGTACGCCACATTGCTGTTCAAATTATCGGTATCGGGCCAGAGTTATCTGATGCACAGCTTTAGTAAAGTGCCGCTTAAAAGCCGAATAGCCATGTTGTTTAACAAACCCACCTCAAATATGAAAAAGATAACTTATGCGCTTGTGCTACCTGTTGTAGCCATAAGCTGCCTGGCCTTTGCAAACCTGGAAAGGAAAACCCCGGCTAAAACATCATCTTCTAAAGCATCAACTAAAACGGATACGGTATTAATGGATACTTTAAAAAGATATCGCTCAAAAACCAAACGTACGTCCGCCCAAAAAATAGCAGATGATAGTTCTGCAGTAGAATTTAGGACTTACACAAAATCGGCAGATAGCAGGTATAAAAATGAACTGGCCACGCGTGTGCAAATGAAATTGCTTACTTATAAAGTAGTAGGGATAATTGATAGCACAGCTAAATCATACCATTTTACCGGGTATAAACTAACACAAGGCAAAGATGAATTTGCACTTAGATACAGATATGGATTGACAAAATCTATCCAAGGATTGTTTAAAGTTGGCGATGAAATCCAATTACAATCATCGGGTGCGATGTGGACAAAAGAGTTCCCATTAATTATTGAGCCGACATTGATAAAAAAGGATGAGCAGATAATATTTCAATCAACAAAAAATACATTGCGTAAAAGCGCATTTTTATACGAAGTTAACACAGTGCGCTACGCAAATGGCTTAGTAACAAACATCAAAGAAACACCCTAAAGGTAACTGGAAAAGCGCAGTAGTGGAGTCAAACGGTTTTTACATCAAATTTAATATTAAACCATCAGCTCCGGAGTTTACTAACATTAAACAGGGCGATAATGTAACTTTCCGCTTTGTGCACGAAGTTAAAACCGGCGAAAAAGATTATACAGTTGATGATTGGGTAGCTATTAGTAACGATAACAAGTTTTATGGCGTTAAAAACCCCGACTTCTTTCACAAATTCTACGAAAAAATATAATAAACCTAAACTCAGTTAATTAAGAAAAGTTATGGGGACGCCTGTCGCTTTTTTTTGTTTGATCACTACAAAAATAACCCTTGTTAAAACACATATCCGCTTTATCCTGTTAGGTAATAAACCCAGCGGTTGTTTATTCATTAATTTGCAGCCGGTTAACTAACATATGGATAAACAAACAAGCGCTATGCCCCGCGTTATCATTATTGGCGGTGGCTTTGGCGGCGTACAACTGGCTAAAAAATTAAAGCACGCACCTTTAGAAGTCCTGTTGCTGGATAAACATAATTACCATACTTTTTGAAAATAGATGACGGCACTACCATCAATACCCGCAATGTATTTTAGGCGGCGGGAGTTAGTGGCGAGGCACCTACCGGCATGTCCGAAGAAAGCGTTTTGAAAGGCGGCCGCTTAATAACCGACGGAATAAACCGAATTAAAGGTTTTACCAACGTTTTTGCCATTGGCGATGTATCGGCAGTAGTAACAGAGAAAAATCCCGTAGGCTTCCCCGGTGTGGCGCAGGTTGCATTGCAGCAGGGCAAGCAGCTGGTTAAGAACATCATTAATCTGGTTAACGGCAAGCCTATGATTGCTTTTACTTACGTAGATTTGGGTACCATGGAAACCATTGGCCGTAACAAAGCAGTTGCCAATTTGCATAAACTGCGTTTCAAGGGCTTTTTTGCATGGTTGTTGTGGATGTTCGTGCACCTAATGTCGCTGGCCGGTTTCAGCAATAAGGCAATCGTAATTTTTAATTGGGCGGTTAACTACCTAACCCGCAACAGCGATAACAGGTTAATTATTCATTATTTTAAAACAAATACTATGACGATGGACCCGGTTGCCCGGTAAATTATCACAAAACGTACCCCATGGATATGTTCCTCATTATAGCGCTACTAATTATTGTGAGCGCCGTTTATTCTTACATTAATGCCCGATTTTTAAAACTACCGGGTACAATAGGAATAGTCACACTCGCAATATTGGGCTCTATTTTAACAATAGTTATCGAAAATCTTGACCCCGGTATAGCCAGATACCTTACCGTTTTGGCCAAGCACATTAACTTTTCTACTACTGTGCTAAACGTTATGCTGGGCTTTTTACTGTTTGCAACAGCCTTTAACTTAGATACCCGAAAACTTAAAAGAGAAATGCGCCCGGTATTGATATTGAGCACCTTAGGCGTTATAATTTCAACTACAGTATTTGGCGCTTTATTTTACTGGATAACCGGGTTTATAGATATTAAGGTCCCCTTTGTATACTGCTTGCTTTTTGGAGCATTGGTTTCTCCTACCGATCCGGTTGCAGTGGCGGCTGTGATAAAAGGCTCCAAATTACCTGCAAACCTGGAAACAATTATTTCAGGAGAATCGCTATTTAACGATGGCGTAGGGTTGGTGTTGTTCCTGTTGATATTGGAGGTTACGCAGTCGGGGGTAAATAATTTGGATATTACCAAAGCTATATTACTTTTTATCCAGGAAGTTTTTGGAGGGATAATATTAGGCGCTGTAACAGGTTGGCTGGCGTTCAAGTTAATGAAATCCATAAACGATTTCCAAACCATTGTGCTGGTTTCTTTAGCTTTGGTAATGTTCGATTCGGTATTGGCTTCGTTTTTAAATTTATCTATCCCACTTGCAGTGGTTACAGCAGGGTTGTTTGTGGGTGGCAGGTCTATCAATGCTGACAATAAAGAAAAATCGCATGAGGCGCTGGAGGATTTTTGGCTACTGATAGACGAGATCCTCAATGCGGTACTTTTTGTGATGATAGGCCTGCAAATGGTTAATGTACCGTTCATCAGCAACTACTGGATCACTGGTGGTATAGCTATTGTAATTATTCTTGGAGCAAGATGGATGAGTATAATGTTGCCACTAACTTTTTTAAGGAAATCACTAAATGTGAATTACAATAGTATAAATATACTTACTTGGGCAGGTTTAAGAGGAGGAATTTCTATCGCGTTAGCATTGGCTTTACCCGTATCGCCGTACAGGCATATGATCCTATCGGGAAGCTATTTTATTGTGATATTTTCTATCGTGGTGCAGGGCTTATCGCTTAACAGGCTTATCAACGCGTCGTACAAAAAAAATTAAGCATTCTTTTTCATATAAGCCGCAATCTCGCGCTCCGTTGGATCTATAGATCTACTTAATGAGGCAATAATGTTCTCGCGCTCTAACTCCGTGCGGTTTTGGCTGAGTTTCTTTTTGCCCTGCAGATCGGTCACTATTATTTCGAACGCCGTGATGCCGTTCATCATTTTAGATTTATAGTCATCGGGCAGGGTATCCCATTGCTTGCGGTAATCGGCTTCATAAAAGCCTATCATCTTCTCCAGCAAAGCTGCAACCTGCGTGTTATTATCAATCAAAGTAGCTTTACCATACACATGTACGGAGAGGTAATTCCATGTAGGTACATTTTGCTCTTTTTCGTAATTGGTAGGAGAAATGTACGCATGCGGCTCGGTGAAGATCACCAGTAAGGTTTCATTAAATACAGATTCCGCCTGCGGGTTTGCTTTGGCAAAGTGAGAGATCAATACCAGTTTATCGCCGCGTTGTTCAACTATAAAGGTTAGGTGTGTAGCCTCTGGAACGCCATTCATCATCGTTACCATCGTAGCAAAGCTGTACTTCTGCATAAAGTTGATAGCTTCCAGATGGTCAGATATTTGAAAGTGTTTAGGCGTATACACGTTATTTAAATAAATTATTATAATTATTAACGTGATGTGTAAACAGTGTTTCATATAGTGGATATGCTATTCCAAAAATCGAAATCTCAAAGCCTTCGCTATCCATACCAGAAATAGAACACGATAATCCTTGTATGATGTTTAGATTTTTGTCTTTTACGTGCAAAGTTGGGATATTGTATGTATTTATCCATTTGTCCTCGATATATTCTGAAAACTCTATATTTCGAGTAATACAATAATTTCTCAAAAAATCGTACTCAAATTTATTATCATCGCCATAGATAATTCCGAATACTACACCCATTGGCGCATCAGCTTTTTCGAGTTTGGTAACCCCAATTTTTAGATCACCCAGAAAGATATCATATTCAACAATCATAAGGCATATATTACAATGCTTCCAGCATTTGCTTTAAAACCGCCTGCGCTGCCCAAACACGGTTACCCGCTTCATGAACAACAATAGATTTTGGGCTATCCAGGATCTCTGATGACAGCTCCAAGTCGCGGCGTACAGGTAAACAGTGCATTACTTTGGCATTTGGGGCTACGGCATCCAGCCTGGTATTATTCAGCATCCAATCCTCGTTGCCACCGATTACCGCACCGTAAGGCTCGTATGCCGACCAATTTTTAACGTATATAAAATCCGCGTCTTTTATAGCCTCGTCCTGATCATGAGTGATGTTTGCGCCGTTAGTGAAATCAGCAGAAAGCTCGTATCCGGCCGGGTGGGCAATGGTGAAATCCACATTGGCCTTGCACATCCATTCGGCAAAAGAATTGGGCACAGCTTGCGGCAGGGCCTTTATATGCGGCGCCCAGGATAATACTACCTTCGGGCGGGGTTTGGTTTTTAATTCTTCGATGGTCACCAGGTCGGCGAGACTCTGCAATGGATGGCGGGTAGCCGATTCCAAACTCACTACCGGCACTTTACAAAATTCAACAAACTTGTTAAAAATGGTTTCACTGTAATCTTCTTCGCGGTCTTTCAATCCCGGGAAAGAGCGCACGCCAATAATGTCAGAGTATTCGCCCATAACACTGGCAGCTTCGCGAATATGCTCTACGGTTGTACCGTTCATGATCATGTTGTCGCGCAGTTCAAGTGCCCAACCTTCTTTATCGATGTTCAGCACAATAACATTCATGCCCAAATTCGCGCCCGCTTTTTGGGTGCTTATGCGCGTACGCAGGCTTGGGTTCAGGAAAATAAGGCTCAGGGTTTTGTTTTTGCCCAAATGCTGGTGCGCGTATGGGTTTTGTTTTAATTGTAATGCTTCGGCAACCAGCGCCTTAACATCTTTAACATCATTTACCGAAGAGAATAGTTTCATAATAGCCTCACCCTAAGTCCCTCTCCGGGGGAGAGGGACATTATTTTATTTCTGTAAAAATATAATTAAATTCTAAACCGCTCAATATCAAGCCTCCCCAACTTGGGGAGATTTAGAGGGGGCGTAAAGTTGTAGCAAAAGCTTCCAGAAACCTATCCGCATGAGTTTTTGTTAAATTCAATGCAGGCAGCAACCTAACCACGTTTGGTTTTGCTTCCCCTGTAAATATTTTGTGCTTGAACAGCAGGTCTTTTTTAACGTTGCTTAACTCCTCTGGCAGGTCGATACCTATCATTAGGCCACGGCCGCGAACTTCTTTTACTTTATTGAATTTCTTTAACTCCTCTATTAAATAAGAACCAACCTCTGCTGCGTTTTGCATCAGGTTATCGCGTTCTATAACTTCTAACACAGCTAAACCCGCGGCACAAGCTAAGTGGTTACCACCGAATGTAGTGCCCAGCATACCATAAGCAGGTGCAATTTTAGGGGATATAATAATACCGCCGATAGGGAAACCATTACCCATACCTTTTGCCATGGAATAAATATCGGCATTTATACCAGCGAAATCGTGCGAGAAAAATTTACCTGTACGGCCATAACCACATTGCACTGAATCCGCAATAAAAACGGCGTTATATTCATCGCAAAGCGACCTTATCTTTTGCAGGAAGCTAACAGGGGCAACTTGTATCCCACCAACACCCTGGATGCCTTCGATAATTACTGAGGACACCTCATTGTTTTTGAAAGCATCTTCCAAAGCCGTCTCATCATTCCATGGCAAAAATATTACGTTATCGGTTTCGTTAACCGGGGCAATAATTTTAGGATTATCGGTAGCCGCAACTGCAAGCGAAGTACGGCCGTGAAAAGCCTTTTTAAAGGCGATTATTTTCCTTTTTCCGTTATAGAAAGAAGCCAGTTTTAAAGCATTTTCATTTGCTTCAGCACCAGAATTACAAAGGAATAGCTGGTAATCTTCCTTACCTGAAATATGGCCTAATTTTTCTGCCAGTTGGGTTTGTAATGGAATTTCTATCGAGTTAGAATAGAAACCTATCTGGTGCAACTGGTCTTCTAACCGTTTTACATAATACGGGTTGGTGTGGCCGATTGAGATAACAGCGTGCCCACCGTAAAGGTCAAGATATTCGGTGCCTTTGTCGTCATAAACAAGGCTACCAACGCCTTTTACGACATTAATTGGATTGATTGGATATACGTCGAATAATTTCATTTTATTATTGAAAAAATTAATACTTAATGGACTAACGCTAAAGTGGCGAACGCAGCTTAAAAACCGGTCGCCTTAAGTCGTAATCCGGCGCGTTCATCCAGACAAAACATGATGTTCATGTTTTGTACCGCCTGGCCGCTCGCGCCTTTAAGTAAATTATCCATTATACTCATTATAAAAATCTTATTATCGTGCTTATTAACCTGAATAAAACATTTATTTGTATTCACAATTTGTTTGAGATCGATATTCTTATTGGTTACATGTGTAAATGGGTGGCTTGCATAGTATTCCTTATAAAGGTTTAAAACCTCCGCTTCGCTCAAATCGCTCTCCGTATAGATCGATGCAATGATACCACGGGTGAAGCCACCACGATAAGGCACAAAATTAAGTTCCTTATCAAAACCTGCTTGTAATTGCCTTAGCGATTGACCGATCTCGCCCAAATGCTGGTGGTTAAAAACTTTATAAACCGAAAGGTTATCATTCCTCCAGGTAAAGTGTGAAGTGGGTGAGAGACTTTGCCCTGCACCTGTAGAGCCAGTTGTTGCCGTGATGTGTACCTCGCTATTTAGCAAACCTTTGCTTGCAAGCGGTAATAAACCCAATTGTAGACAAGTAGCAAAACAACCGGGGTTGGCTATATTGGCCGCGGTTTTAATAGCCTCACGGTTTAACTCAGGCAGGCCATATACGAAATTTTTATTCTTAAATTCAGCATTTGGGCTTAACCTAAAATCCTGGCTCAGGTCAATCACCTTAATATGTTCAGGAATTTCGTTAGCCTCTAAAAACTTTTTAGCGTCACCATGACCAACACAAAGGAAAAGAACATCAATGTTGTAAGCCAATTGGTCGGTAAACTGCAAAGCGGTATCGCCAAATAAGTCAGTATGCACATCGTAAACGTGGTTGCCCGCGTTGCTGTTGCTATGCACAAACACAATCTCCACATTTGGGTGGTTGATGAGTATCCGCAGCATTTCGCCACCTGTATAACCGGCGCCGCCAACAATACCTGCCTTTATTTTAGAGGTTAATTCTGTCATTTTTTGTAGATGGTGATGAGTAGAGGATAAATTCCAGGTCGCTGCTTTCTTTGTTACTTACAAAGTGCTTTTGGCCCGGTTTAATTTCTATGCCCTGCTCGGGCTTTAAAACACTTATCTCTCCGTTGATGGTAAAAGTTGCCCTGCCTTTCAGTATAAAAAAGAACTGCGAGGCTTTCTCGTGATAATGTAAATGCTCCGCTGTATCGGGTGGCATTAATTCTTGCTTTATTGATAACGCTTCGGTGTCAACATAGTTCCAGCCGTAGCAGTCATCGCCCCATTTATAGGTACTTAAACATTCGCTTCTCGAAAAGATGGGGTTTGCCATAATTAATCCTGTCCGTTTACTTTGTGGTATATCATCACCTGGTTACCAAAGATCTTGGAGAACCCTTTAACGTCTTCGCCGCTCCATGAATTATTCATTTCGCCGTAACTTCCAAATTTGTTGCTCATCAGGTCATGTTCCGATTCGATACCGATCACCTGGAAACGGTATGGGTGCAGCTCGATAAATACTTTACCACTAACGTTCTTTTGCGTATCAGCCAAAAAGGCCTCCATATTACGCATAATAGGGTCGTGGAACTGCCCTTCGTGAAGCCAGTTGCCATAAAATGCAGATAGCTGATCTTTCCATGATAGCTGCCATTTGGTAAGCACGTGTTTTTCTAAGGTGTGGTGCGCTTTGATAATCACCATCGGCGCGGCAGCCTCAAAACCTACACGGCCTTTAATACCAATGATGGTATCGCCTACGTGGATATCGCGACCTATACCGTAAGGTTGTGCAATGGCTTGTAGTGCCTGTATAGCCCTTGTTGGATGGTCGTATTTTTCGTTATCGATGCCAACCAGTTCGCCTTTTTCAAAAACAAGTTCTAAAGTTCTTGGTTCAGATGCGGTAACCTGGGTAGGCCATGCATCTTCCGGCAGACCTAAGTTGGAGGTCAAAGTTTCTTTACCGCCAACTGATGTACCCCAGATACCTTTATTAATAGAATACTTAGCTTTTTCGAAGTTCATTTCAACGCCGTGTTTCTTTAGGTATTCAATTTCCGCTTCGCGACTTAATTTAAGGTCGCGAATAGGGGTAATGATATTTACCTCGGGTACCAATATGTTAAATATCATATCGAAACGCACCTGGTCATTACCGGCACCTGTACTGCCATGGGCAACATATTCAGCACCAATTTCTTTGGCATAGTTGGCAATGGCAGTGGCCTGGCTAACACGTTCGGCACTTACCGAAAGAGGGTAGGTATTGTTCTTTAATACGTTACCGTATATCAAATAGCGCACACAGGTATTGTAGAAGTTAGTGGTCTCATCAACCACGTGGTGAGATGTAACGCCCATTTGGTAAGCTCGTTCTTCAACGCCTTTAAGCTCTTCGTCGCTAAAACCACCTGTATTTACAATTACCGAGTGAACCTCGTAACCCAGATCGCGTGTTAAATAAATGCAGCAAAATGATGTATCTAATCCGCCGCTGTAAGCCAGTACTACTTTCTTTTTCATGGTAAAAGGTAAAAGGTAAAAGGTGAAAGGTTATTTTCCATCTCTTAAAAATTTAATGAATGAGATAAGCATTGCTTTAATCTCGTTTATGGGTTGGTAAACTAAATCGTGTTGTTCTTGTGAAATATATCCTAAATCGAAAATTAACAAACATGTGTACTCTACTTCAAGGGCCGAACCTAAATCATTATCAAGATAATGCGTAAAATCTTTATCAGTATTGTTTCCACATCCCTCAACAATATTCATAGGAATAGAATATGCTGATCGACGTAATTGGTTGGTTAAGGCAAATTTTTCTTCGGGCGGCATAACAGGTAATATTTCCTGATACAACTGTTTTGTAAACAAGTGGGCTTTTTTCCAAATATCAAGTTTTTTATAATCTCTCATTACCTTTTACCTTAAACCTAACAGAATCATTTTCTCCATCCGCTTTTTAATGGCAGCTTCAATACGCTCAAGCAATGTCGCTTTGTGCGTAATCTTTTTCATCTTTTCTTCGTGTTGTTTTTGAACAACTTCCGGGTCAAAGAGCATGGCGGTACACATGCAGTTCTTACGGTCCTTACTCATCAAAATATCGTAGTTAACGCAGCTGCGGCAGCCTTTCCAAAATTCTTCGTCCTGGGTAAGCTCTGAGTAGGTAACGGGTTCGTAACCTATTTCGGAATTTATCTTCATTACAGCCAGGCCCGTGGTTAAACCGAATAGCTTTGCGTTAGGGTATTTACTGCGCGAAAGTTCAAATATTTTATGTTTGATAGCCTTAGCCAAACCTGCTTTACGATAGATTGGATTTACGATCAAACCCGAGTTGGCCACAAAATCACCGTGGCTCCAGGTTTCTATATAACAAAAACCTGCCCAGGTACCGTCTTTATGTAATGCTATCACCGCTTTGCCTTCCAGCATTTTATTGGCGACATACTCTGGCGAACGCTGGGCAATACCCGTACCTCGTGCCTTGGCCGATTCTGCCATTTCATCACATATCGTAGCCGCAAAATCTGCATGTTGTGCAGTGGCTACTGTTATGTCAAAATCTTGTATGGTCATTATAATAGAAAAGTTACCGTTAAATTATTGGCGCTTAAGCCATAATAATTAGAGGGACATTGTTTAAAGAAGTTTAATAATCCTTCTTTGTTTTGAAAGGGTAGACTAAAGCCTGATTAAAACCCTTGGGATGAACAGTCGTCGTCGGGTGGGAGAGAAAAATAAAACAAAAGAAAATAAAGCAGTGGCAACCATAGCAAAAAACGCCTCGGTATCCATTCTGTTTATGTTTTGTTTGATCATTATGTGTAAAGTGTTATAATTTAAAAGTTTTGTGCAAATTATTGCATAATAATTTACTTATGCAAGAAAAACTTTTAATTTGATACCGAGGTTAAGATTTGTTAATGGATACAATCAACCCGCTATTACTCACGCTTAACATTACGCCAGAGGCGCACTTGTTTTTTAATAAATTACGGAAACAGTATTTCCCGCCCGAACGGAATTTTTTGGATGCGCATTTAATGTTGTTTCACCAATTGCCCGCTAATGAGAAAAAGATTTTCGAGGACATCAATGCTGGCGTAAGAGAGTATAAAAACATGACTTTGCGGGTAACGGCATTATCCAGCATTGGCAATGGTGTTGCTTACAAAATAGTAAGCGATGAGTTACAGGTTTTTTATAAGAAGTTACAAATACAATGGGCAGAGTTGCTTATTCCGCAAGATAAAAACAAATTTTGGCCGCATATTACCATACAAAACAAGGTTAGCCCCGAAAAAGCTAAACAATTACTACAAGAACTTTCCTTCGATTTCAAGCCATTTGAGATAAAGGCAACCGGCCTAAGCCTCTGGGAATACCAGGGCGGGCCGTGGAAGTTTATAGAAAGTTTTGATTTTACTGGTTAACTATCGCTTAGCAATAATATCCGCAATAATCATATCCGCGTGGATGCGCGAATTCTCTATAAACCACAAATGCGTATCCAGTCCACCAACCACAACACCTGCAAGGTAAAGACCCGGTTGGTTGGTTTCCATTGTATAAGGGTTATAGGTTGGAATAAATTTATCCTCGGTTAGCCGGATGCCTATCATCGCCAGGAAATCGAAGTTAGGTTTGTAACCCGTCATGGCCATTACAAAATCGTTGGGGATGGTCACATTACCTTCTGGAGTATTAATATCTACCTCAGTTTGGCGAACGGCTGAAAGGCTCGAATTAAAATAGGCCTTGATGCTTCCTTCTTTAATGCGGTTAATAATATCAGGCCTAACCCAATATTTAACCCGGCTGCTTACCTCGGCACCACGAACAACTAAAGTAACTTCAGCACCTTTGCGGTAGGTTTCTAATGCCACATCAATAGCCGAATTGCTACTGCCCACGACCACAACTTTTTGCGAGGTGTAATAATGCGGATCCTGGTAGTAGTGTTTTACTTTAGGCAGGTCTTCGCCGGGGATATTAAGGTTAACGGCTATATCATAAAACCCGGTCGACAGGATCACTTTTTTAGCTTGGTATGTGGTTTTAATTGTCAATATCTCGTAACCACCATGAATTGATTTTACATTGGTAACTTCTTCAAATAAATTAAGCGGAAGATTATTTGATAATGCTACACGGCGATAATATTCTAAAGCATCATTACGGGTGGGTTTGTTGTGCACGGTAACAAACGGTACACCGCCAATCTCCAGTTTCTCCGAAGTGGAGAAGAAAGTCATGGTAGAAGGGTAGTTGTAAAGTGAATTTACCAGGCATCCTTTCTCCACAATAACAAAACTTAAACCGGCTTTTTGTGCTGCAAGTCCGCATGCTAAACCAATGGGGCCACCGCCAATAATGAGTATATCGAACATAAGGCGAAGATAGGCAGATTGCAGCTAAATAATATCGAATAATAAATGCCGAATGTAAAATTTCGAAGTTGTTGCGAATGGACTACCTCCCAGAAAAAAAGGTAAAAAAATGGGATAAGCTACTTTTATCGCGCCGCTCAACTCTCTACCCTTGCTGTGTTCCCACCCTGGGGGAGTTCAAGAGGAGCTGGCCGTAAAAGACTTATCCCGCCGCAAAGATAGAAAAAGGATGCATTTTAGGTTAAGAAATTATTAAAAAAGGAAATTGAGGAGTGGAGGTGTTGATAATCAGCGGGGTAAAATCAAACCACTTGTTATGCTGAATGATAGTGAAGCATCTACTCGTCGATTTGCATGTTGTACATTAGATCCTTCGCTATCGCTCAGGATGACAAAAAATCTAAAATAAGTTTATTTGCTTCCGTACTTCTTTATTATCATTTACCACCTCTAAATTCCTCATTCCTTTAAAGTCGAAAGTTTTAAATGCCTCCCATTTTAGTGAGCCGCCAAACGTTTCACGCTTTACTATTTTTAGTTCTTTGATCAAAAATGGCTCAACAACTTTTTTATTGTTAAAATTCGGCCACAGCGTTTTGAAATCAGCCTCAGAAACATTCCGAACTACGGTTACATGCGGCACCAGCGTTTTGCGGATGCTCAGGTTTTTCTTGAGCAGGGTAAAACAGGCATCTACCGCAGTGGTAATGCGGATGTGCGCATAAATAGTATATTGGCTATGTAGGTGACTAAAATATTTAAACCCGTTGATATGAAGCAAAACCGGCGTCATGATGTTAATGGCCCGTTCAATTTGAGATACGGTATGATTGGCATAATACGGCTTTTGGCGTTCCATATGTATTACCGAGATATGGGCGGGCGCATCCATGCTTTTGAAATTACCAACGTGCATTGCCGATGCTTTTTTGTATTTGCTGATAAGTTCTTTAACGGGTTCGGGTGGTGAGAGGAGAAAAAAATAGTCGGTATAGCTGGTCATATATCGATACAAATTTTACTAATTATTTTAGCAATTCAAATTATATTTTCATATTTGTGCATGGATGCTAAGCGGCATATTGTACATATCGACCTCGATTCATTCTTCGTATCTGTAGAGCGAAAATTCAATCCTTCACTCATCGGCAAGCCCGTTATTATAGGCGGCTCGGCAGATAGAGGTGTGGTGGCTTCATGCAGTTACGAGGCGCGTAAGTTTGGAGTGCATTCGGCTATGCCTACAAGGCAGGCGTTAAAGCTTTGCCCGCAAGCTATAGTGATCCATGGCACGCATGGGCGTTATTCGGAGGCTTCGCGAGAGGTTACGCAAATCATCCATGATATGGTGCCGCTTTACCAAAAATCGTCGGTAGATGAGTTCTATATAGACCTGAGCGGGATGGAGCGTTTTCATGACCCGTTCAAGTTGGCCTGCGAGTTAAGGCAAAAGGTTATCCGCGAAACAGGGCTGCCTATTTCTTTCGGTATGGCGTCGGGCAAAACAATAGCTAAAATGGCAACCAACCAAGCGAAGCCAAACGGGCAGCTTTGGATAAAACATGGCGAGGAGAAAGCTTTTTTAGCCCCGCTAAATATTTGTAAGATCCCCGGACTTGGTGAAAGTGCCTGCCAAAAGCTTTACCAGTACGGCATCGAAAAAATTGGCGACCTGCAGCGGGTTAACCTGAAATTTCTCGAAGCGGTATTCGGTAAAATGGGTTTATATATTTACAACAAAGCTAACGGAATAGACTACAGCGAGATTATCCCGCACAGCGACCGTAAATCGATCTCGACCGAAACCACTTTCCATAATGACGTTAATGACAAGCGTACATTAGAAAACGTACTGGTAAGCATGACGGAGGAACTGGCCGGAAAACTACGCCGCGAGAATAAGGTATCATCTTGCCTGGCTATTAAAATCCGTTACGCCAACTTTGAAACACATACCCAACAAACTAAGATCGCCCTTACCGCTGCCGAGCATATCCTTATCCCCGGTATTAAAAACCTGCTTTACAAAGCTTGGAACCAGCACCGGCCCATCCGACTGATAGGTGTTAAGCTAAGCAACCTCTGCACCGGTAGCTACCAGATAAACCTGTTTGAAGATAACGAGGAGCGAATAAAACTTTACAAGGCTATGGATGATATCAATTTTAGGTTTGGCGATAAAACAGTTTGCCGTGCAGCCGGGATGGAGATTGGAGCAAGGACGTTTAATCCGTTTTAGAAGGTGTATAAAAATGCTAATTAAAACCCGCGTCATTGGGAGGTATGAAGCAATATCTACATAGGTAAAGCCGCTATGTATAGCAAAGAGATTGCTTCGTACCTTGCAATTACGCGTAAAGAAAAGGCTCTTTAATAAAGGTCAAGCTTCATCAGAATATCCGTCTGCTCATCATTCCCTAACATAAACAGGTGGTTGCCGAATTGCTCAAAGCCTTTGTTTTTATAAAAGCTGATGGCTTTAGTATTGTGTTCCCAAACGCCAAGCCAGATGTATTTTAGGCTGTGATCTATAGCGGTTTGGATGGCAAATTCTATCAATAGTTTCCCAATTTGCTGGCCTTGAAAATCACTTAGCACATAAATGCGCTCTATCTCCAGCGCTTCAGGGTCTTGAAATTCGGTTTGGGCAAAGTTATGATTGAATTTGAGATACCCCACAATTGCATTATCAACCCAAGCAAAGTAGAATTGAGAATTTGGATTACTTAATTCAGTTTCAAATTTTGGCAGGGTAAACGCAGTTTCGGCGTAGGCAGCCATATCTGCCGCATTATTGCGGTGCAGAAATGCGTCGAAAAATGTTTTTCGGCTTAGCTCAAGCAGGGTAGCGGCATCGTTAATGCTTACCGATTTTATTTGGGTAGGATGGGTCATTAATTAATCAAATTGTTCCTGCAGGCGAACAAGGCGGTCTATCATCAGGTTTAGTTTCTCTTCCTCGTTTTTAAACATCTTTGGTTTTAGATAGAATGTTGTAAACAAAAACCATATAATAATAGAACCATAAGTAACTCCTTTAAAAGTAGCTGAGGCGTTTTGCAATACCTCTACAAAATAGAGAGCAAGGCCTCCGCTTATAAGTAATGTGTAGATGTAATAGAACCAGCCAATAACTTTGCTGCGGTTACGCTGATATTCTTTTAAACTGTGGAGATATTCGGTAGGATTAAGAGTTGCATCACGCTTGCTTAGGATGTGGTAGTGCCTTATAATTAATGTCAGGTACATCAGCATAGTAACCAACACAATAATAATACCCACAGTGGTAACCCAAGAGTTAAACGCGCCAAACAATGTTATAATAAATGCAAATGCAATTATTATAACCATGGCCACAATACTCCAATATATACGGTTTGTTAAACCGCGCACGCCGTTCTTCACCTGCTTAAGCACTTCATCAACAGATAAATGCTCTTTTTTTGGCTGCGCCTGCCAAACTGACATTAAATGATCAAAGTCTTTCATGCTGATTGTATAACTCTGTCAATTTTTGTTTAATGCGATAGATCTTCACCCTCAAATTTCCCTCTGATATACCCGAAACTTCTGCAATTTCGGGGTACGGCACTTCATCAAGCACCAATGTTATGATAATTCTTTCCGACTCTTCCAGTTTGGAGATACACTTGTACAGCAAAGTAACTTGCTCGTTCTTTTCCGAAAACACTTCTGGTTTATTTTCGGCAATTGCGGGTGTCAGCTCATCTTTGGCTTGTCGTTTTTCTGATCGTAAATAAGTTAGGCATGTGTTTACCGCTATGCGATAAATCCAGGTAGAGATGAGCGCCTGGTTACGAAACTTGTGCAGATTTTGCCAAACCTTTAAAAAGGTTTCCTGCAGTAGGTCGTTAGCAGCATCATCATCGCCGGTATAACCATAGCACAAATGGTAAATTTTCTTCGAATTGGCTTCGTATATTTTCCTGAAAGCGTCTTCTCTGTCGGCCACCTGATTAGTTAATTTTTAGTTGGACAAATTAACACCATTATTGTTACAACAAGTAACTTTTTTTATTAAACCATGGCAATTTGCCTTCCGCATCTTCTAAAAGTTTGTTATAGTCCTGGCTGTAATCAAATTGTAGATCTTCATGTAATTTGCTGATGGATGTTTTTACCTTCTCAATTTGCCTTATTAGTATTAACCTAATAGGTTTATAGGATGTTTGGCGAATTACATATTGCAGGAAATTCTGGCAAAAGTTAATTAATAACTCAATCTCCGAGGGTTTCGAGCCGATGAATTTGGTGTATTTGGTAAGCATCTTCAATATCTTGCGCAGGCCTTTTGCGGTAAAGTAACTTTGGGCAGGCAGCTGACTAAACATAAACCCTGCCTCGGCTTTTATGCTTTCTACGAAATTATTTTCGTTGTTAGCTTCAAAAAGGAGGTAAGCTAACAATTCCTTATTTTCTTTTTTATAACGTACCAGTCGCAGGCATAGTTCGGCAAGCTGCTCTTGCGATAAATGCTGAACTTCCTTCTTTATTTGTTGTAACCCGTAGACAGTAATACTCATATATAAAGTTTTCAAAGCCCCTCTCTCTCGGAGAGGGGTTGTGGTGAGGCTAATAGTTTTAATTTTTGTAGTTTTACGGCACCAAATTAACGTATGCAGAAAAGCAAATTAACCCTGTACATTTTTGTGGCCTTAGTATTAGGCGTTATAGCCGGATACATTTACAATGCTACGGTTATAAACAATATTAATACCAAAATAAGCGCCGCCGAGGTAAATATAAAAACAATAGACCAGCAATTAGAGGTGAGCAAAGATACCACAACTGCCGTTTACAAATCCCTTAAAGGTGACCGTTACGCTCAGCTAAATCTACGCAAAGCTGCCGATATTAGCCGCGAAGACAAGTTGGTCGGTTTTACGGTGTTAAGCGACATCTTTCTAAGACTAATAAAAATGATTGTAGCGCCATTGGTATTTACAACCCTGGTAGTTGGTGTGGCTAAAGTAGGCGATATTAGCGCAGTTGGCCGTATTGGTGGTAAAACATTGCTTTGGTTTTTAAGCGCAACGCTGGTGTCCCTGGCTTTGGGTATGCTATTGGTTAACTTTTTTAAGCCCGGCGAGGCTATGCACTTGCCACTACCGGATAGCCACTTATCTACAGGAATACAAAAGACCGCACTTTCACTGCGCGATTTTATAGGGCACGTATTCCCTAAGAGTTTTATAGAGGCGATGGCTAATAACGAGATTTTGCAGATTGTGATCTTCTCGCTATTTTTTGGTGTTGGTACTGCCGCCATCGGCGAAAAAGGCGAAGTGGTTATCAAAGCCATGGATGCTATTGCACATGTTATATTAAAGATAACCGGCTATGTAATGCAGCTTGCACCATTAGCCGTATTTGGTGCTATTACAGCAATAATCGCGAAGCAGGGGTTAGGTATCCTGTCCACCTATGCTATATTCATAGGTGAGTTTTATTTTTCCTTGTTGGTATTATGGCTGGTGATTATCCTTGCAGCATCGGTAGTATTGCAGGGAAGAGCATTTAGTTTAGTAGGCCGTATTAAGGATGCGATGCTTATCGCGTTCAGTACCTCTACCAGTGAGGCCGCCTATCCAAAAGTATTGTTGGAGCTGGAGCGCTTTGGCTGTAATAACAAAATTGTAAGCTTTGTGCTGCCTTTAGGTTATTCGTTTAACCTCGATGGGTCTATGATGTACATGACCTTCGCGTCCCTATTCCTTGCGCAATCCTATAATATTCATCTATCGTTTGAGCAACAATTATCTATGCTGCTGGTGCTGATGATTACCAGTAAGGGTATTGCCGGTGTGCCCCGCGCATCGCTTGTTGTTATTGCCGGTACTATTTCCATGTTCAATATTCCCGAGGCAGGCCTTGCGCTTTTAATCGGTATTGATCCACTACTTGATATGGGCCGCTCTGCTACAAACGTTTTGGGTAACGCTATGGCAACCGCGGTGGTAAGCAAATGGGAAGGGGAACTGAGCGGTGGAAATGAAATATCGAAAATTAAATAATGAATTTCGAATAACTAAGTTTAATCTCTAAATCAATAATTCAATAAATACTTATAATGGTTACTAAGCCTAAAAAAATATTCCTCGTTGCAAGTATCATCGTGCCGTTTTTACTTTATTGTTTTTACTACTACGGTATGATGATCAAAAACGCGCCTTATAAATTCTCTGAGTTTCAATCCGTACGTTTCGAGTATGGTTATGGCGATACGCTAAATAACGTTTTCGATTCAAAAACGGGGGAGTACCAGTTTGTTAACAGGCGCGATTCATTGGTGAAGGTAAAGCTTAAATTAAGCAAAGACGACCTTTTATACCTGCATCGCAAAGCTGCCGACCTGGGTTTCTGGGATTTTCCGGTAAACGAGCTTAACCCCGATGTAAAGGGGCATGTACCAAGGTATGTAATACAGTTTAATTACCTGCGCAAAACTAAGAAGGTGATGTACGATGCATCCTTTAATGGGCACGATAAGCTAAAGGATGCGAATGAAAGGTTGATAAAAGAAATTCAAAATGTATTATCTGAAGCAGAAGCACGCCAAAGAAAAAGCAAATAGTACCTTGCATATTAATTTGTTAATCCATATATTTGCACCTCAAAATTTAAAACAATAATTAATCAACAATGTACGCAATAGTAAGTATAGCCGGGCAACAGTTTAAAGTTGTGAAAGACCAGCAGATCTTTGTACACCGTTTACAAGGGGATGAGGGCGCTAATATTGAATTTGACAATGTGTTGTTAGCAGAAAACGAAGGTAGCTTCAAATTAGGTTCTGATTTGAAAAGCGCTAAAGTATCAGCTAAGATCGTGTCTCATTTAAAGGGTGATAAAGTAATTATCTTCAAAAAGAAACGCAGAAAAGGCTACCAGAAGAAAAATGGTCACCGTCAGCAATTTACCAAGATCGAGATCACCGGTATAACATTATAATTAAATTTTAACCGACTCAGTCACAGGGTCACAAAAGAAATTAAGAAATGGCACATAAAAAAGGGGCCGGTAGTTCAAGAAACGGCCGCGAATCACATAGCAAGCGTTTAGGTATCAAAATTTTCGGTGGTCAGCCAGCAATTGCAGGTAACATCATCGTTCGCCAACGTGGTACCAAACATAACCCGGGCCTTAACGTAGGTATCGGTAAAGACCATACATTATTTGCTTTAAAAGCAGGTAACGTGGTATTCAAAAAGAAAGCAGACAACCGTTCATACGTTTCTGTTATCCCTTTTGAAGTAGCACCTGTTGCAGAAGATGTAGCACCGGCACTAGCTGTTAAAGTTGAGCCAAAAGCGAAAGAGGCTGCAGTTGAAGATGTAGCTAAAGAAGCTCCAAAAGCTAAGAAAGCAGTAGCACCAAAAGTAAAAAAAGATTCAGCACCTGATGCTGAATAAGCAGCTGCAGAATAATTAAGCAGAAGCCATATAATATAAAAAGCCCTTATCAAATTGATAAGGGCTTTTTATTGGGTAAAATTCATAACCCGTCATGTAAAGATACGAAGCAATCTCTACATAATAGGCAGAGCCGATTTGTAAAGCAAAGAGATTGCTACTTACCTTGCAATTACGTTTCGGAACATACCTACTCCAATATAACTTTTTTCAAATACCAGCCATCGGCATCAATAACCGGGGTGATTTTACTTTCAATGGTTATCCCTTTTGGGGTTAGCGTCATTCGCTTTGTACCTGCATCGGTAGTAATATCAACAGGCAACTCGGTGTCAATATTTAGCAACGTGATGAGGTATTTATCTCTTGGCCTTGCTTTTACGCTAACTTCCAGTTTGTTAGTGGTACGCAGATAAAAATCGAATAAAGGTTTTAGTGATTTGCCGTAGGCGTTACTAAAGTATTGCTCGGCGTCGTCGGTAACATTCTGATGGTCGTAAGTGAACCTGGAATCAGTTGCAAAGCCTTTTAAGGTTTGGAAGAAAAGGCTATCGCCCATTACGTAATGCAATGTGTGCATAAAGTAGGCACCCTTTACATATATATCATTGTTATAGGCTGATGCTTCGTCAATATCTTTACCTAACACAATAGGCTGTTTGTTTGCAATACCAAAAGCAGATTGTTTAAAGTGTTTGATGTAAGAAGCTTTACCTTCCAGATCAAGATAGGGTAATGCATCGGCATAAGTATCAATACCTTCATGGATCCAGTAATCAGCCCAATCGCGGGCGGTTACCTTGTTGCCCCACCATTCGTGCCCAAACTCGTGGAACATCAGCCAGTCGAAATCCTGCCCGCCAACTTTGCTATACCTGAATTTGTTACCGTAAGCGTTCATGCTTTGGTGCTCCATACCCAGGTGAGGGGTTTCGGCAATGCCCAGTTTCTCTTTAGGCCATGGGTATTCGCCAAAGTACCTTTCTTTTGATTGCGCGGCTTTGATCACCATATCAATAAAATGTGGTGCCTGCGCGGCATGGTATTTTAATACATAGAACTGCACCGATACAACATTACCTAAAACCGACTTGTAACTACCTTTTACCACCTCGTAATCGCCCGCGTTAAATACAATACTATAGTTATTGATGCTGTATTTAGTTTGCCAATGGTAAGTTGCTGTAGTACCTTTTTTGCTCACACCTTTTAACAAGCCGGGGCCTGCAACAACCAAATCCTTTGGCACAGTAATAAACATATCGGCACCCTCGTTGGGCTCATCGCTCGGGTGGTCTTTACAGGGGTAAAAGATCTTACCACCGGTACCCTCCGCTGTTACTGCCAGCCATTTGTGGCCGGTAGAATCCTGTGTCCAGGTAAAGCCATCGTCCCAAGGTGGGTTTTTGGCGATGCGTGGCTGGCCGGCATAAACTACTTTTATGCTGGCTTTGCCTGTGGCCAGTTGTTTTGCAAGATTAATGGTGATCAATCCGTTTTTATGATTGAATGGCGCGCTTTTGCCGTTTACTAATACCGCGCTAACATGCAGGGAATCCATCAAATCCAATATCAACACTTTAGTCGGCTGCGCCATAATAACATCGATAACGGTAGAACCGCTTACCGATTTGGTAGCGAAATCCATATTTAGCGCGATGGTGTAATGGCGCACATCCATTATAGCCTGCTCAGGTTTAAGCTTGCCACCGGAGGTTTGGGCTTTTGTTGCGAAAAAGCACGTAAGTAAAAGTGATGCGAGGAGGTAGGTTTTGCGTATCATGATTTTTAATTATCCTAATCTAAGCGATATTCGTAATAGTTTTTTCATATATCAAATTTAATATTCCCTTACCAACAACCCGTCTGCAAAATCGCGCAGATATTGTTTATTTTCTTCGGGCAGGGTTATCTGGTCTAATGCTTCAAAAGCTTTTTCGGCGTAGGCCTGCATTTCGGCTTCGGCAAACTGACGGATGTTTACGCTGTTATAAATCTCGGTAACAGCCTTAACCTTTTCAGGGGCATCGAAAGTTGGAAAGGTGATCCAGCGGGCCAGTTTCTCGGCATTGGTATCTTTAACCAGTTCCAGGGCTTTGATGAGCAGGTAGGTTTTTTTGTTGGAGATGATATCCCCGCCAACCTGTTTGCCGAATTTTTCGGGGTTACCGTAAACGTCCAAAATATCATCCTGTAGCTGGAAAGCTATGCCCAGGTTAATGCCAAACTCCGAAAGTAAATTAGCGTCTTTCTCATCAGCTTCGCCGATAAGCGCGCCTATCTTTAAAGCGCCGCCAAGCACCACAGCCGTTTTCAGGCGGATCATGTTGATGTATTCCTTAATGGTGATGTTGTTGCTGGTCTCGAAGGTCATATCCAGTTGCTGGCCTTCGCAAACGCCGATTGCGGTGTCGTTAAAGATATCGAGCACCTTGCGCAGGAGGTTGTCGCGCACCTGCATCATCAGCTTATAACCCTCTATCAGCATCACATCGCCCGACAAGATAGCCACGTTATTGTTCCACTTTTCGTGAACGGTGGTTTTGCCACGCCTTTTGGGGGCATTATCCATAATATCGTCATGCATCAGCGTGAAGTTGTGGAATACCTCGATAGCCAGTGCAGGGGGAAGTGCAGCTTCTACATCACCGCCAAACAAATCGCAAGCCATCAGGAGCAGGGCAGGGCGCATGCGTTTACCCCCCAAAGCCAATATGTACTTTATAGGTTCGTATAATTCGGCCGGGTATTCGGGGTATTTCAGTTTGTCTACGGAGCTTGCAATCAGCGACTGCAGGTCTTCAAGTTTTCTCATGTTTTTGAGTGTGTTAAAGTGCCGGAGGCGAGGAGTGAAGAGCATAGTAAACGCGCTTCACACTCATATCCCGCACTAATCACATATTAATTATTTACTAATGAAAAGTCTATTTGTTTCTTGGTAAGGTCTACGTTCTTCACTCTTATTTGCACCTCATCGCCAAGCTGGTAAACCTTCTTTTTACGCTGGCCAATGATGGCATAGTTCTTCTCATCCAAAGTATAAAAATCGTCGCTTATATCGCGCAGGCGAATCATACCCTCACATTTGTTCTGTACGATCTCTACATACATTCCCCATTCGGTAACGCCCGAGATAATGCCGGTAAATATGTTGCCCACCTGGTCTTTCAGGTACTCGGCCTGTTTGTATTTAACAGATGAGCGCTCTGCATCCGCAGCCTTTTTCTCCATTTGCGAACTGTGCTTACAAAGCTCTTCGTAATGGTCGGCGTTGGCGCTTTGGCCGCCGTTTAGGTAATGTTGTAACAAGCGGTGCACCATCACATCCGGGTACCTACGGATAGGCGAGGTAAAATGCGTGTAATGGTCAAATGCTAAACCATAGTGACTGCTGCTTTTGGTGGTGTAGATAGCTTTAGCCATCGAGCGGATAGCCAGCTGGGTAAGCACGTTCTGTTCTTTTTTACCTTCCACATCCTCCATTAAAAAATTGAGGGACTTGGCGGTTTCCTTATCAGACTTGGTATTGATCTTATATCCAAACCTTGCCGCAAATTGCGCGAAGTTGGCCAGCGCATCGGGCTTTGGCGTATCGTGCACGCGGTATACAAAGGTATATTTATGCTTGCCTTTGCCCATTTTGCTAACATGCTCGGCTACCTTGCGGTTAGCTAAAAGCATAAAGTCTTCAATCAG
This sequence comes from Mucilaginibacter aurantiaciroseus, assembly GCF_024055595.1. GTDB lineage: Bacteria > Bacteroidota > Bacteroidia > Sphingobacteriales > Sphingobacteriaceae > Mucilaginibacter > Mucilaginibacter aurantiaciroseus. The sequence goes on from NZ_JAMXOF010000001.1 coordinate 1,219,370, forward strand.
TTTGTGGGCATCTTTACGTTCTTTTACATAAACGCCGGTAGGTTTGCCGGTTTCATCCAGCTTAAATTTAACCTCGGTGGTTTCAAAGCTGATGGCGCCTGCTTTAAACTTGCGGTCGCGAAGCTTGTAGGCCAAGGCGTTTAGTTTTTCTATTTCCTCAACGTAATCACCGGTTTTTGTTTCGATAACGTCCTGTACTTCTTCGTAGGTAAAGCGCCTGTCGGAGTGAATGACGGTTTTGCCGTACCATTCTGTCTGGATATTGGCATCCTCATCCAGCTCAAATACAGCGGCAAAGCAAAGCTTATCCTCATGCGGGCGAAGCGAACAAAGTCCATTAGACAACCGCTCCGGAAGCATCGGGATCACCCTGTCCACCAGATAAACTGACGTGCCACGTTCGTAAGCTTCCTTATCCAAAGCCGAGTCAGGAATTATATAGTGTGACACATCAGCAATGTGTACACCAACCTCGTAATTTCCATTATCCAGTTTTTTGAACGATAGCGCATCATCAAAATCCTTGGCGTCAAATGGGTCGATGGTAAAGGTAAGCACATCACGAAAATCGCGTCGCTTGGCAACCTCTTCGGCGCTTATTTCGCTTGGGATCTCTTCGGCATCGCGTTCAACCTCGGCAGGGAAGGACAGGGGGAACCCGTAATCGGCCAGGATGGCGTTCATTTCGGTATCGTTCTCGCCCTGTTCGCCCAAAATATGTTTGATACGGCCTATCGGGTTTTTAGCACTTGCAGGCCAGTCGGTAATTTCGGCTACGGCTTTAATACCATTCTTGGCACCGTTAAGATCGCTGATGGGTATAAAAATATCGTGCATCATCTTGCGATCATCGGGGATAAAGAACGCGAAACGCTCAGATAATTTCACCACACCGGTAAACTCCATTTTGTTACGCTGCAATATCTCTATGATCTCGCCTTCCTGGTGTTTGCCTCGGCTTTTGGCGTACACGTAAACCTTTACACGGTCGCCGTTAAGGGCGTTGCGCAGTTTACGGGGTGCTACAAAAATATCGGTTTCAGATGGGTCGTCGGTAACAATAAAGGCCGAGCCATCGTTGGTGAGGTCAACCTTGCCTTCAACAAAAGTTTTAAGCTCGAGCAGTTGGAATTTGCCGGGCGTTACTTCTTTCATTACGCCTTTAAAGGCTTCGTTCTTTAGTATGTCAAGGATTACGCCGCGGGCATCGGGGTCGCGTACGTTTAGCTTGGCAGAAACTTGTTTGTGGTTTAGCGGCGTATTGCCGTTTTGTTCAAATATATCCAGTACCATTTGCGTTAGCACCTGGTCTATGGTAGAGTTGTGTTTATTCTTTTTTGACATTTATTGATGTTTGTTGCTAAGGTACGAAATGCTAAGGCTTTGTAGGGTAACGATTGCGAAACATTTAAAGCCCGCGTAAGCATAATGTAAAAAATGTCGATTTTGTTGGGCTTTATAGGTAACCTGTATGATTTATGATAGTTTTACCACATGAAAACTTTAGGACTTATCGGCGGTACCAGTTGGGTATCTACCATAGATTATTACCGCTTTATTAACCAGGGCATTAACGATAAACTGGGTGGCGTAAATGCCGCGCAATTATTGTTGCATTCTTTTAATTACGCCGATATCGTTAAAAACCATGCTGAAAACAATTGGGATAAAACAACTCAAATGATCATCGACGCGGGAATCGGATTAAAAAACGCTGGTGCCGAAGCCATTATCCTTTGTGCCAATACGTTGCATTTGGTTGCCGAAGAAGCCGAACAGGGCATTGGCCTACCTGTCATCAATATCGCGATAGCAACTGCTAAAGTTATAAACCAGCACGGCTTAACCAAGGTAGCTTTGTTAGGCACCAAGTTCACCATGGAGAAAACTTTTTTTACCGATAAGCTTACTTCCGCGGGCATCGAAGCCATAACACCCAACCAGGCCGACCGCGATTACATCCACCAAACGCTTATGGACGAATTGGGCAAAGGTATTTTACTGTCCGAAACGAAAGCCCGTTACCTGAAAATTATGGAAGACTTAGTACAAAACGGCGCGCAAGCCATTATTTTAGGTTGTACCGAAATACCTTTGCTGATAAAACCCGAAGATACCAATGTAATGCAATTTGATACTACGCAGATCCATTCGGCAGCAGCGGTTGAGTTTGCTTTGGGGTAAGGAAAACGTCGATTTTTTCAAACATTTCTTAAACTCCAAAAATTGCATACTTTTATCTGCAATGGAAGAAAAGAATAACGAAAGAACCATCCGGGCATGGGCTATGTTCGATTGGGCAAACTCGGCTTACAACCTGGTGATCACCACAACCGTTTTCCCGGCCTATTATGTGGCTATTACCGCCAACGCGGCAAACGGTAACCGGGTAAATTTTTTTGGCTTCAGCGTTATTAATACTGCCCTGCAAGATTATGCCCTTGCTGCCGCTTACCTGATAATGGTGCTTTTACTTCCAATATTAAGTTCCATTGCCGATTACCGCGGTAATAAAAAAGTGTTTATGCAATTCTTTACCGCAATAGGCTCGCTTGCCTGTTGCAGTTTGTTTTTTGTGAATGAGCAAAATATTCAGTGGGGCATTGTCGCCTTCGCTATAGCGGCCATAGGTTATGCCGGTGGTTTTGTATTCTATAACTCTTATCTGCCAGAGATTGCTACCCTTGATATGCAGGATAAAGTGAGCGCAAAAGGTTTCACTTACGGCTATATAGGCAGCGTTTTGCTCCAGCTTATTTGCTTCGTATTTATATTAATGCCCGATACTTTTGGGTTAACAAAAGGCTCGGCTTCACGCTTGTCATTCCTGTTAGTAGGCATTTGGTGGATGGGTTTCGCTTTAATTCCATTCAACATATTGCCTAAGGGCAGCCCAAATGCACAATCGCACCACAAAAATATTATCAAAGGCGGCTTTATAGAATTAGGCAGCGTTTGGATTAAAATAAAAAGCATGCCACTACTTAAATGGTTTTTGTCGGCATTCTTTTTTTACTCCATGGGCGTACAAACCATTATGTTGGTTGCTACCAGCTTTGCCGCCAAAATATTAGGCATGCCAACTGAAGATTTGATCAAGATTATCCTCATCATACAAGTGGTTGCCATTGCGGGTGCTACGATAATGTCGCGCCTATCTGATAAATACGGTAACGTACGGGTGCTGATATTTGTGGTATTACTATGGATAGGCATTTGTATTGCTGCATACTTCACCAAAACAGCAACGCATTTTTATATTGTAGCCATATTTGTAGGCTTGGTAATGGGAGGGATCCAGTCGTTATCACGTTCTACCTACTCTAAATATTTACCGCAAGATATCACTGACACCGCATCGTTCTTTAGCTTTTACGACGTTACCGAAAAGCTTGCCATTGTAGGCGGTTTATTAAGTTTTGGCTTTATTGAGGAGTGGACGGGCAACATGCGTAACTCCACACTGGTATTAGGCATATTCTTTGTTGTAGGTTTGTTTTTGCTGTTTTCATTATTAACAGCCGAGAACAAAGCGAAGAAAAATGCCGAATTTAGCACCCGTTAACTTTTACCCTTACTAATGACAATTGAGTTATTTATCCCGTGTTTTATAGATCAGTTGTATCCGGCCACTGCATTTAATACCGTTAAAGTGCTGGAAAAGGCCGGTTGTAAGGTAAACTACAATCCCAAACAAACCTGCTGCGGTCAACCCGCATTCAATGCCGGTTTTTGGGACGATGCCAAAGCTGTGGGCAGCAAATTTCTGAATGATTTTCGCGAGGATAGCATTATTGTTTCGCCATCAGCATCCTGCACCGGTATGGTTCGTAATTATTATAACGACCTATTTACCAATACCGCGTTACATAATAAATGCCGCAACATCCAAAGTAACATTTACGAGCTAAGCGATTTTTTGGTGAACATCATGAACGTGGATTATTTTGGTGCCGAACTGGAAGGCCGCGCCGTTTATCACGATAGCTGCGCCGGCCTGCGCGAATGCAAAATTAAAGACGAGCCACGCCAGCTGCTTTCTAAAGTATTAGGCCTGGAACTCGTCGACCTGAAAGATAACGAAACCTGCTGCGGTTTTGGCGGCACGTTTGCCGTTAAGTTTGATGGCATAGCCACTGCCATGGCACAGCAAAAGGTTGATAACGCCCTTGCCGCCAATGCCGAATATATCATCTCTACCGACGCTTCCTGCCTGCTGCACCTGCAAGGTTATATCGATAAAAACAGCTTGCCCATCAAAACCATCCACATAGCCGATGTGCTTGCACATGGGTGGGGGAATGTGTAATCCGCTTATTTAAACATTTACTTTCGCTGTATAAATAAAATCCTATTTTTGCGCTAAGTATAGATCGCGTTAGTATGCGATTGGTTATAATTCACTTATTTATTAAAAATTTAAATCATAGTTGTAGATGATTAGTATTACACTTCCTGATGGTTCCGTTCGTGAATACGACAAAGGGATTACTTCTATGCAGATAGCCTTGTCTATCTCCGAAGGTTTAGCACGTAACGTATTGGCTGCCGAAATAAACGGCGAGATTTGGGATGCAAGCCGCCCTATCGAAGAAAATTCGGCAGTTAAGCTCTTAACCTGGAACGATGCAAAAGGTAAAGCAACCTATTGGCACTCATCCGCCCACTTACTGGCCGAAGCTTTAGAGGTTTTATACCCTGGTACCAAATTTGGTATCGGCCCGGCTATCGAAACCGGTTTTTATTATGATGTTGACTTTGGCGACGAGCCATTCTCATCAGATGATTTCAAGAAAATTGAAGACAAAGTTATCGAGCTTGCTAAAACCAAAAGCGAATACATTCGCAAACCGGTTAGTAAAGCTGATGCTATTGAATACTTTACCGAGAAAGGGGATGAGTACAAGCTTGACCTTTTGAAGGACCTGCCGGATGGCGCCATTACTTTTTACACACAAGGTAACTTTACCGACTTGTGCCGTGGCCCGCACATCCCTAACACAGGTAGCATCAAAGCAGTAAAGCTAATGAGCGTTGCCGGTGCATACTGGCGTGGCGATGAAAGCCGCAAACAGCTTACACGTATCTATGGGGTTACTTTCCCTAAGGCGAGTGAGTTGACTGATTACCTGTACCTGATAGAGGAAGCCAAAAAACGCGACCACCGTAAATTAGGTAAGGAATTGGAACTGTTTGCTTTTAGCGAAAAAGTAGGTATGGGCCTGCCATTGTGGTTGCCTAAAGGTACTGCTTTGCGCGAACGCCTGACTAACTTTCTGCAAAAAGCACAGGCTAAGTCCGGTTACGAGCAGGTAATTACACCGCATATCGGTCACAAAAACCTTTATGTAACATCTGGTCACTACGAAAAATATGGTGCCGATGCGTTCCAGCCGATAAAAACCCCGCAGGAGGGAGAGGAGTTTTTCTTAAAACCGATGAACTGCCCGCACCACTGCGAGATCTATAAAACTAAACCGCGCTCCTACAAAGACCTTCCTGTTCGTTTGGCAGAGTTTGGTACTGTTTACCGTTACGAGCAAAGCGGCGAGTTGCACGGCTTAACCCGTGTACGTGGTTTTACACAGGATGACGCGCACTTGTTCTGCCGTCCCGACCAGGTAAAAGAAGAATTTAAAAAGGTTATTGACCTGGTGCTTTATGTATTCGCTGCTTTAGGTTTTGACAGCTATACCGCACAGGTATCGCTACGCGACCCGAACAACAAAACCAAATATATTGGTACCGACGAGAACTGGGCTTTGGCCGAAAGTGCTATCATTGAGGCTGCTGCCGAGAAAAACCTAACTACTGTAGTTGAATATGGAGAAGCGGCTTTCTATGGCCCCAAGCTTGATTTTATGGTGAAGGATGCGCTTGGCCGTAAATGGCAGTTAGGAACTATCCAGGTAGATTACAATTTACCGGAGCGATTCGAGCTGGAATATACAGGGAGCGATAACCAAAAACACCGCCCGGTAATGATTCACCGTGCACCGTTTGGCTCGTTGGAACGTTTTGTTGCCGTATTAATTGAGCATTGTGCCGGTAATTTCCCGCTTTGGTTGTCGCCAGAGCAATTTATTATCCTGCCCATATCTGAAAAATATGAAGAATATGCAAAAAAACTTTCAGATGAGTTAAAAGATTCCGATATTTGCGGGCTGATTGACTTTAGAGATGAGAAAATCGGGCGTAAAATACGCGACGCTGAAGTTAAAAAAATCCCTTATATGCTTATTGTAGGCGAAAAAGAGGCAACCGAAGGGTTGGTTTCTGTCCGCAAACACGGCACAGGTGATTTGGGTAGCATGAGCATTGAGGATTTTAAACAACAAATAATTAAAGAAATAACAGTATAACTTGGCTTTAAACAAACCTTTCAACAGAGGACCAAGGCTTCCATTTAAGAAAAAAGAAGCCGAACATAATATCAACCAGTTTATTAGGGCACAAGAAGTGCGCCTTGTAGGTGACAACGTTGAGCAGGGTATATTCTCGTTAAGAGATGCACTTGCCATCGCTCAGGAACAAGAACTTGACCTGGTTGAGATATCTCCAAACGCAGTACCTCCCGTTTGTAAAGTAACCGATTACAATAAATTCGTTTACGAGCAAAAGAAGAAACTAAAAGAGATAAAAAGCAACGCCAAGCAAACCGTTATTAAAGAGATCCGTTTCGGGCCGAATACTGATGACCATGACTTTGAATTTAAATTAAAGCATGCGCAAAAGTTTTTGGAAGCCGGCGAAAAAGTAAGGGCTTACGTACACTTTAAAGGCCGTGCAATTGTATACAAAGAACAAGGCGAGATATTATTGCTACGTTTTGCACAAGCATTAGAAGATTTAGGTAAAGTAGAGCAATTACCAAAGCTGGAAGGTAAACGTATGTTTTTAACGGTTGCTTCAAAAGCGCAGAAAAAGTAACAATTAAGGCAGGTGCGTTGGTATGCAGTTGCAATTAAAATAAAACGTTGAGATAACGTAAATCATCTAAAAACAAATAAATAGAGTTATGCCAAAAATGAAAACCAATTCCAGTGCAAAAAAGCGCTTTAGGCTTACTGGAACCGGTAAAATTGCCAGAAAAAACGCATTCAAAAGCCACATCTTAACAAAGATGTCGACTAAACGTAAGCGTAACCTTAGTCACACCAGCCTGGTATCTAAAGCTGACTTAGGCAACGTAAAACGTATGCTTTGCATAGGCAAGTAATCAAACAAATTTTTTAACCAGGTATTAGAGTACAGAAGCTCCTGAAAAGGACACTCACTACCAAAAACAACACAACATGCCACGTTCAGTTAACGCAGTCGCGTCGAGAAGACGCCGGAAAAGGATCATGAACCTCGCCAAAGGTTATTGGGGTTCAAGAAGCAAGGTTTACACCGTTGCTAAAAATACAGTAGAAAAAGGTTTACAGTATGCATACCGTGACCGTAAGACCAAAAAACGCGAGTTTAGGGCCTTATGGATCCAACGTATCAACGCAGGTGCACGCCAGCACGGCATTTCTTACTCTCAATTAATAGGTAAGTTAGCCGCTAAAGAAATTGGTTTAAACCGTAAGGTATTAGCTGATTTAGCGATGAACCACCCTGATGCATTCAAAGCTATCATTGACGCTGTAAAATAATCAGCGCATATTTATATTAAAAGGTCTTCTGTTTATTCAGAAGGCTTTTTTTGTTTATAACATTGTCATCTTGAGCTTGTCGAAGGATTGTACAATTCGCTAATGGTTCGACTGGCTCACCATGACAAGCGTCTCTTACACATCTAACTCTCGGCACCCAGTGTTTGCCTGCTATCAATAGGCTTAATATGTAAACGGAAGCGGGAGGTATCATCTCCGAGCAAACTATCTTCAACCATTTTTTCTTCAAATACAATTGCTATTGGTTCTGCATAGTAGTTATCATTTACTTGTGATGTATCTGAAGCGATGCCGCCATCGATATCCATATACTGTTTAAAGTTGCGTACATCCTTATCGACCATGTTTTTAAATAGCGGGTTTAAGATATGGGCGATGCCACCTCCAAAACCACCGGCAGGAGGGCGGTAGCTGATGATGATATCTACCAAGGTGCCGCTACCATTAATGCTATCCTGGAAACGTACTTTACCAGCGTTATCAATCAATGACCCGGGTATCGAACTCCAGCCGATGCTGTAACCCGGCTCATCACGAACAATCTCGGCATCCCAACTTACTTTGACTGTTCCGATAGGTATTTTTAACACCCAATGTGAGCGTATATTATCTATGACCTCCACACTCTCGAGGTGTTTCATGAAAAGGGGCAGGTTATCCAGGTTGCGCCAAAAGTCATAAACTTCCTGGCGTGGTTTGTCAATATAGTATGATGAACGGATGTTTATGTTAACCGGCTCGGTACTGTTACGGCCCATTCGCGAATATAATTCACAATGGCCCGTAAGTCCGCGGTTGAGCAGGTATCCACCCGCGCCAAGCTTGATAATGCTGGTGAAAGGGCTTTTGAATAATCCTCTAAAACCGGATAATGCCAGTTTGATACCACTTGCGATAGAAATGGTACGCTCGGCGGTAGAAAGGTTTAAACTTGGTTCCTGGCTTTCGGCCGGGCCACGGTATCTGTTTTGCAATGCTAATGATGTCATGGTATGTTGCGTTTGTATTTATTAAACACCTTAAATTACAGCGGGTTTTCGTTAATTGAAATTAATTTAACCGGTGCTGATAATTGCATTTGCCGTTAGCATTTCTAATGCTACATTTGCATTGCTTTAGGTTCCTGCCGCGAAGCAAATTCACAGCAGGATTAAAAGGGAATACAGTGTAAATCTGTAACTGTCCCGCAGCTGTAAGCTCCGTTAACCAATGTCCGTTCAAAATTGCCACTGTGCCGAGTATTTCGGGATGGGAAGGCAGGGCAAAGGGGAGCAAGTCAGAATACCTGCCTCAGCATTATATTATTCATAGCTTTCGGGGATTGAGGCTTGGATGTGAATGCTCTTCATAAGGCGGTGTATTTCCATTCTTGTATTTTCCATTTTTGTACGCTATGATGTTTTAACATCAGCATGAGGCACGGTTACGATAGTATTTTCAGGTTAGCAAAACCCCCTTTTATAAGCAAGACGTTTTGTATTGCGGGCGTTTTCCTATTAACTTCAACTGTTGTTTTCGCGCAGCGCGATACTACAAAACATCTCAAAGAGGTACCGATAAAGGCATCGACTGCACTCAGGCTACAAACGTTAATACCGGCACAACAAATCACCCAAAAAGATTTTGCACATTACAGTGCTTTTAATGTGGCCGATGCCGTGCGCAATTTTGCAGGCGTTAACATTAAAGATTACGGCGGCATTGGTGGATTAAAAACCATATCGGTACGGAGCCTGGGCACAAACCATACCGCTGTGTTATACGACGGTGTGCAGCTGAATGATGCCCAAAGCGGACAAATAGATCTGAGTAAATTCAACCTCAATAATGTTCAGGAGATCACCCTGTATAATGGCCAACCCGGTGACCTGTTGCAACCAGCACGGTCTTTCGCGTCTGCAAGCGTGTTGAGCATTAAAACTATCCGCCCAACTTTGACGGCCAAAAAAACATACCAGATCCAGGTGGGGGCAAAGGTGGGGAGTTTTGGGTTGATAAATCCTTACCTGCAATGGCAACAGCGGGTTAATAATAACTGGCAATTTGTTATAAACGGCAATTATATAAAAGCCAACGGCCGGTATAAATATGAGGTAGATAATGATGGTTCGGACACTCTTTCTACCCGGCATCACGGCGATGTGGAATCAATACAAACAGATGCCGCGTTGTACTATAATAAAAATGATAGCAGTAAATTTAATATTCACATAAATTACTATAACGCTAAACGTGGATTGCCGGGGGCGGTAGTATCTTATACCGAAGGACATGGGCAGCAACTGAATAATGACGATGTATTTGTACAAACAGGATACGAACGCCTATTTAAAAACGGATTTTCGCTATTACTTTACAGCAAACTCTCCCAACTAAAAACCCGTTACCTCGATTCGCCTTACAATAATATCCAGGGATTTATTCTTGAAAATTACAAACAACGCGAAGCTTATCAATCGGTAGCCCTCTCATATCATTTAACCAATAATTGGGATATCTCCTACGCTATCGATGCATCCTATACTAAAGTAGATGCTGATATTGATAAGTACGCTTACCCTGCAAGGTTTACGCTTTTAAACGTTATTGCCAGTAGCCTAAAATTGGGTAAGTTGCAACTACAGGGAAATCTGCTGCAAACCAATATTCACGAAACAGTGCAAAAGGGTACGGCCTTTCAGCAAAAGTCGGTTTTGTCGCCAACACTGATGGCAACGGTGCAGCCTTTCTCCATTCCGAATCTTAAAATACGGGCATTTTACAAAAACGTTTTCCGCGCGCCGACTTTAGATGAGTTGTATTATTATGCGTTTGTAGAGCGGGTTATAAAACCCGAATTTGTATATCAGTATGATTTGGGAGCTACATATTCTAAAAACGTAGATGGCATATTTGAATACATAGCTATTACTGCCGATGCTTATTACAACTATGTTAAGAACAAGATTCTGGCTGTCCCAAACAGCAACCCGGCAATATTCTCGTTCAGTAATTTGGGTAAAGTTGATATTAAGGGAATCGATCTTGGTTTTAAAACACAAACAAAACAGCATAATGGTTGGAGCGCTTCGCTCAATACCAATTACACTTATCAGCAGGCTATTGATGTTAGCGACCCTACAAGTTCCAAATACCTGGAGCAGATCCCATATACGCCAAAGCATACGCTTGCAATAAACGCCGGGGTAAATTATAAAGATGCAGGTGTTTACTTTAATCATATCATGTCATCGGGCAGGTATTATACGGGCAACAATTTGCCGGAATACCTCGTGCCCGGTTATTCAGTAACAGATGCATCGGCTATTTATAAATTCATTAGCGGTAAAATGCCTTTGCAAACCTCGTTCGAGGTAAATAATCTTTTTAATACAAATTATGCTATCATCAGGAGCTTCCCCATGCCGGGCCGCTCTTATCGTTTATCTATTCAAATAACAATTTAATATATCATCATGAAACAATTTCAAATCAAAACATTAATGATTGCCGCGGCATTTGCATCTGTATTGTCGGCTTGTAATAAAGACAAGATCACACAAACACCAGAACTGCCTGCCTCAGAACAGCGCGCAGGCATTTATATAGTGAACCAGGGCAATATCACTCACAACAACAGTTCGCTTAGCTTTTATAACTACACTACCAAAACTGCAACCGCCGATATTTTTACAGCAGCTAATGGTCGCGGACTTGGTGATACCGGGCAGGATGCTAAAATTTACGGCTCTAAAATGTACATCACTGTGAATTACTCGAGTACATTAGAAATTGTAAACGCTAAAACCGCAAAATCTATCAAGCAAATAAAAATGGTTGATGGCGCTACCGACCGCCAGCCGCGCTACGTAGTGTTTAACAAGAACAAAGCTTTTATATCTTCTTACGACGGTACGGTAGCTGTGTTAGATACCGCTACGTTAACTATCGAAAAATACATCAAAGTAGGCCGTAACCCCGAGCAGATGGTTATTTCTAATGGTAAATTATATGTTGCCAACTCAGGTGGATTAAGTTCAACGCCAGATAAAACCGTTTCTGTTATTGACCTGAATACCTTAACAGAAATCAAGAAAATTGAGGTAGCGTTAAACCCAACAACTATATCTGCAGATGCCTTTGGCGATGTATATGTTATAGCTTACGGTACGTATCCATCTGTTCCTAAGATCACAATTATCGACAATAACGCAGATGTGGTTAAAACCACAAAAGATATCGATGCAGGTTACGGCACTCCGTTTTTTGTGAGTGGAGATATAGCGTATTATTATTCTGATGCCGGTAAGATTAAAGTTTACAACTTAAAAACCCAATTGGTTATAAATGATAACTTTACTATAGGCGGTACAACTCTTAATGCACCTTATTCTTTAGCTGTTGACCCTACGACAGGCGAGGTTTTTGTGACCGATGCAAAAGATTTTAGCAGCAATGGTAAGCTATTCGCATACGATAAAACAGGTAAATACGAGTATGACATTGCCACAGGTATCAACCCGGGCGCGATAGTTTTCGTTAATAAATAGCATTTTATTTTATAGTGTATTATCAATAAATTTGCGGTAGATAACCCGAATATGTCTTTACAAAAAACGAATACCCGTACAACCGTACTTATAGTAATGGTGCTTGCTGCCATAGCCATGCGCATTGTAAATACGCAAGTACCTGCCTTAAGCAATTTTACACCTGTGGGTGCAGTTGCCTTATTTGGCGGTGCTTACTTTGCCGATAAATGGAAGGCTTACCTGGTGCCGTTGCTGGCGCTTGTAATAAGCGATATGGTTATCAACTACATTTACGCGGGTAAGTTTACGTTTTACACCAGTTCGTTATTTATGTACGGCTGTTTTATGCTGATGACATTTGTAGGTACCTTCATAAAAAAAGTGACAGTGCTAAACGTAGCGGCAGCATCTGTAGTTGCTGTTTTGATCCACTGGTTTATAATGGACCTGCCGTTTGTTTACGGCATGCCAAATACTTGGGCTAACTATGGTACGCTGTTAGTTAAAGCCGTCTATCCGTTTGAAACCAACATGCTGATAGGTGATGCCGTTTATGGCGCAATCCTGTTCGGCGGGTTCGAGCTGGCAAAAAGCAAATTCACTGCTTTACAAGGCAAAAGGCAACTGGCTTTGTAAGCTGATAATATTATTTAGTAAGCGGTTGGCCTTTGGTTAACCGCTTTTTTTGTTAGTGTGCACGGACAGATACGCGAAGTATTGCGTATCTACATGTTTATTTATTGTAGAGGCGCGATAATTCGCGCCTTAATAACCATTAATTATGAAAAGAATAGTAGTGCTCACCGGCGCGGGAATAAGCGCTGAGAGCGGCTTAAAAACCTTCAGGGATAGCGATGGGCTTTGGGAGGGATATAACATTGAGGACGTAGCCACGCCCGAGGCCTGGGAGCGAGACCCCGCGTTGGTTCAGGATTTTTATAATCAACGCCGCAGATCCGTTTTAGAAGCCGAACCTAACGCCGCTCATTATGCGCTGGCAAAATTGGAAGCGCAATATCATGTCACCATTATTACCCAAAATATTGACGACCTTCACGAACGGGCGGGCTCAACTAATGTGGTGCACCTGCACGGCATTATTACAAGGTCGCAATCGAGTGTGAATGCTAACCTGACTTATCCGATAAATGGCTGGGAATTGAAGATGGGGAAGAAGTGTGAGTTAGGTTCACAATTACGTGCGCACGTAGTATGGTTTGGCGAGGCTGTACCAATGATTGAAACAGCCGCAAAAATTTGTTCAGAAGCCGAGCTATTTATTCTGGTGGGTACATCACTTGCAGTGTACCCGGCAGCGGGATTGATCAACTACGTTTCGCACGATGTAACCAAATATATCATCGACCCAAACATCCCAACAGTAAGCAATAAACGAATTGTAGAGATGCCTTATAAAGCCACGATAGGGGTGCCCGTGTTGGTTGATGAACTCATTGAAAATGCCCAATAAAAGGGTCACAAAAAGCAGCTTTTTTATTGATTAAATATCATTCAACTTGTATTGCCAAATTGTATTTGCAAAAGGGTTATTGGCGTGTATAATTACCAAAATAGGCTTTAAAAGCCTACCAAATATAATTTGGTAGATGTGCTTTTAATTAAAATAACTTATTTATTTTCAGTATTTTAAATAAGTTATATATGTTATATATTCGCGTAATAAATAGTCGAATAAATTTGAAATATTCGATTTATACTAAAACCACTGCAAAATAAAATTCTGTGATTGAAATTTGTGAAATATAAATATCTATTCTACAGATACTTACTAATTCTATATCTACTAATAGTTATACCTGTAGTAACTTTCCCTAAAGTCTTTGCCCATTTCTACAAAGCGTGCCGAAACGGTATTCAAAAAGGGTTCATCAAGCAATTCAAAAACGCTGTTAACGCCCTCTGTCAAATCCATATCGGGGATCTTGTAGGTCTGCTCAAGTGTGCCTTTTTCTATCTTTACAATAAACTTTTGGTTCATGCTAAGGATAGATATTTTAAAATCGGGGTGTGGTAATTCTGCTATTATTCTCATGTTGTAAAATCTTGTTTTAACAACCCGTCCAAAGGGTTTTTTCCATAAACAGTTCCGGTGGTTTCAATGATGCGGAAACGGGCGAAAAGTTCTTCGCTGTACCAGCCCTCGCTGCGCGTTTTTTTGATTACTTCAGCATGCTGTTTACTGCCGTAAGCAAAGGCCTTCATGTGCTCCATACTTTTCCAAACCGAAATGGTAGCCTGGCGGTAAATTGGTGCTTCACCCACACCAAATGACGTGATGTATCCCGGCGCGTCAACCATCAGGTTGGCCACCTCATCCACATGCGACCAGAAGTTTTTCAGCCTGCTCATTTTAACGGTAGCGCGGGTAAGTACCGCCATTGGCCCGCCTTCGACTTTGCCATCGGGTTTGCCAAAGGGTTCTTTGCCGTCCCATTTGCCGTGGCTTACCACCGGTTTGCATAAAAGTGTCCAGCTTTCGGTGCCGAGAATTTTCCACCATTTGCTTACGAAGGATGTTTTGGCAAAGCGTTCATAATCTTCCCGTTCATTCCATACTGCTAAAAGTCCCCATTGCTGCCAGTCGGGTTGCAAATCGAAAGTGCCGTTGCGGCCGCTGCCCAACAACTTCCAAAAACTGCAGCCATTCTGCAGCATCATGGGCAGGCGGTGTACGGCCATGGCCAACAGGGCAAATGGCACAAAAGCTTTGCGGTAACGTATTATAGTGAGGCTTACAATCATCTTGTTGCGAAAATAAAATATTAAATATGAGATTTAGCTTATTTACTTTCAACACAGGCATATTACATTTGCTTTATGGCAGAGGACTTACAAATCACAGTATCAGCAAATAAAGAAGAGCAGTACCAAACGCTTATCCCGCAGATAGCGGCATTACTGGAAGGTGAAACTGACCTGGTGGCAAACCTGGCAAACATCGCGGCAGCGTTAAAAGAACAGTTTAAATGGTTTTGGGTTGGTTTTTACTTGGTGAAGCAGGATGAATTGGTTTTAGGCCCCTTCCAGGGCCCCGTAGCTTGTACGCGCATAGCCAAAGGCCGTGGCGTTTGTGGTACCTCATGGGCCAAAGCCGAAACGCTGATCGTGCCCGATGTGGAAGAATTCCCGGGGCATATCGCCTGTAGTTCATTATCCCGTTCAGAGATGGTACTGCCGCTTATCCATCGAGGAGAAGTGATTGGCGTGCTGGATGTGGACAGCTCAGCACTAAATGAGTTTGATGAAACAGATGCTAAGTATCTTAACGAGGTTATCAGCTTGATAAAATTCAATGCATAAGGTTTATTTGATAGCCGGACTTGGGGCTGATAGCCGTTTGTTTAAGGACATTATATTACCGGAAGCGTATGAAGTTATTTTGGTTGACTGGTTTGTCCCAAAGCCGGATGATACTTTAATCACTTATGCACAAAGTATTATCAATCAATATGGTATCGAAGAAAATTCAATAATAATTGGCGTTTCCCTTGGCGGGATGATCTCGGTTGAGATTGCCAAACAGGTAAAGCTTAATAAGGTAATACTAATATCAAGTATTAAAACGGATAGCGAAGCGCCATGGTACTTTAAGTTCTTCAGTAGCCTGCCGGTTTACAAAGCCATACCCGGTAAATTGATGACACATTTAGGGTTCTTAATAAAGGGAATGTTTGGTAAGATGAATAATAATGACTTGGCGCTATTCAAAAGTATGTTGCGTAACTCGTCGCCTGTGTTTATGAAATGGGCGATGCGGGCAGTGCTGTATTGGAGAAATGATGTTGAGGTTGCAAATCTGTATCATATCATCGGCGACAAAGACCTTGTTTTTCCTCACCAAAACATTAAAAACCCAACAGCGGTTATCAAAGGCGGTACGCACATTATGGTGTTTGATAAGGCAGATGAAATAAACGCCCTGCTGGCCGATATCCTGAAATAAACATAAAACTCGCATAAGGATTTTTAAGTAACGAGGAAATCACTAATTCACTAATTGTTCGGATGAAATTACCCGAAAGCTATTACCATAACCCAGACGTAGTTGCGCTAAGTCGCGACCTGATAGGCAAATACCTTTTCACCAATATCGATGGCGTCCTTACCGGCGGATACATTGTTGAAACAGAAGCTTACGCAGGGGTTAACGATAAGGCTGCGCATTCATACGGCGGGCGTTTAACCCCGCGTACCCAAACCATGTACTTGCAGGGCGGGGTATCGTACGTGTATCTATGCTACGGTATTCACGAGATGTTTAATGTGGTAGTATCAGAAGAAGGGCATCCCCACGCTATTTTAATTAGGGCTATACAACCTACTGACGGGTTGGATGTTATGATGTTGAGACGAAATATGGAAACCGTAAAGCCTAACATCACCAAAGGCCCGGGTTCGGTTGCTAAAGCTTTGGGCATCTCCCGTAAAATAAACTCGGTTAGCCTGCAAAGTGATGTGATCTGGATCGAGGACAGGGGGTTAACCATTTCGGAGGAAGAGGTTGTTACAGGCTCGCGCATTGGCGTTGGTTATGCCGGTAATGACGCGCTGCTGCCGTACCGTTTTTATGTGAAAGGAAATATTTATGTGAGCAAGCCCAACAAATAATTTTTTTGTTGGTTTAAAGTTCATACGAAATCAACACTAAAGACATACGATGAGCAACGATTGGTCAAAAACAGAAAGCCTGAAATATTTACAGGACAAAGTGAACGAGGTAAGAACAGCGATGCTTACCACCTATAATGAAGAAAAAGGTTTTAACAGCAGGCCAATGGGCACTGCCAATATTGATGATGAAGGCAACATCTGGTTCTTTACCAATGAATATTCGCCAAAGGTAAGTGAGATCTCGGTTGAGAACACTGTTTCATTAACCTATTCTGATGTTAAAGCGCATACCTACCTTAGTATTGTAGCCGAAGCATCACTGGTTGATGATAAAGCAAAAATGAAAGAATTATGGAACCCTTTTATTGAGGCATTCTTTCCCGAAGGATTAGATGATCCTAAACTTACCTTGCTAAAAATAGCACCTACAGACGCTGAATACTGGGATAGCAGCAGCAGTAGTATGGTTGTCTTATTCAATATGCTAAAAGCAAGGCTAACCGGCAAGCAGTACGACGAAGGCAAACACGGGAAGATAGAATTATAACTTTTTAAAGGGAATCAATCTTTATTCAAGGCCGCAAATATTTATTTGTGGCCTTGTTATTTAATATAATTGGTTTTAAGAAATAGCTTTTTTGTAATATTGGCTGATGATTTACCAGGACACTTTACAATTTGCCCAAAAACTGGATGAGCAGGATGCTTTAAAAAGCTTTCGCGAAGAGTTTTTGATCCCTAAACATAACGGCAAACCGGCTGTTTACCTTTGCGGGAACTCTTTAGGGCTTCAACCGCGCTTAGCAAAAAAATATATCCAGGATCAGCTGAACGCATGGGAAGATAACGCGGTAGAAGGCTGGTTTATGGGGGATGAACCCTGGCTCAAATATCATAAGGCGTTACTTCTGCCATTAGCCAATATTTTAGGCGCCAAGGAAACGGAAATTACGGTGATGAATTCACTTACAGTGAATCTTCACTTACTTATGGTAAGTTTCTATAAGCCAAAAAGTAAACGATATAAAATACTGATGGAAGCAGTGGCGTTCCCGTCAGATCAATATGCCATAGAAAGCCAGGTGCGTTTCCACGGATTCGATCCTAAAGATGCAATTGTTGAGGTTACTCCACGCGCAGGGGAAACCTCATTACGAACCGAAGATATCCTGCACCAGATCGCCGATAACGCTGATGAATTGGCGCTGGTAATGTTCAGCGGCATAAATTACTATACCGGCCAGTTCTTCGATTTGGAAGCTATAAGCAAAGCCGGTCATGAGGCGGGGGCTATAGTCGGTTTTGATTTGGCGCACGCTGCAGGTAATGTCCCCCTAAAACTGCACGACTGGGATGCCGACTTTGCCTGCTGGTGTTCATACAAGTATATGAACTCTGGCCCTGGTGGTATCAGTGGGATATTTGTTCATGAAAAGCATTTCGATGATAATACCCTCAACCGCTTTGCCGGATGGTGGGGCTACCGTAAGGATAAACAATTTTTAATGGCTCGGGGCTTCGAGGCAGAAAACGGGGCAGAGGGGTGGAACGTAAGTACCGGCCCCATCTTACTAATGGCCCTGCACCGTGCATCGCTGGATATTTTTGAAAAAGCGGGGGGCTTGCAAGCCTTACGCGCAAAAAGCGAAACGCTTACCAGTTACCTAGAGTACCTGATAGGTGAAGTGAATAAAAAGGTTGGTGAAGAAGTTTACCAGATCATCACCCCAACGGATAAAAGTCAGCGCGGTTGCCAGCTTTCTGTAATTTGTAAACGCGATGCCAAAGCAATTTTCAATTACCTCGCAGAAAATGGTGTAATTGGTGACTGGCGCGAGCCGGATGTGATCCGTTTAAGCCCAGTCCCGCTTTATAATTCATTTGTGGACGTTTTTAAGGCGTCTGAAAGTCTTTTTGAGGCGATTGACGCCGTTAAATAACATTGTATGATATATTATAACCCTAAACAATGGTTCTCCCTTATCTTCAGGTTTAACAAAGCTGATACATTACGCGAATTGTTTCCACTGATGCTATGTGTTAGCCTATATGCCGGTGTAGTTACTTTTTTACTGATTGATGTATGGAAACTTGAAGAGACCAGCATCCTGCGTAAAGTGATCTATGTGCACCAGACAATCGGGTTTGTGTTTTCATTATTGCTGGCATTCCGTATCAATTCGGCATACGATAGATGGTGGGAAGGCCGCAAGATCTGGGGCAGCCTTACCAACAATAGCCGCAACCTGGCTATAAAATTAAAACATTTGGTCAGTGATAAAGATGCAGCCTTTTTCAACTATGCCATCCCGCTTTATGCGCGTTCGCTTAAAGAGCATTTGCGTGATGAATACGTGCCCGGCGATCAAACCATATTAGTTACCGATGGCCGCAAACATGTGCCCAACCAAATAGCATCAGCCATAATCAAACAGGTTTACCGGTTAAATAAAGAAGGCCAGATAAACCCGGAGCAATTGGTTAGTATAACTACTGAAATAACTTCATTTACAGATATTTGTGGCGGTTGCGAGCGTATCCGAAAAACACCAATTCCGTTCTCTTATAGTGTATTCATTAAAAAGTTTATCTTCACTTATATCATGACTTTGCCCTTAACCTGGGCGTTTGACCTAAAGTATTTTATTATGCCAATCATCGGGTTTATCCTTTTTGTATTCGCCAGTATCGAGCTGATTGCTGAGGAGATAGAAGACCCGTTTGGTTATGATGCTAACGACTTGCCGCTGGAGAATATCTGCGAGAATATCGAAAAGCATGTCGGCGAGATATTTGCCAAATAGCACAAATGCTCAAGATTTCTTACGATCCGATATATGCACACCCGCTGCCGACAGGGCACCGGTTCCCGATGCTTAAATATGAATTGATACCAGGGCAACTGCTGCACGAGGGAATAATCACTCAAGACAATTTATTTTCACCAAAAGCTGTTGAAGAGGAAACAATCCTGTTAACTCATGATAAAGATTACTGGTGTCAACTCCGTGATCTAACTTTACCACCAAAAGAACAAAGGCGCATTGGTTTCCCTTTATCTGCGCAATTGGTAGAGCGTGAACTCCGGATTGCACAAGGCACTATCGATGGCTGTCACTATGCTTTTGAGTATGGCGTAGCGTTTAACGTAGCCGGTGGTACCCACCATGCCGGTACCAATTGGGGTGAAGGTTTTTGTATGCTGAACGATCAGGCGATAGGGGCTAACTACCTATTAAATGAAAATTTAGCTAAAAGCATTTTAATTGTTGATTTAGATGTACATCAAGGTAACGGAACCGCTCAGATCTTTGAAAATGAATCACGGGTATTCACGTTTTCTATGCATGGCGATAAGAATTTCCCATTTAGAAAAGAGCGGTCTGATCTTGATATCCCGTTGGATGATGGGATAGGAGATAACGATTATTTAAAACTATTGTATAATACTTTACCAAGACTAATCAATTCCCATAACCCCGATTTTATATTTTATTTAGCCGGAGTAGATGTTTTGGAAACCGATAAACTGGGTAAGCTTGCCCTATCTAAAGAAGCTTGCAAACAGCGCGATAGGTTTGTGTTTGAGCAATGCAAGTTGAGAAGCATACCGGTGCAGGTTAGCATGGGTGGAGGTTATTCGCCGCAGATAAAAGATATTGTGGATGCGCATTGCAATACCTATTGCGTAGCCAATGATCTATACTTTTAGGTCGTTAACGATGATAAGGTTGTTGTTCTTGCTTATCTTTTGAAATCTAAGGAACAACATTAACGAGGCAGATGCCAGCCCGGCAACTAAACCAAACCAAACGCCGACAACGCCAATGCCAAGTACAATCCCTAATAGGTAACCTACCGGTAAACCAATTACCCAGTAAGATAAAAACGTCAAAAAGGTTGGGATCTTAACATCCCCCATACCGCGCAATATGCCTAAGCCAACAACTTGCGTACCATCAAATAACTGGAAGAAAGCTGCAACTATAAGTAGCTGTTCTGCAATGTGTATCACGCTTTTATCCGAGGTGTACATCAAGGGTAAAACCTGGTTTAACATCGTAAATATGATAGCCATACAACACATAAACACAATTATGATATGGTAGTTGGATATGGCCGAAAGTCTAAGCTTATAATGATCACCCGAGCCAAAGTAATTACCGGATCGTATGGCCGAGGCTGATGAAACACCTGCGGCCATCATATAAGTCATGTTGGACAAATTTAACGCTATTTGGTGCGCAGCCTGCGGTACAGATCCGATGGTGCCAATAATAATAGATGCCCCACCAAATGCACTTACTTCAAATGTCGATTGCATAGCAACCGGCATACCTATTTTTAACAACTGCTTTATTCTATTTTTGTCAATATTCTTAAAAGCAAAATCGCTTAAATATCTCTTGAAATTTGGCGACCTAAAAACGTAGATGCACATAGCAATAGCCATCAGGCAACGGTCAATAAGCGTACTGTAGCCAACACCTTTGATGCCCATTGGTACAATCCCAAACATGCCTTTTACCAAAACTATCCCAACCACAATATTGATCACATTACCGATAATGGTAATATACATGGCCTGCCGGGTTAAACCTAAACCTTCGGCAAATTGCTTAAAGGTATTAAACACCATTATGGGCATTAACGATGATAAAAGCAATATCAAAAATGGCTTTGCCTGTACCACTACATCCGGCGATTGGTGAAGCTTACCGATAAAAAACGCTACTCCCAGATAAAATATTAGAAAAAGGACTATGCCAGTAATAACGTTTAGCATCAAACTGTTGCTGAGTAGTCTGCCGCATTCGCTATAATTCTTCCGGCCATTGTGTTGTGCAATTAATGGCGTGATGCCATAGCTTATACCTAATGCCATTACAAAAGGAACTATAAACAAGCTGATGGATAAAGAAACAGCTGCCAAAGCGATTGTGCCTGCAAATTGCCCGATAATGATGGTATCTGAAAAATGTACCAGCGTATGCCCAATTTGAGATAACACAATAGGTATAGCCAGTTTTAAGCTGTCGCGATAGTAAAATTGATATTTTTGGTAGAGGGCTTTCATTTATTTGCGGTGAGCAAAAGTAGCGAATAGCCCCGTAAATCAGGAAGCTGTGTAAAACTCTTCTTTTTCGGTTGTGTGAACGCGAAGTATGCCGCTTAAAACCAGGTCGACAAGGATGCGTTGCGCGCGTCTCCTGCCTATATTTAGCAAAATACAAAACTCCTTTACAGTGATGCGTTCTTCTTTATCAAGGTGTTCTAAAAGGGCTTTTTCTTTAGATGAGTATTCTATCAGTACACCGTTAACATCAGCAGAACGCTTTAACACATCAACCACTACTTTGCTGGCCAATACGCTTTTATCTTTAACACGGATGTAAACCCACCATTTGCCATCTTCGGCAAGTGAGTAGTGTGGTTTATCTGGGCTTTCAGGAATATCTACTACAAGTATCAGTTTCCCATCAAAATATACTTCTTCAAATAAAGGTTCCAAAGCAGGGCGTGCAAAAAAGTGTGCTGCTTTAGTAATCATATAACGTTCTTCATCCTCAGCCTTTAAGCCTATAATAGTACCATCATCGAGCACGCCGATAAGCAACCTGCCACCAACGTTGTTAGCGAACGATACCATTGTTTTGGCAATTTTTTCGCAGCTGGTAATGGTTTTTTTAAAATCAAGTGATACGCCTTCGCCCTCAAAAATCTGTCGCTTTAAATTCATATCAAATACCCTTTAATCTGCTATATAAGGCGTTAAAATCTGCATCCATCTTTCGGTGTTGGTAATAGGCGTAAAACCAAACTGTTTATACAAGCCGTGTGCATCAAGTGTAGCTAACGACCACCGGCGCAAGCCCTGCAAATCAGGATGAGCCATAATGGTTTGCATTAGCCATTTTGATAAACCAACTCCTTGATATGCCGGTAGTACAAACACATCACATAGGTAACCAAATGTTGCCATATCGGTCACTACACGCGCAAAACCGGCTTGTATGCCGTTTCTATATATCCCAAAGCATAATGAATGCGTTATGGCTTTTTTAAATTTCTCAGGTGGCATCCCTTTTGCCCAATATGATTGACCTTCAAGATAATTAAATATCGCGTCAAAATCCAGTAATGTTTTATCTGTTGATATTTGGTAGCCTTTTTTGATGAAGGCCTCATCGTTCATAAATACGGGCATCTTATTCGGTGTCGTCTAGTGTGAAATTAAGGTCGCGTATGTAAACCTCGTTCATTAATTGTGCGCAAACTTCATTACCGGTGTTATATATCTCTACCGGGAAAGCATTTTCATATTTCCCAGTTGTATTTAACGCGTGTAAGGCCTGTTCAATATCAGCATCGGTTAATATTATATGAAACGATAAAGAGGAGAGGGCGGGCTTTAAAAAATCTATCCTAGAGGATTTAGACCAGATCCGAAACCTGCTACCCTGCGCTTGCAGAATTCTGTCAAACAGTACCGGGTAAAAAGGATCAGCCGCGGCAAAAATTGTCCCGCCAAATATCGATCCGTTATAATTTTTGTTAAATAAACTCTTAAAAACTTTAACTCTTACGCCCTTAAAGCCTTTATCAAAACCAACCACCCAAATCCGCTGAAATAAAAGGGGAGGATAGAGGCGCATGATCCATTTAAAGGCATTTTCTGATATAACCATTACCGTTAAATATCAGAAAAATATCGTTAAAAGTATTGAGTTAACTATGTATTATTTTGACATTTAAAGTACCTGAAACCTTGCCATTTGGCGCAACCTTTGCATAATAAGATCAATTTTATTAAACAAACTTGATCTTCAATAGATTATAAACTGACGAATTATTTAATCACGTTGCTTTAACATTATATCTATTATGAAAAAGCAAATTTTAAGTTTCGCCTCAGGCACGACAATGATTAGTTCAATTGCAGCAGGTTGCAGCTCTGAGAAAAAAACCAGCGGTAGCGATAGCACAAGCACAGATTCTGCCGCAGCCGTAGCACCTGAGACAACTACACCAGATACAGTTAAGAAAGACACTACTATAAAAGATACTACTAAGAAATCAATGTAATTGGTTCTTTATATCTACAAAGAAAACTCGCTTAATTATGTAGCCAAGCTTTTCTTGTTTTGTTACATCTTTATTTATTAGAACGCTATTTTGATAAAACCATCATCGGCATACAAAGTAGCCCCATTTGTTGCTAATGAAAGCGGGGTTGCTATGTAAATAACCATACTGGCAATCTCGGCGGGCTCTATAAAACGTTTAATTATAGATGTGCCGCGTATATGGGTGAAAAATTCTGTTTCTATTTCATCACCGTTTTTTCCTTGGTCTTTGCAACCGCTTTGACAAAATCGCCAACACCTTCAGACATGGTTGGGCAAAGCAATACTGTATTAACAGTAACGTTAGTATACTTGGATATTAAATCTAATAATTAATATTATGTTAAGTAAAAGTATTTAATTTAAGCCCGTAAAAATATACGGGCTTAAATTAAGGCTTCTATGTCGGGGGCTTATTTCTTTTGTAATGCGTTTATCTGTGCTGTAACTTTAGCAGAATTAACACTATCTTTTTTACCCTGGTAATAAGTACGCAAGTTATTTAATGCATCGTAAGAAGTTGGTTGTAATCCTACCGCTTTTAACAAATATGGTTTAGCCAAGTCAAATTGTGCGTTTGCTTTTGCCATGGCTGCATCATATGCTTTTTGCTGGTTGGTTGGCAATTTGTTAGCGTTATTGTAAATATCAATAGCCGGCGATATAATGATGTAACCCATATTCAAGTTAGCTTCAAAATAATTTGGATCAATCTCTAGCGCCTTCATGTACATCTCGGTCGCTTTCGCAAAGTTTTGGTCTCTGGTAGCTTGTAAAGCTGCTTTGCCTGTAACAGGTGCTTTGGCAACTTTTTGGCCCGCAGCATCTCCTAAATTAGAATAAACTAAACCTGCATAATAATAAAGGCTTTTGTTTTTGGGTTCATTTGCCTGTGCGCTTAAAATTTTATCAAGCACTTCTTTTTGTTTGCCTTGTTGCAGGCTTATCTCAATTTCGGTTCTTCTAAGCGCAGCATTATTAGGGTATTTTGCCAAGCCTTCGCCAACGGCTTTTACAGCCCCAACGGTATCTTTGCTTTCTAAATATATGCCTGCAAGTTCGCTATAAGCAGTTTCTACTTTAGAATATTTTGTAGTCACCAGTTTATTGTAATTAGTAATAGCTGCCGGATAGTTTTTTGCATTTAATGCTGCTAAACCTGTGTAAAGTATAGCGTTTGTATCTTCGGGCATTACGGTGCGGTAAAAATCAAATGATTTGTAAGCAAGGTTATATTTGCCGGTTTCGTATTCTTTTACGCCTTTGTTTAACTGGTAACGTGCTAAAACGAGGTTGGCATTATCAATAAGTTTTTTGTTTTCGCCTTTCGTATCTAATTCTTTGGCTTTGGCTGCTGCCTCAGCAGCAGTTGTAAACAATGGTAAAGATGTTGTAACAACCGAATCCAATTCGGCTAGTGTACCATAAATATTAGCTTTTACAGCATAGGTTTGTGGCAATGCTGCTGTTTTTTCATTTGCAGATGCTTTATCGATAGATTCTTTCGCCTTTTTTAAACTTGGTATAGCCATGGCGGGCTGTGCTTGCCTTAAAGCTTCAAATTTTTCATATTCTGTTTGTGCGGTGTTCAACTCTCCTTTTTGTGCAAAAGTTGTTGCGGTAATAAGGCTCAAAAGGCCAAGCATTAGAAATTTAATTTTCATTCTACAGTGTTTTAAATTGGTAATGTTAATTATAGCTATTAACTGATTCAGCCATAACATATAGTGTATTAGTTTAATTGTTCTAATCGGTTATTAACCCTATCCAACTGGTTTTGATTACCTGTTTTTGTATAGGCTAACTGCAGTAACTCCAGACATTTTTTATCCTTTGGAACCATTTCATTCGCTTTTTCGAGCCACAATATAGCACTTGTAATGTTTTTATCATCATTATTACCCTTAAGTGTGCTCTTCTTAAAGTAAAGTAATCCTAAATTAAACACTGGCTCATAAGCACCCCAATTTAATTCAATAGCGCGCAGATATAAAGACTCCGCCTTATCATATTGGTTTAAATTATCATAGCAGTTTGCGGCTACAAAAGTTATTTCGGGATTATTAGCGTTGTTATCTATCAATGGTATTATTAAAGGTTCTAACGATTTGTAGTCCCTTTTGTTATTGTAGATGTTAGCTTCGTCCTGCAATAGTTGCTTGTTTTGAGGTAATAGTCGCCTTCCCTTTTTTACAATTTGTAAAGCCTTTGCGGTATCGCCCAATGACTTATAAATGGTTGATGCGGTTTCCAGATACTCAAGTTTTGTGCTATCAGTATTTATTAAGTTTGAATAGTAGTTGGCAGCTTCCTGCAGGTTGCCCAGTTTATTACTGGCATAAGCTATATATGCATTTATTTGTTTATGGGCGGGTGCATACCTTTTAGCCTTTTGAAAAACATCCACTGCGTTTTTGAAATCGCCACTTTTGGAAAAGGCAAAACCTTTGCGGATATAAACATTTGCCAAGCAACGTTTTGCATAATCTAACTCCGGCTGATATTTATAGATCTTGCCTTTTTCCTGAAACTTATCAAGTAGAGCAACTGTTTGAGGCAGGAATGTTTCCGGCTGGTTTAGCTTATTAAGCGAATCAGTGTAAAGGATACTGGAGTTTACAATAATGCGGTAAACATTTTTTTCCAAATCGGCAGAATCTTTACGGGTTAACACTAAACTATCGGCAGATTTTTTGGCGTTACTTAAATATTTAAGATCACCCTTTTGCTTATAAAAAGCAAGGTTGTTTACCACAATCTTTAACGCTTCGGACTGGCCAAAAGCGAAAGATGTAGTAAACAACGCTAAAATCAATAAACTGATTTTTCCGCTTTGCATTAATTATTCAGTTTTATCGTCTTCGGCAGCGGGCTTCTCCCCTTTGCTTTCGTCGGTGTCAGTAATAGTACTTTTCGCTTCACCGGTTGGCTCTGCGCCATCTGCTAATTCAGCACTTTCAATCACTTCTTCATCCTCTTCGTGCTCAACTTTTGCAACCGATGCAATTGCATCGTTACCCTTTAGGGTAATTAACCTTACCCCTTGAGTAGCACGGCCCATAGTACGTAATTCTGCTATGGCCATGCGGATAATGATACCAGATTTGTTGATAATCATCAGATCTTCTTTATCAGTAACACCTTTAATGGCAACAAGGTTTCCGGTTTTTTCAGTAATGTTTAAGGTTTTAACACCTTTACCACCACGGTTAGTAACACGGTAATCTTCAATATCGGTACGTTTACCATATCCTTTTTCAGATACAACCAGTACAGTTGTTTCTTTATCATCAATGGCTATCATACCAATAACTTCGTCTTTCTCACTATCCAAACTGATACCCCGCACACCTGTAGCGGTACGGCCCATTGGCCTAACGGTACTTTCGTTGAAGCGGATTGCACGGCCAGATTGTAGTGCCATAACAATTTCGCTGCTGCCGGTTGTTAATGTTGCTTCCAGTAAAGAATCACCTTCGTTAATATTAATTGCGTTGATACCGTTTGCACGCGGGCGAGAGTATGCCTCTAAAGATGTTTTTTTAATAACACCTCTACGGGTACACATAATAATAAAGTTGTTCTCCAGGTATTCTTTATCCTTAAGCGATTTAAGCTTGATGTAAGCTTTAATATTTTCCTCTTTAGGGATATTGATGATGTTTTGTATGGCGCGGCCCTTAGAAGTACGCGTACCTTCCGGTATCTCAAATACACGTAACCAGAAACATTGCCCGCTCTCCGTAAAGAACAGCATGTAGTTGTGATTACTCGCTATTAATAAGTGCTCAATAAAATCCGCATCACGGCTGTTGCTGCCTATAGCTCCTTTACCACCCCTGCCCTGGCGGCGATATTCGGTAAGTGAAGTACGTTTGATGTAACCTTCGCGAGAGATGGTGATTACTACATCTTCATCCTCAATAAAGTCTTCGGTTTGCATTTCTGCCGATGAATGTACCATTTCTGTTTTACGCTCATCACCATATTTCTCTCTTATATCGATCAACTCATCTTTGATAATCTGCATTCGCAAGCCTTCATCAGCAAGGATAGATTTTAAATAATCAATAGTTTTCATTAAACCGTCAAACTCATCACGGATCTTATCGCGCTCCAGTCCGGTTAAGCGCCTTAAGGTCATATCCAATATAGCACGTGCCTGGATGTCGCTCAAACCAAACTGGCTAATTAGACCTTCTCTTGCTTCGTCTGGTGTTGATGACGCGCGGATCAGCTTAATAACTTCCTCGATATTATCGAGCGCTATCAATAAACCTTCTAAGATGTGCGCGCGTTTCTCAGCCTCTGCCAGTTCGTATTTGGTACGGCGGATAACCACCTCATGTCTGTGCTCAACAAAGTGATGGATAAGATCCCTCAGGTTAAGTA
This sequence comes from Mucilaginibacter aurantiaciroseus, assembly GCF_024055595.1. GTDB lineage: Bacteria > Bacteroidota > Bacteroidia > Sphingobacteriales > Sphingobacteriaceae > Mucilaginibacter > Mucilaginibacter aurantiaciroseus. The sequence continues at coordinate 1,247,693 of NZ_JAMXOF010000001.1, forward strand.
GCATTGGGCGACCATGTACCAACGCAATGTTATTTACACTGAACGATGTTTGCAGCGCGGTGTATTTATAAAGATTGTTTAACACGATAGCCGCGTTTGAGTCGCGTTTTATCTCATAAACCACACGGATACCTTCGCGGTTACTTTCATCGCGAATAGCAGATATACCTTCAATTTTTTTATCGTTAACTAATTCGGCAGTACGCTCAATCATCAGCGCCTTATTTACCTGGTAGGGTATCTCGCTAACAATAATACGCTCGCGGTCACTGCCGTAGGTTTCGATCTCAGCCCTTGAACGTATTACAATACGGCCACGGCCTGTTTCCAAAGCCTGGCGCGGGCCTTCGTAACCGTAGATGATACCACCTGTAGGAAAATCGGGACCTTTAACATAGGTCATTAACTCTACTATGTCTATTTGGCGATTATCAATTAATGCGATTGTAGCATTAACGATCTCAGTTAAGTTGTGTGGTGCCATGTTGGTTGCCATACCTACCGCGATACCTGATGCACCGTTAACCAACAGGTTAGGGAATTTTGCAGGCAATACGGTTGGCTCTTGTAACGAGTCGTCAAAGTTAAGCTGGAAATCGATAGTATCCTTATTAATATCGGCCAGCATCTCTTCAGCAATTTTTTGCAGTTTAGCCTCAGTATAACGCATTGCTGCGGGTTGGTCACCATCGATTGAACCATAGTTACCTTGTCCTTCAACAAATGGGTAACGTAAGCTCCAGTCCTGCGCCATACGTACCATGGCATCGTATACCGATGTATCGCCATGGGGATGATATTTACCCAGTACCTCGCCCACAATACGGGCCGATTTTTTGTAAGGTTTGTTATTTGCCAAACCTAAGTCAAGCATCCCGTACAATACACGCCTGTGAACGGGTTTTAAACCGTCGCGTACATCGGGCAGTGCCCTTGATACAATAACCGACATTGAATAATCAATGTAAGCGGCCCGCATCTCTTCATCAATATTTATCGAAATTATTCTGTCTTCTTGGTGCGAATTCTCGTTTTCGGTTTCTTCAGCCATTGGTTTTTCTTAGTGGAAAATCTTAACAGTGCGTGTATAAAAAGTTATTATAAGTAACATGCGAATTTAAGAAAATATACTCAAAATGCTGTGTTTTTTACTAACATTTATACTTGTTTTCCACGTTTTTTAACGTATACCCACAGCAAAGTTACAATGTGGAATACGAACCCTTAGTTTACCTTTTCCTGTATTCTTTAACAACTGTTCCATTGGGTAGAACGCCGTTAAAAGTTAAGGTGTCGTTACTGATGCGATAACGATATTTTATAGTGACATTAAGTAACTTAGAAAGCTTTGCAATAAAGGTTTGGGTTTCCAGGCAGGTATTTTTTTTTGTATTTAGTCACCGCGCTCTTAGGCTAATGGCTCATGCCCCTTTTCGATAAAAAGCGCGTTATAATGCGCTGCATTGTAATTTCGTTTTAGGGTGAAGTATTTGGATGGCTGCCCTGCTTTACCATTGTATATGCCCTCGCTGTATTACCATTTGCCCCCGAATGTATCTTGTATACGAAATGCACAAAGCGCAAATCAGGAAAAACATAGCAGGAAAAATCCGTTTACATATCTAAACCCAGTTAACACCTTTTTTTAACAACGATAAAGTTTTCTCTTCCTCGCTGCCCGGCTGTGCCTGGTAGTTATAAACCCATTTGGCCGTGGGCGGCAAACTCATCAGTATCGATTCGATACGCCCATTAGTTTCCAGTCCGAACTTGGTGCCTGCATCGTAAACCAAATTAAACTCGGTGTAACGGCTGCGGCGCTGATACTGCCACTGCTGCTGATCATCTGTAAACTGCTTATCGCGGCTGCGGTTTACCAATTCTGTGTAGGTTGGGATAAAAGACCGGCCTAAAGCTTTGGAGAACTCAAAAACGGTTTCCCAGGTAATGTCATCCGTAGCGGTTAAGCGGTCATAAAAAATACCGCCAATGCCACGGGTCTCATCACGGTGTTTTATGTAGAAGTAATTATCGGCCCAAGTCTTAAAACGCTCATAAAAATCGGTATTAAACTGGTCACAAACGAATTTTAATTGCTGGTGGAAAAAACGTGAGTCATCTTCAACCACGTAATGAGGCGTAAGATCAATACCGCCACCAAACCAGCGTACCGGTGGTGTATCATTATTAAATGACGAAGGCATCTCGAAGTACCTGATGTTCATGTGGATAATTGGCACCCAAGGATGATTTGGGTGGATAACGATAGAGATACCGGTAGCGAAAAAGTCATCCTGCTCCACGTTAAGTGCTTTTTTTACGGTGTGCGGCAACTGACCATGCACAGCCGAAAAATTTACGCCGCCTTTTTCAAATATACTACCGTTCTGGATGATCCGGGTACGTCCTCCGCCTCCTCCTTCGCGTTCCCACAACTCTTCTTCAAACGTGCTTTTGCCATCAGTGGCTTCAAGTGCTGCGCATATCTCGTCCTGTATCTCTTTATAATTTGCGGCTATTTGTTCCTTCGTAATCATTAATTAGTGAATGACTGAATTAGTGAATTAGTAATTAATATGCTACAAAAATAAACAAACTATTGGTTGGGGTTGGCAATTTTTAATCACTAATTCATTTACTCACTAAATCACTAATTAAAGCATTAACTAATTCCCGCTTCTTCCTCAATATAATTCAAATCCTTACCAAAGGTTTCTTTTAGCTGGCTAAGCGAAAATAATGAGATGACGGTAAGTATCACCATCATAATATAACCACTTGTAACCATACCATAATGCACCACAAAAGCATTAAATGCAATATTGATAGGAATCAGCGAACCGCGTACAAAGTTTGGAACTGTAGTGGTAACGGTTGAGCGGATGTTTGTACCAAATTGCTCGGCGGCTATGGTTACAAAGGTTGCCCAATAACCAACGGTGCAACCCATGGCAAAACAGGTCCAAACAAACTTATCGTGCGTGATGCCTTTTGAACTTAAATAACTAAATGCGCTTACCAAAGACAATAGTAGGAATACAGCCATGGTTAACTTACGCGATTTAGTAACCTGTGCCAGTAGGCCCGCAAATATATCGCCTATGGAAATACCGATATAAGTATAAAGCACCCCCTCGCCTGCGATAAGCGGTACGGTTGAGCCCAAGGCCTTACCAAATTCGGGCGATAGGGTTACAAGAACTCCTACTACGTACCAAAGAGGCGCGCCAATTAGTATGCAATACAAATATTTCTTAAATCTTACTGCATTGGTAAATAGCATAAAAAAGTTGCCTTTTGATACACCGCTGTCCTTAACCTTATTATACATACCCGACTCGAACGTACCTACACGTAATAGCAGTAATATTATACCCAGGCCGCCACCTACCATGTAAGCATGTTGCCAGCCAAATTTTGCAGCTTCGTATGCTGCCGCAGCGCCAAAAAGGCCAATTACTGCAACGATCATGGTGCCATAGCCGCGTTTCTCTTTACTCAAAGTTTCGGTTACCAGCGTGATGCCGGCCCCGAGCTCCCCAGCAAGGCCTACACCTGCTATAAATCGTATTATTGCATAAGTATTAACATCGGTTACAAAGGCATTTGCAAAGTTAGCTATGGAGTATAACAGTATCGACCCAAATAACACTTTAATACGGCCAAGCTTATCGCCTATAACGCCCCACAGTAAACCGCCAAGTAACAAGCCAAACATTTGCACGTTAATAATAAACTGCCCTTTAGATAATATATCGGCATCGGCTACGCCAATATCATGTAAGCTGGCCTTGCGTACTATTGAGAAAACTAAAAGATCGTATATGTCAACGAAATAGCCTAGGGAGGCCACAAGTACAAGGAATATAACATTCCGCGAAACTTTTGCTGAAGCAGTGTCGGTCATAGATCAGGGTTGTAATAATTGGTTTGGCTAAGGTATAAAATGAATGCAAAAAACAAATTTAAATGCATAAAAAAGCCCCTGCTTATTAAAACAGGGGCTATATAATTTATAGCAGCTAATTAAACTTTTTTTACGTTTACTGCCTGTAATCCTTTACGTCCTTCTTCTTCTTCGTATTCAACGTTATCGTTGTCTTTAATTGCGTTTACGCCGCCTTGTACATCTTTAAAGTGTACAAACAAGTCTTTACCATCATCGGTAATAATAAATCCGTATCCTTTTTGTGTGTTAAACCATTTTACTTTTCCAGTTTTCATAATAATAAATAATTGTATTAATAATTGTGTGTTGAGATCAGTAGGTAATTCAACTGAATTATAAAAATGGTTTAATAATCAATATAGAATGTACAACTATCCTTACCAAATATATAAAATTATTATATAACCAAATAAATTTATTATTAAGTTAATATAAATTTAAAAACAAAAAAGCCATTGGTGTAAACCAATGACTTTCATTACGATATAAGTTTTCGGTTATTATTTTACTTGCTGAAAGAAGTAAACACCGGCACTTGGTGTAACTCTTAACAAAACTTCTTCTTTGTCGTTTTTTAGATCAACAAAATACGCAACTGAATCGAAGCCATTATCGTCGTTATCTAATTTGATAACTTCGTTTGCGAAATAACCTTCGTATTTAGCTGCGATCTCTTTTTTAGCTTTTGCAGGCAATTCTTTAAATTGTACATTTTCGGTAATACCAATCAATTCACCTTTAAGATTGTAGAAAGCTGATTTTTTTACACCATCAAGTGTAAAGGTTGCTTTCTGGAATTTTGAATTAACCTTCCAGGTTACATTTTCAGCCCTTACAAAATCGCTGTTGAATTTCGAAGAAACTGCGTATGATACTGCATCAGCATCACCTTCTGCATTAGTAAGTATGTTAGCAGCAAAAACATTTACTGTGAACAATGCTGCGATAGCGGTAGATATAAATAATTTTTTCATGGTCTTGTTGTTTTTTAATTATATAACAAATGTACATTCATGTTGATAATATTCATAATTATTGCTAATTTTTATGAATATTTAATAATTAATGAGGGTTTTTGATTGCAATTTAAAAAATCATAATATTACATAGTGTACATTTAAAAATATGTCAACAAAAGGCCCAATAGCTTATTGTATAAAGTACACTAAGTTAAATTAATGTAAACCAATTTATTATTTGTGACTTTAAAATGACATTTATGCATTTCTATACAATTTATTTGCTATCCGTTATCGGCAAATCCGGGATATAGCGTCATACCCCATCTGCAAAAATGGTAGTACCGGTTATATAATCCGCATCGTCAGAAGCTAAAAAAACAGCTAATTTCCCAATATCACCAGGCTGGCCGATGCGATTGTATGTAATAAAAGTTGAAAGCATGTTCTAAGCCTCCGGCGTTTCTTAGGCTTCTTTATTAATTAGAGTTAGTATAGCACCCGGCCCAATGCCTGTTACGCGGATCTTATGTGGCGCTAATTCCTGCGCAATGCTTTTCATGAACATATTGATGCCGCCCTTGCTGGCCGCGTAATTTACATGCCCCGCCCATGGAATCACCTCGTGCACGCTGCTCATACAGATGATCTTACCTGCAGCCCTACTAACGCCTTCTACCACTCCCCTCTTTATAAACAGTGCAGCATCTTCACGCGAGCAAAGGAATTGCCCGGTAAAATTAATGTTGATGACTGTATTCCACTCGTCCAGGGTCATGTCTACAAATTTGGAATTTTTTTGTAGGCCCACATTATTAACCAGTATATCTAGCGCGCCATATTTTTGATGATGGCGGCAAACATAGCTTATACCTTTTCTTCCTCACTCGCATCAGCTTTATAGGCAAATGATTCTCCGCCTACGGTATTTATTTCGGCAACAACCTTATTAAATGCATTTGCATTGTGCACGTAGTTTATTAATATCATTGCCCCTGCTTTGGCAATGGCTATTGCTACGCCTTTACTGATAACACTATCAGCGCCTGTTACTAATAAAATTTGTCCGTTAAGTTTTTGAGGATCCATATTGTGTTATATTATGCTATATGCAAGGCTATTAACATAATAAGGTTTTAATAGGACAGGATTTTAGATAAAAAAATGTCATTATGAGACTGTCGAAGAATTATACTATAAGTAAGTAGTTCGACAGGCCACCATGACAAATGTAATTTACAACGCTTTTATATAATCCAAAAACAGATACAACGCCTTCTTCTTATCCTCGGTTAAATCAAAATCGAGTTTGTGCATCAAGTAATCTTCCAGGTCAAAATCTGCGCGTTGAGGCAGGGTTTTTAAAAGCTCGTGCCTGTGGGCAAGGCCATGGCGAAGCGCCTGGTTAAATTCTTTAATGAACTCCTCGGAGACGGGTTTATTAGCTATCCACGCGGCAAATACAAACGGTAGCCCGGTAAATTTTTGCCATTCTTCAGAAAGGTCATAAACATATTTGTACTGATCTTTTTTACCGAATGTACGGTCGCCAATTTGTACAAAGGCAGTTTGCTCATCTTGCGAAGTGGAATAGTCATAGGCACCTGTAATCAACTCGGGCTGTATTTTCCAAAAGTTTTTTAATAGTACCTTTGCCAAGTTATTTGAGCTGCGCGATTCCGGGTCGAGTTGTAGGTGCTTCACATCCTTTATATCGCAATTACTGAATACAAATACGGAGTTTACTGCGCCAACAGCGCCAATACAATAGTTAGATATAATCTCCCATTTGGGCAGGCTTAAAGTAGCGGCCACAGGTATTAAACCTATATCAACCTTATCATCTATTAGTTTTTGGGCACAGTCTGATGGCATATCAAGACTTAGGTCTATCTTATCTTTAATATCGAAATGTTGTAGGCCGTATAAAAAGGGTTTGGTATTAGTATAACTAACGGCAGATATTCTTATCTTTTTCACTTATCGTTCTCTATGAATTTTTCAAATGCAATGCGTTATTGGCTTCCACAATGCGGAAACGACTGCCATCATAAGTTACCTTGTAAAGCACAAGGTTTTGGTGCGGAAAGGTATCCATCTGCGTAAGCGGCAGATCTGTTAAAATACACATCAGCAAACGTAATGCACGGCCGTGCATACATACCAATACATTTTTCTCTTCAGGGTGACTCATCATAATATCGAGCGCCTGTAGTTGCCTTGCCTTTACTTCATTAGGGCTTTCGCCACCTTTAAACTTAGTATCGAGATTACCCTCTAACCAATTGCGCATCAGGTCTAAAAACGCGGCTTTGGTTTCGGGCGTGGCGGGTTGTCCTTCGTGGATGCCCCAGGCAAGCTCATCCAAACCTTCCAGCCTTTCGTATGGCAAGCCAAGGTCTATAAACTGCTGGATGCTTTGCTGAGTGCGCTTTAGTTCGGATATGTAGATCTTATCGAAAGGTACTTCCTTGTAAGCCTGGTAAAAAAGGTCGGCCTGGTAGCGGCCTTCGTCGTTTAAATCGGTATCGCGGCCGCGGCCCTGTACAATGCCTTGCTTATTAAGATCCGTTTGCCCGTGGCGTACTATATATAATGTCTTTTCTACTTTATTCATTTGTTCAATAGTTCATTTGTTCATTGGTCCGTATGTTCATTATTAACCATCGGTCAATCGGTTAACACCAATTAATTAATTAATTAATAAACCAATAAACTAATTTATAACCGGCAATTTGTAAAAGCGCGGTTTTACTTCATCAGGAAAATGGTAATCATTGTAATCGGTCACCAGGTTATAAAGCGTATCGCGCTCTATTGGGTAGCGTCCTGCATTTTTGATCAGCTCTACTAATTCTTCGGTACTCATGGCCGGTTTTTGCTCTTCTGCGCCAGCCATCGAGTATATCTTCGTAGTATCATCAAGCGTACCGTCGATATCATCCACCCCAAAGTTAAGTGATAGTTGCGCGGTGGTACGGCTGATCATGGCCCAGTAAGCTTTTATATGGTCAAAATTATCCAGGTAGATACGTGCGATAGCATAATTACGTAAATCTTCAACTACAGTCGATTCCGGCACATTACTCATTTGGTTATCCTGGTTACGGAACTTCAACGGAATAAACGTTTGGAAACCGCTTGTTTTATCCTGCAGTTGGCGTAGTTGCTCCATGTGGTCAACCCTATGATAAAATTTTTCGATATGGCCATAAAGCATAGTAGCGTTTGAGCGCATACCCAATTTGTGCCACTCTTCGTGGATAGCCAACCATTGGTCGCCGGTACATTTATCTTTGGCTATCAGATCGCGCACTTCAGGATGGAAGATTTCCGCCCCTCCGCCCGGCATAGATTCCAAACCAGCATCTTTCATCAGTTTCATGCCTGTAGCATATTCTATCTTAGCTTTTTTAAAGATGTAATGATACTCAACAGGTGTTAATGCTTTAATGTGCAGATCAGGCCTGTGTGCTTTTATCCTGCTAAATAATTCCGAATAAAAAGCAACATCATACTGCGGTAAAACACCACCTACAATGTGCACTTCTGTAACCGGCTGCTCATCGTATTTTTTAACAATATCCAGCATTTCTTCCATCGTGTACTCCCATCCGTCGGAACGTTGTTTTATGAGGCGCGAGTAAGAACAGAATTTACAATCGTAAACACAAAGGTTGGTTGGCTCTATGTGGAAATTGCGGTTAAAGTATGTTTTATCACCGTGTTTTTGTTCGCGTATGTAGTTGGCAAGTACTCCCAGATAACCAAGTTCGGCCTTTTCGTAAAGCAGAACGCCTTCTTCAAATGTGATGCGCTGATTATGGAGTACCTTCTCAGCAATCTGTTTTAGTGCCGGTAAAAGCTGAGGGTTATTCAGCAAAACCAGAAAATTATCTGATACTTCCATCATAAAAAAATTTAAGCAAATGTAACAATTTGAATTAATTCTAAAACGGAAGTATCAGTATAATGAGTGTTTGAACACTTAACTATGACAGTGTGGTTACATAGAATTAATTGATATAATATAAATCCCAGTCATTGCACATTGGTAATCTTTTGGCAGTGAAACCGCAGTTGATATCATGCAATCGTTATTAGTTTCTCATAAAATCTCGTTGGTTTTGGCTTCTAAATTAGGCCATGATATTTTTGCAAGGTTATATACTTTGTCAATTGTGATAGCATCAGCCCCATTATCATGAGAACCCAAGTTGCTTGTATCGTCCTCCCATTGTTTAGTAACTCTGGTAGTATTACCTAATATTTGTATAACGGTTTCATGATAATATAGAACCCTGGCTGTTACACGACCATTAACCAAAGTCATTCTGGTCTCGTAGTTAAGAATCGACTCTTTAGCAAAGTGCATTACAGTGTAGGAGTTGCTGATCCGGGCTTTAAATAAAGCCTATGCATTAAAACTGTCATTTAACTTATTGTTATCTGGAAAAGAACTGTCCTTTGAGCAGGATGATATTAGTGATGTTATTATTAGCGAAATTAAAAGCAGCCTATATTTTTTTTCAATTTAATTCATGTAATAAATGAGTTTATTTTAAAGTAAAAACATGTTAGATACACTTAATTATTTTATTAAATATTCAAATAATTGCTGTTATTTAGCACCATCATGAAAATAGAAACCATCGCCATCCATGCAGGTAACCATACCGATGCCTCAACAAAAGCAGTTGTACAACCCATTGTTATGTCAACTACGTTTGAGCGCGATGCGGATGGCGGATTTGCTGCGGGCTATCAATACAGCCGTTCCGCCAACCCTAACCGAACTTCGTTAGAAAATGTGTTGGCACAATTAGAGGGCGGTGTTGAGGCTGCGGCTTTTTCATCTGGTAACGCAGCAGGCATGTCGGTTTTCCAATCATTGGAGCCGGGCACGCATATCATTGCGCCGGATGATATGTATCATGGCTTGCGTAACCAGCTAAAGGCACTTTTTGCGGGGATATTGGAGTTTGATTTTGTAGATGTGAATGATAGTGATGTTTTACAGGCACATATTAAACCCAACACCGTAGTGATATGGATAGAAACGCCATCTAACCCATTATTAAAAATTACCAACATTAAAAAGGTAGTGGCGATAGCCCGTCAGCACAATATAAAAGTTGTGTGTGATAATACCTTTGCCACACCTATTTGTCAAAATCCGCTTGCTTTGGGTGCCGATTTGGTGATGCATTCATCCACCAAATACTTTGGCGGCCACAGCGATCTGATGGGCGGCGCATTAATTACCGCTGAGAAAAACGAATGGTGGGAAAAGATCCGCAATGTACAAACCATGGGCGGCGCGGTGCCCTCTCCTATGGATTGTTACTACCTGGTGCGTAGTATTAAAACCCTGCCTTACCGTGTTAATGGCCACGTGCACAATGCACAACTTCTGGCCGCTTTTTTAGAGAAACATCCAAATGTAGAGCAGGTAATGTATCCCGGCTTGCCGTCGCATCCGCAATATGATATTGCTAAAACTCAGATGAATCTTCCAGGTGCCATGATGTCATTTACCCTAAAAGGCGGCGAAGCGGAAGCGAAAAAAGTAGTTAATGCTCTCAAAATATTTACCCAGGCAACCAGCCTGGGCGGTGTTGAAAGTTTGATAGAGCACCGTGCCAGCGTGGAAGGACCCGACACAAAAACGCCATTTAATTTATTGCGGGTTTCTGTTGGGTTGGAACATATTGATGATTTGATAGCTGATCTGGCGCAGGCTATGGCATAATTGTTTAGAATTAATCTTTCCCGTTTTTAAGGTTCGGTGGTGCGTCGGAAATGATGATAATACCGTAGGCTTTGTCTTTAACACCAAAGTTTTTAAACAAATCATTTTTACTAATTATTCGGATCTCTTTAAATGTTTTATCGTTGATCGAAGCCAGGTCGCCCTCGTAGCTTTTTGTTAAAACCCGTTTGTTTAAAATATATTGCACGTTTGCATCCTCTGTTGCAGAAGGAACGACCTTTGTATACTCTGCAGATTTTGAGCTAAAAAAATTCCAATAACGCTTTTTGGCAAACTGTTTAGTCTCAATGTAGATTAGTCCGTATTTTGCTTCAGGCCCGCCAAGCTCAATAGCGTTGGCATCTTTGTAAACTGTCAACATAACTATATCATCAGGGTTATATTTCATAAGGTCGGCTTTAAGCACTTTCACGCTGTCGACATAAAATATTGGGTCGGCAGGAATTACCGATACATCAAAATCCTTGTTATTCTCCTGATCGTAACATGATGATATAATATCGATACCTTCAATAGGCTTATTCATATAATAAGCCTTATCAATAGGGAATTGCGGTTGTTTTGCCTTATCAATCTTTACGTAAAATGATATAGTATCGTTAGAAAAATTCCAATAGCCCGAACAATCTCTCGATTTCCATTTGTTTTTAAACTGCGGGTATAATTTAATAACATCCCCTAAAACCAATTTACTCATATCAATAGTTTTACCATCTGGCAAAACTCCGGTATATAGCTTAGTTAAACGTATTTTACTAACGAGTCCTGAAGTTTGGCTTGTTTGAAATATCATCTCCGGCAGTTTTTCAAAACTGAACCCTTTCCCGGCAATAAATCTCGAATCTTGCCCAAAGCAATTCTTTTGCAAATCCATTTCTCCAATCGCAAGTTCTTTAACATCGATATATTTCTCTTTTAAATCTTTAATTTTTGTTTTACAAAGAGTTACACCGTTGATGGATATGCCATTTACGATAGCTTTTTGGGCAAAACCATTTATATTATAACTGATTAAAATGAGTGCAATGCTGAAAGAGAGTTTCATAAAATGATTTTAATTTGCCTATTTTAAGCATTATTTACAATAAAATTAAAATTTAATTTGGATTATAAATTCCTATTACCCTATATTTGAAACATTATTTGATAGCAATACTACGATCAATTTTCCCTTACACGAATTTTGGTTTATAAAGAAGCGGCGAGAGATCAGGCTCAGAGAACCGCTGGCAACCCTACACGGTGTAGAAGGTGCCAATTCCTGTCCCGGAGAATAGTTAACCGGGGGATATAAATTTTTAATCATGAAAAGTTTAACTTACCTACAAAAAAATACATTTCAGGCCCTATCGGCCCTAACTTTAGTATACAACCAATCTCAAGGCTGTATTATTATGTGTTGTTGCTGCTGTTAATTCGCTAACACGTTCCCTTTTCTATTTTCCTGAAAAATACGTGATCTGCCGAATGGGATAGTTCTATCCTGCCGTAATCTTAACATTTCCAATTAAAAACTCTTAATCTACAGAACATGTCTAACTTAAAATTTGAAACACTTCAACTACATGCCGGTCAGGAAGTTGATGCTACCACAGGTGCCCGTGCAGTACCATTATTTCAAACATCTTCATACGTATTTAAAAATGCCGAGCATGGCGCAAATCTTTTCGCGCTAAAGGAATTTGGCAACATCTACACCCGTTTAATGAACCCCACTACCGATGTTTTTGAAAAGCGCATTGCTGCTCTTGAAGGTGGTATAGCGGCTTTAGCAACAGCATCAGGCCAAGCGGCGCAGTTCATAGCTTTAAATAATATTTTACAGGCCGGTGATAACTTTGTTACTTCTCCTTTTTTATATGGCGGTACATACAATCAATTCAAAGTAGCTTTTAAACGTTTGGGGATCGAAGTACGTTTTGCCCAAGACGATACAGCCGAAAATATCGAAAAACACATCGATAATAAAACCAAAGCTATTTATACAGAAACTATTGGTAACCCCGGATTCAGTATTCCCGATTTTGAAAAATTGGCGGCATTAGCCAAAAAGCACGATCTGCCGTTGATAGTTGATAATACCTTCGGGGCAGGTGGGTACCTGTTCCGCCCATTACAACATGGCGCGCATGTGGTTGTGGAATCTACTACCAAATGGATAAACGGACATGGAACAAGCGTTGGCGGTGTTATTGTTGATGGCGGTACTTATAATTGGGGTAACGGCAAATTCACGCAATTTACCGAGCCAAGCGAAGGTTACCATGGATTAGTATTTAATGATGTATTTGGTGTTAACGGTCCGTTTGGCAACATTAACTTTATTATTCGTGCCCGTGTGGAGGGTTTGAGGGATTTCGGCCCTTCGCAATCACCATTCAATTCATGGCTAAATATCCAGGGATTGGAAACCTTATCCCTGCGAGTACAGCGCCATGTAGATAATACGCTTGAATTGGCCAAGTGGCTGGAAAAACACCCGCAGGTAGAATCGGTTAATTATCCGGGGTTAGAATCTTCTGAATATCACACGCTTGCCAAAAAATATCTAAAAAATGGCTTTGGCGCGGTATTGTCGTTCAAGATAAAAGGAGACAAGGAATTGGCGAATAACTTGATTGACAATCTTCAATTAGTTAGCCATTTAGCCAATGTTGGCGATGCAAAAACATTAATTATACAACCATCGGCTACTACGCATCAGCAATTATCAGACATTGAGCAGATCTCTGCGGGAGTACTGCCGGGCGTATTACGCGTGGCGGTTGGTATTGAACATATAGATGATATTAAAGCTGATTTTGAACAGGCATTTGCCAAAATACAGCAGCTTGAATTAGCATAAGAATTTTTTAGTTTTTTAAGTGATGTTATTATGGGGGCGGTTGTTTTAGCCAACTGCTCCCCAATAACGAATAATAACAAATGAGCACACAAAGTTTTACATATACCGGAACGTTTGAACTGGAATCCGGCCAGAAACTGCAAGGACTTACAATTGGCTTTACTACCTATGGAAGCCTTAATAAAAACCGGGATAATGTGGTGTGGGTATGCCATGCCCTCACTGCAAATTCTGATGTTTTTGACTGGTGGGAAGGACTTTTCGGCCCCGAAGACCACTTTAATCCCGACGAACATTTTATTGTTTGTGCTAATGTGTTAGGCTCGCCTTATGGTACAGTTAGCCCTCTTGATACTAATCCGAATACAGGTCAGCCATATTACCTGGCTTTCCCGGAGTTTACCATTCGTGATATTGTAAAGGCGCATACATTATTGGCTGATCATTTAGATATCGATCATATAGAAATTTTATTAGGTGGATCATTAGGTGGCCAGCAGGCTATAGAGTGGAGTATTATTGAGCCAGAACGCATCAAAAACCTGATATTGATAGCAACGAATGCGAATCATTCACCATGGGGCATTGCCTTTAATGAGTCGCAACGTTTGGCTATCATTGCCGATCGTACCTTTTACGCCGGCGCACCAGATGGTGGCAGTAAAGGTTTAAAAGCGGCGCGAAGCATAGCGCTTCTATCTTACCGTAGTTATAAAACTTACGGCATCACACAGCAGGAAGATGGCGATGATACTACTGATAACTTTAAAGCATCAACTTACCAAGGTTACCAGGGCGAAAAATTAGTAAACCGTTTTAACGCCTACAGTTACTGGTATCTATCTAAGGCGATGGATTCACATAACATAGGCCGAGGCAGGCATGGGGTTGATAAAGCATTGAGTTTGATAAAAGCACGTACATTGGTTATCGGCATCAAATCGGATGTGTTATTTCCTATCGAAGAGCAGCAATACCTGTTTAGGCATATCCCAAAATCGGTCTTTGCCGAATTGGATTCGTTTTATGGACACGATGGATTTTTAATTGAAACAAAAGACTTAACAAACATCATCACATCGTTTTTTAAAACCGATGTAAAAGGAAAAATAATAGAATTACAAAAAATAGCTTAATGAGCAAGAAACTGAATATAGGCCTCTTCGGATTTGGAATTGTGGGCCAGGGATTGTACGATATCATCAAAACAAAAGATCTGAACATCGAAATCGTTAAAATTGCCATTAAAAACCCGGGCAAAGAACGTTCGTTACCGAAAGAACTTTTCACAACCGATCGTGACGAGATTCTGAACAACCCGGAAATAAATACCGTGATTGAACTGATAAATGATACCGAAGCTGCTTTCGAAATTGTATCACGTGCGTTAAGCACCGGCAAAAACGTAGTATCGGCCAGTAAAAAAATGATTGCTACTTACCTGAATGAGTTGATAGAACTTCAACAGATCCACGGAACTTCTTTATTATACGAAGGCGCGGTTTGTGGCAGTATCCCTATCATCCGTAATCTGGAGGAATATTATGACAATGAATTGCTCCACTCTATCAGCGGTATCTTTAATGGGTCATCAAATTACATTCTTTCTAAAGGTTATTTAGAAAACCTTGATTACGATACTGCACTTAAACAAGCACAGATCCTTGGCTTTGCCGAAACCGACCCGACAATGGATGTTGGCGGCTACGATGCCAAGTATAAACTGATCATCGCGGCAGCACATGCCTATGGTGTTGTGATCAACCCTGAGGATGTATTGAACATAGGCATCAAAAACTTGTCACCAAATGATCTGCAATACGCCCGCGAGAAGAAATTAAAAATAAAGCTGGTACCGGTTGCTAAGGAACTTGACGATAAGCACGTTACTCTTTTTGTTTTACCTAAGTTTGTGAATGAAACCGAGTTTTTATATAACGTGGAGTATGAATATAATGGTGTAACCGTACAGGCAGCCTTTGCCGATCAACAATTCTTTTTTGGTAAAGGTGCAGGCGGCCATCCAACCGGTTCTGCGGTACTATCAGATATAGCAGCCTTACGTTACGATTATCAATACGAATACAAAAAAGCTAAGGGTGTAAATAATCTGCAATTCACCAACAATGTAGAAGTTAATATATATCTGCGTTACGAGGATGAAGGTTTGGTTGAAGCTTTAGAATTTGAGCACATCCACGAACGTTTTTACTCGGGCAGCTATAAGTTTGTGATAGGTAAAATAAACCTGCAAAAGCTTATTGATAACCAGCAGCGCATAGCAGATACAAAAGCTTTCGTGGCCTTTGCCGATCAGTTAACCGGTGTTACCTTAGCTGCAGAAAAGCTATAAACAGCCGAAGCATAGAAACTTGCACACATAATATTACAAAGAGATTGGATCGGTAATGCCGGGCAATCTCTTTTTTGTTTAGAGTTTCTCATTTCTGTATTTACCTGTCATTACGTATCATTGCAAAAATCTTAAACCCTGTTATGCAAAAGCTAAAAAGCATCCTGTTCGATAAACGTTTTATACTTACGCTTTGGTTTGGCTTAAGTTTTTTTGCTGTAGCGAAAGATATTATTATACATCCCGAGAACAAGCTTACCACGCATAATAATTATATTATTTATAAGCATAACTTTTTAAATCTTATACATGAGCAAAGCTTGTTTGGCCCCGAACCACAATACTATTTCGACCTTAACCATTACGGGCCGGTATTTGGATTGGTTATAGCTCCTTTTGCCGTATTGCCAAACCAAATTGGCGTAATACTTTGGGTGATGTTTTTAACTTTTATACTGTATTATGCTGTATCGAAACTGCCTTTAAATAATTCGCAAAAGCTGGTTATACTGTTACTTAATATAAATAGTATGATGGGCTCGTCGGGTAACGTTCAGGTAAACCCTCTAATTGCAGCGCTGGTAATTTTTAGCTTTATATTTATTAGGAATAAGCAGGATTTTTGGGCTGCTCTGATGATCATTCTGGGTACTGCAATTAAATTATACGGCATTGTTGGTTTGGCGTTCTTCTTCTTCGCAGATAATAAGGTTAAATTTATTTTGAGCCTTATATTTTGGTCGGTAGTGTTATTTGCATTGCCAATGCTGGTGTCATCCCCACATTATATTTTAAAAACCTATAGCGACTGGTATCCAGACCTGCTTGCAAAAAACACCGCCAACCTAGTTTCTACCAGAGGTAATGTAAGCGTAATGGGGATGGTCACTAAAATATTTATGGTTAAAAACTTGGCTAACTTATTTACATTGGTGCCAGGTATACTGCTGTTTGGTGCATCAATGCTGCGTATAAAACATTGGCGCAACTCCAAATATCAACTACTGCTACTGGCATCTACATTAATATTTACGGTAATATTTAGTACCGGGTCCGAGCCGCCAACCTATATTATTGCATTTATAGGTGTAGGTATCTGGTTCGTTAATTTAGACAGGCCAATTACCAGTTTCGAACGTTTACTTATTGTATTTGCGGTTGTCTTTTCAAGCTTTTCAACTTCGGATGTAATGCCGAGATATATACGGGTCAATTATATAATACCCTACGCTTTGATGGCCTTCCCTTGCTTAATATTGTGGCTAAAAATAATCTATGAAATGCTTACCAGGGATTTTGATAAGCATGAAAAAACCTTACATATAAGCACGGTTACCGAATAACAATAAAAAACAAAGGCTTCCGTAATAGAAGCCTTTGTTTTTGTAGAACTCACAAATTAAATTAACTATATATTTCTGTAACTATAAAATCCTGTTAGTGTCCCAGTTTTCCAGGTAATGGGCTACCCTGCTTACAAATTGTCCGCCCAGCGCACCATCAACAACGCGGTGGTCATACGATAATGACAAGAACATCATGTGCCTGATTGCTATTGCATCACCTTTTGGTGTTTCTATAACGGCTGGTTTCTTTTTAATGGCGCCAACTGCTAATATGGCTACCTGTGGCTGGTTAATAATGGGTGTACCCATTACGTTACCAAACGAACCTACGTTAGTGATGGTAAACGTACCATCGCGTACATCATCGGGCTGTAGTTTATTGTTACGGGCACGGTTCGCCAAGTTGTTAACAGCTTTGGTTATGCCTATCAGGCTTAACTCATCTGCTTTTTTAATAACCGGTACAATTAAGTTTCCACTTGGCAAAGCAGTTGCCATACTGATGTTGATATCCTTTTTCTTGATGATCTGGGTACCGTTAACAGATACGTTGATCATCGGGAAATCTTTTATTGCTTTTACAACCGCCTCAATAAATATCGGGGTGAAGGTTATTTTTTCGCCTTCACGTTTCTCGAATGAGTTTTTAATTTTCTCTCGCCATAGCACAAGTTCGGTAACATCGGCCTCAACAAACGAGGTTACATGTGGCGATGTATGCTTACTGTAAACCATATGTTCAGCAATAAGCTTGCGCATGCGGTCCATTTCTATAATCTCCTGCCCTCCTGATACTGATGTTGCAGCAGGTTGCGAAGCGGCTTTAGGGGCTTCGGTCTGTGGTGCAGCATTTTGTTCATGTGAGGGTTTTGGCTGCGATGCCGGTTTAGGTGTTTCTACCTGTGGTGTTGGTGCAAAGTATGCCGGCTCAGGTACTGGCTGTGCAGGTACGCTTGGTTGTTGAGCAACTTGCGGTAGGGTATAGCCTGGTTGTGGTGTAGAAACCCTTGAACCACGTTTTTGGATATACTCCAGCAGGTCGTCTTTTGTTAAACGACCTTCGGCGCCTGTACCGGGAATCTGGTCAAGTTCGTTATTGCTAATACTTTCCTGGTTGGCTATATTTTTTACCAATGGCGAGTAAAAGCGGTTACTATAATTTACGCCGTCAACAGGTGTATTTTCTCTTTGTTCAATTTGATTGATGCCGGGAATATCAACACCTGGTGCAGTTGCAGGTTCTTCAGCTACGGGCTGAGGAGTTGGCTGCGTTAAAAATTGTGGTGATTGTTCTGCAACTGGCCGCGGTGTAGGTTCGGGCGTTTGGGTAATTTTATGCTCAGGTTCTGGTGCAGCTTCTTTTTCGGGTTGCGGAATAGGTGGCGGTGCATCAATGCTGTCGACTTCGTCAGTTTCTATGATGGCTATTACAGAACCTACCTGTACAACCTCATCCTCCTTAAAAAGCTGTTCAATTAATTTTCCTGAAACTGGTGACGGGACTTCCGAATCTACTTTGTCGGTAGCAATTTCCATAACTGCCTCATCTGCTTCTATATAATCGCCCGGTTTTTTTGTCCACTTGATTATCGTTGCTTCCGCAACGCTCTCCCCCATTTTTGGCAGTAATAATTGGTATTTGGCCATAACGAAACAATAGTTCTTAGTTCAAAAATATAGAATTAAACCGGGTCCGCTAATTTTCTTTAAGTAAAGTAATCAACATAAAAAAGGCTGCTACAGCACTCCTTTCGATGTTTTGCGCGCGCTTGTTACCGAATGTGAATTTCTTTACTACGGTTTTGCCGGTTTTTGCCGCCGCTATCCATACAGTGCCCACGGGCTTATCGTCGCTGCCGCCCCCCGGTCCTGCAATGCCGGTTATTGCTACCGAAAAATCCGACTTAAACCGCCGCAAAGCACCTTCGGCCATTTCAGTAACCGTTTGTTCGCTTACAGCTCCAAACTGATAAAGTGTTTCGCTTTTTACAGCCAAAATATTTTCCTTCAGGCCGTTTGAATAGGTTATCGCCCCTCCCAAAAATACCTGTGATGATCCCTCGTGCTTTGTTATCAGGTGTGATACATAACCACCGGTACAGCTTTCGGCTACAGATAGCGTAAGCCCTCGCTCTGCCATATAATTCAGGATCACTTTTTCCAGCGGGATATCTTCCTGGGCAACTACATTAATGCCAACCCGTTCAACTATCCTCGCTACAAATTCCTCTAACTTATTTTTTAGTAATGCCTCGCCATCGCCATAGGCACTTAACCTCAAACGCACCTGCCCCATTTTTGGTAGATAGGCAAGCTTTATGTTTGATGGAAGATCGTTCTCTATATCGGCTATCTTTTCAGCAAGGAATGACTCCCCCTCACCTACCGTCAATATGGTTTTGTGAATGATGACCGGCAACTTTAATGTTTGCTTTAGCTTGGGTATCACAGCTTCCTCCATCATGTATTTCATCTCGAAAGGCACGCCGGGCATCGATACATATATCTTCCCATCTACATTAAACCACATACCCGGTGCAGTACCGTTGTTATTCAATATAATCTCGCAATTTTGGGGTACCTCTGCTTGTTTGCGATTAACCTCAAGTAGCGGTCGGTTATACTTTTTAAAAATACTTTCAACGTTTTGTAAAGCCTCGTTATTTAAAACAAGGCCAACACCAAAATATTCTGCTATCGTTAATTTGGTAATGTCATCCTTTGTGGGGCCAAGGCCACCGGTTACCAATATAATATCTGCACGTTGTGCGGCTTCGGCAAGGGCTTTAAGAATATGTTGCTTATCGTCTGAGATAGATGAGATCTGTTTAACTCTTATACCCTCTTCATTTAGTTTTTGAGCCATCCATGCCGAATTGGTGTCTACTATTTGTCCAATTAGTATCTCGTCGCCAATGGTTATGATCTCTGCCAGCATATTTAGTTAAAGTTTTGATTGTTGGTGTAATCGCTTCGTTTACTCAGTTTCAGGTCCTGCAAAATTGATGCCTTAACTTTTAGGGTTACGTTGTATGATTTATAAAAGCCGAATGGTAGCCATTGAACAGACAGATCCCAGCAATGCAGATCGCGATAGATCGCAAATGAGGTAGCGCTACTTAGCTGCTTTGCCTTAATATCGTAACTGCTGTTGTATTGTATTTTCCATTTTTGGGTAAGACTTAAATCGCCACTTACCATTATGGTATTACTTACAGAGCTGTTTATAACCTGGTTGGAATATGAATAGCTGTAGTTTATAGAAATATTCCAGGGGATATTAAAATCAATATATGCGCCGGGGTCGCTATTGATCATGGCAAGCCGTTGAGCTTGGTTAGGATCCATAGTGGCCAAAGTATTACCGACAGGCTGCACA
Organism: Mucilaginibacter aurantiaciroseus; assembly: GCF_024055595.1. Taxonomy (GTDB): domain Bacteria; phylum Bacteroidota; class Bacteroidia; order Sphingobacteriales; family Sphingobacteriaceae; genus Mucilaginibacter; species Mucilaginibacter aurantiaciroseus. Next base: position 1,268,297 of record NZ_JAMXOF010000001.1, read on the forward strand.
GTTTTAGGCCTGAATGTAGCCGGGTTTAGGGCCCCGCTCATTGATAAACTAAAGCTTTGCAGCAAAGGAAATTTACCATCCTGCCAGCTGAAGCGGTTTACGCGCCTAATATATTTCTGAACTTGGTTGTTGGAAATAGAATCGCGAACCTGTGTAGTGTAGGGGTCAAACGAACCGCTAAAGTTGATATTGATCTTTTGATTTAATATTGCCGTGTGGCCCGAGAAATTGATATTGGCAAGTTTAAGTGAATCGGCCGCGAAGTTATAAAACGTAGAAAAAGATAAGCCTTGTAGGATCGGGATTTTCCTGGCCACGCCCGATGTGTCGGTGCTTTTTGGTTTCACCTTGGCCTCAATAGTATTATCTAACGAAAAACCTATCCCTGCCTGTTTACCTATTGGCGGCCCTCCGTAAACCGATTGCTCATATATAGAGTAACGTTGCGCATAGTATGGGTAGGGAACAGTTGCCGCGCTTACTGCGGTTCGGTAATAACCATAACTTGGTTCACCAAAATCGGGTTGATAGTTAAAACTGATAGATGGGGTGGTTACGTGCCTTATTGCCATTAAATTACCTTTTCTAAACGGTATAGTACCATATACCTTGGTAGACACACCTGCATTTAAGCTATATTGATAGTTACGGGTAAAGCCTTGTACAGTATCGGTAACCGGTAATATCTGGCCTGCTACAGTACCTCTGTCAAACCTCCTGCGGATGCTTTGCATATACCAGCGTTCGGAATAGTTAATACCCGTATTAAACTGAAAATATTTAAGAAACGTGGCATTAAAGGCAACAGGGATAGTATGTTGTACACCGTTTTGCAAACGCTTGGTAAAAGTACTCGATTTAAATAATTCGGACTCCGGTATGGCATTCAATTTATTTGTACCTACCAAGCTATAACCAACGGTAATGCGCTGATACCATTTTTGCTCGCCCACACGATTTTTAGAATCAAAAGGGCTTAATGTAGCCATGTTAAAACTAAAAGTAGGCAATTCCAGCGTTACCGTTTTTGAGGTAAGGTCCTGGCTGTGGCCTAAGCTAACATTTAAGTTGAAAGGTGTGCCCGCCCATGTTTTACCATATGATATAGCTGAACGTAAGTTGTTTTGTGTTAACTGTGTTAAGTTATAGTTGTTTTGGCCCGGGCTGTTTCTGTAGAAGCTTGATGTACCTGCGTTAACCAATGCACTAAAGGTTGTACCCGGGTTAGCGTTAGGGTCTTGCGAGTGTGTCCAGGCTATATTAAAATCTTTAATGGCCGGGTCTCCGGCAAGGCCGTAATTATGCGAGCCATAGCTTAAAGTTAAACTACCTCCGTATTTATATTTTTTTAGATAACGCGCGTTTGTATTTATCTCGTAAGATCCTTTTGAATACAAGGTAGCCATAGTAGTAAGGTCGATATAATCGCTCAACGCAAGGTAGTAACCAATGTTACGCAGATAAAAACCAAGTTTTTGATCCTCACCAAATGTTGGCAATATAAGGCCGGATGTACGCGAGTCCGGCTTGGGGAAAAAGCCGAACGGTATACCTAAAGGCAATGGTACCCCCGCGATTTCTAAATATGCCGGGCCGGATATGATCCGGTTTTTTTGTCCGATACCCTTTGTAATAACAATACCAAAGTGAGTTTCGGGATACGGCAGATCACATGTGCTGAATATTACATTACGGTAAGCTACCTCGGTTTCGTTTAAGCGTTTTGCCTGGCCGCCGGATATAAAGTTACCCTCCTGCTCTGATGCTGGGTTCCAGATCTTTCCCTTTTTAGTTTTATAATCAAATAATAAAGAATCTGATGCTACCGGCTTTTCTTTACCTGATTTAGATAAAGGCCGACCTACGTATCGTTTTGTTTTGGGGTCGATTGCGCCACGTGCAAATATCTGGTGCTTGTTTTCATCAACGCGGATGTATTCGGCATCAAGCTCAAAGTCTTCATAGGTTACACGTGCACGGCCATATAAGTATTTGATCTTGGAATCGTTATCAATAAAGGACGAATCTTCGGCAGTGGCTTTTAAAATTGATTTTAGCCCACCCGCGCTTGGTGTGGTATCTCTTTGAGTGTTTAATGTTGTAGTATTGGGAGCGGTAAAATTACGGCCTTTTGTTTTGGTGTTATTTGCTTTTATTGTCGATTTAGGCTGGATGACTTTGCGGGCCTTTGTAGAATCGGCTTTTATAATGGTATCTTTAACAGTTATGTAGTGGAACCCCGTTTTTGCAGAGGCTACTATGTTAACCGTTAATATTATTAAAATTGTAAAAAAAGGCTTAACTAATTTCAAAGTTGATTATGAATAGTATTTTTGCAGGTACAGTTAATAGCGTTCAAAGCTAATGAAAAATAAAATATTGAACAGGTTGAAAAGAACGATTTGTGGCTTTGCCACGATATTAACTTGCTTCTCATTATTTTCGTTCACTCCAACATATCTCGTAAAAAAAGACACCGTTGTAAACAGTTTTAAACTTAAAACAGTTATCATTGATGCAGGCCATGGTGTAAAGCCAACCAATCCTGCACCCGGCCATTACTCGCCCGGTGCAGGCGGCTCTTTTTCTAACGAAAGGAATGTAACGCTTGCCATCGCACTAAAATTGCAGAAGGCAATTGAAAAAGATGTTGAGGGTGTAAAAGCCGTTTTAACCCGCACAACCCAAGAGGATGTTTCCTTTGAAAGGCGTGCCGAAATAGCCAATCAAAACAAGGGGAATTTATTTATTTCCATTCACTGTAATTCCTTGTCAGACAGGGTGGTTCGTGAGCGTGTGAGTACAAAGCGTGGTAAGGCAGTTTATAAGTCGGTACGGGTGCCAGATCGTTCCGGTAAAGGGGTTTTAATGTTGGTTTACGGTTTGCATCGGTCGCGTGAAGAACAAAATGCAATTAAAAATAACCAAGTTGAAGATGAATCTGGCATTGAAGGTGGCGCTTTAGACCCTAACGACCCTATAGTTGTTATACTTACCGATGCCTATATGCGTAAATTTCGTAAACAAAGTATAAAAATTGCAAACTTAATTAATGATGAGATTGTTGGGACAAACGGAAGACGAAGCGAAGGGTTGCGCGAACAGGGCCTATACGTGCTTTGCCACAGTGCAATGCCGTCTGTACTGTTTGAAACAGGCTACATTAATAACCCCGAAGATGAAGAGTATTTAAACTCCGAAGAAGGGCAAACAGAGATAGTTAATTCGATAGTACGGGCAATTAATAAGTATAAAGTGCAAATGGAACAAGTTACAGCAAACTAAAACAAAGAAAATATACATACATCTACACACCTTTATGAAAATATCTAACGAAACAAAAATTGGGGCACTTACAGCTGTTGCCATCACCGTGTTAATATTGGGATACAGCTTTCTCCGCGGAAATGATGTTTTCTCATCGGCCAATAAATTTTATGCCATTTACCGCAGTGTAGAGGGATTAACCATCTCAAAACCGGTACTGGTAAACGGTTTCCAAATTGGCCGTGTATCTAAAATGGCATTACAAGGAGATGGCCGCACCATTGTTGAATTTAAAGTAGACAAACAATACAACGTACCCGATAATACCCTGGCTAAATTAGAAAGCACAGACCTTTTGGGTGGTAAAGCTATTGTTTTTCAACTGGGCGCCAGCATGAAATATGCGCAAGACCAGGATACACTGCGTGCCGATATACAAGGCAGCCTTGCTGAAAGCTTACAGCCTATCCAGAAAAAGGCCGAGGTTTTAATAACCAAAGTAGATTCGGCCCTGAGTTCGATCAATAAAATAATGAACCCACGTTTCCAAGCCAATGTAGACAGGAGTTTTGCAAGCATTGCCAATTCACTGCAAACTTTAGAAAGCACTACCAAAAAGATAGATGCCATTGTAGGAGCGCAAAGCACACATATCAACAGTATTATGGCTAACGCCGATGCTGCATCAAGTAATTTAAAAACCAGCACAGGTAACCTAAACGGTATATCTGCCAACTTTGAAAAGTTTAGCACCGATTTGGCTAAATCTAATATTAAAGGGACTTTAGACAATGCTAACAAGGCCATGGGTGGCCTGCAAACCACTATCGATAAAATAAACAGCGGACAGGGATCATTAGGTTTACTGATGAACGATACTAAGATGTACGATAACTTAAACACAGCATCGGGTAACCTTAACAACTTGTTTATTGATATTAAAGCACACCCAAGCCGTTACATACACTTCTCTGTATTTGGTAAAAAGGGGGACTAAGTTTTTAGGATAGCTTTAAATAAAATTAGTGCGAACGCCGATTTTAATTATCTTAGGAAATTAAAACCGGTGTTTCTGTTTCGGATGAAATCTCACAATCTACCTTCCGTTCTGAAACCAGTTTTGTTTTAACGATCACCTAAAATCCAATTATCAAAATGAAAATTCTTTCAGAACCAATAGGGAGCATTCCAAGATCTCCTGAATTAATAGCTGCTATTATTTCGCCAAATACTAACAGGGCCGATTTACAAAAACTATACGACAAAGCTATAAAAGAAACTATAAAAGCCCTTGAAGATACCGGCTCGCCCGTTATTAGCGATGGCGAACAAACCAAATCGAGCTTTGCCACCTACCCTCTTGAAGGGCTTACAAATTTATCCCCCGAAGGGATGAGGATAGATTTTAAAGATGGGCATCACAGGCAACTGCCATTGTTAAGCAGCGGCCCGTTCAAGTACGGCAAGTATGCTGTAGAATATCTTAACGCTGCGCAGCAACAAACACAGTTGCCCGTAAAGCAAGCCATCATTTCGGCGTCAGCCCTTAGTTTGATCTATCCTCAAGATGGCATAGAGGGTTATACCCAGGCCGAGTTTATAGATGACCTGCTAAACGAATGTGAGAAAGACATCCGCTTATGTTTGGAGAAGGGTGCTTACAAAGTACAAATGGATTTTACTGAAGGACGCTTGTCGTTAAAGCTTGACCCTTCAGGCGGTGTTTTAAAGCATTTTATAGCTGTTAATAATCAGGTATTTGATCGCTTTAGTCAACAAGATCAACAAAAGCTTGGGGTACATGTATGCCCGGGTGGCGATCATGATTCGACACATAGCGCCGATATTGATTACGCGGATTTTTTACCCTCTTTATTTGATTTAAATGTTGGCAGCTTTTATTTGCAATTGGCAAGCGAACCGGACAGGGTTAAGGTTTTGAAGATCATCAAACAATATCTTAAACCTAACCAAACTGTTTTCGTGGGTGTAATTGATGTGCTGAACCCGGTAGTTGAAACCAGTGAACAAGTAAAAGACAGGATTATTGAAGCCGCGGAATATATACCGTTAAGCCAGTTGGGCACAACAGATGATTGCGGATTTTCTCCGTTCTGCGACGATGTGTCTACCACACGTGAAACCGCTTTTGCGAAGATCAAAGTACGTATCGAAGGTACGAAGCTTGCTGAAGCTCAATTGCTTTCTTAAGTAATTAATTATTCACTTATAACAAACGTTTTTCCCTCTACAGCAAGTTCTGTGTTGGGGAAAACGCTTTGGGCTTCGTCAAGCAATTCGTTAAGTGTTTTGTAGCGGGCCGAGAAATGGCCTATAACCAGCTTTTCAGCATTAACCCTTACTGCTACCTCCCCTGCCTGTAACGCGGTTGTGTGGTGCGTTTGGTTGGCCCTATCCAGCATGTCATGTAAAAATGTAGCCTCGTGGTACAGCAATGTGGCCGAGTTTATCTGTTGCAGGTATTTTTCGGTATATAATGTATCAGATACGTAGGCGTATGATTTAGGCTCTTGTGGCGAAGTTGTAAGTGTTTCGTTTTTGTAGATTATTCCGTTCGGTGCTCTGTAATCACCGCCTTTTTTCAGATAACTATACTCAGATACCGGCACATCAAGATTTTCGATCTTCTCTTTGATCAATTTACGCAAACGCTTCTTCTGGCGGAACAAAAAACCCGTACAAGGGATCCGATGATTGAGCGGAATAGTCTCTACAAAAACATCTTGGTTCTCTAATATGATACCTTTTTGTGTAGCATCGGTAAATACGTACTCAATAGGATAATGCAGTGTTGTTTCAGAATACTTTAATTGTAGATCGATGATCTCTTTTAAAGGCGCGGGGCAAAATAACCTAAGTTCTTTTTTACGACCGTTAAGGTGCATGGACGAGAGAAGGCCAACCAGGCCAAGGTAATGGTCGCCGTGTAGATGACTAATAAAAATGTAATCTATGCGGCTTGCTTTAACATCAAAACGCAGCATTTGCTGCTGGGTACCTTCGGCACAGTCAACCAAATAAAGCTTTTCATTTATGTTAAGTACCTGTGCTGTAGGGTTCCGGTTAAAAATGGGGGTTGCAGAGCTGCTTCCCAGTATTGTGACTTCAAATTTCATACCGGGAGGACAGGTTATTATCTAATTTCTCTTTTCAGTTCTTTTTCTATTTCTTCCATGAAGATAAGGTCGATGCCTTCTTCGCAGGTAGGTACTATAGAAAGAACATTATCTAATTGTGAGATGGTTATTAAGCGTGAAACTGCCTCATTGAGCCCGCAAAGGATGAATGAACCGATTAGGTTTTTACATAAGCGATGCCCCACCAACAAACTGCTTAAGCCCGATGAATCTGCAAATTTAACCTGCGAAAGATCAAGGATGATATTCCTTTGTCCTTCGGTATTGATCAGTATCAACTCGGATTTTAGCTGTGGTGTGATCAAAGAATTTAATTTTGATTCGTTAAGCTTAATAAGAATATACTTCTCGTGCTTGTCAACCGTAAATTTCATTTTGTAATAATTAAAAAGCTAAGATATAATTAATTTATCTTTTAATAAAGAACTTACATATAGGCTAATGCTCTATTAATCGCGTTTTCTACCCGTTTAACCACATCTGCGATCTCCGGTTTAACAAAGGTTTCGCCGGTAATTTGTTCATATAGTTCAATGTAACGTTCAGATATCGAACTTACGATTTCCGGGGTCATCACAGGCACTGTTTGCCCGTCCTTGCCTTGGAAACCATTATCAATAAGCCACTTTCTTACAAACTCTTTTGAAAGTTGTTTTTGAGCTTCGCCGCTCTCCTGCCTTTCAGCATATCCCTCACTGTAGAAGTACCTTGACGAATCAGGTGTGTGGATTTCATCTATCAGGTAAATAGTGTCTCCTACCTTGCCAAATTCGTACTTGGTATCAACCAAGATCAGCCCTTGCTTAGCAGCGATCTCGGTACCGCGACGAAATAGTTGGCGCGTATAATTTTCTAACTGAATATAATCAGCTTCGTCTACAATACCTTGTTTCAGGATCTCTTCACGAGAGATATCCTCGTCATGGCCTACCGATGCTTTTGTAGATGGGGTAATGATGGGCACAGGTAATTTATCGTTCTCCTTTAAACCATCGGCAAGGGCAACGCCACAAACCTCTTTTCGACCTGCTGCGTACTCGCGTGCGGCATGCCCAGCAAGATACCCTCGAATCACCATCTCTACCTTAAAAGGCTCGCAAATACGGCCTATGGTAACAGATGGGTCAGGCACGTTGATAACCCAGTTAGGAACTATATCTGAAGTTGCCTGTAAAAACTTGGCGGCTATCTGGTTTAGTACCTGCCCCTTATAAGGTATAGCCTCGGGCAGTACCACGTCGAACGCGGAGATGCGATCGGTAACCACCATGGCCAGGTATTTATCCTTTATTGTATAAACATCGCGAACCTTACCTTTATAATAATTGGTTTGTCCGTCAAAATTAAAATGTGTTTCTTTTATTGCGTCCATGTGTGGATTAGATGTGAGATGTGAGATATGAGATATGAGACAGAACCCCTTATCCAAATCCACATCAAATTCTTATTTACAGATGTGATTTTCTATTTCAAATCTCACATCTATTATTTCAAATCAACTATTGTATATCCCCGTAAGCTTCCAAAATGCGTTTTACCAGTTTGTGGCGTACAACATCTTCTCCGCTCAGGTAAACAATTTCGATACCACTTATGTCAGTTAATATGCGCAGGGCCGTATATAAGCCCGATTGCTGTTTCTTTGGTAAATCAATTTGTGTTACGTCACCCGTTACGATGAATTTGGCTGATGGACCCATACGTGTCAGAAACATTTTTAGCTGCATGTCTGTAGCATTCTGCGCCTCATCCAAAATAACAAAACAATTATCAAGTGTACGGCCGCGCATAAATGCCAGCGGGGCGATCTCGATGGTGCGGTTCTCCAGGTAAAGCTTCAACTTCTCGGCCGGGATCATATCATCAAGCGCATCATACAAGGGGCGCAAATATGGGTCGATCTTTTCCTTTAGATCGCCGGGCAAAAAACCCAGGTTCTCCCCTGCCTCAACTGCGGGGCGGGTAAGGATGATACGTTTGATCTCTTTGTTTTTTAATGCCCTTACTGCCAGTGCAACCGCGGTATAGGTTTTACCCGTACCGGCAGGGCCTATAGCAAAAAGGATGTCGTTTTTGGCAAGGCTATCCACCATGCGGTGTTGGTTTGGCGTGCGCGCCCTTACCATAATACCATTGGGGCCAAAAACCAGTACTTCGCCGCTTGCAAATTTGTCGGGAGTGCTTTCGCCGGCTGCTGCGGGTTTGGCTGTAGGCTTGCTTCCCAATATGCGCTCCACATCAATTACGGTAAGTCCCTCAAATTTTTCTACATGCTGTACCAGGTGGTCAAACTTCTCTTGGAAAACGCTTAGTTCGTGTTCATCACCCAAAACTTTAACATCGCTGCCACGCGCAACTATTTTAAGCTTAGGGAATTGCTTTTTTATGATCTCGAAATGGTCGTTATTCGGGCCCCATAATACGGCGGGGTTTATCTGCTCAATTGTTAACTTTAGCTCGTTCAATAGGAATTGATTTTTGACAGTTTACGAATTTTTATGAATTAAAAATTGAATATTTGCACCTTTAATACTCTACAAGATTAGCAATAAATATTTACAAAATTAATGGCAATTATAACTTTAACTACTGATTTGGGGGATAAAGATATTTATCAGGCTGCCCTTAAAGGTAGTATTTATAAATTGCTCCCAACAGTAAATATTGTAGATATTACTAACAATGTTGCCGCCTTTAATGTGCAGCAGGCCGCCTTTATTTTAAAAAATAGTTTTTACTATTTCCCAGACAATACCGTACATCTAATAGGTATTGATACTGTGTACAATACGCAAACCCGCTACCTTGCCGTACGTTACAAAAATCACTACTTTGTTGGGGCCGATAATGGCATATTTTCGTTAATGTTTAACATGGAGCCGGATGAAGTTGTGGAAATAAATATTATCCAGGATCTGAAGTTCCTGCATTTCCCGCTGGCGGATATTTTTGTGAAGGCTGCATGCCATTTAGCCAACGGCGGTACCCTTGCCGAAATTGGCCTGCCGGTTACCAGCGTAGAAAATAAAATGACCCTGCAACCTGTTATCGAAAAGAACCTGATCAAGGGCGCGGTAATCTATATCGATTCGTTCCAGAACGTGATAACCAACGTTACCAAAGAGTTTTTTAACCGCGTGCAGCAAGGCCGCCGTTTTGTGCTCTACTTTAAACGTAACGAAACCATAAGTCAGTTGAGCTGGCACTACAATGAAGTGCCCGAAGGCGAAAAACTTTGTCTTTTCGGTATTAGCGACCACCTCGAAATTGCCATAAATAAAGGCAATGCCAGCGGTTTGTTAGGCCTAAACCTTGGCGATAGCGTAATTATTGATTTTCAGTAGCACCGCATACTTTTTGCCTGAAAGTGATTAGCCTGGTTAACCCAATTATTTCCATACCAATACCCACCCCTGTTTACGAATTTCTTACAAATTTTGGCAATTTTATATGCTGCGAAAGCAGCAACATAAAAGAAACGATGAGCATTCCGATTAGCAAAAAGTCACTTACTGACTTTGGAAATGGCTTTATGTTCATAATAATAACGTTTGGTGTTAAACAAATGCAACATACATAGGGTAATTTATAATTAAGCGGGTCAATATTATCTAAAACGCAAAAAAAATATTTTACATTAAGTAAAATAACGTGCACGCAAAAAATCTAAAAATGTAAATTCCACTCATCCTAACGTCAATTTTACACACCGGCATTAAATACAAACTTTAAACACTTAGTTTTACAGGTTGATAACCCAAAAATATAAATGGCACGAGGCAGACTGAACAGTGGCAGCAAAGCAGAAGCAGAATTACCCAAAGCAAAATTAAACCTGGATAGCGTTAGGCGCATCAGCAAACTAATATCCTACATAAAACCATACAAAAGCAAATTCATAGCCGGTATGGTCTTTTTATTCCTGTCGAGTTTAACCGGCTTGGCATTCCCTTCGCTGTTAGGTGCATTGATAGATGCCGCGCAAGGCAAACAAAAATACGCTTTTTTACCACCTACCATAAATGCCATTGGGCTATTGGCCTTTGGGATACTATTTATACAAGCCTTTATATCATTTTTTAGGGTGGTTTGGTTTGTGCAGGTTGCCGAGAAGGCACTTGCCGATATCCGCCGCGATACCTATTTTAGGCTGATTACCCTACCTATGAATTTTTTCGCTAACCGCAGGGTTGGCGAACTAAATAGCCGCATCTCTGCCGATCTATCGCAGATACAGGATACCATGACCACTACCTTTGCAGAAATGATAAGGCAACTGGTTTTATTGGTTGGCGGTATTACCCTGCTTACCATCGTATCATTTAAACTAACGTTAGCTTTATTACTGATGCTGCCGGTATTGGTTGTAGTTGCAGTATTCTTCGGTAAATTCATCCGTAACTTGTCAAGGCAGGCACAAGATAAACTGGCAGAATCAAATACAATTATCGAAGAAACACTACAAGGTATAGCTAATGTAAAGGCGTTTGTGAACGAAGCCTTTGAAGCCGGCCGCTACAATAAGAACCTGCGTGAGGTGGTTAAAATAGCTGTGAAGGGCGCTGTTTTCCGCGGGATTTTTGCATCTTTCATCGTATTCTGTTTATTCGGATCCATTGTGGGCGTAATTTGGTACGGTTCCATATTGGTTCACCAGCATGAGCTTTCGGTTGGTAGCTTAACAACCTTTATATTATATTCCATTTTTGTAGGCGCTGCTATGGGTAGTTTCCCGGAGCTTTACGCTAACCTGCAAAAAGCTGTTGGTGCCAGCGAACGTGTTTTAGAGATCCTTGATGAAAAGGGCGAAGATGTATCTATCAATGCAGAGGATAACGTTATTAAGCAAAAAATTAGCGGTAACATGGCGTTTAACAATGTCGTGTTTGCATATCCGTCGCGTTCGGAGTTAACTGTATTAAAAGATATTTCATTTACAGCGAATGCAGGTCAAAAAGTGGCCATCGTTGGGCCAAGCGGGTCGGGTAAATCTACCATGGCAGCGCTTATCCTGCAATTTTACCATCCGCAGAGCGGGAGCATTTATTTCGACGGATTGGATGTCGATGAATATGCTTTAACCGACATCCGCAATCAGATAGCTATTGTTCCTCAGGATGTATTGCTGTTTGGCGGCACTATTTTAGAGAACATCGCCTACGGTAAACTGGGTTCAGATAAAGACGAGATCATCGCGGCAGCTAAAAAGGCCAATGCAGATCAATTCATCAGTTCTTTCCCCGAAGGTTATGATACTATTGTTGGTGAACGTGGTGTAAAGTTATCAGGAGGCCAGCGTCAGCGGATCGCTATTGCACGTGCGCTGCTTAAAAACCCTGCTATATTGATATTGGATGAGGCTACCTCTTCCCTTGATTCGGAATCTGAACGTTTGGTACAGGAGGCTTTGGAAGTACTGATGAAAGGCCGCACATCCATCATCATAGCCCACCGTTTATCAACCATCCGCGAGGCAGATAAGATCATCGTACTGGAGAAAGGTAACATCATTGAAACCGGTAACCACCAGGAACTGATAGCAAACGAACAGGGATTGTACCGTTACCTTAGCCAGCTACAATTCGAAACCGCACAGAGTTAATTTACCGGGTGTCCCACTATTTATTACAGAATGCGGGATGTATATTTAATTAATTGTTAATAAGGATATTGCACTTTTTAAATATTATAATTTATATCAATAAAAAATTTAGATAGCACTATATAACTAATTGTTTATTAATATTTTATAATTTTAACAATAGGTGTCCCACTCGTTTATGAACGGGACGGAATGGGACACCTCTTTTACCACTTTTTTCCGTCCCAAAACCGACATTAAATCGCTATTATTGCATTAGGCCAACACCCTTGTTAACGGCTTGCGAACTACATAAATGAAATTAACTATACACGGCGCTGCCCGCCAGGTTACCGGCAGCATGCACCTGCTGCAAGTGGGTCAATATAAGATTCTTATAGATTGCGGGCTGGATTACGAGAAAAACCATAATGTAATGGTGAATGAAGATTTTGGTTTCCGCCCCGAAGAAATCGACGTGGTGATCCTTACCCATGCACACATCGACCACTCTGGTAACCTGCCTACTTTAGTACGCCTTGGTTTTAACGGGCAAATCTTGTGCACTCCTCCCACTGCTGACCTGACCGAACTGCTGTTGTTAGATTCGGTAAATATATTTTTAGCTAAGGCGCAAAAAGGCCGCAGCCGTGGCCGCAAGCATAAACATAGTAGCGGCGGCCCGCAGCCATTATACTTACATAAGCATGTAATGGATACGGTAGAGCGCTTTGTTACGATATCTTATAATAAGCCATTCCGCATAACGGGCGATATCGAGTTAACTTTTATCCCGGCAGGGCACTTACTTGGTGCTGCCGCGGCGATATTGAAGATAAATGATAACGGAGAAGAAAAATCCATTGCCTTTACCGGCGATATTGGCCGTAAAAATTATCCGGTATTAAACGATCCTGATCCGCTGCCTCCTGTGGATTACATTGTGTCTGAATCCACTTATGGTGGCAGGATGCATACCAAAGGCAAATCGGTACAGGAAACGCTGATAGAAACAATAGAGAAAGTTTGTGTGGTTGAACAAGGGCGGTTAATTATCCCCGCGTTTAGTATTGGCCGCACGCAGTCACTGGTATTTGCATTAAATAAGATCTTTAATGCGGGTTTGCTCCCTCCTATAAAGGTTTTTGTGGATAGCCCCATGGCTGCCCGCGCAACCAGCCTTTACCGCAAGCACCACGACTTGGTTAATGCCGAAGCGAAGGAGTTTTACAACAAGCAAGGCGACGAGTTTGAATTTGAACACCTCACCTATGTAGAAACGCTTAAAGACAGCCGCCAGGTGTCCAATTATTACGAGCCGTGCATCATTATTTCATCAGCAGGGATGCTGGAGGGTGGCCGCATCCAGGATCACCTTTTTTATAACATTCAAAACTACTACTGCACTATCCTTTTTATAGGCTATTGTGCCAAAGGTACGCTGGGTTTCCGCTTATTACGCGGCGACCCTATCGTCCACATCAAAGACCGCGACCTATCCGTTTACGCCACCATCAAACAAACCGATGTTTTAAGCGCCCACGGCGATCATGAAGATCTGGTAAACAACATCAAGTCGCAAGACCCAAACAAGCTTAAAGGCGTTTATTTAGTGCACGGGGAGGCTACCAGCATGCAGGCCATGGCTGATTCTTTAGAAGAAGATGGTTACAAGGTAACAATACCGGAAAAAGCGGTTTCTTACGAGTTGTAGCGCAATTTTTTCATCGTATGATATCTATGGCTATCTCAAAAAAGGAAAATGAGTTTTTGAGGTATTAATTTTTAAGTATTTTAACTGAAAACTTAACCATTACATTAATACACCATGATCATCTACGGCACCAGATCTAAAGCTGTTAAAACAGAATACATAGCAGAACCTTGCCCAAATTGCAGAACACTTAATAGTATGCAAATGCACATTTTTCAGAAATGGGCGCATATTTTCTGGATTCCCTTTTTTCCGATAGGCAAAACAGGCGTATCGCAATGCACCCATTGCCAACAGGTTTTGGCATTGAAAAACATGACACCTGCCCTTAAACTAAGTTATGATAATTTTAAATCTGATACCAAGATCCCTATTTGGACATTTTCCGGCATAGGTGTGATTATTGTAATTGCGATCGCAGTTAATATTTCAGAAAGGCAAACGGCTAAAATGGTGTCACAAATGATCTCTTCACTGAAAAAGGATGATATCATTCATATAAAGCTAAAGGATAAGGCGTTCACTTTAGCAAAAGTAAATAGAGTAAAGGGTGATAGTGTATTTTTATTTGCCAATACTTATCAAACAGATAAGGCAACAAGCATTAACGATTTGAAAGATAAAGCCTATTCTATAACAGAGGATACCCTAACTGTGGCTGATCTTTTGGATATGAATAAAGAAGAAAAGATTCTTGATATTGAAAGATAAACTATAACGTCAAATACTTAGCCCTTATTAAATTGTAATGGTGCATTTCGTGCCCCGCTATATGGTAAGCCAGTGCACGCACCGTGGCATCATTAGCCGTGCCGGTGCCATGCCCCATCCTATCGAATGATTCTTCGGGCAGGCCGTTGAATAAAGCGATGGTGGCTCGCCTTACTGCTTCATATTCTTCAAATATATTATCCAGGTCTCGGGCATCGGCGCCCGAGTATTTGGCGTAGCTATCCTGATCGAACCCTATCAGGTTTTGCTGCTCGTTACGGGCAAAGCGCAGGGCACGATAAGCGAAGATCCGTTCATCATCGATAATATGCACCAACACCTCTTTAATACTCCATTTGCCCGGTGCATACCGGCGCAACAAAGTACTCTCCGGCAGGGAATAAATAAGCTCCTTTACCCGGTAAAAGTTGTTTTGCAGATATTTTAAAAGCAAGCCGTCCGTTGGGATCAGTTTCATATACATGTTGGCGTATTCGGGATAATCGCTGGGTTTGGGTAGTGTTATTATTCTCATTTTAGGATAGCTTTAACCTGTTAATAAAATAATGAACTACCTATGCAACCTTTTTAATAGGTTGGTTGTCTTTCATAAAAATATCCATTTTAAATGAGAAGCAAAATTTTACTTGCCGTAATATTTTTATTGAATACAACTATCGGCTTCGCTTAGGATAAAAAAGCAAAAGCCGATTATCTTGCAAAAAACTCGGCAACCTGGAATGTCAACTTTAAGAATATCGACCGCTTGTTCACCCCCGAAATTTTATAGCCTGTTTAAAAATTTCATTGCGAGCGATAACGTGGCAATCTCAACATATTCGCATGACCTTTGAGATTGCCACGTCGCTACGCTTCTCGCAAGGGCATAAACGTGTAAACAAAAAAGGCCCTTGCTATTCGCAAGGGGCCTTCCATTTTAAATCCTTCTACAAGCTGAGGATGACAATGTTACTTATTAAAGTGGCCAATTATCAAACTTGCCAGTTCAACACCTATCCGCTCCTGGGCTTCGTTTGTGGCGGCGCCGATGTGCGGTGTTAATGAAATTTTTGGATGAGAAAGGATCTCAGCACGAGGGGTTGGCTCGTTATCAAACACATCTAATGCCGCGTATGATACCTGGCCGCTGTTTAGGGCTTCTATCAAAGCAAGTTCATCGATCAACCCACCACGGGAGATGTTGATCAGCTGAACACCTTTTTTCATCTGCGCTAATTCTTCGGCACCAATTAAGGCTTTGTCGATAAAAGGTGTGTGCAGGGTAATAAAATCAGCAGTTTTAATAATCTCATCAAGGGTAGAGGTTTTAACATTTACGTTAACCTTTGTACCACCGCTACCTAACACAATTTCAACCCCGGGGTTAAAAGGGAAAAGATCATAAGCGATAACATCCATACCAACACCAATGGCTATTTTGGCAACCTCGCGGCCAATGCGGCCAAAGCCTACAATACCTAATGTTTTGCCACGCAGCTCAACACCTTTAGCATAAGCTTTTTTAAGGTCGTTAAATTTGGTACCGCCATCAACCTGCATTTTGCGGTTACTGTCATGCAGGAAACGTACGCCTGTAAACAGTTGCGCAAATACCAGTTCAGCAACAGATAATGATGATGAAGCAGGTGTGTTATACACGCCGATGCCTTTGCTTTTAGCGTAATCTACATCTATATTATCAACACCAACACCACCACGGCCAATAAGCTTAAGGTTAGGGCAGGCATCAATTAAAGCAGCGCGCACTTTAGTAGCACTGCGTACGGTTATGGCATCAAACTCCTGTAAACGCACAGGCAACTCATCTTGCGGGATATTATTTGTTTCTACAAAAAAACCGGCATCTTCCAACATTTTTTTACCTATTGGGTCGATACCGTCGTTAGCTAATATTTTGATCATGATTTTGTTTGTTCATTAGTTTATTTGCTCATTAGTTCATTGGTGCGTTTTGTTACTAATAAACAAATGAACCAGCGAACCAATAAACCAACCTATTTATTTTTCTCAGCAAATTCCTGCATAGTATCAATCAGCACATTAACGCTGCTTAATGGCAATGCATTGTAAATTGACGCGCGGAAACCGCCTACACTCCTATGCCCTTTTAAGCCAACAATGCCTTTTTCGTCGCAAAGTTTAAGGAATGGTTTTTCGTGCTCGGGGTTTTCGGCAACAAAGCAAACGTTCATGCGTGAACGGTCTTCATCTTTAGCAACAGCTTTAAATAAAGGGTTGATGTCAATTTCCGCGTACAATGCCTTTGCTTTCTCGTTATTCTCAACTTCGATAGCTGGTACACCACCTTTAGCTTTTAACCATTTAAGGGTAAGCATAGATACGTAAATAGCAAAACAAGGAGGCGTGTTATACATAGATCCACCTTCTATCTGTACCTGGTAGTTAAGCATAGCCGGTATTTTACGTCCGGTTTTACCTAATAGGTCATCTTTAACAATAACCAAAGTAACACCTGCCGGGCCCATGTTTTTTTGCGCGCCCGCATATATCAAACCAAAATCGGCAACGTTAACCGTGCGGCTGAATATATCTGACGACATATCGCAAACCAACGGAATTGGCGATTTAGGGAATTCCTGCATCTGCGTACCATAAATGGTATTGTTTGAGGTTATGTGGAAATAAGCCGCATCCGCAGGGATGGTATAATCTTTAGGGATATAAGTAAAGTTGCTTTCTTTTGAAGTGGCAACAACCTCAACATCGCCAAAGAATTTCGCTTCTTTTAAAGCCTTGTTTGCCCACACACCACTCTCCAGATAAGCGGCTTTGCCACCCTCCGGTAAAAGGTTGTAAGGGGCTAATGCAAACTGTGTACTTGCACCACCTTGTAAAAATAAAACAGAGTAACCCTCCGGCACGCCGAACAGTTCTTTTACCAGGCTAACGGCCTCATCTAATACGGCTTCAAACTCGGGCGAACGGTGCGAAATCTCAAGCAGGGATAAACCGGTTCTGTTAAAATCAATTACTGCTTCTGCAGCCTGTTTTAAAACTTCGTGAGGTAGTATGCCGGGGCCGGCACCGAAATTGTATTTCATAATAATGATTAAACTATATATTTGACTAATAACTAATTATCAACTTTATATTTAGGAAGGCCGAAGATAATAAATTCGACAACTTTTATAGACTATTTTTTATAATTTTATAAAAAAGGACTTTAAAATAACAAAAAGGTTTTAATAGGAGAAATAAATTATCAGATTGATAATTATGGATGTTTTAGCATTGATATAGCCTTCGGCTGATCTGCTGCCGAGAACACCGAATTACCTGCCACAAAAACGTTTGCACCGGCCTCGATTAGCTTCGCGATATTCTGGTTCCCTACCCCGCCATCAACTTCTATAAAAAGGTTTGGATTGGTGTAAGCGCACATGGCTTTAACTTCCGCAACCTTGGTGTAGGTATGCTCAATGAATTTTTGCCCGCCAAAGCCGGGATTTACCGACATCACCAAAACCAGGTCAAGATCGGCAATAATATCCTTTAGTAAAGCGGTTGGCGTAGCCGGGTTTATGGCCACCCCTGCCCTGCAGCCCAATTGTTTTATGGCCTGCACGGTGCGGTGCAAATGCGGGCAGGCCTCGTAATGTACGGTAATGCTGTCGGCACCTGCATCGGCAAAATCTTTTAAGTAACGGTCTGGGTCTACAATCATCAGGTGCACATCCAGCGGTTTGGTGGCGTGCTGTTTGGTGGCCTTTACCACCGGGAAACCAAAGGAGATATTGGGCACAAACATCCCATCCATCACATCCACATGAAACCAGTCGGCCTCGCTGTTATTGATCATTTCAACATCGCGCTGCAGGTTTGCAAAATCGGCAGATAATATAGAAGGTGCTATCAGGTGGTTCATAGCGGTAAATATAGTGGAATTGTATGAACCAGAATTTATAGAAATGAACAATTTACAGAATACTGTAATTCTCCGGGCATTCTTTTAATTCAATAAATTCTTTAATTCGACTTCAGACAATCATCTCCGGCACATCGCCATCAATAATTAACTTGCCTGCTGTAGCTTTTATAATTTCTTCAACCGTAACGCCAGGGGCACGTTCTAATAGTCTAAATCCTCCCTCGGGTAACACATCAAGCACGGCCAGTTCGGTTACTATTTTTTTAACGCAGTTGATGCCGGTTAGCGGCAGGGTGCAATTGGGCAACAGCTTAGATTCGCCGGCTTTGTTTACGTGCTGCATGGCAACAATAATGTTTTCTGCGGAAGCCACCAGGTCCATAGCGCCGCCCATGCCTTTTACCATTTTACCCGGGATCTTCCAGTTGGCTATATCGCCGTTCTCGGATACTTCCATAGCGCCGAGGATGGTCAAATTAACCTTTTTAGCCCTTATCATCCCAAAACTCATGGCCGAATCGAACACCGCCGAGCCAGCCAGTTTAGTAATGGTTTGTTTGCCCGCGTTAATGGTATCCGGGTCTTCCTCCCCCTCGAACGGGAACGGCCCCATACCCAGCAAGCCGTTCTCCGATTGCAGGATCACGTCCACATCATCTGGAATATAGTTAGCCACCAGCGTTGGGATGCCGATACCCAGGTTAACGTAGTAACCATCTTTTATTTCTTTAGCTATTCTTTTAGCGATTCCTTCTTTATCTAACATGTTTTTTATCTTAAATTAATTAGCCCCAACCAGCCCTCCCCGAAAGGGGGGCTTATAAAATCTCTTAATAAAGTCTCCCTAACGGGGAGATTTAGAGGGGCTTCTTTCTTACCGTCCTTTGTTCTATCCTTTTCTCATAATTCTCTCCCTGGAAAATGCGGTGCACGTAGATGCCGGGGGTATGGATGTTATCCGGGTCGAGTTCGCCGGGTTCTACCAGTTCTTCCACTTCGGCAATGGTTACTTTGCCTGCCATAGCCATAACCGGGTTAAAATTACGGGCGGTTGAGCGGTAAACCAGGTTACCCAGCCTATCCCCTTTCCATGCTTTTACAATGGCAAAATCGGCATCAAAGGCCATTTCCATCAGGTAATCTTTACCGTTAAAATTCCGTACTTCTTTGCCAATAGCAACTTCGGTACCGATGCCTGCTGGCGTAAATATGGCGGGCATACCATAACCTGCCGCCATGCATCGGGTAGCTAATGTACCCTGCGGGATGAGTTCCACTTCCAGTTCGCCGCTTAGCAGCTGGCGTTCAAATTCGGCGTTTTCGCCTACATATGAGGAGATCATTTTTTTAACCTGGTGCTGATGCAGCAACAAGCCGATGCCAAAATCATCAACCCCGGCATTGTTAGAGATACAGGTAAGGTTTTTAACCCCCTTTTTAACAAGGGCAAGGATGCATTTTTCGGGAAGGCCGCACATGCCGAAACCGCCAAGCATCAGCATACTGCCGTCTTCAATATCGCGTATGGCCTCGTCGGCGCCGCTCACAACTTTATTCATGGTGTATAATTGGTTGCGGTAAAATTAGGCATTTTGATCGAAGCCTAATGCTATGCACGCATAATATTTTATTAACTTCCAATTAAAAGATGCAAACAATTAGAAAATCCGATCCTTTATAATATAAATCAATCTATAAACAAAATGGAAACTTATAACGATAACAACGAGCAAAATAAACCACATGCTTACGAGGTAAAAGACGATGATAATTTAGAAGAAAAAGACCTGCGCCGCACCGCATTTATGTTTGGCAGCGAGGAAAAAAGCGGTGAGGAACCAGGTATGGAGGCTAATGGCGCAGGCGGACAACGCTTTGGCAAGAATGCCAATACCCCATCAGGCGATGATAAGAACAACCCATCGCAAAACGCAGGTTACAGCAACGAGTACTTCCGCCGGACAGAGCCATCTGAAGAGCACCCGGAGAACAACAACTTTAAAGACCCAAACCAATTAGGCCAATCTAACTATACTGCAGCCAGCGGCGCAGCGCCAAACGGGCAGTCTAATGAGGGAAAGGAAGGTTCAGAAAGCGACCAAAAAACGCCCGAGAATGACACCGAGGCAAACCGCAACGAATCGCAGCAAAGTTACCAGGAAGGTACTGCCGACGGTAATGATAATGTGAACATCCCCGGCCCTAATGAAACGCCAGACCAGCAAAAGGTTGGGGAGTAATGCTTGGTGAGTGGTGAGCAGAGAGTGGTGAATGGTTGAAAATTCCACATATAAACCTATGTCATCCTATGTTTGTATAGGATGACATGGCGGTTAGTTTGGCGTTAAAAATTATTTCAAAAACTCCGGCTTCAATTTTGCCTTCATCGCCTTGCGGAACTTCATCACTTTAGGTTCGGATACGCTGCTGATATATGGGTTATCGCCATTGGTTCGGTAGTAGCCCTGGTGGTAATTCTCCGCAGCATAAAACGCGCTAAATGGCACTACCTGCGTCACTATCGGGTTAGTGTAATGTTTGGTATCGTTCACTTTTTTAATAACGCTTATCAGGGTTTCTTTTTCTTCCGGGGTACGATAGAATGCAATTGAGCGGTAATCTGTACCTACGTCAGGCCCCTGGCGGTTTAGCGTGGTTGGGTCGTGCGCAAAAAAGAAAGCCTCGGCCAGCGTAGCAAAGCTGATCTCTTTGGGGTTGTAATAGATCTGGGTAACTTCGGCATGGCCGGTAGTGCGGTCGCTCACTTCCTCGTAGGTTGGGTTCTTGGTTTTGCCACCTGCATAGCCGGAAACCACTTTGCTTACGCCTTTCAGCTCGATCATGGCCTCGCTCATGCTCCAGAAACAGCCGCCGCCAAAAGTGGCCACAGCTTCGCCTGCCGCGGGTTTAGGTACCGGCGCCATAGCGTTACGGTTGCCAGTTTGCCCGTTGGCGCAACCAAAGAACAACATCACCGATGCGAAATATATTATTGCAATTTTCATAATTTTTATCATTAGATCTGATTAATATTATTTACGCAAACGGGGTGTAGGCGGATGGTCATTGTAGGGTAAGGAAGTTAATGGTTAATAGTAGCTGCTATGAACTATGATCTATCTACCATGAACTATTTACCGTACTTAAACTTTATCTGCCTCAGTAATTGGTCTACCCCGTTGCTTTTTATTTCAAACACAGTACTCAGCAACATACCCAGTTTACCTGCGGGGAAGCCTCCTTTATTGTGCATCCATTCCAGGTAGCTAATGGGCATATCGCAAATAAGTGTGTCCTTATACTTGCCAAAAGGCATGCGCCTGTTTACGCAATCAATTAAAACCTGCGGGTCGGGTACTATATTTTCCACGTTGTAAATGTAGTGGAATTATGTTTAGTCCCACACCGTCCCAGCTTGCCTACCGATAAAAAACTCACTACCGATGCCGCCAAGGCAATAGTTGCTGTACGTTTCATGGTGCCTTTGTATGGCAAGAGTAGCGTACGCCATTTTAGTCGGATATGGCTCCATGCCTAACATATCTGCCCTCATGCGGCACAGCAATAATCTTAAACCGGTTTACCAAAAAGTTTAATGCGGTAGAAAGTTTGTGGCCACGCGGCGGTTGATAGTCATATATACATTTACAAATACAGGCGAATGCCCCAAACAGCCTGCGCCACCTGGAATA
Source organism: Mucilaginibacter aurantiaciroseus (assembly GCF_024055595.1). Lineage (GTDB taxonomy): Bacteria > Bacteroidota > Bacteroidia > Sphingobacteriales > Sphingobacteriaceae > Mucilaginibacter > Mucilaginibacter aurantiaciroseus. Next base: position 1,290,330 of record NZ_JAMXOF010000001.1, read on the forward strand.
TTTTACACTCATTACTCAACTAATTGACTATATGCTTAACAGTTAGGAAATACTAATAGTTTTAGTGGATAAAGAATTAGTATCCCGATAGCTTTCGGGATATTGTAATAGTGGTTTATAAAAGCCGCTAACTGCAAATTAAAACTGCAAACTGTATTTGGGCGTTCCCTGCGGTATGGAAAATCTACGCTACCCTTAACTGCGGCTCGATCACAGGCTTTAAAAAATCGTTAATATCCACTTCAAATACCTCACAAATATCTATCAGTTTTACAAGGGTAACTTTGGTTTGCCCTAATTCCACTTTGCAGTAAGCATTTTGGGTTTGCTTTAACTTAAATGCCATAAACTCTTGTGAGTAGTGCAATTGAGTTCTTTTTTGGCGGATAGCCAGTGCAAGTGTTTTTCCTATTTGTATCATGGTAGCGTTGGTTTGTAGGGGTTTATACTTATAACTAACGTATTTAATATGGAGGTCGGTTTTTCGTTTTACGAAAAAAAAACACTTCTAACAATTGCGTTACCGAACCTGTTTAACTGGTTATTGACCGTACAATTGAAACACAAAGGCTATCCCCTTGTTAGAAATGAAATAATAACATTATGGAACAGCAATTTGAAGCGGTACTTACCGGAACAGATACCCCGGTTACCGGAATAGTGAGAGAGAATAATGGCGTTTATGAATTTAACGCGCTGGACGAAAGTCTGCAGCTAACCATTGGCCGCAATAGCGAAGGCCATTGGGAACGCCTTGCCGGATCAGAGCCATACCTTTCGGGTTGGGTTGATGAACTGGCAGAACAGATCCAAACCGCCAATAATTTCTTTGCTTAATGGAAAAGCGCGAATTAGGAAAATCAGGAATACAGGTTTATCCGTTCTGCTTTGGTGGGAATGTGTTTGGCTGGACGGCAGACCAAAAAACATCGTTCACACTGCTGGACGCCTTTGTTGACGCAGGTTTCGATTTTGTAGATACTGCAGATGTTTACAGCAAATGGTTGCCCGGCAATACCGGCGGCGAATCTGAAACCATCATCGGCAAATGGCTTAAGCAAGGCGGTAAACGCGATAAAATAATCCTGGCTACCAAGGTTGGTAAACCAATGGGCGATGATAAAAAAGGATTATCAAAAGCTTACATCACGCAGGCCGTTGAAGCGTCATTAAATCGCTTACAAACCGACTATGTTGACCTGTACCAATCGCACGACGACGATCAGGACACGCCCCTTGCCGAATCATTAGAAACCTTTGATGATTTAATTAAACAAGGCAAAGTACGCGCCCTTGGTGCATCCAATTACGGTGCTGAGAGGTTTAAAGAAGCCTTACAGGTAAGCGAGGAAAATGGCTTTGCCCGCTATGAAACCCTGCAGCCTGAGTATAATTTATACGACCGCGAAGATTACGAGTACAAGTATGAATCCCTTTGCCGCGAAAGCAATATCGGGGTAATCACTTATTACTCTTTAGCCAGCGGTTTCCTTACTGGCAAATACAGGTCAGAAGCCGATCTTAACAAAAGCCAGCGTGGCGGTGGTGTCAAAAAATACCTAAACGGACGTGGCTATAAAATTTTGGCTGCTTTAGATAAAGTTGCAGAAGAATATAATGCCACACCTGCGGCAGTATCGTTGGCATGGGTAATGGCAAGGCCGGGCATAACAGCGCCTATTGCCAGCGCGACCAGCGTGCAACAAACAAACGACCTGGCTAAAGCCGCGCAACTCAACTTAAGCGGCGAAGCTATAAAGATATTAACCACGGCAAGTAACTATTAATATCGTTCTAAAAATTAAAAGCCATCCCGATGTAAAATTGGGTTGGCTTTTAATTTGATAAATGTTGAGAAGGTGATTTTTAGAACCTCGTCTGGCGTTGAGATCCACCACCAAAGCCACCTCTGTTTTGTGCAATTTGTATATTGTCGTTTCCCCCACGTCCACCGCCGTTGTTATCATTCCTGTTTGATTGTGAGGGTTGATTATCACGACCACGCCCGCCACCGCCGTTATTATCGTTTCGGTTTGGCTGTTTAGGCTGTTGTTGGCCTCCACCATTTCCGCCCCAGTTACCACGGTCGCGGGTTGGCTGGTTAAAACCACCTTGCAGTCTGTCGTTTCCTAATGGTCTTTGGCTCCAGTTGCTTTGATTACCACGCCCGCCTCCTCTGTTATCATCGCTACGATTGGATTGTTGGGGTTGTGCCCATCCACCTTGGTTACCACGGTCGCGACCGGGTTGATTGAATCCGCCTTGCGGCCTGTCGTTGCGGTTGTTGCTCCGGTTCCAATCATTACTTCTGTTCCAGTCATTATTGTTGTTGTTTCTGCCGGCATAATTATTATCCCTGCGGTTCCAATTCCAATCGTTGCGGTTGTAGTTACCACCCCATTGGTTACGGTATTGGTCGTGGTGCATATATGGCCTGGGGCCTCTTATTTCATAACGTTGTGAAGTATGCCAATCGTAGTTACGGTATGCACCGGGCAGGTAAACTGCAGATATCCATTGGCCGCCGTCCTGGTAATAGTAGCAATGGCGCGGGATGCTATAGTAAGCCTCCACTTCGGGCAGGTAATAATAGTCGTCGCTGTCGTCAAAATCGTCGTTATCATAAACCATAACGGGTTGTGGCGGCGGTGCAGGTGCATAAACCCTGCGAACAGGAACATTGAACCCGATATGTACTGAAATTTGCGCCTGGGCACTATTGTAAACCAAGCCGCCTAATAATATTACTGATAGTATAACTGACTTTTTCATACCCTTAAAATTTATACAGCTATGACGACAACTGATTATGAAAGTTTAATTTGTTTACAGATAATATTTACCACCTATATCAAATCAAAATATTATACCTAAATTAAATTATTTAACAGAATATAGTACCGTTTTAAATATTTGAATTGTGATAACAAAATCCAATTAGCAGGGCCATATTGCATTTCTGCAAAACAGATTTCGGTATTTAAGGTATATTAAGTTAAATTCGCTTTCCAATAATAACATCTTACCCCTGCATTAAAAATTATCGATAACACTCACACAAAATGAAAAACAGATTCAACTTTGTATTAGCCGCTACGGCATTAGCCGGGTCGGTATTATTTGCTGCCTGTAATAGCAATAGTAAAAAAAGCAGCGCAGATAATACTGCCGCAACAGCGGATACTTTAGCCAAAGCAGGTTCAGGCTTAACCCTTCCTTCTGGATTTAGTGCTAATGTACTTGCCAAAAACCTTGGCGGTACACGCCACATTGCCGTATCGCCGCAGGGCGATATTTTTGTAAAACTTGGTAAAACTAAAGATGGTAAAGGCATTTTAGTACTGCACGAAAACAATGGCAAAGCGGAAGTTAAAAACAGTTTTGGCGATTTTGGCGGGACAGGTATCTACATTAAAAGCGGCTACTTATATGCTTCATCAGATGAAGGCGTATTCCGTTATAAACTGAATGATAAGAATGAAGTTATTGATCAATCAAAGCCGGAAACGGTTGTTAAAGGCCTGATCAGCCGTAATGAGCACGAAGCCAAAGCAATTGTGTTGGACGATGCCGGTAATCTTTACGTTAACATCGGCGCATATTCAAACTCCTGCCAGGTTAAAGACCGCGAGAAAGGTTCGATGGGTCAGCCGGGTTGTCCTATCCTTGATTCGGCAGGCGGCATCTGGCAGTTTAAGGCTGATAAGCTAAACCAAACCTATAAAGATGGCGTTAGATATGCAACAGGCTTGCGCAACGTGGTTGGGTTAGATTGGAACAAACAGAACAACCAGCTATTTGTAATGCAGCATGGCCGTGATGCGCTGCACGATATATTTCCGGACATGTTCACTACCAAAGAATCAGCTAATTTACCTGCCGAGTGTATGTATGCCATTAAAAAAGGTGATAACGCAGGTTGGCCTTACATTTATTTTAACCAAGACATAAACAAAAAGATCTTATCCCCTGAGTACGGCGGCGACGGCAAAAAAGATGGCGACCCCACTAATAAATATATTAGCCCGGCTGCCGCATACCCGGCCCACCTTGCACCCGATGGGTTGTTGTTTTACACCGGCGACCAGTTTCCAGAAAAGTATAAGAACGGCGCTTTTATAGCTTTTCACGGTTCATGGAACCGCGCACCTGAGCCGCAGGCGGGATATTTTGTGGTTTTCCAACCCTTTAAAAATGGCAAGGCCGATGGTAAATGGGAAGTATTTGCCGATGGCTTCTCTGGCTCGGCAGAAAATACGGCTAAAGGCAATGCAGTTCGTCGCCCATGTGGCTTAGCGCAAGGCCCGGATGGTTCACTTTACGTAACCGATGATTCTAAAGGGACTATTTATAAGATCAGTTACAAGAAATAAGCAACATAACGCAAAAAAGAAGAAGCTAATTAGGAGGTCACTAAAAAGTCCTTTAGAAGAGGCCGCTTAAAAAGGAGCAGGAGAATTGAGGTTTTCTGCTCCTTCTTTTTTATTTTAAAGGTGTATTAGGAGGCTTTTTAGATGTTAGCTCAACAACAACAAATCCAGTTTAGCGCTTTTTCACCGTATTTGCTTAAATCATAAACTTCGTCTAAATTTTTAGCTCTTATTTTTGCGCCGCTCACAAGCTGGTAAGCGTCGAATATATTTTCAAATATTGTGTTCTTCATGGTACAGATGGCAGTACACTTTTTTTGCCATTTATTTAGCCAAACCAATCATAAAGTTCATTCTGCTTCAAATTTTGTTTTTCGGCACCTGCTACATCCTTCAAAACAGCACCCTCGCCCATCTGTATAATGCGCGAACCATAGTTACCGGCGTCCTTTAAATTATGCGTTACCAGTATAGCGGTGAGGTTATACTCTTTAATTAAGTTGTTTGCAATGCGCAAAACGTTCTCTGCCGAGCGTGGGTCGAGTGCGGCGGTGGGTTCATCAAGCAGCAGGATCTTGCAGGTGTCCATTACGCTCATCAGCAAAGTAAGTGCCTGCCGTTGCCCGCCTGATAAAGTGCCGATGGGCTGTTCTATCTTATCTTCCAGCCCCATACCTAATGTGGTTATTTTATTGCGTACCACAGCTTTAAACTGGTCGTTTTTGCCAATGGTTAGTCCTTTATTTTGTGTACGCAAGGCTGCTAAACGGAAATTATCTATAATGCTCAAATCGCCGGCGGTGCCTAACAGCGGATTTTGAAAAATGCGGGCTATCCATTTGCTGCGCTTATGTTCGGGCAGGCGGGTAACGGGGTTGCTATCGATAGTTATGGTCCCTGCATCCGGCAGGATATTACCCGCAACTAAATTGAGCAAGGTGGTTTTGCCCGAACCATTAGAACCTACGATTACTACAAACTCGCCCGCTTTTATTTCAAGGTTAACATTGTTAATGGCAATAACTTCGTTTGGCTTACCAGTACTAAATGTTTTATGGATGTTGTTTAAATGGATCATGCAGTCCTCCCCGTTAATCTTGGCAAGCCAACGATGATCAAAACAAAAACGGCCGTAACCAATTGAAGCAAATTAGCATCAACCCCGATACTTAATGTAAAGGCCAGCACAAACTGGAATATCACCGTTCCTCCCATCACTAAAATTAAACTCAGCCAAACGGATGTGATGCGCAGCCAGGTAATAATCGTTTCGCCGATAATAACCGAGCCTAATCCCACTATCATAATTCCTATGCCCATGCTAATATCTGCAAATCCCTGTAGCTGAACAAAGAGATATCCACTTAAGGCAGTTAATCCGTTTGCGAGTGCTAAACCTGCAATTTTCATCCTGTCGGTGTTTACTCCAAGGGCGCGGATCATAGGTTCGCTATTACCTGTAGCGCGCATAGCTAAACCAAAATCTGTTTTTAAGAGGTAGCCAATAATAAGCGTGACGATCAATACGAAGCCTAATAAAATCAGTAATGAATTTTGATTGATGTCTTTTATTACGGTAATTACAGAAAATAACGTTGGCAAATTTAGCAGTGGCATGTTTGAACGGCCAAGAATAGTGAGGTTTACTGAGTAAAGTGCAGTTGTTATCAAAATGCCTGCCAGCAGTGCATGAATTTTTAGTTTGGTGTGGATAATGCCTGTTAATGCGCCTGCCAATGCCCCTGCTACAAGCACAGCAGGTAAAATAATGTATCCCGGTTGGTTTTGCGTAAGCATTGCACCGGTTACTACACCGCCAAGGGTGTAACTTCCACCTGTAGTGATATCCGGGATGTTGAAGATCTTCATGGAGATGTAAATCCCGAAGGCTATCCCCGCGAAGCAAAGTCCCTGTAATAAAGCGGTCAGGTAAAAATCCATTATTTTACAGTTACAAAATCGGCAGGGATACGGATGTTATATTTTTTGGCCACAGCCGGGTTGTAAACACGCCTGCGAATTTTCACCATTTCCAATTTCAGGCCGTCTGTTTTATGCGTTTTAAGATACTGTGCAGCCTGCTGGCCCGATTGGTAGCCCCATTGATAGATATCGGCACCAAAGGCAGCTACGGCGCCACGCTGTACAAGCCCTGCTTCGCTGGTGAAGACAGGCACATTATTTTGGTCGCAGCTTTTACGGATAGTTTCAAAAGCAGAGAATACGGTATTATCCGGGATGGCAAAAAATGCGTCGATACCTTTATTTAATAATGCCTGCGTCACCAATTGGGCATCCGTGGTTGAATTTAGCGGTAAGGCTATAACCTTTACATTTAATTTAGCTGCCAATTCCTGAATCCGTTGCAAGGCATCGGCCGACTGCGGTTCGGATTGGTTATAGATCATCCCGATAGTCAACTGCGCCCCTTTCGGTTTTAGCAGTTTGGGGATAATGGCGAAAGAGGTGTCTATATAATTCAACTCTTCCATGGTACCATATAGGTTAGCGGGGCCTTTCCCTATAGCATCGGCCACCTTCATCCTTTCGGGTGTGGGCGATACCATCTGGAAGATGGGGATGTTTTTTGTTTTTTGGATAGCCGCTACGGTTGCCAGCGTGGTTGAAGTTGCCAATAAGTCGACCTTTTCTGATACAAAATAATTAATGATTTGGGTAAGCGTTGGGATGCTATTTTGCGCGTTTCGGTATTCTATTTTTACGGTTTTTTGATCTTCGCTAAAGCCGTTCTTTTTCAGGGCCTCAATAAAACCATCTTTTGCTTGTGATATGGTGGCGTCTTCAAACGCATCAACAAAGCCTACTACAGGTACATTGTTTTTGATTGATGATGAGCAGGATGCGATAATGGTAATTGATACAAGTACAGGTAAGATCCGCAGAAAATTCATGGTACTAAGTTAGCTAATCAACTCAAAAAAGAAAATCATAAAAGTGCAACGTTTTGATACGCAAAACCGTCTTAAATACGTTATCTGCTTACATTTGCAATCCTAACACCCTATATAAAACTTAAACTTTTAAGCTTCGCAATTTTTCTTTTTTTCGGCATACAACCTGTTTGCCAAATCGAATCTACCAACCCATTTGATAAATTCGCCAATGATCAAAGCGGACTGTTTTAAAAGGCTGTCGACAAGCGCGACGATGCCGAAGCCCTAAAGCTAATGACGGAGTTGATGACCAAATACAATCAGCTTAACCACTAACTGGTACAACGTAAGCTGCCTTTATTCGCTCATCAATAAAGAGCCTGAAGCATAAAGCATGCTGGATAACGCTGTACTTTATGGCTATATTAACTACAGCCACCTGATGGAAGATAGCGATTTCGCTAAAATTAAAAATGAACAAAAATTTAAACAGATAGCCGGGGGGTCTGCGCTCTGTTGGCGATTATAACTATAGTGCGTTACCGCACCAATAATGTTGTTGCTTTTTGGAAAGTTGGCAAGTAATTAAGGTCGTTCATTTTTAAACATTTTAAGGATAGTGCCGTAAATTAGTTAATTTAGCCACTGAATGATACCTGTTATTTCGAAATTACCCCAAACCGGAACTACGATATTTACCACCATGTCGGCCCTGGCTACCGAACACGGTGCAATAAATTTATCGCAAGGTTTCCCGGATTACGATTGCTCGCCCAAATTAATAGAGCTTGCACACAAGGCCATGCAAAATGGCCAAAACCAATACGCCCCAATGGCTGGTGTGATGGCCTTGCGTGAGCAAATTGCTATTAAAACAGAGAAAATTTACGGTGCACAATACAACCCGGAAAGCGAAATAACCATTACCGCGGGAGGTACACAAGCCGTGTTTACAGCCATCAGCGCGGTAATTCACCCAAATGATGAGGTGATCATGTTTGAGCCTGCTTATGATTGCTACGCCCCTGCTATTAAATTAATGGGCGGCGTGGTAAAATCTTTAGAGTTGGAACCGCCAGATTACCGCATTGCGTGGGATATGGTAAAAAGGCTCATCAACAATAAAACGAAGATGATCATCCTTAATTCGCCACATAACCCTACCGCTACTATTTTGAGCCGTGAGGATATTGACGAGTTAAGCGCACTGGTTAAAAACCAGGATATACTTATACTGAGCGATGAAGTTTATGAGCACCTGGTTTTTGACGGACAGGAACATCACAGCATGGCCCGTTACCCGGAGTTGCAGCAACGCAGCATGATCGTGGCATCATTCGGAAAAACATTTCATGCCACAGGGTGGAAAATGGGTTATTGCCTCGCTCCCGCTTATTTAATGGCCGAGTTTAGGAAAATACACCAGTTTTTGGTATTTAGCGTAAATACCCCGTTACAATACGCCATTGCCGAATATTTAAAGGACGAAAACTCCTACCTTAACCTACCGGAGTTTTTCCAGGAGAAGCGCGACCATTTCCGTAAAGGTTTGGAGCAAAGCCGGTTTGAGTTGCTGCCTTGTTCGGGTTCATACTTTCAGTCGGTTACTTATGATGCCATTACAGATGAAAAAGACACCGACTTTGCCATACGTTTAACAAAAGAAACTGGAGTTGCAGCGATACCTGTTTCAGCCTTTTATCGTAAGGGAACCGACAGGCACGTGTTAAGATTTTGTTTCGCTAAAAAGCAAGAAACCTTGGATAAAGCCGTTGATAGATTGATGAAGGTTTAACCCTTCAGCAATATTTACACTAATTTATTTGCTGTTACCTCAAAAAAAGCAAGCACATATGGATAATCTGAAAATTACGGTATACCAGGGATATTTATTTTGGGAAAAAACAGATAAAAACCTGCAAAATATTTCGTTGAAATTATCCGGCATACGCGAAAAAACCAACCTGATTATCTTGCCCGAGATGTTCAATACAGGCTTCACCATGAATGCCGAAGTTTTGGGAGAAACCATGGATGGCAGAACCATGCAGTGGATGCAAAAAACCGCTCAAAAGTACGATGCGGTGGTAACCGGCAGTATCATTATTAAAGAAGACGACAAGTATTACAACCGCCTGCTTTGGGTACGCCCCGATGGTAGCCACGAATATTACGACAAACGCCACCTTTTCGCTTTAGGTAAAGAACATACGGTTTATACCCCCGGCACTAAAAAACTTATTGTTGAATTAAAGGGATGGAAAATCTGTCCTGCAATATGTTACGATCTGCGCTTCCCAGTATGGTTACGCAATGTGGATGAAGATTACGACCTGCTAATGATCGTAGCAAACTGGCCCGAAAAACGCGCACTTCACTGGCGTACGCTTATCCCTGCCCGCGCGGTAGAGAACCAGGCTTATGTTATTGGCGTTAACCGTGTAGGCCATGATGGTAACGAGGTTTATCACTCCGGCGACTCCACCTGTATCGACCCCAACGGCAACGTGGTTTACTACAAACGCGACGAAGAGGACGTTTACACCTTCTCCATCATCGGCGACGAAGTAAAAAAAGCCCGCCGCGCCCTGCCATTTTTAAAGGATGCGGATAGGTTTAGCATAGAGGAATAATCTCGCGATTTCCCCTTTCATTTACATACTAATCTTACTATTTTGCGGTAAGTTAAATCCCCTTTGTAAATGAGATTGATTGTTCGTGGTGTTGTAATAGTACTTGCCCTGTTTGCTGTGTTTAATGCATCAGCACAAAAGAAAAAGAAGGATCTTACCCAGTTTGTTGACCCCTTTATAGGTACGGGCGGCCACGGCCATACTTATCCCGGTGCGGTTGCCCCTTTTGGCATGGTGCAGTTAAGTCCGGATACCCGTTTAGAGGGTTGGGATGGTGCTTCTGGCTACCATTATACCGATACGGTTGTGTATGGATTTTCGCATACTCACCTGAGTGGTACGGGCATAGCCGACTTTTGCGATGTACTATTTATGCCCACAACCGGCGAACCCCAGTTAAAGAATACCGATTACCGATCAGGCTTCCAAAAAAAGAACGAAACGGCCTCTCCGGGCCTGTACAGTACTTTTCTTGATAAATTCAACATTGGTGTGGAGCTTACAGCAACTACCCGTGTTGGTATTCACAAATATGATTATAAGGATGCCAAACAAGGCAATATCATTATAGACCTGCAACATCGTGATGAGGTGCTGGATAGCTGGATAGAAGTTATTAACGATCATGAGATCAGAGGCTTTCGTCGTTCAAAATCATGGGCGACTGATCAATATTTGTTCTTTTACGCCAAATTCTCCAAGCCATTTAAAAGCTACGGTGTGGCACTGAACGACCAGGTTCAACAAGGGGAAAAGAAAGTTAAGGGGAAAAATGTGAAGATGTATATCCAGTTTGATGACCCTGGGGTAGTCATTTCAAAAGTGGGGATCTCATCGGTAAGTGCCGATGGTGCACTGAAAAATATCGACTCTGAAACGCCCGATTTCGACTTTAAAAAGGCCGTAAAAAGCACAAAACTGGCCTGGAACGAAGAACTTTCGAAGATCCAGGTAGAAGGTGGCGCCCCTGCCCTTTCGCAACAACAGGAAGCCAATTCAGTTTACAATCCTTACGGTTATAACCCTCCGTTGGCACGCGGAAAAAACGGCAAAAAAATTGAGTTGCCTGACTATGCCAAACAAAAGCAGATCATGTTTTACTCGGCCTTATACCATTGTATGGTTGCACCAAGTATCTATAGTGATGTGGACGGCCAGTACCGCGGCATGGATCAAAAGATTCATACCGCCAAAGGGTTTGTCTATTACACGGCATTCTCCTTGTGGGATACCTACCGTGCCGAAAACCCGCTGCTCAACATCATTGACCGCAAACGAACGCTCGACTTTATAAAAACTTTCCTTGCTATTTATGAACAGGGCGGCTTGCTACCCATTTGGCCGCTGGCTACTACCGAAACCTATTGTATGGTAGGCAACCATTCTATACCGGTTATTGTAGATGCTTATGCAAAAGGCATCCGCGATTTTGATGCTGAAGAAGCTTTTAAAGCTATGAAGGCTGCCGTTAACCGCAACCAGTTCGGGTTAGATAATTACCGTGCTACCGGGGCTGTAAATGCCGATGTAGAGCATGAGTCGGTAGCCAAGACTTTGGATTATGCCATTGATGACTGGTGCATAGCCCAAATGGCTAAAATGCTGAACAAGCCACAGGAATATGCTGAGTATATCAAACGCGCCCAATACTGGAAGAACGTATATAATAATAAAAATGGCTTTATGCAGGCCCGCGATAATGGTGGTTGGTACACGCCCTTTGAACCTACCGAGATCAACAACAACTACACCGAAGGTAACGCCTGGCAATACAGTTTTCTTGTCCCCCAGGATGTTGAGGGATTGGCGAACAGCCTTGGTGGTAAGCAAGCCCTTGAAACTAAACTTGACGAACTATTCAGCACAAACGCCAAACTAAGCGGCCGCCAGCAGGATGATGTAACCGGTTTGATAGGCCAGTACGCCCATGGTAACGAACCGAGCCATCACATTGCTTACTTATACAACTTTACCAACTCGCCCAATAAAACGCAGTATTATGTGAACAAGATCCTGCGGGAACAATACAGCGCTAAACCCGATGGCTTATCGGGTAATGAAGATTGCGGGCAGATGTCGGCCTGGTATGTCATGAGCTCGCTTGGTCTATACAACATCGCGCCGGGGCAGCAGCAATACCAGATAACCGCCCCGCAGTTTGCCAAAATGGTTATCAACCTGGAAAATGGTAAAAAGTTCCTCATCAGCAACCCGGGTGCTACCGTTGGTCGCGGTAACTTTTATATACAGGGTATGAACTTCGATAAAAAGCCCTACAATAAGCTGTTCCTAAATTATGAGGATTTAGCCAAAGGCGGAGATTTTGAAGTTTTTACAGGATCTTTGGCCAATAAACTGCTTATGCAGGAGTTGGAGAAACCAACCTCTAAAATTACAGATGAAATGATCGTACCTAACCCATACATCACATCGGGTACCAAAACATTTAAAAATGCTATTAGTGTTGAGATAGGCTGTGCCAATAACGCTGCAAACGTCTATTATACTTTAGATGGCAGCACGCCTACCGCTTCGTCTACCCAGTATAGTAAACCCATTAGCATATTGGTGAATACCGTGGTAAAAGCGATAGCTATCAGCAATGGCAAAAGCAGTTTTGTAAATGTAGCCAAATTCACTAAGATCCGTGGTGACATAAAACTGTCGCTTATCAATAAATACCTGCCAAATTATTCGGCACAGGGCGATGAAACACTGATAAACGGCGTCCACGGAACGGCAAACTGGCGCCTTGGCAACTGGCAGGGCTACCAGGGTAAGGACTTTGAAGCCATACTCGACTTGGGCCAGTTAAAACCGGTTAAACAGGTTAGTTTTGGCGCTTTACAGGATACCCGCTCCTGGATAATATTCCCGTCGAAAGTAGAATATTGGCTGTCTGATGATGGTAAGAATTACAAGCTTGCTGCAACAATAAACAGCAAGATAGATGTTAAAGAACTTGAGCCGCAAACCCAGGAATATACCGCGCCCATCAACAATAAAACACGGTATATTAAAGTAATAGCTAAACAGTTTGGCGCTTTACCCGAATGGCATGAAAGTAAAGGCAGCCCTTCTTATATTTTTGCGGATGAGATAACGGTGGAATAATATTAGTGAGAAAAAACATCCTGTCACTTCTCCCACCCTGTTTTTTTCAGGGCCGGGTCGTTTTCTTTAGCCAGGAAATCGTTATTTGATAATGAGCCTGCATCCCATTCAAGTATAGCTTTATTTGGCACCACATCCACAGGTGTTTTCCACGAGGTTGAGGTTTCGTTATATGCCAAATTGCTTTGCAACGAGTAGCAGGAAATGATACTCCAGCGCGGTTTATCAGATAAATTAGCTTCCGACCGGTGCAGCAGGTTACTGTGAAAGAACAGGGCATCGCCCGGCTCAATTTCGCAATACACCAGTTCCATAGTTTGCAGGGCGTTGTTCACCATAGTCATATCTGCCCCAACCTGCTCGCCGGTGAAACCGTGGTTTACCCGGCCCAGTTTGTGCGAGCCTTTTATCACCTGCAGGCAGCCGTTCTCTTTGTTGGCTTTAGTAAGTGCTACCATAACACTCATCAATTGATTTGGGAACATAAATTGGTTTTTGTACCAATAGCCGTAATCCTGGTGCCACTCCCAAGCGCCGCCAACCTTGGGCTCTTTCTGCATTAATTTAGAGTGAAAATGGCAAACAGGCGCATCGCCATCAAGCAATTGCCCAACCGGGTTTATCATCTTTTCGCACCGGGTTAAATAGCCAAACACATCGTTACCGGGCGTAAACCATAAAGACAGGCGGGTCTTTTTGCCGTTCTGGTCGTTAAGGTCGAGCGCGTTCTTACGCATGGCATGGTCATTTAAAGCCGTGCTGTAAAGCCGCTCAATTTCTTGTGCCGAACAAAAATTCTTTACTACAATATAACCGTCGCGATGATAATCGCTCAGCTGCTGTGCAGATAATATGTTACTTGCCATAAAATTGGTATAAAAGGTTAGGTAAATTTAAGCAAGTATGTTGATTTTTTTGTAACAAATGCGTTTGCGTTTAGTCAAACATAAACGCACATTTAAACAAATAAATCTCAACTGAATATGAACTGGAAATTTTTATCACGTAAAAAGAAAGAAGAGAACAAACCCAAAAAAAGCGCCGTACGAGAATGGCTTGATGCTATTTTGTTTGCGCTGATAGTATCTACTATTATCCGTGGCTTATTGTTTTCAGCGTATGCTATCCCATCCGCATCAATGGAAGGAAGCCTGCTAACCGGCGATTATTTATTTGTTAGTAAAATTGCTTATGGCCCGCGAATGCCTGTTACGCCAATATCAATTCCGTTTTTAGAATCGACCGTTACCGGTGCCAAGATCAAAACCTATTGGGAAGGTTTGCAATTACCCTACTACCGCCTGCCGGGCTTAGGCAAAGTACAAAAAGGCGACGCTGTTGTGTTTAATTACCCTGCCGAAGCGGTTGACCGCCCTGTAGATATGCGCACCCATTTTATAAAACGCTGTGTGGGTACACCGGGTGATATTATTGAAATTAAAGATGCACAGGTATACGCGAACGGTAAACAGGTTGCAAATGCGCCGAAAGCTCAGGCATCGTATTTGGTGACCACCACCGGTGCCGATCTGAACCCCGAGATGATCAGCAACCTTAAAATTGATGTGCGGTACCAGTATGCACCTAATAGCTACGAAATGATCATCCCTCCTGCCAGTTTAAGTGAGTTTAAAAGTTATTCTAACATCGTAGCTGTGAAAGAAAATATTGAGCCTAAAGGCGAATACAGCCCGCAGATTTTCCCGCATAACAAAAAATTTAAATGGAACGAGGATAACTTCGGCCCGCTGCTGATCCCTAAACGCGGCACCACAATTCTGCTGAACGATTCTACCTTGGTATTGTATGGCCGTTCTATAGAAGTTTACGAGCATAATAAAGTTACCCGTAATGGCGCTGATGTTATCATCAATGGTATAAAAGCTGATAAATACACGTTTAAAATGAACTACTATTGGATGATGGGCGATAATCGCCACAATTCAGAAGATTCGCGCTTTTGGGGCTTTGTGCCCGAAGACCATATTGTAGGCAAAGCCATGATAACCTGGATGAGCATCGATAGCACCCAAAGTGCATTAAACCAAGTTAGGTGGAACAGGGTTTTAAGGGCGATACATTAAAGCCTTAACTACACGCCTCCGAACACTTCATATAATAATACCGATCAAACTGATTCAAATTGCCTGTTTTATATATCAAATAATTAGTTAATTAAATTAGTGGCATTTGCTTTGAGGTATACTATGCCAGTTGCAAAGTTATGAGCAAAAACAACAAATTCATCATCAGGCGTACCCTTTCGCAGGAGCGCTTTGAAATACTTTGGAAAAAGCGCAGTAACGGACAGGCAACCCTACGCGACCTTACCGAAATGGACGAAATCATCAATCGTGATGCAGGTGTGCGCCAGTTTGTTTTAGAAGAAATGGCAGGCGAAGAGAACCCGAACAATGATGTTGATATACAGGATATGATGAAGCAACCTCTACAAACCCATCAAAGCTTTATCAATAAGTTGAAGTCGTTTTTAAACAAGTTGTTCCACAATTTTACTGCTACCCGTTTGCAACCCACCGGTAATTATTAAACCGGCATTGGTTGTAACTTTTTCATTTAATTCCATCACAACGCATTAAATTTAAGATATTAGGGCTGCATACCTTTACTGCCCTTTTATGAAAAGATTTTTACTGCCTGTTTTACTGTTGTTAAGCATTTATGCGACTGCCCAAAGGGTTTCTAAAAAGCCGCTTGACCAAACGGTTTACGACGGCTGGCAAAACATAGCTAACGAACGCATCAGCAACGATGGCAAATGGATAGTTTATGTAGTAAAACCACAGGAAGGTGATGCAAACCTTGTTGTATTGGATGCAAAAGGTAAAAACCAAATAAACATCCCAAGGGCAGATACGGTGCGGTTTACGCACGATTCTAAATACGCTTTGTTTCTCATCAGGCCGTTTTATAAGGACATCCGCCAGGCTAAGATCAAAAAGAAAAAGCAGTCGGAATTTTCGAAAGACACCCTGGGCATCATCACCCTCGGTAAAAACTTCATCAAAAAGATCCCGGCTATCGGTTCATTTAAAGTAGCAGATAAGGCATCTGTTATAGCCTACATCTCTCCCGCTGATACATTGAAAAAACCTGAAGCATCAGATACTTCTAAAAAAGCCATTGCAACAACCATTGCCCCGCCAACAAAAGACGGTGCCGAACTCACTATACAGCAATTAGCAAACGGTAAAACCCGCAGCTTTAATTATGTGAACGATTACCAGCTGACCAAAAACGGTAAATGGCTTGCTTTTTCTGTAAATGCGCCAAAAAAGAACAAAACTGTTAAATCGGGATTATTTGTTTACGATGTAGAAAAGGATTTGCTTAAAGCAGTAAGCACCGGCCGCGGTAATTATAAAAATATAACGTTTGACGATGCAGGCAAACAATTGGCATTTACTGCCGAAAAGAATACGGAGAAGGCATTGACAAAACCATTTAAGCTGTATTACTACACCGCATCTAAAGATAGCGCTACCGTTATTGCCGAACCAGGATCGAATGGCATGCCTGTAAAATGGGCGGTTAGTGGCGATGGTAAAGTAACTTTCAGTAAAAGCGGTAACAATTTATTCTTTGGCACAGCCCCCATCCCAAAACCTGCCGATACTACTTTGGTAGACTTTGAGAATGCCCGTGTAGATATCTGGAATTATAAAGACGATTACCTGCAGCCGCAACAACTTAAAAACCTGCAGCGTGAATTGAAACGCAGCTACCAGGCGGTTATCCGCCCTGCAGACGGGTCAAAGAGGTTAATTCAATTGGGCGACCGTTCCATTCGCGAGATCTCCATATCAGATAATAACGACGCGCCATTTGTATTAGGTTTAACCGATACAGGCGCACGTGTACAAGCACAATGGGAAGGTGGATCCCAACAATCGGCATATCTTATCAACACCAAAACAGGTGAGCGCATACGTATAAACGACCGATTAAAAGCGCGTTACAGTATTTCAACAGGTGGTAACTACGTGGTTTGGTTTGATTCAAAAGATCAGAACTGGCATAGCTATAACATCACCACCGGCAAAAAACTCAATATAACTGCAGGTACACTCGTAAAAATGGGTGCCGAGGATAATGACGTACCCGATGACCCGTTGCCATACGGCATTGCCGGCTGGGAAGAGAGTGATAAGCGTGTGCTGATCTACGACCGTTACGATATATGGGCGGTTGACCCGGAGACAGGTAAATTCACCAATTTTACAAACGGTATGGGCCGCAGGTATAAACTGGAGTTCCGTTATAACGCTACCGACCCCGAGGAGAAATTCATTCCATCCAAAAAAACACTTTGGATGATCGTACAAAACGACGAAAACAAACAATGGGGATATTATAAAAAGGAATTAACCAGTGATTATGCGCCTAAAAAGGTGACTATGACGCCAATGGGCTATAGCGGTTTACAAAAAGCAAGGGATACAAATGAATTTATTTATACCAAATACAGCTATACAAAATCGCCTGACTTGTATGTATCAATTGATCTGATAAAGGAAACCAAGCTTAGCGCTATCAATCCGCAACAACCTCAATACAACTGGGGCACTGCCGAATTGGTGCAGTGGACAACCCCGAAAGGATATAAATCAAAAGGCATCCTGTACAAGCCCGAGGATTTTGATCCAACAAAGAAATACCCGATGATCGCTTATTTTTACGAGAAACTATCTGACGGTTTGTACAATTACCTGCCCCCTTCCCCTACACCATCACGCCTACCAATTTCGTGGTTTGTAAGTAATGGCTATTTGGTGTTTGCGCCGGACATTAGTTACGAAACAGGCCACCCGGGGGCTTCTGCCGTTGAATTTGTAAACTCGGGCGTGGAAGCTTTAAAGAAAAACCCTTGGGTTGATGGGCAGCATATTGGTATCCAGGGCCAAAGTTGGGGCGGTTACCAGGTGGCTTACCTAATTACCCAAACCAACATGTACGCTGCTGCATGGGCGGGCGCGCCGGTTGCTAACATGACCTCCGCCTATGGTGGTATCCGTTGGGAAAGCGGCATCAACCGACAGTCGCAGTACGAAAAAACACAAAGCCGTATAGGTGCCACACTTTGGGATAAACCTAATTTATATATCGAGAACTCTCCCCTGTTTCAATTGCCAAAAGTAAAAACCCCGGTGGTAATTATGAGTAATGATGCGGATGGTGCCGTGCCATGGTACCAGGGTATAGAGATGTTTACCGCACTACGCAGGTTAGGCAAGCCTGTTTGGCTGCTTCAATATAACGATGAAGCCCACAACCTGGTAAAACGCCAGAACCGCAAAGACATCAGCATCCGCGAAGCACAATTTTTTGACCATTTCCTGAAGGGCGCACCAATGCCGGTATGGTTGGATAAAGGTGTACCAGCAGTGGATAAAGGCAAGGATTGGGGGTTCGAGATGAGTTGGCAGTAAACAAACTATGTCATTGCAAGCGATGGCGTAACAATCTCAACATATCCGCTTGTCCTTTGAGATAGCCACGTCGCTACGTTCTTCGCAATAACATAGTATTATTTGAGGTAATAATGCCTAATACAATTTAGCCTGTCATCCAACTCATAAACCCAGGGTGTTGCGGTGGGTATATCCAACTTGGCAACATCTTCGTCGCTTAAGTTTTCGATGTATTGGATAAGGGCACGCAGGCTGTTGCCATGCGCGCAAATGATCACCTTTTTGTTTTCGCGGATGGCGGGTACGATACTCTCGTGCCAGAATGGTAACGCCCTGTTCATAGTTTCGCTTAGATTTTCTGTTAGTGGAAGTTCGCGATAAGTAAGGTCATTATACCTTAAATAATGGCCGGGGAAACGCTCGTCCTGCTCGGTTATAGCAGGTGGCTTTTCGTGCGGATCGCGGCGCCATTTTTGTACTTGCTCTTCGCCGTATTTCTCAATGGTTTCTGCTTTATTTAAACCCTGTAACGCTCCGTAAAAACGTTCGTTCAACCGCCAGGATTTATGCACCGGGATCCAAAGCGAATCCATCTGCTCCAACGCAAAATGCATGGTTTTTATGCTACGTTTCAAAACGGAGGTAAAACCAATATCAAAGGTATAACCATTTTCGGCAAGCAGCTTACCGGCGCGGATGGCTTGCTGCAGGCCCTCTTCAGACAGGTCTACGTCTGTCCAGCCTGTAAAGCGGTTCTCCAGGTTCCAAATACTCTCGCCGTGGCGTATCAAAACTAATTTCTGCATAACTGATAGTTTAACACGCAAGCTGTGTTTGAGTTTAAAAACTATTGCTAATTCGTTTTATTTAAATTAGATTGCATGTTATAAACCAAATTTAAACTTTATTATGATACCTACCACTCCAGCACCGGTGGTTGTAAAGGATGGCATTGCCAACCCTGCACCGCTCGGCCTTTGTGCTTTCGGCATGACAACCGTTTTGTTAAACATCCACAACGCCGGCTTTTTTGAAATGAACGCCATGATACTTGCCATGGGCATTTTTTATGGCGGATTGGCCCAGGTTATTGCCGGTGTTATCGAAGCGAAAAAGAATAATACATTCGGGCTTACCGCTTTTACATCATACGGCTTCTTTTGGCTATCGCTGGTTGGGCTAATAGTAATGCCTAAACTGGGTTGGGCGCCAAAGGCAAGCGAAGGTGCTATGTGTGCTTATTTAGCCATGTGGGGTTTCTTTACCTTTTGTTTGTTCTTTGGTACACTCAAATTAAACCGCGCGCTGCAATTCATATTCGGATCGTTAACCATATTGTTCGGCCTATTGGTTTGGGGCGATGCTACAGGCAACGAGAGTATTAAACACCTTGCGGGTTACGAAGGTATTATCTGCGGATTATCTGCAATATATGCTGGTATTGCAGGGGTGCTGAATGAAGTTTACGGGAAAGAAGTATTGCCGATCGGTACTGTTTAGCCTATCTCCAACTTGCTCCAAAGGAAAAGGGGGGTTAAAAAAGATTAGGTGAGGCTCTCAAATATTTCTGCTAAATTGCACGGGTGAAAGATCTAAAAAAATATTACCTGTTACCGGCCACACCCGAGGAGGTGTACACGGCACTTACCAACCCCCTAACGATGGAATTATGGACGGGCGAAAAAGCTGAAATGTCTACCGAGCCCGGTTCTGAGTTTTCCTTGTGGGAAGGCAGCATTGTAGGTAAAAACATTGCGTTTGAAGAGGGAAAGAAAATAGTACAGCAATGGTATTTCGACGGGCAGAGTGATGAATCTATAGTTACCATCAAGATCCACCCGGATAAACATGGCTCATCTATCGAACTTAGGCACACCAACATCCCTGATGATGATTACAACGACATTACCGAAGGCTGGAACGACAGCTACTTTGGAAACCTGGCAGATTTTTTTGCTGTAGGATAATTGAGAGAGGCAAATTAGAAAGAGCCAAAAATCAAGAAGTAAATTAAACAGCATATAACAACAAAAGAGCCGCCCCAAATGGAGCGGCTCTTTTTTACTTTAAGGTGTATTGATTCCCGACTCTTGTGGTCTTGGATTTATCCCTTAGTATAAAGTGAACTCTACCCGACGGTTTTGCTGACGGCCTGCTGCTGTTTTGTTAGTAGCAATTGGCTGGCTTTTACCGTAACCTGTAGCCTCGATGCGTGATGCGTTAGCACCTTTGCTTACAAGATAAGTTTTGATAGATTCTGCACGGTTTTTAGATAACCTTAAGTTTAAGGCATCAGAACCAGTGTTATCTGTGTGGCCTGCTAATTTCAAGCTGAAGTTTTTATCAGTTAATAAGCGTGCAACACGGTCTAAACTTGGGAATGATTTATTGCGGATAGTTGATTTACCCAAATCAAATTCAAGGTTGTTGATCGCGTCTTTAACAACACGTTTGTCTTCTTCGGTGATGTAAACAACCGGTTTAGCCAATGGGCAACCAGAACCATCAACCTTAGTACCTGCTGGTGTGTTAGGGCATTTATCGTTAATGTCTAATACACCGTCACCATCGCTATCAACAGTTAACTTAGCTAAGTTAGCGTTAGTAGTGTTCAGGTCATTACGTAACTGATCGTTTTTAGCTTTTTCTGCATCAATTTGTGCTTGTAATAAAGCTTTTGTTTGTGCATTTTGCCATACATACTCGGTACGCATTGAGTTTACCGGGTTGTAAGTAGCCATGTTAGGTGTTTTAGAACTTCCTAATAAGAACTCTAAACCTGCGTGAGCGTAAGAGAACCTGTCATTAGTATTACCTGCATTGTAACCATCAAAGTTATCTGATTGTACAAAGTTAACCTGGTAACCAAGATCTAAGTTTACGTTGCTACCTAAGTTGATTTTGAAACCTAAACCTACCGGTACAAAAAATTCATTGATTGAATTTTCGCCTGCGCCGTTAGTATATGCGGTTGTAACACCGGCAGCATTAGTAGTAGTGGTTTTATAATTCATATAACCCGCACCTGCAGTTAAGTAAGGCTGGATAGATGATTTAGCATGAAACCAACTGATATTACCTAAAGTAATATTTGTGCTTAAAGCACCAGACCAATTCATTTTAGTGTTAAAGCTTGTTGGTGTGCCTACACCGTCCTGGCCACGCTGACCGCTAACTTCACCACGAAGGAAATCTGCCTGTAAGCCAAATGTTGGTGTAAATTGTTTCTTGATGTAACCACCGTAACCAAACTCAGATTGTGGCTGGCGGAAATCCTGACGGCCATTTGCGCCAAAAATCGTGAAAGGTGTTAACAAACCACCGTGGATACCAATAGACCACGTTTTAACAGGGCCGCCAGAAAATGGCTTTACATAGTTTTGTGTATTAACCGAATCGGTTTGTGCGAACAAAGAGCTACCTGCAAGTAAACCTGTAAGCAGTAGGGATGCTTTTTTTAAATTTGTTTTCATGTTGTTAAAATTTGTATGTCCGCTAAACTGGATAACCGAACACATGGCACATACCAACATTAATGCCACTAAGTACTTTTAGTATTATAGGCTATATTTAAAAAATGAACTTGATTTATATAAAACACGAATAAAATGTTATGTAATAGCTGATTATACCGAAACTTCGACTGTTTAAATAAAAAGGTCAAGATGATCGTCGATAAAGTTTACAGGAGATATACAAGTGACCCCAAAAAGATACAATGCGGGCTTATTTAAGCCATAACCGCTATGGTATTAAATACAGTTAGTGCCCCGGTTTTGAGTAGTTGTTTATTAGATTAAGTTGTAGCGGCGCTTCGTGGGCATTTAAAAGGAGTATGCAGCGCACGTTAACATCAAAAAAAAGCGCTGCAGAATCTTAAGCATACACAGGCGTAAAACAGTGGGTTTGTTCCAGTCATCTGGAGATAAGGATGCAAGCAGTTCTACAAGCATCTTATCCAGTACCGGGAATAGTTTACGTTTGTATAAGTATCGCTCGCTTTCTGTATTAAAATAGTTATTCTGACGGATGGATTACTACTTTCCATTGAATATCAGCTGCAGCCTTGTAAAGCGTAGCAGCTACAGAGCAATATTTATTAAGCGATAAGTCAACAGCCTTTTTAGCCTTATCCTCATCCACATCGCCATAAATATGAAACTCAAGCGTGATGTTTTGCCAAAGCGAAGGTTCTTTACCTGCTTCGCGTTCACCGGTAATCACCATTTTATAATCGGTAACATCCTGGCGCTGTTTTTTTAGGATAGCAATAACATCAATGGCCGAGCATCCGCCCAAACCCATTAAAAGCATTTGCATGGGGCGTACGCCAAAGTTTTGGCCGCCACTTTCGGCACTGCTGTCCATACGTACGGTATGGCCATATTCGTCGGTGGCTTCAAAGCCGTAGTCGCCGCTAACGCGGGATATTTTTATAGTAGGCATGGTAATTTAATAATTATGCTAAGTTAGGCTTTTGGCAGAATATTAAAATACCAAAGCCATATATTCACGTTTATTACATAAAGTGCTAATATGAAAAAGCTATTGTTATCCATTATAATCTTTTGCTTCGCAACAGCAGGCTTCGCCCAGACTAACCTGATCTCATACGACGACCTGAATTACCTGCTATATAATATCATTAGCAAGGCCGATACCTTTTTTGTAGCAAAAGGCTATACGCTTACCAAAAAAGACGAGAAAAAGAATACCCGCAAATATGAACTGAAGATTCCGGGTGGTACTTATATTACCAATAGCATACGTGTGGATGGCAGACGGATGTATATCGAAATGGAAACCAATGAGTTGGGCCAGTATAACATGATTTACAATTCGGTATCGCAATATATCAATAAAGAAAGCAGCACCCCCGATGTACAAACCATTGTAGTGAAAGACCTCGGCACCATTTACATTATGGTAAACGATGCCGTGCCTTACAACCCTACCCGCCGCGAATACACGTTGAGGATAGTGGCTGATAAAGGTATCACCGCTTATAACTAATGCAGTTGGTTTAAATGATGCTGCATGTGCGCGACGTAATCTTCAGCCAAAAATGCTACGGTATTGAACGATGGCCCGTGGCGGCCGTTATCGCATTTTATATGGATGCGTTCCGGTGGGTAATTTTCCAATACCCTTACGATCTGGCGGTTTATCAATTCCCAAAGTTTTAACAGGTTTTCTGTATCCGCAATGCGATAATGTTGTGCCTGCACCCACTCTTCCTGAAAATAAATCAGCTTAAAACCTTCTTCATAAGTGCATCTTACAAAACGTTGCAGGTTGATTTGCGCGCTGTCGATGAGGTGGCCAATGATCTCTTTGGTTGTCCATTTAGTTTCGGGCGCATCATTATCCCAATTCACATCTGCTGCGCGATGGGATAAAAAATCATTAATAGCGTTATTCAGTGTAAGGGCGGTATCTTTCATCGCGAAGCAAATATTTGATTTTTAAATAGGTTTGAACGTGGAAAGTTATTCAAAAAAAATTAACTTCATGCCGTTAATTACATTCTATGGCCTTAAACTACATCTGGATAGCCTTTTTCCTGATTGCATTTGTAATTGCATTTTGCAAACTGGTTTTCCTGGGTGATACAGAAGCTTTTAAGCTTTTAGTTGATGGCATGTTCGATAGCTCAAAGGCTTCGGTGATGGATATTGCCCTGCCCCTGGCCGGTAATATGGTGTTGTGGCTGGGCATCCTTAACATTGGCGAAAAGGCAGGCGCCATGAATTTTCTGGCACGTATTGTAGGGCCTTTCCTAAGCCGCCTGTTCCCCGAAGTGCCAAAAAAACACCCAGCAACCGGGCAAATGATGATGAATTTTTCGGCCAACCTATTAGGGCTGGATAATGCCGCTACCCCGCTTGGCCTTAAGGCCATGAACAGTTTGCAAGAGCTTAACCCCAATAAAGAAACTGCCTCCAACGCGCAGATCATGTTTTTGGTGCTACATACATCAGGCCTGCAATTGTTGCCGGTAACCATTATTGCGCAGCGTTTTATCCTTCATGCCAAAAACCCTGCCGATGTTTTGATTCCTTGTATTATAGCTACCTACGTAGCCACCATTGTAGGGATGATAGCCGTGGCCATCAAACAAAAAATTAATCTGTTTGATAGGGTGATATTAACCTGGATTGGCGGGATGACGGCTTTTATACTTGCATTGGTTTGGTACTTTACCCAATACCTGGATAAAGAACAGATCACAACCGTATCTAAAGTATCCAGCAATCTGCTTATCTTTTTGATCCCTACTGTTTTTATTTTAGGGGCGCTTTATAAAAAGGTAAACGTATTTGAAAGTTTTATAGATGGTGCCAAAGGCGGCTTTGAGGTATCGGTTAAGATAATACCCTACCTTGTTGCCATGTTAGTTGCCATCAGCGTTTTCCGTAACAGTGGTGCATTAGAGTACCTGAACAGTGGCGTACGCTGGGCCGCTACGCAAGCCCATTTAGATACACGTTTTGTTGATGCCATGCCGGTAGCTTATATGAAGCCATTAAGTGGTTCTGGCTCAAAAGCCATGATGATAAACGTAATGCAAACTTACGGGCCGGATAGCTTTGCAGGCCGCTTAGGATCTGTATTTAATGGCTCTGCCGATACTACATTCTACATCGTAGCATTATACTTTGGTTCGGTAGGTATTAAGCGGTCTCGATACGCTATCCCGGCAGGCTTATTAGCCGATTTTGCAGGCGTTATCGCGGCCATATTTATATCGTATTTGTTTTTTGGTTAAACAATACTCGTAAGCCCCATTTCCGGTTTACATTATGTTCGATTCTGTTGTAACACGGCAGATTTTAATCCGTATAAAGGTGCAATAGACGAGAGTTTATAAGCATAGAAGCATTTAGATTTGCAATATTTCGGTTACTTGGGTGGTCTGTATTAATTGGTTTTGAATAGTGATTGATGGGTAAAAGTTTTACTAAACGTTTATTTCTTGTTATATTTTATCTATTGGTAATAGGTACCGCTTCGGCACAAACTATTACTGTGGGTGCTGTTGACCCTGGGCCATACGGGCGCGGGTCGAGTATAAGCGTACCCTTTACCATAACCAACTCATGTATTAGTAATCCGGCTAACCAATACAATCTTTATCTTTCAAATCCAACCGGCGCTTTTGGGGCAGGCGAATTATTAATTGGTTCTTATACAGGGTTCTACGCTACTTTTGTAAATGGTATTGTTCCGGCATCGGCAATAACAAGTGGTAACTATCGCGTACAAATAAGGTCAACCTTACCGTCGCCGGTTGTCGGCACATCGTCTCCGTTCAATGTTTCAGCTTCAACAGGTATAAAAGCAGGTGCTTCCTCAAATCAGATAAATCCGGCTGTAGACCCAGAGGTTTTCGGGTCTTGTGTAGGTACAAATAACAGATTATACACATTTACAAATACATCTGATAACGGTAACCCTGCAACCGCTACATTTTTTAATGAGTTAACACAGGCCAATGAAGGTACAATTCCAATTAACGGAGCTTTTCCGGCTAAATTGGCTAATTACACGGTCACTATAAAAACCATCTCTTTAGGAGGATTGGCTGGTACCAAATCGTATCAACTAATAAATAATGTAGCCAATAACAGCTTTACCATTACCGGGAACGGCAGTGTTTGTTTAGGTGCCGGTAGTACACTTGAATACAATGTTGATATAAATGGTAACAATGGCCTTCAAAAAAACTATCCGGGTTTAACCTACAGTATTAAATGGGGTGATAAAACTATCAGTACTTACACCCTTTGTGATATTGTTGCGGCTAACGGTAAAGTTAGCCATGCTTACACGTTATCGTCATGTGGTAACGTGGCAAATAATCAAAAAAACGTTTTTCAGATAGATATTCAGCCTACCAGTCCGTTTTGTAAAAATATTACTCAGCCGGTAACTACTTACGCTAAAGTTTTGGCACAGCCACAAAACAGGTTTACCGCGCCCGTTGCAGGTTGTTTGGGAAGCCAGGTGGTATTTATAAATAGCTCTATCCCGGGTGATGACCCTAACAGCACCACCACCGATTGCAGGAACATTGCTGCTACTTATACCTGGCTGGTTGATGGTGTGGTAATTGCTACAGGCAGGCCGCTTGCCCAACCATTCATACACACGTTTACCACAAGCGGTAACCACGATGTTACCCTGCGTTTTGAAAACACTAATGGCCTTTGTGATGCCGGCGACCTTACTCAACGGGTTTGTATCCAAAAATCGCCAATCCCAAATTTTACCATACCAGCAACCTATTGCATTTCCACAGGCCCGTTAGCGCCTGTTAATACATCTGTTGTTGATGAAGTTTGTAATACAAACACAACATACACCTGGAACCTGGTTGGTGGCCCCGCTACCGGGGTTACCTTTGCTGCTAATGCTAAAACACCCAATTTTAATTTCACCCAGATTGGTGTTTACCAGTTTAGGCTTGATATAACTACCCTTAGCTGTGGCACGGTTACCGGCCCTACGCAAACCGTTGTAGTTAACGATGTCCCCACGGCAGTTTTATCACCTGATGCCAACCAATGCGGTAAAGGCGTAACCTTAAGTTTTGACCCCACAGCCGGTTCTACCAAAGCAACTTTAACCGGCACTGCCCAGCCTTTAGCTACAACTTATGTATGGACAGTTACAAGTGCAGCCGGTGGTACTTTTGCTTTTGCAAACGGCTCTACAGCAAATAGCCAATATCCAAGCATCACCTTTAACGATTACGATATATATACGGTTACTGCAACACATACCAATGGTTGCGGCTCCCCGGCGAGCAATTCGCAAAAGCTAACTTTTGTTGCCGCGCCAACTGTATCGGCCGGGCCTCCTCAAAGTAATATCTGTGAGGGCACCCCTGTAATTTTAAACGGCACGCCTGGAGTTGGCGGACTGGTAACGGCTGTTAAATGGACAAGCCCGACCGGGGGAGTTTTCTCAGCACCAAATTCACCAAATACAACTTACACCCCAACCATCGCCGATATAAATGCCGGGCAGGTTCTATTAACTTATACTGCAACTACATCGCTTGCAAATCCTTGTAATCAAATAACAAGTACTGTATTAATTACCATTGTTAAAAAAGCCACAGTAACCAGTGTAAATACACAATCAGTTTGTAGCGGGTCGCAATTCACTTATAATATTACGTCGGCTAACCCGGCAACAACTTTCAGCTGGGCGGCATCCTTAACATCTGGTACAGCAAGCGGCTTTAACGCAACAGGCAGCGGTGCTACCATAAATGACATTATTACCAATAATACCAATGCCAACGCGGTTGTAACGTACACCATTACGCCAACGCTTAATGGTTGCCCGGGTACGCCATTCCAGTTAACACTTACGGTTGGGCCACTGTCAATAGTTACCGCAACTGCAGTTAGCACCGAGATCTGCAGCAACCAGCCTGCAAATATTTCACTTTCCGGTAGCATCCCGGGTACAACTTACACCTGGACAAGTACTGCTGATACGAGCATTACCGGGAACATTGACCAGACAATACCTTTTGCGGCGACAAGTATACAAGATGTATTGGTTAACAATTCTGCATTACCTGGCACGGTTACTTATACAATTACACCCTACAACGGAACTTGCCCGGGTGTATCCAAGCAAGTGGTTATAACTGTAAAACCATTACCAAAACCATCATTGCCCGGCCCCGATGACCGTATTTGTGCGCAAATTTTTTACAAATTCAATGCTAACGACCCATCACCCGGGATGGGTAAATGGCGGTTAACCTCGCCTCAAACAGGGGTTACATTTGATGATGATACAAAACCAAATACAACTGCGCGGGGGTTAGTACCGGGCCAAACCTATACCTTCGGCTGGGCTATCACAGCTGCCGCTACCTGCCCGTCAAATGAAGCTTTTGTAACGATAACAGATGATTTGCAAACCGTGCCGGGTATAACTACCGGTGCAACGGCTGTATGTGCAGGAAGTAACAGTGGTACTGTTCTTTTACAGGGATATGTGGGTAATATTTTAAGATGGGAACAGTCGATAGATGGGGGTGTAAACTGGACAACAACTAATCCTAATAACACAGCGTCTACCCAAACTTATTCAAATTTAACGCGAACCACACAATACAGGGCTATAGTGCAAAGCGGTTTATGTGTGCCCCCGCTTGCATCAACTGCAACTACTATTACAGTAAACCAACCGCCTGTAATGCCCGATGCCGGCCCGCCTCAAACACCGTGTAATGTAACCTTTGTAAATTTACATGCTAATAGCCCGTTGCCGTTTACCGGTACCTGGACATTAGAAGGCCCACCTATACCGGGCGTAGTAATTGCCGACCCATCAAACCCACAAACAAGGGTTACCGGATTGATAGGTGGTACTAATTACATCTTCCGCTGGACGATAAACGGCGCGCTGCCTTGTAATAGCCCATTTGCATTAGTTACTATTACCGATCTGCCGGATGTACCGCCAAGCTTTACACAAACTAAAGTTACAGACTGCGGGCCAACAACTATACAATTTACCAATACATCTCCAAATTTTCCCGGAGTTGTTTACGCATGGGATTTTGGCGACGGTTCACCGGTTAGTAACGACGTGAGCCCCTCTCATCTATTTTCACCAGAACCATCCGGCAAAGACATTACTTACATTGTTAAATTAACTACTACAATAAACTGTACAGCCCAGCCACCTCATACACAAAAAATAATCATACATCCTGCCACCCCAACACCACGTATTTTCCCTGACAACACATCCGGCTGTGGTAACTTTATACTTACCTTAGAAAATACATCAAGGGCCAACTATGTAAAATTCAGATACGTATTGCTTGACGAAAATGGAAATGTAATGCAGGAAAGATTAACGACAGATTCGGCCTATCATGCACAGTTTAACATTTCCGCACCAATAAACCCTAAAACGTATAAAGTTAAGCTGATTGTAATAGATTTTTGTGGTAATACCGGCGAATCTCCCGCTATCGATATCAAGGCATCACCAATAAATATTAAGTCGGGTATGTTTGTTACCGATTACAATAACAAATGTTTCCCGGTAAACGTAAATCTGCATAACAATTCAACAGGCGGAGATAAATTCAGGTTCACAATAACTAATACGAACGGCGATATTTTCCCTCCGATAGATGTTGGTTTAGATGGTGTTATCCCTTATAAATTCCCTAAGCCGGGCATATATTACATATCAATGCTTGCAGAGAATAATTGCGGCCCCGCACCGGCAACAAATCCAAACGATTGGAGAATAGAGGTCTTCGAAAGACCACATCCTAATTTTACGGTGAATACCCCGAGTGGTGGTTGTGGCAATTTAGATGTTACTTTCACTAACACCACAATTTCTGATGCTGCGAGTCCTTCAATATCTTTAGCCTACAATTGGGATTTTGGCGATGGAAGTATTATAGGACATGATTTTACTGGATTCATACATCAATACGTAGCGGCAGGCACTTATACAGTTACGTTAACCGCCATTAATACTACGACAGGATGCTCTGACGTGATCACCAAAACAAATGTGGTTACCGTATTTCCTAAACCCGAGGCAGACTTTACTGCAAGCCCGGGCTTTACTACTGCAATACCTAACTACCGCTTTACGTTTACGGATGCAACTAAATTTAGCAAATCTGTACAATGGAACTGGACCTTCGGCGATGGACAAACAGCTACCGGCCGCAACGTTAATCATACTTATGGCGACGTAGGCAAATTTGATGTAACATTAAATATTACTGATGAAAAAGGTTGTACCAGCACTATTAAACATCAAGTAGAAATTACCGGTATACCCGGCTTCTTATACCTCCCAAATGCATTCCAGCCAAGTAATGGGGCAACAGATCTGCAAAAGTTTACGGCTAAAGGATCGGGCATTGCCAAATGGCAGCTGCAAATATTTAACAATTGGGGCCAGCTAATATGGCAAACCACTACCCTGGGCGGTAACGGGCAACCTGTAGAAGGCTGGGACGGCGCATTTAAAGGTGCGCCTGTGCAGCAGGGTGTTTATATATGGCAGGCTTCAGCCACATTTATTAACGGCACCGAGTGGAAAGGAATGTCGTACAACGGTTCGCTGCCTAAACGGAGCGGCTATATACATTTAATTAGATAAGTGAGCATGATGGGAACGGCTAAATATTACCTTTTACTTTTAATAGTGGCGTTGCTTTTGTGCTTTACGGCATCGGCACAAGATCATATGTACTCGCAATTTTTTAATTCGCCCATTTATCTTAACCCGGCTTTGAACGGCCAGTTCCAGGGCGATCTGCGCATGAACCTGATTTACCGTAACCAATATACATCCATACCGGGCAGCCTCTCTTATTTGTCGGCATCTATTGATTATAAAGTACCCGAGTTTGGCGGGGGCCTGGGTTTAATATTTACCCGCAACAGCGAAGGCTCGGCTTATCTGAATAAGAACAATATCGCCGGGATATATTCATACAGTGTAGGATCCGAAGACTTTGTACTGTCGTTTGGTTTACAGGCGGGAATAACCAACCGTTCGGTGGATTTTAGCAAGCTTGCCTTTGGCGACCAGATAGACCCACGCTTAGGTTACGACCCAAGTGTACCTACCGGCGCAGACAGGCCCGAGTTTAATAACAAGTTCTTTTTTGATTCGGGCGCAGGCATCAATTTAACATTAAAAAACTTTAACATAGGGGGTGCAGTACAGCACATTAACCGCCCTAACGAGTCATTTACCGGTACGCCATCAAAATTACCAATGAGAGAAACGTTACATGCCAGTTTTAGATATAACCTCACACGCGATGATAATATAGACGATGATGATAAATCGTACATCATCCCATCAGTAGTAATTTATAAACAGGCGCAGGCGCAATCTATCAGCGCGGGTATGCAATACAAACGCCGCAGTATAAATGTAGGCGCGTGGTACCGCAGCGGCGGCTCAGGCGGGCCAAGCGCATTTGTGGTATCGCTAATTTTTGACCTGTTTATTAATAAAGAAGGTGGCGAAAAAGTACGCTTCGGCGTAAGCCATGATGTACCTGCCGGAGGTTTAAATTACAGCAATACCAGTGGCACAACAGAAGGCAGCATTGGGTATGAAACTACCCTGCCCTCACGGTCTGGCGGCGAACATAAGTTTTTTGGCGCAAGCCGTTGTTATGATTTTTATTGATTCATTATTTTTTATATTTTTATACGATATAATATCTCATGGCTAAAAATTACCTAAATGACAAAGTAGTTAAGAAAAACTCGGCTACCAAGGCAGGATGGTTAATTTTGGTTTTTGTACTGATTTTTGCCGCTTTGCTGGCTAAATTCGCATTGTCTGGTACTGTAAACAATTTTAGCGGTTTACCTGACAGCGACCTGGCTTATAACGTTGCCAAGCAATATATACTACCTACAACGCTTTCAAGAAATGTTAAATTTTCAGATTCCGATTATAAATTTGCCAAAAAATCCGACTCGGTTTACGTGATAAAGTCCTTTTACACAATTAAAGACAACGACGGTGAAAGTTTACGAACCGATTTTACTATCGAACTTAAATACAATGGTGGTGCAGGTGCAAGAAAGGACAACTGGTCATTAATTAATTTGAACCAGGATAGTAGGTAAAATCATTATAAAGTTTATTGGTATGGAAGCCGAAAACGAATTTGTACTTAGCGGGCAGGCCCGCATTGCTCATACGCAATACCAAACTATTGTTACAAGCGATAACCATACGATAATTGCTGATGAGCCAGTGGATATTGGGGGCACAAACACTGGTATGTCGCCATATAATTTATTGCTTGCCAGCCTGGCCAGTTGTACCGCAATAACTTTGCGGATGTACATCAACCGTAAAATGTGGGTAGTGGATGAGATAACAGTTGATCTTGATCTGTTTAAAAGTCAAAGCGGGATAATGGTAGAAAGTAAGCTAACTTTTAAAGGTGAACTAAACGATGAACAGCAAAAGCGCTTAATAAGAATTGCAGATGCCTGCCCCATCCATAAAATACTGGCTGGCAATATTGCAATAAACACAAGTTTAAAGGAAGCCTAACGTAAGCCTTTAACAAATATATCTATCAGCAACAGGCGCTTGTTGTGGATCTCTTCTAAATCTTCGCGATGGGGAAAGTTTAATTTTTTTTGTGGAAGCGCACCACCTACTTTAATGCCGTGTAAGGCATCTAAAAACACCTCCACCACTTCTATTGGGTTAGTTATAGGTGCAATATTACCTTTTTCGGTTTCAGATTGTATGGCGTTAGCTAAAAGCTTTATTTCGGCATTCCTGATGTGGCCTACGGTTTCCCAGATGGTATCGGGAAGGTTTTGTTCGTTCAGGCGGAAATAGTCGAAGAAGTTATAGTTATTCACGATAAAATCGTGATGGGTGTTCACCTGAAAAAGAAACGCATCACGCAGGTCATCAAAATGGCCAAACTTATCTTGCAGGTGTTTCAGGTAGTCTGAGGCCAATTTACGCATAACAGCCATGTACAATTCACTCTTATCGGGGAAGTAATAATAAAGCAATGCTTTAGACATGGAAAGATCACCTGCAATTTCGTTCATAGTGGTTTTTGAATAGCCATAATGAAGAAAACGCTGGTGCGATGCCTCTAATATTTTTTCGCGTTTTATATCTTGCTGATCGTTAGCTGCGCTCATTTGTTTAAAGTTGTCCTGACTTTTTTAACAAAAATATCAAATTGCCAGCCAAAACAGCACAATAATTAAAAAAGATGAAATTTACATGAAATTGTTATAGTTGTTTTGCCAATGCTGTACCCGCACTTATTACAATTGCATCCTCTAAAGCACCAATTGCCATATCTGGTATCCCTGTGCGTTTGCCAAGGCTTAAGCGTAAAAACATACAGCCAAATGCCGAGCCAATTGCTGCTGCCCCGCCTATTATTGCACCAATAAAAGGCTGCCTGTGATTAGCTTTAAAAATAATTGCTCCACATAATGCCCCTGACGCAAAACGGCCGATTAAGCCACCCGCTGCTGTGCGTTTAGGCGCAAATTGCATTTTATCGCCTACCAACTCCCCTGCCCCCAAAACCTTAAAAACTTTTGAAGTAGTAATATTCTGCATAAAAGCATAGGGCGTTTTTTTTAAATATTTTGAGGGATGCCGGCTGTATACATGACTGAGCACAACAGGTGCCGCAAAAGTACGCATGCCTGCAAGTACACCAAGTGCTGCTGCCTGGCCAAAGGCCCTCGTTGGTTTAAGGTTCATAGTTTATTTATTTTTATGATAGATGTGCAATAACCATTCCTAAATATAAATCACCCATTAAGTGTAGTTTAAGTTAAAAAATATAAATCAATAATTAAAGAAAGTTGTTAATACTCTTAACAAACTAACTAAACATGAAACTAAACGAAGATAATTCATTAGGCGCATTAGGTGCCGCCATAGGTAAAGGCCTGCTGGCCGGTATTGCCGCTACCGCCGCCATGACGCTGTCACAGATGATAGAAATGAAAATCACTAAACGCAAACCCAGCAATGCAACTGTTAAGGTAGCTGAAGACACAGCAGGCATTAAACCGGCAACTAAGGAAGACGAGCAAAAGTTATCGCAGGAACTGCACTGGGGTTACGGCACTGCCTGGGGAGTTGCCCGCGGTATAATTGGTTTAACAGGTTTAAAAGGCCTGCCTGCTACATTGGTACACTTTGGCGCGGTATGGGGGACGGCTTTGATTATGCTGCCTAAGCACAATGCCGCCAAACCAATTAACGAACAAAAACCACAGGAAATAGCTATTGATGTTTTACACCATGGCGTATATGCTATTACCGCCGGACTGGTTTATGACGCACTTGACGCCGGCAGCAGGCGGGAACTAAAAGTAAGAAAAATATTAGCTTCGTTAAAAGGGCTTAAACACCGTTTAAAGTAATAAACGTGTATAACAAAAGGGCCGCATAGTTAAACTATACGGCTCTTTGCATTTATTGATGTTTTGAATTATGCTTTGGTTATTTCCAGTTTTGGTTTTTCAACTTTATCTTTTTTATTACCAAAGAAGTAGTTTTTCATGTTTACACGAATAATGTACATGCATGGAACCAGGATCAGGGTAATTACAGTTGCAAAACCAAGGCCAAAGATCATTGTCCATGCTAACGGGCCCCAGAAGGCTACGTTGTCACCACCAAAGTGAATATGTGGTTTGCCCTGCGTAAATAAGCCCACAAAATCGATATTGAAACCTACAGCCAATGGTATTAAACCAAGTATAGCTGCGGTCGCGGTTAATAATACAGGCGTCATACGTGTATGGCCTGCTTCTACAACTGCATCGTGCAGGTTAGCGCCCTGTTCTATCAGCATATCGGTAAACTCTACCAGTAATATACCGTTACGCACCACTACACCTGCAAGGGCTATGATACCTACACCTGTCATTACGATGGCCATGGTCATACCAAATATTGCCGTGCCCAATAATACACCAATTATACTGAACAAGATCTCGCTAATAATGATGAACGTTTTACCTACTGAGTTAAACTGGATCATCAGAATGATTAGGATCAAACCAAATGATGTTGCCATTGCACCTACGAGAAATGTTACTGCCTCCTTCTGATCTTCCTGACCACCCCCCTGTCGGATAATGATATCGTCAGATTTTTTGAAATTGCCTATCGCTTTCAAAATACTGGCGTTTACATCATTAGTGTTATATGGTTTTATAACACTCGAACCCAGGGTTAAAACCCTACGCTGTTGTTTACGCTTAATGTTACTATAGGTATTAGTATAACTAACATCTGTAAAGGCTGATATAGGCACCTGGCGTATTGCTCCACCGCTAGCTAAATCGCGATAAGTGATCTTTAAGTTTCGCAACTCATCAATATTACCACGTTGTTGCTCGTTGGCCCTAACCATTATTTTGTAATCATCCTCTTTAGTGTTACGGTAATCGCCCGCCTTTTTACCAAATATCGAAGTGAATAATACGTCGGTTATTTGCCCGCTGTTTATACCCTCGCGGTTTGCACGCTCGCGGTTTACATTAAACACAATTTCCGGTTTGTCATTCTGTACATCTGCAACAAGGTTCTCAATACCGGCAATGTTTTGTTTTACCAAGTAAGTTTTTAAACGATTACTTGTTTTCACTAACGAATCCAGGTTATCACCTATCAACTCTATACTAATATCTTTTTGAACCGGGGGGCCGCTGTTTTCTTGTGCTACAGATATTTTGGCGCCAGGTACACCTTGTACCGAACTGCGGATCTTCTTCAAGATCTCTTTAGTATCCTTACCCTCGCGTTTACCAAACTCAACAAAAGCAACCGTAATCTTACCCTTGTTCTGGTAATCGCCCTGGTCTTCATCGGTTGGGTCGGTTACGCCTTTGGTAACGTTTGATATAATTGACGATACAACGTTTTTATCGCTTTCTACCACTTTAGCAACGCGTTTTTCAAGCTGTTTGGTTACTTCGTTTGTAGTAGCCTGGTCTGTACCAATAGGCATAGTGATGTATACGTATGCAAAGTTTGGATCGCCGGCCGGGAAAAACTCGGGCGTTTTACCTATCGTGGCTGTTAAAACTATCGACACTATGAACAGTACAAATGTACCTGCCAGCATGGTAATTGGCCGTTGTACCGCCTTTTCCAGCCATTTGGCATACCAATTTTGGAAACGTGGCCAAATGTTTGACTGGAACTTGTCTATCACCTTTAACAGGAAAAAGTGGTTTATCAGGTACAACACAATAATTAGCGCCATAAAATTACCGATACCAAAATTGATAAGGTAGCCAATTACAGTTGCACCGGACAGATAAATTAAAGCACGTTTGGTAGGTTTATCAAGTTTTGGATTATCGTGCTCTCCTTCTACATGGGGTTTCATAAAATCAACCGCGAATACCGGGTTCATGATATATGCTACAACCAATGATGCTAATAATGTTATAATTAGCGTAATAGGCAGGAAGAACATAAAGTGCCCTATCAAACTGTTCCAGAAAGCCAAAGGCACAAATGGCGCAAGGGTTGTCATGGTACCAGAAAATACTGGCAGGAATACCTCACCCGCCGCTATTTTAGCAGCCTCTTTAATGGGTACTTTTCCGTTAGCAAAAATACGGTGCGTGTTTTCTATTACCACAATGGCATCATCCACCACAATACCTAATGCTAACAAGAACGAGAAGAGCACGATCATATTAAGCGTAAAGCCTATGGCCGGCATTATAAGGAACGCGATAAAACATGATAACGGTACCGATAGCGCCACAAATATGGCGTTGGTAGTCCCCATGAAAAACATCAGGATAACCGTTACCAGTATAAAACCAATAATGATGGTATTGATCAGGTCATTAAGGGTTGTTCGGGTTTTATCAGACTGATCTCCCGTTACAGTAATATTTAAACCTTTAGGAAAAACTGTTTTTTGTTTAACCTTTATCAGCTCGTTTATCTTGTCTGATGCCTCAATGAGGTTTTCACCGGCTCTTTTACTAACGTTTAGTGTAATTACATTTTTAAACACATTGCTGTTTGGCGTCTTTAAACGTGCGTAACTTTCCTGCTCTAAAAACGCGTCTTTAATTTCCGCGATATCTCTTAAGTAAACTGCCTGGCCTTTTGGGTTACGAATAACCATTTCAGAAACCTCATCGGCATTCTTAAAATCCTGTTTTATATCAATACTGCGGCGTACACCATCAGTTTTAATGGTACCGGCAGATGACAGGATATTTTCTCTACCAACAGCATTTACGATATCGTCATAACCTATTTGTGCCGCCGTCATTTTATTCATATCAATATTGATCTGAATTTCGGGCGTTAGCGCACCAACCTCATCAACTTTAGAGATCTCTTTGTAACCTTCTATCTCATCTTTTAAAAGATCGGCGTATTCCTTTAATTTTTTAAGGTCGTAATCACCGGAAATATTGATATAAAGAATTGGAAGATCGGCAACGTTAATATCAGATATCACCGATTCTTTTAAGTTAACATCGCCCTGCGGCAAATCTTGTTTAGCCTTATCAACAGCGTCTTTAACATCTATTTTAGCATCCTTTATTTTGATGTTTGCCTGGAACTCCGCCGTAATAATAGATACGTTTTGTACCGAGTTTGAAGTAACCTTCTTTAACCCTTTTAAAGATTTTAGCTGTTTCTCCAACTGCCTGGTTATCAAATTCTCCACGTTTTGTGCAGACTGGCCGCCCCATGCAGTTGTAATAAACACTTTTGATTGCGCAATATCAGGGAAATTCTCTTTTGGTAAGCTGTTGTAGCTTATAAGCCCTAATATTGTGATCAAAAATATGAGCACGTATATGGCGGTTTTATTATCGATGGCCCAGCTTGAAGGGCCAAATTCTTTTTTAAGATCTTTCATATATGTAATAGATCAAGGTTGTTAATTAATTAGCAGGCTGTAACACCTTTATTTTATCGCCATCTTCAATATCAGCAGCACCCTCTGTAACTAACTGCTCACCTGCTTTTAAGCCCGCTAATATTTCTGACTGGCCACTGTAGGTTACGCCAACTTTAACAGTTTTACGTTTAGCTATTCCATTCTCGTTAACATATACATAATCGCCATTTTCTGAGCGTTGTACCGCTTTAACAGGGATAGAAATAGTATTAGCTTTCGAGTAATCGGCTATCTTGATAATAGCTGTCATATTTGGGCGAAGCGTTTTACGGGCCGGCAATTTGATCTCTACCGCGAAACTACGTGATGTTGGGTCGATAGCTTTGGCTGCAAATGTCACCTTGGTTTTTAACGAGTCTTTAGCATCAGGTACTAAAATCAAAACTTCGTTACCTGTGCCTACACTACCTGCATAACTTTCAGGTACGTCAGCTTTCACTTTCAAAATATCGGCGTTAACAATACGGATACCATTTGTACCCGGTTGGGTAACTTGGCCCAATTTAAGGTCCATTTGGTCAATAGTGCCGTATATTGGCGATACAATGCGGTATAAATTTGCCTGCTGGCGTAAACCCGATAAAGCTTTTTTACTTGCCCGCAGGTTAGTTTGCGCTTGTAAAAATTGCACCTCGGTACCAATTTTTTGATCCCAAAGATTTTTTTGGCGGCTATACAACTGCTGGTTAAGCTCTACCTGCGCTTGTGATTGTGCAATGTTTTGTTGCAATACGCTATTATCTAACTGAACAAGTACCTGGCCTTTGTTTACATGTTGGCCGGGTTTTACATAAATATTGGTAATAGTACCTGCCGATTGCGGATAAGCGGTAACGTTATTCTGCGCATCAATTTTACCCTGTATTTGTACATAGTTTGTAAATGCACCGCTTTTTACTTCGGCAACGCTTACTTCAACGGCCTTTGTAGAATCACCGGTACCAACCTCGCTTTGCAGCTTGGTTATTTTAGCGTTAATGTCCTGTTGCTGTTTTTGCAGGTCGGCCAGCTCGGCTTTTTTATCTTTTGGTTTGCTTGAGCATGCTGCCAGTAATAAAAATGCGGGTATGTATATTAATTTTTTCATTTGAGTGATTGTATATGTGTGGTTTAAGTTTGTTTTATTGAATATTTCCGTAGGCCCTGTCAAGATCTACCCTACTTACTAAGGCATCGTATAGGTTTTGTACAAACGAATTATCGGCATTTTCAAGGGCGGTTTGAGCCTGTGTTACCTCTATGCTTGAGCCAACCCCCTGCTGGTACTTAATCTTCGAAACTCTTAAAACCTCCCTTGCCAATTCCTGGTTTCTTTTTTGGTTATTTAAAGATTGTAAACTGTTCATATAAATTATTTTAGCCTGGCTGGCCTGCAAAGCAAGGCCGTTTTTAGCATTAGTTAAATCGTTTTGATTTTTCATCACAACTATTTGCGATTGCTTTAACTGGCTGGAACGATACCCCCCACTATAAATAGGTATATTTAAACTTAGGCCAATATAAGTTGACGGAAAATTCATATTGTACAACTGGTTAAAATTATTGTTCTGAAACAAAATGGCCGTATTGGCATTAAACGACAGCGATGGTAAAAAAGCAGACTTTTTGCGCTTTACATCATATTGGCTAAGTTTCAAATTGGTTTCTAATAAGCCATATTCGATGCGGTTGCGGTAAACTGTGGTATCGGTATTTGCAACATCAGGAACATTACCGTCAAGATTAATATCAGCTAATTTATCAGTTAATGTAAGGTTATATTCAATTGGCATACCCATCTGGAATTTTAACAAAGCATAGTTTAAAGCAAGCAGCCTGATCGTGTTTTCCCTTGTGGTGGTTAAATTATTGTATTGTACGGTAATCCGGTCAACATCAATCTTCTCAACAAAGCCTTGTTTGTTTTGGGCCACTGTTTGGTCAAGTTGTTGCTTTAACTGGTTTATATTGGCATCAAGCAGTTTTACCTGTTCGTCACTAACCAATACCTGGTAATAAGCTTTTGTTACATTTACATTAGCCTGAATTTTTGACCGTACAAAGCTGCGATTATAAAGTTCCTTATAGGTGCTCCTAGCTTTTAAACCTACAAGATAACTTCCGTCAAAAAGCAATTGGTTTAAAGTAACACCTGCGTTATTGCTATATTTTTGATAGATACTTACAGATTGAAACCCACCTTTTCCATCAGGGAACAATATTTTCGGGATCTTCAAATAATCCTGGAAAGTAACCGCGCCGGATACTTGAGGCAAGCCCTGTGAAATGATTTCTTTAATCTTGTAGTTTGCGCTAACTACATCTAAACCGGCATTAACTACCGAATCCTGGTGTTCATAAGCATAATTGATAGCCTCCTGTACCGAAAAGCTATAAGCCTGCGGCACCGGCTGCGTTTGCGAGAAACTCCGCGAAGCCGCCGTTAGTAATAATAGTAGGGTGAGTATTCGTTTCATTTGTGAGTGATATATGATAGATTATTGTTTTGTTTCCAGGTATAGTTATATGCAAAGCAACTGTTTCCGTTGACAGCAGTATGTCAGTAGCGATTGCTTAATTTAATTGTTAGGTATGTATATTTTTGTATTGATTAAGTAACTCGTGCCCTTTAATGGTGCATATGCCATAGTTAAAATGTTCTAAAAGTTGATATTGCACTTTCCAGGTGTTAAATTGTGCAATCGGAAAAATATGGGTATTAAAGCCCATTTCCACTTGGTTAACCCTCATTTTGGCCAATATCTTCACATCAACCTCGGGCCTGATGAAACCTTGAGTAATGCCCTTTGTAAGTAGATCTTCCAATGTTTTTGTGATTACATCCGCTTTAAACGATTGAAATAACCCCCAGGCATCCGGGTGATATTTTTGCATATCATGTATCACAATAGGATTGATCCGCCCAAAAATTTCTTCAGAACATTTCATCATGTTGATCATCTCCTCCATTACGTTCGACGACATATTGATGATATCTACTATTTGGCATTCATCCTGTTTCAACTTTTTATCTACCAGCGCAGTCACCAATTCGTTTTTATCGCTAAAAAAGTGATAGATGGTTTTTTTTGACATGCCCAAATGTTTGGCAATATCATCCATCGTAACGCTTTTGATGCCGGCTGTTAAAAACAGCTCCTCAGCGCCTATAATTATTCTATCTATTTGACTGTTTGACATTATCGGTCAAAACTAAGGAAACATTTTTAGATTTAAAAGTTTCCACATTAAATTACTTCGATCTGACAATCACTCGTTTTCCACAATTGTCTATCTTTGCAAAAAAAAAAATTTCAATGGAATTAAATTCCCTAACCGCCATTTCCCCTATAGACGGTCGTTACCGTAATACAACAGCGCAATTAGCTGCTTACTTTTCTGAATACGCCCTTATTAAATACCGGGTATATGTAGAGATAGAATATTTTATAGCACTTTGCGAACACCCACTGCCCCAGCTAAGTACTTTTGATAAAAATGCGACAGAAAAGTTACGCGATATCTACAGAAATTTTACCGAGGCTGATGCCGCAAGTATTAAAGAGATTGAAAAAACCACCAATCACGATGTTAAGGCGGTTGAATATTTCATCAAAAAACAATTTGACGTTTTAGGCGGATTAGAAGATTATAAAGAGTTCATCCACTTTGGTTTAACCAGCCAGGATATTAATAATACTGCTATACCCCTTACTTTTAAACTGGCTTTAACCGAAGTTTACTATCCCGAGATAACTAAGCTTATTGAGCAGTTAAAAAGCTTTGCAACAGAATGGGATGCTATACCAATGCTGGCACATACCCACGGGCAACCGGCATCTCCCACCCGTTTGGGTAAAGAGATCAGCGTATTTGTAGAGCGCTTGCAAAATCAATTGGCATTGCTCAAAACTGTGCCTTATTCTGCTAAATTTGGTGGCGCTACCGGTAATTTTAACGCGCACCATGTTGCTTACCCGAAAATTGACTGGAAAGAATTTGGAAATCAATTTGTAGATGATATACTAGGACTTAAACGTTCTCAATTCACTACGCAGATAGAGCATTACGATAATTTTGCAGCCCAGTGCGATGCCTTAAAACGTATCAATAACATCCTGATAGACCTTGACCGTGATATGTGGACCTACATATCTATGAACTTTTTTAAGCAGAAGATCAAGGCGGGCGAGATTGGTTCATCGGCTATGCCGCATAAGGTAAACCCGATTGATTTTGAGAACAGCGAAGGTAACCTGGGTATAGCAAACGCTTTATTTGAGCACCTGGCCGCTAAATTACCTATCTCACGCTTACAACGCGATTTAACCGATTCTACCGTTCTCCGTAACATTGGCGTACCGATAGCACATACGCTGATCGCTATAAAATCAACCGTTAAAGGCTTGAATAAATTGTTACTTAACGAGGCTGCTATCAATGCAAGCCTTGAGGCTAATTGGGCGGTAGTTGCAGAGGCTATCCAAACCATTTTACGTCGCGAAGCATATCCAAACCCTTACGAGGCATTAAAAGAGCTTACACGCACCAATACGCAGGTTAATGCCCAAACCATCGCGGAGTTTGTAGATGGATTGCAGGTGAACGATAGTGTTAAAAATGAAATAAAAGCGATAACACCGCAAAATTATACGGGGATTTAAGGCAGATGTGCATATCTCCACCTCATTCGCACTGTCAGTGCGGGGTAAAACTAAAGATATCAGGGCTGAACAACCAAAAACCTGATTACATTTGTTAATAATAATGAAATTTTGACATCCATGAATATTAGCGTATATACTGAAACAACTCCTAACCCGGCAACAATGAAGTTTATTGTAAACAAGTTGCTTATTAACGGAAGCGTGGATTATGCCACAAGGGAAAGTGCCGAAAAATCGCCATTTGCAAAGGAATTATACAAATTCAGTTTTGTTAATGGTGTGTTCTTCGCCAGCAACTTTGTAACGGTTACCAAAACCGAAGGCAGCGACTGGGATGATATCCAGCCGATATTGAAAGAGTTTGTTAAAGGTGCTGTAGAATCTGAACTTAAATTACAGGAAGTGGAGCAGGAAACTGACGTTGCTTTTGAAGGTACCGAAACCGAAATAAAGATCCAGCAGATCTTGAATGATTATGTTCGACCGGCTGTTGAGCAGGATGGCGGTGCTATCAGCTACCGCTCGTTTAATGCAGGTGTGGTTACTGTTGAGCTTCGTGGTTCATGCAGTGGTTGCCCGTCTTCAACAGTAACCCTAAAATCTGGTATCGAAAACCTGCTTAAACGTATGGTTCCTGAAGTTACGGAAGTAGTTTCTGAGGCATTATAAGCTTGACTATACCGATTAAATATTACGCCGGCCCGAATTGCTTCGGGCCGGTATTTT
Source organism: Mucilaginibacter aurantiaciroseus (assembly GCF_024055595.1). Classification (GTDB taxonomy): domain Bacteria; phylum Bacteroidota; class Bacteroidia; order Sphingobacteriales; family Sphingobacteriaceae; genus Mucilaginibacter; species Mucilaginibacter aurantiaciroseus. Next base: position 1,333,643 of record NZ_JAMXOF010000001.1, read on the forward strand.
TGTGCAGAAATTAAGGTGTCCCACTTTATATTACACAACGCGCGACAAAAATACAATTCGCTATTAATCAATAGATTATAATAATAAATTTGTAATTTTAGTTAAAGTAAAACTTTATCATAAATAATTTAAACAATTTATAATTAACTTATTAAATAAATTAAGGCAGATGTCCCACTTGATTCTGAATGGGACGGAATGGGACACCTGTTTTAGTCCTCTGAGGGTCTTCTGAACGATACCTCTGGGCACGCTTGAAAGGCATCTTAAGGTTCACTATGTGAGGCCGTTCGGCGATGAAAGCAAAAAGCCAATCAGGTAATCTAATTGGCTTTTTTTTGTAATCGGTGAAATCCCCACTTACAATCAGTGTAATCCTAAACATTAAAATACTTATCAATATACTCCAGCATTTCCGCGGTTATTTTGCCATTTGTGGCGAGCAATTCCCGACTTTTTAGCACTTCTAAACCGCCCTTAAAATTCCTTATTTCGCCCCCGGCTTGTTGTACAATTACGATACCCGCGGCAATATCCCAGGGATTTAAATTGTACTCGTAAAAAGCCTCGAAACGCCCCGCGGCAGTATAAGCCAGATCTACGGCGGCAGAGCCAATGCGGCGCAGGCCATGGCAGTTGCGCATTAGTGCGGTAAAAAGTTTGATGTACCGTTCCTGGTAACTAAAATCGTAATATGGGAAACCCGTAGCTATCAAGCTATCGGCAATGGTGGGTTTGTTGCTTACTTTAATTTCGGCGCTATTTAGGTATGCAGGGGCATCTTTGTGAGCGTAAAAGCATTCGTCCTGGTTCACTTCGTAAACTACGCCTAAAACCAGGTCTTCGCCATCCTGCAGGGCAATACTTACCGAGTAGGTTGGTAAGCCGTGAATAAAGTTGGTAGTGCCATCCAGCGGATCGATGATCCAATTGTAGCGCTCTCCTATTTTGGTGCTTGTTTTTTCTTCGGTGATAAAGCCTGCTTCGGGCAGTATCAATTCCAGGCCGGCAACAATCTTCTGCTCGGCGGTTTTGTCAACGTAGGATACCAGGTCGTTAAGGCCTTTGTATTCAATTTTATCGGCATTAAAGGTTTTACGCTCCTGGCGGATAAACTGGCCGGCTTCTTTAGAAACATCAACTACCTGCCCTATTATCTGATTTAACTGCATTAGCTGTAAACTTTAAAAATGGGAAATTAAGCGTTTGTAGCGCCTGTTCTTTTGAAACGGGCATTGCCAAAAAACACCAATGCCGCGCCACCCAATACCATGATCACCGAGATCATTTCGGCTTGTGTGAAAGAGATACCTGCAACATTGTATTTGGTATTTACACGGATCAACTCGATGCAGAAACGTTCTACACCCGCCATAATCATGTAGATGCCGAACAAAATGCCCGGCGCTTTAAATTTATGGCGCAATTGCCATAACACCAGGAATAACAGGATACAAATCACCGACTCATAAAAAGACGTGGGGTATACAGGTAATTTTAATTCGTTACAAAATTTACCAACGCAGTTAGGGATGATGTTGTCACGGTCACTCATGTCTACGTTATGCGGGAATTTGAAACTCCACATCCAATCGGGCACCCAGCTAATGATACCTGGTTTTGGGTTTAGGTTTGGGATGCCCCAGTCGCCGTCGCCGCTCATCTGGCAGCCAACGCGGCCAGCGCCATAAGCAAGCATAACACCCGGACCGCCAATATCCAGCATGGTTAACGGCTTAATTTTATGCTTATTAGCTATGTAAAGCACTGCCGCGCCACCACAAATTAAACCACCGTAAAAGGTAAGTCCGCTAAAGCCTACAAGCATGCCTACCGGGTCGCGCAAAAAATCGCCCCAGTTCTCTAATGCATTAAATAGTTTGGCACCGGCAAAGCCAAAAACGGCCGCCCACAATAATATTGCGCTCATTAACTCGTGTGTGTGCACAGTTACACGGCGCTGCTCGGGTTTTGGTAAAACCTGTTTTTTATTTTCGTAATAAGCCCAGTAAGCGAAGATAATGGCACCTAAAATACCCGCAGGCCAGTTGCCATTGGTTGATAATAGTACCGTTTGGGTGTTATCGGTAAGTTCGGCAAAATGCATTGCTGCATATACCAATTTGTAGAAAAGTACAAAACCAAACAGGCCGTTGCTCAGTAACTCAACCAATGAAATTTGTGCGCCAATGGTAATGGTTTTTTCGAACGGGTGGATGTACCCAAGTTTCTCTCTCCGCTTAAACTCCTGTGTAAATGCCCAGTAAGCTGCCATAAAAGCTATCGCCACAAAAAAGCCAAAAGTTTGAATGATCTTGAAAAATTCAATGTTGGCACCGGTAAAATATTGGATAAGGTAATAGAGATTTGGAAACATTGGTAAATGTTAAGTTTGCTGCGAATATAATAGTTAATGCACTAATATTTCTTCGCTTTCTGTTATTTCAACATCACCATCCGGTGAAATTGCTGTTAATTGAACGGTGCGTAATTCGTTAACCAGTATAGGGTCGTACTTGGTTTTTACTTTAACGTAATTGCGGGTAAAACCGTGCATAATGCCATCTTTTAAATCGGCCTCAAATAACACCTCGTAGGTTTTGCCTATCTGGGTTTCGTAAAAAGCACGGCGTTTTTTATCGGAAAGGATATGCAGCATTTTGCTCCTATCTGCACGGGTACTGCCGGGCACTACCCCACACATTTCAGCTGCCGGGGTATTTTCCCGCTCCGAATAGGTGAAAACGTGGAGATAGGATACATCAAGGTCGTTTAGGAAATTGTAGGTATCTACAAAGTCCTCGCGGGTTTCGCCGGGGAAGCCTACAATAACATCCACGCCAATGCAGCAATTGGGCATCAGCTGTTTTATTTTTGCTACGCGATTGGCGTACAGTTCTCTTTTATACCTGCGGCGCATCAGCCCCAAAATTTTATCAGAACCCGATTGCAACGGAATATGGAAATGCGGGACAAACCTTTTTGAGGTAGCCACAAAGGCTATTACCTCGTCGTTAAGCAGGTTTGGTTCAATAGATGATATTCTGATACGTTCGATGCCTTCAACCCCGTCAAGCGCCATAATAAGGTCTAAGAATCGGTCTTCGCGTTTACCCTCGCGGATGCCGAAATCGCCAAGGTTTACCCCTGTTAATACAATTTCTTTTACGCCCGATGCAGCGATGTCTTTTGCCTGCGCAATAACGTTTTCAATGGTATCACTCCTGCTGCTGCCACGGGCAAGCGGTATGGTGCAAAATGTACAAGAATAATCGCAGCCATCCTGCACTTTTAAAAATGTACGGGTACGGTCGCCAAAGGAATATGAAGGCACAAACTCGTTGGCGTTGCTAACGGGCTGGTTTAAAATAACTGCTTTTGGTTTTTTGGTGAGATCGGTAATATGATCCACCAGTTGGAATTTCTCGGCCGCGCCTAAAACCATATCAACACCGGGAATCTCAGCGATCTCCTTTGGCTTAAGCTGCGCATAGCATCCTACAATGGTAACAAAGGCGTTTGGATTGATCCTGAGGGCCTCTTTCACTATCTTTTTACACTTTTTATCGGCATTATCTGTTACCGAACAGGTGTTTACCACATACACGTCCGGCGTGTCTGTAAAATCGACCGTATCAAAACCGGCGTTATTAAACAGGCGACCTATTGAGGAGGTCTCCGAGTAATTAAGCTTACAGCCAAGTGTATAAAAAGCTACTTTCTTATTCATTTGTAAGCCGCAAAGATAAGATTTTTAGAGATTAGTTGCTTAGTGGTTAACGATTGGTTATTAACGGGAGTGTAAAATTGGGTGAGAACGGCAACCAAGCGTAATGCCGAACTTGTTTCGGCATCTCACATGCTAAGTGGTCAGCCTGTACTGTGGGATCCTGAAACAAGTTCAGGATTACGATATAAATTAAAAGCTCACCGCTGTGACAACGGTGAGCTAACTAAAAATTATTTTAGTTAAACATTAACAGGATTAATATTGAAAGAACCCTCGATTGCATTGTTAATTTGTTTTTTAAATTCAAAAGGTTTGGCAATGGGTGAAAAAACTTCAACTACACCTCCAGACGTTATTCTTACTTTTCCGAAACCCAAAACTCTGCCTAACATACCTTCTTCGATTTGAAGGCCTTCTGATTTGTTAAGCTGAATTTCGCAAAATTTCCTTTTTATTAATCCGGTTTTTAGAATTACGCGTTTATTAGTCACCACAAATTCTGACGATTGATATGTTATAATGGTCATTATAAAGCTAATGACACCAACTATAAACAATAAGCCACAGGCGGCATATGAAGCGCTACCAATCAACAATCCTAAAACCGCCCAAAATACGCCGCGGAGATAAATTATCCAATGTAATTTAGCTTTGTAAAGAACAAGTTCGTTGTTGCTTAAGTTTTTTTAAATGAAACTCGTATAATAAGGTTTAAATTTGTGCTAAAAAATTTAGTTTTATTTAAATTATCAAGTGAAATTGAATTTTTTTTGACTGTTTTGAGGGCCTAATTAATAGACAAAAAAAGTATTAACTGGCTAATGCAGTGCGTATAATTCAGATGACGGAAAATGGCATTGGTGTTTTTGTAAGTCTGAACTTTAAAGACATTTTGCCCGGTAAATGGTTCGACAGGCTCACCATGACAGGCAATCTTTTAATCCTTAAATCCGCTTAATCCCTGTATTATATCCCCTCCCACCTATAACTCTCATTTTCCAACCCAATCAGGTCAATGACACGGTTTACTACTGTCATAGCCAATTCTTCGATGGTTTTGGGTTTGCTGTAGTATGATGGTATGGCGGGGCAAATGATACCGCCGGCTTCGGTAACGGTTTGCATGTTGCGGATGTGAATGAGATTGAGCGGGGTGTCCCTTGCTACCAGGATCAGCCTTCGGCGTTCTTTTAATATCACATCTGCAGAGCGGGTGATCAGGTCGTCGGAAACACCGGAGGCTATGCGGCCAAGTGTACCCATAGAGCATGGCACTACTACCATGGTATCAAACCTGGCCGAGCCTGATGCAAATGGCGCCATAAAATCGTTTTTGGCGTAATATTTAAAAGGATAATTGCCGTGTGATTTGTCGTCCAGCTCAAACTCCCAAACTTGTTTGGCGTTGTCGCTCATTACAATTCCCACTTCTTCTATCTGGTTTTGCAATACTTGTAATTTATCAAGCAATAATTTAGCGTAAATGGATCCGCTTGCACCGGTAACCGCGACAATAATTTTCTTTTTGATCATGATATAGGTACAAATAAACGGAAGAAAAGTTACAGGCACAAAAAAGGGTCGAATAACTCGTACTCGACCCTACATCTACCTATGAAAAACATGCCCTTTAAGCGGGCATTACAAATATAACAACAGTTTCTTAATTATTAATAATTTGTTAAAATAAATTTAACGCGCTGTTGTATAGTTCTTTTCAATTAAAGTTTGTATAATTCCATCAACCATACCCACCGTTGGCACATAAATGTTCTTGATATTGGCACATTTTAGCACGGTTAAATAAATTTCGCAGGCGGGAATAATTACGTCTGCCCTGTCGTGGTTTAAGCCCAACACGTTTATACGGTCTTTAAGGGAGAAGCTATCCAAATAATTATACAGCGCCCTTAGCTTTAAATAGCTTAAAGCCGCGCCATCTTTTTCCTGCGATAATTTGTATAGTTTGTTAATATTACCACCTGTACCAATACCGTAAATATTCTTTAACCCTTTGGTATGCTCGCGAATAAAATCTTTCATTTCTGTCCAGGTTTCGTCCTTGTCCTGGTTATCCAGAATACGGATAGTACCCAGGTTGAATGATTGTGAGGCGATGATCTGCCCTTCGCTGAATAATGAAAGTTCGGTACTACCGCCACCTACATCAATGTAAAGGTAGTTTTTACTTTTGTCGATATTGATCTCGGCATGGCTGTTGTAAATGATCTTGGCTTCGCTTTCGCCATGCACAATTTGCAGATCGATATTGGCCTCGGTTTTTATTCTCGCCACAACCTCAGGGCCGTTTAAAGCCTCGCGCATGGCCGATGTAGCACAGGCCATATAATCGGCAACCTTGTAAACATCCATCAAATTGCGGAACGCCTGCATAGATTTGATGAGGTCGATAGCCTTTTTCTCAGAAATTTCTTTGTTTAAAAAGGCATCATCCCCAAGCCTTACCGGCACACGAATAAGCGTAATTTTTTTAAAGGATATCGATTCGTTATTCTCGATGATCTCGGCAATCAGCATTCTGACGGCGTTAGACCCAACATCTATGGCGGCGTATCTCAATTTGTGTTTTTATTTTTTAGGTAGGTGTAAATATCTATCTGTGCCCGGGTTAATACCTCCGACTTTGTTTTGTGGTACCTGTTAATGGCGCTGCCGGTAATATCCCGTGCCTTGGTGTTATCTTCCAGCTGGATCTCTATGATGTTCCTCACCTCTCGGCGCAGGCCGTCATCCAACACAGGGAAGCCAACTTCTACGCGGTTATCGATGTTACGGGTCATAAAATCGGCACTGGTAAGGTAAATCAATTCTTTGCCGCCGTTGCCGTATATGTGCACACGGGCATGCTCCAGGTATTTATCTACAATGCTTATTACTTCAATGTTCTCGCTGTAACCCTTTACCCCCGGGATCAGGCAGCACATTCCACGCACGATGAGTTTTATCTTCACTCCCGCGTTACTGGCCTGGTAAAGCTTGTTGATCAACTGCTCATCGGCAAGGCTGTTCATCTTGAAGATCATATAGGCCTTTTTACCGGCTTTGGCAAACTTCACCTCGTTATCTATCAGCTTGTAAATGGCCGGACGCGAATCTATTGGCGATACAATCAATGTTTTTAACCCTTTAGGCAGTACATTCCTGCTTAATGATTTAAATATGGCCACCAAATCGGTAGTGATCTTTTTATTGGCAGTAAGTATGGTATGGTCGGCGTAAATGCTGGCCGTTTTCTCATTAAAATTACCGGTTGATAAACACGCGTAATGAAACGGTTTACCCTTTTCCATACGGGTTACCAGGCAAATTTTTGAGTGTACCTTGTATCCGTCTATTCCGTAAAGTACGTTCACACCCTCCTCTTCCAGTTTGTTGCTCCAGTAAATGTTATTCTGTTCATCGAAACGGGCGCGCAGCTCTACCAAGCAGGTTACTTTTTTACCGTTTTTGGCGGCATTTATCAGCGCATGCACTATTTTAGAGTTTTCCGCAAGGCGATAAACGGTAATGCTGATCTCCTTTACTTTTGGGTCGATAGCGGCCTCGCGCAAAAAGTGAATGATATAATCAAACGACTGGTATGGCGTGCTGATCAGGAAATCCTTCTTGGCTATCAAACCCATCAAACTTTTACCGAAAGAAAGATCGGCGACAGGTAATGGTATGTTCTTCTTGTACTCCAGGTCGGGCCGGCCAACGTTGGGGAACGAGATAAAATTCTTAAAATTATGGTAACGGTTTCCCGGGATAAGGCTGTCCTTATCCAGTTTCATTTTTTTGACGAGGTAAGTTACCATATCCAACGGCATTTCGCTATCATACAATAAACGCATTGGCTTGCCTTTACGGCGTTTAAGCAGGCTTTTGCTTAACGCATCCACAAACTTTACGCTTACTTCCTTATCTAGGTCAAGCTCTGCATCACGGGTTAGCTGCAGCGAGTAAGCTTCTATCGAATCATGGTCGAAGATGAAGAAGATATCCTCTAAACTATAGCGGATAATATCATCTAAAAGGATAATGAACTTCAGGTTATTGGTTTCCGGCAGTACTAAAAACCTCGACAGGTTGTCTGGAAACTCTATCAGCGCGTAGCGCGATTTTTTATTTTTGGTAAGCCTTACAAAAAAGTAGATAGCACGGTCGCGAAGTTCGGGTAGCGGCAGGCTGTCATCCAGCATAATAGGTACAAGGGTAGATAGCAACCTGTCCCTGAAAAAGCTTTTTACGAACTCGCCTCTGGTTACGTTAAGCTGCTTATCGTTCAGGATAAAGATCTTTTCTTCGGCAAGCTGCTTTACAATGATGTTCTCGTAAAGGTTGTTGAATTTCTTTTCCTGCTTTACAACCGTAGTTTTTATCTGGCTTAGAATCTTTTTGGGGTTGTAACCCAGTATCTCCTTTGCTTTTTCGTTAAGGTTTGCCAGGCGTGTTAGCGTAGCCACTCGTACCCTGTAAAACTCATCCAGGTTTGATGAAAATATGGCCAGGAACTTTATCCTTTCAATAAGCGGCACGGTAGGGTCGGCAGCTTCCTGCAGCACCCTGTCGTTAAAGTATAACCAGCTTATTTCTCTGTTAATTAACGGAATGTTCTTAGTATCCATATTGTGATAGCAACAAAACTGCTCATTTATTTGTTAAGTTAGTATTAACTTATTTGTATATAAACATGTTTTCAATATTAAATTTAATATTTGGCGGCAATATATACAGCAGATACATTTCTTACCTTAGCTTTGCATTAATTATAAAAAACTATTATTATGCCTTCATTTGATATAGTAAGTAAGATAGACGGACAAACTTTAGATAACGCTATTAACGTTGCCAAAAAAGAAATACTTAACCGATACGATTTTAACGGATCAAAAAGCACCATCGATCTGGATAAGAAAACCAACGAGATCACCATTGTTACCGAAGATGATATGCGCCTTAAGGCCATTACCGATGCTATCATAAGCCGTATGGTTAAGCAAGGACTCGACTCTAAAGCGCTTGATTTTGGTAAAGACCAATACGCATCCGGCAACATGATCCGCAAGGAGATTAAAATTAAAGAAGGGCTTGATAAAGAAGCTGCGAAGAAAGTTGTCAAAAAAATTAAAGACAGTGCCCTAAAAGTACAAGCAGCCATTATGGACGACCAGGTGCGCGTTACCGCCAAAAAAATAGACGACCTGCAGGCTGTTATCACCCTGTGCCGCACCGAAGACTTTGGCCAGCCACTACAGTACATTAATATGAGGAATTAAAATATCGAACACTAAATTTGAATTTCGAACACCGAAGTTAACGTCTAATTCCTCATTACACATTCATTGTTCAATATTTCTAAATATACGAAAGGCCGCTCCTAATAAAGGAAACGGCCTTTTTACTAAAACCAACTTATGAAAACACTCTTATAGATTTCGAATGTTCAATTTCGGATGTGTTAAATTAAAATTCGAAATTGAAAACGGCTTAGCCCTCAACCAAGTTAATCCGACATTCAAAATACCAATACTTATTTAATCGCTATCTCTCTGGTTTGAAATTTAGCTTCTTCTCTTTTAGCTACGGTTAATTTTAAGATCCCATCGGCATAATCAGCTTCAATTTTTGAGTGATCTACAGAATCCGGCAAGGTGAACGACCGTAAGAATGAATTGTAGCTATACTCGAGTTTGCTGTATTTTTTAGCTTCGGGGTTTGCTTCCGTTTTCTTTTTTGCAGATACGGTCAGGATATTTTTATCCAGGTTAATCTTAAAATCTTCTTTCTTTAAACCCGGCACCGCCAGTTCGATATGGAACTCATTATCATTCTCTGCAATATTAACCGCAGGCACACGTGCAACTAATTTGTCGCCGATGTATGAATCGTTCAATAAAGAATCGAAAACATCGTTAAAGAATGGATGTGCATTATTTTTAAGTCCGTTGTTAAATTTTACTAATGTCATGGTCTTATAGGTATTTAAGTTTTTGTTTTTATTAACTTCGTAACCAATAAATCAACTGTTATACCAATAGGTATAAACCTAATATCGAAAGACAAAATGTCTTACATTTTCGTTTTTTACCGACAAAATGTCTTACAATGACTGAAAAACTTACCGATTACAAGTACAAAACCGATATAGCCATCCGCTTTTCGGATATTGACGCACGTGGCCATGTGAACAATGCCGTGTACCTCACCTATTTTGAAGTGGCCCGTTTTAACTACTGGCGCGATGTTGCCCGTTGGAATTTAAAAGAGATCGGCATCGTAGTAGGCCGCTCGGAGATTCATTACCTTAAGCCCGTTACTATAGATGATACCCTTAATTGCTATGTACGCGTTACCCGCATAGGCAACAGCAGTTTTGATGTAATGCATGTACTAACCAAGCATACCGATAAAGGCGAAGATATCTGCACCACTTGTAAAACGGTATGTATTAGTTATGATTATGATACAAATAAATCTACCGCCATTGATAAAGATGGCCGCAAGAACATGATAGACTATGATGAACCAAGGTTGATTTTGAATACAAATTGATTTTATGGTTTCAATAAGTCGGGCAAATTTAAAGGCAACGCTAAATATTTTTATAGCCATAGTTTGGGTCGCGAACGGTTTGTTTTGTAAAGTGATAAACCTCGTGCCCAGGCATCAGCAAATAGTCGGGAAAATATTGGGAACAGAATACGCTACAATTTTTACCAAAATCATCGGTGTGCTCGAGATACTAATGGCCGTTTGGATCCTGAGTAGGTTTTTACCACGGCTAAACGCCATAACACAAATAATTGTGATAGCTACCATGAATATTATGGAATTTGTATTAGTGCCCGATCTTCTTTTATTTGGGAGAATGAATTTATTCTTCGCCCTGATGTTTATTGCATTAATATATTATAATAAGTTTGTAATGAAAGCAAACCCAATACTGCAACAATAAGCCCAATGTCTTTTCTTAAAAACCATCCGTTTGCAGTTGAAGCGTTTTTCGAAAGCTCATTAGTCTTAACCTTCGCTATTCCGAAAGAAGAACTAATACATTTAATACCCGAGTGTTTATCATTAGAACTATTGAACGATAAATGGGCCTTTTTAGCTGTAGCAATTGTAAAAACCAAACACCTTAGGCCAAAGGGGTTTCCAAAATTTATGGGGAATAATTTCATCCTAACGGGTTACCGAATTTTTGTGAGGTACACCAACAACGCCGGCAAAAGACTTAGGGGGTTATACATCATTAAATCGGAAACGGACAGTAAGAAAATGGAATACCTGGGTAATATATTTACTCATTACAACTATACAACTACGGATATTAATATCGAGAATTTAAGAGAAGGACTAAGTGTTAGCTCGTCTCAATCAGGCTTAAACATCCGGGTTGAAACAGATGGCGAAAATATCCCGCTTCCCTGGAACTCCCCTTTCGTAGACTGGAAAGAAGCAAGGAGATTTGCTGGGCCTCTGCCTTTTACATTCACCTATGATGCAGGTAAAAAGGAAGTGTTGATAATTGAGGGCGTAAGGGAAAATTGGATACCCGAACCGGTGAATGTGACGGCATATAACATCCCTCTTTTAAAAACCTTGCAGCTTGGCAAAAGCATTTTAGCCAACGCCTTTATTATTAGAAACATACCCTATTTTTGGAAAAAGGGCAAAACAGAAAAGTGGAACCAATAAGAAAACCTTTTCAGGGTACGTGGAATATCATCAGGTTTAACTGGCATTTTTATGTGCTGGCTGCTCTATTTATTTGCGGTACATTATTGGTTGGTAATTTGGTTTCTAATGCCTACTTACTTGTTATTTATATTTTTTCTGCCCTAATTTCCCTATCTACTTTAATATCACTTCTTGTTTCATTTTATGTTTATGATCTGTCGAACCTTTATACATTTAATTGGTTGAGCAATCAAATTAACAACCTTGATATTAATATAGTGAACATCCACGCCGGGTTTGATGAAACGAGCGAAATATTGAATGCGAAATTCCCCGCCGCCAAGCTTACCGTATTAGACTTTTACAATCCATTAAAGCATACCGAAGTTTCTATAAAACGCGCCAGAAACGCCTATAAACCATTTCATGCAACCAAACAGGTTATAACCACAAACCTACAATTACCAAATAAGTATGCAGACGATATCCTAATCGTATTTGCCGCGCACGAGATAAGAAATGAAAGAGAGCGGATAGCTTTTTTTAAAGAGATTAAAAGGATTGTTAAACCGGAAGGTAATATTATCGTAGTGGAGCATTTGCGGGATCTGCCTAATTTTTTGGCTTATAATATTGGTTTCTTTCACTTTTTATCGAGACCAGCCTGGTATGTAACTTTTACAGGCGCGGGCCTTAAAGTTATCAGCGAAAAAAAGCTAACACCGTTTGTTAATATTTTTAAACTTGCATAATGGAATTGCATCTTGAGATAATTGGAGTACTATTAATTTTTCTGGCGCTGATACACATGTTTTTCCCAAAATATTTTAACTGGGCTACCGAATTTAACAGCGTGAGCCTATTAAACAGACAGATGTTTTACATCCACACATTGTTTGTAGCCTTAGGTGTAATGATGATGGGCGTGTTATGCCTTACTTCCGCTCAAGATTTGATTGAAACAAGGCTGGGCAATAAGATTGCATTAGGGTTAGGAATATTTTGGTTTGTTAGGCTTGTAGTACAGTTTTTTGGTTACTCATCAACCTTATGGAGAGGCAAACGATTTGAAACTATAATTCACATTACATTCTCGATCGCCTGGGTTTATTTAAGTAGCGTATTCTTCTATATTTATTGGGCAAATAAGCTTATTGTTTAATACAAGCGTGCTTTTCGAAAGTAATGGCGGTCTTGGCTATACAACCGTCGTTTCCGCCTCAAACAACGGCAAAAAAACCGCCACTACCGTTCCTTTCCCGCCTTCTCCCCCATTAATTTCAAATTTAGCTTCAGTTGTTTTATTTTGAAGGTTGATGGCCCGTATGCGTTCTTTAATGGCATTATGCCTATCCACTACTCTTAAATGCCGCCGGTTTTTTTGGGTTGTTTGGACGTGTAATTTATGCCAAGTCCGTTGTTTGATACGGTGAAAAAGACGCCATTAGCTGTTTTTGCAAGCCGTACTTCCAAATGTGCGCCGGGTTTGGGGTCTACAATTAAGCCGTGTAAAATAGCATTTTCTATTATGGGCTGGAGGAGTATCAGAGGTAAAAGCATTGTCCACAGGTCAAAATCCTCATCCACAATAAAATTATAACTGAACGAATTGTTATACCGTGTAGCTTATATATCCGCTAAAATATCTTCCCTGGATTTAAAATTCCAATAGGGTCAAAAACAGCTTTGATACCCTTCCAGATAGCGAAGTGCATGGGCGTATATTTCAAGACCATATAGTCTTTTTGCACCAGGCCTATGCCGTGCTCGCCGGATAATGTGCCGCCAAGTGCAACGGTAAGCTCGAAAACTTCTGTGATGCCATCTTTTAGTTTGCTATTCCAATCGACATCGCTCATCCCTGCTTTAACAATATTAACGTGCAGGTTACCGTCGCCGGCATGGCCGTAACAAACAGATTCGAAACCATATTTAGCGCCAATCTCTTTAATCCCTTTTATCAGTTGAGGCAACGCTGCGCGTGGCACAACGGTATCTTCTTCTTTATATATCGAGTTTGATTTTACCGAAACAGCCATGGTACGCCTGATGCGCCATAATTCTTCCTTTTGTGCCGATGTATCTGCAAACAGTACATCCTGGCAATTATGCTGTTCTAAAACTTCGTTTATTTTCTCGCAATCGGCAAATATCACGTCCTGGTTGGTGCCGTCGGCTTCTATCAGCAGGAACGCCCCTATCCCATCTTTCAGGTCGAATACGATGCCGTCATGTTCTATCACCCATTCAATGCCACGGCGTTCCATAAACTCCAGTGCAGATGGCACTACCCCTGCCCTAAATATCGCTGATACCGCCGCGCAGGCATCCTCGTTAGTAGCGAATGAAGCCAGCATCAAAGCATCCAGCGTTGGTTTTGGGATAAGCTTGGTTACTATTTTGGTAACAATGCCTAACGTACCTTCGCTTCCTATCAGCAATTGGGTTAGGTTATAACCTGATGCATATTTAAGCGTATTTGCGCCAGTCCAGATGATATCGCCGTTTGGCAACACCACTTCCAGATTCAATACATATTCACGGATGGTACCGTATTTTACTACCCTTGGTCCTCCGCTGCAATTGGCCACATTACCGCCTATAAAGCAACTGCCTTTACTTGCCGGGTCTACCGGGTAAAGCAGCCCCTTTTCGGCCACAGCATTAATGAATAGCTCTGTAATTACGCCCGGCTCTACAGTAGCCTGCAGGTTTTGCTCGTCGATATCTAAAACTTTGTTGAAGCGTTCCATGGAGATCATTAAGCCGCCATGCACAGCTAAGGCACCGCCTGCCAAACCCGTACCTGCACCACGCGGGGTAACAGGGATGAGGTTCTCGTTACAAACCTTCATTAAAAACGAAACCTGCTCTACGGTTTGTGGTTTGGCCACTACCTCCGGGTAATAAACCAGGTCCTCAGTTTCATCGTGGCTGTAGTTCTCTATTTCGGCTTTGGCCGTAAGTATATTTTCATCGCCAACAATAGCGGTAAGCTGACTAAGGATCTCTACAGTAATTTTATGGTAACTCATATTATTTAGTATAACTAAGCGTAATAACCGATTGTTTAAGCGGCCCGCGGAACGGAGGCCTTAGCTTGCGGATGGTTACCTCGGCAGTCTCAATAAAAGTAAACTCGGTTTTAATGCGGTTAAGTATGCTTTGCGCAACCGTTTCTATCACTTTGCGGGCGTGCTGCATTTCTTCATCGATGATATTATACAGTACCTCGTAATTTACCGTATTATGCAGGTTGTCTTCATCCACATAAATATCGGCATAGAAACCAACCTGTACATCAACCAAAAAATGCGTGCCTATTACCTGCTCTTCGGGGTAAAAACCATGGTAAGCAAAAAACTCGGCGCCTTCTAAAGCTACTTTTATCATATTTCAAAAGTAAGGGAATATTTGATTTGTGGAATGAAACGGGTTTAAAATTTGTAGGGCGGTGAGTTAGCACCCTACATAATTCCTTATCGTCCCTTTCAAGGGACGGTAAGGAGGTATAGATGGCTTTAGCCGAAACAAGCAAATATGTTTGGCTAAAGCCAGGAAGTACCCATATTCTTATCCGTTGGCTGAAGCCAACGGATAAGAAGTTTTGCCCCTTTATTTTGGAGAGGGCCGGGATGAGGTTTGTTGTTTTTCTCAAAAAAATTTTTCATTCAAAAAATATGTTTAAACGGTTTAAACCTACTTTTTGGCATAAAGTGCCTTGTGGTATTCAAAAACAACGATTTAGGCTTTGTTTAACTCATATTTAATGCCCTATATTTGAGCAACCAATTTATAATGCCATGGCTAAGACCGACCTGTACGAAGCACCGGATTACTATCTTTTAGATGAACTTTTAACCGAAGAACATAAACTGATTCGCGCCAGCGTACGCGAGTGGGTGAAGAAAGAAGTAAGCCCCGTGATTGAAGACTATGCCCAACGCGCGGAATTCCCTAAGCATTTGTTAAAAGGTTTGGCCGAGGTTGGCGCATTCGGGCCAACCGTTCCTGAAGAATACGGCGGCGCTGGGTTGGACTATATGGCCTATGGTATAATCATGCAGGAAATTGAGCGTGGCGATTCGGGTATCCGGTCAACCGCTTCGGTGCAGGGCTCATTGGTGATGTACCCAATATTAGCTTACGGCAGCGAAGAGCAAAAGCATAAATATCTGCCCAAATTGGCCAGCGGCGAATTGATGGGCTGTTTTGGATTGACCGAACCTGACCATGGCTCTAACCCGGACGGCATGGTTACCAATATCAAAGATGCCGGCGATCACTATATATTAAACGGTGCCAAAATGTGGATCTCCAACTCCCCTTTTGCAGATATTGCCATTGTTTGGGCTAAAGACGAAGCAGGCAAGATCCGTGGCTTAATTGCAGAGCGTGGTATGGAAGGTTTTACCACACCGGAAACGCATAATAAATGGTCGTTGCGTGCCTCCGCTACCGGCGAGTTAGTTTTTGATAATGTAAAAATTCCAAAAGAAAACATATTGCCCAATGTATCCGGTTTAAAAGGCCCGTTGGGTTGCCTTAACCAGGCGCGATACGGTATAGCATGGGGCGCTTTAGGTGCCGCTATGGATTGTTATGATACTGCTCTGCGCTATTCAAAAGAGCGCGTGCAGTTTGGCCGACCAATTGGTGGTTTCCAGCTTCAACAGAAAAAACTGGCCGAAATGATCACCGAAATAACTAAAGGGCAGCTTTTAGTTTGGCGCCTGGCTACACTTAAAAATGAAGGCCGTGCCACCGCCGCGCAGATCTCGATGGCTAAGCGTAATAGTGTGGAAATAGCTATAAATATAGCCCGCGAGGCACGCCAGATGCTTGGCGGCATGGGTATTACCGGCGAGTACCCAATTATGCGACATATGATGAACCTTGAATCGGTTATTACGTATGAAGGTACACATGACATCCACTTGTTAATTACCGGTATGGATGTAACAGGCGAAAACGCATTTAAATAAACTTATATGAAAATATAGCTATAGGTAGTAAGATTGCTTCACAAATATTATATTTTTGTACCCTTAATATACTATTGCTTTGATTTTTTTAAAAGATAGATATGCCCATATTTTAACAAGGCATACTTGCATATATATAATTCTGTTCATTTTTGCATCCTGCACGCAAAAAAAAGTCAACGACGGCGAATTTTCTGAAGAATTCCAGTCAATTGCAAAAAACACCGAGAAGCTCTGGTCGCAAGGTAAAGTAAAACCCGGCCTTGATTATTTGGATTCGGCTTTTAATAAGTTGCCCAACCCTACCCTTAACGACCGTTACCGTTTTTATGGTTTTCATTTTGTTTACTATCAAAAAACGGTAAGCCAGTTTGAACGAAGCCTGGCTTACACCGATAGCATGATTGCTGTAAACAATAAAATCACCAATACAAAAGCACATTCCCGTAACGTTGCCGATGTTGGTTTTGCGCGTGGGGACGCGCTTTTTGAACTAAAACAATACTCAGAAGCTTACGAGTCATATTACGGTGGTTACTACATAGGCCTCGACCGTTCCAATATTAATGTTGAAACCCTGGGCGATTACACCTACCGTATGGGGATGATCATGTATAAAAAAGGCCAATACCCTCTTGCCCTTAGCTACTTTAAGGATACTTATAAAAACTTTAAAAACTCGGGCGATGGCTTTGTTTTATTCTATCGCCGCCAGGAATTATTGGATAACGTTGGCTTGTGTTTTCGCCACATGGAGCAGCCGGACAGCGCTCTTACCTATTTTAATAAGGCTTTGGCTTTTATAGATAAGAATGGCTTTAGGTACCCTGATAGGAAACTTCATTTAGAATCTGCAAAAGGCGTGGTTTACGGCAACATAGCCGATATTTATATCAAACAAAAAAAATACGCTCAAGCTGCCGATCTTCTTAAAAAAAGTATCGCTATTAACCTTAAACCTGGTTATGACAATCACGACGCTGAGTTAACCGAGATAAAACTTGGGCAGATCTACTTAAATCTGGATCAAAAGGACTTGCTGCTAAAATTGCTCGCTAAAATTCGCACACAGTTAGATACCGTTAAAAATGATGACGCAGAGGCGGATTATAACCGATTACTTGGAAACTATTACGAGCGAAAAAATGACCTTAAACAAGCGTTAGCACATATACAGAAATATAACCTTTTAAAAGATTCGATAGCACAGCGCGCCAGCATTTTAATGCAGACCGATGTAAACCAACAACTATCTATTTACGAGAAACAACACGAAATAAACATACTTAGTAACGATAACAAGCTACAAACGATTTACCTGTGCGTAAGCGTATTTTTCGCGGTGATGGCGTTAATAATCGTATTCCTGGTTTATCGTAACTGGACGCGCTCTAAACAAGATTTGGAGACCCTTAACCTGCTCAACAGGCAAATAATCGATCAAAACCAAGTTTTAGAAAAAGCCTTTAACGAACTTAATACCAGCAGCCAGGAGAAAGACCGCATCTTGCGAACCGTAGCACACGATTTGCGTAACCCCATAGGGGGTATAGCTTCGCTCACCACAATGATGTTTGAGGATGATTACACAGCAGAACAAAAGGAACTGATAAACTTGCTTAAGGAAACATCTTTTAATTCACTGGAACTGATAAACGAGATATTGGAGGCTACCAATATGAATGCTATAGCACTGAACCTTGAACAAATTGAGATCAATTCGTTAGTAAGCAATAGCGTCGAATTATTGCGTTTTAAAGCCGCCGAAAAGGGCCAGAAGATCTTACTGGATATCTTGAACATGCAGCAGGAGTTATACATCAGTCGTGAGAAGATCTGGAGGGTTATCAGTAATCTCATCAGTAACGCAATTAAATTTAGCCCTACCGGTGGCGAGATCCAGGTGAAGATTGCCGAAGTAAATGGCAAGATAATTATTGCCGTGCAAGACCACGGCATAGGCATCCCGGATACTCTTAAAGACGAGGTTTTCAATATGTTTACTACCGCGCAAAGACCTGGCACATCCGGCGAAAAATCATTTGGGCTAGGTTTATCTATTTGCAGGCAGATCATGGAGAAGCATTACGGAAAGATCTGGTTTGAGAGTGAGAGCAACATCGGCAGCACATTCTTCATCAGCCTGCCCATCATATCGCGCAGCGTACCTACCGACTTACCTAAGCAGGTTAGCAAACCAATGGCCTGATGCTTTGATAATGCGTTCCTGTGAATCAAAATTAACGTGAACCAAACCAAACCTTGGGTGGTAGCCTTCGGCCCATTCAAAGTTATCGGTAAGCGTCCACACAAAATAGCCTTCAACCTTTACACCCTCCTGTTTAGCTTTTAAAACCTGTTGGATATGGTTTTGCAGGTAAATAACGCGGCGCTGGTCATCAACCTCATTATCAAATACCACATCGGGGAATGCAGCACCGTTTTCAGTCACGATTAATTTCTTGATCTGCGGATAAGCATCAAACTTTTTTAGCATATAATATATGGCAGGTGGAAATACCTCCCACTTCATATCCGTAAGTTCTACCCCCCTGTTCTCCGCTTTAATTAAGCTGGCGCCAATGTATGGGGTGAAGAAGGAATATTTGACGATCTCGCGGGTATAATTTTGCACACCGATAAAATCGAAATCAAAACTCATATTGGCTTCATCTCCGGGTAAGATATATTTGTTAATGCCTTTTAAAGCGGTAACCTCATCTGTAGGGTATCCTAAACCTAACAATGGCTCGATATATAGGCGGTTGATAAGCGCATCGGCCCGTTTAGCAGCTTTAATGTGCCTTGGCTTATCGGCATATGGCTCGATATACGAACAGGAGAAGGTGTTGCCGATATTGGCACCAGGCACAAGTTCTCTTAAGATCCTCGCCCCTGCTACAATACTTAAAACAACATGATGGATGGCCGGTAAAAAGTTACGTAAACCGGTACGCCCCGGTGCATGGATGCCTAAAAAATATCCGGCGCCGGTAAATACCGCAGGCTCGTTCATTACCATCCAGTTTTTTACGCGGTCGCCAAATGCTTTGGTGCAAATGGTGGCAAAATCGCTAAACCAGCTTACTATTTCGCGGTTAGTCCAACCGCCTTTATCTTCAAGCGCCTGTGGTAGGTCCCAGTGGTAAATGGTTACCCATGGTTCTACGCCTTTTTGCAGGCAGTAGTCTATCAGATTATTGTAATGGTCTATCCCGGCCTGGTTAACTTCGCCGGTGCCGTTTGGCAAAATGCGGCTCCAAGCTATAGAAAACCGGAAATTGGGAATATTGAGTTGCTTAACGAGGTCTACATCCTCTTGGTAACGGTTATAAAAATCGCAGGCTATATGTGGCTTATCGCCGTTTAATATTTTGCCTTTACGGCTGCTAAAAGTATCCCATATAGACTGGCCTTTGCCATCGGCATCACAAGAGCCTTCTATTTGAAGCGCGGCAGTAGAAACCCCCCAGGCAAAGCCGTCGCCAAAAAGTTGTTTAGAAAGAGATGTATCCAGTTTCTCGATATTCATTAATTTGAGCTGATGCGAAGCCCAAAATGTACATTATTAATGTATAAATGAAGCGCTACGTAAAAAAACTTAGTGCATGAACGACGAACGCATGCTTTTAAGGAACAACCACTCGCGCAGGTCGCTTACTATAGCTGCTAATTTTGTGATGATCTTCATGGTGCTTATATTTATGTTTATTCAAATATAAAGTGGTAGTGTGTAGTTATCATCAGCGTATCGTTATTATAATGTTAACAGAAAATGTGCTATCTTAAAATATGTTTAAAACCTATCGCATGAAAATCTTTAATGGCTGCTTAGCAGCAGTAATGTATTTGGCAATAGTTGCAGTAATAAGCGGCTTTCAAAGATAGCAAAACCGCTATAACCTCGTTTATAACAAAACACCCGGTAAATTATAATGTAGTATTTACCGCCGATCCATCGGTAAATAAGGATTACAGTGTGGCAGCTTTCCCACAGGTTGTGCTGATAGACAAAACCGGAATTGTGATTTACTCCGGAGATTTTGACTTAGATAAGCTAAAGCCTGTAATATACAGGCATATAAATTGATTGCCATTAGCTGACAATAAATATCAACCTAGCATTAAAATATTTTAGCAAATGATGTTTACTTTTACCGCTATGAAAAGCCATTTTATTTTCCTGCTTAAGTACGACCATTTTGCTAATCAAAAAATAGCGGAGCTGATCGTACAAACCGCTGCTACGGGCAAGCCTGTGGAATTGATGGCCCACTTGTTAACAGCACAGCAAACATGGTTAAATCGGCTCAATAAAACAACCGCGCCTCCTGCTAACCTATGGCCCAACTGGTCTGCAGATACGTTGACTACAATTAACAATGATAACCACCAACAGCTTGTAGCTTGTGTAGAAGCAATTCCTGAACAGGATTTTGAAAATGTTATAGGCTACACAAACTCTGTTGGGTATTGCGAAAATACCATAACCGATATACTTACCCATTTAATAAATCATGGCACGCATCACCGCGCGCAAATGGGCACACTTTTAAAACTGGACGGGGCAACCTTACCCATGCTCGATTACGTACTTTACATCAGAAACTTAAACCAAAATGTATAACATTTCAATTTAACACAATGAAAAGATTATTAGCCTTATTATTTTTAAGCTTTATTATTTTTAGCTGTACCGATACCAAAAAGCAAGAGAAAGACCTGTTTAACGAAGTAATAAAAATGCACGACCGTGTGATGGGTAAAGAACAACTCATCATGATCAACAAGATGCAGCTGGATACTTTGATAAGGAACAGCACATCTACCGAGGTAACCGCCGCTGCCAAAATACACAGTACCGCTCTGGATAGTACAGATGCTCATATGGAGACTTGGATGCACAACTTCGACGCGGAAAATAAGGGTAAAAGCCACGACGAGATAATGACCTACCTTACCGACCAAAAGAAACTGATAGATGCCATTGACAATAGTTTTAATAAGACTTTGGCCGTTACAGCAAAATTTATCAAGCAAAACAAAACCACCAAATGAGAAAATTAGCGGCACTAACCCTTATTGCTTTAACATTAGCAGCCTGTAAATTTAACAGCTCCAATAAGCCTACCCTGCCTATTATGGGCAACCGTGATGCGGTTACAAAAACGGTTAACGGCAAACAAGTGGTTGATACTGTTTACCAAACCATCCCAGATTTTAAGTTTGTGAACCAATATGGCGATACTATCACCAAAAAAAACCTGAAGGGTGATATTTATGTGGCCGATTTCTTTTTTTCTACCTGCCCATCTATATGCCCTATAATGCACCGCAATATGATAAAGGTATACAACGAATTTAAGAGCGTACCCGATTTTAAAATCATATCCCACACCATCGACCCAAAACATGATAGCGTTGCGGTGATGAAAAAGTACGCAGACAAGCTTGGCATCAGCGGTAACAGCTGGTGGTTGCTACAGGGCAATAAAGAAAAAACCTACGACCTTGGCCAAAAAAACTACTTGGTTGCTATAAAGCAAGATGACGGTACCCCCGGTGGTTATATACACCAGGGCTGGTTTGTATTGGTTGATAAACAGAAACGCATCCGCGGATATTATGATGGTACCGAAGAAAAGCAGGTTGCCAAAATGATAGACGATATCAAGATTCTTCGTGCCGAGGTTAATACCGAAATAGCCCAATAATGAAGCTAAAGATAATTGGTTTTTTAACGCTGTTAATTTGTGTGATCGTAATATCCTGCCAAAGCGATGCCGAGCAAGATTTTAAACGTTATTACACCGGCGGCGCGGCCATCTACAAAACCAATTGCCAGAACTGTCATGGCGCTAACGGCGAAGGTTTATCGAGCCTGATTCCACCACTTACAGATTCGAATTACCTGAACAAAAACCGCAACCAGCTGAGCTGCTTTGTTAAATACGGGATAAAAGAAACCATTATAATCATAAAAGGAAAAGCCTATGAAGGCGTTATGCCGGCCAATGTAGATCTGCCTGCCATTGATGTTGCCAAGGTGCTTACCTATGTTGGTAACTCGTTTGGTAATAAAATGGGCACTATACCCGTTGATGTGGTTGATGCCGATCTGGCGAAATGTGACTAGATGTAAAGTGTCTCCCACTGAAATATCAGGCCAATATTAAAGGTTTTGCTTCCTATTCTTTCAGTTTAAGGTTGTTCACATCGTCCAGTAAAAAACAATGGGTAAAATTGGTCATACCTGTTTTTGGGTAATAATTAACCGCTGCAGGCGCTGCCAGCAATATCAGCTTTGCCTTTGGCGAGTGGTTCTTGGTTTCGGCAATTAGGCGTACGCCAATGCCCATCTTTTGATAAGCCTGGTCAACCGCCAAGTCTGACAAATAGGTACAAAAAGCAAAATCAGTAAGCGCGCGCGATACACCTACCAGTTTACCATCTATGCGCGCGGTTACAATAAGGTTGGCGTTTTGCAGCATATCCTGTATGCGTTCGGCATCATCAACCGGGCGGCGCCCGGCAAGGGTACTGCGGTTTAATACATCAATAAATTCATCGGCACCAAGCGTAAATTCGCGCTGAAATACAACATCTGAAATAGACATTTTAATAAATTTTAAGGTTTAACATTATCCAAATATGTAAACCTGCGGCAGTTATAACATAGTCCAATAAATATAATGGCTTTAGTCCAGATCTATAAATTACAAAACCCGCCAATCTTAGCCAATTTTTTCTTAAAAATAATATTGATTATTGCGGCCTAAGCTCCAAAACAAATCCACCTTTAGGCATCATGGTAATGGCAACCTTATTATCCTTTTCCTGCACAATGTGTTTATGCACTATTGTACGAGGCGTGTCACCATCCGTGAATAACGTGCCGTGGTAAACATTTTTATTATATAAAAACTGCAGGCTGAAGTTGTAATTCTTGGCGATATTTTCGCCATTGATGCCTGCTATATACCAGTTTTTACCTTTGCGGCGGGCAATTATGGCATCTTTACCCGGTTCGCCCTGTATCAGTTTTGTATCGTCCCAGGTATTTGGCACATTGGATAGAAATGCCTTTACGGTGTTATCCTGGCTTAAATATGATTTATCGCTATCTGCAAAATGCATCATACCCGATTCAAATATAACACTCAGCGCCAACTCGTGGGTATTAGTTGTAGTGTGTGGGCAGCATTGGTAATCTGAAAAAGTAACCGGTGTGTAGTCCATAGACCCTACAACATTACGGGTGAAAACATAAATAGTGTTCATCTTAGCGGCGTCCTTCGCAAAATCGTTAGACCATCCGTAGTTCTCCGCACCGCGAACCGATTCCATCGATAGTAAGTTTGGATAAGTTCGCGCCCACCCCCTTGGCATGGTGCTGCCATGGAATATCACCATTATCTTTTCTTTAGCGGCATCTTTCAAAATATCAATGTATTGTTTCATGATCTCCTGCTTATCGCTCTGGAAGAAATCTACTTTAATGGTTTTTACACCCCATTCGTGCAGCTTTTCCATCTCGGTCTGGCGCATTTTAGGGTTAAACATCTTATCGCGTGGCTGCTCGCCAACATTGTTATACGGCCCGCCCGAGTTATACCAAAGCGTAAGGCCAACTTTTTTGTTTTTGGCATATTTAACCAGGTCTTCTATTGTACCGCCTTCTGTAGGTATATTCCAATTGGCATCAACCAAAAAATATTCCAATTTCATTTTCGCGGCAAAGTCAACAAAGCGTTTCATGGTAGTGATGTTGCGGCTACTGGCGTGGTCGCTCCACCAGCTCCATGCCGAACGGCCGGGTTCAACCCAATCGATATCTCCTATTGCGTTTGGCTGCGCCAGATGGTTAACCAAAGGCGATTGTACAATGGTTGCAGCGCTATTACCGGCAATTATCATTCGCCATGCGGTAGCAAAAGGTGTTTTAGCTACCGGATATTGGCTGCCCTGGCCTAAACCTTCAGTGGCCAGCGGAAACTCAATATTATAAACACCGTTATCGCAGTTTTGCTGCAGGTGCATGGCGGCATTATCTACAGTGGTGTTGCTTTCAGATATTAGCAACCAATTATCTTTGGTATGAAACAACGCCGGGAACGCCCAGCCGCTGCTTTCTTTAGCTGCGGTACCTGCAGGGATACCGTTCTGAAAAACATTCTCATATGAAGGGTCATTGTCATAAGGTTGCATCCATGCAGACGCTTGCGGTACAGCAAACTCGGTTAATTCTTTGGTTAGCGTATAAGTACGGGCAGTATCCGGGAAGCGATATCTGAATGCCACCCCATCGTTATAAGCACGCAAATCTATAGTTAACTGGCTTTTATTTTTATTGGCAAATGTTATACTGGCCTGGTTGGCTATGGCATGATAAACATGATATTTCCCAACAGGTAATGTATAAATCTCGTTTATCTTACGGGTTAATTCGTTCACAAAACTCAAATTACCGGTAAATTTTTCTGTTGTACTCTCTACCCCCAATTTAGATTGGTGGATAACTTCAGCATTTTCATTCAGCACTTTATATGTGATGTTTCCATCTTTTAAAGCCAAATTTATTTGCAGGGACTGATCTGGAGAGTAAATTTTCCACTCCTTGGTTTCGGTTTGGGCATTTACATGGGTAAGCAAAGTTAAGCCTGAAACAAACGTCAGGGCTAACTTTTTAAAGTTGATCAATAGTTTTTTGTATGGCAAGAGTATCGGAATTAAGGGGAAGTTAATAATTTCTTTTTTACGTTTATCAGTTGTTTAAGTTACAAAAGCGAGCAAGAGAATGCAATATTTTACCTGTAAATTCAAACATTAATTAAAACATTACAAAAAAAATCACTACAAAACTTTCCCGGAATAATTACGCTTAAAATCCGACGGGTTTTGCCCCACAATTTTATTGAACAGCTTATTAAAATACGACAAACTTTCGAACCCGATAGCGTAACAGGTTTCGGTAACATTGTTGCCCTGCATCAGTAAATTCTTAGCACGCTCTATTCGGTATTGGTTCACAAAGTTGGTAAAAGTCATGTTGGTTTGGCGTTTAAAATAGCGGCAAAAGGCAGCGGTGGTCAGGTGGACTTTGGCAGCCACAACATTCACATCGGGCTTTTGATGGAAGTTGGCGTCTATGTACTCGTAAATAGCCCCCATACGGATCTTATCTTTCAGGATAAAGTGCTTGCTGCTTTGATTGGTGTTGAGTATCTCTACATCTGATGCGTGGGCCAGCAGGTTAAAAATATCCATCAATTCTATTAATTGCTTGTATGAGTTTAATTGACCTAATTTCGCCAATTTTTCACCTACAATCGCCTTTGTTTCGCCTGTAAATGCAATGCCTTGGTCGGCCTTTTTAAACAACTGTCGGATGGCCGAAAACTCGGGCGAGATACTAATGGCTTCGCCCAAAAAATCGGTGCGGAGCTGAATCACGATCTGGTGGTAATCGCTCCGCAACCTGTAATCGAAATTAAGGTGAGGGATGTTGCTGCCAATAAACACCAGGTCGCTTTGGGTGTAGGTGGAGATATGAGTACCAACATGCCGAATACCTGCATCAGCCTGCACATAAACCAACTCTATTTCCGGATGATAGTGCCACAGAAAGGTATTGCGCAAACGTGGCGAGAACAGCTTAAATGATTTGCCAAGTTCAAAGTCTACGCGTTCTAATTGGATCTCGTTCATCTGCCTGTTGCATTAATTATTCTCATAAATCTACTTAATATATCAATAGAGAGCAAATACTGGTCATTACGCAGAATATTGGCGTTCAATTGCTAACCTACATTTGTATTATCAGAACCAATAAATATTATGAAAACAGAAACCATGACACCAACAATGGTCCCCGCCGCCTCTAAAGCTAACGAGGCGCATAAAGTTATACCTGGCAACCCGTCGACCGCAACAAGCAGCCAGATAAAATTAAACGACCGCAGCAACGGCAAACCGCTGCAGGTTTTAAGCGAAGCCGACTGGCAATTTTGGATGGATAATGGTTACGTGATCATCAAAAACGCGGTACCTAAAGAACAGGTTAAAAAGCTGGCCGATTACCTTTGGGAGTATGAAGGCAAAGATCAAAACGATATTGAAACCTGGTACGCCAGGCCCAACGCCCAGATGCAAATGTCGGAATTAAATAATACAGGAATGGTGGAGATATATAACCACCAGTTTATGTGGAATAACCGCCAGATGGACAAAATACACAAAGCATTTGCCGATGTGTGGGGTACCGAAAAACTTTGGGTAACTATTGACCG
This sequence comes from Mucilaginibacter aurantiaciroseus, assembly GCF_024055595.1. GTDB lineage: Bacteria > Bacteroidota > Bacteroidia > Sphingobacteriales > Sphingobacteriaceae > Mucilaginibacter > Mucilaginibacter aurantiaciroseus. The sequence continues at coordinate 1,360,330 of NZ_JAMXOF010000001.1, forward strand.
AGCTAACCTCAACTTCCCGCTGCGCCCGGGCTTTGAATACAAAGGGTTTATCCATTGGGATTACGACCCGGAAACCAAACCGCAAAACGTACAAGGTGTATTGGCATTAGCCGACCAAACCCATGAGACCATGGGCGGCTTTCAATGCGTGCCCGAACTGTACCGCACTTATGATACCTGGAAACTTACGCAACCCAATGACCGCGACCATTACAAACCGGACACCACGGGCTTCGATATTGAAAAAGTAAAACTGGAAGCCGGCGACCTGCTGATATTTAACAGCCTGGAGCCTCACGGTATCCGCGCAAATACCAGCGGCAATAAAGTACGCGTTGCCCAATACATTTCCATGATGCCCGCGCAAGAAGATAATGAAGAACTACGCGAATGGCGCATAAACAGCTGGCAAAGCCGCGAGGCCATGCAGGGCTACGCTTTCCCCGGCGACCCAATGGAACGCGAAAAGAAAAACCCCGTTGCAGAGCTATCTCCCCTTGGTAGTAAGTTATTGGGATTTGATAAATGGTAGTAGATATATTATATAAAATGCTCTCAATTAATTCGAGAGCATTTTTAAGGCTTAATACTTTATACTAATTACTTGATACTATTCAGTTTTTGCAGGTTCTCCTTAAATTTTTGATAGTTAGTTATGCCCAATTTGCTTTCCCACCGGCGCTCAAAATCAAAGTTTACTTTGTGTGTGGTTTGCTGTATAACTGTTCCGGCGCCGGTTAGGTAAAACAGCACTCCCCGTTTGTCGCGGATGTCTGCCCTACGTTTTACATAGCCCCAATCCTCTAACTGGTAAACCAAAGCACTCATACTTTGCTTAGTTATCTTAGCGTGTGCAGCCAGCTCAGTAATTCGTGAGCCATCGTCACTAATGTGCTGAAAGATATATCCGTGCGATGGCTTTATCTCAGGGAAACCGGCGATCTCCAGTTGCTTATGTAAATGCGTCACCATTTCATCAAGCAAGGCCCTTAAATGCAGACCGATATATTTTTGCCCATTCATATCACAAATATAGTAAGGATGGCTGATGGTTTTTAAAACTCTTCTTCTATGAGGGCTTTATTGGTAATGCCCCCTGCAGCGGTACCTGCAGACGCTGTAGATCGCATTTATGTGCCATTATCGCCAGCCGCATAAATACCGGGAATGGTTGTTGCCTGAAAATCACCTACCTGCGGTGGCGGTGCTTACTTCAAAATAGCTGTGCTTTTGTACCACACTTTCTGCAATACCGGCTATCAGTGTAACGGTATCATAAAATGCAAACTTTTGCCTGGCTTTAAAACTTATTGTAGCTGGGGTATCGCCATCGTGCGTTAAAAAATTGTGCGATTGCGGAGCCTTTTGTTACATGACTCCCAGCTGTCTCCCAATAGTACAGTTCGCATCGAGCGGCCTAAGGCCATAGCTGCGGCCAACCCTGCAAAGCTGCCGCCTACTATAATTAACATCGTATTCTGTTTCATTCACTATAAATAAGGATTGGTAAAATATGTACTGTAAAACACTGAAATTTTGCCAATTGCTTTAATTAGTGCAATTTTTTTAAAAAATGCAACAACATATATCTTGTTGCATTAAAGTTTCATTTAAAATACACCAAAATGTTATTTAAAAGCAATAAACGTTTTTTTGCTGATAAATGGGCGGAAGGATATTAAACTGAAGCCCTTTTAGACAAAGCGCTAAAAAATAAGTATACACCTGTAAATACAATTACAAGCGCTATCAGGTCCATTAGGGTTACGCCATCATTAGCGTTGAAATGGTAAATGGTAAACATTTCAAAATACGGTGGCGCGGGTATTATTATCATGGCCATGCCAAGGGTGATCATCACTGCTCCTATGATACTAAGCAGATATTTTTTGATGGTCTCAAAATCAAAACGGTCTTTAATGGTAGCTTTTTGTAATTGGTGGGCCGAGAGTAGTAATTCCAGATCGTTTTGTAGGTTAAATGGTAAATTATCGTATTTTTTTAAGGCTTTATTAATTTTTTGCTGAATGATTTTCGCATGGTCGGCATCAATCGCCCCGGTTTTAATTATGGCAACCAGCTCATTCGTTTTTGTATCTAATAATTCGGCGTCTGTAATAACTTGTTTACCTTTCAAAGTTTTAAATACTTATATAATGCTTTACTTTTATTAATATTATGGCATTAAAATTATCCATAAATATACTACATGAAAAGAGTATCTGCTGTTACCATAAATTTTAACCAGGATAAAATTACCGAAGAACTTTTAGTATCTATTGCCGAAACAAACACTTACGAAAACCTGGAGGTGATTGTAGTTGACAACGGCAGTACAGTAAACCCCATTCCCCTATGGACGAGCAAATATCCCGATATTAAGTTTATACGTAGCGAATCCAATTTGGGTTTCTCCGGTGGCAACAATATTGGCATTGCCCAGGCTACCGGCGACTACTATTTTTTGGTTAATAATGATACCGAGTTTAGCCCCGGCCTTGTTCAAAAACTGGTAGATATTTTGGATACGCACCCCGAGGTGGGCATCATATCACCAAAGTTAGTTTATGATTTCGACAGAAGCATTATACAATACGTGGGCTTTACCCAGGTAGACTACTACACCTGCCGCAACCGGGCCGTTGGTAAAAATGAAAAAGACCTTGGCCAGTATGATAACCTGCTTGGTCAAACCGGCTATTGCCATGGCGGCGCCATGATGGTTAAAAAGGAAACTTGCGAAAAGGCCGGATTAATGGCCGACAACTTCTTTATTTATTACGAAGAAGTTGACTGGGGCGAGCGTATTAATAAATCGGGCTACCAGGCCTGGGTACGCGGCGATGCTGTTATTTACCATAAAGAATCGATGACGGTTGGTAAAAACAGCCCATTTAAGGAATACTTTATGAACCGTAACCGCATCCTTTTCATCCGCCATAACGCGCCTGCTTTTAAGGCCTTTGTTTTCTATATTTATTTTGTGCTGATGGTGGTTCCGCGTAATATCATCAAGTATGTTAAAGAGAAGCGTTACAATTTTATCGGTTTGCTTTTCCGCGCCGTTTGGTGGAATATTACGCATCGTAAAAACAGCACCGAATTAGGCTACACCATTAACAAAGTTTCATGATCATAGCCCTTTGGATAAGCCTTTTTATAGTTGCCTATACCTTTTTAGGTTATGGCTTCCTGCTGTATTTTATTATTAAAATAAAACGCGCGTTTATAGGCAAACCTGTATTGCCCATTGTAAACGATGAAGAATTACCAACCTGTACCCTGGTAGTTGCCGCTTATAACGAGGAGCATTTCATCTCACAAAAAATAGCCAATAGCCTGCAATTGAATTATCCGGAAGGCAAACTAAAATTTGTTTTTGTTACGGATGGATCGTCAGACAGAACAGCCGGGATCATATGCAAGCATCCGCAGATCCAACTATTACACCGCCCGGAACGTGCCGGTAAAATTGCTGCCGTGCACCGCGCAATGGAGTATGTGGATACCGAAGTGGTTGTATTTACCGATGCCAATACCTTTTTGAATACTGAGGCCATTACCCGCATTTGCCGCCATTACAGCGACAAAACTGTTGGCGCCGTGGCTGGAGAAAAACGAGTACAGATAAACGAAAGCGCCGATGCCAGCGCAGCAGGCGAAGGTTTTTACTGGAAGTACGAGTCGGCCCTTAAGAAATGGGATTCGGAACTATACTCGGTTGTTGGTGCTGCCGGTGAGTTGTTCAGCGTACGCCGCAACCTATACCAGGATGTTCCCGCCGATACGGTACTGGACGACTTTATGATCTCGATGCTGATAGCCAACCAGGGCTACCGTATTATATACGAACCGGAAGCTTACGCGCTAGAAAATGCATCAGAAAATGTGGCCGAAGAATTAAAACGCAAGATCCGCATAGCTGCCGGCGGTATCCAATCCATCCTGCGGTTACAAAGCTTGTTGCTGCCGTTTAAGTTCCCGGTGCTATCATTCCAATATGTAAGTCACCGTGTGTTGAGGTGGACGGTTACGCCATTCTTTTTGATACTGGCATTCATCACCAACTTTGCTACAGCCTTTGCCGGCGATGGGTTTATTTACAACCTGTTATTTGCCGGGCAGGTTGTTTTTTACCTGCTTGCGTTATTGGGTTACATAATGGAGAAACGCCACATCCGCATCAAGGCACTGTTTATCCCCTATTATTTTTGCGTGATGAATTACGCCGTTTTAGCAGGCATCATCCGCTATTTCACCAAAAAGCAAAGCTCCGTATGGGAGAAAGCGCAAAGGAAAATGTGATAGGGATCGTTCTCACGTTATTGCGAGGAGCGATAGCGACATGACAACCCCCTACTTACAGAGCCGCAGACAATCCTTTCGAAGATTGCCACGCTACACTCGCAATGACGTATGGTTTTAAATAAGATTTACTCTACCCCTCTCACATTCATCTTCAATACATAAATAGCCTTAGAAGCCGTTACAAATAACATATCTCTGTTTTTACCGCCTAAGCAAACATTGGCGCTCCAAGGCTCAGGGATATCGATATGGGCTATCTGAATACCTTGAGGGTTTACAATAGTAATGCCTTTGCCTGCCAGGTAAAGGTTGCCTTGCTCATCAAGCGTTATGCCATCCGCGCCCTGCGCAAAAAACATTTCGCGGTTGCTAATCAAGCCATTTGGGTTTATAGTGTATTTATATACCTTTCCATCACCAATATCGGCTACAAAAAGGTGTTTACCATCGGGCGTACCCACAATGCCATTCGGGCGCACCATGCTATCTAAGGCAATTGGTTGGGTTTGGCCTTTGAGCAGCAGAAATACCTTTTGACTGCTCATATCGGGTTTGGTACGGGTCCAGTAATAGCGCTGGTAGTATGGATCGGTAAAGTAGATATTGTCCTTTTTATCGATCCAAAGATCGTTAGGGCCGTTGAATAACTTGCCTTTGAAGTCTTTTAACAGCTTTTTCACCTTCTTATCCTTACTGATCTGCCAAAGCTGATTGTGTTCATCAGCACAGGCAATAAGGTTCCCTTTACTATCGAAATAGGTGCCGTTTGCCCTACCCGCACCATCCATAAAAACAGAAAGTTTACCATTAATATCATACTTCCAGATCTTATTATTGGGTTGATCGGTAAAGAAGATATTACCCGCTTTGTCTACCGCCGGCCCTTCGGTAAAGGCAAATTGATTAGAGATCAATTGTGGCTTCCTGTCAGCTTTAAACAGCGGCTTTTGTTGACCAAAAACCGACGTTGAAACGCCAAAAATGATACAATAAACACTTACTGTTAACCTACACTTCATCTTACAATTTTTTATCTTTTTTAGGCAGGTTGCGCAAAAGTAAAATGCGAAACCGATATCGTAATTATAAAATCTGCGAAATGCTAATGTAAATGTTTAGGCAGAAATATTTGAGCCGCGGCTAATTTCTTTTTAAGTTTAAAGCGTCTTTGAAACACGCTTATGAAAGTCCGCCATTTTTTGTTCCTGCTTCTATTTATGCCGATGAATTCCATCACGCAGCAAAACATTATCTACAAAATGGCAATTTGGTTTATATAATACATCTATGTACTCAAAAGATCAGGCATCACAGTTAAAGCAGGCATTCTGGACGGCGTTTGGGCAATACATGGGCCCGGTGTTATCCGCCGAAGGCCTGCGCACCAACTGGATCAATTATAAAACGGGCGTTAAGCATATCTTTTTCAGGATGCAAGCCGATAACAAAACGGCAAGCATCGCCATAGAGATAGCTCACCCCGACCCGGAACTGCAACAACTTTACTTCGAGCAATTCGAAACCTTCAAAACCATGCTGCACAGTGCCCTTAGCGAGGAATGGCAATGGAATCTGCATACTGCCGACGATTACGGCAAATCCATCAGCCGAATATATACCGAGATCTCGCCCGTAAGCATTTTCCAACAGCAAGACTGGCCTATACTGATCTCCTTCTTCAAGCCCCGCATCATTGCATTGGATGAATTTTGGAGTGATGTAAAGGTGGCGTTTGAGGTGTGACACTCCTCCCCGAAACGCGCGTCATTACGAGGTAAGAAGCAATCTCTTTAGGACAATTATACACCTCGCAAGTTCAGACTTGCCTAAAGATATTGCTTTTTCGTTATCGAGCCGCGCAATGACGCCCCGGGGTGTACGCCTTTTATTTTGAAAATTCTTAAATCCTGATTCAAACAATATTTTTGCTAACTTTGTTAGCATGAATCGTTCCGGAAGTGCCGATATGCCTTTACATTATGGCTACGTGCCTGTTTGGCTTGCCGAGCGGATGGCCAAGCTTGGCCTAGCTGTAATAGAAACCATTGTGATGGATTACGGTAAGGATAAAGTGCTGCGCCGGCTTAGCGACCCGTTCTGGTTCCAGAGCCTGGGCGCTGTTATGGGTATGGACTGGCATTCATCGGGCATTACTACTTCGGTAATGGGTGCCTTAAAACGGGCTATCAACCCGCATAGCCGTGACTTGGGTATTTACATTTGCGGTGGCAAGGGCAAGCACTCTACCAAAACTCCGCAGGAACTGATGGCCGTTTGCAACAGCACCGGGCTTAATGGCGATTACCTCGTAAAATGCAGCAAGCTGAGCGCTAAGGTAGATAACACGGCTATACAGGATGGTTTTCAGTTGTATACCCACAATTTTATTTTGAGCGATACCGGCAAATGGACCGTTGTACAACAAGGCATGAGCGACGCCAGCAGCACCGCCCGCCGCTACCACTGGCACTCGGAACAGCTGACATCTTTTGTGGAAGACCCGCATACCGGCATCCACGGTAAAAACAACGGTTTGATATTGAATATGGCCGACAAGCTTGCGGATTCATCCCGCGCCGGCGTAATGCAAATTGCCGCCGAGCATCCCGACAGGATGCTGAAAGAAATAAGCCACCTGGTGATGCCCAACCACCACGATGTAAAAGCAAAAGATGTAGATCTAAAACGCCTTGGCGCAGTACTATGGCTGGCACACGAAAAGCAGCCGAAGGATTTTGAAGAATTATTATTACTGCAAGGCCTTGGCCCGCGTACACTGCAGTCGCTGGCATTGGTGAGCGAGGTGATTCACGGCACCCCGTCGCGGTTTAAAGACCCTGCAAGGTTCTCTTTCGCGCATGGCGGTAAGGATGGGCACCCCTTCCCTGTCCCAATAAAGGTTTATGATGAAACTATTGCCGTTCTCCAAACCGCCATACATAAGGCCAAACTGGGTAATGGCGAAAAAAACGAAGCCATTAAACGCCTTACCAACATAGCGCAAGCTGCCGAAAAGAATTTTACGCCCAATGCAAACTTCGATAAGGTTATCGAAAAAGAAAGAAATGATTCCTGGAAATATAACGGCCGTACAGTGTTTGGCAAAGCTAAACCACCTGTAGAGCACCAGTTAAAGCTATTTTAACCCAGCACAGATCTTATTAGCACGGGTTAAATGCTGTTTGAGCTTAGGTGCACTTTTAATAGCAAATTCTTTAAGCTTTTTATCACTGTTAGTTTCGCCTGCTTTAAAAACTTTGATCACGTTCTCATGATCAATAACCATTACCTGGATATACATTTTATCAAACGCTTCGTCTGTTTTTTTGATAAGGCTGTCTACCTGGGTTTGATGAATGGCGGTTAACGTATCGGTATTGCCTTTACTGCCAGATACCGTTTTTAATTCGGCTTCCATAAAGGTATTGTCGGCAATTACCTGCTTGGCATACTCCAGCATCTGCGGGTTTTTAGAATTTGTTAAAGCCAGTTGCGAAAGTTTTATTTCGGCTGCGCCGGATTCAAGCGCGTTTTTTACGAAGGAAATCCCTTCTTCGTTAGATTGCTTTATGTTGTTGTAGTTTTTTGCTTTTCGGTTATTACAAGCTTGCATAGAAATTAGAGTGGCAAAAGCCAATACAATACAAAATGTTCTTTTCATCATAAAATATTAAGCTTATATACTTACGTAACAAGTTTCATTACATTCTGTTTACAAAAATTTAGCAATTGCGCAGGAATATAAAACCATGTCATTGCGAGCGATAGCGTGGTAATCTCAGCATATCCGCTTGTCCTTTGAGATAAACACGTCGCTACACTCCTCGCAACGACATTTTAGGGGATCTTACGCCAAATTCCTACCCGCATTTACAATACCGTAAACCGTACGGATCACCAGTTTATTGTAAATGCCTATCAATTCTTCGTCATCGGTATTGTTAAGGCACTGCAGGGCATAATGCTGAATGATCACCAGTGGTAAAACGATCTTCTCGCGGATGGCGATAGAGAGGCGGTCAACAGGGAATTCTTCCATGAGTACCGTGGTACCGGTAAGTTCCAGCAGCATATCGCGGGTTAGTTCAAACTCGGCTTTAAGGCCTTTCCAGAACGTACCGAATTTTTTATCCTTCTCCATGTAAGCCGTAACCCTAAAATCAGATTTGGTCATGGACATCATACAGTTATCAAGCATCGTTTTAAAAAAGCCCGAGTTTTGGTAAAGCTCCTGCACTTCTTTCCAGCTGCCGTTATCCTTCATTTTTTTAAGCGCTGTACCCACACCGTAAAAGCCCGGTATGTTCTGTTTAAGCTGGCTCCAGGAGGTTACAAAACTAATGGCGCGCAGGTCTTCTAATTTTAGTTTGGCACCCGCGTTACGTTTGGTTGGGCGGCTACTGATATTTATCTGCGACAGCAATTTCAACGGACTAAATTTCTCCAGGTAATCTACAAACAATGGGTGTTCGCGCAGCGCCAGGAATAAACCGTGGCTTTCTTCGGCCATTTCCGAGATCAAGGCTTTGTGCTTTTCATCAAGCAGATCGTGGTGGTTTGGATGCAGGGCGCTGGTAATACCCGCGTTAATTAATTGCTCGGTGTTAAACCTTGCCGTTTCTACAGAGCCGTATTGCGAACTTACGGTTTGCCCCTGTATCGTCAACTGGATGTGGTCGTTAGCTATTTCTTTACCCATCGACGCATAAAAACGGTGTGTTTTACCACCACCACGTGCCGGCGGGCCACCCCTACCATCAAAAAACGCAAGTGTAATATTATGTTTGCGGGCTATAGCGGTCAATTCCACTTTGGCTTTATATATGCTCCAGTTTGCCATCAAGTAACCTCCATCTTTAGTACTATCGCTAAAGCCAAGCATAATGGCCTGCCTGTTGCCACGTTTTTTCAAATGCGATTTATAGAATGGATGCGTATATAACTTCTCCATAATATCGCCGGCCTGTTTCAAATCGTTAACGGTTTCAAACAACGGCATAAAATCAACACTCAGTTTATCTTTTTCCCAACCGCTCCACAAGAACAGCGCTATCAGCTGTAAAATATCTGATGCCTGCTGGCAATTGCTGATGATGAAACGCTGGCAGCCTTTTTCGCCATTGCTGTGTTGAATCTGCTTCATCAGCCTGATAGTATCTAACGTATCGCTGATCAACGGATCGGCATTGGCGGGGCATTTAAAATCAGCCTGGTTAAACGGAAGACTTTTAATTTTCGACTCCTCGCTCATGTCGGCGTAGTTCTTAGGCACGCCGGTATAAACTTTCTCGGTGGTATATTTAAACACATCGCGCAGCACACGGCTATCCTGGCGAATATCGAGCGTAGCGAAGTATGAACCAAACAGATTCACCTTTTGGATCAGGTTATCTACGATGCCTACAAACAGGCTGTCGTGCTCGTTAACCAAAGTCTCGCGCATCGATCTTAGCAATTTCAATAATTCCGGCTGCAGGTCTTTAGGGCTTTCCTGCGGATTGAAGGCATTATCGTAAAGCAGGGTTTCCAACTTGCTAATGGTATCGGCAAAACCACGGAAAGTGATCCGGCGTTTCAGGTTCCTGAAATCGCGGTAGTAACACCGGTAAATTACCTGCCTTAATAATGACGATACCGATCGCGTGGTTTCCATATGAACGTTCGGGTTACCGTCGCGATCGCCGCCCGGCCAAAAGCCTAGTTCTAATACCTGCTGGTTACCTTCAATGTCAAACTCATCTTCCAGTTTAGCCTGGATGCCCGATAGCGCGTGGTAAAATATATTCTCCAGGAACCACACCAAACTTACGGCCTCATCAACCGGGGTTGGCGAAGTTTTATTAAAGAATGGCGTTTTACCTAATTGCTGTAACAAGCCATCTATTGATGGGATATCATTCGTTTTTAACGCTTCGATCAGGTCCGTCATAATCCCCAAAACGGTACCTGGGTAAAACTGGGTTGGGTGGGCGGTAAGTACTAATCGTAACGAAAAATCTTTCAGCTGCTTGCTGATATTCGCCCTCGCCTGCTCGCTTTGCGATGCCTGCTGTATTAAACTTTGCAGCGTACCGGTATCATCCACACGGCCCACTTTAGCGAAGGATGAATCCTCAATCGCGTCAAACAAAACAACCTGTCGCTCAATGTATTGTATAAACCTGAATAAACGATTTATTTGCTCGCGATGGTCAATATTTGGTACGTACTTTTTAAAGAACGATTCGATGATCGCTGTAGGTGATGCCTGGTCTGCCGCGCCCTTATCGCAATGCGAACTAAAGAACGGCAGCAAAATACCTGTATCCTTAACCTGGTAAAAAGGCAGCGTTTGAAACAGGCTGTTGTATAACTCAAAACGTTTTACAACTTCGTGGTTAAAAATAGATTCTTTTTGACTGAGCCTTAAGGTTGATGGCATGGTAGAACAGGTTTACAAAGATTTACAGGAATAATATCGCCGTGAATTTAAGTATCTAAAATTAAAATACGCTAAAAACTAAAAATTAATAACATTAAGTACATTTTAATGCAATAATTGTTATTGGCCCCACCCAACCCTCCCCAATAGGAAGAACTTAAAATTCTCCTCTTTCGGGGGAGATTTAGAGGGAGCCACGTTTTATTTGTTTAATTTTGCACAACAAATACCGCATCCAATAAATAGTAAATGCAAAGCCACAAAAGAGAAATAAAAAGCTTTTTTTATAGTCAGTATTTTTCTGACGGGTTGCGCATGACCATTGGGATCATCACCCCCGCGCTGGTAATGATGTACTTAGGCCATTTCGACCTTGGCCTTACCCTATCACTTGGCGCGCTTTGTATATGTACTATTGATGGGCCGGGGCCAATTTCGCATAAGCGCAATGCCATGGCAGCAGGCAACGGCATATTGTTGGCAGTAGCTATAATTACAGGCTACGCCCGTTTCAATGCGTTCACATTAGGATTAGAGATCACAGCATTTTCGTTCCTGTTCTCAATGCTTACGGTTTACGGCAACCGGGCGGCATCGGTAGGTACATCGGCTTTGCTGGTGATGATATTTATGATGGATAAAGCGGTGCCTCCACCGGAAATTCCCTACTTTTCCCTAACTATTTTGGCCGGCGGGCTTTGGTACATGATCTTCAGCCTTATATTTTTTGGCATAAGGCCCTATCGTGCCGCGCAGCAGATCCTGGGCGAGAATGTTGCAGATATAGCCCGTTTCCTGAGGATAAAAGCCGATTTTTACCTCACTTGGACAGATGTTGACGAGAATTACCGCAAATTGGTAATGCAGCAGATCCAGGTAAGCAACCACCAGGACGCGGTAAGGGAGATACTGTTTAAAAGCCGTTTGATGGTCAAAGAATCTACCGCGGCCAGCAGGATCCTCGTAATCACTTTTAACGACCTGGTGGATATGTTTGAACAGATCATGGCTACCCACTACGATTATAACTACATCCGCGAAAAGTTTGAAAGTACAGGTGTGTTATCAGAGATCGCAGATTTCCTGCACCATGTCGCCGATGATCTGGATAACATCGGCTATGCCATTTTGGCCAACAACCGCCCCGAAAAATTGAGCAACCTTGAATTGAGGCTGGAGCATTTGAAACGCCGCATTGATACCATTGGTGCCGATGACAAGGAAACCAGCAATTTGGTATTAAAGAAGATCCTGATCAACCTGCGCGACCTGACTAAAAGCATCTCCAATATTTATAAATACTATCACTCCAAAGCATCAGACAGTTTGGTACAAAGCACTAACCAGGTAGAATACTCCAAATTTGTATCTCATCAGGATTTTGCACCGCATATCTTTTGGGACAACTTAACTTTTAAATCGGGCGCGTTTAAACATGCCTTAAGAGTATCATTGGTTTGTTTGGTTGGTTTTATCACTGCAAAGAACGTATCCCTTGGGGGGCATAGTTACTGGGTGCTGCTCACTATTATTGTGATACTGAAACCCGGTTTCAGCCTGTCTAAACAGCGTAATTACCAAAGGCTGATTGGTACTATAGCGGGTGGCGCAATCGGCATACTGATCCTGAATTTCATCCCCGATAAAACAGCGCAATTTATTATATTACTTGTGCTGATGATAGGCACCTACAGTTTTTTAAGGGTAAATTATATTGTGTCGGTAATATTTATGACGCCGTACGTGCTTATTCTGTTCAAGTTTTTGGGGCTGGGTACTATCAATATTTTCCAGGAAAGGGTTATTGATACGCTTATTGGATCGGGCATCGCGTTTATAGCCAGTTATCTGCTGTTCCCTACCTGGGAGTTCCAGCAATTGAACGAAACGCTCAAATCGGTTATCACAGCTAATATCAACTACCTGCAAAAAATCCTGGAAAGTATCTCGGGCAAAGTAGTGGGCATTACAGAATATAAGCTTGCCCGTAAAGATTTATATGTAAACTCGGCCAATTTATCGGCCATGTTCGAACGGATGACTTCCGAACCCAAAAGCAAACAAAAGAGCGTAAATGATGTGCACAAATTTGTAGTGCTAAACCATATCCTGGCCTCCTATTCGGCCAATATCGCATCAGCTTTAATTCGCTCGGAACAGGTGACGCCGCATAAGGATATGCTAAAACTGGTCAAGAAAAGTATTGCTGTATTAAAGGATACCGACAGAAAGCTAAGCGGTGAAAGTATTACCCCGGTTGAGGCAACGCCAAAAACAGATGTTGTACCAATGCCCGAAGCACAGCCCATCCCGCTAACTGCAGACGATGTATTAATGAAAGACCAATTAGGGTTTATCAATAAAATGGCTGTGGATATCGCCAAGATCACCGATAATATTTTGAGGTAGTCTTTAACAAACTCGGACTGACAGTTGTCATGCTGAACTTGTCAAACTACTCGCAAAGAGACCTGCGCTCATCCTTCAACAGGCCCAGGATGACCCCGAGCTTATTAGGTGTTACAACCCCTCATTATCATCACCCGCGATAAAACCCTGCTGGCGTTTTTCGTAAAACTTAGTTTTACCAACATATAATGACCCGGGCGGGATAGGCGCGCCGGCCTCTGCTTTGTCTAAAGCCCGTTCAATTTCAAGGTCGGTTTCATGATTTATGATGCGGCCTTTCTCATAAAGCGGTAATGCTAGTAAATTAGTAACGCTTACGCCGGGCATCCTTACTTCGTCGTTTTCCAGGTCAAATTCTACTTTTTCGATGGGAATCAGCACGCGGCCTTCTTCCAGGTTAACATCATTGCTTTCCATATCGATTACGATGAAGCGTACTTTTAAAGTCTCTTCATCAAACAGTAGTTCATACACCTCACCAACTTTATTTTTGTGAGTGTCTTTTACGTCCCATCCAAAAATTTCTGGTTGATCGTCAACTATTTCAAAATCGCTTTCGCTTAACTCGTACAAATCGTAATTTGTGTTATTATCAGATGCCATGATACTTAGATTTTATGTTATTATTTCTCTCCTTCGGCATACGCCACAATCTCCACACTGCGGTTTTGCGTGCGGCCTTTCTTGGTCGCGTTAGTCGCTACAGGTTTTTGTTCCCCTAAAGAATGTATAGAAATTTTATCCGGAACGATGTCTGCTTTGGTTGATAACCAGTTTTTAACCGCGGTTGCCCTGTCCTCGCCAAGTTGTTTATTAGCGCCGGCAGTACCAGCAGAATCGGTATGCCCATAAACGGCTATCTCGGCGGTTTTGTAACGCCTTGCCAGCGATGCGGCTATCTGTTTCAGTTTAGCTTCTGCAGCTGGCTGCAAGGTGCTTTTATCGGCAGCAAATAATACATTTTCGCCAAGGCTGTAGATGGTATATTTATCATTGCCTTTTACAACAATAGCCGTATCGGTAACCTCATCGTATTTTGATCTGGGGATAGTAAAGTCGATAGCGTTCCAGTCAGGTTGTGTGGTTACAATAACATTACTGTCCATTTTAACAGTATCCTTTTTGGTGGTATCGCTGGTGTTCATCTTTAACGGAGCCGATTTATTGCATCCGCGGAACAGTAAAACTGCCACCGCGATAGCGATGATCGCGAATAGGATCCATATGAATACCGAGCCTTTGCGCTTTGGCTGAACGTCTAACTGTGCCATTTTATTATTGCTTGTTTATTTGCGTTTGATGAGCATTAATCAGGCCAATTAGTGCTTTGCTACTTTAATCACGTAATTCAACCTTAACAAACTTGTTACACCGCCGGTCAGAATATGATTTAAGCCCTGTATTTTATACATTCGTTGCATAAACTAACTAAGCCCTATATCAAACGATATGAAAAACTTAACTAAACTAATTGTTGCTTCCGCCCTTCTTGCGGGCAGTACTGGCTACGCGCAAACCAAAAACGCGGTGGTGGATAATATTGTAAAAGAAGGAACTAATAACTCGCAACTGGAGAAACTTGCCCACGAGCTTTTCGATGGCGTTGGGCCCCGTTTAGTGGGTACACCACAATTTGACAAGGCCGGTAAATGGGCTTTGGACAAGTACAAAGGCTGGGGAATCACCGCCAAAAAAGAAAAATGGGGCGAATGGCGCGGCTGGGAACGCGGCATCTCTCATATCGATATGGTTTATCCTCGTGTAAAATCATTGGAAGGCACCCAACTAGCCTGGAGCCCGGGTATGAAAAAAGCGGTTACTGCTGAACTGATCATCCTGCCTGAATTGGCCGATTCTGTAGCATTCCAAAAATGGCTGCCATCTGTTAAAGGAAAATTTATAATGATATCTATGAACCAGCCGACAGGCCGACCGGATGATAACTGGAAGGAATTTGCCTTGACCATTTCATTCGATAAAATGAAAGCCGCCCGTGCCGAGCAAACCGCTGCATGGCGCAAGCGCATCAGCAACACCGGTTTAAATAACCGAACCTTACCTGTTGCCCTTGAAAAAGCCGGCGCGGTAGGTATCATCACTTCAAACTGGTCTGCCGGTTTTGGGGTTGATAAGATCTTTAGCGCATATACTAAAGTTGTACCTACTGTTGACATCGCCTTAGAAGATTACGGGATGCTTTACCGTTTGACCGAAAGCGGCGACAAACCAAAGGTCACCATCCAAACCGAATCAAAGGAACTTGGCGCGGTGCCAACTTTTAACGTAGTAGGCGAGATAAAAGGCACCGAAAAACCAAACGAATACGTAATGCTTTCTGCCCACTTCGACTCTTGGGACGGCGGTACAGGCGCTACCGACAACGGTACGGGCACAATTACCATGATGGAAGCTATGCGCATCCTTAAAAAAGTTTACCCGCACCCAAAACGTACCATCTTAGTTGGCCATTGGGCAAGCGAAGAGCAGGGCTTAAACGGCTCGCGCGCGTTTGTTGAAGACCATCCCGAAATTGTAGCCAACCTGCAGGCTTTATTTAACCAGGATAATGGTACAGGCCGCATTGTAAACATTGGAGGACAAGGCTATGAAAAATCGGGCGACTTTATTAACCGGTGGTTAGAGGCCGTGCCTGATACCATTCGTAACCAAATAAAAACCAATTTTCCGGGTTCACCGGGTGGTGGCGGGTCAGACTTTGCATCATTTGTTGCCGTAGGCGCACCGGGGTTTTCGTTGGGTTCGAACAGTTGGTCATACGGTAACTACACCTGGCACACCAACCGCGACACTTACGACAAACTGGTTTTTGACGATGTACGCAGCAACGCCATATTAACCGCCATCCTAATTTATACGGCCAGCGAAGATCCTGCTAAATTCCCACGCGACAAAGCAGCCCTACCGGCAAGCAGCAACGGCCAGCCCGCCAAATGGCCGGAGCCTGTTAAAGCAAACCGCCGTGGTGGTTTAGATTAATAGAGAGATTTCTCATAAGAAAGGCCCGCTTCAAGTTGAAGCGGGCCTTTCTTGCTTTCTCATACTAAACGATATTGAAGTATCTAAACGCCGAGAGTGATTTGCGATTGCATAGTTCAATATTAGATCCTTCGCTATCGCTCAGGATAACAAAAGAACAAATCTATTTCTTCCCTATCGCGTATTTTATCCCACCCAAAATATGCTTTAAATAAAGCGGATCAGCGTAAGACGCATCGGTATGGCCAAGAGCGGTGTAAAATGAGCGGCCGCCCTCGTAACTATGGTACCAGCTCATCGGGTGATTATCACCGTTCTCGCCGCCTTGGTAGCTTTTTTCATCTATTTTAATAAGCACCTGCAAGTCGGGGGCTATCCATTTGTAGTTGTACCACTCATCCAGCCTACGCCATGTGGCGGGCAAATGATTGGTTGCCGGGAAACCACGGTCTATCACATTTAGGTTTGCTTCCTGCTGTTTGGCGGGGTGGCTTTTAAAATACGCGCCAACCAGGTTACCATACCACGGCCAGTCGTATTCGGTATCGGTAGCAGCGTGGATACCTACAAAACCCTTTCCCGATTTAATATATTGTTCAAAAGCGGTTTGCTGCTCGTTGTTCAGCACATCGCCGGTAGTACTTAAGAATATTACCGCGGCGTACTGTTTTAAATTAGCAGTAGTGAACTTCACAGAGTTGGTAGTTGTGTCCACATCAAAATTATTCTCGTTACCCAACTTAATTATCGCAGGGATCCCCACCGCGATCGACTCATGATGAAAGCCCGCGGTTTTACAAAAAATAAGTACTTTGGGTTTAGGCTTGGCAAAGCTTACAGTTGTAATAAAGCAGATAAGCAGTAAGGGGGTTAATATATTTGTGATCTTCATGATTTCTATTGTCTTGTGTATTGATTTTTAAACTCTTGATTACCCTAAAGATTTCCTTTTTTCAATTCATCTACCGCGAAATTCGCAGCACGGGCAGTTAACGCCATGTAGGTTAACGACGGGTTTTGACAGGCAGACGAAGTCATGCAAGCACCATCCGTAACAAAAACGTTTTTGGCATCCCAAACCTGGTTATGGGCATTTAGTACCGATGTTTTAGGGTCGAGCCCCATGCGTGCGGTACCCATTTCGTGGATGCCGTCGCCGATATTGTGGCCGCTATCATGCGTTTCTACATTTTTAACACCTGCTGCTTCCAGCATGGCTTTAGCCTCTTTTACAATGTCGATACGCATTTTTTTCTCGTTATCCCTTATCTCGGCATCCATTGAAAGTACCGGTAAACCCCATTTATCTTTCACCGTTTTATCAAGGGTGATCTTGTTCTCGTGATATGGCAACAGCTCGCCAAAACCACCAATGCCCATGCGCCAGCCACCCGGTTCGGCAAGGGCATCTTTGTAAGCGCCGCCAATATTTAGTTCGGCAATTTCACGGCTCCAGCCATTACGGCCTGCTCCACCCTGGTAGCCAAAACCACGCAGGTAATCGCGTTTATCATCACCCACGTTTGCAAAGCGCACCACGTACGGGCCGTTTGGCCTGCGCCCGTAGTAATATTTATCTTCGTAACCCTCCACATCACCGCTGGCGCCAAGGTTGTAGTGATGATCCATAATATTATGACCCAATTCACCGCTGCTGCTACCCAGGCCACCTTGCCAGATATCGGTTGCAGAGTTCATCAGCACCCAGGCACTATTTAAAGCCGAAGCATTTACAAAAACGATCTTGGCGTAATACTCATAGGTTTGATTGGTAACTGCATCCAGTACCTCTACACCTTTCGCCTTTTGGGTATCCTTATCGTATAGTATTTTTGTAACGATAGATTGCGGCCTAACGGTTAAATTACCCGTTTTTAAAGCAGCCGGTAAGGTGGACGACTGTGTGCTGAAATACCCGCCAAACGGGCAACCCTCCCAACACCTGTTCCTGAACTGGCAGGCCGTACGGTATGGGATAGCCTTAGTAAGGTTAGCCACACGACCAATGATCATGTGCCTGCCAAAATGTTTTTTGATACTTGCGGCCACATCCTTCTCTACCCAATTTAAGTCCATAGGCGGCAAAAACTGGCCGTCGGGCAGGTTGGGGATGCCCTCGATAGATCCGCTGATGCCTGCGAATTTCTCCACATGGTCATACCACGGTGCAATGTCTTTGTAACGGATGGGCCAGTCAATCGCCCATCCGTCTTTGTCGTTAGCTTCAAAGTCGAGATCGCTCCAGCGGTAGCTTTGGCGCCCCCATAAAATAGAGCGGCCACCTAAACGGTATGATCGCCACCAATTAAAAGGTTTTACCTCGGTATACGGCGCGTCCTGTTCATTTGTCCAGGCATCCATAATGGCTTCCTGTGCACCCCAGTTACGGGAAATTACCGGGCGTTCTTTACGTTGTTTTTGAGTTGCGTTGCCGCGATGCTCAAAATCCCATGGGTTATAATTAGCTGTTTTATAGTCTTTTATATGTTCGTAGTTAGAGCCGCGCTCCAGCATAATGGTTTTAAGGCCGCGTTCGGTAAGCTCTTTGGCAGCCCAGCCGCCGCTAATGCCCGATCCTATTACAATTGCATCATAAGTGTTATTAGCCGTGGCCTTGCCATTAATGTTGGGTGCGTTTATTGACATAGTTTTATAGGTTTAAACCGGCTTAGGGGAACCGGATTGATAATTTGGTTTAACAATACTATTAAATAATAGCCAATAAATCAACTGTATTACAAACAATTATAATTGTTTGTAATTTGAAGTACCAATGCCTTACATTTGTGTATGCTTAGCGTTAGTCAGCTACTTATTTACCCTATAAAATCCCTGGGAGGCGTTGCCTTGAGCACCGCCCAACTGACCGACCGCGGCCTACAGCATGACCGCCGCTGGATGCTGATAGACGAGAATAACCGCTTCCTTTCGCAACGCGAGCATGCTCAACTGGCCTTATTTAAAATCGAGGTTTTAAGTGATGCCTTAAAGGTTATTTTTACTGCCGATAGCACGTCTGTCAACATTCCTTTTATCCCGCTAAAACAGGATTTACTTGATGTAAGCATTTGGGACGATACCTGTGCAGGGCAGTTAGTGAGTGATGTAGTTGATGCCTGGTTCACGGTTAAATTGGGCGCCCCTACCCGCCTGGTTTACATGCCAGATGAAACTCATCGCGCTACCGACCCGCGTTATACTACTTTAGGTTCTATCGCTTCTTTTGCCGATGCTTACCCTGCTTTATTGATCGGGCAGGCATCTTTGGACGATCTGAACAGCCGTTTGGCGCAGTCATTGCCTATGAACCGTTTCCGCCCAAATATTGTATTTGAAGGCGGTGAACCATACAGCGAAGACCAAATGAACCATATCCGCATAAATGACATTGACATGTTTGGTGTAAAACTTTGCGCCCGCTGTGTGATGACCACCATCGACCAGGAAACGACGGCTAAAAGCAAAGAACCGCTGAAAACATTGGCAGGTTATCGCCGTAAAGGAGCCAAGATCCTATTCGGGCAAAACCTGGTATTTAACAGCACGGGCGTTATAAGTGTTGGTGATGAACTGAGCGTACTATCCACCCATACCGAAGAACGCTTTTTCATCAACGCCCAGGCTACTTCGGCAGTTTAAACTCCTAACACGCGTTTCTAAATCCTTTGTGTCCCCTGTGGTTAATCTTAGCCAAATCCTCCCTTAAAATATTTCTCCCCCTAAACATAGTAACTTAAAATTTACTTATTAAAATTGCGTTGTTAACTTTTGTCAATTGCCCACTATGATTTGGGCGCTTAATTTTACATCTTTACCCAATGTTCAGAGAAATAAAGAACCGGTACCTAAGATATTTCACCATCTTCATATATGCTATTATTGTTTTTTTCTGCGCTATCGAAATTAACTTTCTTTGGTTGTTCGGCTATTCGCCCGATATGCAGGATATTAAACAACCCACCATGTCGGTGTCATCAGAGGTTTATACTGCTGATGGTAAGCTGATCGGTCGTTTTTACAAAGAGAACCGCTCTCCTGTCGAGTATAAAGCCATCTCCCTTAACCTGATCCACGCTTTGGTTGCTACCGAGGACGTACGTTTTTACAAACATGGTGGTGTAGATTTTCAAGGTTTTATGGGCAGTTTGGTTTCTACGGCAACAGGCGAACGCCGGGGTGGCAGTACCATTACGCAGCAGCTGGCGAAAAACTTGTTCAGTACCCGTAAGCGTAAATCGCAGGGATTAATAAAACATATCCCCCTATTGCGCACCGTAGTCTTTAAATGTAAAGAGTGGATCACCGCTTATAAAATAGAACACCAATACAGTAAGGAACAGATACTGACCATGTACCTGAACACTGTTCCGTTTGGGAATAACTCCTTCGGAATAAAGACGGCTACTTTAAAGTATTTTAACAAAATGCCCGATGCCGTTAACCCTGCCGAAGCAGCAACGTTGATAGGCATGTTAAAAGCGACATCAACCTATAACCCAAAAACAAACCCCACGCGCTCGGTTGAACGCCGTAACGTGGTGCTTAGCCAGATGTTGAAGTATAACTACATCGATAAACCGGCTTATGCTGCTAATGTAGCCCTACCGCTAAATCTTGATCTGAGCTATGTTGACCGTACCGGCCAGGGCGATTCATACATCCGCCGCGCGGTTGAAAAATGGCTGGATAAGTGGTGTAAGCAAAACGATTACGACCTTTATGAGGACGGTTTAAAGATCTATACCACCATCGATTCAAAATTGCAGCAATACGCCGAAGAAGCCGTTGCAACCAAAATGAAGATGCTGCAAAAACGCTTCAATAATTTGTGGGGTAATAAAAACCCATGGAGAGACAGTAAGGGCGTAGAGATTAAAGACTTTTTATTAAAAGCCGAGCAAAGGCTGCCGATCTACAAAATGCTTAGCAAAAAACACAAAGGCGATACCACACAGATCAACAGCTATTTTGAGAAAAAGAAACGCATGAGCGTGTTCACCTGGAATGGTGATAAGGACACTACCTTCTCCAGCGTAGATTCTATAAAATACTACACCAGGATCCTGAATACAGGCATGATGACCATGGAGCCATCAACCGGTAAAATAAAGGTTTGGGTTGGCGGCATCGACCATAAATATTTTAATTACGACCACGTAAACCAGGCCAAACGCCAGGCTGGATCTACCTTTAAGCCATTTGCTTATGTAACCGCTTTAGATAACGGCTTTACCCCCTGCGATAAGTTTACCGATAAACCGGTAACTATCAAGTTTAAAGATAATGGTAAGGATGATGTATGGCAGCCAAATAATGCCGATTTCCACTTCTCGTACCGCGAAATGTCGCTGCGCTGGGCTATGGGCAAATCGGTAAATTCCATTACCGCGCAGGTAACCGAACATGTTGGCTGGGATAAAATTGTAGAATACGCGCACAAAATTGGGATCGAGAGCCCACTAAAATCAGTACCGTCGGTATCATTAGGATCTAACGATGTTTCGGTTTATGAAATGGTGCGTGCATACAGCACTTTCCTTAACAAAGGCGAAAAGGTTGACCCATTATTAGTTACAAAAATAACCGACCAGAAAGGTGATGTGATCGAGGAATTTACGCTGAAGGCCGAGCGCGTTTTAAGCGAAGAAACCGCATGGCTGATGCTTTATATGTTCCGCGGCGGTATGGAAGAACCGGGCGGTACTTCGCAAGCCCTGTGGGAATATCCAAGCCTTTGGAAAAAGAACAACCAGATAGGTGGTAAAACAGGTACATCAAGCGACTACGTGGATGGCTGGTATATGGGTATTACTAAGGACCTTGTAACAGGCATTTGGGTTGGCGCCGATGACCGTAGCGTACACTTCACTAATTCAGAAACCGGTGAAGGTTCGCATACCGCGCTGCCAATATTCGGCGCGTTTATGGAAAAGGTTTATGCTGATCCTAATTCGGGTTATACCTATGGGCCATTCCCTAAGCCCTGGGTAAAAATAACCAAGGAATACATGTGCCCGTCGCCGCAGATCCGCGAGGACACAACATCTACCGATAGCCTAATGGAAATGCCGATAGATACCACGGCCGCGCCTGTTAGTGTACCGGCAACTGAAGAAAAGAAAGAGGAAACACCGGAAAATAAGCCGCCTGCCACGAAATAATTAAGGCAACCCTGCTTGATTAGGGAACGTATATTATATAAATTAGCCATATCATATAAACCGCTATTTATGTATAAACGTTACCACTGCAATTTATTCATCAAGTATCCTTTTATATTATTTTGCCTTGTATTTACGCTGTTATTTAACCAACAGGCTAAAGCCCAGTATTTTGGGCAAAACAAGGTGCGCTATAAAAACCTAAAATTTAAGGTTTACAAAACCCCGCATTTCGAGATCTATTACTATCTAAAAAACGATAGCCTAATAAAACGTTTCGCACAAGAGTGTGAGTTGTGGTACACGCTACACCAGCAGGTATTTCGAGATACGTTTAACAAGCCCAACCCTATTATCCTTTACACCAATCACCCTGATTTTCAGCAGACAACAGCTATCGACGGCGAAATAAGCGTGGGTACCGGTGGTATTACCGAAGGTTTAAAAAACCGCGTGGTAATGCCCGTTATGGAAACCAATCAAACTACCCGCCACGTTTTGGGGCACGAGTTGGTTCACGCGTTTCAATACCATATGCTGCTTAGCCGCGATTCTTCTAACTTCGAGAATATTGGCAATATCCCGCTTTGGATGGTGGAGGGTATGGCCGAATACCTATCCTTAGGTAAAAAAGACGCCTATACCGCCATGTGGATGCGTGACGCTTACCTGAATCACAACATACCTACCATACGCGACCTTACCCAAAGCAATAAATATTTCCCGTACCGATATGGCGAGGCGTTCTGGTCGTTCCTTGGGTCAACCTATGGTGACACTATCATAGTGCCTTTCTTTAAAAATACAGCACGTTTTGGGTTAGAATACGGAATCCGCCGGACTTTAGGTTATGACGATAAAACCCTCTCCCGCCTGTGGCAAAACTCCATCGAAAACACTTATAAGCCCTATTTAAAAGATACCGTGCAAACGCCGGTTGGCAAACGCCTTATCGATACTAAGTTGGGCGGCGATTTGACCGTTGCCCCTTGTATTAGTCCGGATGGAAAGTATTTGGCATTTCTATCCTCAAAAAGTTTGTTCAGCATTGATCTATACCTGGCGGATGCTAAAACGGGCAGGGTGATAAAACAGTTAACCAGCAAAGTATCTAACACGCATATTGATGAGTTTAACTTTATCGAATCAGCGGGCACATGGTCGCCGGATAGCCGAAAGTTCGCGTTCAGCGTTTTTAGCAAAG
The DNA here is from genome assembly GCF_024055595.1 of Mucilaginibacter aurantiaciroseus. Classification (GTDB taxonomy): domain Bacteria; phylum Bacteroidota; class Bacteroidia; order Sphingobacteriales; family Sphingobacteriaceae; genus Mucilaginibacter; species Mucilaginibacter aurantiaciroseus. The sequence goes on from NZ_JAMXOF010000001.1 coordinate 1,383,830, forward strand.
GGCGTAACAGGATGCTGGTTGTTGATGTGCCGGATGGAAGGATCGTAAATGATGTTTCGATGGGGAAGGCCGAGCAGTTTGGCAACCTTACCTGGTCGCCTGACGGTAAAAATGTAGCTTTCCAGGGAATGTCTGAAGGCCAGGGCGACCTTTATATGTATAACTTTGAATCTAAAAAAGTTGTTCAGCTCACCAACGATAAGTTTTCGGATTATCAGCCAAACTTCTCAGAGGATGGCAAGCACATCATCTTCTCGAGCGACAGGGCAACTTATGACAAAAAGCTATCTCAGGATATCACTTTTAACTTAGCTGAACTGGATATCACCACCGGTAAAATAACTGATATAAAAGTATTCGACGGGGCTAACAACCTGAACCCGCAGTATTCTTCGGACGGTAAGCAGGTATATTTTCTGTCTAACAAAGATGGCTTCCGCAATATGTACCGGTATACTTTTGCAAACGCTAAGGTGGAGCAAATGACCTACCTGTTTACCGGCATCTGCGGTATTACCGAGTATTCGCCGGCATTGAGTTTATCCAATAACGATGATGTGGTTTACTCCTACTATCGCGCCCAAAAATACACGATCTACAATGCCAAAGTATCCGACTTTAAACCAGTTGTGGTTGACGCCGGAACAACAAACTTTACAGCAGCTATGCTGCCGCCATTGCGCGCTGTGGGTGTCGACCTGATCAATTATAACCTGAATAATTACCTCGCTTATAGCAAGATCCCCTTAGATTCGATCCATGCTATACCATATAAACCCAAGTTTAAGTTAGATGCCTTGGGCAGTACAGGTGTAGGGGTTTCGGTTAGTTCGTTTGGAACAGGATTGGCAAGTGGTGTACAGGGTGTGTTCAGCGATATTTTGGGCAGGAACCAGATTTATGCGGGTGTTGCCGTAAATGGCGCAATCTATGATTTTGGGGGATCAATATTATACATCAATCAACGAGGTCGCTGGAATTTTGGCTTGGGTATATCACATATCCCTTACCAATCCGGCACTTACGGGTACAACTTTACCAATATTGAGGTTAGTGGTAAATCGACACCTGTTTACGAAGAAAAAACGGATATCATCCGCACTTTTGAAGACCAACTACAGGCTTTTACGTCTTACCCCCTATCCCGCACTTTACGTACCGAAATAGGGACAACAGCTTCACGATACTCTTACCGTGTGGACAGGTACAGCAGTTACTATTCATACACCAATACGCCCGATGCAAATGGTGTAAACCAATTGGCTATAGGCAACCTGCTCGATTACAAGAAACATAAAATTTCGCGCACGCAATTCCTTGCTGAAAACGGCATCGACTTAAAACCATTCAATATCTATGGCTTAAGCGCCGCATTGGTTGGTGACGATTCCTACTTTGGCATTGCCGCTCCTTTGAACGGACACCGTTTCCGCATCGAGGCGGAGTATAATATGGGTACTTACAACTTCTTCTCTCCTACTATCGATCTGCGCAAATATGTACGTGCTGGTTCGTTGACCTTTGCTGCAAGGCTTTATGGTTACGGCCGCTTTGGTAATAATGTTAGCGGTCTATATCCGCTATATGTGGGTTATCCATTCTTGATCCGTGGTTACGAGGCGCAAACATTTTATAACTCCAAAACAGCAAATAAAAACGGCTTTACTATCGATCAGCTTTCGGGCAGCCGCATCGCGGTAGCAAACTTCGAGATTCGTTTACCATTTACCGGGCCGGAGAAACTAGCGGTTATTAAATCAAAATTTCTTTTCACCGATCTTAACCTGTTTTTTGATGCCGGTTTAGCCTGGAACAAAGGCAACGACATAAAGTTCCAGAAAGCACCTGATGCCTTAGGCCAAACGCCTGTGTTAGATAATAATGGTAACCCTGTACTTGATGGCAACGGCAACCCGCAAACGCAAACAACTTATAATACCAACCAGCGTGTGCCGTCACTAAGCGCGGGGATCTCGTTAAGGGTGAATTTTTTTGGCGCTTTTGTACTGGAACCTTACTTTGCCGTTCCGTTTAACCGTACGGATGTTAAAAAACCTATATTTGGTTTAACTTTTGCACCGGGTTGGTAGGTTGACTTAGGATTTGAGAATTACGATTTTAGATTTAGCGCCTGCAATTTGCGACCGATTTTTTGCCTCTTATAATCAGACTTATCGATGACAACTGAACCGGCAAGATATTCGTAAATTTAGGTATTATGAAAAGATCGATCTTAGCAATACTGATAGTTAGCATGTTAACCACCTTTGGGTGCGACAACAGCAACGGGCAAAATAAAAAAACACAGGAGAAAAGACCTTTGGCCAAGCCTGCATTTGGGTGGAAACAAAAGCTTACGGCTAACCAGTACGAGATAATGGTGAACCGTGGTACCGAACCACCTTTCCAGAACGCCTATCATGATAATCACCAAAAAGGTGTTTACCTAAGTGCGGCTACCGGCGAAGTATTGTTTAGCTCGGAAGATAAATTTGACAGTGGTACCGGCTGGCCAAGCTTTGTAAAGGCTGTTGACCCTAACAAAGTAGAAATTATACACGACAGCAGCTTTGGCATGAGCCGCGACGAGGTTATTGAAAAAAGCACGGGCCTGCACCTTGGCCACGTATTTGATGACGGTCCTAAAAACAGGGGTGGCAAAAGATATTGCATGAACTCGGGCGCATTGGTGTTTGTTAAAAAGTAACCGCCCTGCGTACCGCTTGTATAGAAGGCCTGCCGTAAATGGCGGGCCTTGCTTTTACACCACTTTCGTATTTAAGGCCTGCAGTAAGGTCAACCCAATCCGGATTTACGGGACGAATCATTTTTTCTTTTTGAGGGCGTGTATATGTGCTTACCATTTTAAAGCGTTCCATAGCCTGTTCCTCGGTATTTATTTCTTCAAAATAAACCAAGCGGTTTAATTGCTGCGCGCTGTCAAAAAACAAGGTAGGCATCTCACCATAAAACTTAAGGGTTTTAAGCAAGTCTGTGCACATACCTACGTGTAAATTTCTCCTGTTCCTGTCTGTGATTATATATACGAACCTTTTCATTTGATAAAAAAAATTTGCTGGTTAAAAAATAATTACTAATTTTATGAGCATAAAAATACTAACAATTTTAGCAATTCCAAATTTTTATGGCAAATATTTCACAAAATATTAAATTCCTTCGCAAAAAGAAAGGCCTAACCCAGCAGCAATTCGCCAATCAGTTAGGCATAAAACGTTCATTAGTAGGCGCATATGAAGAAGAACGCGCTGAACCTAAATATGAACTACTAAAACAATTAGCAATATTTTTTGACATATCTATTGATGATTTCATCAATGAAACCATCGACGAGAAGTGGGCGCCGAAGCCAAAAGGCAACCCCGCAAACCTCAGGGTGCTAAGCATTTCGGTAGATAAGGAAGATAATGAGAACATTGAGATGGTACCATTAAAGGCCAGCGCCGGTTATTTAAATGGCTATGCTGATCCTGAATATGTTAGCCAGTTACCAAAGCTTTATTTGCCTATGTTTAAACAGGGTACATATCGTGGGTTCGAAATAAAAGGAGATTCAATGCTGCCATTACAATCCGGTACTACTATAATAGGCGAATACCTGGAGAACTGGGCCGACGTTAAAATTGGCGAAACTTATGTTATTATCTCTAAAAGCGATGGCGTGGTTTATAAACGTGCTGGCAATAAATATAAAGAAGGCCGCAACCTTAAACTGGTATCAGATAATCCCGTTTACGACCCTTACGAAATAAGCGCGGACGATGTGCTGGAAGTTTGGAAAGCAAAGGCATACATATCTACCCACATGCCGATGCCTACCCCCGAGCCTACTATGGAAAGCCTTACCACGATGATGGCCCAGATGCAGCGCTCGATAGCTAATTTGAATCATAAGGAAGTAAATTAAATACGGCAACATTTAAGTTACACTTAAGCCACAACGCATAACAATTAAGTTACATAGCATCAGGTTAAACCAATCACCATTATCTTTATCTATAACATCAGTTAAACTAAAAAACAAGAGATGAAAAAGATTATGATGATTTGCTTATTCGTATTAGGAATATCAGCAGTTAGTTACGCACAAGGTGGAGGTCGCCAGAGAATGACTACAGCCGACAGGGTTAAAGCCATTAAAGATAACTTAAAAATCACTGACGACCAGGCAGCAAAAATTACAGTTATTTACGATGCTCAATTAAAATCAATGGATAGCTTGCGTAATGCAGGCGGCGATATGCGTACACAGATGCGCCCGATAATGCAGGCTACTACTGATAAAGTTAAGGCCGTATTAACTCCAAAGCAGGCAGCTGCATGGCAAAAACAAATGGACGAAGTACGCGCCCAACGCCAAAATGGCAGTGGCGGCGGTGCACCATCTAACAAGTAATAATATTATTACTAAAATAAAATAAGCGGCTATAGTCCGCTTTTTTTATTTTAGCAGAAATTTAAAAACGTGGTATCATCAGAAAAATACATCCAAAACAGACTTGATGAACGCAAAGTGCTGGGCACCTACCGCAGCCTTCGCACGGAAAGTGACCTGGTTGATTTTTGCTCAAACGATTACCTTGGCTTTGCCCGCTACCCTGCTTTAAAAGTCAGTATCCAACAGGAAATTGATGCACATCCGCTAAATTTAAACGGGGCAACCGGATCGCGCCTGATCTCCGGTAACATCACCTACACCGAAGAACTGGAACAGCAGATAGCTTCGTTTCATAAAAACGAAGCGGGTTTGCTATTTAACTCGGGTTACGATGCTAATGTGGGTTTGTTCTCGTCACTACCGCAAAAGGGCGACACCATTATTCACGACGAACTGATTCATGCCTCTATTATCGACGGTGCGCGGTTAAGTCACGCCAACCGCTACACATTTCGCCATAATGATCTGAAGAGCCTGCAGGGCAAGCTAAAGCAGGCTAAGGGAGTTTGTTACGTGGTGATTGAAAGTATTTATTCCATGGACGGTGATACCCCGCCCATAGTCGAAATACTTAAACTAACCGAACAATATAGCGCAAACCTAATTGTGGACGAAGCCCATGCGGTTGGCTTATACCCTTTTGGATTGATCTCTCATTTAGGGGTACAGGATAAGGTATTTGCCCGTGTGGTAACCTTCGGAAAAGCATTAGGCTGCCACGGTGCAATTATTTTGGGCAGTAATTTGCTACGGGAGTACCTCATCAACTTTTCGCGCGCGTTTATTTATACTACAGCGGCATCATTCCAACAAATAGCTGCTGTGAAGATGGCTTATGAACTGTTGAGCAAGTCATCACCAGAAATAGAAAAACTTAATTGTAACATCAACCTTTTTAAACAGGGAATTAAGCAAAGTGAAACCTATCCTTTATTACAAAGCGATAGTGCTATCCAATGTATCATATTAAACAATAACGAAAGGGCTAAGCATGCGGCTCAAACTTTGCAAAACTCCGGATTGGACGTAAGGGCGATATTAAGTCCTACGGTTGCCAAAGGTGCCGAGCGCATCCGCATTTGCATTCACTCCTATAATACTGCGGAAGATATCAATCTGCTTACTTCAACTATTAATAACATCATCCATGCATAAACCGCTATTTGTAACCGGTATTGGTACCGATATTGGCAAAACCCTCATCTCGGCCATATTGGTAGAAAAACTTAAATGCGATTATTGGAAACCCGTGCAAGCCGGCGAACTGGATAATAGTGATACGATGAAAGTGCAACGGTTGATCTCAAATGACCAATCTGATTTTCACCCTGAGGCTTATCGTTTAACCCAACCCTATTCACCACATAAATCAGCGGCGCTGGATGGTGTTACCATCGACGAGCAAACCATCATTTCTCCAAAAACTGGTACCCAATTATTGATTGAAGGGGCTGGTGGCCTGATGGTGCCGTTAAATGATCATTGCCTGGTTATTGACCTGATCAAACAATTGGGTGCAGAAGTAATACTGGTATCACAAAATTACCTGGGCAGCATTAACCATACGCTATTATCTATCGAAGCTTTAAAACAGCGCGGCATCCCCGTTAAGGGCATTATATTTAACGGTGATGAGAATGCCTCTACTGAAGATTATATTACCACTTATACACAGGTTGCTCATTTAGGAAGAATCCCTAAACTTGAGGCGGTTAACAAAGAAACCATAGCCAATGCGGGCAGATATATTAGCTTATAGACTCGCTGATAACACCTGTTCGTTTTTCGCCAAACCTGTTTGCCTGCACCCGGTCGTAATCTTTCACATAATCGGGGTGTTCGGTTTTTAGCAGCCTATCCCAAAGCCTAAAATACAAGCCATAATTACCTTTAAATTTGCTATGGTGCATATTATGGTATACTGATGTGCTGATGATCTCAAAAAAGAAAGAATTTCGCAGCCATTTAGGTGCTATCTCGTACCCCAAGTGCCCGTAAACATTGATAATGAACCCTACAATGGTAAACCACACCGCCATTAACGGGTGAATAGGGATAACCATCACAATTACCAACAGCACCATACCCTCCGTCAAGGCCTCCGCGAAATGGAACGAATACGATGCCCACGGCGATGGGTTGGTAGACTGGTGATGCACCAGATGCGTTAGTTTAAAAAGACTTTTATGATGCAGTAACCGGTGCATCCAGTAAAAATAAGTATCGTGGATAACGAGGCTCAACACCAAACTTACGGGCAGGTACCACAGCGGAAAATCGGTTAAATTGGTATACAACCGGGTGTAATTTTTAAGCGGCGTATACAATACCACATAAGCGATGACCGCGAAGACCGCCGTTGTTTGCATAGATTGAAGGATCTCTCGTTTAAAATCTTTAAGGTCGGCCGCGCGGTTCTGTATTTTCGATTTGCTATACCAACTGGTGAGTGCCTTATAGAATAAAAAAAAAGGTACCCCCGCAAGTATAAAATACCTAACGGCTGAAATGCTGAATATGGTGATTAATGCGTGCAGTAACTTTTCCATACTTTTTTAATTTATTACAATACAAATGTAGCCGCGCGCATGTCGCAAAAAATTAACAAAAGATAATTAACGCTTTTTGGGCGATGCAATCCGTTTACGGATGCGGCTTAACGATACAGGGGTAATACCCAGCAAGGTAGCCAGGTATTTGTTAGGCACACGGTTTACGATATCGGGCTTATCGTGCACAAGCTTCATGTACCGCTCCGCAGTCGATAAAAGTACAAACGACTCCACCCTTTCCATGTATTCGGCAAGCATACCCAAAATGATGGCATTACGTTTGGCCGATAAACGTGGGTTATTATTGATAATAGGCTGGGCTTTTTTAAAGTCGAGTTCCATTATCACGGTATCTTCCAGCGCCTGGTAAATAAAGCGTGATGGCTTTTCAAAAACAATCGTATCCGCTGCTGCAATAAACTGGTTCTCCCACCTAAGTAGCAAGGTACGTTCTTCACCATTTTCCTTCAGGTGATAACCTCTTATTAAACCGCTTTTTATGAAAGCTACTTTATGGCAAATTGTATCTATATCGATGTAAACCTCACCCGCCGCTATCTTCCGGGTTTTAGCGAGAGTAACCAGCTCATACATATCTTTTAAGCTAAGCTCTTTATAAATGGAAAGATAAAAGCTGATCTCGTCGGTGTTAAGCATTGCTGCAATTTAGCTAATTTATCAGCTGCTAAAAAAAAAATTAGGCAAGTTTCAATTGTATAATTCCTAATTTGCAATTGTTTTTACGACTGCCCAAAAAGCACAACCAATTATATTATGAAGAATATTACAGTTATAGGATCGGGCACTATGGGAAACGGCATTGCCCATACCTTTGCGCAGAATGGATTTAACGTGTCGCTTGTAGACATCAGCGATGCCGCCCTGCAAAAAGCACTGCAAACCATAGCCGGCAACCTGGACCGACAGATTAAAAAAGGCGCTATTGACGACGCTGCCAAAACCACTACCCTTAGCAATATAAAAACTTATACTGATGTAAGCGAAGGTGCAGCTAATGCCGATCTGGTGGTTGAAGCCGCTACCGAAAATAAAGAGATCAAACTGAAACTGTTTAAACAGTTAAGCGAGGTATGCCAACCAAGGGTTATCCTGGCATCAAATACATCCTCCATATCCATTACAGAAATAGCTGCAACGACCAGTAACCCTTCTAATGTGATAGGAATGCACTTTATGAACCCTGTACCTGTTATGAAACTGGTTGAAGTCATCCGCGGGTATGCCACTACCAACGAGGTTACTAATACCATTATGGAACTATCGCGCCAGCTGGGTAAAGACCCTGTTGAGGTGAATGATTATCCCGGTTTTGTTGCTAACCGCATCCTGATGCCAATGATAAACGAAGCAATATACACAGTATTTGAAGGCGTGGCAGGCGTACATGAAATTGATACCGTTATGAAACTGGGGATGGCCCACCCTATGGGCCCGCTGCAACTGGCCGATTTTATCGGCCTTGATGTTTGCCTGGCGATACTAAAAGTGCTGCATAACGGTTTCGGCAACCCTAAGTATGCGCCATGCCCGCTACTGGTAAATATGGTAATGGCCGGACACCTTGGCGTTAAAAGTGGCAGCGGTTTTTACAAGTATACCGCAGGTAGTAAAGATCTGGTTGTGGCTGATAAATTCGCATAATGATATCATGGTGAGCCTGTCGAACCATTTGCGCTTAAATAGGTCTTCGACAAGCTCAGACTAACAAATGTTTATACAAAAAAAGCACCGCCAAATAGCGGTGCTTTTCAATATCAAATAGGTTTGAAAGTTAAGTGGTGTAACCCAGAATTTTCAATACCTGTTTACTATTTTGTTCTTCGCCAAATACCTCAAAGTTAAATGTCTCATCGCGGTTTCTGCGGATGATAACATGTTTTGGTGATGGCAGCAGGCAATGGTGTATACCACCGTAACCGCTTAATACTTCCTGGTAGGCACCTGTGTTAAAGAAACCCATATACTGCACTTTACGCGTTTTAGGCATAAACACGCTGTTCATGTGGGCTTCCTGGTTGTAGTAATCCTGCCCGTCGCAAGTGATACCACCAAGGTTAACACGTTCGTATTCACTATCCCAGTTGTTTACCGGTAACAATACATATTTTTGGTTCAATGCCCAAACATCCGGCAAGTTGGTAATAAATGACCCATCGAGCATCAGCCATTTTTCACGGTCGTTTTGTTGCTTGCGGCCTAATACTTTGTACAATATACCCGATGCTTCGGCCACAGTGTATTTACCAAACTCAGTAATAATATCCGGTTCCATTGTATCATGCTCTGCACAGATCTCTTTGATACGGCTCACAATCTCGTTGATCATGTACTCGTAATCAAAATCAAACACCAGCGAATCTTTAAACGGCATACCGCCGCCGATATCTAATGTATCAAGCGCAGGGTTTATTTTTTTAAACTTGCAGTAAAGCGTAACGTATTTCTCCAGCTCGTTCCAATAATATGGCGTATCAGAGATACCCGAATTGATGAAAAAGTGTAAAAGCTTAACGTTAAAGTTAGGGTTGTTCTCTATTTTATTGTGGTAAAAATCGATGATATCCTCCATACGGATCCCAAGGCGCGAGGTATAAAACTGCGAATCGGGTTGTTCCTCTGCCGCTATACGGATGCCAAGGTTACAAGGCTCATCCATCTCTACCTCGTCATCGTACAGGTTAAATTCCTCTTTATTGTCCAGTACCGGGATAATGTTCTTGAAACCATCGTGCAGCATATCAATAATGTACTGCTTGTACTGAAAGGTTTTAAAACCATTGCAGATTACAGTGATGTCCTTACTTACTGCACCTTTTTTCTCCAGGGCATCAATCATCGGCATATCAAAAGCTGACGATGTTTCCAGGTGAATCTCGTTCTTAAGTGCTTCTTCTACAATGTGCTTAAAATGCGAGCTTTTTGTACAATAGCAATATTTATAGCTACCGCGATAATTAGTTTTAATAATGGCCTGCTGAAAAAGCAGCTTAGCCTGCTGTATTTTCTTGCTGATAATGGGCAAATAAGTGAATCGTAAGGGCGTGCCATACGTCTCGATCATTTCCATCAAATTAAGGTCGTGGAAGTATAATTCATCCTCTATTATCTCGTAACCTTCCTGTGGGAAACCAACGCTTAGGTCAAGAAATTCCTGGTAACTCTGCATCTATTAAAATTTGGTGCAAATGTATATTTTATACGGATGAATTTATTATTTGTTGTATGGATTTTTTATAGTAGGAATGTAATTTGTTTACGAGTTGAATTTATTTATATAAAAGCCTTATACATCAATGTATTGCCAAATAAAAACCAAATCGATTTTTCATGGCCATCCTGAACTTAGTTTAGCGCCTTAAGGAGTGTGTTTAAATCATAGAGTTATCAAAGACCCCAAACGGGTAGCTAGCGGACGGTATACGCAGCTATCTCTAATACAGTTCAAGAGGCAAATGCGGCATGGGTGCGTCAGTAGAAAAAAATAGCCGTCCGCCTAAAGGCTTGACGATAGAAAGTCTTACGGCAAATACAGTTTTTGCTCAAAAAAAATATTCATTTGCTTAATGTATACAATTATCACTATCTGAACAAATAACATATTCTATTATTAAATAGAGTGCGATAATGGAACCGGAACTAGTTTCTTTTTTTAATTTTTTGCTTGACGATGCAACTGGAAATCATAATCCAGTTGTAATTACTAATAAACATGTTGTTGTAGGCGCACAAACGGGGAAATTATTTTTCACCAAAGCATCTGAAACAAGAGAGCCGTTGGATACTGAGCATTATGAGTTAGTTCAAAATAATTTCGAATCGCTTTGGGTGATGCATCCAAATAATAGTTTTGATTTGTTCGCAATACCAATTACTTTTTATCAAATTGAAGCTGAAGAAAATGGAATCAAATTATTCTACAAATCGCTCGGCAATAAATTAATACCAAAAGTGCCCCCAACTTGCTGATCTTTTAGCGCTTGAAGAAATATTGATGGTAGGTTATCCAAATGGTATATGGGATCAAATAAATAACAAACCTATTTTAAGAAGGGGAATAACTACAACTCATCCCAATTTCGAATATAATGGGCAAAAGAGGTTATGATAGACGCTGCTTGTTTCCCTGGTTCAAGCGGCTCTCCAGTATTTATATTTAACGAGCATGGTTATCAAGATAAAAAAGGTAACATAACCTTAGTATCGTCGCGCGTCTGTTTATTAGGAGTTTTATTTGCCGGCCCTCAACAAATACTTACGGGCGATATTAGAGTAGTCAATATTCCGAGGAGTTTAAAACAGATTTCATTTTCCAGTATTCCAATTAATTTTGGTTTAATAATTAAGGCAGAGCATATATTAGAAATCGAAGCTGCGTTTAAAAAAAACTTTCCTTTTCTCTAACCCCTAAATGCACCTCAGCCATCATACACCTTGCACTGCCCCCACCGTTAGTTTCGATAGTACTGATATCGGCATAAACTAACTTTCCATACTTTTCTAAAGTAGTTTTCTGCTCAGCGCTAAGCGAGTTATAGGCCGTTTGCGACATCACCACCAAAGTTTCACCGTCAGCATTCTTTACCTCCAGCATATTACCGGCAAAAAGGTTCATTTGGTCGAAAGTGATATCGATGATCTCTTTATTGGTTGATTTTAGTGAAGCAATAACTGTTTCCTTCTCTCCGGCATCCATAATACTGTCCAAACAGATCACCGCGAATTTGCTGCCGATGGCCATCAACACGTTGGTGTGATAAATGGCCCGTCCGTTTTGGTCGAAGGCATCAAAGGTTATGGTTTGGTAACCGGTATATTCGCAAAAGGCTTTCAGCACTTCGGTATTAGTACGGGGCGAGATGCAGGCGTAGGTTATCTTATTTTGTCTATCCAGCACCATGCTGCCGGTACCTTCTAAGAATTGCTCCTGAGCCTCGTATCGACTTAGGTCGATAACATGGTTGGCCTTAAAATTCTCTTCCAGTTGACGGATGATATCTTCCCTCCGCTCCAACCTGCGATTTTCAGCTTGCATTGGGTATAGGAAAATATCGCCGTTATCATGAAATGAAACCCAGTTATTCGGGAAGATAGAATCGGGGGTATGTGGTTCAGTGGTATCATTTACCACAGTAACATTCACGCCGTTAGCACGCAGTACGTTTACAAAGCCGTCAAACTCCTGCTGTGCTTTTTGCTGCACGGCTTGTTGATCGGCATCTTGTTTTTGGAAGGCGTTGCTTTTGGCCGTTTGCACATTAAAGCCAAACGCCACCGGGCGGATCATTAATAGGTTATTGGTGCTTTGTTGGGTCATTGTCTGAACTCGAATTAAACGAATTGTTTTAATTGACAGAATTTAATAATGGATTGTCGACGTAAGAATTTTAAAAATTCATAAATTTTCTAAATTCGATTTCAGACAGCGTCACGCTCCAACGGCATACTCATACAATGAAAACCGCCTCGGGCACGAGACAACTCGGCGCTTGGCATCAGTATCAAAGTATCTTTCATCTTTTGCGGATCGATCTCGCCATTTTCCATTTTCGGCAGCAGGTCGGTCACGTGGATCACCTCGAAACCGCTTTGTTTAAATGCCTCTACGGTTTTATCGTTACGGTCGTAGCCTACCACTACCCCATCTTTTAAGGCCAGCAGGTTACAGCTATCCGTCCATTGCTCGCGGGCATCAAACGGAAATAAATCATTACCCGAGTAAATGAATTTGGTCGGCTCAGTGCTTTGCAGGTCCTTTTGGCTGATGTTATCCAGCAGGTCTTCCAGCGTATTAAAAGTCTTTGGTTTCTTATCTTTCCTGAACTGTACTATCTCGGGCTTGTCCTTATTCTTTTTATCCGCAAACCAGGCAATAGGTTCACATTGCGATTGCTCGGTTTCCGTTATTGTTAAAGACCGCAACAGCACCCATACGTTCCGTTTTACCTGGGTAAAAACGGTATCAATGTGCATGTAGTCGCGCTTATGTGGTATTTTTACAATGGTAATTTTGCTTACCACATCATTTTCAAAAAGCAGCTTTATGGCCTCATTTGCACCGCTGATGGAAGTACGTTCGCTGCAACCAATGATCAGATGCTGCGGACTAACCATCATCACATCACCACCCTCAATAGTGGTTTTCTCCTCATTTACCTCGCCGGGGCGCAGGAAATGCTGTTTGTTTTCTGAGATCTCGATCACATTATCTTTATATGAAGCAAATAAAGGGTGATTAAAAAAGATATAACGCATCAGCAAAGTCTCGCGTGAGCGGGCCTTTTTGGCTGGTTTGTTTAGCAGGATATGGTTATTAATGGCAATCCCCAGATCGCGCGAAAAGATAAGGTTAGGTATCGGTGCGAAGATCATGGTATCATCTGTTAGCGAACCCGAAATAAAGATTTTAGCCAACTCTACCGGGGCAGTATCTATCAGTTGCAGTTGCAATTTGTAATTACAGCTCTCTATAGCGCAAACCGCTGCTACCAGTTTCTTGCGAATATCATTTTGCTGCAGTATATCGCTCAGCAAAGTCTGGATCTCTATAACCCTGGTAGAATTATGGAAAGCAGCATTATCCGGCTTAAAAAAATCGCGGTTAGCTGTATCGCTGTCAATATCGGCCAGCTTGCCTTTTATTTTAGCAGGATCAAGAAAATACATCAGCAGTTTAATGTAGTAATCGTACTCCTTGCGGCGCATGGTATCCAGGTGCACAATGTCCTCAAAAAGCCAATCCTGGGCCTTAGAGGGAACAACTTTGCCTAAACCACTGTCGGGGCTATGCACCAAAAGCGAGCGCAGGTTGCCTATTTCAGATGTTACATCTATCTTAAAATCTTGGTCATTAAGTGTCATAAATGGTTATAAAGAAGAAACAAAGCTATTGTTTTTTAGTTGAAATTCATTCAGCCGTTCATTGCCTCGCTCTACTATCCTCTCTCTGCAAGCGGAAAGAGGGTTATAAAAAATTGTCCTCACCTTATTTGCGCAGCAGAGAGGGTTAACCAGCATAGCGTTCCCGATAGCTATCGGGAACGGTAAGTAAAATCTTGCAGCTGTCCCATTAAATATTACACAACACGAGACAAAATCGCAAATAATTAATATTCAATTAGATATGAAATAATAAAATTCAATTTTAATTAAAGTAATACTTTTAAATATTTAATTTAACCAATTATAAATTAATGTTTTATATATTTTACGTGGGGTGTCCCATTGCTTTCTGAATGGGACATAATGGGACACCCAATTTTTATCCGGTTTATAAGTGCAATTATCAAATTAACCGCAAAGGGCACTAAGTTTTGCGTGCCTATTAACACAAAGCTCACAAAGAAAATCTGTGTGGCCTTGGTGCTTTTCTTTCTGCGTGCTCTGTAGTTAAAAACGCATAGTTTAATCTATCAACCATGAACTTATTTATTAATTTTGCGCGATGGATTTTATTATTGAGGCTGTTGTTAAGGCCGTTAAAGATTTATACCAAACCGATATTGCCGCCAAAGATGTAAACCTGCAGGAAACCCGCAAGGATTTTGAAGGGCAGGTTACACTGGTTACCTTCCCATACACCAAAGTTTCCCGAAAAGGACCCGAGCAAACCGGCGCCGAAATTGGCGAATATCTGCAAAAAAACCGCCCCGAAATCGCCTCTTTTAACGTTTTAAAAGGCTTCTTAAATATCGTAATTGCCGATAATTACTGGCTGAACGCGCTGCATACCGACATCCTTACGGATAACTTCGCGGCAGCAAAACCAAATGGCAAACGTGTTATGGTTGAATATTCCTCTCCAAACACCAACAAGCCTTTACACCTTGGGCACATCCGTAACAACCTGTTAGGTTTTTCGCTGTCAGAAATACTGAGCGCGGCCGGGTACGATGTCATTAAAGCCAATCTGGTGAACGACCGTGGTATCCACATTTGTAAAAGCATGGTGGCCTGGCGCGAGTTTGGCCAGGGCGAAACCCCCGAAAGCAGCGGCTTAAAAGGCGACCACCTTGCGGGCAAATACTACGTTTGGTTTGACAAAGCTTACAAGCAACAGATACAAGAACTAATTGAAGAAGGCCAGACTGAAGATGAAGCCAAAAAGAACGCCCCGCTGATAAAAGAAGCGCAGCAAATGCTTTTAGAATGGGAAGCCGGCGACGAAGCGGTTATTAACCTTTGGAAAACCATGAACGGCTGGGTTTACGAAGGTTTTGATGTTACCTACAAAACCCTTGGCGTAAACTTTGATAAATACTATTACGAAAGCAATACCTATTTATTAGGTAAAGATATTGTGGAAGAAGGCCTTGCTAAAGGCGTATTCTTTAAAAAAGAAGATGGCTCGGTTTGGATAGACCTTACCGAGGATGGCCTTGACCAAAAATTGGTTCTGCGTGGTGATGGTACTTCGGTATACATCACCCAGGATTTGGGTACCGCGCAGTTGAAATACGATGATTATAAGATGGACGAGTCCATTTATGTAGTAGGTAACGAGCAGGACTATCACTTTAAAGTACTGTTCCTAATCCTGCAAAAGCTCGGTAAAACCTGGGCGCAGGGCTTGTATCACCTGTCATACGGCATGGTCGATCTTCCATCCGGTAAAATGAAATCTCGTGAAGGTACCGTAGTTGATGCTGATGATTTGATGGCCGACATGTTTGGCACCGCCAAAGAAACTACCGAAGCCATGGGCAAAGTAGATGGCTTTAGCGAAGAGGATAAAAACAAACTGTACCGCACCATTGGTATGGGCGCTTTAAAATACTTTTTGTTAAAAGTTGACCCTAAAAAACGCCTTTTATTCGACCCTAAAGAGTCTATAGACTTCCAGGGACATACGGGGCCGTTCATCCAATACACCCATGCCCGGATCAAATCGGTACTAAGCAGGGCCGGTTACTTTGCCGAAAACAGCACCCACGATGTCACCGAACTGGATGGCGTGGAGCGCGACCTGATCGTGACCCTAACCAAATTCCCGGAAACGATTCGGGAGGCTGCCGCGAATCATAGTCCGGCTTTGATTGCAAATTACGTTTATGAACTGGCTAAAAACTACAATAAGTTTTACCACGAAAAATCTATCATGCAGGCCGAAACGGAAAACTTAAAACAATTCCGTTTGCAGCTGTCTGCCGCGTCAGCAAAAGTCATCAGCAAAGCCATGGGTTTGTTGGGGGTCGATGTACCGGAACGCATGTAGTTTGGAGAGAAGCAAGAAAACAAGACATTAAGAATCAAGACAAAAGCCCTTAGCATTTTGCCAAGAACTTTTTTTAAGTTTTGTTTCCTGATTCTAATTGTCTTGTCTCTCTTAAAGACTACCACCAGTGCCCCTTTCTCTACATGTAACCTCTTAAGCCGTGTATCCAGTTACCTTGCACATATACACGGTTGGCGCGTAGGCGCACGTAGAATTTAATGATAGGTAAGACGATTGGGATTGGGATTTGGATTTGGAAAGATTTATTTGGGGAAAGGTGAAAGGTAAAAGCTGAAAGGTAAACAGCGCGGGATGTACGACGTTTTCATGTCGTCGCAGGGTATCACAGTGTGGACCCTGCGCAGCCTTGCATACGGCGCAGGATTCTTTACAATTTGTCATCCTGAACGATAGCGAAGAATCTATTCTACAACATACAAGTCGACGAATGCATTATGCCTATTAAGATGCTTCACTATCGTTCGGCATGACAAAAAAACATGATATTTAAGTCTGAGTTTGTTGAATACCTACGCCCGGCTAATGGTTCGACAGGCTCTCACCATTATACACACATTCCGTCATCCCAACATCAAATCCAATCTATTTTCAAATAAATGCTACTATTCCCCTATACTATATATATATTTGGGACATACTAATGAAACAAATAGGATTTACATATCATAACAACTTAATTAACTGCTGTATTTGGGCAGATAGATTGTGGCTGTAAATGTGTAAATAGATAATTTTCGCCTCTTCAGCCACAGCAGAAGGGGTTTTTTTTTGAGATAACTAAATTACGTACCGAATATGCAGAGCTTCAGAACCGAACTGGAGAACCCGATAGTGGAACAGGACATCAT
Source organism: Mucilaginibacter aurantiaciroseus (assembly GCF_024055595.1). GTDB lineage: Bacteria > Bacteroidota > Bacteroidia > Sphingobacteriales > Sphingobacteriaceae > Mucilaginibacter > Mucilaginibacter aurantiaciroseus. The sequence goes on from NZ_JAMXOF010000001.1 coordinate 1,400,939, forward strand.
CGACCTGGAAAGAAAGATCCGCGCGTTCCGCGAAGGTAAGATACACGACGAGAAATTCCGTAGCCTGCGCCTTGCGCGTGGCGTTTATGGCCAAAGGCAGCCGGGCGTACAAATGGTGCGTATTAAACTGCCATTCGGTAAAGTAACCTTTAAGCAGCTTTTAAAAATTGCCGATATATCTGACGAGTACGGCAGCGGCAACCTTCACTTAACCACACGCCAGGATATCCAGATCCATTATGTGAGCCTGGACCGTACCCCGCAATTATGGGCCGAACTGGAACAGGACGATATTACGCTTCGCGAAGCTTGTGGCAATACCGTAAGGAATGTAACCTCTTCCCCTACTTCGGGCATCGACCCGCTGGAGCCGTTTGATGTTTCGCCTTATGCGCAGGCTACGTTCGAATATTTTCTGCGGAACCCTATCTGCCAGGAAATGGGGCGTAAGTTTAAAATTTCGTTTTCATCAAGCGAGGCAGATACCGCTTACTCTTATATTCACGATCTTGGGTTTATCCCGAAACTAAAAGAGAACGGCGAGCGTGGTTTTAAAGTGCTTTTAGGCGGCGGACTTGGCGCACAGCCTTTGTTGGCAAGCCCGGTAGAAGATTTCCTGCCGGAAGATCAGCTGATCCCTTACATCGAAGCTATCATCCGTATATTCGACCGCCATGGCGAGCGTAACAACCGCAATAAAGCGCGTTTAAAATACCTCATCCAAAAGATCGGGTTAGATGAAGTGCTTCGCCTTGCAAAAGAGGAGCGCACCGCCCTTAAGGTTAAAACCTGGAAAATAAACCGCGATACCGTTCCGCAGCCTCAGCTACCTGAGGATAATGTTTATAGCGATGTAGAAATTGCCAACCCCTACCGTTACGAGCAATGGCTGGCTACCAACGTATTCGAGCAAAAGCAAAAGGATTTTTACGGCGTATTTATAAAAGTGCCTGTGGGCGATATCCCTACCGATACCGCGCGCAAACTGGTTGCTGCTATCAAGCCTTATGTGGGCGACGAGATCCGCATTACACAAAACCAGGGCTTACTGTTAAAATTTATCCGTAAAGAATCATTACCCGCCCTATACGTTGGTCTGCACAATTTAGACCTTGCCGCGCCGGGCTTTGATAGTTTGGCTGATGTTACCACTTGCCCCGGTACAGATACCTGTAACCTGGGCATCAGCAACAGCATGACCATGGCTAAGGTGCTGGAGGATGTGATCTACAACGAGTACGAAGATTTTATCTACAACCGCGAGATCAAAATAAAGATCAGCGGCTGTATGAACAGCTGCGGTCAGCATGGTTTGGCGCATATTGGTTTTCACGGCAGTTCGCTTAAAGCGGGCACCAAAGTATTGCCATCTGTACAGGTGATGCTTGGCGGTGGCACTGTAGGCAACGGCGAAGGCCGCGCTGCAGAACGTGTGATAAAAGTGCCATCTAAACGCGCTACACATGCTTTACGCTACGTGCTGGATGACTATAAAACATTGTCTACAGAAGAGGAAACGTTCCATGCCTATTACGATAGGCAGGGTAAAGATTATTTCTACCGCCTGCTAAAACCCTTGGCCGACCTGACCACCCTTACAGATGATGAGTTTGTAGACTGGGGCCATCAGGAAACTTATGTTTCTGCTATTGGTGTAGGCGAGTGTGCAGGTGTAATTATCGACCTGGTAGCTACGCTGTTGTTCGAGAGCGAAGAGAAACTGGGCTGGGCAAACGGCGCTTACGTTAAAGGTTTATGGGCCGATGCCATTTACCATTCCTACAACACCATGGTGAGCGCGGCTAAGGCGTTATTGCTTGATAAAAGCGTTAACAGCAGCACCCAAACCGGGGTGATAAAAGAATTTGATAACAATTATGTAGCCACCGGCGAATTTGCCCTTGAGGGTACTTTTAGCGACCTGGTGCTGCAAATAAATAAAAACGAGCCATCTGAAGAATTTGCCACTGCATACAAACAACAGGCAACAGACTTTTTAGAAGCCGTAAAAACGAAGAGAGAGGCAGTGTTGCAATCATGATACAAAACGAACCCAATAATATAAAAGAGCCACGCATTACCCTTGTTGGCGCAGGACCCGGCGATGCGGAGCTGATAACGCTAAAAGGAATTAAAGCCCTGCAAACTGCCGATGTGGTTTTGTACGATGCTTTGGTGAACGATGAGATCTTAGATTTTGCCCCTGCCAATGCAGTAAAGGTTTACGTGGGTAAACGCTCGGGAGATCATTCTTTTTCGCAAGACAATATCAACCGATTGATGGTTGATTACGCTTTAAACTACGGCCATGTGGTACGTTTAAAAGGCGGCGACCCGTTTGTTTTTGGCCGAGGACACGAGGAATTGGATTTTGCTGCGGAATATAAGATCCCTACACAGGTTGTACCTGGGATCTCAAGTTCTATCGGCGTACCGGGTTTGCAAGGTATCCCTGTTACCCATCGCGGATTAAGCGAAAGTTTTTGGGTGATAACCGGCACCACTACCGATGGTAAAATATCTGCCGACTTGTACGATGCCGCCAAAACTAACGCCACCATTGTGGTGCTGATGGGTATCCACAAACTGGCAAAAATTGCAGATATCTTTAAAAACGAAGGCAAAGGCCAATTGCCTGCTGCCGTGATACAAAGCGGCACTACTGTTAATGAAAAAGTTGTTGTTGGTGTTGCCGATACTATTGTGGCTTTGGCTGCAGAGCAGGGCATCACCTCTCCGGCGCTAATCATACTGGGCGAAGTGGTTTCCTTACACCCGACATTTAAATTGGTAAAAGAAGTTTATGACGTTGTTGCCAAAGGATAATAGTTTAGCGCAGGTTCAGTCGCAAGAGGCACAGGGCAATCAATTGTTCCCGGTGTTTTTGAAGCTGAACAAACTGCACACCGTGCTGGTTGGCGCGGGCAATGTTGGCCTGGAAAAGCTGACCGCCCTGCTCAACAACAGCCCGGCTGCCGCTGTTACCATTATTTCTAAGGATTTTTTGCCGGAGGTACATGCGCTTGTCGCCCAGTATCTGCAGGTAACTATCAAACAAAAATCTTTTGCCGATACCGACCTTGATGCCGCCGATATTGTTATTGCTGCAACCAACGACAGCGAACTGAACAAATACGTACGCCAATCTGCACACGACCGTAAGCTGCTGATAAACGTTGCGGATAAACCCGAGTTGTGCGATTTCTACCTTGGTTCTATCGTACAAAAAGGCGACCTGAAGATCGCTATCTCTACAAACGGTAAATCGCCAACCATAGCCAAGCGTTTAAAAGAAGTTTTAAGCCAGTCGATACCCGGCGAGCTGGACATTACCCTGCAGCAAATGGCCGAGGTGCGCAACACCTTGTCGGGCGATTTTACGCATAAGGTAAAAGAACTTAACCGCGTTACCGAGATATTACTTGGCCCTAAAAAAGCGCCGAGTAATAACAATATTAAACTATTGGTTTGGGGAACCTTTGTAGGTTTCCTGGCAATAACCATTATAGCACTCTGGATAAAAGAGCCGTCATTTAAAAACTACGTGGAGAACATCTCTCCTATGTTTTACTACTTTTTAGGCGCAGGTTTTGTTTTTGCGCTGATAGACGGCGCCATCGGCATGTCATACGGGGTTACATCTACCACATTTTCGCTATCTATGGGCATTCCGCCTGCTCCGGCAAGTATGGGTGTGCACTTATCCGAGATCATGAGCAACGGCATTGCCGGCTGGATGCATTACCGCATGGGCAACGTAAACTGGAAACTGTTTAAACTGCTGTTACTACCCGGCATCATCGGTGCGGTAACAGGTGCGTATTTATTATCCTCATTAGAGCATTATGCCCAATACACCAAACCGTTAGTGTCGGTTTACACATTGATATTGGGCATCGTTATCTTTAAAAAAGGTTTAGACCTTAGAAAGAAACGCACTACAGCCAAAATCAAACGCATACCGTTGTTAGGGCTTGGTGGTGGTTTTATTGATGCTGTTGGCGGCGGTGGCTGGGGTTCTATCGTATTATCTACTTTGATAGCGGGTGGCCGTCATCCAAGGTTCTCCTTGGGTACAGTAAAACTATCCCGTTTTTTTATCGCGCTGATGGGTTCGTTAACGTTCATTACCCTGCTTAATAGTTCGCATTGGGATGCTGTGGCGGGTTTGGTTATCGGCAGTGCATTGGCATCACCTGTAGCGGCACGCATTTCCAATAAAATTTCGGCAAAGGCCATTATGATGGCTGTCTCGGTTATTGTTATCCTCATCAGCATCCGTAGCATTTTTATTTTTTTAACCCACCCACCTTTCTAATGGCCGATACGATTTACATATCGCAATTGGTGAGCGGGAAAGACCCTGTGGAGGCTTTACGCGCTTTGGCAGGGCAGTTTCCCGGCGAGATCGTGTTCTCCACCAGTTTTGGTTGGGAAGACCAGGTGATCTCGCATATGATCTTCGCTAATCATATTCCTATAAAAGTTTTCACCTTAGAAACCGGCCGCCTGTTCCCCGAAACCTATTACGTATGGAACCGCACCATGGAGATCTACGGGCAGCCCATCCACGCCTATTATCCGGACAATAACAGGTTGGAGCATATGGTGAACGCCAAAGGGCCCAACAGCTTCTACGAATCGGTTGATAATCGCAAGGAGTGTTGCGCTATCCGCAAGATAGAGCCTTTGCACCGCGCCCTGGCAGGCAACCAATGCTGGATAACCGGCATCCGTGCCGAGCAATCGCCAAACCGCGAGGATATGAGCAATGTGGAATGGGACGAGGGCAATCAGCTGATCAAGTTCCACCCTGTTTTTAATTTTAGTTTAGATGATGTAAAAGCTTACATCAAACAATACAATATACCCTACAATACATTGCATGATAAGGGTTTCCCAAGCATAGGCTGCCTGCCCTGTACAAGGGCGGTACAACCCGGCGAAGATTTTAGGGCCGGCCGCTGGTGGTGGGAAGACCAAAGTAAAAAAGAGTGTGGTTTACATGCAGCAGTAACGTTAAATGATTTAAAAGAATGAGTAAATACCGGTTAGATTACCTGGACGAGTTAGAGGCAGAGGCCATATATATTCTGCGCGAAGTAGCGGGGCAGTTCGAAAAACCTGCGCTATTATTCAGCGGTGGTAAGGATTCTATCACCCTGGTGCATTTGGCGTTAAAGGCCTTTCGCCCGGGCAAGTTCCCGTTCCCGCTGGTACATATCGATACCGGGCATAACTTTGAAGAAACCATCACCTACCGCGATGATATGATTGCACACATCGGCGAAAAACTAATCGTAGGCCATGTACAGGATAGCATTAACGAAGGCAAAGTAATTGAGCAGAAAGGCAAAAACGCCAGCCGCAACCCTTTGCAAACCACTACCCTATTAGATACTATTGCCAAACATGGCTTTGATGCCTGTATTGGTGGTGCCCGCCGCGATGAAGAAAAAGCAAGGGCTAAGGAACGCATATTTTCGGTACGCGATGAATTTGGCCAGTGGGACCCAAAACGCCAGCGCCCCGAACTTTGGGATATTTACAATGGCAAAATTCACAAAGGCGAGAACGTACGGGTGTTCCCGATAAGTAACTGGACGGAGCTTGATGTGTGGAACTACATCCGCCGCGAAAACATCCCTTTGCCAACCATCTACTTCGCACACCAGCGCGAGTGTATCACCCGCAACGGGCAACTGATGGCAGCATCGCCGTTCCTCAATATGGATGCTGATGATGTGATAGAGCATAAGAACGTACGTTTTCGCACCGTTGGTGATATGACCTGTACCGCGGCAGTAGAATCATACGCATTTGAGATAGATGATATCATCGATGAGATAGCATCATCCAAGATCAGCGAACGCGGCGCCCGAATAGATGATAAAGTAAGTGAAGCCGCCATGGAAGACAGAAAAAAAGGTGGATACTTTTAGGGAATGGTTAAAGGGGAAAGGTTAAAGCTAAAAGCTTTGTTCTTCTTAAAGAGTTAAAATCTAAAATCGTAAATCTGATATCTAAAATCCAAAAATGGATATATTAAAATTTATAACCGCAGGCAGTGTAGATGATGGCAAAAGCACATTGATAGGCCGACTGTTGTACGATAGTGAAGCTATCCTGGCCGACCAACTGGAGGCCCTGCATGCATCGAACCGTAAAAACGACGATGGCACCATTGACCTTGCAATATTAACCGACGGGCTTAAAGCCGAGCGCGAGCAAGGTATAACCATTGATGTGGCCTACAAATACTTTGAGACCGTTAAACGTAAATTTATTATTGCTGATGCACCCGGCCATATCCAGTACACCCGTAACATGGTTACCGGCGCCAGTAACGCAGCTTTGGCTATTATTTTGATAGATGCACGCAAAGGCGTTATCGAGCAAACTACCCGTCACTCCTTCCTGGTTTCGCTATTGCAGATACCTAAGGTGGTGGTTGCGGTAAACAAGATGGATATGGTTGATTACAGCGAAGAGGTATTCAACAACATTGTTGCCGACTTTGAAAAACTAGCCGCCAAGGTCGATCTGGTTAATGTTACCTACATCCCGGTAAGTGCGCTTAAAGGCGATAACATTGTATACCAGTCATCAAACATCAGCTGGTATACAGGCGACAGCTTACTGCAGCATTTAGAGACCGTGGAGATCGTTATCGACGATTCATCGGCTCATGCGCGCCTGCCAGTGCAATGGGTTATACGGCCACAAACAGACGAACTGCACGATTACCGCGGCTATGCAGGTCGCGTTTCAAGCGGCTCGTTTAAAGTGAATGATAAGGTTACGGTTTTGCCATCGGGCTTTAGCTCAACCATATCAAAAATTGAACTTTACGACAAAAATTTAGAAGAAGCTTTAGCCGGCACATCGGTAACAGTTCACCTGTCGGACAACATCGACATCAGCCGTGGCGACATTATCGTGAACAGCGCCGGGCAACCGCAGCTATCAAACGTAATTGAAGCCGACCTGTGCTGGATGGATACCCGGCCATTAGATACGACCATGACCTACCTGGTGCAGCACAATACCAAAACCATACGTTGCAAAATCCAGGAAGTGATCTACAAAGTGAACATCAACACCCTGGAAAAAGAACACGACGAAGATTTTAAACTGAACGACATTGGCCGCATCGTGATCAAAACTGCGGAGCCTTTAGCATTCGACCCATACCAGGTAAACAAAGCTAATGGCGGCGCTATCATCATAGATAGCCGTACAAACGTAACCGTAGGCGCGCTGATGTTGCGCCAGTCAGTAGAGTAACCACGAATAATTTTAACCAATTATTATATACTGTTAAGTGAGGTAAGAAAACCCTGTGCGAGGTGCAACTCGTACAGGGTTCTTGCGTTTTAATAGGCTGCTATATCAAATAAACAATGTCATTTCTTCTTGTGCCTCGTTCGAAATGACATTGGATAGAAAAAGTAGGTATGAAGATTATTGAAGAAGCCTTTTAAAAAAAATGATTTAAACGTCGTAGAAGCACATTTTAAATCTTTCAAAAGGGGATGCAGCTTCAAGAAAAAACAATGGTTTTCTATAACTAATTTTTCAACATCAATAGATTTATAAAAAAAACATTGCATATACACCACCGACAACGGCTACTGAAATAGCTATTGCAGTACTTAAAGTGTTACAGGCATCTATAAATGTCACTAATAAATATTTTATAAATAACGTCGCTGATACACAAAAAAAGCGGGCAGCTCGCCCGCCCGCTTTTTGAAAAACTAAATTATACCTAAAAAACAAATAGGATCTTTATGTAGTCGATAGTCCATAGCGCATAGTCGATAGTGTAATCTTTCTATGGTCTATGGGCTACTTACTTAACAAACCGTCCAGCGTAACCGATGCGTAATATAAACCACCAATTGTTGGGCCGCCTGCGTATTGGATGTATCTTTTATTAAATATATCTGTTGCACCAATTTTAAACGTTGCATAGTAAACCGGAACCCTGAAAGTTACTTGCGCATCAAAGGTGTGGATGGCCGGTATATTACCCGTTACCAACGGGCTTTCCCAAAGGTATTTCTGCTGCCATTTGTAAACCACGTTAAAGCCTACATTTTTCACCACTTCGCGGTTACCGAACGAGAAGTTACCGCTCCACTCAGGCGTGTTGAAGCCCGTCACGAAGATATCCGAGGTTTGCTGTGCCTTCAGTTTGTTAAAGCTTGCGTTACCCGATACGGTGTACCTGCGGTAAAAATTATAGCTTAACCCTGCAGATGAACCATAATTATTGTAAACGTTTTTAGCGTTGGTATAAACCCGGTAACGGCTTTGGCCGGCGCTTGCAGCGTTATTGGCTGTAGCGGTTGTTGGGTCGCGGTTAATGTCCAGCATGGCTAATACGGCTGCATCTGAGCCTACCGTGGCGCTGTTTGGCACAAACACTTGCACCTGGCCCAAAAAGCCGTTATAGCGGTTGGCGTAGGCATCAATATCCAAAAATACTTTATTATCAAAGAAAATCCCTTTATAACCAACCTCAAAAGAGGTTATCTGCTCCGGGCGGGCTTTTGGAAGATTGGCCACTTGCAGCAAACTCTTGTTTTTAAGAGCTGTCACGTCATCGCCCGTTGTAGATTGCGATTTTACCGCGGCATTAAATGCGGTAACCGATTGTTGGGTGTAGCTATTGTTTAGGTAACCCAAGCCGTCGTTAATAAACTCTAAACTACCTACGCGTTTAACCCGGCCATTATTTACGTATGATAAAGCCTCAAAAAGTGACGGAAAACGGTAACCATTTTGGAAGGTGAACCTAAAGTTGTGGTTTTGAGTTGGCGAATAAACCGCGGCTAAACGTGGAGTAAATTTAGGGGAGAAATAAGGGTTACGGTCCCAACGGACAGAACCGAATAACTTTAACTTTTCCTCAAAAAAGGTTTTAGTAACCTGCGAGAAGGCACCATATTTTTTATAGCTAATGTTATCGCCAAAGCTGCCGTCAGGCAATGCGGTATTTCGGTTGGCAATGGAACGGCTAAAGTCTACAAAGTTATTACCATCCGGGGTGATGGAATAAACACGCACATCGGCACCAACCAACAGGTCAATAAATTTTACGTGTTTGGTTAAATCCCATTGGGCTTCGGCATTGTACATTTTACTTTTTTGCACCAACGCTGCACCACCCGTTGCAGGTGCATTGGGGATCAGGCTCGATTTAAAATCCCAGTTATTGATACCAATGATAGTTTGTCGCAGATCGTTAAAGGCCTGCGTACCCGGCTCCACTCTGCCCGCATCAGCAGCCGCACGTGCGGCATCATTGGCAGCGGCAAGGTTGGCAGATGTTAAAGCACCGCCATGCGTATTGGCATAAGCCGTTAAACCATTTTTATAAGTGGTACCCCATACCGAATTACTGGCGTGGTTAAGGTCAAGATTATCGGCCAGTGGTTTTACATTGAATGATTTACCAGTATTTTCTACAGACTCGTAAGCGCGGATCAGGAAATCGGTTCCTTTTAATTCTATTTTGTGGTTTTGTACAGATGCACCATTCAATGATATTTTATTACCGCGTTGAAAAACACCATCTATGTTGCCATAGCGGTAAGTATATGATAATTGTGTGTTAGGGGTTATTTTGTAAGCCAGTGTAGCATCCAGTTTTAGGTTGGTCACTTTAGGATCTACCAAATCAACTTCGTTATAACCGGTACGAGCAACGGTTAAGGCCGGCCTTACCACACCATCAACCGTGATACCTTTGATAGATACCGTGTTGCTACCCGCAAGGGCGTCATCGCCATACTTGTTCCAGCCGTCATAAGCGGCATTGCTTGTGCCCGTAAGTTCTGGATATACAGGGTTAGCCGTTTTTAGTTTGCCGGGGTTTTGATCAAGCCGGGTGTTTGATTGCCAATCTGTACCGGTTAAATAACTGGCGTTCACTTTAAAGGCAAACTTGTTGTTCCAGGCTTTCGCGAAGCGAATGGCCGTTTCGTTGATGGCGCTTGGGCTAACGCCTATCCCATCCACGTGGTTTATACCTGTGCGGTGGTAAAAGCTAAGTCCCTGCGTTTTAAAGGGGTCTTTTGTAAACAAGTTTGATAAACCGTTGATTGCGTTGGTACCATACAAGGCGGCGGCGGCACCGGGGGTCAGCTCTATGCTCGCAATATCCAGTTCGGTGGGCCCAATGGCATTACCAAGCGGTACACCAAGCGTTGCCGACTGCATATCCACACCGTCTGCAAGCTGCATAAACCTAAAGTTGTTGGGGCTGTTAAAGCCGCGGGTGTTTGGCACTTTAAGGGTGATACTGGTGGTGGTCATCTGCACACCTTTTACATTCTCCAGTGCGTCATAAAAGCTGGGGCCGGGCGATTGCTTAAGTGCGGTTATGCTCAATTTTTCAATAGCCACAGGTGAGCGTAAGAGTTTTTCTTCCCTGCGGGATGCGGTAACTACTACCTCGTTTATTAAAAGTGCCTGTGTAGATAGCTGCACATTTACCGAACTGTTGGCGTTGCGGATCACAAATTCTTGTGTTTGGAAACCCACCCCGGAAAATACAAGTGTAAAAGGCAGCCTTGCATTTGTTTGCAAGGTAAATTTACCGGTAGTATCTGTTGCGGTACGGTTCTGGGTACCTTTTATGGTTACGGTTATGCCTATTAATGGTTGGCCGTGGTCGTCGTTTACTTTACCGCTAAGGGCGTAGTTACCATTCAGTTGAGCCGAAGCCAAACCCGGTACAAGGGCTAAAAAGAGCACAAAAAGTTTAAAGAAAGTTCTAAAAGGTTTCATTGAAATAAGATTGAAAGAAAAATGTTAATAAGCTTGTTACGTGCCGTTATCCGGGCGGAATTAACAACAACAGCATGCAGGTAGGCACTGCATTGATGGCATTAAAACTGTTGAAGAGGCAATTAAATAATACATTGTCTATAGAATAAGTAGACAAATGTATCAAATCTTTTACAACGTCCAAAAAAAATCGCTTTATTTTGTAAATAATATTTAGATAAACGGCTTAAAAGCCGCCATTTACACAGGAAAATCGTATTATTGTCGACTAAACTGCTATACATTAAATGTCATTCATCTACCGCCGCGTTATTGTCAAAATAGGTTCAAACGTTATAACCCGTACCGACGGCCTCCCCGATGTGGAACGTATAGCACATTTGGTTGACCAGATTGCGGCTATTAAAAGGCAGGGAATAGAGGTAATATTGGTATCATCCGGCGCGGTAGCATCCGGCAGGAGTTTGATCTCAGTTTCCGAAAAATCCGATGCGGTGGCTATCCGCCAGTTGCTGGCATCCATAGGGCAGGTAAAATTGATTAATACGTATTCTAACCTATTCGAGAAGTTCGACATCCTTTGTTCGCAGGTATTGGTTACCAAAGAAGATTTCCGCGACAGGCTTCATTACCTGAATATGCGAAACTGTTTGGAGATTTTGCTGCAGCATCAGGTTATCCCCGTAATTAACGAGAACGATGTGGTATCGGTTACCGAACTGATGTTTACAGATAATGATGAACTTGCGGGGTTGATAGCATCAATGCTGAACGCGCAGGCTTTAATAGTTTTAAGCAATGTAGATGGCATCTACACCGGCGACCCAAAACTGGAAACTTCATCGGTAATTGAGGAAGTAAGCGACGCAGGATTAGATTTTGCATCTTTCGTAAGTTCGGGCCGGTCGCAATTTGGCCGTGGGGGGATGATCACCAAATCCACTATCGCGCAAAAAACAGCTAAGCTGGGTATTGCAGTACACATCGCCAACGGCACTAAAGAAAATATCCTAACGGATGTACTTGCTAATAAAACCATCCATACCCGCTTTACCCCTACCAAAAAAGCATCGGGCAAAAAGAAATGGATAGCCCATTCAGAAACTGCCGCCACCGGTGTGGTACAGGTGAACGAGGGTGCCAAAACGGTACTGGTATCTAACAAGGCATCAAGTCTATTGCCGGTGGGCATTATTAGTATTGTATCAGATTTTAAAAAGGGCGAGATCATCAAGATAGTAGACGAACAAAATAAAACCATAGGCCTTGGCCTTGCAGAGTACGGCTCTGAAAAAGCCCGTGAATTAATAGGACAAAAGAACCAAAAAGCACTGGTACATTACGATTACCTTTATTTGCAGGGATAACATGAGCTACAAACACTACTTCGAAAACGCGCTAATTGCCGGCAGAAATACCGCCATAACCCCTGATGTAATAAATAAGGTATTGCTTGATGTTGCCAAAGCGGCTATCGACCAAACGGATTACCTGCTCCAGGAAAACCAAAAAGACCTGGCCCGCATGGACAGGGCCAACTCAAAATACGACCGCCTTACCCTTACCGCCGACAGGATAAAAGCTATTGCAGACGACATCGAGAACGTTGTGGGATTGGATAGTCCGTTAGGAAAAGTATTGTCTGATAAAACCCTGTCGAATGGATTGCAGATAAAAAAGGTGCGCGTACCGCTTGGTGTGGTGGGTGTAATTTACGAAGCACGGCCAAATGTTACGTTTGATGTATTTGCCTTATGTTTTAAAACTGCCAATATCAGCATTTTAAAAGGTGGCAGCGACGCAGATAACTCTAACCGGGCCATCATGCGAGTGATCCACGGGGTTTTATCGGCACATCAAATCGATAATAATTTCGCTACCCTGCTACCTGTAGAACGCGAAGCCACCGAAGCTTTGCTAAACGCAGTTGGTTATGTAGATGTATTGATCCCTCGTGGCAGCCAAAGCCTGATAAATTACGTACGCGAAAGCAGCAAAGTGCCCGTGATAGAAACCGGCGCAGGCATTGTACACACCTACTTCGATGAAACCGGCGACCTGGAGAAAGCCATCGCCATTATTGATAATGCCAAAACTCGCCGGGTAAGCGTTTGCAATGCGCTGGATTGCCTCATCATCAACACTAAACGCCTTGGCGACCTGGTACACATTACCGAGCCACTTGCAACAAAGAGAGTGCAGCTTTATGCCGATAAAAAAGCCTTTGAGGTATTGAATGGCCTGTACCCTGCCGAACTTTTGGAAGAAGCCAAACCCGAGCATTTTGGTACAGAATTTTTGTCGATGAAGATGGCTATCAAAACAGTTAGTAACCTCCAGCAGGCTTTGGAACATATCGCTATTAACAGTTCTAAACACAGCGAGGCCATTATATCTGAGGATGAACTGAATATCGAAATTTTCCTGAACCGTGTGGATGCCGCCGCGGTATATGTAAATGCTTCTACCGCCTTTACCGATGGCGCCCAGTTTGGCCTCGGTGCCGAAATTGGTATCAGTACCCAAAAGCTCCACGCCCGCGGCCCAATGGGGCTTGAAGAGTTGACGAGTTATAAATGGATCGTTAAAGGGAATGGACAGGTGAGGAAAGGTTAAAATATCGAATACTGAATTTCAAATATTGAATATCGAGGTGCCTGGCATTTCTTACTTCATCATTTGACGTTCAACATTCATCATTCGATATTCCCTCCCAACTCATTTTACCCTACCCTGACCCAAGCTATAAACACCATAAAGGGTAAAACCATATCTTTACAGCCAATATGAGTAAGCACGGTAGGATCTTAGTGGCAATGAGTGGTGGCGTTGATAGTTCTGTAGCAGCAGTAATGTTGCATGAACAGGGCTACGAAGTTATTGGCCTTACCATGAAAACCTGGGACTACGCCGCAAGCGGTGGCAGCTCTAAAGAAACCGGCTGCTGCAGTCTGGACAGTATTAATGATGCGCGTGCCTTGGCCGTTGGCTATGGTTTTCCGCATTATATACTGGATATTCGGAACGAGTTTGGCGATTTTGTGATCGATAACTTTGTTGACGAATATCTTGCCGGCCGTACCCCTAACCCATGCGTGCTGTGCAACACCCACATTAAATGGGAAGCCCTTTTAAAACGTGCCGATAAACTGGATTGTGAATTTATAGCAACAGGCCACTATGCCAACATCCGCGAGCAGGACAACGGCCGTTACGTAATATCAAAAGGTAAAGACGAGAATAAAGATCAATCATACGTGCTTTGGGGCGTGTCGCAACAAAACCTTGCGCGTACCAAATTCCCTTTGGGCAGTTTCTCTAAGCCGGAGATCAGACAGATGGCCGTTGATATGGGCCAGCTGGAACTGGCGGGCAAAAGCGAGAGCTACGAAATTTGCTTTGTACCGGATAACGATTACCGCGCATTCCTGCGCCATAAAGTTGAAGACCTAGACGTGCGTGTTGGCCCAGGTGATTTTATTTTAAGTAACGGAACTGTTGTTGGTAAACACTTGGGATATCCTTATTATACCATAGGCCAGCGTAAAGGCCTGGGTATTGCTTTGGGTATGCCGATGTTCGTGACTAAAATTCAGCCGGAAACTAATAAGGTTGTTTTGGGTACCATAGAAGAACTGGAAAAGAAAGAAGCTTGGGTACGTAACCTTAACCTGGTTAAATACGAAAGCATAAAAGAACCTATCGATGCCGTTACCAAGATCCGTTACAAGGATGCAGGTACCGAAAGCAAGATCGTACAAATTGGCGACCACATGAAAGTATCTTTCGACCACATGGTATCGGGCATCGCGCCGGGCCAGTCGGCAGTATTTTACGAAGGCAACGACTTGTTGGGGGGAGGGTTTTTGATATAGAATTATTGTAAAAGATTACTTTTTCTTCGCGCGTCATTGCAGGGTACCAAGCAATCTCTTTGCTCTACAGAGCGGCTTTGCCTATGTAGAGATTGCTTCGTACTTCGTAATGACGGGTGTTTTTTAAATAGCAGATAGTCCACATTAAAATATTTTCACCACTACTTTATATACTAAAATAATTCCATCACAAAAAAACAAATTTGCGTTTCTAACGCTTTTTATGTTTTCTTTGCAAAAAAACATCCGCTTAAATGGCTAAAAATTTACTCATAGTTGAATCACCGGCGAAAGCTAAAACCATTGAAGGTTACTTGGGCAAGGACTTTACCGTAAAATCAAGTTACGGGCATATCCGCGACCTGGTGAAGTCTGAAGATGCCATTGATATCAACAACAACTTCAGTCAGCGATACGAAGTACCTGCCGATAAGAAGCACATAGTGAGCGAATTAAAGAAATTAGCTAAAGAGGCAGACATTGTATGGCTCGCGTCCGATGAAGACCGAGAGGGAGAGGCCATATCATGGCATTTGTTTGAAACTTTAGGATTAAAAGAGCCCGATACCCGCCGTATTGTTTTCCATGAGATCACAAAACCGGCTATTATGAAGGCCATTGAAAATCCTCGTAAAATAGATTATAACCTGGTAAATGCCCAACAAGCCCGCCGCGTTTTAGACCGTTTGGTAGGTTTTGAGCTTTCGCCCGTGTTATGGAAAAAGGTTAAACCGTCACTTTCCGCCGGCCGTGTACAGTCGGTAGCCGTAAGGTTGATTGTTGACCGCGAACGCGAGGTAAATAAATTTACTGCCGAGGCCGCTTTTAAAATTGTAGCCTTATTTGGTAAAGGCCGTGATGCTTTTAAAGCTGAACTGCCCGAGCGTTTTACCAAGCAGGAAGATGCAGAGAAGTTTTTACAGGATTGTATACAAGCCATCTTCGAGATTAAATCTTTAGAGACCAGGCCAACCAAACGTTCACCTGCCGCGCCATTCACTACATCTACCCTACAACAGGAAGCCAGCCGTAAGTTGGGTTATTCTGTGGCGCGTACGATGCAGGTTGCGCAACGTTTATACGAATCTGGTTACATTACCTATATGCGTACCGATTCATTAAACCTGAGCGATACCGCTTTGAACGCCGCGCAACAGGAGATCACATCTGCTTATGGTGATAAATACCATCAGCACCGTAAATATAAAACTAAGAACGCCAGCGCACAGGAGGCTCACGAGGCCATTCGCCCTACGTACTTTAATAACCATACTATTGACGGTGAAAGTAACGAGAAGCGCCTATATGAGCTGATCTGGAAACGTGCCATAGCATCGCAAATGAGCGAAGCACAGTTTGAAAAAACCGTTGCCAAGATCAGTATCTCAACCCGGAAAGAAGACCTGGTTGCTAATGGTGAAGTAATGAAGTTTGATGGATTCCTAAAAGTTTACCTGGAAAGCAGCGACGAAGACGAAGACAACCAAACCGCAGATGGCGAGAACGCCATATTGCCACCACTAACCAAAGGCCAGAAACTGGATCTGCAGGAACTATCGGCTACTGAAAGGTATTCGCGCCCCCCTGCACGTTACACCGAGGCAAGTTTGGTGAAAAAATTAGAAGAATTAGGTATAGGCCGACCGTCGACCTACGCCCCTACCATATCTACCATACAAAACCGCGGTTACGTAGTTAAGGAAGAACGTGAAGGCCGTCAGCGTAACTTCCGTGTGTTGACGCTAAAAGGCGATAACATCAGTAAGGAAACTAAAACGGAAAATACCGGTGCCGAGCGTAATAAACTGTTCCCTACCGATATTGGCGCAGTAGTGAACGACTTTTTGGTGCAGCATTTTAAAGGTATTGTTGATTTTAACTTTACCGCCGGTGTTGAGAAACAATTTGATGAGATTGCCCAGGGATTACAGGACTGGACAAAAATGATCCGTACGTTTTATGACCCGTTCCACAAGGATGTACAAAACACAATTGAAACGGCAGATAAAGCCACTGGCGAACGCGAATTAGGCGTACACCCAGAGAGCGGCAAAAAAATGTCGGTACGGATTGGGCGTTACGGCCCGTTTGTGCAGGTTGGCGAAAACCCAAGCGACGAAAGTGAAGAAAAACCTTTGTACGCAAGCTTGCGCACAGGTCAAAGTATAGAAACCATCAGCCTGGAAGAAGCGCTTGAACTTTTCAAGTTACCAAAGATTCTGGGCGATTACGAAGGCAAAGTGATGAAGGTAGCTATAGGTCGTTTTGGCCCGTATATTAGCCATAACAGCGCGTTTGTATCGGTACCGAAAGAAATTGACCCGCTTGACGTTACCGAAGAGCAGGCTATTGAACTGATAGAAGCCAAACGTAAAAAAGATGCAGAAAGGTTGATTAAGTCGTTCCCTGAGGATGAAACCGTAAAAGTTTTGAACGGGCGTTGGGGACCATATATTGAATTTGGCAAACTAAACGTTAAAATACCTAAAGACATTACCGACCCAACCACGCTTACCTATGAGCAGTGCAAGGCTTTGGCCGATGCCATGCCTAAGGATGCTAAAAAGGGGCGTTTCGGTAAAGCTGCGCCGGCTGCTAAGCCCGCGGCTAAAAAAGCCCCGGCCAAGAAAAAAACTGTAGCTAAGAAAAAATAAGTAATTGGTTGATTGAGTGATTGGAAAGTGGTTAGATATTTGAGAACTATTCACAACTCACTTAATCAACCACTCATCATAATACAAAATGATAAAAGATCTTCCTCCTAACGTGGTAAAAGAAATAGCGGTTGCGGTTGCCCTTGAAGGCGAAAATCCTGAAAGTAAAATCTGGTATGTGTACCTTATTAATCTTAAAAAGGTGCCGTTAGAGAATGTGCTGATAACCTCGAAAGGTTATGGCGAAAAGGATGGCGAATTGGTTAAAACTTCTGTACTCCGCCATTCGTTCCCAATTATAGAAGCCAACTCTTTTAAGCTTATTGAACCGATAGACGAACAGACTTTTGGACTAAACAATGAGTACTGGTTAAGCTATTATATCGGCCGTGAGATCTTCGATAAAAAGTTCATTTTTTTGCCGGAAAGTATTGTAGATGATAACTTTATTAAATTACCCGTGGTGAACAAACCGGGAGTAATGATCCTTTAATTATTTAGATCATAAAGTTGATGTACGGATGATTTTAAGTCGCTGTACAGCTTTTTATATATCGGGAAGATCTTACTGTAGATAACATGCGCTTCTGCGTTAGGTTCAATCTCAACCCTATCTTGCGCCTCTTTATTTATAACAGGGCTTATGTCAATCCCCAAAGCCTCCATCGCTAAATAAATCGCCCCTACGGATGATGAATCTCCTCCTTGTAGCAGCACCAGTTTTTTACCGGTAATATCTGCCAGTATCTGCACCCAGGTTGCCGATGTGATAAACCCACCACTTATCACAATCTCTTTAATGGGCTCTTCCGGGTTTTCAACCGCGTTAAGTACATCATTTAGTGCGAAGCAAACCCCTTCTAGGGCAGCCCTTAAAAAGTGTTGCTGCTGATGCTTAATGTTAATATTTATGAACGCCCCCGAGCTTTTGGCATCCCAAACAGGCGCACGTTCGCCATACAGGTAGGGTAAAAAGACCAGCCCCTCGCTGCCGGGCTTTACAGTATCTATAGTTTTAAAAAGGTATTTATAGTTCTCATCAGATACATGCTCCAGTTTCAGGAAATCTTTCAGCAGCCAGTCTACCGCCGCCCCTCCGTTGTTGACCGCACCACCGCAGATGAAGATATCGGCGTTAAGCAGGTAATTAAAGGTCATCGCCTTATAATTATAAACCGGGGCCTTGCTACCCACCCTAACCGCACCGCTGGTACCAATAGTTAACGCCCCTATCCCGGGCCTAACGGCATTGCCACCAAGGTTTGCACAGCAACCATCGCTGGCGCCGATAATAAACGCGGTCTGAGTATCGATGCCCGGCAGGTTATCTACGGTAGCAACATATCGTTTATGATCGGTATTAACAGGCGTTGATAGTTTAGCAGAACTGATGCCGGCCAAATCAAGCGCTTTATCGTACCATTTCAATTGCAGCACATCAAACATCCCCATGGCGGATGCTATGGAATAATCTACTTCAAAAACATCAAATAATTTAAACCAAACGTATTCTTTTATGGATATAAACTTAAAAGCCTTGTTAAAAAATTCTTTGTCATTTTCGCGTAACCACATCAATTTGAACAATGGCGACATGGCGTAAATAGCTGTACCGGTATGCTTATACAAGTCCTCACCATTGGCATTGTCCCGTATCTTTTGCGCTATGTCCCCACTACGCGCATCAGACCATAGCATGGCATCGGTCAGGGCATTTCCCTGCTCATCAACAGGCATAATGCTGTGCATTGCACTACTAAAACTTATAGCGGCAGGCGGAACGTTTAAATTGGTGGTTATTTTGTTGATACAATTGATAAAAGCTCGCCAGATCAGGTCGGGATTTTGCTCGCTGTAGCCGGGTTGTGGGTTGCTTGTTGGGTAGTAACTTTGTGCAGTAGCAAGTGTATTACCAAGGGCATCCATAGCTACCGCTTTGGTACTACCTGTGCCTAAATCTATTCCAACAAAATATTTTTGCATACACTTGAAACCTATTTAAAACTGGTGCGTAAACTTAGCAGAAGATATTGGAAAATTAATCCACATTGGCAGTATTTGTCAACAAATACTACCCGAATTGGGGAAATTAATTCGGTATCAATTTTTTTAACCTACTTTTAAATAAAAATCTGATTCATTAAAATCAACGTAGTTAGCTGTTATATAAATATTTGATCCGTTTTACAACTGCAAGGGGTATAATTGGCATGATATTTTTTATTGTATTTTAATATTAAAATGTCATATTTATAACTGAAACCACGATTAATCGGCATGAAAAAAACTTTACTGATTGTTGATGACGATTTGAGTATTTTAAAACTGCTCAACTTTATATTATCTAAAGAATACGATATTGTTGTTAAAAACAACGGTATTGAAGCCTTTAGCTGGTTGGAAGATGGCAACATGCCCAAACTCATAATTTCTGATCTGCAGATGCCTTATTTTGATGGACAATCTTTCCTGAAAAATGTTAAAATAAGCGGTTTTTACCGCCACATTCCTGTTATTATGCTTTCGGCAGCCCATGACCTTGACGAGCAGGTTGCCAACATGCCGTTTAAGGTTGATGCTTACATGCACAAGCCTTTTAACCCTACCAGCCTAAAAACCGCTATTAACCAAGCCCTAAAAGTTTATGACGAACAAGACAGCAACTGATTGGAACGAAAATTCTCATTCCCAGATCAGGATTGCATACGCCGGTTTGGAATTGAAGGACTTGATTGCTAACGACCTGGCAAACTTTTCGATAGCTTTTAACGACACCCTCCAGGATCTTGAGAATTACATGGGCGACCAATCCATATTAACCATACCCGATATTATTTTGGTAGAGGTTGATAAGGACGAGCAATGCTTTGAATTGGTTAACCGCCTTCGTCAAAACTTTTTGATGAACGGTTTGATCATCGTAATGCTATCTACCCGTAAGGATAAAAAATTGGTGCAAAAAGCGATGCAAATGAAACTGCATGATTTTTACACCTACCCCTTCGCTACATCAGACCTTCGCGAACGCCTAAATTTCCTGGTAAAGTTTAAGCTGATAAAACCACGTTTGCAAGAGTTATCTATAAAAGTTGATACCACCTATAAGATGCCATTTGGCAAGCGCTTTATTGACCTTGCCATAGCGGGCGGCATGTTCGTTTGCCTTATCCCGGTTATGGCAGCCGTTGCTATTGCGATAAAGCTCGATTCGAAAGGGCCCGTATTTTATAAGAGTAAACGTGTGGGTACCGGCTACAAGATTTTCGATTTTTATAAATTTCGCAGTATGCGTACTGATGCCGACCAACTTTTAGCGCAAATGGCTGTTACAGATAACCAGTATGCAGCAGAAGAAGATGGTGCATCAAAATCGGCGTTCGTAAAAATCAAGAACGACCCGCGCATAACCAAATTGGGTAGTTTCTTAAGAGGTAGTAGTTTAGATGAATTGCCACAGCTGTTTAACATTATCAGGGGCGATATGTCTGTAGTGGGTAACAGGCCTTTACCGGTTTACGAAGCCGAGATGCTAACATCAAACGAATGGTCGATGCGCTTTTTAGGCCCTGCAGGTTTAACAGGTTTGTGGCAGATAAGCAAACGCGGAAAAGAAGATATGAGTGAGCGGGAGCGTAAAAAACTTGATAATTTTTACGCTCAGAAGTACTCGTTATGGCTCGATTTAAAGATCATTATAGGCACGGTGCCTGCCTTGTTCCAAAAAGAGAAAGTTTAATAAACATCAACACTACCTTGAAAAAACTACAAATATTAATACTCCTCTTACTTAGCACAGTTGCTTTGCACGCACAGGAAAGCTTTGTTAATGAGGTAAACTATCCATACCTTGATAAGCTTATTGCCACCGCAAAAAAGAACTACCCCGAGGTAAAAGTACGACAGGCACAAATAGCCGCTGCCAAGGCAAGCCTTACACAATCAAAGGTATTATGGCTGGATGCGATAACAGCATCGTACATATATAGTCCAAAAAATTCATTGAATGTTGTAAACCCAACATTTTTTAATGGTTACCAGATAGGTGTTTCGGTGAATATTGGCCAGTTATTATCTAAACCTTTTGCTACACGTGTGGCAAAAGAGAATGTAAACATCGCCGTGTACCAGCAGCAAACCTATAACCTAACTGTTGAGGCTACAGTAAAACGCCTTTACTTCCAATATCTTGAAGCACAGGCAGATCTGCGCAACCGTTCAAGGGCGGTTACCGATGGCGAAATTGCAGTTAAACAATTAAAATACACGTTTCAGAAAGGTGAGACCACCTTTCACGATTATAACGAATCTTTAACGAGCTTATACAATCAAAATTCATTTAAAGTACAAAGTGAACTGCTAATGCTAACGGCAAAAGCCAATCTTGAAGAAATGCTGGGTTTTAAATTAGAAGAGGTTAAATAAGGCATGGAGTTAGGGGACTTTTTAAAACTTTTATGGAAGCACAAGAACCTGCTGATCATTATTCCGCTGGTTACAATCATCGTCTCTTATTTCTTGGTCAAAAACCTGCCAGATAAATACGTATCAACGGCGCAAATAGCCACGGGTATTGTAGATCAATCGCGCCACCTGCTTGATGCTGACCCTAGCGGCGCTACTAAAGAGCAATCGATAGCTCACGAGTTTAGCAACCTAATAGAGATAATGAAACTTAAAACCCTCATTAACCAGGTATCTTACAAACTCATCATCCACGATCTTACTGATAGTGTACCTTTTAAACCGCATAGCAAGTTATTTAACAGCATGAATCCTGCCGCGCGTGCACATGCTGTAGAACTGTTCACCAATAAATTTAAAACCATGCAGCCCTTATCCTACTACAATAAGGATGAACAAGGTTTGAATGAACTGCTGCGTTCGATGAAGTATGATGAGCGATCTTTACGTAAGGACCTCAATATGGTACGTGCCGAGGATAGCGACTTTATAACAGCAAGCTATGAATCTGATAATCCTCAGTTATCGGCATTTATTGTAAATGTGCTATGTACACAATTTATAGATTATTATACCAAAACCGTTAGAAAAAACGAAACGGACGCGGTTAATTACCTGGCCAAATTGCTGGACGAAAAACGCGACACGTTAAACAAAAAAACGGCCGAACTAAAGGATTATAAAATCAAAAACGGCATTCTAAACCTCGACGAGCAGTCAAAATCACTTTTCGACCAGATCATTGTTTATAACGACCGTAAACAGCAGGCCGAAAAAGATGTAGCCTCTTACAACGGTGCTATCCAAAAGATAAACAACAGGTTTAAGCCCGGTGATCGCCAATATATTGAAGCTACCATAAGCAAGTATAACCAGGATGTATTAAACTCGCAAGATCAACTTCATATACTTACTGACAGGTATGTGCGTAGCGGCTTTAACCCTAAACTTAAACTAGGTATCGATTCGTTATCTAACAAGCTTTCAGCCCAAATAAACCAAACGTCGGATAAATACATTATAAACCCTTTAAATGCAAAGGACGATCTTGTTAAACAAAAGCTTACGCTTGAAGTAACCCGTGATCTGGCCAAATATAGCATACAATCTATAAATCAAGCGGTAAAAGAGCTTAACGCAAGGTTTAATCGCCTTGTACCGTTTGATGCTACGGTAAAAACTTACAATTTTGATATTGATATAGCCAGTAAGGAATACTTGGACGTACTGAATAAGTATAACCAAACCAACCTGCAGTCTACCTTCTCTATAAGGTTGCGCCTTGCAGAACCTGCCACTCCGGATGCTGCCGAGCCCTCTAAAAAAATGTTGCTTATCATCCTGAGTGGTGTTATTGCATTCGCGTTCTGTGTGATCATCTTATTCGGGATCTTCTTTATGGATGATACCATTAAAGAGCCGGGCGACCTTGTTAAAAGCACCAACCTGCCGCTATTGGGCCACCTGAATACCGTAATGGGTTCGCTTGATCTAAAGAAACTTTGGGATGTAGAGCACCGTGATAAAATGCGCTTATTTAAAGAACTTATCCGCTCTATTCGTTTTGAGGTTGATCAGGAACTGCGCGGCGAAAAAGTATTAGGCGTAACCAGCCTTGCCAACCACGAGGGTAAAACGGTTTTGGCTATCAGTCTGGCTTACTCTTACTCCATGATCAATAAAAAGGTATTATTGATTGATGGTAACTTTGATAACCCAACCATCAGCACTACGGTAAGTCCGCGGGTATACCTGGAAGATTACTTTAAGAACAATCCCGATAATTACGAAAGCTTTAGTAATACCACCAATGTAATGGGCAACCATGGCGGCGATGTTACCCTTCTTGAAATTAGCGACGAAAACTTCATCCGTAGCAAGTTTAACGAGTTGAAGATGAAGTATGATATTATCATTATCGAGACGCCGCCACTGTCATCACTTAATAAATCAAAAGAATGGTTATTGTTTGCCAACAAAGTAGTATCTGTATACGGGGCTAATAAAGGTATTGCCAGATGGCAAAAAGATGATGTAAATTACCTTCGTAACCTGAATGGTAAATTTGCCGGCTGGGTGTTAAATAAAACCGACCCTAAAAAGGACAGGTTTTAATAATAAACCCGACAAAACTTGCCCCTGTAAACCTTTAATTCATTTTACTAATGAGAAAAAAATCGACAGAAAAAAAGGGCGACGTTTTTGAAGACCTTACCACTCTCGAACAAAAATCGCGCAAGGTAGCCATAGCATTTGCTTTTGTTAGTGTGTTTGTTTGGGCTGTTAAAATTTTATTCTTCTAACCAAAAGCATCAAAATGCTTCATAATCGGGCACAAAATAACTTTATCTTAAACCTTTCCCGCAAGCTATTGTCGGGCCAGGTATCTACGTTAAAGCTTATTCTTATATTGTTGCCTGTAGCAATTGTTATAGCTGTAGCCATTTCCAAGTTCGGCATATTGGCTGCCGGTGCTTTGTTAGCTGTATTTATAGGTATACCTGTGGTATTGGGGATTGTAGCCTACCCCATATTTGGTATTGCTGTGCTTATGTTGGTATCGTTCTTCCTAAATTACGTATCAGAGTTTTTACCACCCGATACCCCTACCGGCATATTGCTTGATGCCATCACTTATCTGCTTATCTTCGGCTTCCTGCTTAAATTTAAATACGATAAGGATTGGTCGTACTTTAAAAACCCAATTAGTTACCTCATACTGGCCTGGCTGGCGTACAACTTTATAGAAGTGCTTAATCCTGCTTCACCATCAATACTGGCTTGGGTGTATACCGTGCGTACCGTTGGGTTTATTATGCTGATGTACTTTATTTTTGTGTACCAGGTGCGTACCATGGCCCAAATTAAATTCCTGGTGAAGATGTGGTTGTGGCTTGCATTCCTGTCGGCTATCTCAGGTTTTCAACAGGAGAATTTCGGCCTGTTCCCGTTCGAGAAAGCCTGGTACTATTCAGACCCGTTACGTTTAAGTTTCCTTTACATTAACGGCCACCTGCGTAAGGTTGCAATCTTCCCGGATCCGGTCACGTTTTCATACAATATGGTGGTTGCGGCAGTTTTGTGTATGTGCATCATCTTCACCAAAATAAAAATGTACAAGAAGGTGCTGCTTGCCTGCGCTATTCCATTCTTCTTTTTAGTGATGCTGTACTCGGGTACTCGTGGCGCATTCGTGTTGCCCCCGGCCGCTTTGGCGATGCTGGCCGTTATCAACTTTAATAAAAAGATATTGATGTTTGTTGTTGGCGCTGCTGTAGTTTTGTTGGGGCTGATATTTATGCCCACATCCAACCAGTTCATCAAACGTTTTCAAACGGCCTTTAAACCATCAGACGATGCCTCGTTTAATGTACGTGCCGAAAACCAGAAGCGCATTAAACCGTATATACTTTCTCACCCTATTGGGGGCGGTTTAGGGTCGGTAGGGATCTGGGGAAGGCGTTTTGCGCCAAACTCGTTCCTGGCAAAGTTCCCACCCGATAGTGGTTACGTACGTGTGGCTGTAGAGATGGGTTATGTGGGTTTGATACTGTTTTGCTTACTGATGTTTGTGATCTTAAAAACTGGGATCAACAATTATTATCTCATCAAAAATCCCGAACTTAAAATTTACTGTTTGGCCATGATATTGATCATATTTGTGTTTAATATTGGTAATTATCCACAGCAGGCATTAGTGCAATACCCGTCAAACATTTTATTTTATCTTGCAAGTGCATTACTAAGCGTTACCTTGCGGATAGACAAGCAGGAGCAAAAAGAACAAGCTGATAAACAACGCGCCGAATTAAGCGCCTGAAAACATTATAGATGTCGTTACTAACAGTAGTAAAATCAAACCCGCGTTTAAAAAGTTTTGTACATTGGATGATTGTGCAATCGAGGCGCTCTGCACCAAGGTTGTGGGTAAAATGGTTTGTTAACCCGTTTATTCATACGCGTGGTAAAAGATCGATAGTTAGTTTTTATTCCAGATTGGATATTTTTCCTTTTAACCATTTTAAGCTTGGCGCATACAGCGTTATAGAAGATTTTGCAGTAATAAACAACGGTGTTGGCGATATCATTATTGGCGAACATACCGGCATCGGCCTTAGCAATATTTTAATAGGCCCGGTAACTTTAGGTAATTACGTTACTTTGGCTCAGCACATCGTACTATCGGGGCTTAACCATGGTTTTGAGGATGTTACAGTGTCAACCCGCCTTCAAAAAGTGGTCACCAAACAAATTACCGTTTGCGACGATGTTTGGATAGGCGCCAACAGCGTTATTACCGCCGGCGTAACTATTGGTAAGCACTCGGTAATAGGCGCGGGCAGTGTGGTTACCAAGGATATACCCGAATATTGTGTGGCGGTGGGTAACCCGGCAAAAATTATAAAAAAATATAATTTTGAAACCGCTACTTGGGACCGTGTTTAGCCGTATAAAACAATATGCCCAACTTAAAAAAACTTGTAAATAAGCATACCATATCGTTAGCGACAAGTGCGGCCATGCCTGTTATAGGGATGCTTGTGCTCTCGTTAATGGCGCATAACCTACCTGCGGCCGATTTTGGCAATTACATATTTCTGCTAATCACCATCTTATTAGCCGATACTTTCAGAAACGGTTTTGTACAAACATCCCTTATAAAGTTTTACGCGGGTACCAGCAAAAAAAAGGCATTTGAAGTAGCGGGTTCGGCTTGGTACGTGGGCTTGATGCAGGCGGGCGTTTTTGTAGCGATTGATGCCATAGTTTACCTTGTTTATCGGAGCAAAAGTGTAAATGCCGAAACCACCATACAATGGTTTGGCATTATTTATATGACAACACTCCCTGCCACCATTGCCTCGTACATTTTACAGGCAGAAGAAAAGTTTGGGAGGATGCTGATCTTACAGGTAATTAATCAAGGCTTGTTCCTTGTGCTGATACTCACACTAATTTTTCTGCATAAGCTATCATTCCAAACAGCGGTTTACGCCTATTTCGCAGGTAGTGCAGTAACATCATTGTTCACCATTTTTAATGGTTGGTCCAAGATCCGTACCCTAAAATATCGTACCAAAGAAACCGTAAGAAAACTTGCCCACTTTGGGAAATTTAGCGTGGGGACATCTATCAGTTCGTACTTATTACGCAGCTCAGATACATTCATTATTAAAATAATGTTTAACCCGGCGTTGCTGGCGGTTTACTACATCCCGCAACGTTTAATGGAGATCTTTGAGATACCTATGCGTGCAGGTGTTGCTACCGCGATGCCCGAGTTATCTGCGGCGGTACACAAAGGAAACCAAACCGACGTAGCAAATATCATGAAACGCTATGCCGGGATGCTTACCGTAGCACTTATACCAATAGCGGTTGTTGCTTTTTTAATAGCAGGGCCGGTTATAACCATACTTTTTGGCAAGCAATACCAGGATACCGAAGCCGTAAATATTTTCCGACTGTTTATGTGCTATGTGATGCTGATGCCTATCGACAGGTTTTTTGGAATCACACTGGACATCATCAACAAACCGCACCTTAACATGTTAAAGGTTATTTTGATGCTAATCGTAAACATAACCGGCGATTTTATCGGGATCTTTATATTCCATAGCCTGTACGCCGTTGCTATCGCATCATTATTCACCTTCTTTTCCGGGGCGATATTTGGTTACTGGGCATTAAAAAAACATTTACATTTCACCATTAGGGATATGTTTAGTTTAGGTTATGCCGAATTAAAAAGCATTGTGAGCCATTTACTGGAAAAAACTAAAACAGAAAAGGCAGAAGTTTAATTATCATTAAAACAGCATGAGTATCATCGTATTTATTCTTTCGCTAATTTTTGCACTCTTATTTATTTACCTGGGTGTTTACAGTCTGTACTTGTTTGTATTTTCGGTTTCAGGGAAACTGGTCAAACAGAAAACCCCTCCTGCCGCTACATCGTTCAGTAAATTCGTCATTTATATTTGCGCTTACAAAGAGGATGCTATTATCCTAAGTTCGGCCGCGCAGGCCTTGACTATAGATTACCCAAAAGATAAATTCCACGTTTGCGTTATTGCAGATTCGATGCAGCCCGAAACCATTGAGCAGCTAAAAACGATGCCTTTACAAGTAGTAGAGGTTGTGTTCGAAAGCAGTACCAAATCTAAAGCTCTGCACGCGGCCATAGCTGCCACGCACGAGGACTTTGATGCCGCCGTAGTATTTGATATAGACAACGTTGCCGCACCCGACTACCTGCACCAGATTAACAATTACCTGCACAATGGTAACCGCGTTATACAAGGCCATCGCGTAGCAAAAAACACTGAAACCCCTGTTGCCATATTAGATGCCATTAGCGAAGAGATCAACAACCATATCTTCCGCAAAGCGCAGCAGGTATTCAAACTATCGGCAGCCATTATAGGCTCTGGTATGGTGCTAGAGTATAAATTATTTAAGGAAACCATGGCGCAAATTGATGCCGTTGGTGGTTTTGATAAAGAAATGGGCCTTGTGCTTACCCGCCAAAAGATCCACGTTGCTTACGCCGACAAGGCCTTTGTTTACGATGAAAAAGTAAGCAACCCCGAGGTGTTCAAAAAACAACGCCGCCGCTGGTTATCTGCCCAGTTTAACTTGTTTAAAACTTATGGATTAACAGGCTTTACGGAACTATTCGCCCGTGGTAACTTCGACTACTTTAACGAGATTTACCAAACCGCCATTTTGCCCCGTATATTAATGTTGGGGTTAATGCCGTTTATGCTATTGGTATCGTTAATAACGCCGGGTATAGGCCCAAGCTGGCAAATGTGGCTTATCGCAACAGCTTTATGTTACGTTGGTATATTAGTTGCAGTACCAGGTCATTTTTTTAACAGTAAATTGCTCGGCGCAATGCTTAAAATACCGTTGATATTTTTCGCGATGCTGGCCTTGCTGTTCAAATTAAAGGGTGCGAACAAGAAATTTATTCACACCCCGCATAACCCGGGCACAAATTAATTACATAAGTGTACAAGGGTTGCGGAAATAGCAGTATAAAAATGGGGAATTTGCTGCCCGATGCGTTAATTTTAACCAATAGATTTATAAATTTAGTTTTGGGGTTTTAATAAATATGGAAGTAGTATTAAATAATACGACAGTAGATTACCCAAAAGATAAGCCGCTTCACAGCCTTATCGAGGATAGTGCTGCAAAGCATCCAGATAACGTTGCGTTAAGGTTTCATGATACCTCGCTTACCTATACCCAACTTAATAATACTGCCAACCAGCTGGCTCAGGTACTAATTAACAAAGGCGTTAAAATCGGCGACATCATTGGTATTGCGCTTGACCGTTCAACCGAATTGGTTATTGCACTTTTAGCTGTATTAAAAAGCGGCGCTGCATACGTACCGCTTGATCCTGAGTACCCGAAAGACCGCATCGAGTTTATGCTCGATGACTCAGCAGCAACTATATTAATTACATCCACAAAACACAAAGGCCACTTCGCATCAAACACCACCGAGGTTTTAATTGAAGAGGCACTGTCCGCATCAAAAAACCATCCGGTTGAAAATCCAACAGTAGCTGTTACCGGCCAAAACCTGGCTTACGTGCTGTACACATCAGGCTCTACTGGTAAGCCAAAGGGCGTGCAAATAGCGCATCATAGTTTGGTGAACCTGATGTACAGTTTCCAAGAAACACCGGGCATCACATCAAAAGATATCACATTGGCTGTTGCAACCATTTCGTTTGATATTGCAGGTATAGATATTTACCTGCCTTTATGCTGCGGCGCGCAGATCATCATGGCCGATTCTATTACTGCAAAGGATGGTCGTGCTTTACTGGATATCGTTCGCAACGAAAGCGTTAGCATTCTGCAGGCCACACCTTACACCTGGCGCATGATGCTGGAGGTTGGCTGGACGGAACCACTACCTTTGAAAGTGTTTTGTGGTGGCGAAGCATTAGCGAAGGACCTGGCCGAAAAGCTGATCCCGCTTTGTAAAGAACTTTGGAACCTTTATGGCCCTACTGAAACTACCATCTATTCCGTAATTAAACACGTTACCGACCCTAATGATATTACCATTGGCTGGCCTGTTAATAATACGCAGGTCTACATCCTTGATGAGGAAAAGAACAACCTCACCAATGGCGAAATTGGCGAGATCTTTATTGGTGGCGTGGGCGTAGCATGGGGCTATTTAAACCGCCCCGAATTGACCGCGGAACGCTTTATAAACAACCCCTTTTCGCCCGGTGAAAGTATTTACCGTACCGGTGATTTAGCCAAGCTAAAACCCGATGGCGACATCGTATATCTTGGCCGGATAGACCACCAGGTGAAGGTTCGTGGTTACCGTATTGAGCTTGGCGAAATAGAACACAACCTGGGAAAACAGGAAGGCATTAAACAAGCCATTGTTGTTGCCCGCGAAGACACCCCGGGTATCCCCCGGTTGGTGGCTTACATAGTTTTAGAATCGGGAAAAACCGGCATCCCCGAAAAAAGCATCCTTGATAAATGGGACGATGCCTTGCTTGCCGTATTGCCTGAGTATATGATGCCCGATGATTATGTGCTGATGGATGTTATCCCATCTACACCAAATGGTAAAATAGACCGCAAAGCCCTGCCAAAGCCAGATTACAGCCATATAAACCGTTCCGATAAATATGTTGCCCCGCGTACCAGTAACGAAAAACTGGTTACTGATATTTGGGAAGAACTGATGGGGCTTAACAAAATAAGCATCTTCGATAATTTCTTCCAGTTAGGTGGCCGCTCGCTAATTGCCGTTAAAATAATGGCCCGCTTAGAGCATGAAACCGGCAAACGTTTACCGCTGGCTACCTTATTTGAATATTCGACCGTTGAAAAACTGGCCGCCCGTTTAGAGATCGATGCCGAGGCTATTACTTGGGATTCGTTAGTCCCGATAAAGCCACAAGGCAACAAAATGCCGCTGTACATAGTACATGGTGCTGGCTTAAATGTGCTTTTATTTAACGCGCTTGCCATGAATATGGACGATGAGCAACCTGTTTACGGCCTACAGGCAAAAGGTTTAAATGGCGTTGATGAACCGCTTGATGTGATGGAAGAGATCGCTGCCAATTATGTGGAAGAGATCATCAACCATGACCCGGTTGGCCCTTATGCAGTCGCGGGATACTCTTTAGGCGGATTGATAGCCTATGAGATGGCCAAGCAAATGCTGGCTATGGGTAAAGAATTAAAGATGCTGGCCATGTTTGATACCTACGCGGATCAAACCCAAAAATTCCACTCGCCATTAAGGCGTGCCATTGATAACGGCTGGCTGTTTATCAAACAGGTGGCCTATACCCCTGTATTATTTTTACAAGACCCAAAACGCACCGTTGAATATAAAAGCCGCGAGGTTGGACGCAGGGTTCAAAAGATCTTTAAGAATATCTTCCCCGACAAAATTAAGAAAAAAGAAGGATTTTCAGCCTACACTGATGATATCCACGACAGGAGCCTTACCGCGCAAAAGAATTACCTTTTAGAGCCGGTAGATGTAACCATTGAGCTTTTCCGGGCCAAAAAGAAAACCTTTTACATGAAAGATTTTAAATTTTTAGGCTGGAAACCATTCGCCCTAAAAGGAGTAAACGTTCACGATATTCCCGGCGAACACAATACCGTCTTCGCCCCACCAAATGATAAGCAATTCGCCAAGGTTTTGCAGGAATGTTTGGATAAAGCTAACCGGGATTAAGGGGATTTGCAGGATTAAATGGATTTTCTTTGCCATACAATTAGTTGCAGGATTATGAGCCCTTTGAACGGAACAATAACCTCAAAATGCGGCATAGCGTAACACACAGTTAGCATTGTAACTATAAAGCACCAACTTAAATCAGGGTGTTACCAAGTCGCGACTTTTCTTTGGTTACATTCTTTTGAGAGAAAAGAACGGCGAAGCCCTCTTGAGTGCCAAAACAAATTAAACAGATTACGAAAAACGTGACATCCCCTAACAATTGATATTGCTCATTACCACACCTAACGAAGAATTGGCCCACGGTTATATGCTTCACTATGTTACCCATGACAAATTCAAGGCGCAATAACGTGAGCAAATATATTTTCCCGGATATGCTAATCTGCCAAAATTTTTATAAATTCATTGCAATTTACCAGCCTGTCTATGAATTACTTTGCAAACCTTTTTCGTTCACGAAGGGGACAGATCATCGTATCTGTATCATTAATATTAATTGCTTTAGTCATTTTTTTTGCACGACAACACCAGCGCAACAAGCAGCTAAAGGTTGATGCCGCGTTTAGCAAATACATCGAATCGTACACCACGGGGGTTATCTCCAAACAAAGCACCATCCGCATCAAACTGGCCGGCGAGGTACAGGTTTCGCACGCGCAAAACGAGGAACTGAAAGAAGGCATTTTCAATTTTTCGCCATCTGTAAAAGGCAAAGCTTACTGGATAGACGACCGTACCATCGAATTCCGCCCGGCAGCGGCAATGGATATCGACAAAAAATACACCGCAAATTTTAACCTCGGTAAGATCATCAAAGTAGACGGCGATTTCGAGCACTTTAAGTTCGGTTTCCAAACCATTAAGCCAGATTTTAGTATAACGTTCGCCGGCCTGCAAAGCGAAAGCGCCACGTCAGGCCAAAACATGAAGCTGATAGGGAATATCCAGACCGCTGATAGCGAAGACCAGTCGGCGGTAGAAAAACTGCTTGACGTAAATTATGATAGTCCTGTAAAAGTAAGCTGGCAGCATAATTCGGTAGCTAAATCTCATCAATTTACCATCACCAAAATAACCCGTACCACAACGGCAAAACCGCTTACCGTAAATTGGGATGGCGATAAATTGGACATTGATAAAAAAGGCAACCAGGAGTTTCGCGTGCCCGCTCTTGGTGAGTTTAAAGTAATAGATATAAAAGCCGTACAGGATAACGACCAGTATGTGTCCGTCCAATTCTCGGACCCTATTATGGTTGGACAGGAATTGAGTGGATTGATCGGCATTAACAATTCATCCGACCTTGCCTACACTATCGACGGTAGTATTGTAAAAGTTTACGCTCCTGAGCGAATGCAAGGCAACTTCAGCGTTTTTGTAAATGAAGGTGTGCAGGATATTTACCACCGCAAAATAAAAACAGCCTTTACAGCCAACGTATTTTTTGAGAACCGCGAACCGGCGGTTACTATCCCCGGCAAAGGCGTGATCCTACCAGATTTGGGTAAACTGATGATGCCTTTCGAAGCGGTTAATCTTAACGCCGTTGACGTTACCATCATCAAAATTTACGAAAATAATGTTCCGCAATATTTCCAGAATAATGGCTTTGACGGTGGTTACGAATTACGCCACGTAGGTAAACCCATCGTACAGAAAACTATCCGTTTAGATACCGATAAAGGCCTCAACCTTACCAAAAAGAACCGCTTTATGCTGGATGTTGACCAGTTGATGCGTGCCGAGCCGGGCGCTATTTACCGCGTTATTATAGGGTTCAGAAAAGATTACTCGCTGTACAACTGCAGTGCGGGCAAACTTGTCGCCAAAAGGGGTGACGGCGAATACGACAATGAAGGCGGGGAATATACCGGTGATAACCTGAGTAAAATAAACGACGAGGACGATGAATTTTGGAAGCGTTATGACAACTATTATCCCGAAGGCTACAACTGGCAGGAACGCAACGACCCATGTACCGAATCGTACTTTAGCAAGCAGCGCTGGGCCACGCGTAATATTATCGCTTCAAACATTGGGCTGATAGCAAAACGCGGTAACGATAACATCATGACCATCGCAGTCACTAACATCCTGAGTGCCGAGCCCATGAGCGGCGTTGAAATGGAATTGCTGGATTACCAAAAACAGGTGATCTTTAAGACCAAATCTGACGGTGACGGGATGGCTACTTTCAGCATGAAACGGAAACCATACTTATTGGTAGCAAAAAAAGGCAAAGAACGTGGTTATTTAAAACTGGATGACGGCAGTTCCCTCCCGCTCTCCCGCTTTAATGTAGGCGGCGAGCAAGTGCAAAATGGTTTAAAAGGTTTCCTTTATGGCGAACGTGGTGTATGGCGTCCCGGCGATTCTATCTTTACGACATTTATTCTGGAAGATAAACTGAAAACCCTGCCGGCAGATCACCCGGTTGAATTTGAATTGTACAATCCTAACGGGCAACTGTACCAAAAGCTTACCCGCACAAGTTCTGTGGATGGTTTCTATAGCGTCCACGTTGCTACGGAAACATCTTCCCCGACAGGTAACTGGAACGCACGAGTAAAAGTGGGTGGCGCAACTTTCGAAAAGAAGATAAAGGTGGAAACCATTATGCCGAATCGCCTCAAATTAAAACTTGATTTTGGCGGGGCTTCTGAACTGACCAAAGGCAGCGGTACTAAAGGCATATTAAGCGCGCAATGGCTCTTTGGGGGTTTAGCGCAAATTTTAAAAGCCAAGGTAGATGCTTTCCTGTCATCACAAACAACCAGCTTTAAGGGCTATGAAGATTATAATTTTGATGACCCTACCCTCGCCTTCAACACCCAAACACAAACCGTTTTTGAAGGTAAGCTGAACGAAAATGGCATGGCATCTGTTAACACCAACATTAATGTAGAAAAACAAGCGCCGGGACAATTACGAGCCAACTTTGTGGTGAAAGTATTTGAGCCGGGCGGTAATTTTAGCTTGCAGCAGGCCAGTATGCCATATAACGTTTACGATGGTTACGTGGGCATTAAAACGCCAAAAGGCAGCGACATGAGCGGCATGCTGGTGACCGATAAAACCCACGTAATTGAGATTGCCGATGTTGACACCAAAGGCCTTTGCTTTACAGGCAGCCGCAGTGTTGAGCTGGAAC
This sequence comes from Mucilaginibacter aurantiaciroseus, assembly GCF_024055595.1. GTDB lineage: Bacteria > Bacteroidota > Bacteroidia > Sphingobacteriales > Sphingobacteriaceae > Mucilaginibacter > Mucilaginibacter aurantiaciroseus. The sequence goes on from NZ_JAMXOF010000001.1 coordinate 1,435,637, forward strand.
TTTACAAAATACAATGGCGCTGGTGGTGGGACGAAACCGGTAACGAACTAAGCAACTTTACGCAAGACCGTTACAACAAGCTCATTAAAACTGAAACCGTACAATTACAGAACGGCAAAGGCAAATGGAACCTAAAAATTAACCAGGCAGATTGGGGCCGATACCTTATCCGTATTAAAGACCCGCAAACCGGTCACAGTACAGGTAAAATAATTTATGCCGATTGGCCAAACTGGTCGGAACGGTTACAGAATACCGACCCTACCGAAGCGGCAATGCTTTCATTTACATCCAACAAAACCAATTACAAAGTTGGTGAAGAAGCAACCCTAACCATCCCTACGGGTGGCGATGGCCGTGCGCTAATCAGTTTTGAGAACGGCAGTAAAGTGCTAAAAACAACTTGGATAAATACCAAAAAAGGCGAAACCCGCTATAGCTTTAAGATTGACGAAACCATGGCGCCAAACGTTTTTGTGAACGTTACGCTACTGCAGCGCCATGCCCAAACGGTTAACGACTTGCCGATCCGTATGTATGGCGCTATCCCGCTAAACGTCGACAACCAGGAAACAATCCTGAAACCGATCATCAGTATGCCGGATAAGATTAGGCCGGAAACAACTTCTGCCATAACGGTATCTGAAGCATCGGGCAAAGAAATGACCTATACCATTGCCATTGTAGATGAAGGATTACTGGATATCACCAACTATAAAACACCAGATCCGCATGGATCATTCTACGCTCGCGAAGCATTGGGCGTAAAAACATGGGACTTGTTCGACTACGTGATCGGCGCTTTTGGCGGCGGGCTGGAACGCATCCTAAGTATTGGTGGTGATGGTACAAATGGCACAAATAAGAATGTTACGGTTAACCGTTTTAAACCGGTGGTGAAATTTCTGGGGCCGTTCCATTTGGGCAGCGGCGATAAACAAACGCATCAATTTACCCTGCCGCAGTATGTAGGTTCGGTTAAGGCGATGGTTATTGCCGGCCACAATGGCGCTTATGGTACAGCCGAAAAAGCCGTAGCTGTTAAAAAGCCGCTGATGATACTGGCGACCCTGCCTCGCGTACTTGGCCCGTCGGAAAGTGTACAGTTGCCGGTTACCGTTTTCGCGATGGAGAACAACATCAAATTGGTAACTGTGCAGGTACAATCAAACGCTTTCAGCAATTTGGGCAGCAATAATATTAAGGTTGTAAAATTTGCCAAACCGGGCGATCAGCTGGTAACATTTGACCTGAATGTGAAAGATTTTGTGGGCGTGGGCAAAGTGAAGATCATCGCTAAAGCAGGTAATGAAACCGCGGCTTATGATGTGGAGCTGAATGTACGTAACCCAAATACGCCGGTAACCCGCCTATTTGAGAAAGAACTAAAACCGGGAGAAACCTATGCAACCGCCTACAATGCTATCGGCATAAACGGTACCAACAAAGCATCTCTTGAAGTATCCAGCATTCCGTCGTTGAATTTGGCTAAGCGATTGGGTTACCTGATCGCCTACCCGCATGGATGTGTGGAGCAAACTATATCGGCAGCGTTCCCTCAATTATATTTGGGTCAGCTGCTTGACCTCACGCCACGACAAAAGGCCGAAAGTGAACGCAACATTAAGCTTGCCATTAACCGCCTAAATGGCTTTAGGGTACAAGGCGGCGGGCTTAGTTACTGGCCCGACGGTGGCAATGCCGACGAATGGGGAACCAACTATGCCGGGCACTTCTTATTGGCAGCGCAGGCTAAAGGCTATAGCCTGCCATCCGGATTTATTGACGAATGGAAGAAATACCAGAAACAAAAAGCCGTAAACTGGTCGCCGGATCCGCGTACCAATATTCATGGTTATTACTATTATACCGATTTGGTGCAGGCATACCGCTTATACTTATTGGCCCTATCAGGCTCACCTGAGTTAGGCGCTATGAACCGCTTGCGCGAATACCAATACATCAGCGTGGAAGCTCGCTGGCGATTGGCAGCTGCGTACAAACTGGCAGGTCAGCCAGAGATTGGTTTACGTATGATAGCAGGTTTGCCAACAACCATCAAACCTTACAGCAGTATGTATGGTACTTATGGATCTGACCTGCGCGACGAGGCCATGATATTAGAAACCCTTACTCAGCTTAATCAGCAGCAAAAAGCATCTGCTATGGTGAGACAGGTAGCAGCCAAACTATCGCAGGACAGCTGGTACAGCACGCAAACAACCGCCTACTCGCTCATCTCGATAGCAGAGTATTGCGGTATAAATAAAAGCGGCGCCAAGCTATCCTTTAACTATAACGCAGGTGCTGCAAAGGGTAATATCAATGCAACCTCTTACTTGTGGCAGCAGGAATTGGCGGCTAACGGGGGTAAGGTTGCCATGAAGAATACGGGCACAAATAAACTATATGTTCGCCTGATCCAGCAAGGCCAGCCTTCATCCGGGCAGGATGTTAAAACCTACGTAAACCCCGATGTGATGCAGATGCGCATTGCTTACTTTACGCTTGGAGGTAAAACTATCGACCCAACATCCCTTAAACAAGGCAGCGATTTTGTGGCGCAAGTAACCATCAAAAACCCGGGCAAACGTGGAAGGTATGATAATTTGGCGCTGACACAGATCTTACCATCGGGATGGGAGATATTGAACAGCCGCATGCTGAATAATGATGAAGCGTTTAAGTCTTCACCATCAGATTACCGCGACATCCGCGATGACCGGGTGAATACCTATTTCAGCTTAGCCGAGGGCAAAGAGGTAACCTATTATGTAATGCTGAACGCTGCCTATGCTGGTAAATACTACCTGCCGGCCGCCTATTGCGAGGCTATGTATAACAATAACATTAACGCGCTGATAAAAGGGCAATGGGTTGAGGTAGTGAAATAAAATCAACACCTGTCATTACGAGCGATAGCGTGGCAATCTCAGATTACAAGCGGATATGCTGAGATTGCCACGTCGCTACGCTCCTGGCAATGACATGAATTAATAAGTCGCTAATGTAGAGATTGCTTCATACCTCGCAATGACGCGTTTTTTTATCACTTTTCATATAACTCGAGCGGCAAACCGTCGGGGTCTGTAAAGAAAGTGAAGAGTTTACTGGTAGTTTCGTCTATTCGAATGGGCTCGGTGATCACCTTATATCCATTCAAATGGAATACAGCTTCTTCGATATTATTAACCTCGAAGGCTAAGTGGCGCAGGCCAAGGGCTTCAGGTTGGGAAGGGCGCGCCGGTGGCGGGCCGGGGAACGAAAAAAGCTCGATCTGGTACAGTCCGTTGACTTCCAGATCGAGCTTGTATGATTTTCTGGCTTCGCGGTAAACCTCGCGGATCACCTTAAAACCTAATACTTCGGTATAAAATTGTTTAGACCGCTCATAATCCGAACAGATGATAGCAATGTGATGTATCCTGTTCAGCTTTAGCATATTATTCGCCTAAAATTACGTGCAATACATTATCGTGTACCATTTTAATATCGGTGATGTTACCAAACAGTTCGTCGTCGATATTAGTATTGCCTGTACCATTTACAGTACCTAAAAGACTAAATTCAACCTCGCTGGTGGCCATCATTTCAATGAAACGTTCCTGGTCATCAGGTGCAACACTCACCACTACCCTGCCCTGTGCTTCGCCGAAAAGGAAGGCATCTTTACGGACGCTACTATCACTTTCGATATCAAAACCCAAACCGTTTGGCATAGCCGATTCAACCAAAGCAATGTATAAACCGCCATCGGCCACGTCATGTGCCGATTGTACAGCTTTATGTTTAATTAGTTCCTTAACTACCTGATGCATAGCGTATTCCTCATCTATATTAAAATAAGGCGCAGGTGCTTTTGAAATTTTGTGGTAAGATGCAAGATATTGCGACGATGCGATATCATTGTGTGATGCACCAACCATATAAATTAAATCACCTGGCTGTTTGAAGTCAAGGGTCATTAAGTTCGATTGGTCATCCATCACACCCAGCATGCCAATGGTTGGCGTCGGGAATACCGGGCCTTCATCTGATGACTGGTTGTAGAAACTTACGTTACCACCCGTTACCGGGGTTTCGAATTTTATACAGGCCTCGCCCATACCTTTAATAGCGCCAACAAACTGCCAATACACCTCGGGTTTGTATGGATTTCCAAAATTCAAACAATTGGTTATTGCAACCGGCTCACCACCTGCGCAGGTAATGTTACGTGCAGCCTCGGCAACAGCAATGGCCGTACCTTTTTGCGGATCGGCATATACATAGCGCGAGTTACAATCACAGGTTAACACAATAGCTTTGTCGGTATCTTTAACCGCAACAACTGCCGCGTCACTTGGGCGATTGGTGGTCATGGTTGCAGTACCGATCATCGAATCATACTGGTCGGTAACCCAACGTTTTGATGCCAGGTTAGCATGGCCTATCAGGTGCTCTGCCACGTCAACTAAGTTGGCAGGCTCGGCAACATCTTCTATTTTAAATTTTTGGTTTTCTGCAAAGTAAGCAGGCTCGCGGTATTCGCGTTCGTAAACAGGGGCTCCACCACCTAATACAAGGTCGTCGGCTGGCACATCGGCTACTTTTACGCCATTCATGAAGTACTCCAGGCGTTGGGTATCGGTAACCTCGCCTATAATAGCGCAATTAAGGTCCCATTTATCAAAAACAGCTTCAACCAAAGCCTCTTTACCTTTTTCAACTACGATCAGCATACGCTCCTGAGATTCAGAAAGCAGGATCTCGTATGGTTTCATGTTCTCCTGCCGCATGGGCACACGGTCAAGGTGAATGATCATACCGTGCTCGCCTTTAGCGCTCATTTCAGAGTTCGAACAGATAATACCTGCCGCACCCATATCCTGCATACCAATTACGGCACCGGTTTTAATAACCTCAAGCGTAGCTTCTAATAATAACTTTTCCTGGAAAGGATCGCCTACCTGTACAGCAGGCAAATCGTTTATCGAATCTTCGGTAATATCTTTTGACGCGAAAGCCGCACCATGGATGCCATCTTTACCCGTTGCAGAACCAACAATATAAACCGGGTTACCTACCCCATAGGATGTTGCAGAAACAGTTTCACCGGCTTTTACAATACCTGCCGAAAAAGCATTTACCAATGGGTTAATGTTGTAGCACTCATCAAAGAAAAGCTCGCCGCCAACGGTAGGGATGCCAAAGGCATTACCATAGTGGCTTATACCTTTTACCACGCCTTTAACCAGCCATTTGGTTTTATCCAGGCTAAGGTCGCCAAAGCGTAACGAGTTCATTTGCGCGATGGGCCTTGCACCCATCGTAAATATATCGCGGTTTATACCGCCCACGCCAGTTGCAGCACCCTGGTAAGGCTCCAATGCAGACGGGTGGTTGTGTGATTCGATTTTAAAGGCACATCCTATGCCATCGCCAAGATCAACCAGGCCGGCGTTTTCCTCGCCTGCTTTAGCCAGCATACGCGGGCTATCCTTAGGAAGGGTTTTTAGCCAGGTGATAGAATTTTTGTATGAGCAGTGCTCACTCCACATTACCGCGAAAATTGATAGCTCGGTAAAGTTGGGTACGCGGCCCAATACCTCTTGTATACGTGTATATTCTTCGGGTAAAAGCCCCAGATCGCGGGCGGTTTCAACGGTGGTTAATTCCTGGTTCTCCAATGTGTTGTTGTTTATGTTGAAAGGATGCGCAAAATTAGCAAAAAAGCGGAAAGGTTAAAAGGAAAAAGGAGTAAAAGAGGTTAAAGGTAAAAGACAAAAGCAATTTTGCTATGTAAAAAATGGCGATGAATTACTCCATCGCCATAAACACATCTACCAAAAATCACTTATCTTTCTCTTAGCGTATTCTTTTTATTCCTCGTTCAACTGGAAATTTAACGGTATGGTATACCTAACCCTTACCGCCAACTTGTTTTGCATGCCGGGTTTCCATGGTTTGGCCAATTTTAAAACGCGTAAAGCTTCCTCGTCCATACCGTAGCCCGCTCCTTTAAAAATGGTGATATCAGACAGGTGGCCGTCTTTCTCAATCACAAAACTCACGATAACCCTACCACCTTTACCGGCCTCCTGTGCCTGTGATGGAAACCGTAAATTTTTGCTCAGGAATTTGCTCCATGCGGCATTACCACCTACCGGCTCCGGCATAAACTCAAGTCCAAAGGGTTCATGGACAGTTTTATCTTCTGCAGGCGCAACGCCTGTACCACCTGTAGTTGGCTCAGGGTTTTCAATTAGCGTAACCGTACCTGTACCGGTTGTTGTTTTTGGGCCGATCTCACCTATAAGGTCAACATTTTTTGGCGGGTTTGTAATAACAGGTTCATTAGTAACCTTCATTGTTAAAAACTGCTTGGTTGGCGCTGCTTGCAGAGATTTTGCCGGCGGACTCGCCTTAACCGGTGGCTCAATTTTCTTTGGCTGGTTTACAACTAATGGAGGTAATTTAGGCAAAACAACTATTGTTTCCCTTATAATTTCGCCCGGGGTTTTACCTACCACATAAGTATATGCGGCTGCAGCGGTAATAATGGTGGTAAACGCTATCAACATAGCTTTTACCATTGTACTTCCATAATGTTGCCTCAGTTCAAAAGCGCCGTAAGATTTGTTCCTGCCGGCGAATACAAGCTCGATCCAATCGGGATTGTATAAATTAAGTTTTGTTTTTAGCATATCCTTTAAAATTTTATTTTACTAATTAACGCATTTGCCAAACAATATATTGTATAAGTTTGAATTTTTACGAAATAATGAATTGAATATCCCATTAAATACAATTTTTATATTGTAAATAATTGTTTATTACAAATTATATTTGGTTAAGAAAGTATTTTTGATGAGAGATATCTACCAGTTTTGGGTCGAGATCTTCTTTACGGGCTCTGTTTTCACTGTCGCAGGCAGTTTATCCATGGCTATTTTAAGTTTAGCGTATGCGTTTATGCTAAATGCAGCAACCTGGTCCAGGTAATTATCGGTATATTTTTTGCCGTATTTAACTTCCATTTTCTCTAACGGAACTTCTACCCCGGGGATGGGTACCATATTACCAAAGCGGTCGCGCTGGTAGGGTTTAAATACAAAGTTGCTAATGCGGTAGCGATAACGGTCCTCTTTAGTTTGGATGTTTAGCGTATAGCTTATTTCCCCGCCTTCTTTACGCATTAAAGATACACCGGTATATACCAAAAGCTTTCCGGATGTATTTAGCGTATTTTCGACCTGCCCCTTTGCGGGTTTGGCCAATCTATTAAAGGCAGCTGCAAAAGCCCATGCCCTTTTATATAAGGTGTCGGCATTTAGTGCCGGTTTATCAATAACCCGGTAATAGATATAATTGTTGCCTTCGTCAAAAGCTAAAGAATCTTTTTGTGCCGATACTACCTGCACGCAAAACAAACAAACCAAGCTAAAGAATATTTTTTTCATGTTATAAAGATAAGGCATCCGTATTTGATACGGATGCCTTATAAAAAAATCAGGTCGTTTAAATCTTAAAATTAGAACGCGTATACCGCTGCAACTAAAATTTGAGATGCTTTTTTAGTAGCTAAACCACTGCTTGTAGTAAAACCATCGTTAACATCTTTGGTGTTGTCAAACCTAAACTCCGGTATCAAAGTTAAAGGGCCTGCTTTAATGTTTGCAGTAAGTGTGCCCGCAACAACCGAACTACCCGGTGCAGGCCCCGCAGTTAAGTATGTACCATTTTTAGTTTTAAAGTACTCGCCCCTTAAGCCTAATGTTACATCTTTAGATACTGCAATTTGTGGGTATAAAGCTACACCAGTAAAACCACCTGTACCAACAACGGCAGCCGGTTTAAAATCAGCAGCGTTTAAGCCCAGTTTAAAGGCATCAGTAATTTGGTAAGAAGTGGTCAGGTCAAACTCGGTACCGGATACTTCGCCGCTTAATACATTTAGGTAAGCCGTCCAGCCTTTAACAGGGGACACCATTAACTGCGCACCGAAGGTGTTCATTTTACCGGCAGAGTTATAAGCATTCCAAGTGTCGTTAAAAATACCGGCCATTAAGCTAACGGTGCTTGCAAAAGCATAAGTTGCTTTAAAGCCAGGGTTTTGGAACGGACCGTTTGTGAACAGGTACGAAGTTGAGTAGTTAAAGTTACCAACCGGGCTTATCACCTCGTAACCCATAAATGTAGCCATATAACCACCTGTTAAGTTAAACTTATCAGTTACATCATACGATACATAAAGGTTTTGGATATGGAAGCTGTTATTGGCATTTAAAGCAGCACCATCTCCGTTTGGAACTGATTGATACTGGCCACGCGGGCCAAATGATAATTCGCCTACAAAAGCGGCTTTACCTACCTTTTTCTTCAAACCAAGATCTATCATACCAATAGAGATCGAATTTTGATCTGAAGCGAAACTGGTAGGGATATTACTGTGTTTAGAAAAATCGTACTTGTAATAAGTATCAACAGAACCCGAAATAATTAAAGGCGGATCGGACTTGGTAGTGTCTTGCGCACTGGCTGCTAATACTGAAGCAGTAAAGAAAGATAAAAGTAAAAGTCTTTTTTTCATAAATAACGGATTTAGTTTGTTTTTAAGTAATTATTATTAGTTAATTGTTTTCTTATTTAATAAGTATGGCAATTAACTTAATAACCATATCTTATAATACCTATATAACTACTACACTTTTTGCATTTATTTAAAAAGTATGTAAATAAACTAACGAAACTTTGTAAATTTTAACAATTAAATACATTTCTATTAATTATTTACTAAATACACAATAAATATTTACAAAAACAAACATTATTTTCAATAAAAAACTAATATAGTTGATGTTTTATTAACATTACCGTGTTTTTAACTATAAAAACGCAATAAAAAATTTATTTTTATTTATTTACAAATTAAAAAAGATTTAAAATTCAATTTTTAGTGCTTATTAAATTAGTAAAGGGATAATAATGGGTAAATATTTTATTTAATGTTTAACCATCCCTCAATATTACTTTTCGATAGTTTATTTAAGCCTAAAACCTCTTTTAAAAGCTTAAAAACATTAATCTTTATAAAAGCCTTGCTATTTTAAATGATTTCCTAATTTTGAGCTGAACCAATAATAATTACCATGCCCAACATTCGCTTTCAGGCCCTAACCACTGTTCAAAACCGTGAGATACCTGAAACTAAGCTGCCATCATCCAAAATATCCGACTATTTTGGGGTAAATGTTTTTGATAAGCAAAAAATGAAGGAGTTTCTTTCAAAAGATGCCTATACTGTGATTATCGATTCAATAGATAATGGTGTTCCTATCCCCCGCGATATGGCCGAGCAGGTAGCGTCTTCCATGCGCTCATGGGCTATGGGTAAGGGCGCAACACACTACACCCATTGGTTTCAACCGTTAACCGGCACCACCGCTGAAAAACACGACGCCTTTTTTGAGCCTACCGGCGATGGTGGCGCAATAGAACGCTTTAGTGGCGATGCCTTGGCACAACAAGAGCCCGATGCGTCAAGCTTCCCAAGTGGTGGTATCCGCAATACCTTTGAGGCCCGCGGTTATACCGCCTGGGACCCATCCTCCCCCGCGTTTATTATAGGCCGCACGCTTTGTATCCCAACAGTATTTGTATCGTACACGGGCGAAGCATTAGATTATAAAGTACCATTACTTAAAGCGCTAAGTGCATTAGATAAAGCCGCTGTTGATGTTTGCCACTATTTTGATAAAAGCATCGAGAAGGTAAACGCATCCTTAGGTATAGAGCAGGAATATTTTTTGGTGGATACCGCATTGTTTAATGCTCGTCCCGATCTTTCTTTAACAGGAAGAACTTTGTTCGGCCATATGTCGGCAAAAAACCAGCAATTAGAGGATCATTACTTTGGGTCGATTCCGGCACGTGTGTATGCCTTTATGCAGGATATGGAAACCGAAGCACTGCAATTAGGCATCCCGCTTAAAACCCGCCATAACGAGGTTGCACCATCGCAGTTTGAGTGCGCCCCGGTTTATGAAGAAATAAACCTGGCTATTGACCATAACCAATTATTGATGGATATTATGGACCGTGTTGCCAACCGCCATCATTTTAAGGTATTATTACATGAAAAACCTTACGCCGGCATCAATGGTTCGGGTAAACATAATAACTGGTCGCTGATAACCAATACAGGCAAAAACCTGTTATCGCCGGGAAAAACGCCAAAGAACAATCTAATGTTCCTGACGTTTTTTGTGAATACCATTAAAGCGGTACATGACCATGCCGACCTGCTTCGCGCATCTATCGCATCGGTAAATAACGATCACCGCCTGGGTGCCAATGAGGCCCCGCCTGCTATTATATCTATTTTTTTAGGAAGCCAGTTAAGCGAGCTATTAGATGATATAGATACATCGCGCCTGAGCAAAAAAATAAAAGAGGAGAACTCACTGTGGCAGGGTATCCCAAAGATCCCGCAGATATTGAAGGATAATACCGACCGTAACCGTACCTCTCCTTTCGCGTTTACAGGTAATAAATTTGAATTACGCGCGGTAGGCTCGTCTGCAAATTCAGCCAGTCCTATGACGGTGCTTAACCTCATCATGGCCGACCAGCTGAAGAAATTTAAGATGGACGTTGATAAGCTGCTCAAAAAAGGCGAGAAAAAAGATGTAGCCTTAATGACCATCATTAAACGTTACATCAAAGAATCGAGAAACATCCGCTTTGAGGGCAACGGTTATAGCGAGGAATGGGAAAAAGAAGCCGAAGCACGTGGCTTAGCCAATATCAAAACCACACCAAAAGCGCTTGATGCCTTTATATCCGAAAAAGCTGAGATACTTTTTGCTGAAACAGGCGTATTCACTAAGCGTGAGGCACATGCACGACATGAGATCTTGTTAGACAGCTTTTACAAAAAACTACAGATTGAAGCCCGTGTAATCGGCGAACTGGTAATGAATATCATCATTCCGGCCGCTATAGAATATCAGTCGAAACTGATAACAAACGTAAAAGGTTTAAAAGATATTGGCATGGAGCCTGGTACCTACGAAGCTCAGATGGATATTATTACCCAAATAGCCGGGCACATCAACTTCATTAAAACCAATGTGGAACAAATGATAAATGAACGCAAAACGGCCAACAAAATTGAAGACCTGCGCCAGCGTGCTATCGATTATGACGAGAAGGTAAAAAGTTATTTCCAACCTATCCGTTACCATGTAGATAAACTGGAACAACTGGTAGATGATTCATTATGGCCGTTACCTAAGTTTAGGGAGTTGTTGTTTATTAAGTAATTAAACAGCACCAAGATCAACCCTGTCATTTCGAGGAAAGCGCAGCGACGAGAGATCTTGTTAGACAAGAAAGCAGACTTTGCATATCTAACAAGATTTCTCCTGGTACCTCGCTCGAAATGACATTTTTTGTTTTTAATTATTACCTCGCAAAAATATCCGCCTGTTTATGTTGGCTGATAATTACCTCCCGGTATTTATTTAGCAAGGCGGATTTAGATACGAATCCTATAAACTTCTCGTCTTTTACAACAGGTAATTGCCAAACATCCAGCCCGTCAAATAGATCCATAACGCCACTTACCGGCTCATAGAAATCTATTGTAGCTGGTGGGGCAACCATAATATCAGCTACGGTATCTTCTTTTTGTACAGTCTTAAACAGATGCTTGCGGATCTCGTCCATCCAAACTACACCTTCAAGATGCCCCTCATCGGCCAATACAGCGAAAATATTGGCTTTACTATTTGATAGTATCGCATAAAAATCTGTTACAGGCATATCCTTACTTATCACTTTAAAATCGTGGTTGATGATACTGTCGAGGGTTATTTCGTTAAGCATGCCGTAATCCTGCCCGGGATGAATATTTTTTTCGTGGATCAGATCATGCCAGTACATATTGTGTTTGCTAAACATCCGCGAGATGATATAGGATATGGCAGATACGATCATGAGCGGGATAAACAACACGTATCCACCCGTTATCTCGGCTATCAAAAAGATAGACGTTAACGGCGCATGCAACACCCCGCTAAGTGCTCCTGCCATCCCCACGGCAATAAAATTACTTGTATTAAGGTGCACCAGCCCGGTTTGGTTTACAGCAAATGCCACAAACAAACCCAGGAATGCGCCGGTAAACATGGTAGGCGCAAATGTACCGCCATTACCGCCCGAGCCAATGGTGATACCTGCAGCTACTATCTTCATGAGGATAAGGGCGGCAATAAATAACAGCATCAACCATGGATTTGATAACCACTGGCTAAAAAAGGACTCCTCTTTTAGCGCATCGATATTACCATTTAAGATCTCTTGCAGATAATGATAGCCCTCGCCGAATAGAGCGGGGAAGATCATCAGGATAAAGCCTAAGATCAATCCGCCACCGATAGCGCGTATATACCGGTTTTGACCGGTAAAAATACCCTTCTCCAGTTTGCCGGCAACTTTGGTAATGTAAACGGCTGTCCATCCGCAAAGCAAACCTAAAATAACATAAAATGGAAGGGCGGTCATCACCCAACCATCGGTTACCAAATGGAACAGCTGGCGTGAGTATAATACCTTAGCTACCACCACCCCAGTTGCGGAAGCTATCAATAACGGGATAAAGGTTGGGATAGTGATCTCACCGATCAGGATTTCCAACGCGAACAATACGCCCGCAATTGGGCTGTTAAACACCGCCGCGATACCCGCGGATGCGCCCGCCGCTATCAATACCGTTTTTTCGTACGGGCTTAGGTTGAATAACTTACCAAAATTAGACCCAATAGCTGCGCCGGTACAAACAATGGGCGCTTCCAACCCAGATGAACCACCAAAACCAACAGTAAGCGAGCTGGTGATTAAATGCGAATAGATATTATTGGAGCGGATGTTGGATCGGTTCTTTTTAATATTGATGAGCACGTTGCCTATTCCCTTTTGTATTTTGTCACGATTGATAAGATGCTGCCAGGCCACGGTGAGCAATATCCCGAAAGCCGGCAAGAAAACATATATTATATGGTATGGCAGATGTGTGGAAATGTTGCGGCTTAACTCCTCCATCAGGTGTACTAAATATTTTAAAGCTACGGCAGCAAGGCCGCCAATAAGGCCTACAACTACGCTGCAATAAATTAAAAAGTTGCGTTGGGTGTTCCTTTTTAATCGCCAGCGCGCAATTTTGTAACTGATAGATTTTAACATAGAAGTGCGGAGAAGTGGCAATATAATATATTTAACGCTTAAAATATTTGTAAGCAGTATATTTGCCCATGACTTCTCCGCAAAGATATGATCAACGGGGCGTTTCTGCATCAAAAGAGGATGTACATAATGCCATTAAAAACATTGATAAAGGGATTTTCCCAAAGGCTTTCTGCAAAATTGTACCCGATATTTTAACCAACGACCCCGAGTATTGCAACATTATGCATGCTGATGGCGCGGGCACAAAATCATCATTAGCGTATACATACTGGAAAGAAACCGGCGACATATCTGTATGGCGGGGCATTGCACAGGATGCCATTATTATGAACCTCGACGACCTGCTTTGTGTGGGCGCTACTGATAACATCCTGCTATCGTCAACTATCGGTCGTAATAAAAACCTGATCCCGGGCGAAGTAATTGCAGCTATCATAAACGGTACCGAAGAAATATTGGCCGAACTGCGCGATGCAGGCATAGGTATCTACTCTACCGGCGGCGAAACCGCCGATGTGGGCGACCTGGTACGTACCATTATTGTAGACAGCACCGTTACCTGCCGCATGAAACGTGCCGACGTAATATCAAACGACCGCATTAAACCGGGCGACGTGATAGTAGGCCTTGCATCATACGGGCAAGCCACTTACGAGAAAGAATATAACGGCGGCATGGGCTCCAATGGCCTTACATCTGCCCGACATGATGTGTTCAATAAAACCATCGCCAATAAATACAGCGAAAGCTTTGACCCTGCCGTTCCGCAGGATCTGGTTTTCAGCGGGAGCAAAACGCTTACGGATAAGATAGACATCGGCAACGGCGAAACTATGACTGCCGGTAAACTGGTTTTGTCTGCAACGCGTACTTACGCCCCTATCATTAAAACCATTTTAGATAAATACCGCGCGCAGGTAAATGGCATGGTGCACTGCAGCGGCGGCGCGCAAACTAAGGTGCTGCACTTTATAGATAACCTACATATTATTAAAGATAACCTGTTTCCTATACCACCGCTGTTTAAACTGATCCAGGAAGAATCTAACACCAGCTGGCAGGAAATGTACAAGGTATTTAACATGGGCCACCGTATGGAATTATACGTACCACAGGAAATTGCTGTCGACATCATAGCCATATCAAAAAGCTTTGGTGTTGTTGCGCAAATCATTGGCCGCGTAGAGGCTGCCGACAAAAAGCAGGTAACGATAACATCACCTTACGGCGAGTTTATTTATAATTAAATTTTAAAATACTTACAGTAACAAAGGCCGCTCTAATTTCGTAGGCCTTTGTTATTTAATAGAGATCTTAAATCCGGCCAAAAAAAAAGCCTCCCGAAAACCGGGAGGCTTTTAAAATAGCAATATGCCGTATTATTTAACTTTTTGGATATTGTTACCCAACGAGCTTGCTACATATACAATTGTACCTGCTGCATCAACTGCAATAGCTACCGGTGCATTAAACGGAGTGATAAGGCTCAAATAACCGCTACCCGCTAATGAAGTAACCACACCTGCTGGTGTAATTTTACGGATAAGGTTGTTGTTAGTATCAGCAACGTAAACATTCCCTGCAGCATCAACCGCCACACCAGCCGGGTGATTGAACGAAGCGGCAGTTCCTGTACCATCGGCATTACCAATAGCACCACTACCTGCAAATGTTGTTACAACACCTGCTGTGGTAATTTCACGAATAACGTTGTTATTAGCATCAGCAACGTAAACATTACCTGCTGCATCAATTGCAATGCTTCTTGGGCCGTTAAATTTAGCAGCAGTACCTGTAGCATCAACATTACCAGCGGTTGAACCAGCTAAAGTGGTGATAACACCTGTAGTTGAAATTTTGCGGATACGGTTGTTACCAAAATCTGCAACATATAAATTACCGGTTGCATCAACTGCAACGCCGGCCGGGTTGCTAAAACGTGGATTGATAGCTGAAGCTTTACCGCTTGCAGGGATAACATCATTGTTGTTACCCGCGTTTCCGCTTACACCTGCATATGTAGCAACAGCGCCGTTAGATGCGATCTTACGGATAAGCTGATTACCAAAATCTGCAACAAAAACACTATTGCTGATTGGGTCATAAACAACACCACTTGGGTTGTTGTAAGATGCAATAGTACCGATTGCTGTAGCATTTGAACTACCTGATGCTAAAGTACCGGATAATGTTGATGCTGTAACAGTTACAACGCCTGTAGTAGCATTAGTAGTAGTTACAATTTTACGGATCTGGTTGTTACCCTGGTCTGCAACTAAAAGGTTACCTGCTGCATCAAAAGTTATACCTGTTGGGTAGCTAAATAAAGCGCTGATAGCTGAACCGTTTGCAAAACCGGATGTACCTAAGCCAGATACAGTGGTTACCGTACCTGTTGTTTTAACAGGCTCAGGTTGCTTTACAACAACGTCATCTTTTTTACAAGATGAAAACATAACTACTGGCAAACTTGCTACTAATGCAAACTTTGCCATATAATTTAATTTATTTTTTTTCATATATAATATTTTATATCTGATTTATAACTCAGCGTTTGTTTAATTGAAAATGTATCTAAGACCAATTTGTGCCTGCCATCTTGATGCTTGCGAAACGCCATTACCAAATGAGTTGGTAAGAGGTGCCTGGTTAGCATTATCAAAGTAAGGGAAAGAGTAAGTTGGTTTACCTGTAGCAGCATCAATACCTTTGAAAGCCAATAAGCCTGTACGGTTAACAAACTTAAAGTTACCCCATGCACTGTTCAGGAAGTTACCTAAATTAATGATGTTAAACTCAAACTGAACGGTGTTTTTAATTTTACCGCTTGTTTGGTATAAATCCTGGGTGAAGTTAAAGTTAACCAAATGGAAGTACGGAAGGATCAAGCCGTTACGCTCAGCATATTTACCTTTACGCTTGCTTAGGTAAGGATCCTGGTTGATGTAAGCGCTTAACTGCGCGTAAGTTTGCGAAACCGAACGCGGGTCGGCAGCGTTATCCTTAACAAGCACAATGTCATTAGCATCTTTAGGAACGTAGACCAAATCATTTGAAGTTTGTCCGTCACCATTAACATCACCGTTATAAACGTAAGATGCAACACCAGTGTTAGCAGCTTCGTAAGTTAAACCAACAGATGTAGTTAAGTGGTTTAAGTATTGCTTGCGGTATGATGCAGAAGCAATGATACGATTTGGCTGATAAAAGTTAGCGTAAGAAGTTACGTCAGCATTCGGATCGCCCGATACTGCACGGTCTCTCCAGGTTGATTGCGCGATAGAACCACCGTCATTAACAGTACGTGCATCAGAACGGGTGTAAGCGATGTTAAAATAGAACTCTTTAAAGGTTCTTTGTAATTGCGCAGTAATGCTGTATGTGTAACCCTTATTATTGTTTTTAAGCAAAATAGCATCAGTGATGTTAGGGTTTGCAGCAGTATTGCCGGCACCACCAGCACCTATTGAAGGATAGACTGTTGTATTGCTATAACGGATGCGGTTATCGCTACCCACTAAAGCTGTACCGGTTGATGGTAAAGCAACGTTTTGGTAGTAAGCGGCATTGATATCTTTAGAGTAAATACCTTCTAATGTACCAATAAAGCCGAATGGTAATTTTTGGTCAACCGCTAAGTTACCCCTAAAATTAGACGGGAATTTGAAGTCTTTATCAGTGATAGCAAGGTTGTAAGATGTGTTAGTTTTAGCTTCACCGCTAGGAGGCCTGTTTGCATTAACATCAGGTTTAAACACCAAACGTTGGTCGGTTGGTGATATACCACCTGTACCCGGTACAAGGCTGTATGAACCAAACTGAACACCGTTGTTACTTGCCTGGTTAGATATGTAAACATAAGGAACAGGGCCGGTAAATATACCTGCACCACCACGTACCTGTGTAGTACTATTACCATTAACATCCCAGTTAAAGCCTACCCTTGGCGATACCTGGATCCTTGTTTTTGGATATTGCGAGGTATTTATTTGGTAATCACCTCTAAAGCCTGTTAAAGCAGAAGCAGCCGTGTTATCTTCACTTTTGGTGTCATAAACCGGCACATCTGCACGTACACCGTAAGTTAATTTAAAGTTGTCGTTAACCTGCCATTTATCCTGTGCAAAAATACCCACTGTGTATGCTTTGATATATGCAAAAGGGAAAGCACCGCTTGGCAAAGCAGAATAACGGAAATCGTAACGTACAGCTGTAGAAGCACCGTTAGAAGCTGAGTTGTAAAAATCATCAAAGCTATTGAAACGATAACCACCATTGTAGTTAGGGGCAAAACCGTTCTTAAATTTGTTAAGCTCGTAAGATGCACCAAGGTTAATTTCGTGTTTACCTGCAAATATGGTAAACTGATCGCTTAACTGGTAGGTATCAGTATTTAAAACATTGTTGGCAGTAAACGGTTCGTAACCAAAGGTAGTTTGAGTGTTACCTGCTGCGTTTAAGATATCAACCAGCGGGAAGTTACCACCACCCGGTGATGTACGATAATCACGTAAAGCCTGGTAACCTACAGTAAGTTTGTTTGCATAATTGGTACCAATACGGGTATTCAACTCGGCTATACCTATGTTAAAGTTGTTGTTGATGGTATAGTAAGATGAGAAAAATGGTAAAGTTGTTAAGCTTGGGCTACGGCTACCTTGCGCGCCTGAAGCACTTGGAGGTATGTTTTTAGATGATTTTAAGTAAAAATACTTAACCGATAAGGTATTATTTTTATCGATGTTCCAGTCTAATTTTGCGGCTATCTTATCAGATTTTGTAGCTAACTGATAGTTATCAAAAGCACCGGCATCATACTGGTAGTTTGTTTTCAAAAAGTCTTTAAGCTTAGTCAAATCAGCATTGGTAACTTGCGATACACTACCACCAGAAGTTTGGCCGGGCTGTGCTGCTGTAAAAGCCGTAGCAGGGTCGTTAATTCTTTCCTGCTCGCCAGATAAGAAAAAGAATAACTTATTTTTAATGATAGGGCCACCTACACTAATACCGCGTTGGTTGTAATCAATTTTTGGTTTTAACACTTCGGCAGTCATAGCTTTTAAGCCCACTAAACCTGCGCTACGTTTGTATAAATAAACGCTTCCCTTAAATGTGTTGGTACCAGATTTAGTAACGGTATTAACACCGGTACCCGCAAACC
Organism: Mucilaginibacter aurantiaciroseus; assembly: GCF_024055595.1. GTDB lineage: Bacteria > Bacteroidota > Bacteroidia > Sphingobacteriales > Sphingobacteriaceae > Mucilaginibacter > Mucilaginibacter aurantiaciroseus. Next base: position 1,454,028 of record NZ_JAMXOF010000001.1, read on the forward strand.
TGCCCTGAGTAACGTCGAAAGGAGAAACCGAAACCTGGATCTGCTCGATCGCATCTAACGAAATTGGCTGTGAACCTGTTTGGCCACCCAATGAACTTGATAAACCAAAAGAGTTGTTAAACAAAGCACCATCAACAGTTAAGTTGTTGCCTTTTTCGCTACGGCCACCGAACGAGTTACCGTTTGCTGTAGGCGTAAGTTTGGTGTAATCGCTAATAGACCTGTTGATTGTTGGCAAACGGTCAATTTGTGAACGGGTAATGATCTCTTGTGAACCTGTACGAGAGTTGTTGATTACCTTGTTTTGTGTGCCTGTAATTTGCACTTCGTTTAGTAATGTGCTTGTTGGCGATAACTTGGCATTGATCTTAAATTCCTGGCCTAGTGATAATGAAACGTCGCTTTGTACATTATCGTTAAAACCAATAAATTTAAATGTTACGGTGTAAGGGCCACCTACACGTAAGTTTGGAAGATTATACCTACCATCGGCACGGGTTCCGGTTGTGTAATTGGTTCCGGTTGGCCCGTGTAAGGCAATGATGGTTACACCGGGCAAGGGTAAGCCCTTCTCGTCTACCACCGTACCCGACAAGCTACTTGTAGTTACCTGTGCAAAGGTAGCCGCAGCTGTTACGAGAGAAAAAAATAATAAGAGTAAATACTTCCTCATACGTTGTTTTTTTAGTTTAACTGTTAAATGAATTAATTGTTAATTGAATTAATAGGGCAAAGATATGTATTAGCCCTATTTGGTATATTAAGTTAATGTTAACAATAATTATATATTTTTCAACACTTTGCACTTAATTTAAGTAATAATGAAATTTTGATGAATTGTTAGTGTAATATTTACATTACAACTGCCATTCCCATCAATAAACATTTTGATTATTAGCTATTTATGTTAAATTTTCTGCCTTGTTTCTAAATCACTTCCCAATTTTTCATTTCCACTGCTTTTTAATTAGCTTTGGCATTCCAAAAATCATAAAAGATACATAATATATGGATTACGATTTAATTGTTATTGGTTCGGGCCCGGGCGGCTATGTTGCTGCTATCCGTGCATCGCAATTGGGTTTAAAAACCGCCATTGTCGAAAAAGAATCGCTTGGGGGCGTTTGCCTTAACTGGGGTTGTATCCCTACAAAAGCTTTAATAAAAAGCGCCCAGGTTTTTGAATATTTGAACCACGCTGCCGATTACGGCATTAAAGTAGACGGTGGCGAAGTTGATTTTGAAGCCGTTGTAAAACGTAGCCGTGGCGTTGCCGACGGCATGAGCAAGGGCGTTCAGTTTTTAATGAAGAAAAATAAGATCGACGTTATTATAGGTTACGGCTCACTTAAATCAAAAAGTACCGTTTCTGTTAAATTAAGCGACGGTGCTACAAAAGATTTTACCGCTACCAGTATTATTTTGGCAACAGGTGGCCGCTCGCGCGAGTTGCCTAACCTTAAACAGGATGGTAAAAAAGTAATTGGTTACCGCCAGGCTATGATATTGCCTCAGCAACCTAAATCGATTGTTGTGGTTGGTTCTGGCGCTATCGGTATCGAGTTTGCATACTTCTACAATGCCATAGGTACAAAAGTTACCGTGGTTGAGTTTTTGGATAATATTATTCCTTTAGAGGACGAGGAGATCTCGAAAGGCTTATTACGTATACTTAAAAAACAAGGTATCAATATCATGACCGGTTCTACCGTTGAATCTGTTGATACCAATGGAGAAGGCTGCCGTGTTAACGTTAAAACCGCTAACGGCAACCTGGTATTGGAGGCTGATATAGTATTGTCTGCTATTGGCATCTCTACCAATATCGAAGGTATTGGCCTTGAAGAGAACGGCATAAAAACCGACAAAGGCAAAGTATTGGTTGATGATTTTTACAAAACCAACGTTGAAGGTGTTTACGCAATTGGTGATATTGTTAAAGGACAGGCACTGGCACACGTTGCATCTGCCGAGGGTATCATCTGCGTAGAAAAAATCGCGGGTAAAAACCCCGAGCCTTTAGATTATAACAACATCCCCGGCTGTACTTATTGCTCACCCGAGGTTGCTTCTGTAGGATATACTGAAAAAGCGGCCAAAGAAGCAGGTTACGAAGTTAAGATCGGTAAATTCCCTTTCTCTGCATCGGGTAAGGCAAGTGCCGCCGGCGCTAAAGATGGTTTTGTTAAACTGATCTTTGATGCTAAATACGGCGAGTTCCTGGGCGCGCACATGCTGGGCCTGAACGTCACCGAAATGATAGCCGAAGTGGTTACCGCACGTAAGCTGGAAACTACCGGTCACGATATCATCAAATCGGTACACCCTCACCCTACCATGAGCGAGGCTATAATGGAGGCCGCTGCTGATGCCTACGGCGAAGTAATACACTTATAATAATAAGTACTCATATAAAAAGCCGCTTTGGAAAACCCCAAAGCGGCTTTTTATTACACGGATATTCTTATTTCAAATATTGTTTATTCAAAAATTTATACCGCTCGCTAAGATTGCTACTCTCTTTTTCTAAAACAGTTTTTACATTGATGTTAATGAATGACACCTCGCTATCTTTTAAGTTTGCACCCCATTTTGGCAGGCCTGCACCATTGGGGTTACCTGTTTTAATAAAGTTGGCAAAAAAACTTTCCATGGTTTTAGATACCTTGTAATCGTCGGGCGTCCAGGCATAAGTAGTATTTGTGGTAAGGTTACCCATGGCATATTCAATCTCTGAGGCGTGGGCTGCCCCCGCGTACGGCTCGGGTGCATTATTTGCATCCGGCTTGGCTTTATCATCCCCCTTGATAATGCCGCCTGCAAGCCCGGCTTTAATGTTTCCCATTTTAGCCGTCATTGGCGGGCGTGGTTTCGAGAATAGGTAGCGATAAACCGGCTTACCGCTTGTAGCCGCATGCACATCAGCCCATTTCCAGGTACTATAGCTAATAAACCTGTCGCTGGCCAGTTCTGTGGCCGATTTAATTACTTCTGCTTCTGTATTGCCGGGATACAGTTTTAAAACTTCGTCTGCTTTCTCGTCGTAAAGCATTTTAACCTGCGCAATGTAATTCTCGGGAGTTGGCGCTTTGCCATACATTACGGCTTGGTACGGTATCTCTGCGGAGTTCCATCCTACCAGCAATGGCACTTTTGCCTGTTCACCGGCCATAAATGATTCTACCGGTTTCTTAATAAGGAAATAACCATCGATGGTAGCTGATTGCATAGACGGCGTGCCGGGTTTTGCGGCTTCATCCAATAATTTATCGGCAGGCATCTCACGTAATTCCTTAAGCGATTTTACTCCTGCACTTTCCGCAAACTTCACTCCGTTGGCTTCGCCTTCTGCCAAAGTAATGGGCGCAAGCGTTGGTTTTATCATCGCGCCGCTTTCACCGATGGCACCCGCAAACAGGCCTTTAGATAATGGCGACACCATTTGCGCCGATACCGCTATTGAACCAGCAGACTCCCCTGCTATGGTTATGCGGTTTGGGTCGCCACCAAAAGCCGCTATATTCTTTTTCACCCAAAGCAGGGCAGCGTTCTGGTCAAGCAACCCATAATTACCTGAGGACTGGTGCACCGATTCTTTTGTCAACTCCGGGTGCGCCATAAAACCGAATACGCCCAAACGGTAATTGATAGTTAAAGCAATAATACCGCGTTTAGCCATGCTCTCCCCATCGTAACGGGCTTCAGATCCATCACCAGCAACAAAGCCACCACCGTAGAAGTAAACCAGCACAGGCAGTTTAGCTTTAGATGCTTTTGCAGGTACCCAAACGTTCAGGTACAGGCAATCCTCGCTCATGCCCGGCGTACGGAAACCCATATCGCCAAAAACCTTCTTTTGCATGGGATTGTACCCAAATGCATCGCATTTGCGAATACCTGTCCAATTATTAACAGTCTTTGGTTCTTTCCAGCGCAGTTCGCCAATAGGCGGCTGTGCAAACGGGATGCCTTTAAAGCTATTTACTCCCGACTTTTCAGTAACGCTTTCCACAATGCCATTCTCGATTTTTACCTGTACGCCTTTTTGCGCGAACAAGGGCACGCAGGAAACTTGCATCAGCAGAAAAAAAATTATTATTTTCATGAAATATGTTTTATAATTGGTTGGTGATTGGATGTTGAAATTAACAAAAAATATCCGGCAACCAACTATTGTGTCTGCCATACATATTGAACACAAGCTTGTTACATGATCACACCCGTTATGAAACCAACCATCACTATAGAATATTGCCCCAAATGCAACTGGCTATTACGTGCGGCATATATGGCGCAAGAGTTACTAACCACATTTGTTGATGATATTTACGGCGTTACCCTACAACCCAGCGAAACCTCTGGTATATACAACATTAGGGTAAATGAATTGGTAATATTCGACCGTAAAGAGGAGAGCCGTTTCCCCGAAATTAAGGAGTTAAAACAACTGGTGCGTGATGTGGTTAGCCCCGATAAAAGCCTTGGGCATTCGGATAGATCTGCTACTTAATTTACTATGCATACATATTATGTAGTATAAATTTGTTTATGTAATTTTGAGTGTTATATTTATAGATGCTATCCAAAAAAACTAAATACGCGATAAAGGCGCTAGTTGTCATGGGCAAAAACATGGACAAGCCGCCTATGCAGATCTCAAAGATCGCCGAGCTGGAAAAAATCCCTAAAAAATTCCTGGAGCAGATCCTGCTCGACCTTAGGAACGCAGGTTACCTCTATAGCAAAAAAGGTGCAGGCGGTGGCTACAGCCTCAACAAGGACCCTAAAGAAATTTTCCTGGTTAGCATTATGCGTATTACCGATGGCCCTATTGCCATGGTACCCTGCGCCAGCTTAAATTTCTATCACCGTTGCGATGAATGCCACCAAGAACATACCTGTGGCATTCGCGATGTGTTTATTGAAGTGCGCGACGCTACGCTAAAAATCCTATCTGAAACGAGTGTTGCTGATATCATAGGCCGGGAAACTACTTTAATAAGTTTAGATTAAGCCCTGCCGGGAATTCCTAAAATCTAATTTTTAAATCCTTAAAAAAAAATATATATACGAGAAATACTAAATTTAAAAAAAAAATATTTACTAACCTTTTATAATTTAGTTTTTAGGATTGGGGCAAAGCTCCTACTCATCATTTAATTTTTCTGAGATGTTTTTAATAGATTTATCCAGCAATGATGCTGATTTATGCAGATACTCTTCTATCTGCTGATATTCTTCCAATTTATTATCGCTGTGTTTAAGAATATCCATTATCCCCAAAATATTGGTGAGGTGTTTACGTACCTCGTGCGAGTTGATAAACGCCAATTCTTCACGTTTTGATGCAAAAAGCAACTTTTCGTAATGTCTTTTTTGTTTTCCATTTCGGTAGATCAGCCCTACCGCCGCAATTATTAGTGCTGCCACTATCACAGTGAATATCAACCAAAGGCGTTCGCGTTTATAAGCCTCGGTGCGTTGTATATAGGAGCTTTCAGTTTCGTCAATTTTTATTTGCGAGGAGATATCCCCTACCTGTGTTATTCGCGCATTGTTCTCCTTTGCATCTTTCAACGCCATTTTATAATTATTGGCTGCTGTTTTTGCATCGCCTTTTTTGTCTGCTATTTGTGCCAGCAATTCATATAAATGGAACCTTATCTCGGGGTGGTTATCATCTGTAGTATTAACCAGCAGATCATTCACCAATAGTTTTGCGGAATCTAACTGGTTATTCCTAAAATAAGCATCCGCCAAATGCTGGTTCTCCAACTCGTTGGATACATATTTCGCATCAGCCTTTAAAGCCTTTATCTGTTTAATAGCATCGGGATAGTTGCCCTTAAGCAAACTTAAATAATAGGCCGTACGCAACCTGTAGGTATGAATTTTGTACGATCTGTTGCTTGTATCGCCTAATTTATCATGGTAAACTTTCAGCGAATCGTAGTTTCGCATCCTGAAATAATTTTCAGATTTATTATACCTAATGATAGTATTAAGCTGCGCCTTGCGGCCAGCAGTTTCGCTCCGCAATATTTCCTGAGCCTGATCAAGATAGTTGATGGATTGATTATAGAAACTGGCTTTGTAGTAAAGGTCGGATATGTTAACATCAAGTAAGGCCCGAAAGTAGTCATCATTTAAACTTAGTGCCTCTTTTTTTGCCATGCGATAACTGTAAATGGCACCGGTAAAATTTCCCTGGTCAGTTTGTATAAAGCTAAGATGACTTAAAAATTGATAAAGCAGATAACTATTATTTTGCTCACGTGCAAGGTCTATAGACCTAAGCATGTGTGTTTCGGCACTTTTAAGGTTATATGTTTTGTTGGCAGATATACTTTGGGTGAAATTTGTGAACGCATTTTTCTCAGGCAAATCATACTTATTGAATAATCCAATAAGGGTATCTTTACCGCAAATCGCGCCATCGGGCTTTACATTCTGAAAATATGATTTAATAAACCTGATAAGCCGTTTTTGCTGGGTGAGCCTATCTTTTTGTTGAATAATATCAATAAGTGTATCCTTATTGATACTTATTTCTTGCGCATGCAAAGCACAGGTAGTTAAGGATATAAAAGCTATAGTAACATAAAGTTTCCTGCGCATACAATTTATTTTCCTATAAAGTAACTATATGGAAACGTAAATGCAAGCAATTGTGTAATATATATTACGGGTTTAAACGGCTTTTTTTAGCTGTCAAACTTCTCTAAAAGTTTAAGCAGCGTTTCAAAATCCTTTGGATAAGGGGCGTGTACCGTAATATCCTCGCCTGACGGCAGCTTAAAACTAACTTCATAAGCGTGCAAAGCAAAACGTTTCATGATGGGTAATTCCTCCTGGTCTTTACCTAAAATGTATTTACGTTTTATCTTAGAAAGAAAAACAGGCTGGCCTTTATACATTTCATCACCCGCGATTGAAGCGCGCTGCGTAGCCAGGTGGATCCTGATCTGGTGCATACGGCCGGTAACCGGGCGGCACTCTGCTAATGTATAATGTTTAAAGTATTTTAGTGACTGAAACCACGTTTCGGCTCGTTTACCTTCCTGGCGGCTAATCGTTACGTTTCCTTTCCCCACGTTAAGAATAGGCAGATCGATCAATAAGCTTTCGAAAACATGCGTACCATCGATTACCGCGTGATAAACCTTTTTCACCTTACGCCTTTCAAACTGCATGGATACCGTACGGTAAGCTTCCGGGTTTTTGGCTACAATAAGCGCGCCTGAGGTTTCTTTATCCAGGCGGTGGCAGATCTGTGCATCATCAGTATATTGTTTAGCGAGGCGCAGCATATTTATCTCGCCACCCTCGCGCTCATCCAACGAACTGATGAACGGTGGCTTGTTAACCACAATAACATCATCGTCTTCAAATAGTATCAGGTTGGCAAACTTTGGAAACTTCATAGCTGGTAAAAATACGGTTAATTAAATTAATTGTGGTATAGGTGTTAAACATCGCTTTGCAAGTTTACTCACCCTGACTACGCTGCGCTGGTCAACCTTCTCTGCTTCGCAATGAGCGTAAAAACAACGGTTACCGATTTCCATTTATAGACTAAAATATATTCTTCACTCTCTTTGCTAAGCAGAGAGTGTCGTGCACAAAGTACCGCGGGGTGAGTTACCTAAGCGTGTTAATTACCACTTCTCGTTCGGAGAGAGCTGGGATGAGGCTCAAACAAATTTTATTCAATAATGTTAATCACCTAATAATCATCTTCTACCTAAAACGTCATGAGCACAAAAAAAACACAGCCCGATGAAAAAGGCTTTTTCGAAAAGATAAAAGAAACCATTGAAGAATTTTGGGATGGCGACAAAGAAACTGCCGAAGACCTTAATGACAAAGCGGAACACAAATTTGAAGACATCAAAGAATCGGTGACGGCTAAAAAAGCTACCGCAGCTAATGCAACCGTGGCCAAGAAAGTTACCGACACTACCGATAAAGCTAAAAAAGAAGCAATCGCTGTAAAAATTACTGCCGCTACCAAAGAAAAAGCAACAACAGCTTCTGCTACAAAAGCGACAACTACAGCAAAAAAAAACCTGGCTAAATAAGCCAAACGGTTATAAATTAAAAAAGGCCTCCGTTAGTGTTAACGGAAGCTTTTTTTATCCTTCGAACTTGTAACCAACCCCTTTAACGGTTGATACACAATCGTCTCCAAGTTTTTCACGCAATTTGCGTACGTGCACGTCAATAGTACGGTTGGTAACCACTACCGAGTCTTCCCAAATGTTTTTAAGGATCACCTCGCGGGTATATACCTTGCCGGGTTTTGAGGCCAGCAGGTACAGTAACTCAAATTCTTTTTTGGCTAAAACTACCTTAGCACCTTTTTTATAAACCAAGTATGCTTCGCGATCAATTACAAGATCGCCAATTTCCAGTTTATTGTCGGTAACTTCTTCCGGCGGTGAGTTACGGCGAAGGATAGCGTTGATACGGCTAACCAGTGCACGTGGCTTAATAGGTTTAGCGATATAGTCATCGGCACCTACATTAAAGCCTGCAATTTCCGAATATTCTTCGCTGCGGGCGGTAAGGAACACCATAAAGGTATTTTTAAATTCGGGCATGGTGCGCATAATGCGACATGCTTCGATGCCATCCATTTTGGGCATCATTATATCTAAAACGATCAGATCGGGCTGGGTGCGTTTGGCTTCGGCAACAGCTTCCTGGCCGTTACGTGCCGTATATACCTGATAACCTTCTTTTTTAAGGTTGTACTCAATCAGCTCTAAAATATCCGGTTCATCGTCAACAATTAATATCTTCTGTTTGCTGGTGCTCATGTATATTTAATTTTGCATAAATGTATAAGCTTAATAGAAGCTAACAGTTAAGCCAATATTAACAAATTGTTAAATAGCACCATAAGTTAACCTTTAATTCAGTTTATTTAAATGTTTTCTTTAAAAATCCTTCAAGGTCGGCTCCTGTAACATTTTTTGCAACAATATTTCCTTGCGGGTCAATGATAAAGTTTGATGGGATAGCTTCAATGTGGTAAAGCTTTTCTGTTGGGCCTTCAAAGCGCTGTAAGTCTGATACATGCGTCCAGCTTAAGCCATCGGCATTGATAGCTTGTTTCCAGTCTTTTTTCTCGATATCTAAAGAGATGCCCAGAATGTTAAAGCCCTTTTCTTTGTAAATTTTGTATTGCTTAACCACGTTAGGGTTTTCCTGGCGACAAGGGCCGCACCACGATGCCCAAAAATCAAGCATCACATACTTCCCTTTATAGTCGGATAGTTTTACCTCTTTATCATCAATGCTCTTGATGGTAAAGTCGGGTGCTTTATGGCCTACCGAGATAGGTTTTACAGCGGCCATCTGGCGTAAAAAGGTTTGCACGGCAGGGTTATCCATAAATTCATCCTTAATATCATCAGAGTAAGCAACCATTTGCTGCTCGTACTTGTATTGATCTAATGATGTTGCGGCGTAGAAACCTGCAAGCGATTTTTTGTTATCGCCCACAAACTTCAAAACCTCGGTGCTGTAGTCGGCAATGTTTTTCTGGAATTGCGGGATATAGATCTTCAATAACGAATCGGACTCTTTACCCAACGCCGCAGATTTGTTAGTATACTCGTCAGACAGCTTGCTATTTTTAGCACCGTACAGGTTGCTGATCTTATTGAACTCTTTTATTTTTTTAGAAGTTTCAGAACCACTGATCTCGTAATCGTGGTTAACGTTAGCGATGTCTGTTTTAAAGGTGATGGCGTCACCATTCTTTGCCACAAAATCGTAGATGTTGCCCCCGATGCGCAGTTTGTACAAGTTAGCGTATGGCGACGAGTGTTTAAAGGTAAAATTTTTACCGGCGCTAACGTCCGTTGAATCGATAATACTCACCTGGGCGCTGTCTGCAGCTAACAGGTATATTTTTTTAATGCTGCCGGGGTTTTCCAACTTACCCGATAAGGTAAAGGTGGTAGCCTGCTTGCAAGACGAAATAGCGAACACTGCCACAAATGTCAGGCAGGTAACAATACGGTTTTTCATGATCTTTATTTAGATTCTAATTCTTTTATTAAAAGCTGATTGGTTTTTTGCGGGTCTATCTTTCCTTTTGATAGCTTCATCACTTCGCCCATAAACAAGCCTAAAACGCCCTTTTTACCCTTTTGGTATTCTACAACCTTGTCTGGATATTTTGCTAAGGCCGCGCGGATAAATTCGTCAACCTCATTGGTGTCTTCGCTGATCAGCAAATTTAGTTCTTTAGCTAATTGGTCGGCAGTTTTGTTATTTCCTTTCAACATTTCGGGAAATAATTTTTGCGCGGCTACCGAATTGTTCACTTTACCCTCATCAACCAGTGTAATTAACCCGGCTAGGTTTTGTGGCGATAACTTAAATTCGGCTATGTTGATGCTATTATCATTAATGTAAGATCTTACCGCACCCATCACCCAGTTAGCGGCAGATTTATAGTTGGCAGTGTATTTTATTAACGCTTCAAAGTAGGCGGCAAATTCTTTATCGGCAATGATAACCCCGGCATCGTAATCCGACAGGCCAAGCTTTGAGGTGTATTTTTCAAACAGCTCATTTGGTAATGCCGGCATTTTATTGCGGATGTCTGCCAGTTGGATTTCAGTAATTTGAACAGGCAACAAGTCTGGCTCGGGGAAATAGCGGTAATCGTTCGCCATTTCTTTGGAACGGAGTATGGATGTTTCGCCGGTATCTGCATTAAAGTTCAATGTATTTTGATCGATGTGGCCACCTGCTTCTATCACTTCTACCTGGCGTGCAAACTCATGCTCGATGGCACGCTGCACGTTACGTATAGAGTTAAGGTTCTTGACTTCGCAACGGTTGCCATATTGAGCAGCGCCTCGTAAGCGTACAGATATATTGGCATCGCAACGCATGCTGCCTTCCTCCATATTACCATCGCAAATATCAAGGTAACGCAATAAACGGCGCACCTCGGTCAGGAACTGGCCTGCCTCTTCGGCACTGCGCATATCGGGCTCGGATACAATTTCGATAAGTGGTACCCCTGCCCTGTTCAGGTCAATAAGCGAATAATAGTCGTGCTGATCGTGCGAACTTTTGCCGGCATCATCCTCCATGTGGATGTGATGGATGGCGATGGTTTTTGAAGTACCGTTAGCCAACTTTACAGTTACACTACCGCCCAGGCAGATCGGCTGCTGATCTTGCGTGGTTTGAAAACCTTTGGGCAGATCGGCATAAAAGTAATTTTTACGGGCAAAGGTGTTTTGCAGGTTGATGCTGCAATTACAGGCCAGGCCCATTTTTACGGCATACTCTATCATGCGTTTATTAATGCGCGGCAACGTGCCGGGGTGCCCCAGCGAAACCGGACTAACGTGGTGGTTTGGTTCGGCGCCAAATGCTGCCGAATCTGATGAAAAAGCCTTACTTAAAGTGGATAACTGCGCGTGAACCTCTAACCCAACAACCAACTCGTATTTATCACTCACGCCGCTTTGTAGAACTGCCATATTATATATTCAGCTGTTATTCAGCATTGATGAAACATGCCAAATATAGTTTATATATCTATTTTTCATAGCTATTTTTTGAAATGGATTTGCCCGGCGCAAACAATTTGTTAAACCTTTTATTTAATGAGGTGTCTGTTACTTTAATCGTTACAGAATCACATGCACTTACAACACATATTATGAAAAGAACAGTTTTAGGAATGCTTACCGGGATGTTCATCCTTGCAGCATCAGTAACCGCCTCAAAAGCGCAGGTGAGCGTTAGCCTTAACGTAGGCACCTGGAGCCCGCCTGTAGAATATGCCGATGCCAATTATTATTACCTGCCGGATGTGAATAGCTATTATTATGCACCAACACATCAATACATTTTTTTGAATGGCAACAACTGGATCTGGAGAAACAGTTTACCGCCCCGCTATAATTATTACAATATCAATAATGGTTATAAAGTGGCTGTATATAGGCCCAACCCATACCACTATTACAGCAGCGATCGTGTTAGATATGCCCGATACCGCGGTATAAGGGGTGGCATTATCCGCGACAGGTATTACCGCCCGCATACAACCATTGTGAACCGCACACGCTATGTAAACCGTGGCCCAGGCAGAGGACCCGGACGTGACAGGAACCGTAGACCAGGAAGAGGACAAGAACATGGCGGTGGCCGCGGAAATGGCGGCAGTGAACATGGCGGTGGCGGTAAACCGGGTGGACACGGTGGTGGCAATGGCCGCCACTAACTGATAAAAGCAGAACGACCACCTAATAAGGCGATCGTTCTGCTTAAAGTATATAGTAAGTTGATTACTTAGCTTACAAAGCTTTTGGCTTTAGCCAGCGCATTATTAATACCACTTAAATCGCTGCCCCCCGCTGTAGCGAAGAATGGCTGACCACCGCCACCCCCTTTAACTTCTTTAGCAAGCTCTTTTACGATATTGCCGGCATGCAGGCCTTTTTCTTTTACCAAAGTTTCATCTATTATTACGGTAATGCTTGGTTTGCCGTTGATATCGGCAGCCAATACCAGGAACAAGTTTGGAACAATATCTTTCAAATGATAAGCCAAAGTTTTAACCGCATCGGCATTTGGCAGCTCCACCCTTTGGGCGATGAAGTTGATACCGTTGATCTCCTCCGCAGTTTTAGCCAGCTGATCTTTTAAACCGGATGCTTTCATCAGGACTGCTTTCTCCAGTTCCTTTTTCATGCGGTTGTTATCTTCTATCAGGCTTTCGATGCTTTTTGAAAGGTCATTTGGGTTCTTTAAAAGGTCTTTTAAGGCTTTTATTTGTCGCGACTGGGCTTGGATATAATCCTGAGAGTGGTAACTGGTAATAGCCTCTATACGGCGTACACCTGCAGCTACAGCGCTTTCGCCTGTTATTTTGAAGAAGCCTATTTCGGCGGTGTTTTGTACGTGGGTACCACCACAAAGTTCCTTGCTGAATTTATCATCAAAGGTTATTACGCGTACATAATCGCCATATTTTTCACCGAACAGGGCTGTAACGCCGCTTGCTATGGCATCGTCGTAACGTACACTGCGCTCTTCTTTTAAAGGGATAGCCTCGCGCACTTTTTGGTTAACGATGCGTTCTAATACTTCTATATCATCATCCGTAACCTTACTGAAATGTGAAAAATCGAAACGCAACTGATCCGGGTTTACTAATGAACCTTTTTGGTTTACGTGCTCGCCCAGGGTTTCTTTTAACGCGGCATGCAGCAAGTGTGTTGCCGAGTGGTTAGCATTGGTCATGATGCGGTTACCCATGTTGATGGCCGCCTGGAAACGGGTTGGCATTGGGTTTGGCAATTCCCACTCTTTTTGCTCGCCTGTCTCCATATCATAATACGGCGAAAGGTTAGCGTAATGAATGATCAAGCCATTTTCTTTTTTAGTATCTGTAATCTCAAAATTAAGGTTGCCTTTTTTTTCATCGTACCATTCGCTCATTAAGTTACCGGTATCGCCTACCTGGCCGCCACCTTCCGCGTAGAATGGTGTACGGTTCAGCACGAGCTGGTATTGCTCTTTACCCTGCGTGGTTACTTTACGGTATTTTAGGATCTCGGCCTGTGTCAACATCTCATCATAACCCGTAAACTCGGTATTATCACCACCACGAAGTACCACCCAGTCGCCCGCGCTAACAGCAGTTGCAGCGCGTGAACGGAGTTTTTGGGTTTGAAGAGCTTGTTCAAAGCCTTCCATGTCAACTGCAAAACCTTGTTCTCGAGCCATTAATTCGGTTAAGTCAATTGGAAAACCGTAGGTATCAGACAGTTCAAAAGCGTGCTCTCCTTTAATTTTTCGACCGGTGGGTATATCTTTTATTGTGCCCTCAGGATATTCCACACTTGTTATAGAGGCAAAAATAGAGGTCAACTCATTAAACCTTCTAATACCAGCAGATAAAGTTCTAAGAAAAGCAACCTCCTCCTCCAAAATCACCTTCTGCACAAAATCCTTTTGTGAGTATAACTCATCAAACACACCTTTAAACTGTTCGGCCAGTAATGGCACTAACTCATTAAAGAATGGTTCTTTAAAATTTAAGGTTTGGTAGCTATAACGTACCGCACGGCGTAAAATCCTGCGGATAACGTAACCTGCTTTGTTACTTGCGGGTAGTTGCCCATCGGCAATGGCAAAGCTAATAGCACGGATATGATCTGCCAGTACGCGCATGGCCACAGCATCAGCCCAATCCGCATCGCCGGGTTTAGCGGCACTGTTATATTTTTTACCGCTTTTCTCTGCAATGAATTGGATCATCGGTTGGAAAACGTCGGTATCGTAATTTGAACTTTTGCCTTGCAACACACGCACCAAACGCTCGAACCCCATCCCGGTATCCACGTGCTTGGCCGGCAACGGGTGCAACGAACCATCTTTGATACGGTTAAACTGCATGAATACATTGTTCCAGATCTCTATCACCTGGTCGTGATCGGCGTTAACTAAAGTAGCACCGCTAACCTCCGCACGCTCATTATCCGGGCGACTGTCAAAGTGAATCTCCGAACATGGTCCGCAGGGGCCTGTTTCGCCCATTTCCCAAAAGTTATCTTTTTTATTGCCGGGCAAAATATTTGCTTCATCTACATATTGTTTCCACAGTTCGTAGGTTTCGGTATCTTTTTCAAGTCCTTCTTTCTCGTCGCCTTCAAAATAAGTTACGTAGAGGCGGCTCTTATCCAATTTGTAAACTTCGGTCAATAACTCCCAACTCCAGTCAACAGCTTCTTTTTTAAAGTAGTCGCCAAAGCTCCAGTTACCCAGCATCTCAAACATAGTGTGGTGATAGGTATCAATACCCACCTCTTCCAAATCGTTATGTTTACCGCTAACGCGAAGGCAGCGTTGGGTATCGGCCACGCGTGGGGCTTTTGCAGGAGCTTCGCCCAAAAACACATCTTTAAACTGGTTCATCCCTGCGTTGGTGAACATCAGGGTGGGGTCGTTTTTTACAACAATAGGTGCGCTTGGCACAATAATGTGGCCTTTAGAAGCGAAAAAATCAAGAAAAGCCTGGCGTATTTCTTTAGCGGTCATAGGGTGCAAAGGTAGAAAATTGTCTGAACCTGAATTAATAGAATTTTGGAATTAACTGAATTGACCATACATACAAAAGGCGGAGAATAAATCACCGCCTTTTATATGTATAACCCGCAATAATTATTTCTCAAGAAGGATCTTTTGGTTGTTAAACGCAAAGGCGGCGTCAACCAGTTCGGTAACCAAGGGCCAGTCGGCGGCTTTTTCGAAATTACCAGCATAAACACGGCTAACTATAATACTTAACACATTACCCTTAACTGTGGCCGAAGAGGTAAAAGAACCTGTTTTATTAGCTTTTTTGGTATTTAATTCTTCCACTCCCTTTGCCTGGTATCCTTGCGGTATGGCCAGGTTTATTGTAAAAGTAAGGCTGCGTGCGGCAGGCATATAAATATCACGCGTACGCTTCCTGTCTTTTTCATCTAACTGAACAAAACTGCCTTTAAGTTTACCAGCATCTACTATATAGTTGTTGCCTGCTTTTTTAACAAGGTTATTAAGTATCACCGTTGATGAAAACTCAAACACAGGTTTGTTATTTTCGAGGGCGGGATTTATCACTTTATAGTCGCTTATTTGCACGGGCTCCTGCCCAAACTGCTCTTGCGCTTCGTCCATAAAGCTTTTACGGACCTCTACCTGTGATTTGCCCATGCCACCTAAAAAGGCATCTGCAGATTTTTTGGTCTCGTAATTTTTTGAAAGTCGTTTGGCAAGCGGGGGCCCTTTTACCAGTTCCATCAGGCCATTATCGATATCCATTGCGCTCAGCAGGTTTTTCTGGCCGTCGTGGCGCATGTAGCCGGTTTGCTTTACTAATCGCTGCACTTTTAACTTTTGCATATCGGCCAGTAAAGATACTTCAACTTTTTCCTCAACATGGTTTTTGTCGGCACTTACCATTGGGATGGTTGTGTTCATTTCATCAAACACATACTTGGTGGCGCTTTTACGCTTAGGCACAAGGCTAATAGCCTTTTCGCCCTGGAACTTCGCCGGTATCTCGTTAAAATGGGTTACAGCATCGTCAAAGCACATATATAATGGCTTGTTACCGTTGCTTATGCGAATCACAGCATCAAGGTCAGAAAAATTGAAAACGTTATCCAGGCTACTGGTATTTCGCGAGCAAACCAACAGCACTTCATGTACAATATCCATATCTGTTAAAAGGCGGCTCATATTTATGGTAGCTATGGTGCCTTTTGCTGTACGATAGTTTAACGCTTTTAAATCATCCACGTCATCCTTATCAAAATTGCCAAATAAGCGCAGCTTCCAGGCGTCATATAAAATCTTCATTGAACTATCAAGCGGCGCTGCCTTCAGGTTTTTCCTACTGTCAAAATAATCTTTCATGATCTTTTTAGGCTCTTCATCAATGGGGTTATTTACCTCGTGAAAAAAAGTTTGGAAAAGCTCTTTGTTAGCGGTAAGGCCGCCGGCCTTTGCAGTGGGGTTACCCATGCTCATCATTTTTGATTTGGCAGCGCTGCTGATCTCGATATAAGGGTATTGGCGATATACCGAAACCCACTTTTGGCTTTGATATTTAGGCATTTCCTTCTTGCTCAGTTTATAAACCAGGTCGCCATTAGGCAGGGTGCTTTCCTCAAGTTTGGGCGCACCATTAGCAGCTATGTAGTAAACTGAAGTTTTACTGTTAAATTGAAAATAAAGCGAATAGTTAAGTATGGGGTATTCATCTGCCAATACATAAACCTGGTCATTCTTTTTGTAAGAATCTTCCATGGCATTTTCCGACAGATCGTTATTGCTGATGTAATAATCTAATATATCACCAACCTGCAGGCCGGGTATTGCAAGCTTTCCTTTCTGATCTTTTCCGGTATTTTTCAACAACACCTCTTCTCCGGTATTCACTACGGTTTCCTGCCCGCCCGGTTTAATTATTTTAGCGCCAATGTAGGTGTTATGCACATCATTGATTTTAGCGATAAGGAACGACATGCTTTTGTCCAGCTTTTTTTGATACTCAAGAGTTGAGTAGCGTTCCAATGCAGACTTATCGTTTATTTTAACGCGTTCGTGCAGGGTTGATACCCTGGTAACCCGATTGGCAATACTAGCCGTTACAATCAGGAATTTAAACTTTAAATTAGATGTACGCTGTATGTTATACGATTGCGCTAATATTACAGCACTTTCGTTAGCATATTTAGCCGGCACCTGTTTTAAGCTAAATTCAGGCGTGGCGTTACCCCACACCGTTTTTTGTATCTCGGCGGCTTTTTCGTTGTAGCTTTGCGCATAAACTGCGCTACAGGTAGTTATTAAAAAGGATAATAAGAGTAAAGGTTTTTTCATTCAGAAATAGGTTTTATAGTTAGTGCGTCGTTATATGTTTTGACCAATTGTTCAATATCCGCATTCCACTGAGCAAAGCCGGTTTTGGGCAAATGCGTGTTTTTTATGATAATGCTTTTTTTGTAGGTGACCTTATCGCCTGCGGGCACATACTGCACATGAAACTCGTAATTGGGGTTCACAATTTTTAAAGCTGCCGGCAACGAAGCAACTTTATAACCTTGGGGTATAGCCAGTTCTGCATTGCGTGTTAGGTTTTGCCTGTGGCTAAACCAGTAATCGTGCCGGCGCTCGTCGGTTTTGATTGCACCATTTATAAATTCCTTAGTGTTATCCAAATCGATATAGTAAGTTTTGCCAAACAATGAAATGCCATTTTTGGTGGTTAAAGCGTAAGTAGCTGTTAAATCTTTATCGGGGTTACTTGTACCTGATAGTGCTAGGTTGGTTACCTTATAATCGTTGTTATCACCCGACAGGTATCTGACCATGGCGTCTTCGGTCTTTTCGCGTTTTATGCTGTTTATACCTGTAAGTATCTCTTCCTTATCCTCGCCTTTCCAAACGTAATTAACCGTACCTGTTATAGCACCGGCTGTAATAGATAGTTTTGATATTTGTGCGTTAGCGTTTTGCCCTGCAAGCGCAACGGGCACTTTAGTAAGTTGATATTTTTCGCCATCTTCTATCAGGATCTGTCTTCCCTGGATACGTTCTGCATATTCATCAAACCCAAGGTAGCTTTCGGTTGCATCCAAAAAATAGGTTTTGCCTTTATAATTAAGGGCGCATATCATGTGGTTATCAACCGCCAGCGATGGGGTTTGATAATCATAAGCTATATGTTTAGTACCCAGCCAGCAAAGCCGGGCATCATAACCGGCTGCTGTTAGCAAAGCCTTGGTAAGGTTTGCCATTCCTTTACAATCGCCATATTTTTTGCGTAATACTTCGTCGGCATTCTCGGGTTTAAAACCGGCCATACCATCTTCAAAAGCAATGTATCTGATGTTGTCCTGCACGTAGTAAAATATCGCTTTTGTTTTTTCGATATCGTTAGTTTGCCCGCCGGTAAGCTCTTTAGCCTTGGCTGTTATTGCGCCCTGATCTGCAATGGTGCTTTTAATGAGACTATGGTACCACTTATACTGATCGTCGAGCGTGTTAAAGTAAGTAAAGGTTTTGCCGCCAACCGTTGCCGATTTGCACAGCACCATTAAATGCGGGTACAGGTACGTTGGGCCGGGGCTGTTGCTTTCTTGCTTGGTAGCCGGCAAATTTTTAATAGTAAAAGTAATTACATCGGCATCTTCGCCGCTAATGTATTGTGTACTTTTGGTGATATTAAAACCGTTAAAGTTGTACTCTTTAAGTTCCACTTTCATCCAGCGGGGCACCTTTACAACAATTTGTTTTTGGTTTACAACATAACTTTCAGAAAAACCAATATTGGTAAAGTAACGCGGGTCATCAACCGTTTCGGCAAAAGTAACTATACCAAGCCCACCCTTTTTAGGAATAATTAGGGGGAAATAACAGATTTTTTGATCGGAGTAGAAAATATCATCGCTGCCATAGTAAGTGTAGGTTGGCTTAAAGCCCCAAGGGATGCGTCCATCAACCTTACATTCAACATTAGTTATGGTAAAGTGGTTATTATAGCCTTGTACCACCGGCACGCTGGCCTGGAAGTTATTGGCAATATAAGTAGTGGTGAGCTTTTGCTTTATCTCTACCGATGCGGTTTTTGTGTTATAAACAAATTGATAGTTTTCTATTGCCGAACTAATAGTTACAACAGAATCTGCCGTATTACCAAAAGCAATTTTGACAAATAATATGCCTATGGCACAAAAGGTAAAGGTTTTAATCATAACTTAATTAAGTTACTAAAATAATACATTTTATAGTTTAGTTAAAATAGAATTTGATCCCTGCCATTATGAATAGGTATTTGTAGCTTTATGATTTATTATTTTACGCTTTAAGCACTTGCACACTTACTTACTAAAATACTACATTTGTACATGCCCTACAAAGACCGCGAGATCAACAAAATGTATTATACCATGGGCGAAGTATCTGCCATGTTTGATGTTAACCAGTCGTTGATACGTTTTTACGAGAAAGAATTTGATGTATTGCAGCCAAAAAAAAACAAAAAGGGCAACAGGTATTTCACCCCCGAAGACCTGGAGAACTTTAAAATCATCTTTCACCTGATTAACGACAAAGGCTACACCCTGCAAGGCGCTAAAGACCACTTGAAAACCAACATGGGCGATACCCGCGATAGCCAGCGCGTGATAGATTCGTTGGAAAGCATGAAAAAATTCCTGTTGGAAGTGCGCGACCAGTTGTAATTATTCTATTTTTATGCAGCCCCACCCAAACCCTCCCCGAAAGGGAGGGCTTAAATAAAAAAGTCTCACCCGCTTGGGGAGGTTGAGAGGGAGCTGAATACTAAACCTATGATTGCTAAGCACAAGGGCGAAATACCCGTTGTTGTATTACTACTCCCCTTTTTAGCAGGCATCACCGGCGCGCTTTTCTGTTTAAATACATCTGATGGTATTGTTTTAGCAGGGCTGATAGCATTTACGCTATTATTCATCGGGTTAAATTTTGTCTACACCAAACTGCGCCTTTATAAAGCGCGCTGGCTTGGCGGGGCATTGCTTTACCCAATTTTATTTTTATTGGGTTGGTTTATTACCGTTGAACATAACGAGTTGAATAAACCTAATCATTTCTCAAAAGCACCTGCGCAAAAAATATTAGTTACCATCACATCAGAACCTAAAGTAAAAGACGACCTGGTGCGCTTTACGGCAGTTGCTAAACAAGTAATAAACAATAAACAAGCAAGCAAAACCAGCGGTACTTTACTTATTACTATTAAGGATGAGCTGGCTAAAAACATGTTCTATGGCGAACAGTTACTTATCCCCGCAAATTACTCGGCAGTCGACCCGTCTTTTAACCCGGGCGAGTTTAATTATAAGCAATACCTGGCCAATAAAAATGTTCATTACCAGGCGTTCTTGTATCCAAAGCAATATAAAATCATCTCCACGGGGAATGGCAATCCTGTTATTGCTTATGCGCTTAAGACCAGGCAAAACCTGGTAGACAAATTCAAGCGTAATATGCAGGATACTACAGCCATCGCGGTAGCAACCACCCTGATACTGGGCTACAAGGCCAATCTGAGTAACGATGTGTTGCAGGCCTATTCTAAAACGGGCACCATCCATATCCTATCGGTATCGGGTGGGCATGCGGCTATTATTTATTTACTATTGGGTTGGATGCTTGGCTTTCTGGATACTTCCAAACATGGCAAGATCATCAAGGCTGTTGTAATTGTCATCTTGATATGGGTTTACGCATTGCTCACAGGCTTTTCTCCGGCGGTTTGCAGGGCCGCGGTGATGATTAGTTTAATTATCACAGGTAAAACTTACAGCAGGTACATTAATACGTTAAACTTACTGGCGGCTTCAGCTTTTGGCCTGTTACTATATGATCCGTTTTTAATGACGGATGTAGGTTTTCAACTGTCGTACCTTGCAGTTGCCGGGCTGGTTGTTTTCCAGCCAATAGTTTATGAGTGGTTTAGCGTTAAGAATAAATGGATAGATAAGATCTGGCTGGCCTGCTCTGTTTCTATTGCCGCGCAGGTAATTACGTTTCCGTTGAGTGCTTATTACTTTCACCAGTTCCCGGTTTACTTTTTGGTGAGCAATTTATTGATAACCATTCCTATCATCATCGTCATGTACAGTGGCTTGCTTTTGTTGCTGCTGCCGCAATTGCCTTATGTATCTAAAGCCCTGGGATATGTGTTGGAGCAAAGTATATTGCTAATAAACAAAGCCCTCGTTTTTATAGAACATTCGCCCTATGCCAGTATTGGCAAAATATGGTTAACAAAGTTTGAACACCTGTTGCTTTACGCGATCATCATCTTCCTGTTTTATTACTTATATGACAAAAAGAAATGGCTGATAAAAGTAACTTTGGTTTGTGTGCTTATATTGAGCATAAGCATCAGCCTTAAAAAACTTAAAGCCGATACATCCAGCACCATTACCTTTTTAAACCTGCGAAAACATGCCGGCATCGTATTTAAGAACGGTAACCAGGGCGTGGTCATAAGCGATCTGCCTGAAATGGACAAATACTTTAAATATGCTATACAGCCGGGGCTGGATAGCAACCGAATAACGGATTATAAGGTTTATAATACAGCCGATAATATTTGTAAGCCTTATTTAATAAAGCAAGGCAACTTCATTAGCTTCCAAAATAAAAAACTACTATTGTTAAACGATAGCAGTAAAATAAAGTCTATCCCCCAGCAATTGGGTATCAATTATTTATTTGTGAGCGGTAACGCATTTTTAAATACAGCTTTAATTAAGAATAAAACAGTTATTATTAATGCTGATAATTCAAACAGCTACATTACCGAATTTAAAGACAGGGTAAAGCCGATACAAGTGAATTATAATATATTAAAACGTAACAAATCGGTCTGTATCGTATCTAATCCACATAAATAATTAAAAAATATCTTAAAAAAGTTTGCACACGAATTAATTACACACTAAATTGTATCCATCAAATTAAAACTATGAAGAATAAATTATTTACTGTTGCCATGGGTATAGCCCTAACCGCAACAGCTATTAGCGCCAGCGCGCAAAAAGTTTATAAAGAGGGCATTGCTACCATAAGCATGAACGCTATGGGCCAGTCTATCGAAGCAAAAAATTACTTCAGGACCGACTCATCTGCAGTTGCTTTTAACTCGGGGCCTGCTGCTATTAAGGTTTTAACAGACGCTAAAGGCACTTACATGGCTATTATGGTTGACGTACCTGTAGCTTCCATAAAAAAAGCGGCTATTGCTACGCCTGCCGAAATTGAAGAACAAATGTCAAAAATGCCGGTACTTGATTTTAAACCGGGTACCGAAACTAAAGTTATCAATGGTTTTAACTGCAAAAAAGTTATTGCTACAGATCCTAAAACAAGTAAATCTTACGACATTTGGGTAACTAACGATGTTTCGTTGCCTGTAAACTCAGCATCTAAATTTTATGCTAAAGCAGGCGGTTTCCCTATCCAGTACGTAACTTTCCAAAACGGGCAGTCATCTGAGGTTACTATCAAAAATATTGTAGAACAAAAAGTACCTGCAGGTACTTTCAGCGTTCCGGCTGATTTTGATAAGATTTCAATGGACGACCTAAAATCTATGGGCGGCGGCGGTAACTAAACCAACCAACCTTTTAAAAAACAAAGCCCGGTAGTTATTAATTACCGGGCTTTAATATTTGAGAAGGTTATTAATGCATTCAAATTCTTTAATTCAGGAAATTTTGGTTCAGACTAGTTCTGACGATAAACTGTTAACCCATTGTTTAAACAAGCGGGTTTCCATATCAACAGCCTTTTGCGCGTGGCCTTCCCAAGCTGGCGAGAACTTTCGCAACTGGTTTATCATTTCTTCCAGGTGGCCTTCTTCTTCCAAGATAATCGATTTCACGTTCACCTTACTACCAACGGCATCAAGCGCGTCCTGGTAAATTGGATAAAGTTCATCGGCACGTACTTCTATAGCGTAGGTAACCAACAGGTATGCCGCAAAACGCAGTTCGGCGCCGGTTAAATGCATTTCGTTTTTAAGGTAACGGCAAACATCAATATCCAATTGGTTTAGGTAATACTTGCTGAACGCAGGTGCTATCAGGTATTCGGCAGAATAGGTTGGCAAATCTTTACCTGTTTTTTCTATCTGTTTTTTTAGGTAGAACGCGTGGCGATGCTCTTCTGCAGCATGCTTTAATATAATGTAAGTAACCGTTGCAGGGTCTTCACTTGCGGAGATTTTACGGGCTCCGGTGTTTTCCATTAACGATAGCGTATTTAACCAACGCGCGTGCAGCTGGTTATCGGCAATTATTTGGGGTAATATTGTATTTAGTTCCATAGTTTAGATCTCATCGAGGGCTTGCCTGATGGTGGTGTAAATGTAATCGAGTTCGGTATCAGTAATGCAATATGGGGGTAAAATGTAAATTATATTCCCAAGGGGCCTTAAAATTATGCCCTTATCTAAAAAGTAGTGATACAATTTATCGCGCAGGGCGCTAAAATATGACGTATTGTTACCCGTTTCCCATTCCAGCGCCAGGATTGTACCTGTTTGGCGAGTGATTTTTATGGATTTATGTCCTTTAACTTTTTCAGCAAAGGCTGTGTGTTTGGCAGCAATACGGTCAATATTTTGTTGGGTTGATGGCTCAAGGAACAGATCCAGACTGGCCAAAGCTGCAGAACATGCTATTGGATTTGCCGTGTATGAATGCCCGTGGAACAGCGTCTTCATTTTATCGTAAGACAAAAACGCATCGTAAATTTCCTGTGTACAGGTTGTCAACCCAAAAGCCATGGTGCCGCCTGTAAGGCCTTTAGAGAAACACATGATATCGGGTTGTGTTTGTACATGTTCGCAGGCGAAAGACTTGCCAGTGCGGCCGAAACCGGTAAACACTTCATCGGCTATCAGCAAAACACCTTCCTTTTGGCAATGCGCCATCAGTTCATCCAGATACTTTGCCTCGTACATGATCATCCCGGCAGAGCCTTGCACCAATGGCTCGAAAATAAAAGATGAGATCTGAGATTTGAGACTTGAGATTTGAGATTTAAGAGCGTCGATATTACACGCATCAGGTAAGTCAATAAAATCCACCTCAAACAATAGGGTATCAAAAGCAGCTGTAAAGGCGCTACGCCCACTTACCGACATGGCGCCGAATGTATCGCCGTGGTAAGCATTCTTAAACGCAATTATCTTGGTGCGCTGCTCGCCTTTGTTATACCAGTATTGCAGGCACATTTTTATAGCAACCTCTATAGCGGTAGAGCCATTATCAGAGTAGAATGCTTTGGCTTGATTATTTGGTAGGATAGCAAGTAAACGCTCGGCCAGTTCAACTGCTCCGGGATGTGTAAAGCCTGCGAAGATAGCATGCTCCAGAACCGTTAACTGTTCGGCAATTTTTTTGGCGATGTATGGGTGCGAATGCCCGTGGATGTTAACCCACCACGATGATATGGCATCTATATATTTTGTACCGTCTTCGGCATACAGGCAGGTGCCCTTGCCTCTAACAATAGGGATTGGCGGCTGCGCCGTTTTCATTTGCGTGTAGGGGTGCCAGATAACTTTTAGATCGCGTTCGGCTAAGTTCATAGTGTTTTTAATAATAGATCGGCAACGTACTGGTCGGTTGGGAAGGTAAAGGCATCAACATTAAGCTCACTCAGCTTTACACAGCGGAAAGATTGTAAGATATCGCCTTCGCCCTCAAAATCAAATACCTCAATTTTGGTGGTAACCCTTAAGTCGGATACTGCCTTCACCAGGTAATAAACGCTGATGATCTGTGAATCGTTAAATGCAGATTTTACAAAAAAATCGGTAGTATAAAAATGGCTGGTCACTTCTACCTCTGTATTGCATTCTTCAACAAACTCGCGTTTAAGGCCTTCTATCAACCCCTCACCATACTCTAACCCACCACCGGGGAACTTAGTAAAGCGGAAGCCATACTCCTGCTCATCGCTTATCAAAACCTCATTGTTTGCGTTTATGAGCAGGCCGTAAACACGTACGTTGAAAAACTTGTTATTCATAGTGCTTTTTGTTGCGCATTACTTTATCCATCGTCCAGGGGATATCCTCTGTTTTGGCCTCGCTCCTTATGGGGCAATTTGGCATGCTGCAGTAGTGGCAGCAATCCGGCAGGCATGGGTCGGTATGAATAAAAAATTCGGTCAGGATGCCTGCGTTTTTATTCACCAGTTGTTCTACCAGTTTCACTTCCGCGTGCACCCGGTTAAGGTCGAAATAGTTTGGCAAAGTAAGGTGGCAATCTATGTGCAGTTCGTTACCGTATTTTTGAGCGCGCAGGTTGTGAATGTCTATCCATTCTTCGCGGCGTTGTTCGCCTAAAACAGTAACCACATCGCTTACGATGCTAAAATCGGTTTCGTCCATTAACCCGGCAACAGAACGGCGAATCAATTTGTAACCGGTAAATAATATATAAAAACCAACAAGGATAGACAGCACACTATCCAGCCATAATATCTTAGTAAAGTAGATCAGCAGCAAGCCTATAACAAGACCGCAACTGGTAACGGTATCTGTTAATAAATGATGCCCGTCTGCTTCAATAGTAATAGAACGTAACGATTTACCTTTACGGATCATATAATATCCTAACCCGCCGTTGATCGTGCCGGTTACACCTATAATAATGGCACCCAGCAAAAGATCATGAATAACCTCGGGATAAAATATGCTATAAGTTGATTTCGCGATGATGATGACACCCGCAATACCTATTAAAGCACCCTCTATAAAAACGGAAAAATATTCGACCTTACCATGGCCGTATGGATGGTTTTCATCGCGCGGTTGCGATGCCAGATAGATGCTGAAGAACGCGAAAGAACTTGCCACTACGTTTACAATACTTTCGGCAGCGTCGGTTAGTACAAAGTTGGAATTTGTTAAAAAATACGCGCCAAATTTCATCACCATCAGCACAACACCGGTGATAAGCGACATTAAAATTATCCTTTTATGTTCCTTCAAAACCAACCTTTTAAGAGAGGCCAAACTTACGGATTTTTCATCTTGCCGTTCGGTTAAAATTGCAACATGTTTAGTTTAAAATGGTTCTGACACAGTTTATTTATTACAACACATTTTGCAATTCGCCCATAACTAAACATTTTAGGTATAGTTTATATATATCGCAAAAGGTGTGTAAACTAATTTTCTATATTTGCCGCAGTAATAAAAACAACAATATGAGCGCATTAAGTAACAGGATAAACAACCTGTCAGAATCCCAAACCATTAAGATGGCTAAAATGGGCCGCGAATTGGCTGCCAAAGGTGTAGATGTAATAAGCCTTAGCTTTGGAGAGCCCGATTTTCATACCCCCGAGCATATTAAGGAAGCCGCAAAAACGGCAATGGATAAAAACTTTACTTATTATACACCTGTAGCCGGTTACCCGGACCTGCGCAAGGCCGTGGTTGGTAAGTTAAAGACAGAGAACAACCTGGATTATACCGATACGCAAATTGTAGTTTCTACCGGCGCCAAACAAGCCCTTGCCAACACCATATTGTGTTTGGTTAACCCCGGCGAAGAAGTTATTATCCCTACCCCTTACTGGGTTTCGTATTCTGAAATTGTAAAGCTTGCCGAAGGCGTAAGCGTTTTTATTGAAACCACAGTTGAAAGCAATTTTAAAATTACTGCAGAGCAATTAGAGGCGGCTATTACGCCTAAAACTAAATTGTTCATGTTCTCATCTCCTTGTAACCCTACCGGCAGTGTTTACAGTAAGGATGAGTTAAAGAGCTTGGCTAAAGTATTTGAAAAATATCCGGAGATTTATATCCTGAGCGACGAGATCTACGAACATATTAACTTTATTGGCGGCCACGAGTCGATTGCACAGTTCGCAAGCATTAAAGATCGCGTGGTGATCGTTAACGGATGGTCGAAGGCTTTTGCCATGACCGGCTGGAGGATTGGTTATACCGCCTCAAACAGCGAAATTGCTGCCGCATGTGATAAGATCCAGGGCCAGATAACATCAGGTACATGCTCTATCACACAAAAAGCCGGCGTTGCCGCTTACACAGGTGGTTTAGAAACCGTTCATCAAATGCGCGAGCAGTTCCAGAAACGCCGCGACCTTGTTTATGGTTTGCTAAAAGACATTCCGGGAGTTACTGTGAACTTGCCCGATGGCGCGTTTTACTTCTTTCCTAACGTTACTTCATTTTTTGGTAAAAGCTTTAACGGCAAAACCATTAACGATGCCGACGAACTGAGCATTTTCTTATTAGAAGAAGCACATGTTGCTACCGTAGGTGGTGATTCGTTCGGCGATAAAAAATCTATCCGCATTTCTTACGCCGCTGCCGAAGATAAATTGGTAGAAGCTGTAAAGAGGATAAGGACAGCGCTGGCTAAATTAGTTTAGTATTCTGAATCGGTTTTTACTTGCCTAAAGAATTTTCAGAATGCTGTAAATTTGAACAATCCTGATTCAAACCAAATAAAAAAGCCCCTCGCCAAATAGACGAGGGGCTTTTTGTTAAGTAGAATTTCGGCAATATTATAAACCGAAACCGTAAGCTATACGTAAACCAACTGTACCAAAGTTATTACTCTGGCCAGAATAATTCTCGTAACGAACACCTACATCCCATTTTTGAGAAGCGTAACCAATTCCAGGTGACGCAATTAATTTTGTATTTTTACTTAACCCTTCTGTGTCTTGATTTTTAAGCGCTCCAAAAGTTTTAGTTTCAAAACCCGCACCAACTTCAGCACCAAAATAAAGATTTTGAGTAAAAAACGCCTTAACACCTAATTTTACAGGTATCATACCATACGAAGCTGTTTTAATATTGGTATTACCAAGTTCTTTACCAAAAAAGTTGTAGTAACCTGATGTTAAAGTTAAAGCCAAATTATCAGCTAATCCGTATTGTAAACGTGCGGTACCACCTATACCAACATTAGAGATATCATGTAAGTTACCCGTTGGTAGTAAACCTTCCACACCTAAACCTAATCGCAAGGCACTTTTTGGAGTAGATTGTGCGATAACATTTGTGCCGATAAATAAAGCTGCTGCTGTAAAAGCAACCGCTATGATTTTTGTCATTTTTTTCATTGTCGTGTTTTTTAGTAATACAATTATTAATTGTGATACACGGCAATAATCAAATACTCTGCCAATTGGCACAATTTAACGGTTAAATGATTTTTAAGTGACACATAAAAAAACTCCATTATGGCTTGTTTTAAAGCCTTATGTGTTGATAATCAATATAATTTTGACTTTTAAACCGCCGTGGTCAAATAATGTTAAAAAAGTTATTTAACATTTGTGAACAACTTTTAAAAGTTTCGGTTATTTGCTAAAAGTTTAGTTTTTATAGATTTTAGGACGGTTTTTTTTAATGCAAACTGCGGCAGGTGCCAAGATTTGGCATCACAAAATTATTCTATACATAAAAAAAGCCTCCGTTGTAACGGAGGCTTTGTAATATTATGATTTGGGATCTATCTCAGGATCGGGTTTGTAGTTCTTTTCCATTTCGGCGAGTTTAGCATCGCCGTAAGCGAATTTAGTAATGATGTAATACAACACCGGCACTATAAAAATAGCCAGCGATGTAGCCATAAACATCCCGCCGAAAACTGTCCAGCCAATGGTCTTTCTTGATTCGGCACCGGCACCTGATGCAAATAGCAACGGTAACACACCCAATATAAATGCCATTGATGTCATGATGATCGGCCGTAAACGCAGCCTTACCGCTTCCAGGGTAGCTTTCTCGAGGTTCATCCCCCTATCCACACGTTCTTTAGCAAACTCTACGATCAGGATGGCATTTTTGGCCGCCAACCCTATCAACGTAATCAAACCAATTTGCGCGTAAACGTTATTGGTTAAGCTTGGTTTAAACATCAGGAACAGGATCGCACCAAACGCTCCCAGCGGTACAGCCAACAGTACCGAGAACGGTACCGACCAGCTTTCATACAACGCAGCCAAGAACAAGAACACAAAGCCTATCGAAAGGGCAAATATGTAAATGGTTTTTGAACCCGATAACAACTCCTCGCGGCTTAAGCCCGAAAACTCGTAACCATAACCCTGCGGTAGGGTTTGCGCAGCTACTTCTTTTAAGGCAGTAATAGCATCTCCGCTACTAAAGCCGGGCTTAGTGCTACCGTTTATCTCCGCAGAGCGAAAAAGGTTGTAATGCGATATTAAGGGGGCATTCTCAATAACCTTGTAACTGGTTAATGTGCTTAATGGCACCATTGCACCGGCATCGTTACGTACAAAGTACTGGCCTATGTTTGCAATATTGGTACGATAGTTTGTATCGGCTTGTGCCACCACCCTAAAGTTACGGCCGTATACGGTAAAGTCGTTTATATAAGCACTACCCATGTAGGTTTGAAGGGTAGCATTCACATCGGAGATCTTCACACCTAATTTCTTAGCTTTTTCCCTGTCAATAGTTAACTGGTAAGCCGGTGTATGCGCACCAAAGAAAGAAAATGCTTTCGCAATTTCGGGGCGTTTATTAACTGCGGCTACAAACGTGTTCAAAACCTTTTCAAACTTCTTAATGTCCCCACCTGCCTCTTTTTCCTGTAATATGAACGAGAAACCACCCGTGTTACCTAAACCCGGAATTGCAGGCGGAGAGATAACAACTACACTGGCCTCTTTAAACTTAGACAGTTTTTTCTGTATGGTTGCGATAACACCGTTTAACTTGTCTTGATCTTTTGTACGTTCTTCCCACGGTTTCAGCTGAACAAATATGGTTGCACTGTTGCTTTTTGTTGCAAAGTTAACCGCGTTTAACCCACCTAACGCGGCGTAGTGATTAATAGCATGTACGGTTTTAAGCGTATCCATCATTTCGTGTAATACTGCTACGGTACGCTCTGTTGATGAACCTTCAGGCAAATCGTAAGTTACGTAGATACGGCCTTCATCCTCCAGCGGTAAAAAACCCGATGGTTTTTTTCTGAACAGCAATACCGTGCCTATAACAATACATAACAATATAATTACCACAAATTTGGAGTTTTTTATCCCCTTATCTACCGCGTTACGGTAGCGGCCGGTAATCCTGTCAAACCACTGGTTAAATTTGTAGAACAGTTTATTTAATCCTGTCGATTTCTCATCAATTTTATGCGGGCGTAATAATATAGTACACAATGCAGGTGTAAGCGATAAAGCTACAAATGCCGAGATCAATACCGAAATAGCAATAGTGATCGCGAACTGTTGGTACAAACGGCCAACAATACCAGGCACAAAACCCACCGGTACAAACACCGCCGCAAGGATCAAAGCGATAGCGATAACCGGCGCCGATATATCTTTCATGGCGTGGTGGGTTGCCTCTTGAGGGCTCATTCCTTTCTCATCCATGTAATGCTGCACGGCCTCTACCACTACAATGGCGTCATCCACCACGATACCAATGGCCAGTACAAAACCGAATAGCGTAAGTGTATTAATAGTAAAGCCTAATGGCACAAAGAAGATGAAAGTACCCACTATAGATACCGGGATAGCCAGTACCGGGATAAGCGTTGTACGCCAGTTTTGCAGGAATAAGAATACCACCACAATTACCAGGAACAAAGCTATAACCAAAGTTTCTATAACCTCTTTAAGAGACACTTTCACCACCGTAACCGATTCAAACGGAACCACGTAATCAATATCCGCAGGGAACGATTTTTTAAGTTCATTCATGGTAGCGGTTACATTATCAGCAGTTTCGATAGCGTTACTACCCGGTGCCTGATATATTAACAGGTAGGATGCCCTTTTACCATCAACAAACGAGTTACCCGCATAATTAAATTTACCAAGTTCTACCCGTGCAATATCTTTCAAATGCACTACAGCGCCAGTTTTCGGGATAGTCTTCACCACAACATTCTCAAATTCTGCCTTATCTGTTAAACGGCCTTTAACCAGTACACTGTACTCAAAGGTTTGCCCCTTCATTTGCGGTGTTGCACCTACCGTACCGGCAGCTACCTGTGCATTCTGTTCAGCCAAAGCAGCCGTAACATCTGCCGATGTCATGTTCAGGGCAGCCAGTTTATCAGGCTTAAGCCAAATACGCATACTAAAGTCATCGGCACGTGTAAACACGTCACCCACACCTTTGGTACGCAGTAGCGCATCCTTTATAAATACGTTGGTATAGTTATCTGTAAAGGTAACACCGTGCGATCCTTTTGGAGAGTACATGGCCACCAGCATCAAAATACTTGGGTTACGTTTACGTACTATCATACCCAAGCGCTGTACCTCTTGCGGCAGGGTTGGCAGGGCTATACCTACACGGTTTTGCACATCAAGCGCGGCGTTATTAATATCGGTACCAACTTCAAAGTTAACGGTCATGCTCATGGCGCCGTTACCTGTGCTGTTACTTTGCAGGTAGGTCATACCGGGGGTACCATTTACCTGCACTTCTACAGGTGTGGCAACGGTTTGCTCAACCGTTAAGGCATCAGCACCGGTATAAGTACCGGTTACCTGCACGGTAGGCGGTGTAATTTCGGGGTATTGCCCTATCGGGAGGCTCGACATGGCCAGCAACCCAACGATCAGTATAACCAGTGATATGACTATAGCGGTTACCGGGCGTTTTATAAAAGTATCTGCGATCATTATATATGTCTTTTTCTTAAAATATTCGGGATATGCCCCATTAAGTAGCTATCGTAAAAACGCGTTTATTATTTAGCAGCCGGGGCTCCACTTGCACCAGCCGGTGGGCCAAGTGTTATTTTACCACCATCGCGTAAGCGCTGGAAACCTTCGGTTATAATTTTATCACCTGGTTTAACGCCGTCCATAATAACCACATTGCTTTGGATGCGGGGACCCAATTGCACTTTCACCTGCTTCGCGATGGTATCTTGCGACACAAATACAAAAAACTCACCCATTTGCTCGGTAATGGCTTTATATGGAATCTGCACGCGGTCGCCCGAATTATCGTTCAACACCTGCAACACACAGCTCATGCCATCCTTCAATTGATCGTCAGCATTAGGGAACTGGATCCGTACTTTAATGGTACCTGTTTGGTCGCTAACGCCACGGTCAATAGCGAATACTTTACCCGGTTTATTAAATATAGTACCATCTGCAGTTTGCAATAGAAAGGTAATATCGGTACTTGCTTTTTGCAATTTGTAAAAGCGGTTTATGTTCTGCTCGTTTATCACCACGTCAACACCAATTGGGTTGCCTGTTGATATCGTGTTTAATAAGGTAGTACCCGGTGAAACCTGTGCACCTAATTTAACCTGCGAAATACCAATACGGCCCGTAAACGGCGCCCTAATGGTAGCGTAAGAAAGATCGGTAGCGGCAGACTCAACCCCTGCCTGCGCTACAGCAACCTGGCTGCGGCTGATTTCGTAAGAGGCGGTAGCCTGGTCAACCGTTTGGCGGGCCACGGCGTCGTTCTTTAACAGCATGTTATAGCGGTCAATATCTTTTTGTGCTTTGCTTAGGTTTGCTTTGGCACTAAGCAGGTTTGCTTTGGCTTGCTCGTAAGCGGCAACATATTTACGGCGGTCTATTTCATATAAAGGCTTGCCTTTTTGTACCACGTCACCTTCTTTAAAAAAGATGCCGGTAATAAAACCACCAACCTGGCTGCGCAGCTCAACAGAGTTAAGTGCGGTAACAGTGCCCTGGTATTTATCATAGTAAATCGCGTCGGCTTTTTTAGCCTCTACAACATTTACAGGTGTAGGCGGCTGGGCAATGGCGGCATCCTTTGATTTTTTGTCACCGCATGACGATATGGTTATTAATGCGATGGCGGCGATGGTATAGGTATATCTATTTTTCATTATAAGTGTGTGTCGGGTGGTTTCGTGATTATCTTATTAATTTTTGTACGGCTATATATTATTGTATGGTTTCGGGTTGCAACGTACCCAATGATCTTTGTAGATCTATCTTACTTGATAACAGCTGGAACAGTGCGTTATAATAGTTTAGCTCGGCTGTGCGGAGGTCTGCCTGTGATACAATTACATCCAAATAGGTTTTTATCCCCTCGCGGTATTGCAGGTCAACTACTTTATACACATCCTTGGCTAAGGTTACGTTTTCGTTTAATATCAACCAGTTAGTGTAATTGCTTTTGTAATTGGCTAATGCCTGTGCATATTCGGTATTGATAGTATTACGGCTGTTGATCAGGTCAAGGTCGCTGCGCTCTACCTGTAAACGCGCTTTGGCTAAATTTTGCAAACGCTTACCGCCCGTAAAAATCGGGAAGGTCAACGACAGGCCTGCAAATGATGTTGGGTAACCGTTATTATATAGCTTAGAAAAACTGTCGTTAAAATAAGCAAGGCTGTAACCTCCGGTGGCTGACAGCGACGGCAGGAAACCCCATTTATAATAAGATATATTTAAGTTAAGCAGGTTTTTTTGGGTTTGCAGCAAGCGGTACTCTACCCGGTTGGTATAGTTCAACATTTGGTTGGTATCAACAACCGCCTCTGATGTTAAACGAGCCGAATCATAAGCAAGGGCCAGTCCTTTTTCGGGGTTAAAGCCCATTATTTGTTTTAGCAAAGCGGTTTTACTTTTAATAGCCTCCTGTATTTGCTTTTGCGATGCAAGTGAATTGTTTAAGGCGATGGTGGCCTGTTTATAATCTGTTTTATCAACCACACCAGCCTGGTAGCGCGAATACGCATCCTTTAAACTACGGCGAAGCCTCACAATATCTTCTTTTATAATATCTAACTGGCGTTGCGATAGCAATACGTCATAAAATGCCTTGCTTACGTAAGATACTACATCTATTTTACTGCTTTCGGTATTTTGTTTATAATATTGCCTCGAGTATTTAGATGCGCGCGAAGCCTGCAGCACATCATTATTGTAAATAACCTGGCTGGCATTTACGCCTATAGTAGATACATTGTGCACTATGGCAAAGTTCTGCTGGCCGGTTCCCTGACCTGCTGCAAACTGCGCAGGCCTTTGAATGAAATGCTGAAAAGAGTTGCTGCTGTTTAGCTGTGGTAACCATGCCGATAGCGCTATACTTATATCGCGTTCGTTAATTTGTTCATCAATATTGGCTTGTTTTAACTGCGGCTGGTTGCGCAAGGCAAAATCAATACTTTGCTTTAAGTTAACTACAGCTGTTGTGGTATCGGCTGGAGATTGTGCAAATAATACTACCGGCAAAAAAAGCAGTATATTGGGAATGAATAAGTAACGGATTTTTTTCATAAAAAGCTAAGATGCAAAAAGACGGAAATAATGAAGAAAGGTTTTCTTATTATTTCCAGAATTGTTAATAAGGAATGCGAATATGATATTATTATAAACTTATTTAAAATCATCCACAGGAATATTACGTAATTAGGAGACTACAATGATAATTGGCACGATTTTGAACATTTTTAAAACAAATGTAAAATAATGGTAGCAAATAAATAAAAAATTTAATTAATTTGCCTGTTAGAAGTATATTAACATACTATTAAGGTAGTGTGTAAAAAATTTACATTCTCCATGCAAGTTATAAGCTTATTCATGGTATTTTTACAAAAATTTAAGCAGCGTCTATAAATGGTTAAAAAGTTACACGAGAAGATTGCCCAGTTCCAGGATGCAAACATGATCAGGGCGCAGGGACTGTATCCATTTTTCAGACCTATTGAGTCTGCCCAGGATACTGAGGTAATTATCGATAAAAAAAGAGTGTTAATGTTTGGCTCTAATTCATATTTGGGGCTAACAAACCATCCCCTTATAAAAGAAGCTTCAAAACAGGCAATTGATAAATACGGAACCGGCTGCGCAGGTTCCCGGTTTTTAAATGGCACACTGGATATCCACATTGAGTTAGAGAATAGGCTTGCCCAGTATGTTGGTAAAGAGGCTACCGTATTATTTAGTACAGGTTACCAGGTAAACCTTGGCGTACTGTCATGCATCACCGGCCGTAACGATTATTTAATATTAGACGAATATGATCACGCCTGCATCATAGATGGCAGCCGTTTGTCTTTTTCAAAAGTTATTAAATATGCCCATAACGACATGGATGACCTGGCCCGCAAGCTGAGTATCCTGCCCGAAGAAGCGGTGAAGGTGATTGCGGTGGATGGTATATTTAGCATGGAGGGTGATATTGTTAAATTACCACAAATAGTTAAGCTTGCCGAAAAGTTTGGTGCAAACATTATGGTAGATGACGCACACAGCCTGGGTGTAATAGGCCATAAAGGTGCCGGTACAGCGTCTCACTTTAACGTTACCGATGATGTAGACCTTATTATGGGTACATTCAGCAAGTCTTTAGCATCGTTAGGTGGTTTTATCGCTGCTGATGCCGACACTATTGATTATATTAAACACCGTGCACGTTCATTAATGTTTAGCGCAAGTATGCCTCCGGGCTCTGTAGCGAGTGTTATTGCTGCCTTAAATATCATTGAATCTGAACCTGAAAGGATGCAGAAACTTTGGGACAATACGAATTATGCCATGAAGCTTTTACTGGACGAAGGTTTTGATCTTGGCCCTACAGAAAGCCCTATATTGCCTATTTATATTCGCGATAATTCAAAAACTTTCCAGGTGACTAATTACCTGCAAAATGTGGGTGTATTTGTAAACCCTGTTGTATCCCCTGCTGTACCGTCAGACTCATCATTGTTAAGGTTCTCATTAATGGCAACCCACACTTTTGCGCAAATTGACGAGGCCGTAGAAAAGCTGATACAGGCGTGTAAACATGTAGGCGTAATCAATAATACTGTTAAAGAAAACATATAGTCTCTTTAAAATTACAGCGGTACCACGCCTGCATGGTACCGCTGTTAACCCACCCCACCCCAAATGAAAAAAATTGTACCGGTACAGTCAAAAAAAGAACTTGCTGCTTTTATTGACTTCCCGCATGACCTGTATAAGAACGACCCGCTTTACGTACCCGAATTATTTATTGCCCAAAAGGACCTGCTAACCACGCACCCGTTCCACAAGCATTCATCATTGCAAACCTTTTTGGCTTACGATGGCGATAAAATAGTTGGCCGCATAGCAGCCATTTACAACACAAACCATAATAGCTTTAACAAAGTGAACGATGGTTTTTTTGGTTTTTTTGATTGCGTTAA
Organism: Mucilaginibacter aurantiaciroseus; assembly: GCF_024055595.1. Taxonomy (GTDB): domain Bacteria; phylum Bacteroidota; class Bacteroidia; order Sphingobacteriales; family Sphingobacteriaceae; genus Mucilaginibacter; species Mucilaginibacter aurantiaciroseus. The sequence goes on from NZ_JAMXOF010000001.1 coordinate 1,490,300, forward strand.
CGACCAGGAAACCGCTAACCTGCTTTTTGAGACCGCTACTAAATGGGTTAAAGAAAAAGGCGCGCAAAACATTATTGGCCCGGTAAACCCATCAACAAATGAAACATGCGGTTTGTTGATCAAGGGGTTTGATAAGTCGCCGGTTGTTATGATGACCTACAACCCGGAGTATTATATTACCTTGTTAGAGAATGCCGGTTTCAAAAAACAAACCGACTTACTTGCCTGGTACTGGGATGGCGCAAACTACAACGATAAATCGTTAAGGATGCTGGATATGCTTTCAGAGCGTTTAAAACGCAACAGCAATGTAGTAATCCGTAAAATAAACTTAAAGAATTTTAAGCAGGAGGCCGATGCCCTGCGCGATGTTTATAATAAAGCCTGGGATAAAAATCTTGGCTTTTTCCCGATGACCAACGAGGAGTTTGATTATACCGCCAAAGATCTTAAAATGATACTTGACCCCGATTTTGCTTTTGTGGCAGAACAGGACGGTAAAATTGTAGGCTTTGGTGTAGCCATCCCCGATATTAACCAGATCCTAAAAACCATTAAAAAAGGCCGCCTATTGCCTACAGGTATCTTTAAATTATTATTAAACAAAAAGAAGGTAACCGGCATCCGCATTATGCTTTTAGGCGTAATTGATGGGTACCGTAAACTGGGTATAGAGGCATCGCTATATGGCAGCATTATTAAAGAGTACAGGCGCAAAGGCTTAAAATATGCCGAAGCATCATGGACGCTTGAAAACAACGACATGGTAAATCGTGCCATTGAAGCAATTGGCGGCGAACAGTACAAAACTTATAGGATATACGAAAAGGCTATATAGCTATAGCCAATCTTCATCTGCCTGTAAGAATTATAAATTTTCAACCAAAAAATTATATTCTTTTAATTTACAATTAAAACGAACCCCTAACGGTTTTAATTGTTATATACTAATAGTACCCGTGAGCGATCACTACTATATAAAGCAACAATAAACTAAATAACCTATCACAAACAAACTTTAAAACTGTTTGTGGTATGTAGCATTATCCTTTAAAAACAACAGTAAGTAATGAAAATTAACATTAAACCTGCAGAAGGTAAATTAGGTATATTAATACCTGGTTTAGGCGCAGTAGCTACTACACTAATTGCCGGTGTTGAAGCTGTAAAAAAAGGCATTTCTCAGCCTATAGGCTCATTAACCCAAATGGGTAGCATCCGCTTAGGCAAACGTACCGAAGCACGTCATCCAAAAATTAAAGATTTTGTACCATTGGCTAACCTTAACGACATTGTTTTCGGTGGGTGGGATGTGTATGAAGATAACGTTTACCAAGCAGCCGTAAACGCTAAAGTACTTGAACGCGACCTGTTAGATTCAGTTAGAGAAGGTTTAGAATCAATTAAACCGATGAAAGCTGCGTTTGATATAAACTACGCAAAAAACCTTGATGGTACTTACGTTAAAACCGGTACCCGTCACGAACTTGCACAGCAGATTATGGAAGACATCAAAAACTTCCAGAAAGATAACGGTTTAGATCGCGTTGTATTGGTATGGTGTGGTTCTACCGAGGTTTACTTCGAAGGATCTGAGATTCACCAAACACTTGCTGCATTTGAGCAGGCTTTGTTAGATGATGACAAACGCATTGCGCCAAGCATGATCTACGCTTACGCAGCTTTAAAACTTGGTGTACCGTTTGCTAATGGCGCCCCTAATTTAACGGTTGATATCCCTGCCATGATAGAATTGGCTAAGATCACCAAAACACCAATTGCCGGAAAAGATTTTAAAACCGGCCAAACTTTAATGAAAACTGTATTGGCACCAGGCCTTGCAGCACGTTCATTAGGTGTACACGGTTGGTTCTCTACCAACATTTTGGGTAACCGCGATGGTTTGGTTTTAGACGATCCGGATAACTTTAAAACTAAGGAAGTATCTAAATTAGGTGTGTTAGAAGATATTCTTCGCCCCGAAGATAACCCGGAACTTTACGGCGAGATCTTCCACAAGATCCGTATTAACTACTACCCGCCACATGGCGATAACAAAGAGAGCTGGGATAACATCGACATTTTTGGCTGGTTAGGCTACAAAATGCAGATCAAGATCAACTTCCTTTGCCGCGACTCTATCCTGGCAGCACCTATTGCTTTAGACTTAGCTTTATTTTGCGATATGGCTAAACGTGCTAATATGAGCGGTATCCAGGAGTGGTTATCATTCTATCTTAAATCGCCGCAAACTGCGCCGGGTTTACATGCCGAGAATGATATCTTCAAACAACTTATCAAACTGGAAAATACCTTACGTTACTTAATGGGCGAAGACCTGATCACGCATCTGGGCCTCGACTATTATGACGACATGTTCGCAGGTCAGTAATTTATAACAAATTGTATTAAAACTGGTTGTTGCCTTAACGGGCGGTAACCAGTTTTTTATTTTGCGGGGTTTTTAGGTTTAAAATACCGATATTTGCAGCAAAGCACAAACCTCCCCCCGAGGGTATTTTTGTTTCAGTTAAACTAATTGCAGTATTTTTTACGTAGATGGAAACAAAATATTCACTATACCGTCTACTACGATATACCACAAATTAGGTTAACTAATAACCTTACGGCAAGGTTAAAACGTATTAGCCGGATTATTTAAAACATAAATGGCAACATTTGTTAAGGCACAAGCCTCATCCTTTATAGCATCACTAATTGACTTTCTGACTACGATAGTATGTAAGGAGGTTTTTTTAATTTGGTATGTTACGGCAAGCTTTATAGGAACGGTTGCCGGCGGCTTTACCAATTTTGCTTTAGGTAGGGCCTGGGTGTTTAGAAAACGCAAAGAGAAGACCATACCGCTACAGGCGTTTAAATACCTTTTGGTGTGGTGTGGTAATTTGGCATTAAATACATTAGGCGTATTTTTAGTTACGCACTATATAAAAATAGATTACAAGATCTCAAAGATCGTTGTATCATTTACAGTAGGGATTACATACAATTATTTCCTGCAAAAGAAGTTTGTATTTGCATAACTGAATAAATTTTAATGAATTTTAAATATCACATTAAATACATATTTCTTGTATCTTTTTTACTAATAGGCTTTGCGGCTACAGCGCAAAACACCATTATAACGGGCAAGGTGACCGATGGCAGCAACCCCGACGGCTTACCTTTTGTATCCGTAACATTAGTTGGCAGCAATGTAGGCACGGTTACAAATCGTACAGGCCATTATACTATCCGCATAACCGGCAGTTATAACCAAATAAAAGTTAGCTACGTTGGTTTTAAAGATGCTACCTACAATGTAGCCCCTGGTAAAGAACAGGTCATAAATGTAAAGATGATCCCTTCCTCTACCGCACTTAGCGAGGTAAACATCAAATCTGCAAAAAAAAATAAGTATGTAAATGAGAACCCTGCCGTGGCGCTGATCCGTAAGGTTATTGAGAATAAAGAGAAGAACCGCCCAAGTGCCTATAACTACGTGGAGTACAAAGAGTATGATAAGATACAGTTCTCGCTCAGCAATATCTCTGATAAAGTTAAAGAAAGAAGGCTTTTCCGTAAGTATAAGTTTGTGTTTGAAAATAAGGATAGCACAAGTTATCCGGGCAAAACGCTATTGCCTATATATTTAAAAGAGAGCCTGTCAAAAGTATATTACCGTAAAGCTCCAGAGGCTACCCGTAATGTGATACTTGGTGAAAAATCGGTTGATTTTGGGCCCGGTTTTGATGCCGAAGGTTTAGGCCAATACTTTAAACACCTTTACGAAAAAGTTGATATTTACGATAATAGTACGTTATTGTTAGGCCGCGAATTTTTAAGCCCTATCGCTAGCACCGCGCCAAACTTTTACAAATACTTTATAACTGATACCATTACGCTCAACAGCGGTAAAAAGCTGGTACAGCTTAGCTTTACCCCGCGCAACACCAACGATATTTTATTTGAAGGCGATATCTACATCACCCTTGATGGTAATTACGCCGTGCAAAAGGCCGGCTTAACCATCAACAAAAACATCAACGTAAATTTTGTTCGCACCATGCACGTTGACCAGGATTTTGAACTAAGTACCGACGGCCGTTACCACCTGAGCAAAAGCAACACCTTTGCCGATTTTGGTATAACCGCCAAGCGAAAAAGCGGGCTTTTTGGTACGCGAGTGCTTACTATCAAAAATTTCGAGATCAATAAACCTCACCAGGATACCCTATACAAAGCAAAGGCCGAACTGGAGGATGAAGAATTGCGCAGCCGCCCCGAAAGTTTTTGGACAGAAAACCGTTTAGATACCCTTACCACTGCCGAATCTAAAGTTTACAAAAACATCGATAGCCTGGTGCATATGCCGTCATTCAAGCGTACGGCGGATATCGTTAACTTATTATTCGCCGGTTTTAAAAACTTTGGCAAATTTGAAATAGGCCCGGCCAGTACGTTCTACAGTTTTAACCCGATAGAGGGTTTCAGGCTGCGCGTTGGTGGCCGTACCACTGCCGATTTTAGTAAAAAGATCTTTTTTGAAAGCTACGGCGCCTATGGTTTTAAAGACCAAAAATGGAAGTATCTTTTCGCCACAACCTACTCGTTAAATGGCAAAAGCGTTTACAGGTTCCCGCAACATTATATTCGCGGTAGTTTCCAGCGCGATACCAAAATACCGGGCCAGGAACTTCAGTTTGTTCAGGAGGATAACTTTTTGCTATCCTTTAAGCGTGGCCGGAACGATAAGTATTACTACAACGATATTTACAAAATAGATTACCAAAGCGAATACGAAAACCATTTCTCGTACCACATCGGCTTAAAAAAACTGATGCAAACACCTGCGGGTAGCCTGTTCCCGTTCATCAACACACAGGGAACAAGTACCTTTGCCAACCTAACCACTTCTGAAATTAACGTGGGAATCCGCTATGCGCCAAACGAACAGTTTTACCAGGGTAAATTATTCCGTGCGCCCATCATCAACCAGTACCCTAAATTATCGCTCGATTATACGAAGGGATTGAGAAACGTTTTAGGAGGCGAGTACGGTTACGACAAAATAGACTTTAGGGGTGATAAGCGTTTTTACCTGGCGCCGTTCGGCTTCTCGGATGTGATAGTTGAAGGGTCAAAAACCTTCGGGCAGATCCCTTACCCGTTATTGAACATCCACCGCGCCAACCAGACATTCTCTTACGTTATCGACTCGTATAACCTAATGAACTTTTTGGAGTTTGTGAGCGATAAATCTGCCAGCGTTATCATCGACCATCACTTTGGAGGTTACTTTTTTAACAAGATCCCGTTACTTAAAAAACTAAAATGGCGCGAAACCTTGTCCGGTAAAGCATTATGGGGTGGCTTAAGCGCGCAAAACACACCATCGTTACACCCCAATTTATACCAGTTCCCGGTTGATGAGAACGGCAACCCAATAAGTTACGCCTTAGGAAAAACACCATATATTGAAGGAAGTATCGGTATCGAAAACATCTTTAAGTTTGTGCGTGTTGACTACGTTAAACGATTTACTTATCTGGACCACCCCGACATTGCAAAATGGGGCATCCGTTTAAAAATCAAATTTGACTTTTAATCAATAATAATTAATTTAGGTCTATATACTTTTTACATCGAAATGGAATCACAAACATCAGTACGCACAAGCCTTCAACTGGGGATATATAAGGTTATCGACCCATTTGTAAAGCTTCTGATTAAGATAGGTTTAACACCTAATGCCGTTACATCTATTGGTTTTGTTTTAAATGTGGGCGTGGCGGCAATATTTATTATTGGTGCCGAGGATGGCAATCGTGGCGATCTTAGCTACGTTGGCTGGTCCGGCGGCCTTATCTTGTTTGCAGGTCTTTTTGATATGCTCGACGGGCAGGTAGCCCGTCTGGGTAATATGAAATCGGTTTTCGGCGCTTTGTACGATTCTGTTTTAGACCGCTATAGCGAACTGATTATGTTTTTGGGCATTTGTTATTACCTTGTTGCCCATCACTATTTCTTAAGCTCAATATTCGCCTTCATCGCCCTTATAGGTTCCATGATGGTTAGCTATGTGCGTGCCCGTGCCGAAGGTTTAGGCGTAGATGCAAAAGGAGGCCTGATGCAACGCCCCGAGCGTGTGGTTACCATTGGTTTGTTTGCAATATTTTGTGGTATTGCTTCTTCATACCTCCCGGCCGATTATAAATTATATATCCCGGGCATCAAATGGCATGTTTTCGAAACCATGACTATCTTTACATTCCCTATCGCAGTACTTGCCGTTTTAACCAATTTTACAGCCTTTAAAAGATTGATGAATGCAAAAAAAGCACTAGACGAGAAAGAAGAGAATGAATAAAACGCTTTTGAAGTATTTTGCTGTATTTTTTTTAGTGTTTGCAATGGCTGTGTTTCACGCCGCCGCTAAACACGGCAAAGTACACCAAACAGATACTACAAAACGCACCGACGATAAAGGACGTGCTTACCCTACCCCGCCGCCAAATCCTCAACGTTTATTTTACCTGCAGCGTTCGCAAAACATCAACGCGCTATCGTACGATATTAACATAGATAAGGCTACAGGCAAACCCGATGAAGATTCGCCCATACATGTATATTGGTTAAGATATGCAGAGGGCCATGGCGAACCATCGGAATTAACTTATTTACAGCGTAAATTTGCGTATGGTGTAACTTCTAAAGCCTTGGGCAACGATAAGTATGATATCAGAATTATGTCATACAATCAATTTCAGCTTACTTTAATGAAGGCTGCCGACGGAAAATATCATATCTTCGCAATTGTATCCAAAAAACAAATGTTACTCCAAAATATTTTTATAAAGATAGAGGGTGGCACTTTGTGGGTACCAAATGTTATTTTTGTAGAAATGAAAGGTACAGACCCCGTTACAGGAAAAGAGGTTACCCAACGTTTTAAACCCTGATTACTATGGCAAAGAATTTTGTATCGAACTCGCAGGAATCTGTGAGGATGTTTAAAAGCAGTTTTTTAGAAAGCTTATCAAAAGTGCACTACTTTGTGCCTGTTATACTTTTTTTACCGGTTATTTTAGTAACCAGTTATTTGGCTTACGATAGAAATATAGGTGTGGTTAACTACATTTGGTTATTTATAGGCGGCCTGTTTGTTTGGACACTTACCGAATACATTATGCACCGCTTTGTGTTCCATTTTGTGCCAAAACAACCGTGGGCTTTGCGTTTGCACTTTATATTCCACGGTGTACACCACGATTACCCCAGCGATGCGAAACGCTTAGTAATGCCACCATCGGCAAGTATCCCCTTGGCTACCGGTTTTTACCTTCTGTTTAATGTCTTTTTGCCTGCTAACTATATTTTTGGATTTTTCCCGGGCTTTATTTTAGGTTACCTGTTTTATGATATATCGCACTACGCCATACATCATTTTAACTTTAAAGGCAACTTTTGGAAAAACATTAAGCAACACCACATGCTGCACCATTACCAGGACCCTACCAAAGGTTACGGCGTAAGCTCTCCCCTGTGGGATAAGATATTCAGTTCAGATTTCATTAAAAAGCAGAATGGCTAATGCTGCTGGCGATGGTGTCCGGATCAATGCGAAAAGTATAAGCATTGTTACCGGCGTATCCATTGCATACCTTATCTTATCGTATTTTTTAGTTGGTTTTAAAACAGATCAACTTATTTTGCTTGGCATATTTAACGTTTTGTTTTATGCATCGGTAATTACCCGCAAGTTTATACTGGGTTTTACCATCTTTATCGTTTACTGGATCATTTTTGATTATATGAAGGCATTCCCTAATTATAATTATAATAATGTGGCCGTAGGCGGTTTATATGGTGCCGAAAAATATGTTTTCGGGATCACTTATCACGGTAAATCCCTAACCCCTAATGAATACCTGCGCATGCAGGGTACCGATTTTTTAGATACCATGGCCGGGCTGTTTTACCTGTGCTGGATACCCGTGCCGCTGGCTTTTGCAGCTTATTTGTTTTTTAAGAATAAACGCCAGTTCCTTTACTTTTCGCTAACATTTGTGCTGGTGAACATGCTGGGCTTTATCGTTTACTATTTATACCCCGCCGCACCACCATGGTATATCCAGTTCCATGGCTTTAATTTTCACCCCCTAACACAAGGCAACACTGCCGGTTTGGCCAGGTTTGATAAGCTATTTCATGTAAACTTGTTTAAATCGATCTACGCTAAAGGCTCCAATGTATTCGCTGCTATGCCGTCGCTGCACTCTTCATACCCGGTTATAGTGGTTTATTATGGCATTAAGAACCGCCTGGGGCTCATCAATTGGTTTTTTGGTGTTGTGATGCTTGGCATATGGTTTACCGCCGTGTACGCCAGCCACCACTACGTGCTTGATGTACTTGCGGGGATTGCTTGCGCCACATTAGGTATCTTGATCTTCAATTTGGTAAGATCAAGATCGGCCAGGTTTAACACTTTCCTGGACAAGTACGAAAGCGTAATACAGTAACTATATCAATTTGCTGATACTGTACACTTTTATGTACTTCTACCATTTAACTGTTAATAAATTTTATTACTGTTGAAATCTATTTATTAAACCATAAGTAGCTATAAATCAAACTAATTGTAATATTAGGGTAGTTTATTGTACCTTACCCACCCCGCTGTTAAATAATGGCAATAACGGGCATTAAATTTGAAGATGGTACAACATGGCACATTTTGAGATCTTAAGCAGATGAAAAAACTTTTTATACTTTTCACATTTATATTAGCCGCTACTACATTTGCCGCGCATGCCGATGACGTTGACAAAAACAACATCGACAGCCTTAAACAAAAACTGCAGCTTACCACCAACGATACACTTAAAGGTGTGATCTACACCCAGATCGCGACCGAATATTTAAAATTCGACAAGCAGCCCAACCGTAATTTAAAAGCTTACTACCAAACAGAAGCTATCCACTATACTTTATTGGCCCTGCATAACTATAGCTATTACGAAGATACTACAGGTATCCGCGCTAGCTTTGATGACCTTGCACGAGTATATGTTGCACAACGCAAATTCAGCGAAGCCAAATGGTTCACCCTGCAATCAAACAAGATCTCGCGCCAGGTAAAAGACATCCCGAATATCATTAGCTCACTGGTGAAACTGTCATCCATTAAAATGGACCTCAAAGAATACAAAATGGCCATGCGCGATTTGAATGAGGCCTTAAGATGGTCTACCAACATGCCCGCTTTGGAAGCCATTGTTCAACAGAATTACGCTTATCTTTACAATCGTTTAAAAGACTACGATAAAGGGGATGCCGCCGAAAAACGCGCTACCGAACTTACCGAACAGGCCGCACGAGACGCGGATAAACCTGTTCTTATAAGTTTTGATAATTCACCTTCAAAACCTGTAGTAATTAAAAAGAAAAAGGTACTGGTAACCACTAAAAAACCTGCAAAGGCGATAGCTGTTGGTAAACTGGCCTCGTTATAATACCCTCTTATCTTCACGAAAATTATTACTTTGGTTTATATATAATTTAAACCATAACACGTTAATAGTGTCATAATTGGCAATATGAAGAAATACATTTTCGGCGCAACACTTTCCCTTTCGATATTTGCATTTAGCTCGTTTATTTTTCTAAACCAGGCTAAAGATTATACCTCATTCAAGCAAGAATTTTTAGACCTGATAAACGAAACGCGTGGTAAAGGCTGTAAATGCGGCAGTAAATGGTACCCGCCTGCCCCGCCAATGGTTTGGAACAACGATCTGGAAGAGGCTGCCAAAGGCCACGCGAAAGATATGGCCAAACAAAACTACTTTAGCCACGAAAGCAAAGATGGCCGCACCATGAATACCCGCATTGTTACCGCCGGCTATGTATTTAAAGGATGGAAAAGTTTTGCCATTGGCGAGAATATAGCCTTCGGGCAAACCCGCATACCAGAAGTGATGGCAGGGTGGTTTAAAAGCGAAGGCCATTGTAAAAATTTAATGAACCCCGGCTATAAAGAAGTTGGCGTTGCCGAGAATAACAAATACTGGGTGCAGGATTTTGGCGGCCGCGAGGCCTTTAGCGAAGAACAGCAAAAACTGATTAAAAGCGGCAAGTACCGGTTGATAGAGAAGTACTAGGTTTGAAGTATTAAGTCTATACTCAGAAAACTTAAGACTACCAACTATAGACTTAAGACTCTGTGGGCTTCTCTACTTTAGGGCCACGCAGGTGCAATACTAAACCATTCAGAAAATTACGCAACAACTGGTCTTTACAGGGTTGAAAGTTTGGATGATCTTCGTTACGGAAGATAGCGCTCAATTCCGTCTTTGTAGTACGAAAATTAGCCAGTTTTAGTATCTCGACGATCTGGTCATCGCGCAGCTGAAGGGCCACACGAAGCTTTTTCATGATATCGTTATTGCTCATACCGCAAATATAAGTTATTGTTAGCATTTTGGGCTAAAGCCATGCGCTTGTTTACGCTATCCGTTCCATAAATGAAACGGGAATGAATTTTTAAATTAAGTCTTTGCAAAATCATTGCCGTTGGCTTCAGCCAACGGTTTATAAATAAGCTTAGATAGCTTTAGCCAAAAGAATTTTAAAGTTATTTAATAGCCGGGGATAACTCCGCCCAGCCCATCAACTCCATTACCCGTTTAAACTCGTCATGCAATGGTGCATTAATAGTTATTTCCGCCCCCGTAACCGGATGCATGAATGTCAATTGCGACGCGTGCAGCAGCATGGTTTCCATTTCCCAGGTTTCTTTAAAAAATTTATTCTGCTTGTTACAACCATGCGTGCGGTCGCCAATAATGGGGTGAAATATATGGGCGAAGTGTTTACGTAACTGGTGCATCCTTCCTGTTTCAGGCGATGCCTCTATTAGCGAATATCTTGATGTTGGATGGCTGCCAAAAGGCACATCCAACTCTGCCCGTTGCAAGGTTACATATTTAGTTAACGCTTCCTGTAAGGTGCCGTTCTCTTTACGCAGCGGGTAGTCTATCTCTTCGGCATCGGGCGTATAACCACGCAAAACGGCCAGGTATTTCTTTTTCACCCGGTTCTCCATAAAGGCCTGCTGCATGGCTATCTCGGTAGGCTTATCAAACGCAAAGAGTAATACTCCGCCCGTCTTCCTGTCTATACGGTGGGCGGGGTTTACTTTTTTCCCTACCTGGTCACGCAGTAATTGCAGGGCAAACTCCTCGGCATCGGCGGCGATGGATGAGCGGTGCACTAACAGTCCGTGCGGTTTGTTAATGGCTATTAAATGGTCGTCCTGATGAAGTATCTCGAGCATATGGAGGGCGAAAAAGGGTCTTTTAAAGGCGGTGTTGGTGGGTGTCTCATTCTGTCCCATTTAGAAACGAGTGAGACACCCCTCATAAAATATATAAATAACTTATTTAAAATTAGTTAGCTTAATTTTTAATAAGTATTACTTTAATTAAAATTGCAAAATATTATTTTGTAATATATTGATTATTAATTATTTGCACTTTAATCCCACGTTGTTTAATCTTTAGTGAGACACCCCTGCTTTATAAACCTATTGCAAATTGAAACTGCCCGGTAATTTGGTTGAATACATTGCTTTCGCCCGGTGCTAGCGGCTGTGGGTCTATCACAAAAACTGGGCTTTCCTCGTATCGCGAAGCAACACAAACGTGCGTATCGCCGGCATGTTCGGTAAACATTTTAAGGGCAAGGTCGGGGCAGTTATTATCTTTTGATAAATGCGCCAGCAAAACATGGCTCAAGTAATTGGGTTTATGACCGATAAACATATCCAGCGCCTGTTTATTGGATAAGTGGCCTTTGCCGCCGCGGATGCGGCGTTTCAGAAAGAACGGGTACCTGCCCTGCTCCATCATCTCCTCATCGTAATTGGCTTCCAGGAAAACGGCATGGCATTTCGCAAAATGGCGGATCAGATGCTCGCAGGGCGCGCCAATATCTGTAAATACACCAATGCGGGTATCACCGTTGCTGATCATAAAACTATGCGGCTCCACAGCATCATGGTGTTTTGGGAACGGCATTACCTCAAGGCTACCTATCCTCACCGATTCGTAAGATCTTAAGCTGACGCAAAGTTCCTTAGGTATATCACCACAATGGTGAACTGTGCCGTCGGTAACATAAACCGGTAGGCGGTATTTCTTAGCCAGTACGGCCAGGCCCTTAATGTGGTCAGAATGTTCGTGTGAAATAAAGATGGCCTTCACTTTTTGAATGGAAAGCCCGAGGCGCAGCATTCGCTTTTCTGTTTCGCGACAGGATATGCCGGCATCAACCAGCACCGCTTCGTGCTCGTTACCAACGTAATAGCAATTGCCGTTACTCCCCGAATTTAATGACGCTATAAACACCGGCATAATTACAAAGTAAACCATTTTAGGCAAATACTAAAAGCTTTAGCGCGGTTAATTTTCAACAGTCAGAATTGTCATGATGAGCCTGTAGAACCATTAGCAAACCGTAAAAGTCTTTGACAGGCTCAGACTGACAACCTCATTCGTCACACTATCCCCAAACAATTTTTACTTACATAACGTTAACACTAATGCCCGCGGATATTAACTATTATTGTATTGAAAAACGTTTGTACCGATGCTATCTGAACCCACCTACCTCCCGGCCCGTATAGTTGCCCCCGAAATTGAGGCGCATTTTAAGAAGCACCAGTCGGAGGCGCAAAATATACCCGATAGTAACGTGGCTACTGCACCCGATGAACACATCATTGAAGTAGTTATTGACACCGCGTTTTGGGCCAGCATGAGGCGCGAGGAAGGGCGTTCACCAAATATTTCGTTGGCATTATTACAGCCCTCACAATCCGACAAGCCATTAATTTTTGGCGAGAAATTAAGACTCACCACACAAAACCTGATCAAATTGGCACCAGCTGTTGAACAGCCGGGCATCCACCTGGGTGTTTGGCCTGATGGCGACGACCTGTTTATCTGGGGAACCACGCACAGCGTGCCTGCTATTTGTTTTGTACTGGAAGTGATAGAACCGGGACTGTTAGTGATTAAACACCGCCGTGTTGATGGCTTTGGTAAGTTTGTTAACGTAGCAGTTTTACAAGGCGACCAGATAAAAGTTTTAGACGAAGCCACCATGGGCGTAGCCGATTGCCAGCAGTTGCTTAAATCGCTTGCCAACATGCCGCTACCATCTTATATGGGCGAATCGTTTAACGTGTTGGTACAACTGGCAACATCTATGCGCCAGCATAAACGTGGTGGGTTGGTATTAATGGTACCTGCAGGTACAAGCAAGTGGAAGGAATCTATAGTACAACCCATTAAATACCCGGTAATACCTGCTTACGGATCTATAGATGAATTAATGGCATTAACCGAACAGGAGCGCAAAAAACTGGAGTGGCAGGAATCATTACTGGAAGCTATTGACCTGATAGGCGGTTTTACCGCTGTGGATGGCGCAACCATTATTACAGATAAATATGATCTGCTGGCCTTTGGCGCAAAGGCCGCGCGGTCTGAAACAAGCATGCCTGTAGGCCAGATCATCATGACAGAACCTGTTGCCGATGGCAAGGCCGTAAGGATGCACCCTGCCCAAAGTGGTGGCAGCCGCCATTTGGCAGCCGCCCAGTTTGTAAGCGATCAGCATGATGCAGTGGCGCTGGTAGCATCTCAGGATGGTCAGTTTACAGTTTTCGCCTGGTCGGTAGAATTAAATATGGTGCATGCACACCGCATAGATGTGTTGCTGCTTTAAAAGATGATAAAGAGTGAGCTTCGCTCTTTTTGCTCCATGTTACTGCTGCGGTGGCCTTTGCCTGTAGTATCTTCCATTAACAATATTTCGCCTTGCTGAAATAACCTTTTCTCACCCGTAGAAGTTTCTATCTGCACACCACCATCCAACAAAACTACGTATTGCTTTTGCGGCGCGTTATGCAGATCATTATATCCCGTGGGTACTTTCCTGAACTGTACTTGCTTAACCGCTACGTTTTGAGATAAGTGACCTATCGGCCCGGCATCTGTCAATGGGTATTCAACCTCATTAAAACGGCTTTCGCCATCTGCATCGGCGTATACGCGGGTTAATTTAAATGTTTCCATGTAAGGCTAAAATTCTATCCCACCCCGGGTTACGTTTTAAATAAGATTGCACATAACTGCACAGTGGCACAAGTTTTAAACCCTTTTCTTCAATGTATTTAAAAGCCTTTTCAACCATTACTCCAGCAATACCGCGTTCTTCTAATTCGGCAGGCACTTCGGTGTGCAACAGGTAGATCTTATCACCTTTTGTTTTATAATCGATAAATGAGCGATGCCCGTCTACCACAAACTCAAAGTTGTGGATGGCTTCGTTATTAGTGATGTCAATATCCTCGTAATTCATTTTCTTACTTTTTTAAACTGGCGCGATGTCCATAGCGCCAGTAAATAATCGATCAGTTTTTTCATTTAAATATAAGTTGGTTTGCCAATGCAATCTCGTCAAAACTAATGGTATGCTGGCGGCCTTTATATATTTTCAAGGTCACATTCGCATTCATTCCTTTCAACACTTCAAAGCTTTCATGCACCCTGCTTACCGGTACATGCGGATCAGGGTCGCCAGTGGTGATTAGTACAGGTGTGCCTGCAAAATCGCCTTTGTAATTGGCAAGGTTTAACCCCTCACCAATTAGCCCACCTGTAAAAGCTACCGCGCCGCCGTATTGTTTGGCGTTGCGGGTAATATATTCCAGCGTTAAACATGCCCCCTGCGAAAAACCTGCAAAGTAAATTTTATCGGCAGTAAAGCCATCGGCCAAAGCCTGTGCTACTACTTCATCTATTATAGAAAGTGCAGAGCTTAAAGCCGGTTCATTCTCCTCTACAGGCGCTAAAAAACTGTAGGGGTACCAACTATTATTGGTTGCCTGCGGCGCGTAAATGGCAATGTCCTTAGCATTAAACTCGCCGGCAAGCCGCATGATATCTAAAGCAGAAGCGCCCCTGCCATGTAACATAATGAGGGCAGCTTTTGCATTGGCGGCTGGTGCGCCGCCAATGCTTATTTGTTTACTGTGTGTGTACATTACTTAGTCTAATTTTGGTAACGATTTTTCTAAATGGCTGCGTAAACGTTCGTGTTGTTCAGGCAATTTAAGATTTTGGCCTAACTCTTCAACAGATTCGTCGGCGCTAAAGCCCGGGTTATCGGTTGCTATTTCGAACAATACGCCGCCCGGTTCGCGGAAGTATAGGGAGTAGAAGTAGTTACGGTCTATCTTATCAGTGATATTTAAACCCAAAGCGGCTATCTTATCACGGTATTGCATTAATACTTCTTCGTTTTTAACCCTAAATGCCACGTGGTGAACAGAGCCACCTGCAACATGCCCGGCAACTTCGCCCTGCACTTCTACCAGGTCCACTATATTAGCGCCGTCCACTGCGTCGGTTACAAAACGGTAACGGTTTACGTGTTGCTCCAATAATTTATAGCCAAATACATTGGTTAAAATGTTGGCCGTTGGCTGCATTTCGTTGGTAGTGATGGTAACGTTATGGAAACCTTTGGTTGCGTTATCTGCCTTGATCTCATCGGTTTCCCATGTTAAACGGGTGTCTAAAGTTTTAGAGGCTATCAACTCCAGTTTTAAACCATCGGGGTCTAAGAATGTAAGGTATTGTTCGCCAAATTTTTCGGCTACCTTATTATAGGTAACGTTGTGTTTTTCGAAGCGTTTTAACCAAAAATTAAAGCTGCCTTCGGGTACGGAGTAACCAATTTCGGTTGCCTGCCTTGCGCCTCTCCTGCCTGTTTGTACACCTTCCCATGGGAAGAAAGTAAGAATAGTGCCGGGCGTACCCTGTTTGTCGCCGTAGTATAAGTGATAAGTTTCGGGGTCGTCAAAGTTCACAGTTTTTTTAACCATGCGCTGGCCCAATACTTTAGTATAAAAATCGTAATTGCGTTTGGCATTACCTGCTATTGCTGTGATGTGGTGGATACCGTTGATTGTATTTTCCATGATCGTGTAAGTTTTATATTTAATGTATAAGTTTCTGTTTAAAATTCAAGTGTGCCGAATAAGCCATTCTTGTAGTCCTCAATTGCTTGGTTAATTTCTTCGGCGGTGTTCATTACAAAATTGTCCTTAGCAACAACCGGCTCATCAATGTGCTCGGCGCTCAGGAACAGGATCTGCGTATCTTCTTCGGCGGTGAGGATGATCTCTTCGTTATCTTTTTCAAACACCACCAAATTGTACTTGCTTACTGTTTCCTGGTTTACGTTTACGCTACCCTTGGCTATGTAAAGTAATGTCCAGTTACCCGGGGTTGCCATCATTTGTATTTTTTTGCCCTGTGCTATCTCACCAACAATTGATACCACCGGGGTGATGCTTTTTATCGGGCCTGTTTGGCCATCATACGTACCGCTTGCCAATCTCAGGTTTACACCCTCCTGCTGCAACACATTTGGCTGCTGCGTTTTGGTAGCCGATTGATAGGTTGGCTCATCCCATTTATTGGCTTTGGGTACATTAATCCATAATTGTATCAGTTCCTGTGTGCCGCAATTCTTCAACAAATTGGCCGTGGGGCCTTCGCTGTGCAGAACGCCTTTACCTGCAAACATCCATTGTACATTGCCTGCGTTAATAATGCCATTGTGGCCTGCGCTATTCTTGTGGTAACCTTCGCCTTGCAGCTGAAAGGTAACCGGTGCAAACCCACAGTACGGATGCGGGTGGATCCTCAACTCCTGCCCCGGCGTAATTTGCTTTGGCCCCATATGATGCAGCGCGATGAACGGATTAGCAAACCTGAAATCCATGTGTGGCAATGGCTGCATTACTCTTTCTTCTTTGGTTATTTGCTTTTCGCGCCCTGCAAGTATGTGTTGGATCTTCTTTTTCATATCTCTTTCAATTTGATATAACAAAGATAGCCTGCACGCCTAAGCAGCCCAATAATGTAGGTTAAGGGCAATACTTATGGCAGATTAAGAAGAAAACTTAATGTAGGTTAAGAGGTAAAGATAAGATTGTCATTTCGAACGAGGTACGAGGAGAAACCCTGTTAGACACGCATGATGGTCACTAAACATAGCTAACAAATTTCTCACTATCGTTCGAAATGACAGGTGTTTTTTTATTTAACAATCTGCGTATTCAGCATCTTACTCAAAAACTCGGGGGTAACTCCAATGTATGAGGCTACTTGTTTTTGTGGGAGGCTTTTGATGAGCGATGGGTAAAGCTGGCAAAAGTTAGCGTAACGCTCCATCGCCGCAAAGATGGCATTGTCTATTTGCCTGTGCTGATACGTAGCTATGGCATTTTGCCCGATGATACGGTTAAAGCGCTCAAACTTGGGGACTTTAAGATTTAGCTCCTCAAAATCATTTTTCGTGATGAAGATGTACTCGCTGTCGTCGATAGCGTCGATGTTGAGGCGGGCAGGCTCGGAGGTGATGTAGCTGCGCATATCGGTGATCCACCAGCCGGCGGGGGCAAATTGCAGTACGTGTTCGGTACCATTCTTATCAACCGCGTAACTGCGCAGGCATCCGTTAGTTACAAAAATTATTTTGGAGCTGATATCGCCTTCTTCGAGAACAAACTGTTTGCGTTTGGCTTTTTTATAATGGAGGATGGATAACAGCTGTTGCTCTTCCTGCTCATCGAGCGTTACGTATTTGGCAATACTGTTAAGCAAAAGACTATTATCCATCGGTATAAATATATTAAAAATAGCTTATACCTTTTTAAACAGTGCTATACCGTTGTGGCCGCCAAAGCCAAACGTATTACTTAAAGCCACATCAACTTTTTTGTTGATAGCTTCTTTTATTACAATATGCAAATTAGAAGGAACCTCAGGGTCGATGGTTTCCGTATTAATTGTCGGCGGGATAATACCATCTGTGATAGCTTTTATAGCAATGATGGATTCTATCGCACCGGCAGCACCCAACAGGTGGCCCGTCATAGATTTTGTCGCGCTTACGGCAAGGTTGTCGTTACCACCAAATACCGCGCTTATCGCTTTGGATTCGCTAAGGTCGCCAACAGGGGTCGAGGTAGCGTGTGCGTTCACATAATCCACTTGATCCGCGTTTAAACCGGCATCATGCAGGGCATATTTCATTCCCTGGATAGCGCCTTTACCTTCAGGGTGGGTAGCAGTAATGTGGTAAGCATCAGATGTCATGGCTGCACCGGCAACCTCGGCATAAATTTTTGCGCCACGGGCTACGGCGTGTTCGTATTCTTCAAATACCAAAACACCGGCACCCTCGCCCATCAAAAAGCCATCCCGATCTACATCAAACGGGCGGGAAGCGGTCTCCGGCGAATCGTTACGGTTTGATAAAGCTTTTAAAGCGTTATAACCACCAATAGATGCTTCGCTGATAGGCGCATCGGCACCACCGGTTATAATAATTTTTGCTTTACCCCAACGGATGTAGTTAAGGGCATCCATTATGGCAGTATTAGCAGATGCACAAGCCGATACAGCGGAGAAGTTGATTCCCATGTAACCGTATTTAATAGAAATAAGTCCCGAAGCCATGTTTACCAAAGTTTTAGGGATAAAGAAGGGGTTAAAATGCGGTTGAAAACCGTTAGCGGCATAATCACGCACCTGTTTTTCAAAAGTCTCGAACCCTCCCTGTGCCGAACCCATAATAACACCCACATCAAACGGCGACATCTTATCCAGCTCAAAACCCGAATCTTCAATAGCTTCTTTGGCAGCAACCAGGGCATATTGGGTGTAAAGATCGTTACGTTTTATCTCATTACGATCGAGGTGATCAAGCATTGTAAAATCTTTTATCTCGGCGGCAAAATGGGTTTTAAAACCGCTTGCGTCAAAACGGGTTATTTTAGCAGCGTTACTACGGCCAGCTACAATGTTTGTCCAAAAACTTTTAATATCGTTCCCCGCAGGCGATACTACACCAAGGCCCGTAATAACAACTCTTTTCATGCTTATTATACTGCTAAAAACCGGCCAAAGTTATAATACCCCGGCCGCTGCAATTGTGGGCACAAATGTAAATGAATATGCGCTTAAATAAGCAATCAATGGGTAAACTTTTCGCTATCTTTTAAAGCGGTATTTGTAAAAATGGTAAATTGCGCTCTTTATTATATACTATGCAAGAGTTACAAGAACCATTTGATGTATTGGTAAGCGGAGTTGTATACGCTGTTTTCCCCGAAGAAGATAACGTTTACACCATATTTAAGGCCGGAACCGAGTTTGGCAAAATAGAAAAAGACACCGATAATGTTTGGCTAAAACTAAACCCGGAAACCGATACCCCCATGTTTGATAACGACCCCGAAGTTGATGCCATTGGCCAGGCAATTACCAACTACGTGCCCGAACCGGAGGATGAAGACGACGAGGATTTTGAATAAAATAATATCCTTATATTAGGCCTACCAATCTGTAAATAAAATGCAAAGACGCTCGTTCGTAAAAGGATCATTAATAAGTGGCGCCGCCGCCGCTATTGCTCCTATAGCAACCATGGCACAATCCAAACCTTTAAAAGATAAGATCCCCAATGTAGAACACTACGAACTTAGGGTTTACACTTTTAAAGACGAGCGCCAGCAAAAAATTACCGAAGATTTTTACAGGGATGTTTTTGTGCCGCTTATTAAGCAGAAACGATACGAAACCGTAGGTGTTTTTACGGAATTAAACCCCGCGGGGCAAACAAAACTTTATGTGTTGATCCCTTTTAACACTTATGTGCATGCGGAAAGCCTGTATTATTTTTTAGAAGATAATAAGGATTACTGGACACGCGGCGCAGCCTACCTGAACGCCCCGGCGGATAACCCGGCATTTGAGCACCTGGAAACTTCGATGATGAAGGCGTTTAAGCACATGCCTTCAAAACAACTCCCTCCGCGCGACCAGCGCATCTTTGAACTTCGCCAGTATAAAAGCGCGAGCGAAGCTGCCGGTAAAAAAAAGATAGAGATGTTTAACGACCAGGGCGAAATTGATATTTTTAAACGCCTTGGCTTTAAGCCGGTATTCTTCGGCGAAACCATTATTGGTAACGACAGGCCGAACCTAACCTACATGGTTACTTTTAAGGATATGGAAAATAAAGCCGCCCATTGGAAAAGCTTTGTAGATGACGCGCAATGGAAAAAGATAAGCGTAGTACCGGGTTATGCCGATGCTTTGCTGGTATCTAAAATAACATCAACCATGTTGGTGCCAACGGCATATTCGGGGATCTGATCAAATATTACACACGTATCCAAAAATATCTTTGCGGTTTTTAAAGCCCACATGCTCATACACCCTTACAGCCGGGTTATCGGCCAGTACATGCAGGAAGGGAACTTTCCCTGCTGCCATAATGCGTTTGATCTGCTCATTCAGTAAAATGCCGGAATAGCCTTTTCCCAGATGATCGGGATGGGTGCAAACCGCGCTGATCTCTACATAAGGCAGTGGTTGCATACGCTGACCTGCCATGGCGACTAACTTACCGTCAGCAAAAATGCCTGTGTATTCGCCAAATTCAATAGTGCGATGCAGGAAAGGACCGGGTTTGGTAAGTTCGGTTAAGGCAAGCATTTCAGGGATATGCCCCTCGCCCAGATCAGTAATATTTTGTGCCGATTGGTGTGCCGGGATCGGCCCATCGTAAATCATTTGCTTCATTTCAAAAGTCTTAACAACCTGCCATTGTTCGGGGAATTTAATTTCATCCGTACTAAAGAAAACGTAAGGCCCATTATCAGGCACCATATCGCGCAAAGCAGTAAAGTTATCTTCGGTAACATCCGCTAAACCCGCAAACGGCGCAATATCCCTTTGGAAATGCATAACGTAGCTGTCGCCAACAGCAAGATGTTTGCTACCGGTTGCAAGGGCATTATAGATGGGGTTATCAAGTACGTGCTGCATATATAGGTTTAACGCGCAAACTTAAAAGTTAATGGCAAAATAAACATCATATGCAGATAACTCTTCGACAATAAAAAAGCCCGGGTCATCTCAACCGCGGGCTTAAACCAAATATAAAAATTAATCGATAATTTTTATTGCACTAATACCATGTGCAGGTAAGGCTGCAGGTAAAGGCTACTGCCTAAAGTTACCGCAGTATTTGTGAAAGCATTTTTCCAACCTGCGCCTGCCAACGCTGGCGGCACGGTATAAGTTGCGTTATTACCACGTATGTTAGCTATCACCAAAACTTTTTGTTTATCGTTAGATTTTGTGAACGCGGCCACATTATCGCTGCTGTAAACGGTCAGGTCGCCGGTTTTAACGGCATCGCTGCCGGCGCGGAAGTTTAGGATGCTCTTGTACTCGGCGGTCATATCCGGGTTGGTTGTCCAATCGATAGGTGTATTATAAAAGAAATCTATCTTTTGTGTGGTGCCTACTTCCTGTCCGTTGTAGATCATCGGTACACCTTTCATATAAGCCGTTACCAGAAATGCTGCCATTGAGCCTGTTTTGCCTCCATAAATATTTACAGGGCTGCCATCGCTAAGGTAAACATCGTGGTTGGTAGTGTACCTAACCACCTGCGAACCCGGCAATGCCGAGGCATATTCGGCAGTGTTAGTGTTTTGCAACACACTTAATGAGCTGGCTGCATCAAAAACTTTGTTCTTCAGGTCTGAATAATAACCCATCCCATAAACCATTTGGAAACCGGCCTTAAAATGATCGGCGCGGGTACCCTCGGCAAGCATCATTAGCTTGTGGGTGGTGATGCTTTTCATGGCATCATTGGCTTCTTTCCAAAAATCAAGCGGTACAAAATCGGCGGCATCGCAACGGTAACCATCGATATTGGCGTTGTAAACCCAGTATTTCATGGCGTCTATCATCGCGGCACGCATATCTTTATTGGTATAGTCGAGCGCAATTACGTCCGACCAATTGGTGCCTGCGGGAGGGATAAAGTTGCCGTTCGCATCCTGCTTGTACCAGCTTTTGTTAGCTGTCCAGGCGTTATCCCAAGAGGTATGGTTTGCAACCCAATCGAGCATTACGGCCATACCCTTCGCGTGCGCGGCATCAACTAAAGCACGCAGGTCATCCAGTGTACCAAATTCGGTATTTACAGCCTTGTAGTCCTTAACTGAGTAAGGCGAGCCTAAGCCACCTGCAGACTTTACTACCCCTACCGGGTAAATTGGCATCAGGTAAACTACGTTTATACCAAGGGCTTTGATGTTATCAAGCTTAGCGGTTATGCTTTTAAAATCGTGATTTTGGCTGAATGCACGCAGGTTTACCTGGTAAATTGCGGCATCGGTTGTAGCGGGCACACCGGCAAATGGGGTACCGTACTGCGCATAAGCCGGATCAGTTTTAACGTTGTTATTGCTATCCTTTTTACAAAAACTAAAAATGGTTACGAGCGATAAAAGCAGCAGTTTCATTAGTGTTGGTTTGAATTTCATGATATTAAATTAAATAGGGCGATGGCAGGCACCGCCCCATGAATTAATTTTTCTTTATAGTGTAATTGTAGTTTGACGGATCGTGCAGATCAAGCGTAAGGGTGTAATTACCATCCGACGGTACGGTGATGTTATTGATGCCCGATACATTCCCATAAACAGGGCTATCAGCATAAGTAAGTTTACCATCTGCGTCAATACCAAAATCAATTTTCCATTCATTATTAGCGCGAAATTTGAATGAACCCGCCCTTTTCATGTCGCAGGTTACGCTCCATACTTTTTTTGCAGGGTCGTAAGCAAGCTGGGTATCGGTATCCCATCCGCCCGGTGAGGCATCGCCCAATATTGACCAGGTGGTTTTCACTGCCGACCAGGTATTGGTATTGAGGTTGATGGATAACTGCATGTAGCCGGGCCCAGGCGCTACCAAACCACCTGCTAAACCATCTCCGGTAACTGCACCGTTGCCCCCGTCACCATAGTTAATATGGTTCCAATCCTGCGCGGTGGTAAATTTGTAGTAATAGTTTTCCGTAGCAGGCATGTAAATGTACGCCTCGTAAATTTTGGGTTTTAACGCTGCCGCGGTTGGTGCTTCGCCCGGGTTCCATCCCTGGTAGTTGCCGGGGATATACAATAACGGGTACACCGCAACAGGCTGGTAAGGTGTTACCTTTAAAGTAAGCGCCTTGGTGTAAGCGTACTGATCCTGGTAAGATTGGATCCTTACTACCAGCGCACCTTGCGCACCGGGTGTTAAACCCAGGTTAAGCGCCATGGTGTTCAGGTCTTTACCTAAGTAAGATTTGCTTAGCACATCCTTACCTACCACAACCGTTTTGGCGTTTGCCCAGGCGTTGTTGCCCACAGTATCTGCAGGAACATCTATTTGCAAGGTATAAGTTACCGATGCCTTAACCGGGTACTTAACCGCCGGCCATGCAAACGTTACAACGGATGATGTATCGTTAGACTTAGAAAGGGTTACCGCATTTTTTGACACGGTTGGCTCCGAAACAAATGACACGGTTGTCATCTTGGTTATCTCCGCCTCTTTTTTACAAGCCGCCAAGCCTGCAAAAAGTACAATTGAAAGGTATATTAATTTTTTCATGTTTATTAATTGATTAATAACCGGGGTTTTGTTTTAATGTAGGGTTGGCATCAAGCGCGCCCGTAGGTATCGGGAATATTTGCTTGTAGGCAGGTGATGTTGGTACAAAACCATGCGCTAAAGTAAATTTACCAAAACGAATCATGTCCTGCCTGCGGTGGCCTTCCATGTTTAGCTCAAAGCCGCGCTCATCATAAATATTGTTAAGCGTTGGGCCGGCGATTGCGCCTAAACCTGCCCTTGTCCTTATCTGGTTAATGAAAGGTGCAGCAGCACCTGGGTTGCCTAAGCGTACGTTACACTCTGCCTGCATCAGCAATACATCGGCATACCTGTACACCGGAAAATCGTTTGAAGCGCCACTGGCATCAACAGGTGCGGCAGGGAAGAATTTAACATCCCTGATACCTTCATCTGGTGCAGCACCCGGGTCAATCAGTGATGACACATCCCTGGTGTAGGTAACGCTACCCGCTTGGGCACCAACAAGGAATTGCTTTTTACGAACGTCCTTATCATCAAACTTATCGTAAAACTCTGACGGGATAACCGTACCGTTCCAGCCCGAATAACCGATGAGGGCTTTACCATTGGCGCTGTTTAAACTGCGGATGCCCATTATATTACCACTAATAACGTTTTCGGTTATAAACAAAGCCAGGATGGTTTCGTCGTTAGGGCAAACGTCGCCAAATAACTCATAGTACTGCGAGCCAAGCGGGCTACTTGCGTTTAATGCGCCGCTATGTAAGGTAAAGCCACCTGTTGCTACTTTATTAGCCGCGGCAAGTGCATCGGCCCAACGCGGTGTGCCGGTATAAACCTCCGCATTTAGGTAAAGCTTTGCCAACACCATATAACCTGCCCATTTGTTAAAACGGCCATAATACTGCGTGCCGCGGGTTTCAGATAATTGGTCTACATTTTCCTTTAATTCTTTCTCAATAAATTTGAAAACCTCTGCACGTTTAGCCTGTGGTATCTTAGATACATCGGTATTGTTATCGGTATAGAACGGCACATCGCCAAAATCATCTATAGCCAAATAATATAACCATGCCCTTATCACCTTTGCTTCGGCAATTTTTGCCGGGTCGGCCTTTGCCGCGGTTAGCTGGGCAATTGCAAGGTTAGCGCTGTAGACAGATGAGTAGACCCAGTTCCAGGTGTTATTGATAATACTCAGGTTTGTTTGTGCAGTACGGGTGTAAAGCTGCGCAAAATCAAGCTGCCAATCGCCCGTGTTACGGTGAGGTATCACCTGCTCGTCGCTCGAGTACGAGTTCAGATCGTACCAGCAATTATCGCGGCCAGCGTAGTTGCTTCCCCAGCTGCCGGTTATTTTGCTATAAACGTTGGCCAAAGCAACATTGGCACCTGCCGGCGACGCGTAAAACTCGTTGGTACCGTATTTATCGTAAACGTTTTCGTTAACCTTGGTACAACTTTGGGTAACCAGGCCAACAATTGCGGTAATTAGTAATATTTTTTTCATGATTGGTTATTTTAAAACAACATTTAAACCTACAGAGAAGGTACGGGTACGCGGGTACACCCCGTTATCTACACCTGATGAGCTGCCGCCGCTTGCATCCAGTTCAGGATCTAAACCGCTGTAGCCTGTAATTAATGCCAGGTTTTGGCCGGTTAACGATACACGGAACGCGCTAATGTATTTGGCCTTAACATTTATCTTGTAGCCAAAAGACAGGTTTTCCCATCTTAAATAAGAACCATTCTCTAACCAAAGGTCAGACCCGTACTCTGTAGAGGCAATTCCCAACGGGACAGCACTTTGCAGCAGGTTTGATTTACCCAGGTTTTCTAACAGGCTAAATTTTTGCCTGATAGCATTATAGATCTTATTACCGCCGGAACCACGCCATACCATAGATACATCAAAGTTTTTGTAGCTAAAGCTTGGTGTAAACGCGTAGTTATATTTAGGTAACGATTGGCCTTCTTCCATCCTATCCGCACTTTGCACGCTGCTATCAAACTTGCCATCCTTGTTTTGATCTATCACAGTTTCGGCATTGTTGGCATTCTTGCCATCGTGCTGCAAGATCAGGTAAGTGCCAATTGGCTTGCCCTGGATCAGGTATGCATTTGCACCCCATGATACATAGTTGGTAGGGATATCGTAACCCTGGATGTTACCGCCAAGGCTTGTTACCTTATTCTTCATGATAGATCCGTTACCTGCAAGGGTCAAGGTCATTTTGCTGTTCCGGATAACGGCGTAGCTTAAAGCAAACTCTAAACCCTGCCTTTTTAAACTACCCACGTTTGCAAGTATATTACCTGTTAAAAACGGCCCAACAAGTGGCACGGTGTAGTTAAATAAAAGATTGTCTGTATTTGATGAATAGGCATCAACACTACCGTAAAGCCTGTCGTTAAACAACGAAAAATCTAAACCTAAGTTAGTTTGTTTAACTGTTTCCCACTTTAAATTTGGGTTTGAGTTTTGCGTTGCCGCATAGTTAGGGATAATGGCACCACCAAAATAAACCGAACCTGCCTGGCCCACTAACGGGATAGAGTTGTAAGGCGTAATACCTTGCTGGTTACCTGTAACACCATAACCGCCACGTAGCTTTAATGAGCTAAAGATGCTTTGGTTTTTCATGAAATCTTCCTGATCTATACGCCATGCCAATGATGCCGATGGGAAGTTGGCCCATTTGTTATTCACACCAAACACGGTTGAACCATCGCGCCTGAAGCTTGCGGTTAACAAGTATTTATTGTTGTACGAATAATTGAACCTGCCTAAGAACGATACCAGCCTTCTCTCATTTTTGTATGATGAAATATCGCCAACGGTAGCTCTTGAAATATCGCCTAATTGCAATGCGTTGTAGGTAGCAATATCATTAATGAAACCTTTGGCCTGGGCAAAATTGCCATTGTAGGTTTGGGCCTGCCACTCGTAAACGGCTGTACCATCAATATGGTGCAAACCAAAATCGTGTTTGTAGCTCAGGTTAATGTCCATCAACTTCTCATCGGTGTGCTTGTTATTCACGTTAGCAACGCCTTTAAAATCAATAGCTGACTGGATAGTTGATGAAACCGGTGCGTAGTAGCCCGAATTTTCGTCAACCTTTCTCCAGCTGCCAAACCACCCTGCCGATAACCCTTTATAAATATCGAGGTTAGCGTTTAAGCTGCCAAAAAGATTGTTAATGCTGTTATCGTTTTTGATGGTAGTGGCCACCGCGTATGGGTTGGTATACTGGAACACGTTGGGGTCTCGGTAGAAAGTACCGTCGGCATTTAATACCGGGTCGGTAGGCCTTGCAACGTACGCCTGGCTGATAAGGTTGGAGTTGTAGGCAACGTTACCTACCCCTGTTGGGCTGTAAGTGGTTTTGTTGATGCCGCTGTTCAGGTTCATGGTAAGGGTAAGCCTGTTATCTAAAGCTTTTTGGGTTGCTATGATACGGGCTATGTATTTTTTATAACCCGAATTGATAACGATACCAGTTTGATCTATAGCGGTTACCGATGCACGATAGTTAAAATCATTAGCGCCGCCGCCAAATGCCAGCGTATGGTTTTGCGTAACACCGTTTTGGGTAAGGATGTTGTACCAATCGGTATTGGAACCGTGGTTTGCAGATGCATCTACACCTTGTGCAGCAGCTTGCGCTGACCAACCCGCGGCATCCAAAAACTTCAGTTTTTTAGCGATCACGTCTATTGAAGTATTCTCGGTGATTTCTACACTGGTTTTACCTGCTATACCTTTTTTTGTAGTAACCAAAATAACACCCGGCGCACCACGTGAACCGTAGATAGCGGTTGCAGACGCGTCTTTCAGGATGTCTACCGATGCTATCTCGCTTGGCGGCACCTGGTTTAACAGATCAAGGTTACCCTGGATGCCATCAACCACCACTAAGGGGTCGTTACCGCCTTGCAGCGACGTTATACCACGGATGCGCACACTTGGCGATACACCCGGCTCGCTGCCTACCTGCGAAATATTAACACCTGCCGCTTTACCTGCCAGCTGTTGCAGCGGGTTGGTAATTGGGCCGGGGTTTAGGTCTTTAGCACCAATGTTAGATACCGAACCGGTAATGTCTGATTTACGGCTGGTGCCGTAACCCACAACCACCACTTCTGACAGTGATTTTGAGTTTTGCGCCATCTGGACGGTAAATGACTGATTAGCCACCATCGTTTTTTCGGTTACATCATAACCAACAAAGGTTATGCTTACCACAATTGCTTGCTGTGCGCTTTTGATCTCAAAGGCACCGTTTACATCTGTAGCGGTAGCTATCTCGGTACCTTTTATGCGAACTACGGCGCCTGGTAAAGGTTGGTTGTTCTCGTCAACCACTTTACCTTTAAAGGTTGCATTTTGCGCAAAAGTTAGCGTAGCACAAAGTAGGAAAAACACGGTCAAGCCGTACTTGAATAAGGAAATGTGTTTCATTTAAAACGGTTTAATTGGTTTAATAATTAGGCTGCCGTTATGAGAGCGGCACCAGAATCAAAGTAAAAGAGCTTTACGCGTACATACAATATGTATGGATTTAGATATTAAAAAAAGAAAGAGAAACACATTATTAATATATTGATAATCAGATATTTAATTAATTATTTCATATTGGTTTGTATAGATAATTATGAACGCAATATTGAAAAAATGGAAGTTTGATACACTATGTTACAGAATTTTAGGGAGTAAACAGGGCATGTTTGTGCCCATAATATCGGATTTGTAAACAAAAAAGGAAATTAAATTATTACCGGAAGATCTTTAACGGCTTTAATGCCCATCACTTTGTACTCAAATACATCATTGGGTAAAAAGGAGCGGTTCTTCACTTTGGTTTTGTAAGTGTAGATGGTGTTTACCGAATAGTTAAGGATCTTGGCGATGGTTTCGTTCTCATCTATCCCTAACCTTATCAGCGCGAAGATGCGCAGTTCGTTGTTCAACAAATGCCCCTCGGACAGGTTGGTTTGGTGGCCGGCATCAAACAGCAGGTTAAAATCTTCCACAAAATTCGGGAAGATATTGAGGAACACCTTATCAAAACTATGCGACAAGTTCTCGCGCTCAAAATTGGTATTGAGGCGGTTTAACACCAGTTGTACCTCGTCGTAGCGTTTCTCTTTTACGATTTTTTCTATCGAGCGTTTAAGGCGGTCGATCTTTTCGATATAATCTGAGTGGATGTTAAAGAAGTTGCCAATGTACTCATCCTTGATCATGTTGGCTTCATCCAGCTTAATATTGGTATGGGTAAGCGAGCGATTGGCTTGATCAAGCGTATTATTAACCTTGGTGAGCGACGCGTTGGCCGTATTCAGGTCGTTGTTCTTTTTAACGATGATCTCATCTGCAATGCGCAGTTTCTTTAGCTGGCGCGATGTGATCACCGAGAAGATGATGACCACCACAATGAGCAGCGTAATAATAGAAGCATACATCATCAGCGAGCGCTTTTGTTTCTCTATCCCGTTGATCTTCTCGTTCTCAATAATGGGCAATATGCTGCTTATTTGTGCTTCGCGATGGCGGGCGCCGTAAAAGGTAGCGTCGTTTATAGCATTATGAATGTAGAGAAATGCATTTTTTGTGTCACCACTTTCATACAATCTTGTTGCTAAATTTGTAAGTGCTACAGATTCTTTGGTGGAGTGCATGTTATCGATTATAGCCGCCTGCATTAAATGCTGCATCCCCAGATCGTTGTTCTTGTTTAAAAAGTAAATAAAACTAAGGCAACTTAAGTTAACCGCGCTGTCCTGATAGGTTTGCGGCAGTTTCATAATAGCCAAATAAGGCACTAAAGCCGCTTTGTAGTCCGCGTTGCGCAAAGCCTTCAACCCAGCAGCCGAAAGGTACTCGTAAGTGTTTGGTTTGTGCGTATTCAGTATCGAATCGCAATACTTTAGGCCAATGGCGCTGTAGTGAAAGTAGTAATCGTCTATCTTATCAAAATCGCCAATATCAAAATGGCTGCGGGCCTGCAGGAACAGGTATTGAAATTTCTGCTGACCGTTTAAGTAGCGGGTGTTCACCTTGCTCAATGTATCCAGCCCCTCTTTAAACATCCCGGCAGATATAAGCACAAAGCCCATATCAACCTTGGCGTAGTTTATCTTGTTTTGATCTTTTAGCTGGTAGGCACATACGTTCAGCTTTTTGCTGTATACGTAGGCAGAATCGTGAACAAAAGATTTATAGGCATCAAACAATTTTTGGTAATACCCATACCTCGCGTTTAGCGACGAGTAGTTTGACTTAAGCTCCAATTTGATTTTATCAATCGCCACTACCCTCGCCTGGTCGTTCTGCTTTTTATTATCAAGGATGGTATTGAGTACTTTTTGCAGGCTGTCAATTTTATCCGAGGCCTTCACATTGCCTGCGTGCAACAACAGCAAAAATAATGCGCTGCAACAAATCAGTATAAATTTATATAAGCCACCGGTTCTCATTTACTAAACTTTACAATAATTGGTACTGCAAAATAAGTAATTTATGTGATGAAATTTAGTCATAAACAAACGCATCTTTTCTTATACCATATACGTCGAAAAAAAGGCGTTTGAAAGTCGTTTTCAGGACGGAAAAATGTCATAAAAATGCTTGATTTTACCAACAATAATTTAAACGGGGATGTGCAAAAACGCATCCCTTTTTTTGTGATTTTATTGTATTTTAGTTTATGAACTACCTTATGGTTCAGCTTACCTGCCTGCTCGCTATCATTGTACGCTACTTGAATGAACGCTTTTTGGTGGGTGGTGTCCGCTCCTTTACCCCTAATGCATTTATTCAGAATAGGAAAAAGGATAAATACCTGGTTAACTAAATAGCCACAAAAAAGCCCGGATGAGTTATCCAGGCTCCAATATATTATGGTATGAAATTATTTAACGCGCTCAACGTATTCGCCGGTGCGGGTATCAACTTTAATTCTATCGCCCTGGTTTACAAACAAAGGCACTTTAACTTCCACGCCGTTTTCGGTAGTAGCGGCTTTTAACGCGCCCGATGAAGTATCGCCTTTAACAGCAGGTTCGCTGTAGGTAATTTCTAACTCCACAAAGTTAGGGGCTTGTGCCATAATAGGCTCTTCGCTTTCAAAAGACACAATTACGTTCATACCTTCTTTAAGGAACCTAACCGCCGGGCCAAATAAAGCCTTGGGGATGTTATGCTGGTCGAAAGTAACGTTATCCATGATCACCATAGATTCGCCTTCTTCGTACAAGTATTGAAAATCGTTGGTTTCTACGCGGCAAATCTCCACCTGCTCATCTGTTGCTAATCGGGCTTCAACAATTTTACCGGTTTTAATATTACGAAATTTATCCAGGTAAAACGCCCCTCCCTTACCAGGAGTGCGGTGTAAAACTTCGGTAACAGTTACCAACTCGCCGTTAAAGCGTAATATATTTCCTACTTTAATTTCAGATGCCTTTGCCATGTAAATTGCTATTGTAAATTTAAGCCCCAAAGATAAATTAAGTTCTGATAAACCACGCTTAAAAATTCGGCACTTTTAATTGTATACTTATAGCAATACTTGGGATACTGATACTGCCCTTTTCCAGGCAGATTACGAATGGCCGCTTAAACCGTCTTAAGCATCGTTTTGCCGGATTGTAACAATTCTTGCGTAATAGTTCGGGTATAAGTTTTAATCTCTTCCTGAAAATCAGCCACAGAAGCACCGCCGCGAATTTCCTCCAATCGTTTTTCCCAGTTGCCCGTTAGTTCCGCTTGCGCAATACGCTGGTGTTTCACGATCTCATATACCGACAGACCAGTTTCGGTGGGTACCAGGTTTTTCTTTTCCCGGAGGATGTATTTTCGCATTATCAACGTTTCTATAATAGCCGCCCGGGTGGCTGGTGTACCTAAGCCGCTTTCTTTCATTGCTTCCCGTAATTCTTCATCTTCAATTTCCTTACCGGCAGTTTCCAGGGCTTTTAGCAAACTGGCTTCATTATACAACGGCTTGGGCTTGGTTTGCTTTTCAAGTACGGCCTTATTCAGGATAGGCAGGTCTTCCCCCTGTATTACTTTAGGCAGCGTGGGATTTTCTTCATCTTTTTTCTCCTCATCCTTATCGTTGAACACCGCGCGCCATCCCGGTGTTTGGATAACGGTACCGCTGGCTATAAATTTCGAGCCCGAGAGTATAGTAATTTTGGTGATCTCCTTAATACAATCCTTGTGAAAAGCTTCCAGCATCCGTCCTGCCACCATATCATAAATAGCTTGCTGATCGGGCATGAGCTGGTACGGCGTTACGCCGGTAGTTAATAAGGCATGGTGATCGGTTACCTTTTTGGCATTAACACTTCGTTTACTCAATTTTGCACCTGTTAGTAAGGTGGCTTGCTTGCCAAAAGCCTGATGATCTGTCAATTTACTGATCAAATCCGGCACTTGAGCAAAAACATCATCGCCTATGTAGCGGCTACCGGTACGCGGATAAGTAACTAATTTACCTTCATATAAATTCTGCAACAATCCCAGTGTCTGATCAGCGGTAAAGCCCTTGCGTTTATTGGCTTCCTGCTGCAGGCTGCTCAAATCGTGCAACAAAGGTGGCGGTTCTTTACGGGGCTTAGCTTCCACCGCTAAAATATTACCCGTAGTTTCAACAGCGTCTAATATGGCTTGCGCTTCTTCTTTTGTTTTATAATTCTTCTCTGAAATGGCACGAAATGCCTGGCCATTTTTATCCGGCTGAATAGCTACCTGGTAATAAAGCTGCGGTACAAAATTCTTGTTTTCCAGGTATCGGGCGCAAATCATTGCCAGCGTTGGTGTTTGCACCCTACCCAATGATAAAACCCCTTTATTACCCGAAGCCAAACTCAAAGCCTGCGTCGCATTCATTCCTACCAGCCAATCCGACTGCGAACGGCAATGCGCCGAACTAAACAAAGTGTCGTAATCTGAACCCGGCTTCAGGTTCCGGAAACCATCTTTAATAGCTTCATCTGTTTGTGATGAGATCCATAACCGCTTGAAGGGCTTTTTGCATTTAAGAAAGTAATAGATATAGCGGAAGATAAGCTCACCCTCGCGCCCGGCATCCGTTGCTACAATGATCTCAGTCGCTTGGTCAAATAGCTTTTTGATAATATCCAGTTGCTTTTTAGCACCCGCATCCTCTTTACCATCCTTTTTACGAAGCGTTAATTTAAATTTAGCTGGCAACATAGGCAAGTTTTGTACGTTCCAGCCATAATAGCCATACTCCTGCGGCGCGGCCAGTTGTAACAAGTGCCCAAAAGCCCAGGTAAACGTATAACCTTTACCTTCCAGGTAACCGTCGTGCTTGTTTGTAGCACCAAATACTTTGGCTATCTCTCGCCCTACGGATGGTTTCTCGGCTATAATTACTTTCATATGTGTTTGTGACGAAAGTAAGTAACCCGGCCCCGGCCTGCAACCTATGTGGATAAATCCCATCGGCCGTTGCTTACTTTGTTACCCGAAAGTTCAAAGGGTTCTATTGAAAGCCCTAATTTCGTTCCTAAACTATTTTTTTTTACTTTCGCCGCCTTTCAATTTTAAGGAATGAAGCAATATTTATACGGAATTGATTTTGGCACAACCAACTCGGCCCTGGCTATTTTTGACGAGGAAAGCCGCGAAATAACCCATACGATCATTATTCCTTCGCTAATTTATTTTCATCAAAATATGGCTGAAGGACATGTGGTTGGTGAAGCGGCCGTTGCAGCTTACCTCAGCGACAATATGAAAGGGCGTTTCATCAAATCGGTAAAACAGGTCCTGTCGCGCAGCAGTTTTACTGAGACCCGGATTCATAATAAGCGCTACAATGCGTCAGACCTCGTCGCCATCATTCTAAAAGAGCTTAAAGACCGTGCAGATCAATTAACTGGCCATGATTGTCAAAAAGCGGTGATAGGCAGGCCGGTGTACTTTGATGATGACGACGTACAAAAGGATACCTTAGCACAAACCAGGCTTCAGAAAGCTGCCGCACTTGCCGGTTTCACAGATGTACGGTTTCAGTTTGAGCCAATTGGAGCGGCCTTCGCATATGAAAAAAGCCTTATTAAAAAGGAAAAGGTATTAGTGGCCGATTTGGGCGGCGGCACCACAGATTTCACCTACCTGGTGTTGGACCCTGAAAAAGCGAACAGTAATGACCGTAAAAGTGACATGGTGGCAAATGGTGGCATTTACATAGGTGGCGATAGTTTTGATTCGGCTTTTATGTGGGAAAAGGGCACACCCTATTTTGGTAAAAATTCCAAATATGAAGCAACACCGGGGAAAGTCTTAACCGTACCTGTCTCCCTGTTCGCCAATATTTGTTCCTGGGAACAGATGAATTTTTTTAACGGCCTGCGTATTAAAAAAGACATTGAAGATTATTACTATTTTTCGGGCAACGACCGAAAGTTCAAGAACCTGATTACTTTGATCGACAATAACTTGGGTTATTCGGTTTTTCAATCTATCGAGCAAATGAAAATCAGGCTGACCAAAAAAAACGAAGCATCGTTTCGCTATCATCAGTTGGGAATAGATATAGACGAGAATATTAGCCTGGCTGAATATGAAAATATTATATCCAAGGATATTGAACGGATCGCAAACTACCTTGAAATTTTCTTACAAAAAAACAATATCGCCCCCAAGGATATCGACAGTCTTTTCCTTACTGGGGGTACATCAATGGTTAGCAGTATTCAAAGTCTGTTTAGGAAAAAGTTCCCGCATGTCAAACTTAATTCAGGAGATAATTTTAAAAGCGTGGCCAAGGGCTTGGCTTATAGCGGTTATCTTTTCAAAAACTAAGGCTTTGTTTAGGCCGGTATGGTTTCCGAAGCTATTCTTTTTAGGTCTTCTTTGTTCAGTATCGTCTTCTTTTCGTAATGTTCCAAATGAAAGCTTTCAAGCTTCTGTAGAAGATATTGTAAGGTGAATTTTTCAGCAACCGTTAGTTTTCCGGTAATGATCTTACCCACATAACTGGTATGTTCAAATACGCTGAATAATAACCCTTTCCCTTCGGCAGTAATAGCGATATGCTTACTTCTTTTATCCTTTACATCGTCCCATTGCCTTACGAGCCCAGAAGCAATCAACCGCCTGATCACTTCTGTACCGGATGTTTTTTCCTGCAAATTATGGCTGATCAGTTCACTCTTTGATAAATGGTTGTGCGTAAGCAAAATTGCTAACGCCGTAAAATCTTCTGTAGTTTGCAAAGACGTTCCTTCCAAAGCTTTTTTAATATAAGATTTCGCGTAACGGCCCATAAAAACAAACAGCCGGCTAATATTATTATCCAATTGGTAGGCAATATCCAATGCTGTGGTATCACTGTTACCAAACCTCACTTCATTATTAATATTGTTCCCGGTAGGGTCGCCAACTTTATTCAGCAAAAAACCTGTAAAATCCTGAATAGAAACTTCACGCGAATGGTTCTCAGCTTCCAGTTCCTCTACAAGGCTAATCAATTGGTGAATAAGTTGGTATGATTTCATAGTTATTTAAAATTAAAAGGTATCGGCCGGTTGTTCAAATTTAGTTCCTTTTACTTACTTCCGGGTTTTGCATTTTGAACGCAGCGTAAGCCTTATAGTAGCTTTGCTTACTATCACCCTGTGGTTTTAAGCTTTTTAGCAAATTTAATGTTTTTATAAGCGTAAGCTTATAAGCGGGTAATTCAGGCGCTTTAATTGCCAGCATGTCAGCAATTTCCTTTCCAAGAAGATAGCGCATCAGGCCTAATATATCATTTGCAGTTGCCTTGCTTTTATTTACAGCTAAGATATGATTGGTTAAGGACTGTGTCAATTCCTGGCCATGTTTGGAAACTTGAAATTGCCGTTGTTTAATAAGAGAATCCAGTTGCTGCGCTTTTTTAGAATTTTCAGGAATAAGGTCTTGGTCCAATCCCGACAAAGATCCAACTACCGCCCAAATATGCATGAACGCTGCCTGATCTTCGTGGCTTACATTGTACCCCAGCATCCGTAGCCCGCGAATAACTATAAGTGAAAAAGAAAGGTTGGTCCCCGCCATGTCCTCCTCATTGATTGGCACTCCCCAGCTGTTATCCCACTTATCGCTTTGAAGCGTGTAATATCGAACCGCAGCGTGCATGATACGTACTTTTAAGATCTCCTCATAAGCTTTTCCATCCTTACTAAAAGCATCAGGCCCCATCACTTCCCAAACAAAAATGGCGGTATCATAAAGCCTCTTGGTAGTTTGCTTGCGTATCAATTCAGATAAATACAACACCATAGCACCATTAGCAGCGTTATAGCAATAAGGTAATGATAACAAGCCCAATAAGCTCATTATGATCTCGGAATGCCGGCTATAAAAAGCGGCTCCGGCCTTCATTAATCTTGGTTGCGCCCATTTAGGCAAACTGTTAGCCTTATCTATAAAATCAAACCCAGGGAAAGCATTCTTTAATGACTTCAAATGTTCAAATCCTGATTTGCCAACCATCCACAGCTGTAATTGCTTTTTTTTTGCTTCATCAGCAAAAACCAGCCTAATAAAATCATCAGCCTGCAAATCGCCCGACAACCGCTTTTTATTTAGCAGCTCATTGTTATATGGTGTATTACTATTCATTTATGGGTATTGCTTGTATAATAGCTTCAGCAGCAAGCCTGCCACTTTTCATAGCTGCATTAATTGATCCATTCATTAAATAATCACCGCAAATAAAGCATTGGGCATTTAAGCGAATGTCTTTATAATCCGGCATGTTCCGCACATGCTCATCATTCGGCAATGCATAATCGATATGATATGTTTTTAGATGCTTCCAGTTGATAGCATCGGGATACCAAAATTTAAGCTCATTGATAACATTTTCCTGAAGTTCCTTTTGATTGGCTTTGATATGGTTGCCAATTAGCGAAAGTGAAATTAAAGCATCACCACTTTTTGAGTAAGCAGGTGATATACAATCCATAATTGCTATGTTGTTAACGAGTTTACCAGGCAAAGTATTTAAAGCAATGAGGGGCATTATAAAAGGCTTTTTTAACGATGTAAAGTACATATTGCTCACAGAATGGTGAGCAACAGGCATATTTACAATTGGCGCCGGTGAATTTAACTGGTCTGTTGCATTGAGCACGAAGTTGCCTTTGTAAATTTTTCCGTTTGTTGTTGTTACAGAATTAGATTCTATAACCCATACTCTCTGATTAAATATGATCTCTTCAGGTAACAATCCTTCGGCTAGCTGTTTGGGAATCATCCCCATTCCTCCTGCCGGAATTGCAGCATCGCCTTCGCTAAACATTTTAAACACAAACTCAAACATCCGACTTGATGTAGTTAACTGATCCTCCAAAAATATACCCGTCATAAAAGGCCGGAAAAACTGATTCATGATCCTTCCGCTAAAACCCTTGCGTTTCAAATACTCCGTGGTCGTAATCTCTGGCGCGGCAAATATTTCTTCTATAGTTTTTCGGCCAAGTACTAATTTGAGCTTTAACATCCGCATTTTATCTGCAAATGTTGCTGCCGGAGACAGTAGTGTACTTATAAGAGAACTAGGTTGCCTGATAGGATCGCCCATATTAGTAATCCCTTTTCTATTGAGTATCAAAGCGCCAGGGTCAAATTTACAAAGCTTTAATGCGTCATAATCTAAAAAACGCTTTGCTTCAGGGTAGGCGGTTAAAAACACTTGGAAACCCCTGTCGAGGAGGAAACCATCAACCTCATCTGTACGTACCCTGCCGCCTACTGCATCAGAACCTTCCAATATAAGTACCGATTTGCCTGCTTTCTTTAATACTTTGGCAGCGGTTAACCCGGCTAAACCGGCTCCAATAATAATTACCTCAGCGTCGTTTTTCATCCATTTATAATAAAATCGTTATCCTCTGATAACAAATAAGGTTTTGCACCAGGTTTTGCAAAACTCAATTGCCCCACAAGTTGCGGAAGGTAATAAGTATCTAAGCCGGCAACAGTCATCGTTCCTGCATTAATGTGATCAATAGTTCCGTCTGCTTTTATCAAAGCATCTTCGGTTAAAATATGAACAACTTCGCCGATGACTATAGTAGTGCCATTAATTTCCATATCGATAACTTCACGAAGTTCCAGCCCGATACGAATGTTGGACTGGTTTACAAAAGGCGCTTTAAAGCCTTTAATATATTGTTTTTTAAAACCGCATGCGTCAAATTCAGAAACCCCGGATGGATAACTGGCGCTGGTTTGGTGTGCTTGCATATACCAATCGGGTAACACGTTATTAAGTGTGTACTCCCCTGTTGACTTAATATTAATAAGGGTATCGTTATGCTCGCGCTCCGGCCGAAGCACCAAACCAATAAGCGGAGGATTTGCCCCCAGGTGAAAAGCAGAACTTATAATACATAAATTGGTTATGCCATCTGTGCTGCTTGTACCCAACAAATTTAAAGCCCGGTAACCAATTAAGCTATTGATAAGGCTTATCCGGTAATGCTTTTCCAACTCATATATCTCGTCACTTTTAAAGTTCGTCATCTTAAATTTTTTAAATTGCCTAAACCATTTCTACACTAAAATCCATTTACCCAATATATTTTAAAAATTCATTTTTTGTTTCTGTATTTAAAAACTGCCCGCAGTATTCGGCCGTAAGCGTGGTACTGCCTGCATCCCTTATGCCCCGGCTTGATACACAATGATGATGTGCATCAATAATAACCGCTACATCATCTGTACCCAAAGCTTCTTTCAGCATATTGGCAATTTGCATGGTCAATCTTTCCTGCACCTGTGGCCGCTGAGAACAATACTGAACAATCCTGTTTAATTTTGACAAGCCGATTACCTGCCCGTTACTGATGTAAGCCACGTGAGCTTTGCCAACTATTGGTACAAAATGATGTTCACAGTTACTGAACACCGCAATATTGCGTTCCACCAGCATTTGCTTATATTGAAATATATTTTTAAATAATGTCGGCTTAGGCTTATTAGCCGGATTAAGGCCGCTGAATATTTCCTTTACATACATTTTGGCCACCCGCTTCGGCGTATCTTTTAAACTGTCATCATCCAGGTCCATCCCTAAAACCTGCATAATACCGGTAAAATG
Source organism: Mucilaginibacter aurantiaciroseus (assembly GCF_024055595.1). Classification (GTDB taxonomy): domain Bacteria; phylum Bacteroidota; class Bacteroidia; order Sphingobacteriales; family Sphingobacteriaceae; genus Mucilaginibacter; species Mucilaginibacter aurantiaciroseus. The sequence goes on from NZ_JAMXOF010000001.1 coordinate 1,529,040, forward strand.
TTTGGCTATCAGTTCCATTTTGGTATCATCATCCATCTCAAATGCATCAGGCCTTAATGGGGTATCAAAAGCAGAACTATAATATTCGTGTTCAAGGTCGGTTATTACCTGCTCTACCATTATGTTATTTATGCTGTCGTTATTTATCATGAAATTATGTTAGCATTAGTATAAATTATTCTTTTATCTGGTATAACACTTCCTTCGTGTTTCTGCAGCGTTGGCTATATGCTGTTATGAAGTGTTAATTCGCATCAAATTTAATTCAATTTTGTACTATAATTTTTATAGTAGTGTAATAATGTATTAATTAAGAAAGGTTATAAATTAATATTTCTGCATTTTTTTCCAATTTTATATGGATCATTTCTTTTTTAGTTATAGCAAGTTTAATTATTCGCCCTTTTTTAAATAACAGAAGCCATTTGACGCGATGCTTTAAAGGAGAAAATAGTTTCGGACATCCCTATACTTAATTTATCATAGGGCGGCAAAAACTGCTTTAATAGGCATTAGTGTTACAGCAATTATTTTATTGGTATCTTCGAGTGTTAAACGTTTAGGTGGGGCTACCCACAGCTATTATCAGAATATTGACTTCAATAGTCTTAATTATCCGTGCTAAAAAAAATCCAATAAAGATCGTTAAGGTGTATCGTGGGGAATATTGCCGCTTGTTGCAGGTCTGTTGTTATTGTAGAAGCAATTAATAAAACAGGGTTGATCCAAACTTTGACCCACCTCCGCCATCAACAGGCATCACATTCTGTAGTAGCAACAGCCTGAGGAAGCGTTGTCACTGTAGCATTTACCTGTAACCTCAAGAATAATTTATCAGCGGGTTTAATTGCGGGTAATGTAGTACAGGGCCGGGTTCCCGAATTGATAACAAGTGCAGTTTTAATAGATATTGACCTTGGCCCTAACCTATCTATTACCGGCTCGCTTGCAACCATATTGTGGCTGGTTGCATTAAGGCGCGATGGCCAGACAGTAAGTGCCTGGGCATTTCTGAAACTTGGCGCTGTAGTTATGACATTCGCGCTATTATTTTCTTTAGGGGTAGCTATAACTTTTATAACTAAAATAATAAACCAACTTTTACAAAAAATTTAAAAAGCTATTTTTATCGATTTAACTAAATTTATTTAGCTTAGTTAAATTATAAACCTGCTTTTGTATAGCCTCCCCGGGTGCAAAAAGCAAAACACCTCTTTATTGCATGTATAAAGTGTACCCCGGCTTTTTATGCCTTGTTTTTTTATTGGGTTGCAGTTTAACCCTGGTAAAAGCACAGGTAATTGTACCTGTAACCGATACCGCCAAACAGCATGTTTTCAATTATGGCGAAATACAATATTACGTAGAAGACGGCAACAGATTAAACATTTCGCAAATTAGCAACCCTGCGTTTAGCGGCAAGTTTAAATCAAACCTTAATCCTACTCCTCAGCTAAAAAATATTAATGCTACCTACTGGTACCGCATTACGCTTAACCAATCCATCGCCACAAAGAACAATTGGATCCTGGAGTTTTTTGACCAAACCATTGATAGCATAACCGTTTATTCACCGACAGCCTACAACAGGTATACCGTTACGCAATTAGGTAGCAATCGCCCCTTTGCAGATCGTTTATACAGACATAAAAACTTTGGCCTTAACCTCAATAATGATCTGAAGAAACAGAATGTATACTACTTCCGCCTGCGCTCCAACCAGTCGGCTAATGTTATAATCGTACTACGATCTGTAAACTGGTTTATTAGCTACGCGCTCGATGAGTATTTTTTCTTCGGGATATTCTACGGTATGATACTGGTTTTTGGCCTCTATAACTTCATGATGTTTATTGCCATGAGGCAAAGGCAATACCTATATTACATTGTTTACAACCTCAGCATAGGCCTTTATGAAATGTGTACCGATGGCATCGCATACCAATACCTATGGCAAATGGCCCCCGCCTGGAACCATTATGCCTATGGGATAGCACTTTTTTTGGCCAGCATATTCGCCACTCTTTTTGCACAAAGCCTGCTCAATTTAAAAGTCAACGCCCCCCGCTTTAATAATATAGTTAATGGCATCCTTATAAGCCGCTGCATATTTTTCCTGGCGTGCCTGTTTATCAACAGGGCCTGGTTTGAGTATAAAATAGTAGAGTTTATTCCTTTATCTTTTTCATATGCCGCCGGTTGCTACATATTACATAAAGGCTACAGGCCTGCGCGGTTCTTTTTAATTGGATATAGCTTTCTGTTTTTTGGTTTTGTTATTAAAACGCTTATTGCTTTAAACATATGGTGGCTGCCAGTTACAGCCCTTAATTTTTACAGCCTTAGCTTTTGCTTTATAATGGAGATGCTGTTCATCACATTTGCTATTGGTGACCGCCTTCGTCTGTTTAAGCGCGAAAAAGACCAGGCACAGGAGCGCATGATAAAGCAACTGCAAAAGAATGAGGAATTAAAGGACATGCTTAATAAAAGACTGGAAGAACAGGTGGCAGTACGTACACAGGAAATAATGGCACAATCATCAGTTATCGCGATACAGAACACCGAGCTTACCCAGGTAAATAAGCTGCTTCAGCAGCAAGCTGAGGAGATTTCGCGGATGAATGTCATACTGGAAAAGGACAACCTTTTACTGCATAACGATATTGAAAAAGTAACACATGATCGGGTTATGCTTACGGATGTTGATTTTGAGGAGTTTAGCCGGATCTACCCCGATAAGGAGACCTGTTTTAAATTCATGGCAGAGATCAAATGGGTGAATGGGTACACCTGCAAAAAATGCGCTAACGATCATTATGGTAACGGGCACCAGCCTTACAGCCGCCGATGTTCTAAATGTGGGTATGAGGAATCTGTTATTGCTCACACTATTTTGCAAAATACTCGCATACCCATCAACAAAGCTTTTTATATAATCTTTTTGATGTATTCTACAAAAGGCCAGATATCATCACATAAGTTATCCGAGATCTTATCCATCCGTCAAAGCACCTGTTGGGCTTACAGTACCCGTATCAAAAAGATAATGGAGGGTATGAAAAAAGGACTGCGCAATGCCGGCAGCAAAGGCTGGAGCAAACTGGTTATGGAAACTATGTCAACAAAATAGCTACAAAAAACAAGCTCGTTGATAATTTATTGCTTTTGATTTTTCATCAATTGTTACTACTTCTTTTGATAAATTAAAAAGCCCCTACCACTTTATTTATATAATAATTAAAGTTGGTCTGATATTTACATCCTTTAATACTATTTCGCTAAAATTAAATTGCGACGAAAGCGTATCATTATTTTTTTTTATTTTTTTTCAATGATGGCTTAAGCCGTTCAAACCCACTTACCTGTAAAAATACAATGTGATACAAGCGTATCAAACCATATACAATTAATTAATTATCAAGTATTTATAAACTTTATAGTTGTTTACAACGTAGAAATTGCTTTAAATTTGTCTTAACCAATTATAACGGCATCTGCTATTTTCCTGAAAAAATAAATGTTCAAGGCTCCGTCTTTCGGATCGCTTACGCTTACTTTTTTTAAACAACAGTTAATTAGTTATTGTGCCCGCTTAAATCAAAAAATGCAAACCAATTACTTAAACCAAATAACTATTATGAAAATTAATTACAGTTTAAAAATGATGGCAGCAAGCCTTATTGCTTTTGCGCTGCTAAATTATGCATGCAAAAAGGATGTTCGGCCGCTGGCTTCAGATGTTCCCGGAGCAACGGGCACTACAGTACGTGCCGCAACCGGGCCGGTAACTGTATTTTTAACTAAAGGGGACAAAAGCGCGCTATTGGCCCCAAGTACGGTGAATTTTACCGCCGATGCAGGTACAAATACAAACACCATTACCGTTGACGAAAGTGTGACTTACCAAGGCATTGACGGTTTTGGATTTACCCTTACCGGCGGTAGTGCAAGCCTGCTGAATGGATTAGGCGGCAATAAAGCCGCCGTGCTAAACGAACTATTTGGTACAGGCAATGGGCAAATAGGTATCAGCTACCTGCGTATCAGCATAGGTGCGTCTGACCTTAGCTCGTCCGATTTTACCTATAACCAAACCTCGGGCGATGTTAACATGAATAACTTTAGCCTCGCCCAGGAAAATACCGATTTCCTGCCTATCCTGAAAGCTATCCTGGCTATCAACCCAAATATTAAAATACTGGCTACACCATGGACCGCCCCTACCTGGATGAAGGTTAATACTACCGGCAACAATGGCTATACCGGCGGCAGCCTAAATACCGCTTATTATGACGCCTACGCCCGTTATTTTGTAAAATACATACAAGCCATGCAAGCGCAGGGTATTACCATTGATGCCATTACCCCGCAAAACGAACCACTTAACCCATACAATAACCCAAGTATGGTAATGCAGGCCAACGAGGAGGTAAATTTTATCAATAATAACCTTGGCCCGCAATTGCGCAACGCCGGGTTAAATACCAAGATCATCGCTTATGATCATAATACCGATGTGCCAAGTTACGCTACCACCGTGGTTGGTAACGCTAGCCAGTATGTAGATGGCTCTGCCTTTCACTTATATGCAGGTAACATCAGTACACTTACCGATGTGCACAATGCTTATCCAAACAAAAACGTATACTTCACCGAGCAATGGGTTGGCGCGCCAAGCAACTTTGGCGGCGACCTGGGCTGGCATATCAATACCCTCATAATTGGTGCAACCCGTAACTGGAGCCGCAATGTTCTGGAGTGGAATTTAGCTGCCGATCCTAACAATAACCCGCATACCAACGGAGGTTGCAGCACCTGTTTAGGTGGCATTACGGTTAGCGGTACATCTATTACCCGTAATGTAGGCTATTACATTGTAGCCCATGCTTCCAAATTTGTAAGGCCGGGCGCGGTCCGCATTAGCTCAAACATTGCGGGCGGTATCCAAAACGTTGCCTTTAAAAACAGCGATGATTCCAAAGTGCTTATCGCTTCAAACAGCGACAACGTCGATGTAAATTTCAAAGTAAAATGGGGCAACGAATCGTTCAGTTATACTTTAGCGGCAGGTGCGGTGGCAACTTTTAAATGGACAGGCGCGCCGGGCAGCGGCGCACCAATTGGCTATACCATTACCCTTAAAGGTTTTAATAACCAGTACGTAAATAGCCAGAACGGCACACAGGCCATGACCTGTAGCAGTGCTGTGGCCTCTACCTGGGAACAATTTACGGTAGTTGATGCCGGTGCTGGTAAAATTGCCTTGCGCGCCATGAATAAATACATTTCATCAGAGAACGGCACACAAGCTATAACCTGTAGCCGCACTACCATTGGCGACTGGGAAAAATTTGACTGGGTGCCTACTGCAGATGGCAAGGTTACCATCAGGGGCAATAACGGAAAATTCATTTCCAGCGAAAACGGCACCCAGGCCATGACCTGTACTCGCGCTACGGCATCTGGCTGGGAAGTATTCGGTATAAACCAATAAACTAAACTCCAAACTTATATGAAAAAGCAATTATTAAAATTATTAAAAGGCGCCGGCATAGTCCTGGCGGCGGGAATCGTTATTATATCCTGTAAAAAAGATATCAACCAGTCTGGCGATGCTAAAGCGGACGCCAAAAACACCACCACACCGAGGGCACTAACATTGGTATGGTCTGACGAGTTTAACGGCAGCGGGGTAGACGGCAGCAAATGGAACATAGATAACGGCAACCCCAACGTAAATAACGAGAAAGAGTATTACTCGTCGGCCAATGTTGCCGTAACCGGGGGCAACCTCGTTATTACTGCCAAAAATCAAAGCATGGGCGGTCAGCCATATACATCGGGTAAAATAACCACCGCAGGTAAATTTACGGTAAAGTATGGCCGGATAGAGGCGCGCATTAAACTGCCGGCTTTCCAGGGGAGCTGGCCGGCATTTTGGATGCTGGGTGCCAATATAGGCCAGGTGAACTGGCCGCAATGTGGCGAAATTGATATTATGGAGCAAACTAATACCAGCAATACTATATTAGGCACCATGCACTGGAACAATAACGGGCACGTTTATTATGGCGGCAACACCCAGGTTAGTAACGTTACCGATTACCACCTGTACGCGGTTGAATGGGATGCAAATAGCATTAAATGGTTTGTGGATGGCACGTTATTTAACACCGGCAATATCCAAAACAATATTAATAGTACCGAGGAGTTTCAGTTACCGTTCTTCCTGATCCTGAATCTTGCAGTAGGGGGTGATCTGCCGGGCAATACCATTAACAACGGTGCGTTACCTTCCAATATGCTGGTAGATTATGTACGTGTTTACAACATAACCGGCGGCACAGGCACCACTGCACCAATTGGCCAAACAGTTACACTGAAAGGCTTTAACAACCAGTATGTAAATAGCCAGAACGGCACGCAAGCCATGACTTGTACAAGTGCAACAGCGCAGGCATGGGAGCAATTCACGATAATTGATGCAGGCAATGGCAAAGTTGCTTTATACGCCATGAATAAATACGTATCATCAGAAAACGGCACGCAAGCCATAACCTGTAACCGAACTACTATAGGCGACTGGGAAAAATTCGACTGGGTACCTGCCGCCGATGGTAAAATAACTTTTAGGGGCAATAATGGCAAGTTTATTTCCAGCGAAAATGGTACACAGGCCATGACCTGCACAAGAGCTACAGCATCTGGATGGGAAGCATTTGGCATTAACCAATAAATATATAAGTTGAAGCCTGCCCTTAAAAAGGCAGGCTTTTTATATACCAATGAAAAGACTTTTATTTACCTGCCTGATTATAATTACCTGCATAAGTATGAGTTACGGGCAAGCAAAGCCTCAAAAATTATCGCTTAGCCTAACTACAGGCTACTCCCAACAGGATTTGAAATGGTCTATTGCAGGTAACATTGCCGGCAAAAACCCAAATGTGTATTCAGAATTGCAATGGACGAAGGTTGGCGGGCAATCCGTTGCAGCGGTATTGGATTGGAATATTTTGGGTAAGCTGTTATTAGCTGCCAATTATTCATACGTATATATTAGATCGGGGACGGTTACAGATAATGACTACAACGGTGATAACCGTACCAATATGGCGTATAACGAACGTTTTAACGCCGACAAGGGATATTCAAGAGATTGGTCGGCATCGGCGGGTTACAAACTGATCGACAACGCCAAATTTAATTTAAGTGCAAATGCAGGCTATGGCATTAACACTCAATCGCTTTACATTTTAGATCGGACTGGTAACTTCCCTGACCTAAACAGTACTTATAAAGCCAACTGGAAAGGCCCCTTTATCAGGGCTTCATCAACGTTTGGCATCAGCAATAAATTTAGCTTATCCGCCGCTATAACATACAACCAGGTAAACTACAACGCTATAGCGGATTGGAACCTGATCCAAACTTTTCAGCACCCGGTTAGCTACCGCCATACCGCCAAGGGTTTTGGTATCGACGGGGAACTTCGATTGAGATATAAACTTTACGAAAACATTGCGCTGCAAGCCGACGGCGGTTATTATACCTGGCAAACAGGTAAAGGCATAGATGAATTGTTTTTAAATAGCGGCGAAATTGATAAAACCCAATTAAACATAGTGGAGCGTAACGGCTATAGGCTAACTATCGGCTTGTTAATTACGATCTAAACTAAGTTTGACACGGTTATTATAAAAGATTAGCATTTGCCACAAAAGAAAATAATTTTTAATACAAATGAAATATCATTTAAATAACATAGGGATATTACTTTCTAAAAAAGTAAATTATATATATAATAACAATTTGCCTTATAATAAATATATATATTATGATTATCAGTAGTTTATACGCTTTCAGTAACAAAAAATTCACATAATTTTCAGGACAAATTTACCGTTTAGGTTGTGGAAAACTTGTCTTTTCAGATTGCCTTTACGAAGATAAATAATAGCTGCAATTTTCAGTCAAATTTACATCTGTTTTGTAATAAAGTAAGCCCAATTTTAATTGCATTTCGTAATAAAATAAAGGCAATCAATATATAAAGTTATCATAATTTTTAAATGCCACTCATTAATAATCCTTCTTTATTTTAATGGCTTTAAGTATTTTATTAGCATACATCAATAGCGAACTGGCAATTCGTAAATCAGCGTATCCTCGATAAAAAAAATGGCGAATGGTTTTGGGGCATTTACGTAAACGGCGACGTAATGCGCACTGAAGACAAAGCCGGCTTATGGAAATGCCCTTATCACAACAGCAGAGCTTGTTTAGAGATCATCAAGCGTATTAATCGAACTTCGTAGCTTAAATCGGGCACCTCAAGGTTTCTTGTTGTTTAAATTGTGTACTAAAAGGAAACTTTTGTGTACTTAATTAAAGTACAGGTAATATAGCTTTGATCAATTAAAAACCACTAAAACCAAATTTTATGAGAAAAATCGATCAACTAACCGTTGGCGGCGCAATGCTGTTAGCGCTTGCTTTTGGCTGTGCTAAAGATGCCAACAAACCATCACCAACTACCAATGATTCTAAAACCACGGTAGCCCGTGCAGCCCTACCGCAAAGCGCTTTTAACCTTTGGAAAACCTGTAACGGTACGCCTTACAACATTTCGGGCACCAATGGTATTTGTATCCCGGTAGGTAATTGCAGTACAGATATTGATGCTGCACAGCAAAATACAGGGCAAATTGCAAATGGCATGCAATTTAACGGTGCCTTTAAAGGCGGCAGCAATGCCAACAGCGGCGCAAGCGAGCAGGCCGTGTTTGTGTGCGACAATGTTACCCAGTGGAACGGCAACGAGATGGGCTTCGTGAAAACGTTGGAGAACAACGATCTGAAAGCTTACCTGCAAGGTGGCGGCCAATACATTACCTACCTGATATCTGACAATGATAATGGCTACCATACTTACAAATGCCAAGCACGTGCAGATAACACACATATGGTAGATTTTTATGTGGATGGTGCCTATAAATGTACCTTAACAAACAATAGCGGCAGCTATTACAACAATTTTTACTACTTTGTTGGTACCAACCACTGGTACGGCGGATCAAACCCTGCAGGTCAGCAGATCGAAATGTACAACATGGTAACATACTAAGCTTATTAAGTTATTAGAAGGCGACTAAATAGCCGCCTTCTAATAACTTAATACAATCCCACCAACTAACCGGTAAGCTGCACTGTTTATGCCGTTCAGCTGTGTTTTTTCTGACCCGCCGGAGGATAAGTAAAGTTCATCGATACCGGTACCTGTTGTTGCTGCTAAATAACCTCCGCCAATATTTATAGCTACATTTTTAGCTACGCTATAAGAAAGCGATGCATTTGTATTAATACGATATCCATTAGCCGTATGCCGGTAACTTACCGGGTGTTCAAATGTCTGAATCACGTTCCAATCTGCAGTAGCGGTATAGTGCGACTGGTTATAACTTACATCAGCTATAATTTTGAAAGCACTGTTCAACCGTACCTGTGCCAGGCACTTTATAAACAAGCCCTTCCATAGGGGCACGTAATTACTGTTCAGCTCGGGGAAGTCGCCGGTAAGGTCAAGGATTGATAGTAATTGCCTGCTTGTTTCGTACCCAGCAAAAGGCACGAGGCTAAACTTTTCGTTATTGATCAACTCATATCCCAGCCCTACATTCCACTGATACATATTGCCCCTGTTTGAATTAAATGTTTCGTCGTATGTCGGGTTGGTGCGGTTGTCACCATTGTAATCGTTATCTGTTACCCGGCCCAATCTTATAATGAGGCGCGAATAAGACGCCATTCCCGAAAATTTTTTCCAGAAAGTGTATTGCACGGTGGCAGACACGGCAGGGCCGCTTATCCCTTTCCATTTAAGTTCCGAATATACATTTGGGTTTTGCCCGCTAACATTACCTGCTATAGACCAATCAAAATTGTGACACTCATATCCTGATGATACGCCAATTTGTAATGGCCGGGAGATATTTTGAGCAAGCACGATATCGGTACAAAACAGTAACGACAGACACGCCATGGTAATTTTCATGATCAGGGACACACTAATTTGATTTGGAGGCTTTAACGTTTGGTAGCCTGTTTTGCACTCTAAACTCATTAGGGGAGCAGTTGAAGATCCGTTTAAACTCCCTGAAAAAGTAAGTTTTGTTATTAAAGCCAGTACGGTAAAAGATCTCAGAAACCGTTAGGTTTGAACTGGTAAGCAGTGCTGCCGCTTTTTGCACACGGATATTCCTGATCAGTTCTGTTGGTGTCATGTCTGACAACGACTTGATCTTCCTGTACAATTGGGTCTTACTTAAATGGAGCGCATTCTCTAAAAAGGCGCCATCAAGCTCCTGGTCAATATTATCTTCGATAACCCTAGTCACCTTTTCGATGAATTTTTTATCGCTTTCGCTCACATCCTTACTATCTAATTGCGCGGCCACATTGCCATTATTAAATAACTGGTGCAGCCTGCTGCGATATTCCAAAAGTTTTTGGATCCTCACCAATAAATGTTCTGTTTGGAATGGCTTGGGGATGTAAGCATCGGCACCACAACTATAACCTTCCGTCATGTGGTGGATGGTTGCACGGGCAGACAATAGCACAAATGGTATGTGGCAAGTTTCGGACGTGTTTTTGATCAGGTTACAAAGTTCCAGTCCGTTCATATCCGGCATCATAATATCACTCACGATGAGGTCTGGTGTTGCCCTGTGGATCACCTCCAGCGCCTCTTTGCCTGTAGAAGCTTCATAAATAATATAAGTATCGCTCAGGATATCCTTAAGCAGGTACCTGATGAATTTTTCGTCATCTACGATTAGGATCACCTTTTTTTCTTCCTGCTCCAGGCTTTTGATCATTGATCTTTTATTGTTATCGTTAACCGTTACCGTATTGATCTGCGGGGCGGCCGTAAGCGAATTAAAGATATATGATGAACTTTCAGCTTTATCTGTATCCGTTATTTGCTCATCTGCCTGCGGAACATACTTCAGCGGTAAATTAACATGGAACGACACCCAGTTATTTTCACATTTTACATGAATGCTGCCATGCAGCAGTTGCACCAGTTGGCGCGTAAAGGCTAGGCCAATACCTGAGCTTACTTTATTACGCTGGCTGCCATCAACCACAAAAAACTTATCGAATAAGCGGTTCACTTCTTCTGCCGTTAGCTTGCAGCCTGAGTTTGCCACTACAACATTCAACTGGCCTACCTCCTTCGCTTTGTGTACCGAAAAGATGACATATTGGTCATGATCACAATGTTTACAGGCATTTGATAAAAGATTAAATACAATCTTTTCAAGCTTATCCTTATCCATCCACATGCTGATGCCCGGCTCGATGTGTATCGAGTAATCCAATCCTTTTTGCTCCACCAAAGCATTAAACAGGCCTGCACGGTTGGTTAGCAGATCAGAAATATCAATATGAGTATAGTGATTCTTTAATTGTCCCGATTCCGCCTTGCGGAATTCAAGTAACTGGTGCACCAAATAGTGCAGACGAGATGCCTCCTGTTTCACAATAGAAAGGAAGTTTCCTCCTTGTTTTGGCTGATCACTTGTTTTGGTTTTGAAGAGGTAGCGTTCTAAAGAACCCAGGATAAGCGTCAATGGCGTTTGCAGTTCATGTGCTATGTTGGTAAAAAAGTTGATCTGGTCCTGATGTAGGTTCTCCTCTCTTTCACGCAGCATGTGTTCCATTTTCAATTCCTGCTCCATCACAAACTTATTTTTACGATAGCGCACAAACAGGAATCCTGATATCAAGACTAAAGCAGTATAACCTATAAACGCCCATCCGGTTAACCACCAATATTGCTTTACTGTTACGGTAAAAGCAGTGATGCCGCGCGTCCAAGCTCCTTCGCCGTTCGACCATTTGATGCGCAGCGTATAATCGCCGGGAGGCAAGTTATTGTAAATAATTTTTTCATGTTTACCAATGTAATGCCAACCTTTGTCTGATCCTTCTAAAAAATATGCATACTGGCATTTTTGCGAATTAATGTAGGTTATGGGTTGCAGGTTCAGCTCAAAATAATTATCCTGTGGTTTTAAAATATAGTGCTGGTTAACGACAGACCCATCCTTAGTCAGCACCTTAAGGCCGCGCTCGGGTTGGTTTTTGCCGGCAAACTGCATATCAGATATCAGCAAATGCGGTTGCTCGTTACTTACATGTATGTTTTGCGGCATAAAGTAGTTAAAGCCGTAAATACCGCCAAAGTACATCACGCCGGCACGGTCTTTCCAAACAGCATTATCGCTAAACTCGTCGCTTTGTAACCCGTCAGATTCTTTGTAATGCACTATCTTTAAACTCAGCGGATTAATCTTGGCCAGACCCTTGTTGGTACTGATCCAGATATTGCTTCTTTCATCCTCGCTGATAGCGTGAATAGTATTGTTAGGCAGGCCGTTGTCCACATACAACTTATTAAAGACAGGCGTGGCTGTTTTTGCCGCGGCCGCCTCATCTATCCAGTTTAACCCGAAACTGGTGCCTACCCACAGGCGCCTGGCTTTATCCAAGTATAATGATAGTACATCATTATTGGACAAACTTCTTTCATAAGCGTAAGCCTTTAGCGTAGTGAATATTTGCTTTTTTTTATCAAAGTAACTAAGTCCGCCGTACCGGCAACCAATCCAAAGCCTGTCATTATTACCGCTAACAATAGTATAAATCACGTCCCCTCCGGGCCCGTTGAGATTGCCCGTATAGTGGTATGTTTTTAAATAACTGATCTTTACCTGCCCTGTGGCATTTTTTTTCAGTTTCAGGTGTACCAGGCCGCTCTCGTTTAGGCCCAGCCAAACGGAGCCATCTTTATCCGGCAGAATGCAATGTACAGAGCCAAAGGCGGGGTAATCTTTACTGTTGCTGATATCCTCCCATTTTATAAATTGCTTTGATTTAAGGTTATAAAGGGTAACACCAGGTGCATCAGAGCCGATATAGGCCAAGCCATCACCCCCTTTTTCGATAGCGTAAACACAGTTATCCAGCAGATCGACACTCGTGTGGAACGACTTGATGGCAGAAAAGGTGACATTCCTTTTGCCCCAGTTTTTTATAGTGATGATACCATTCCCCTTGGTACCTATCCAAAGTTCGTCGTTAATGTCAGAGAAAGCCCTTACCGGGATATGGAACGATTGCCCATTAGGCTGCTTTTGTACGATACCAAAGTAATTTTCTTTTTTTACAATCTTTAAAATACCGTTACCATCCGTGCCGAACCATAACAAGTTGGCAGCGTCTCTCATTAAGGAGGTGACGCGTACGTTTTGCAATACCGGGATCTGCGTTGCAATAGTGCTAACCGGTCTAAACTGTTCATCATACTCACCTATGCCCTTTGATGACCAGGCGAAAACATAATGCTGCTTAAAAAAGTCCATCGAGCGCACTTCGTGAGGCAGTTTAAGTAACTCTTGCCTTTCGAAATCATTATTGATCTTAACCAGGTTGCCATTATGGGTGGTGTAAAATACCTGGTGATTAGCCATGAAAATATTGTCTACATCTTCTACTGCATTAAATCGCGACTGCAGTGTAAAACCGTTTGCGGTATTCTGATAGGCTTCCAGTTTACCTTTATCTTTTAATAGCCAAAGTGTGCCCTGCTCATCAAATAAGATCCGGAGCAGCATGAACTGGCCGGTACCATTCATCTTTATTTCTTCGAAAACATCTTTTACCGGGTTGTATTTCAGAATTTCGGAACTGTTGCGCCGGGCGGCGTACACATTATCATGGTTATCAACCACAACGGTGTACCCGTTAGAAATTACTTTTTGGCGGTTGTAAAAGTAGTTGGTAAAATCGCCTGTATTTTTATTGAATTTAGATAGGCCCTGTACAGTCCCTATCCAAATATTACGCTTTTTATCGCCGGTTATTTGGTAAATAACGTTGCTGGCTATAGCACGCTTGTTATCATCCTTTTCGTAATTAAAAACGTGGATATTGTTGCCATCGTAAAAATTAAGCCCATCCCAGGTGCCAAACCAAATGATATTGTCAGAGTCTTGGTAAATGGTATTGATGCAGCTGTTGGATAAGCCCGTACTGTTATCAATTTGCTGATATGTGTATTGCGCCAGGCAGGTATTGCCGTAAAGCATAGTTACAAAGGCAAACAGGGCAGCGTATAAATATTTCATATGCGGTCATATAAACAGATATAGATAAATATAAACAAACCCCTGCTTTTAAAACAGCATTGTATTTTATGAAAGAAACAAGAAGATATATTTATAACTGGTACACAAAGCTAACGATCGGTACGATATATCGATAATACTATTTTAACATTTATTAATGTTAAAATAGTATCACAAAACACGCCTTGACTGCATAAGAAAAGATTATCATTAACTTAACCATGTACTAATTAAATACCTATAATAGCTTGTCCCCTAATTTACCGACAGAATTAATACGGTTTCCTGCCCTGCATCAAGTTTAATTTCGGGCAAGCTGATAATCTTATTTGCTAAGATAAAACCGACTATGTTTGCCATTTCCAATGTGGATGGATTAAATTGTTGTGCCGACGGCTTTCCTGAATTCATAAACGGCACCGATATAGGGGAACTGATGCTCGCACCAGTATTATTTAACAGGTAAATAAAATATTGGTTGTCGCATTTTACTGCCTGCGCGTGCAGCTTGCTTGCCTTTACATCAACCTGCTCAAATTTGCCCTTGCCTGCTTTGAGCATCATATCGCTTATCATTCGTACGCCTTTAAAATATGGCGCCATTTTTTGATCGTCGAACAATTCCCACCACCAGCTCATGGGCAATACCGGCGTAGGGCTAAACATTCCATACCAAAGCCCGCGTTTAAAGTCGTAATTGGCTTCTTTGGCATACTTGGGGTCATCATCTTCCCAACGCAGGCCAAACTCGCCTACGATGTATGGTTTATGGTAGGCCTCAATATAATCCGGATAAATGGCGGGGATCTTTTCAGTGTGTTTATAAATGTGTTTTTGATTAATATCCAAGTAGGCCAAGGCATTCATACCTGCTATATCCCGATGGGATACACTTGTGGTAACTAAATGCTGATAAGGGTCGGTATCTTTTAAATATCTGCTCATATCATCATGCCACTGGGTTACATACTGGTGCGCGATTAATATACTGTCCTGCTTATTAAATACCGCGTTATCCACCTCATTAAAAAACTCGATAGCCGCAATATTGGTACTATATCCCCAACGGGCAATAACATATCGCAACTTGTTTTTGTACTTATTTTTTGCCGCCGTCATGCTAAAAAAGTCCGAAGGTTTTTTAGCCGGGCCGCCATTCACCTGGTTATATGGGCTGTTCTTCCAACCGCCATCTTCCATCAGGTGACCATGCCAATCCAGTGTTAGCATAAAGTATAGGCCCAATGAATCTGTCAGGCGCACCAGGTGGTCCATCTTTTGCAGTGCTCCGGGGTTAAAATACTCGTCGGTATTGTTATAGCGCATGGTAGACCGCACCTTTTGCCATTCCAGCGGCATGTTCCAGTAACACATCCACGTGCGGAAAAAATTAGCCCCGTTTCTTGACAAGGTTGGCAGCAGGTAATCGTAATTAAACTTTTGATTTTCGAACGACCGCGCCTCCCAGGCAATATTTTCCCCTATTCCACGGAACAGTTCGCCGTTGTCAAATTTGAAAGTCCACAGATCATTTTTATGCAAAAACCCTTTTCGGGTTGATGCCAGTACGATAAATTTTGCCTTTTCGCTTTCCTCACTCAGGCCTTTTGCTTTGAGACTGAAGTAATAGCTAAAGGTACCTGTTTCCTGCGCGGCAAACCTCGCCTTCCACGCGGATGCCTTCGTACCGCTCTTTTCAAAATAACACGGCAGCACCAATGGCTTACCCGAAGGACTGGTGATCACCATATCCAAGCTGATATCCTGCTGATCGAAAGGGTTTGAGTACGGAGCAGATAAATTAATATCCCACTCCGCTTTCTCAAACTCAACTGTTTTTTGATTGAGCAACCGGTAACTGATACTTTTTCGTTGTGCCCCTACGGGGCTAAAAAGCAAAGTAAAACACAACAATAAGGATATCCGATAAAAAACTATCATTCAGCAATTTAATATATTTCAACACAATTATATTTAGTTCCAACCAGGCATTCCATCTAACGATACTACGTTTGGTGCACTGTAAAGTGCCTTGATCTGTGCATCGGTATTTTTATCATAGGTTAACTCGCTCCAACTCATAAAGAAGGCCCACTTAGGCTGGGTGTATAAAATATCTGATGTTGGCAGCTTATCACATTCGCCTATGGCAATGGGTTTACCTTTGGCCATATTCACCATAATATCATACTTGGCTTTAGTGTAGCTGTTGCCGTCATATATGTCAAGTGCCGCAATATCCCAATACGCATTACCGGGGTTATAGCTATTTACATCATCGCCAAGGCTGCCAAAATCCTGCACATCCCAAACCCAAATCAAGTTGGTTAGCTTTTTAGTATTGGTCATATAATCATGCAACATTTGGTATAGCTTGCGGGTACCGGCGGCACCGGGCCTGCCTCCCCACCAAAAGCTACCCTGGTTCATTTCGTGATAAGGGCGCCAAAGCACTTCTACATTCTGGTCTTTTAACTTCTGCAGGTAAACGCAAACTTCATCAACCAAGGCTTTCCATTTGATATTGATGGGTGTGCCATCGGTGGTTAGTTCGGTCCATTGTGCATCGGTAAGTTTGCTTAATACACCATTGCTGTCAAAGCCGCAAGGCTGTGCAAGCGCCGGGTTGCAAGAGTGCCACATAATATTCACCATTACGCCTTTTTTATATTGTTTGGCAGCTTCATTGATCATCAATTGGCGGTTATTAATATTATCTGCCTGAAACAGAAAATCACCACTCCACATGCCCGGATATTTACCGGTTGTGGTAAAGATCTTGTCCGTCCATACCGCCGGGGTAACGTTTGGTTCGCGGTTGTGGATACCCGACATCGTTTTTGTACCCGCTATGCTGTATAAATACTTCAGCGTTTTAAACGGCGTTTGGGGGACGATAACAACCGGGTCGGTTTTTGGCGGATCAACAGCTGGCGGGGCTGTTTCGCCACCTTTGCTGCATCTTACAATTGTAAATAAAATAATGGCCGCAAACAGGCATATAACAGGGAAATATCTCTTTTTCATAAGGTCTGCAATGAATAATGTCAACACTTTTAATTTTTTCAAAACACTATAATCTTTATTAATAGCTTCTTAACTACTGCTTTTTAACATTCACCCAAAGTTTGTAAGGCCTTTTAACGATCTTATCAAAATCTGAATAGATATTACCATAGTCATCTGCACCTGCCAGTGTAAATACAAAGGCATTATCTGTTATGACTTTGGTTAAACCGTTACCCAAAGCTGTTGTGCCGGCAGCATCATACGTACAGGTCGTGGAAGTACCATTCGGAAAGGTGAACACAATGGTGTTGTTGCTGTAGTTGTGCAGCCATTTGCCCTCACCTTTCGGGATAACACGGTACTTCGCATTCACATCGGTAACCGGGTTTTTCGAGTAAACAAAATCGGCATATAAACCATCGGCACCTGCGGAGTTCACAACAGTACCTTGTGTATTACCATCGGCTGTTACACCTGTATAAGTAAAGGTTAAGGTGTTATCATACTCTTGCGCGGGGCCGGCAGCCGGCCAAACCGACTTGGTTGCTATGTTAAATACCGAGCCACCGCCATATTGCGGGCCGGTACCGCCATACACGGTATAATCCTGTATTTTGAAAGTGCCTAAAAGCGCCTCGTTAAACGGCTGGATGACGACCGTCCATTCACGGGTCTCGCCGGTTTCGGACGTCACGGTGTATTTCGCCTCGTTATTTGACGATGCAAAGTTGATAGCATTGCCGGATGCCGGGGATACCGTTGCTTTATAAGATGTTTGGATAGTGGGCTTTACCGCATCAAAGGCCGTACCGGTTTGCACCAACACCCTAACAATTACTTTAGCGTTTGCTCTGTCAACCACGGCAGGGCCAACCTGCACAAGGCCGTCACCAAGCGATACGGCCTCAATAGCCCGCTCATGGCTTCTGACGCCGGCGGCAGGGTCTTTCTTACAGGCCGTAAGAAAAAGAATTGCGATGATGAATATATAATTTATACTTTTCATGTCAGTTGATTTATTAGTTGTTTAAATTAGGGTTCCGGTCAACCTCTGATTGCGGAATAGGGAAAAAGTAGCCGTCGCCGGTGATGGTTTTGCCATACTTTTGTACCAGTATTTTTTCCATATTATTGGTCCTGCGCAGGTCAAACAGGCGCTGGCCTTCAAAGCAAAGCTCCCAGGAACGTTCCTGTAACACGGCATCCCTAAACTGCTGAACAGATAATCCCGGAGGAAGATCGCCTAGGCCGGCACGGGTGCGAATAGCCTTAACCGCTGCATAACCCTCTGCAGTTGGGCCGCTGGCCTCTGCGTAAACCAATAACACGTCAGAATACCTTAGTATTGGCGTATTACAGCTGGTTTGATCGCCGGCCTGCCATCCCGAGTCATTAAATTTATTACTGAACGGGCGGGTATAAGCATCAGTAATACTTAAATTTTGCGTTGGGCCCGTGCCCGAGTTACCGCCATTTACATCTTTAATTGTTGATATGATCAGTAAGTTCTTACGATTATCATTCGCATCAAAGCTGTTATATAAAGCAGCCTCGGTCAAAAACTCGTTAAACCCACCCGGTACGAAAACGTTGTTCGGCAGCCTAAAATTAATGTTCGGCATAAACATTTTTGGCAATTTGGAATATAAGCCTTCATTGGTACCTGTACGGTCCGTTGAGGCATCCCATAAATGCTCGGGACCAGCTTTTTTATTTACATCATATATTGATACCAAATCGGGATCTAAACCGTATGCCGATTGTTTATTGATAACCATACTCGAGTATTCTTTAGCTTTAACATACATTTCATCGGCATTGGTCACAAAATCATAACCCGGGGCGTTGGAAGATTTACCGGATGCTAAAGTTAAATACACTTTTGATAATAAACCCCAGGCACCTACCTGGTTTACACGGCCCAAACGCCTTACCTGGTCTGTCTTAGCTGTAGCTTTGGTCAAATCGTCTATGATCTGATCATAAATAACTTTCATCGATGATTTTGGCAAATTAGTTTTGCTTGGGTCATCAACGGGCTCCAGGTGCATAGGCACTGCACCAAATAACCTAACCAGGTTAAAATAATGCAGGGCGCGTAAGGCGTAAGCCTCGCCTACTACTTCGTTACGTGAGGTCTCGCTCATGGTGGCAATGGCAGGCACGTAAGTAATAACCAGGTTAGCCCTGTTAATGCCTACATAAGGCAATTGAAAACCGGGGCGCAAGCTTGCATTTACCGGGGATACAGATAATTTATCCAACAAAACATTGTCGGCACTTTTACCGGCCGCTATTTCAATATCCTCTGTCGGTGCCTCTGTCAAGGTAATAAAATTGCGCGCGTAATAATCCAGATCGGGCAATATTGAATAGGCATATATTAAGGCAGAATTTGCATCAGCCTCGGTTTTGTAAAAATTTGCTGTGGAAAGGAAACCGTAAGGTTTTTCTTCCAGCTGCTTTTTGCAGGCAGTGAACGAAGTGGCTGCCACAATCAGCGCTATATATTTTAAATTTTTCATGTTTGATCTCATCTTTAAAAATTAGAAACTAACGTTTAGTCCAAGTGAAAATGCCCTCGGTTTACGGTAATTACCGTCAAACTGGCCGTTTTCCTGTACTTCTGGGTCAAAACTTGGGTTAAACTTGGTAAAAGTGTACAGGTTGTTGCCAGAAAAATAAATCCGCAGGTTTGAGATACCCTTAATGGTATTTGGCTTAAAGGTATAACCCAGGTTAACATTCTGGATCCGCAGAAACGAACCATCCTCTACGTACCAATCTGATGCGTAATTAACCCTTGTTGAATTAACGCTTGGGTAGGTTGTGCTTGGATTATCGGGTGTCCAGCGTTGTAATTGCGCGCTTGGCGTAAACTTCGAGAAGTTGAACACATCGTTACCCTTTACACCGTATACCTGTGCCGACAGATCAAAGCCGACATATTTTAGCGAGGTGTTAAAGCTGTACGTAAAATCAGGATTAGGGTTACCGATAATATATTTACCGTTTTGGCCAACAGGAAGCGGGCCACCGGCAATATACCGAATATCGCCTGCGCGTTGTACCGTACCATCAACCGGTGATACACCACCTGTTTGTTGAATAATGCCACCATAATGGTAACCTGCAAATACCAATGCCGGCTGGCCGTTGATGTAGTAGTTTAGCGGTGCACGGATAGCCTCGATATCGCCACCGGCCGCCTCTACAGAATTACCGCCGCCAATTTGCAACACTTTATTACGGTTAAGACTGAAAATACCACCTAAACTCCACTGTAATTTACCGGTCAGGATTTGTGCGTTGGCACCTAATTCAAAACCTTTATTATCTATCACACCATCGTTGATCTGGATAACGCTATAGCCAGACGATAACGCGATCTGGTTCAGTCGAAGCAGGTCGGTAGTATGTTTGTAGTAATAATCGGCAGTGATTGTAAAGCGCTGGTCAAATAAACCTAAGTCGATACCTAAGTCCATCTGGCGCGTTGTTTCCCATTTTAGGCTATTATTACCCAAACCATTAAAAACTTTACCGTTTACATTAGATCCGTCGTTGAAGAACGGAGGGCCGTAACCGGTTTGAAAGCCGCCATCGGTAAAGTACTTATAGCTACCTAACAATGATAATGACTGGTATGGAGAGATTCCCTGGTTACCAACAATACCATAACTACCGCGTAGTTTTAATTCAGATACCTGCGGAATGGCTTTCATAAAAGCTTCTTCGTTAACCTTCCAGGCAACGGCACCACTCGGGAAAAATGCGTATTTATTATTTGCACCAAACTTTGATGAACCATCCGTTCTGCCGGTAAAGGTGAACAGGTAACGGTTTAAAAATGTATAGTTGAAACGTCCGTAATATGACTCTAACACCGTGCGGGTGGCATTATTATTAACCATGTAAGTAGTGGCGCCTGCAATATTCTCATTTTTCAGGATATCGTTCACAAAGCCTTGGCCTTGTATGTTTGATGTACGTACCGTGGTATTTTCGTAACTGGTACCTGCCACAAAATTAACGTGGTGTTTGGTGCCCAGGTCGCGGTCATAGGTCAGGAAGTTTTCAACGATCATATGGTTGGCACTGTAATTATCAACCACACCAAACCCCTGGAACTGGTAACCCGTGCCTGTAGCATCACGCGGCTGGTAGTTATCACCTATCGAGTTACCATAGGTGTTGCTAATTCGGCTACGCAGGTTTAACCCTTTGATGATATCCCAGCTGATAAAAGCCGAAGATAAAATGTCGATAGTTTTGCTTTTGTTAAGTACCTCATTAGCAATTTGCAACGGGTTGCCGTAATCGTTAGAACCTATATGGAAGTAAGTACCATCCGGGTTTAGTGCCGGGAAAATGATATTACGGTCAACCGATAGGCCTTGCCCATAGTTTTTTGCCCAGGTAGAAATAATGTTGACACCCAAGGTCACATTCCTTTTTAACTTTTGCTCCAGGTTAACGCGGCCCACATATTTTTCGTAGCCGTTTTTGATAGCAAGACCCTGCTCATTATAGTAATTACCTGATACCGAGTATTTGGTAGTTTCTGTACCGCCATCGGCAGATAAGGTATAGCTTTGCGATACCGGGTTACGGTAAACAAGATCTGCCCAGTTGGTATTGTAAGGCCATGGTTTTTTGCTTGGGTCAATGCCTCTTAGTTCTGCAATCGATGGGTAGTAAGTACCACCAATGTTTTGGCCTACATACTGTGCGGCCTCGCCACCATTCTGGCGCGACTCGTTATTTAACGTGGCTACATCAACCGGGTCATGAAAAACATCCAGTTTATTGCCTAATGTAGATACGGTAGTTAAAGCGTTTAAGGTAATACGCGCCTGGCCTGTTTTGCCCCTGCGTGTTGTGATCAAGATAACCCCGTTTGCACCACGAGAACCGTAGATAGACGCCGATGATGCATCTTTCAATACTTCTATCGATTCGATATCATCCGGATTAACTTGCTTAATGTTACCGGCATCGCCTAACGGGATCCCGTCGACAACAACCAAAGCATTGGCACCACTACGCGAGCCTAAACCTCTTACGCGGATTGTTGCACCCGCGCCCGGTTGGCCCGATGGCGCAATAACCTGTACACCTGGAATTTTGCCTTGCAGCAGTTGGTCAACACTACCTGATGGGGTGCGGTTAAGATCGCTCCCTTTAATGGAACCTACCGAACCGGTAACGTCGCTCTTTTTGGTTGTACCGTAACCCACCACTACAACCTCGTTAAGGTCGCGCGATGCATTTTGCATGGTTACCTGTAATTTTGTTTGATTAGGGCCTGCAGCAATTTCCAGCGTTTGCATCCCGATGAACGAGAATACCAGGGTGTTGTTACCTGCTGTTAAGTCAAGTTTAAATTCGCCCTTAACATTAGTAACAGTATTTACCGCTGTGCCATTCAGCTTTACAGTAACGCCGGGTAGTGTAATGCCTTGCTGATCGGCCACCACCCCTGTAATTTGCCTTTGCTGGGCTAATGCAGTTACAGCATTAAACAGCAAAAACATCATACACACAAATGTTGTGTAAAAATATTTCTTCATAATTTTGATAATTGGTTTGTGGGGACAATAATAGTCGCTTAAGGGCCATACTATAATCCACTATTGTATCATTTAAGTACACAAGAACAGTGTAAAAGTTATTTAAAGGCTGTTTTGTTAAAAAAGTAGTATACAGATGTAACTTCGAGCGATTCTTTGTTGCAATTTTTAATAAAAATTTAAAAATTTTTTCATTTTGTTACTGCCCTCATGGTAAAGGCCATTTAAGTAAAAGATGAATTATCGCACGATCCTGATCTATGAAAGACTTATCCGTAAAAAAAATATTTGGCGCGCTCCATACCTTGTTCCATTGACTAAGTACAGAAATTTGGGATCATAACTCATGCGTGCCGAACACATTTCATGAGTATCAAACCGAAAAAATTCTTGGTAGAACCAAAATACTTTTTATTTAAATATTGTTAAATCTGCCTAAGTTGCTTCAGTGAATTCGGTCTAATAAACTTTTATTGAACTTTCCTGTTGATAAAACATGGCAGAATTACCAGATTTAACCTTTTTTTCGCGCATATTAAATCGTAAATACTCTGACAAAAAGTCAGGAAGCTGGAAATCACAGTGCCGAAAAAAAATCAACGTCAGTGAAGCAGCGCTTAAATCAGCTTTAAAAGGGCAGGAATTGATCCGTGTGCGACGTGAGGGAAAAACCCTTCAGTTGGATTTTTCAGGATATCAGGTACTCATAAGGTGCTATAAGAAGAAATTAACGACGTAAGCGGCGTAATTCCTCCATTTTGATTTTAAGATGTGATGAAAAAATTCCGAGTAACAAATGAATAACAAATGCCAGAAAAATAGCACAAAATTACGCTAACTAAAGACTAAGAATTTTATCATAAACTACAAACAATGAGTATATTAACTGGCATTAATCGTCAATTTTAATCGTTGTTTTTAAGGCATACTTGCCGATACAGAAAGTAATGTGCCTTTGATTATTAGGAAGTTGCAAGATTTTAGTAACAAATTAGCAAGAAATATTTCGGCTATTGCTTTTTGCAAAATTGTTGCTACACCACATTTATTTGTATGAGCGGCCATAGTTTAAGAATTGATTTTATCTGCCTGATGATATCATCGGGCTTTTTAATGGTCATTTTTTTGGCTACTTCCAGCAGGTCTTTCAGTATATGCACTGCATTTTGCCCTCAACATTTAATGATTGCTGGCTAACTAATGGGCTATCCGGGCTGTAAGCGTGCGAATTTTTATTGCTTTTGCAATATTAGAACATGCAGATTCATGTATTACACGGTGTGCAAGTCATAAATAGGCCTCAACCTTTCGACTATCCAAATACTTTTACCGCCAATCAAAGAAATAGTAGTTATCCTTAGTTTGGTGTAAATTTACAGACAATTATTTTACATTTCTATTACATATAAATTTCAAGACTCTCATTTTCTTCAATATTTTTGATAAACGTAGCGATGGATAATCCTCCTGCTGCAAATTAACCAATTTCTTTAAACTAAACTCTTTACGATGTACAACATTCTAATGACGATCTTACCGATCGCGAACAACAACTACGTTGCTTTTACTTTTTTTGTTGGTTGCATGGCTATGCTTGCCGCCTCCGTTTTTTTCTTTTTTGAAGTTTCAAATACCGACAAAAGATGGAGAACGTCGGTGTTAGTTTCGGGCCTAATTACTTTTATAGCAGCTGTTCATTACTACTACATGCGCGATTATTATTTGGCAACAAATACCTCGCCTACTTTCTTTCGGTATGTAGATTGGATATTAACGGTTCCATTAATGTGTGTAGAATTTTATCTCATTACCAAAAAGGCCGGAGCTAAAATTGGTTTATTGTGGAAGTTGATAACAGCCTCAGTTTTTATGTTAGTAACCGGATACATAGGGGAAGCTATCTATGGAGCGGAAACTCAAAGTTGGGTTTGGGGTACATTAAGTAGTGTTGGTTATCTCTACATAGTTTACTTAATATGGTTTGGTGAGGTAGCACAACTCGCTAATAATGCCGGTACAGCAGTGGCAACTGCTAACAAAACCTTAGCATGGTTTGTTTTAGTAGGATGGGCTATTTATCCAATTGGTTACATTGCAGGTACACATGGTGGCTTATTTGGAATGGATGTATTTCATGGTCTCTCTTTAGATATCGTGTACAACATTGGTGATGCAATTAATAAAATAGGGTTTGGCTTTGTTATTTATTCCTTAGCACAGTCTGATAAACCGACATTAGCATAATTTTTTGTTTATTAAGTTGTTTTGAAAGATTAACACCTATTTATATTTTAGGGTGTTAATCTTTCAAAATAATTTTTAATATTAGTTGCTCTAACAATTAATACAATTGCACCGATTAATTTTCTTTTTAAATTGTAAGCTATTATGTTGAAGACATCACTAATAATAACCGGGTTACTCCTAGCTATCAATCAATTTTTTTTTTTCCTCTTTCTGAAAGTATTCAAACATATGTTTTTATAGCTGGTATAATATTATTAGGTATTCCGCATGGTGCTGCAGACCTTTTAATTTCGATGAAAAGCGCAAACGACAAAAAAAGTCTGTTTTCGTATTATAAATTTTTTTTTCTTTATTTAGGGCGATTAGGTGCATTTCTTTTACTCCTTTTATTTTTACCTTCTGTTGGTATCATAATTTTCATTGTATTCGCATCTTTTCATTTTGGAGAAACTGACCTATATAAATTTGACACCCATACATTTAAAGGAAAGCTTATGTCCTTCGGCTATGGGCTTGCAATTGTAAGTGTGATTGTTTTAGTACATTTTGACAAAGCCAGTTCCTTATTGATATTGTTTAAATCTGGTAGAGATAACATTAATCTTATTAGCTATATCAAAAATTACAAGCTTATAATCTTATCGTTTTCGCTTCTCTTTTTCTTTATCACTGCTTTGAGTTACTCTTCTATCACTCGTGCTAATACGATTTTTACCTGGAATTTTATCTTTACGTTTACCTCAACTGTAATAATTCTTTATACCCTGCCGCTATTCCTAGGGTTTACTTTTTACTTTATTTTATGGCATTCGGCAACATCTTTACGAAATATTACCATCTACCTTCAAACTGATTGTAATTTTTCAATGAACAACTTTATTAAGCAAATTAGTTTATATAGCATAATTGCAATTATAGGTATTATGTTGTTCGGCATTGCTGGCTTTATGTTCTTAAGCCATGATACCTTAATCATTTATATAATTTTAAGTCTCGCTGTTTTAACAGCACCGCATATACAGGTTATGCATAGCATGTATTATGATATAAGGATCAATGATAGGTTAGACACAATAAACAAGATAAACTAAGACCATCCCAAGAAAAATCAATATTGCATTTAAGTCGAACGAGGTTATCGATTTTGCACAAAGCAAACTCCAATTAGATTGTACCTTTAACCTATAATCAAGCTGTTTTTTAAGTGCTAAGGGACTTAGAGTTTAGGTTTTTTTTATTTTGGCTCATCACCGTATAAATTATAATGTTCATAAGGATAAGCGCCATGCCATAGAACATATCTTCAACTGGAATTGTAGAAATACGCAAACCAGTGTAAGTGGATTTATTATACCAAACTACAGGCTCATTCAGCCCAGTCCCTGTCAACAAACCATTAACAACGAAAAATGGAAAAAGAAGTAATGCATAAGTAATGTAAAAACGGACTAACCACCTTACTTTCAGCACATATTTTGCTATCGATAATAAAACAATTAATAAGGTAAATGCAAATAAGGGATAGGTTTTATTATAGTATATAATTGCCAATGCAATTAAAAAAACGATAAATATTGGAGTTAAAAGACGATCATTATATGGCGTTCGAGCATTAAAGTATAGGATGTCCAGACAGTGGAAAGTAAATACGCAAGCGTAAGGGATACAAAAAAAGAATAATACCTCTTCAATCGGTAAGTTAACAAAGGTAGGTCCCATTACGTATTTGAAGTTAAATCCCCATATTTTTAAACTTGTAAATAAAATATCGTTGGATATAAAAAAAATTGATGTAATTACTAAAGAAGGGAGAAATACGGGCCAGATTTTAACAAAACCAAATCTGGAGTGGAAAGAAAAGCATAATGGAAAAAGTATCGTAAAAAAATCGATGAAAAGATAAGTAAACTTTATATGCATTTTTATATCACTTTAAGTAAGATTAAATAACCTAAATAATTCAAAATTCACCTCCCAATTCATTCAAATTTTGCGCTTTAACAAAATAAATTGTTGTTCAACGAAACTGTTGTAATTACAAAATTAAGCTTGGTACTTTGTAATTCAAAAAATGATTTATGTACATAAAAAAATGTCTGACCCCCGATTTAATGTGCATCACTTTTTTAAATTTAATTGATGTGGTATAACGGGCTATTTTTTCGCTAATTGGCTGTAACGTAAAAATAACTATCAATTCGTCAACGTTTATTCATCTACGTGTCATGTTCTAAAAATAAAAACGGTTTTGATATAATTAATTAGCCTTGCTTTTTCTTTATTATAAAACGATTTGACATCTTCTTTAGAACCGGGCAGCTCTGCCGCTCCTGCTATTCCAGCGGTCAGGGCCCTAGGTACGTTTTGCTGAAAGTGCGATTAGAACGCCTTCAACGGTGGTCCTTAAATTGATTTGAAATGGATCATTGTCTTTGTAAAACTTTTGTTTTTTTAGGCAGACAAGTAAACTAAAGGTTTTCTCTAACATAAAATGCTGAATTAAAAGTGAACAAAATTCGACCCGCAGCATTTACATAACAAGATGTTCGTTTATAGAACATACTGTATTCCAATTAAATATGGCACTTTTAGGGATTAGTAAAAATATAAGCAGGTACTCCTTAAAGTACTCTTTTTTATTTTGGGCTTATATGAATGATTTGTGATCGTAGCAGAAATAAAAAAGCCTCTAAATCGTTGATTTAGAGGCTTTTGAAACCCTTTAATGTTGGTTTTAGCGGTGAGGGAGGGATTCGAACCCTCGGTACAGTTTCCCGTACGTCAGTTTAGCAAACTGATCCTTTCGGCCTCTCAGGCACCTCACCGTTGATTTTTCCGAATTGCTTTCCCTTTTTTCAGGGATTGCAAATATAGTAATTAGCTTAAGCTGACAAAAAAATAAATCAGATTTTTAATAATCTATTCTTACGTGGTAAATACTCATCAGCATCCGCTTAAAAATCTGCTTAATTGTTTCCAGATCTTTCAAAGTTATATTACTGTCATTCAACTGGTTTTGATCGAGTTTGTATTTAACAATGCGGTCAACCAGTATGCTGATAGATTCTTCATCAGGCTCCTTTAAAGAGCGCGAAGCGGCCTCAACTGAATCGGCAAGCATCAAAACACCTGCCTCTTTTGAGAAAGGGATAGGCCCCGGATATCGAAAAATGTTCTCATTAATGAATTTTTCAGGGAAATTTTTCAAAAACGACTGGTAAAAATAATCTACCCGGGTATTGCCGTGGTGGGTGCGAATAAAGTCGATAACGATCTCTGGCAGGTTAGCTTTACGCGCCATCTCAATACCTTTACTTACGTGGCGGATAATGATCTGCGCACTTTCTTCATAAGGTAATTTATCATGCGGGTTAAAACCCGAGCTTTGGTTTTCGATAAAAAACAGCGGGTTCTCCATTTTACCAATATCATGATATAGTGCCCCTGCCCTAACCAGTAAAGCGTTGCCACCAATAGCGAAGATGGCGTTCTCTGCTAGGTTGGCTACCTGCAAAGAGTGCTGGAAAGTCCCCGGCGCGCTAAAGGCCATATCGCGCAATAGCTGGGCATTAGTATTAGTTAGTTCTATCAGCGTAATGTCAGACGTAATGGCAAATACCTTCTCAAACAGGTAGATCAACGGGTAAGCCAGCAATGTAAGCAATACGCTTACCGCGAATGGTATAAAATCTACCCAGTCAATAGTGGTGAACGTTCCTTCTCTTATTAACGAAATCCCTAAGAATGACACAAAGTACGTAAAGGTGATAATCAGAGCCGATATCAGGAATTGTTCGCGACGGATGAGATTTTTGATGCTATAGATGGATACCATGCCCGCCGTTATCTCATAAAAAGCAAATTCGAAGCTATTGGGTACAAAAAAACCGGCTATCATTACTACCAGCAGGTGTATATTCAAGGCCAAACGGGTATCAAACAGTATTCGGATGATGATGGGTACAATACAATATGGTATGTAGTAAAAGTTGGGTAGCTCAAGCTTTATAGCAAGTGATAACATTGCCAGCATGGTGGTAATAACCAGCAATATCAAGCTTACTAATCGGTTATCATCATATATATCCCGTCTAAATAGGTATAGGAACACCATTAATAGGGTAATGGTAATACCAACCAGCAGGAATTGCCCTAATAGTACCAGGCTTCGGTTGCCGTTTGTACGGGCGTTATCTTCAAACGCTTTTTTGTATGAAGCCAGTTTTTGATAGGCCTCATCATTAATTACAGATCCTTTGCCGATGATAACATCGCCCTTTTGCACCATACCGCGGGTGATAGATAGGTTCTCGGTAACTTCTTTCTCCAGCCTTGCGGTAAGCTTGGCATCAAACGTTAAGTTTATCTGTAGCCTGTCTTGCACTAAATTCAACAGGAAGGGTTTGTCGAGGGCCGGCATCTTACCTATCTCAAAATCGGAATAAGCAATGGCGCGTTCGCGGGTAAACAGGTCTGATGTATTTTTATCTAAAGCAACATTAGCACTTAATATGGTAACAGGATAATTTTTGCCTGCTATTTGGTACCTGGGGTTTAGTTTAAGGATACCCTTATCGTATGCTGCTTTAAGGATATTATAACCTGTTTGCAAATAAGTATTCTTCAGTTTTTCGTTTAAGCCGGCGCTATGCCATTTCACTTCCAGGTCGCTTTTAAAACCTTCCTGCTGCTGCAGGCTCATCTCGTCGTCTTTTTGATAAATGGGCGTTACAGTTGCCAGCGCTGCTTTTTGATCCGCCTCTATCTCGGCATTGGTTTTAAGGATGGCGAAGTTGTAGGGAGAGATCAGGTCCTTTTGGTTCCAGATCCTGCTCTTCTCAAATTCATAGCCAAATTTGGCTTGCTTGGGCAAAGCATATACGATGATAGTCACACAAACCAGCATCATAAAAAACTTAACATTTAAAGCGTATTTACGCAGTAATGCCTTTTGCCGGGACGATGAAAGTTTTGCCATAGCGCGTGTTAATCCAATCAAAAATAATATAAGTTTCGGTTATCTGTTATTTTTCTTGCTTTTATCAAACCAAAGTTGATATCTTTATGATATCATTTTAAAATCTAACATATCATGCAAACCGAAAAAGTTACTACAGCACCATCAGGTTATTTAGCCTTTATTTTAGTACTTGTACTTATTGCCGCAGCCGCCGTTTCCTTTTATTGGGAGCAGCCCGTTGTAGGCGCTATTATATGCGTAATAAACTTTGTTTTTATATTACCGGGGCTGGCGATAGTAAACCCTAACGAATCTAAAGTGCTTACCCTGTTTGGTAAATACCAGGGCACAGTTAAGCAGGACGGCTTTTTTTGGGTAAACCCTTTCACCGTTAAAAAGAAGATCTCTTTAAAAGCATATAACTTAAACGGACAACAACTAAAGGTGAACGATAGCGTAGGTAACCCTATAGAAATTGCCGCCGTTATTGTATGGCAGATAAAAGACACTGCTAAAGCGGTTTTCGCTGTAGAGAATTACCTGCAATATGTAAACATCCAAAGCGAAGCCGCAGTTCGCCATTTGGCAAATTCGTTCCCTTATGACCATATCGAGGATGAGAATGCCAGCATCACTTTACGTGGTGGATCAGAACAGGTTGGTATTTTATTGGTACAAGAATTAAACGAGCGCCTTGAACGTGCCGGTATAGAAGTGTTGGAAGCACGCATCTCTCACCTGGCTTACGCGCCCGAGATCGCCCACGCCATGTTACAGCGCCAGCAGGCTTCGGCCATTATATCTGCCCGTCGCCTAATTGTTGAGGGTGCCGTTGGTATGGTGGAAATGGCCCTTAAAAAAATGGAAGAAAAGAATATTATTGAGTTGGACGAAGAGCGCAAAGCAGCAATGGTGAGCAACCTGCTTGTTGTACTTTGTGGTGATCGTAGTGTATCGCCGGTAGTTAATACAGGTACTTTATACCATTAATACATGAGTACGCTTGCAGATTTGAGCTATCTAATTTCCAATGAATTATTAGTAATTAAAATATCTTTTTCAAAGTTTATTTATGAAATAAAGGACGAGCAACACTCATATGCACTAATAAGTGCGTCCGACAAAGCGATTAGGACATTAAAAAACCAGTGGACTTTTGAAAAAGATCTTAGTTGGCAAGGAAAGTTTAGTAAGATTTTAATTAAAAACAATAAGAGTAATGTGGTAGGCTTTTTTACTTTTAGTATCGGTTCAAAAAATTTATTATTAGTGATGAATAATGGCTTCAAGGCGGAATTGATCCGAAAGCGTTATCCACTGTTATTCAAATCGGACTTTACCTGGCAACATGATAAGAAAGATATAATGACTTTGAAAGAAAGCACTTGGAGTGGCGAAAAACCTTTAAAAGTTATTTTACTTTCCTCACTTAATCAAACACCAGAATTAGAAATAATGCTTTTATATGGAGTAGCTTTTAGCATAGATAACCGTTTCGAATACGCAAACCTTCCGTTAGGATATAATTAATAGCTATGGACGACTACAGAAACATCGATCAACTGCGAACCAACGAACTGGCTATTATCAAAAAAGGCTTCTGGAAGCCGGAGTTTGAGCTGACTGACGGCCAGTTTGTTTACGCAAAACTAAGGTTCCGCTCAAACTTTAAACGTGATGCTATTATAGAAACCCCGCAGGAAACCTTCACCATTAAACGTAAAGGCTGGTTTAACCGCACCGTGTTGGTTAACAAAGGTGAGGACGAAATCATAGGTGTACTAGTGCCCGAAACCTGGAAACGCGATTTTAACCTGAAGATGGATAATGGCTTTGAGGCTACGTATCTGTACAAAAAGATGTTTTCCAAATCGCTTAGTTTAACTAATGGTACGCAGGGCGATATTTTAACTATCACTCAAAAAGCATTCAATTTTAAGCAGCCTTACACCGTTACTATAGACCAGGTTACGCAACAACCCAACACCCCACTCCTGCCTTTGCTGGCATTTATGGGCTTGGTGATAATTATGCTTAGGCAGCAGCAGGCTGCAACCCAATAATATAACATGGCAGAGAAAAAAGCTTTTATATTAAGGATAAACCCCGATGTGCTCAAGGAAATAGAAACCTGGGGGGCAGATGAGTTTCGCAGCACCAACGGACAGATAGAGTATTTGCTGCAGGAAGCCTTAAAAGCACGCAAAAAAGCCAGCCGTAAAAACAAAGACACGGAATAGAAAATGCTATGCATGCATAATATTTTCTATTTTTATCGTTAAATTCAAAGTCAAAATATAAATTTGCTGCACCATTATAACAAAAATCATTTTTCTTATGAAAGAAGTATATATCGTATCTGCCACCCGTACCCCTATAGGTAGTTTTGGCGGCAGCCTGGCATCTTTATCGGCAACCCAATTAGGCGCTGTTGTTATTAAATCGGCAATTGAAAAAGCCGGTTTACAACCGGAAGATGTGCAGGAAGTATATATGGGAAACGTATTATCGGCCAACTTAGGCCAGGCTCCTGCAACACAGGCCGCCATATTTGCGGGCTTACCGTATTTGCCTGCAACTACGGTAAATAAGGTGTGTGCATCGGGTATGAAAGCTATTATGCTGGCCGCCCAAAGTATCGCCAACGGCGATAATGATATTGTACTGGCAGGTGGTATGGAAAGTATGAGCAATGTGCCTTACTATCTTGATAAAGCCCGTAACGGCTACCGCCTGGGTAACGGGCAAATCATAGACGGATTGGTAAAAGATGGCCTTTGGGATGTTTATAACGATTACCACATGGGATCGGCAGCGGAACTTTGCGCTGTAGATTGCAATGTTACCCGCGTGGAGCAAGATGCCTTTGCCATAGAATCTTATAAACGCGCGCAAGCGTCACAAGCAACAGGCAAATTTAAAGCAGAAATTACTTCTGTTGAGCTAAAAGATAAAAAAGGAGAGGTTACCTTGTTTAGTAACGACGAAGAACCGGCCATGGTAAAATTTGATAAGATCCCTACCCTTAAACCGGTATTTAAAAAGGATGGTACGGTTACGGCCGCAAATGCATCAACCCTGAATGACGGCGCGGCTGCATTAGTATTAATGAGTAAAGAAAAAGCCGAAGCAATGGGTATTAAGCCATTAGCCAAAATAGTTTCTTTTGCCGATGCTCAACAAGCTCCTGAATATTTCACTACCGCCCCTGCAAAGGCAATTCCGTTAGCATTGCATAAAGCAGGCATATCAGCAGAACAGGTTGATTTCTTTGAGATCAACGAAGCTTTTTCGGTAGTTTCAGTTGCAAATAACAAGATCCTAAAGCTCAATCCTGCTAAGGTTAACGTTAATGGTGGCGCTGTCGCTATTGGTCATCCCCTGGGTGCATCAGGCGCGCGTATCATTGTAACATTGATACACGTATTACAGCAAAACGGCGGCAAACTGGGCGCTGCGGGTATATGCAACGGTGGTGGTGGCGCCAGTGCAATGGTTATCGAAAACTTGTCGTAACATCTCTACTCCTTTTTTAATAATTTAGCGGCTTGTTTTACGTTAATATTTATCATAAAAATATTTGATGAAAGGTTTCTTCATTGCTCTTTTCCTGCTACTAATGTTCAACGCAAGCTTCGCGCAACATTCTGATGAAGTTAAGAACCTTAAAGAATTGAAGATTTACCAGGATAGCCTGAAATCGCTCGGTAAAAAGTTTATCAACGACCCCGATGATCTGGAACGTAAAAATGCCAACTACCGGTTTATCCGCATGCTGGTTGCAGCGCTAAAAGTTCCGCACTCCTTTAATTATCCCTTTGATTCGGTTAAGGCTGTGAGCATTATAAACTCGCCCGATAACCGTTTCCGTATACTAAGCTGGCACGTAATGAACCAGGACGGCAGCTATCGTTTTTATGGAACCGTGCAAATGAATACTGGCGATAAACTGTTGATGTACCCGCTTGAAGATTATTCACCGTTCCTTAAAAACCCCGAAGATTCGATAACCGATAATCACAAATGGTATGGCGTGCAGTATTATAAAATTATCCGCGTAGCGGCGGCAAAGCCTTATTACGTTTTGCTGGGATGGAAAGGAAATACCGTAAAATCGACCAAAAAAGTTATAGAAGTTTTATCGTTTGATAAACACGATAAACCCAATCTGGGGGCCGCCGTTTTTGATGGCAATAGCAAAAACCGTAAACGTGTGGTTTTTGAATACACCAGGCAGGCATCTATGTTGTTGCGTTACGTTCCCGATCAAAACCTGATTGTGTTTGACCATCTTTCGCCGCCCGACCAAAAGATGAAAAATCACCCCGAAACCTTTGGGCCCGACCTTAGTTACGACGGCTACAAACTAAAAAACGGCCGTTGGGTGTATGTAGACAATTTGGATATGCGTAACATTTCCGAAGATAAGGATGTAACTTATGTTGACCCTAAGGCACAAGCAATTAAAGACAGGAGCAGTTTACCTGCCCGTAAAAAGAATTAAAAATTTATTTTGGCACACAAATCAATATATTACAGATCGCTCTGTAATAATCTCAGTATAAAATTTCGTATTGAGTTAATTATAGTACTTTTAGACAAAAAACAAATTATATATGGTGAAAGATGTACAATTAAAAGACGCGAAAATTGAACCTAAATACCCCCGAAGTATTCCATTTATCATAGGGAACGAAGCCGCAGAACGTTTCAGCTTTTATGGCTTACGCTCAATATTAGCTACCTTTTTAGTAGCACAGTTTTTTAACCCCACCAATATCCCCGGCTTGCAGGCTGTAGCTGAAGCAAAGGCTAATGAAAGCACACACTTTTTTGTAACACTTGCTTACACGTTACCCTTTGTTGGAGCTATAGTAGCCGATTGGTTTACGGGTAAATACAAAATAATTTTATGGGTATCTATCATTTACTGTTTCGGTCATCTTTGCCTTTCGATGTTTGATACAAACCTTAACGGTTTTATTTTTGGTTTGGTGATCGTAGCCGTTGGTGCAGGTGGTATAAAATCATGTGTGGCGGCTAACGTAGGCGACCAGTTTGATAAAACCAACCAGGCGCTTATATCTAAAGTTTACGGCTGGTTCTACTTTAGTATCAACTCAGGCTCCATGTTTGCTACGGTGATGATCCCTTGGGTTTATGCTAATTATGGCGCTAAATGGGCATTTGGTATTCCCGGTATATTAATGGCGTTGGCAACTATTATTTTCTTCTCGGGCCGTAAAATGTATGTAAGGGTACCGCCGTCGGGCATCAACAAAAACAATTTCGTATTTATCTCGATTTACGCGCTGTTCAATATTGGTAAAAAACAAAAAGGGCAATCACTTTTAGATGTTGCAAAAGGCAAGTTCGATTCTGAAAAGGTAGAGGGTACCAAGGCCGTTTATCGTGTATTGGCTGTATTTGCATTTGTACCTATTTTTTGGGCCATGTGGGATCAAAACTTATCGGAATGGGTACTTCAGGCAAAAAAACTCGACAGGCACATTAACGTCTTGGGGATGTTTGATTTCACCATTTTAGCCGGCCAGGTACAAACGGTAAATCCGGTTTTCCTGCTTACGTTTATCCCTGTGTTTAACTATGGCGTTTATCCGCTGGTAGCTAAGTTGGGTATCAAACCTACCCCTTTACGCCGCCTTGGCGCGGGTTTAACATTAACCTGCATTTCATTTGTAATGATAGCATTTTTACAAGAGAAAGTTGATGCCGGCCAGCATCCATCGGTATGGTGGCAAATTGCAGCCTACGTTGTCCTATCAGCAGGCGAGGTTATGGTATCTATTACCGGTTTGGAGTATGCTTATACCCAGGCACCAAAATCAATGAAAAGCACCATGGGCGCTATATGGTTATTAACCGTAGCTGTAGGTAACTATTTTGATGTATACGTAAATGGCAGCATCGTCAACGGCGGTTACTTCTCCAAGTTTATCGGTGCAGATTTTTACTGGTTATTCGCAGGTATTTGTGCGGCATTCATTATAGTATTTATGTTTGTATCGCCACGCTTAAAAGAGCGCAACTATATAGATAACCCCGATGTAGAAAATGAGGTAATTGCAGAAACAGGCAACCTGTAATTAAAATATTACTTTTAAAAAACAGGAAAGCACACCACTTTCCTGTTTTTTATTTTAATGCCGTGTAAAATTGAATTATTTTAGCGGCATTCATTACAAAAACAAAATCTGCAGCTACTGTGCCCGATAGTATTGTCATCATCCCTACTTATAACGAGAAAGAAAATATCGAGCGGATGATCCGCAAGGTGTTTACGCTTCCTCATGATTTTCATGTGCTTATTATTGATGATGGCTCGCCGGATGGTACAGCGAATATTGTAAAGCAATTACAGCAGGAATACAGCGGCAAATTGTTTATTGAAGAACGGGGGGGCAAACAAGGATTAGGTACCGCCTACATCCACGGTTTTAAATGGGCGATACGCAACCATTACGATTTTATTTTTGAAATGGATGCCGATTTCTCCCATAATCCTGATGATCTGCTACGCCTGCGCCAGGCTTGCATTGATGGCGCCGATGCCACCATAGGTTCGCGCTACATTAAAGGTGTAAACGTAGTTAATTGGCCAATGAGCCGTGTTTTGATGAGCTTTTTCGCCTCGGTTTATGTGCGTTTTATTACCGGGATTGATGTACAGGATGCCACAGCCGGTTTTATGTGCTACAAACGCAAGGTGCTGGAAACGCTGAACCTTGATAAAATAAAATTTGTGGGCTACGCCTTCCAGATAGAAATGAAATACACTTCGATAAAGCACGGCTTTAAAGTAACCGAAGTACCCATCATATTTACCGACCGCACCGCCGGCACTTCTAAAATGTCGTCAGGTATATTTAAAGAAGCCTTTTTTGGAGTTATCCAGATGAAGATCAACAGCATTTTCAGGAAGTATCCCGAAGGGTGATAAATTTCGGATGTTCGATTTCGAATTATTTCTACCCAAATCCCATTTTTAACTTAACTTTAATCTTCCAAAATTGAAAATTCGAAATCCGAAATTAAAAGTATGAACGAGAACCTCGATCCGGATGGCGAAAGCCTATCTCCTGTGGAACGTGATATAGAAAAAGTATTACGGCCGCAGGTATTTGAAGATTTTACCGGTCAGCATAAAATAATGGCAAACCTGCGTATTTTTGTACAGGCTGCCCGCCAGCGCGGCGAAGCGCTGGACCATGTATTGCTGCACGGTCCTCCGGGATTAGGCAAAACTACACTATCGCACATTATCGCAAACGAAATGGGTGTTGGTATTAAAATAACATCAGGCCCCGTTTTAGACAAGCCGGGGGACCTTGCTGGTTTGTTGACAGGGTTGGAAACCGGCGACATTCTTTTTATTGACGAGATCCACCGCTTAAGTCCGCTGGTGGAAGAGTACCTGTACTCGGCTATGGAAGATTTTAAGATAGATATTATGCTGGAGAGCGGCCCTAACGCCCGCTCGGTACAAATTTCGCTTAATCCTTTTACGCTTGTTGGCGCAACTACACGTTCTGGTTTGTTAACTGCTCCGCTTCGCGCGAGGTTTGGCATTAACAGCAGGCTGGAATACTATGATGCAAAATTACTAACCACTATTGTGCTTCGTTCGGCTACTATTCTACGCACCCCTATCAGTGATGAGGGCGCTTACGAGATTGCCCGCCGCAGCCGTGGTACGCCACGTATTGCAAATGCCCTTTTACGCCGTACACGCGATTTTGCCCAAATAAAAGGTGATGGTAATATCGACACAACCATTGCCAAGTACGCCCTCAACGCCCTTAACGTTGATGAGCATGGCTTGGACGAGATGGATAACAGGATTCTATCTACCATTATTGATAAATTTAAAGGCGGCCCTGTTGGGTTGAAAACCATTGCCACCGCGGTGGGCGAAGAAGAAGGCACTATTGAAGAAGTTTACGAACCGTTTTTGATTCAGGAAGGCTTTTTAATGCGCACCGCACGTGGCCGCGAGGCTACAGAAAGCGCGTACAAGCACCTTGGCAGAATAAAGCTGGGCGGAAACCCATCATTATTTTAACAATTCAAATTTACCCACTCTTTTTTTCTGTGATTAATTAATTAAAAATCAATTAATTACAAATGTGTCATTTTTACACGATGTGATATTTTTTTAACATTTAAGCATTATTGGATTGCAGTTGTAGTATATTTAGCATTATTTGCCGAAACCAATTACTGCTTATGTCTGACTTGATTTTACCTTGTGAAAAAGAGTTGCTTTTGAAAGTGGCCGGTGGCGATGAACATGCCTTTAGCGAACTGTTCAATAACCATCACCAGCTTTTAGGTACACACATTTACCGCATTACCGATTCTCTTGAATTGGCCGAGGAGGTAGTACAAGATGTATTTTTAAAGATCTGGATGAGCCGCGAAACACTGGTTGATGTTCAAAACTTTAGGGCGTATTTGTTTGTTATCTCAAAAAACCATGCGTTAAACTGCCTGCGTAAACTGGCAAAAGAACGCGTCCATCAAAAAACTATCGAAGAAAACGCTTTTGCACTCATCCCCGAAGAAAATACGGGATTAGACGGATACTATACTTTATTAGACCAGGCCATCGACCACCTACCCCCGCAGCAACAAAAAGTTTACCTGCTAAGCCGCCACGATCGTTTAAAATATGACGAGATTGCAAACCAAATGGGTCTCTCGCGCGAAACGGTGAAGAAATATTTGCAAGGCGCCACACACTCTATCACCAATTTTGTGCAGTCGAACATTGATATTTCGGCTATAATTATATTGGCAGCGATATTTTTTTAAAAAAAACCGCAAAGCAATACCCCCTTTTTTATCTCCTTTGGTGTCATATAGCAAAAGCTCCCCGGCTTTTTCACACTAGCAATTATTGAACAACATTTAATGAAAACATCCAGGTTAAGGTTAAGATACCTTTTTGATCGCTATTATAGCAAAACGGCCACTCCGCAGGAGCGTGACGAACTATTTGCTGTAATTAATGCCGGCGCCAGCGATGAAGAGCTTTCGCTGCTCATTCGCCAGGCCTGGGATGATCTTAAGCCTGACGCCGCCCTGTTCAATAACGATAAACCCAACCAAATGCTCAGCAATATTTTAGGCGCTGAGGGATTAGGCAAACAAGCAAAAAACCGTAACAATATATTTCTTTGGGGCAAAATTGCCGCTGCCGCCATAATGCTGGTAGTATTAACCTTTGGCGTTTACAATTACCTGCACCCTAAAAAAGCCGCACAACAACCACAAATTGTTAAAGTAAAACGCCCGCATAACGATGCTTTACCCGGCGGCAATAAAGCGGTGTTAACCCTTGCCAATGGTAAAACCATTGTGTTGGATAATGCGGAGAACGGCACCCTTGCCAAAGAAGGAACAACCTTGGTTAAAAAAACTACAGACGGGCAGGTGATTTATAATACCAATGCGTTAGCCGGTGCTGAAGCTGCTCCTACCATCAACACTATTAGCACCCCACGCGGTGGCCAGTACCAGGTTGTTTTGCCCGATGGCACCCAGGTTTGGCTAAACTCGGCATCGTCATTAACCTTCCCAACCCGCTTTACAGGCAAATCGAGGCAGGTAGAAATTACCGGCGAGGCTTATTTTGAGGTTACAAAAAACACGTTGATGCCCTTTAAAGTAAAAACCAACCGTGCAGATATAGAAGTTTTAGGTACACACTTTAATGTAATGGCCTATAATGATGAGGCTACCATGAAAACCACCCTGCTAGAAGGTGCGGTGAGTATTACCAGTGGCTCTTTCAGCGCACGTTTAAAACCCGGACAGCAGGCGCAGATCAAATCATCGGGCCAAAACAAGATTATTAACGATGTAGATGTGAACGACGAAACTGCCTGGAAGAACGGTATTTTCCAGTTTAGGGAAGTTGGTATAGATGCCATACTGCGCCAGGCGGCGCGCTGGTACGATGTGCAGGTTACCTATAGTGGTAAAGTGCCTGATAAGGTATTTACCGGCCGCATATCTCGCAATGTAAAAGCATCAGTTTTGTTAGATATTTTGAAATACACGGGTGTAAACCTGAAGATAGAAGGAAACAAGATAATTGTGCTGTAGCACAAATTGAATTTGCCCAAAAATAATACCAATACATACATCAATTATTCACCTCACAAAAACCACTTATGATGAAAGAAATACACCACGCAAGCTAAAAGCATTTGGCGGCCTCGTTTACCCATATTTGGATAAATTAAGCATAAAAAAACCGGGAAGTGTTTCGACTCACTTTCCCGGCTAAAATGTCTGGGCCCCATAATCATGCAATCGACGAATTGAAAGTTAACGTTTAACCCAAACACAACAAACTTATGAATTTTAATTCTAAGGCTGTGCCTTTGGCATGGTCTAAACTATCCAAACTAATATTGGTTATGAAACTCACTGCTATTTTAATAATTGCAGCCCTTACCAATGTGAGCGCAAAAACATTCAGCCAAACTGTTTCCTTGCGCCAAAAGAACGCTTCTGTAGAAAAAGTTTTACGCCTTATTGAGAAACAAACGGGCTATCATTTTATGTATGATAAAAACGATGTTTCTAAAGCGGGCGGCATTACTATTGATGTTGATAAGGTAAGCGTAGACCAGGCATTGGTCATCGCGTTTAAAGATCAGCCCCTTACCTACAAAATTTTCCAGGAAACCATTGTAGTGAAAAAGAAGGATGCTGATAACAACGCTGTAGAAATTAAAGCTGTTGATATTACCGGTACTGTAAGCGATGCCAAAGGCGCGCTGCCGGGTGTTAATGTAAAGCTTAAAGGTACTACAACAGGTACTACTACCGATGTTACCGGTAAATATAAACTAAATTTACCCGAAGGCAGCGGCACACTGGTATTCAGCTTTATAGGCTATACCTCGCAAGAGCAGCCAATTAATAACCGTTCAACTATTGATGTTTTATTGGTAGAATCGCCTAAAGCACTAAGTGAAGTAGTGGTTGTAGGTTACGGTACCTCTAAACGTGTTGACCTTACCGGATCGGTAGGCAGCGTTGGTAGCAAGGCTTTGCAAGAAAGGCCGCAAACCAACCTGGAGCAGCAACTTGCCGGTAAAATTGCGGGTGTAAACGTATCATCCAACTCGGGTGCACCGGGTGGTGCTACAAAAGTGCGCATCCGTGGTTATACATCACTTAACGCCAGCACAAACCCGCTTTACGTTGTAGATGGTGTTGTTTGGACAGAGGGTGGTAACTCCATCAACCCTAACGACGTTGAATCTATAGACGTGTTGAAAGATGCATCATCTACCGCTATTTACGGTACACGTGGTGCAAACGGCGTTATTTTGGTTACCACCAAGCGTGGCACCAGAGGTGGTGCGGGTACAGTAAGTTACGACAGCTATGTAAGCATAAGCAAAATGGCTAAAAAGCTTGGCGTGCTTAACGCCAAAGAATTTTTAGCTGTCGAAGATCTGGGGTACGCCAACATCCAAAAATATGACCCTACGGGTTGGGCTGAAGGCAACTATGCCAGTAAAAATCCAAAACTTATTCGCACGGCGCTTATAGGCAAGCTGTTTGATGCTAACTTGAACCCGCTTTATGATGTAGACTGGCAGGATGCTACTACCCGTACCGCAGTGAGCCAAAACCATAACCTCGGTTTTACCGGCAGTAGCGACAAGATGAACTACGGTTTCTTTTTAAACTACGCTGATGATCAGGGTATCATCCTAAACAGTTATTTAAAACGTTACAACGCGCGTTTAACTTTCGATAACCAAATAAAACCATGGTTAAAAGTTGGCGCTACTTTAAATTACAACGCACAGGAAGGCCGTTTGCAGGATAATGGAACAGGTGGCAACAACATACCACGTATGTTAGTGGAGATGCCTTCTATTATACCTATCCGTTACCCCGATGGTAGCTACGGTAAACGTACCGACTACCCTAATCTTGAAGGTGGCGATAACCCGGTTGCGCAGGCAAAAGAGATAGTTAACCTAACTAAAATTCGTGTGT
Organism: Mucilaginibacter aurantiaciroseus; assembly: GCF_024055595.1. Classification (GTDB taxonomy): domain Bacteria; phylum Bacteroidota; class Bacteroidia; order Sphingobacteriales; family Sphingobacteriaceae; genus Mucilaginibacter; species Mucilaginibacter aurantiaciroseus. The sequence goes on from NZ_JAMXOF010000001.1 coordinate 1,571,081, forward strand.
TTAGTGGTAATACTTATGCAAACATCAATATTTTACCAAGTTTACAATTCCGCAGCGTATTGGGTGTTACTACATCTGCAAACTATTATCCAAACTCGCAAACAGGCTTGGTAGGTGGTGCAACCGCAAGCCAGGATTATAGTTCGGCATCGATAAGCGAGGCTAATAATGTTTTCTGGCAATGGTCAAACTACTTTACTTACGATAAAACCTTTGCAGATATTCATAAAATAAACCTGGTAGCAGGTTTTGAGCGTCAAAACTTTAAACAAATAGGTTTTGGTGCATCAACAAGCACCTTATCTGATAATTTTTATAGTTTTTACAATCTTGCCGCAGGTGCAATCCCAGGCATCCCAAGTTCAAACTATGATGCCTGGCAAATGCAATCGTTCTTTGCACGTTTAAACTATAATTTAAAAGAGAAATACTTACTTACTATAACAGGCCGCCAGGATGGTTCGTCGCGCTTGGGAAAAAACAATAAAAACGGATTCTTTCCTTCGGCAGCATTAGCCTGGAGAGCATCACAAGAGGCATTCCTTAAGGAAAACAAAACCATATCCGACCTAAAATTCAGATTAAGCTATGGTTTAACCGGCAATACTGAGATTGGTGAATACCGTTCAACTGCTAACATCGAAACTACCCCTTATGTATTTGGTGGCCAAGCTATTGGCACACATCAAACAACTATTGGCAACGAAGAACTTGGATGGGAGAAAAATTCCGAGATTGACTTTGGTGTATCATTGGGTTTATTTAACAACCGTATTAACATCGAGGCTGATGCGTTCATTAAGAAAACACAAGCGCTACTGCTCGATGCACCAATTCCACAATCAAGCGGGTTTGGAAGTGTGTTTAAAAATATTGGTAAATTGCAAAATAAGGGTATAGAGCTTGCCATTAATACCACAAATATTAAATCTGAAAACTTTAGTTGGACATCTAACTTCAACATCACATTCCTAAACACCAAGATCTTAGCGCTTGGTCAAAATAATGATGATATTTTCCTTTCTCCCGGCTTCTTATCAAATTTTAACCTGATGAGGGTTGGTTTATCACCGGGTAGCTTTTATGGTTACACCGTGTTAGGTACATGGAGTACATCAGAAGCCGCGCAGGCAGCTTCTTACAACGACCTTAAACCGGGTGACCTGAAAATTAAAGATACGAACGGCGACGGTAAGATCACCGCTGATGACCGCGAGGTGCTGGGTAAATCTACCCCGGATGGCTTTGGTACATTAACCAATAACTTCCGTTATAAAGGCATCGAACTTGGTATAGAGTTACAGTTTAACTACGGTAACCAGATCATGAACCTTACCAAGCACTCGGGCCAGGACCGTACAGGCCAGGCTAACAGCTATGCAACGGTATTAGATGCATGGACCCCTGAGCACCAAAATACCAATATAGCTGAAACCCGCCCAGCTTATGTAGGTTACCAAACTGAGATCTACTCTACCAAGGTAGAGAACGGCAACTTCATCCGTGGCAGGTCGGTTACTTTGGGTTACAACTTTTCTGACAATATTTTAAAGAAACTAAAAGTAAGCAGATTAAGAGTTTACGCGCAAGCCCAAAACCTTTTCATTATAACCAAATACACCGGTTACGATCCTGAAGTTTCTACTTACAACAATAACAGCAACTTTACCCAGGGCATCCAATTTTACGATTATCCAAAACCAAGGACCTTTTTGCTTGGTGTGAACGTTAGTTTCTAATTAAACCATTTTATATATAGTATTATGAAGTTTAACTTAAAAAAATACAGGGCCGGTATATTATTACTAATCCTTACAGCATCTGCAAGCAGTTGCAAAAAATACCTCGACGAAGAAAGGAGAGATAATTTTAATACCGCTAACTACTTTACAACCGCTTCCCAAGCGCAAACATTTGTAAACGGTATTTACTCATCTTTATACATGTTCCAAAATGGGGATGCCTACGGCGAAAGCCCGTTCATCACTTTAGAACTTTTTGCAGGCCATGCAACAACGCTTGGGCAAAGTGTGAATAATAAGCAGGTAATAAACCAAACCACAAGCCCAACAAATCCGGGTTTTGAAACAGTGTGGTCAAATAGTTACGCGGCTATAGCAAATGCTAACGTAGCACTTAAGCGTATCCCGGCTATTGCCATGCCAGATGCTGATAAGAAAAAACTACTTGGCGAAGCGTACTTCCAGAGGGCTTTCTTTTACTTTCATTTGGTAAGGTTATATGGCAATGTGCCATTAATAACAGAACCGGTTACCATCACCAGCGAAACCCTTTATCCTGATCGTTCGCCTGTAGCATCTGTTTATGACTTGATAGTAGCAGACCTTAAAGCCGCAAAAGATTCAGGCTTACCGGCTACGGATCAATTCGGCCGTGTGTCGTTAGGAGCCGTGCGTACATTATTAGGCAGCGTTTATTTAACTATGGCGGGGTATCCTTTGCAAAAAACAGAGAATTACGCATTAGCTGCAGCCGAGGTATTGCCTGTTTTAACACAATACAGCTTGTTTAATGATTATGCTTACCTGCATGACAATGCCCATAAAAACCAGGGAGAATTGATTTTCCAGATAAACTACAAAGTGGGTATAATGGAAAATGCTATTCCACAATTAACTATACCGTTTAACCTGCAGGTTGGTGCTTATGGCGACCACTTAGGCGCTATGTTACCTACTACCCAATTTATTGCCAGCTACCCTGCCGGTGATAAACGTGCTAAAGAAAGGGAATTTTTCTACAGCAGTTATCCAAAAGATAAAGATCCTTCAACGATAATTACTTTTGAAAAACCGGCCCTTTATAAATTTTTTCATGTAGAAAGTGCATTAGGTAATGGTAAAAGCGACGAAAACTGGACGCTGTTCCGTTTACCCGAAGCTCAGCTAATTTACGCCGAGGCACAAAACGAAGCAGATGGCGCACCTAATGCAACAGCAATAGGCGCTCTTGAAGCTATTCGCGGCCGCGCGCAACTTACCCCGTACGGCGCTTTATCTCAAACAGCGTTCCGCGAAGCCGTTTGGAAAGAGCGTTACCTGGAACTTTGCTACGAGGATAAAGCTTATTTTGATATCCAGCGTACGCATAAGATCTACGTTGTGCCAGGTGGTACATTTGCCGATGCAACATCAACTGCAAACGAGCAGGGTATTACCATGAAAACTCAATACTACCTGTGGCCGATACCACAGCGCGAGATAAACACAAACCCTAAGTTGAAACAAAATCCAGGGTGGCAATAATTTTACAATATAAAAGACTGGCAATACTCGCCAGTCTTTTATATTTACTGCCGGTTTACATCTATTATACTTTAAATCACAAATGAAAAAAAGATTCCTTCTTTTAAGTGCCCTCCTGTTTGCAGCTTCTTCATTTGCACAACAGGTTGCTAAAGTAACTGACCCTGTTGAATGGATCAATCCGCTGATGGGTACGCAATCAAAATACGACCTGAGTAACGGCAACACCTACCCCGCCATTGCCGTGCCCTGGGGCATGAACTTTTGGACGCCTACAACAGGTAAAATGGGCGACGGGTGGCAGTACACTTACGATGCCTACAAAATAAATGGCTTTAAACAAACCCACCAGCCATCGCCATGGATGAATGATTACGGGCAATTTGCCATAATGCCGGTAACCGGTGAGCTAAAAGTTTCGCAAAAAGGCCGCGAAAGCTGGTTCTCGCACAAAGCTGAGATTGCAAAGCCATACTACTACAGCGTTTACCTTGCCGCCCATGATGTTACTACAGAGATAACACCTACTGAGCGTAGCGCGCAGTTCAGGTTCACTTACCCGCAATCGAACAATTCTTATATTATAGTTGACGCGTTTGATAAAGGATCATACGTAAAAGTTATCCCAGGCGAGAAAAAAATAGTTGGTTACTCTACCAAATATGCCCGCGGCCCGCTTAAGAACTTTAAGAACTACTTTGTAATTTATGTAGATAAGCCAATTACAACCGCCCAGGTTTACAGTGATACCACTTTAAAAGACGGTTTAGAACTTGATGCTAAGCACGCTATGGCGGTTATCGGTTTCAAAACTACAAAAGGCGAAAAAGTGAACATGAGGGTAGCCTCATCATTCATCAGCATTGAGCAAGCTGAAATAAGCTTGAACAGGGAGATTGGCAAAGATAACTTCGACCAAACCAAACTAAAAGCAAAAGCCGTTTGGAACAAAACCTTAAGCAAACTGGCTGTAGAAGGTGGTTCGGTAGAGCAGGTAAAAACATTTTACTCTTGCCTTTACCGCATGCTGTTCTTCCCCAATAAAATGTACGAACTGGATGCCAAGAACCAACCGGTACACTGGAGCGCTCAAAACGGACAGATCCTACCGGGTTACAAATTCGCTGGAACAGGCTTTTGGGATACCTTTAGGGCTTTATACCCGTTCCTGAACCTGGTATACCCATCTATCAATAAAGAGATGCAGGCCGGTTTGGTTAACGATTACAAAGAAGGCGGATGGTTGCCCGAGTGGAGCAGCCCCGGTTATTCTGACGTAATGGTGGGTAACAACTCTGCTGCTGTAGTATCTGACGCCTACCTGAAAGGTGGTCGCGGATATGATATCCAAACGCTGTATCAGGCGCTTTTACATGGTGCCAATAATGATGGCCCTAATGCTACCGGCCGCGATGGTGTAGATTACTACAACACATTAGGCTATGTACCATACGATGTTAAAATAACCGAGAATGCAGCCCGTACTTTAGAGTACGCTTTCGACGATTTTACTATTTACAAACTGGGCAAGGCATTAAATCGCCCTGCATCTGAAACAGAAATCTACCGCAAACGCAGCATGAACTATAAAAACCTGTTTGATAAAGAAACAGGTTTAATGCGTGGTAAAAACAAGGATGGTAAATTCCAGTCTCCGTTCAATCCTTTCAAATGGGGCGATGCCTTTACCGAAGGTAACAGCTGGCACTACACCTGGAGCGTGTTCCACGACATCCAGGGCTTGGTTGACCTGATGGGTGGTAAACAAAAATTCAGCGCCAAACTGGATTCAGTTTTCAGCCTTCCTCCTATTTTTGATGACAGCTATTATGGCGAAGTGATTCACGAGATCCGCGAGATGCAGATTGCCGGAATGGGCCAGTATGCGCATGGTAACCAACCCATTCAGCATATGACCTACCTGTACAACTACTCGGGCGAGCCATGGAAAACCCAATTGCACGTACGCGATGTGATCAATAAAATGTACCACTCTGCCCCTGACGGTTACTGTGGCGATGAAGATAACGGCCAAACATCTGCCTGGTATGTATTTTCGGCAATGGGTTTTTACCCGGTAACGCCTTCTACAGATCAGTACGTTTTAGGTGCACCGCTGTTCAAAAAAGTGATCCTTACCTTAGAGAACGGCAAAACCGTTACCATTAATGCTGCTAAAAACAGCACAGCAAACAGGTTTGTAACTAGCTTAAGTGTAAATGGCAAACCATATACAAACAACTGGTTAAGCCACAAAGCGCTGCAACAGGGGCAAGTTTTAAACTTTAATATGTCGGCTGTACCAAACAAGGCAAGAGGTACAAAAGCGGCAGATGTACCTTATTCACTGTCAAATGAGAAGTAATTCAAACATAAAATTCATTAAACTTATAATGTGCCTGATACTTGTATCGGGCACATTGATGTCGTTTGGGCAGGTTACCCCGGTCGTTAAACCCGTGCCGCCTACCATACCAGTTGTACCTGTATTACTAAGCACACAAAAAATTGGGATAGCAGGACTGGCGCACGACCATGTGCACAACATCCTTGGCGATTACCGCGACGGCAAAGTGCTTATTGTAGGTATAGCCGAGGCCGATAAACAGTTGCGTGCCCGTTACCAGAAGCAATATAACCTACCCGATTCTATCTTTTTTGATGACCTTAAGAAAATGGTTACCGCCAAAAAGCCTGACGTGGTTTTAGGGTACAACCCGGTTGCAAAACACATTGATATTGTGGAGGTTTGCGCCCCGTTGGGCATATCTGTAATGGTAGAAAAACCATTGGCAGCTACCCTTGCACAAGCCATCCGTATGGAGTTTTTAGCTTTAAAATACTACATTAAGCTTATGACCAATTACGAAACTACCTGGTATCCATCTTACCAGCATGTGTACAATTTGGCCGCCAAGGATAGCCTCGGGCAGATCCGCAAGATGGTAGTGCATGATGGCCACCAGGGGCCAAAAGAGATCGGTTGCAGCAAGGACTTCACCAACTGGCTTACCGACCCTGAACTGAACGGTGCGGGTGCCCTTAACGATTTTGGCTGCTACGGCGCCAACCTGATGACCTGGTTGATGAATGGCCAGAAACCTATAGCGATTACGGCTGTTGCCCGCCATTTTAAGTTACAGACTTACCCAAAAGTGGAGGATGACGCTACAATCATTGTAGAATACCCTACCGCAACAGGTATTATCGAAGCATCCTGGAACTGGCCCTTCTCAATTAAAGATTTGGAAGTGTTTGGGGATGAGGGATATATGCACGCGTTAGACAAGGATAACGTAACCACCCGCATCGACAAAAAACCGATGACCACCATTATTGCCCCGCCATTGTTGGCACCAAATGACCACCCTATCTCGTACCTGCAACAGGTTGTAAACGACAGGCAAAGGGGTATTGCCGATAGATCGTCACTTAAATATAACATGATAGTGATGCAGATACTGGATGCCGCCAAGCGGTCTATAGCAGAAAATAAACGGATAGTACTTTAGTACTATCCGCAAAAAATTAAAGCCCGCAAATAGCGGGCTTTTTTGATTTTAGCGGTAGAAATGACGACTTTTTTTCGCCCTTTTTTCACCAAAAAACGACCTTGGTTTTCCAAAATTGATATCGAAATAAAATTTATTAACAGTTAATACATCCCTTTTAGATTTATACTAATTTAGCGGTTCAAAAATCATCCTCCGTAATATGTTAAAGCAACTTTCGGCAGTATTGCCACTTGTACTTTTTGGCATGGTAGCATGCCAGTCTAAACCAACATCGACAGACAAGGCCTCTGCAGACAGCGCTAAAACGGCAACCCAAGAAACTTCATCGCCCGTAGCAAAACTGGCTACCGGCCCTATTGATAAAGCCGCTGTTTTGGCCCGCAAGCAGGTACCAATTGTTTGCTACCACCAAATTCGCGACTGGAAGGCTACCGACTCTAAAAACGCTAAAGACTACATTGTACAAATTGCCGCTTTTAAAGAGCACATGAAAATGCTGGCCGACAGCGGTTACCACACCATACTGCCCGATCAGTTGTACAACTACCTGGTTGCAGGCGCGCCGTTGCCTAAAAAACCCATCATGTTAACATTTGATGATACCGATCTTGACCAGTTTACCATCGCCGCTCCCGAAATGAAGAAATACGGTTTTAAAGGCGTTTTCTTTGTGATGACGGTATCAATAGGCCGCCCGCACTATATGACCACGGAGATGATCAAAAAACTGTCTGACGATGGCAATGTAATTTCCAGCCACACTTGGGACCATCACCGTGTAGACAAATACTCGCACAATTCAAACCTGGTTATTAAAGGACTTAACGGTAAAATCACTAACCGACCTGTTGACGACTGGGTTACCCAAATTGATAAACCAACTAAAAAGCTGGAAGAAATTACCGGTAAAAAAATCTATTACTTTGCTTACCCATTTGGCATCTGGAAAAAACCTGTATTGCCTGAACTTGATAAAAAAGGATTTAAGATGGCTTTCCAGTTAGCTGATAAACGCGACCCGGATTACCCGTTGTTGACTGTACGCCGCATATTAGATAGCGGTTACTGGAGCACTAAAACGTTTGGTAATAGCGTAAGGAATAGCTTCTAATACAAAGATACGAAATTTAAAACCCTCTTTTGCATTGCAAAAGAGGGTTTTGTTTTTAAATGACAATCCTTACTTTTAAACCATGACAATCACCCTACGCCCTATCCTGTTCGTACTATTGGCTACGGCCTTGGCGGCATGTAATAACAAGCCAGAAACGCCCGTGGTTAACCAAACCGAAGCATCAAAACAGATCATAGACGAGCATTTCCGCTACCTGAACGATAAAGACCTTAAAGGCTTAGTTGCACAATACGCCGACAAGGCAAAAATAACCACTACCGATTGGGATGGCGAAAGCGTTGGCCCAAAAGGTGCTGATGAAATTTTCCATCAGGTATTTTATGTATCGCCGGATGCCAAATATTTGGTTGATAATATCATCAATACCGATTCGACCGTGGTAGTGGAGTATGACGTTATTGGCCTGAAAGAAAAAGCCGGCAGCCCAATACGTTACGATCTGCGCAACGCCAGCATTTTTAAGATAAAGAGTGGTAAGATAGTTGCTGAGGCTACTTACTCAAATTCAAAGTTATATCATAACAGGTAGTAGTATCCTCCGCGCGTAATTGCGAGGAGCGATAGCAACGTGGCAATTTTTGACATGCTTGCCGCCTACTCTTCTATCGAAGACCGCCACACTACGCTCGCAATAACGGGTACAAACAATAAAGCCTTTCCATTTTGAAAAGGCTTTATTGTTTACAAATTTTCGCCTGCCGGGCCCTGCCCTTTATTAGAAGAGGTTTGCTCTGTTGGGTTTTCCAACTCGGGGGTATCGTTGGGGATATCTGCTGCTACAGTTTCCGGTGTAACGGTCGGGATCTTTTTAGCAAGGTCCTTATCGTTTACATCATGTTTTAAAGTTTCGTTGTCAACATTGGCCACGTTTCCGGTTATATCGTGGTTTTGGCCCTGGCCATTGGCCCTGTCAAATCCTGCTGGTTTATTTTCCATAGTTGTATTATTTGCATATAACCTACCAAAAGCCATACCATTATTTAAAAAGAAAATTATTTAACACATATAAAATTATTGGCAAAGCCTGGCGCATTCAAAAACATTGCATTATAGTATCTTTACGCCATGCAGCAAAACCTGTCGGCATATTCGCAACTCATAAAAACCGAGGCCAAAAACCTGGGCTTTTTGTTTTGTGGCATAGCCAAGGCAGAATTTTTAGAGCAGGAAGCACCCCGGCTGGAGGCATGGCTGAACAAAGGCATGCACGGCGAAATGCGCTACATGGAAAACTACTTCGATAAACGGCTCGACCCGCGTTTACTGGTAGATGGGGCTAAGTCGGTTATCTCCCTCGGGCTAAACTATTATACCGATACCACGCAGCTGGATCCATCGGCACCCAAAATTTCCAAATACGCTTACGGTGCTGATTACCATACTGTTATTAAAGACAAGCTAAAGCAGTTATTAGAGCTTATCAACCAAAAAATTGGCGAGGTTGGCGGCCGTGCGTTTGTAGATTCGGCACCGGTATTGGATAAGGCCTGGGCAAAAAAAGCGGGCATGGGCTGGGTTGGTAAAAACAGCAACCTCATTAGCAAGCAGGCTGGTTCATTCTTCTTTTTAGCAGAGCTGATCGTAGATATTGAACTGGAGTATGATATTGACCCCACTGCCGACCATTGCGGCACCTGCACCCGCTGTATAGACGCTTGCCCTACCGATGCCATAGTTGGCCCTTACGTGGTTGACGGCAGCAGGTGTATCTCCTACCTTACCATCGAACTCAAGAACGAGATTCCACAGGAATTTAAAGGCAAAATGGATAACTGGATGTTTGGCTGCGACATCTGCCAGGACGTTTGCCCCTGGAACCGCTTCTCGGCACTCCACAACGAACCATCATTTGCTCCCCACCCGGAACTTCATGGTTTAAAAAAAGAAGACTGGGAGGATATTACGACCGATGTATTTCAAAAGGTTTTCAAGAACTCGGCTGTGAAACGAACGAAGTTTGAGGGGCTGACAAGGAATATTCAGTTTCTGAAAGAAATATAACTATGTTATTTTGAGGAGCGATAGCGACGTGGCAATCTTCGACATTTTGGTCTGCTGCTTTCTATCGAAGATTGCCACGCTATCGCTCGCAATTACGCGCAAAGTTGAGGCACGCAAAAAAACTAATCTCAAACTTCCAATTAATTTTTCTTAAACTTCATCGCCAGCTGTGCCAGCATATCTTCATCTACAGGTTTGGCAGGCTCTTCCTTCTTTTTAACAGGCTGGCTGTTTAGCTGCGGGCTGCTTTTGGGGCTATTGTTTTGGAATGCCGGTTTTGGTGCTTGTGGCTGGGCAGGTGTTTGTGCAGCGGCAGGTTGTGCCGGCCTATTTTGCTGGCGTTCTGCTACTCGTTTGGCGTTCCAGCGTTTATAAATTTCTTCCAGCTTACGTTTGGTATACAGCGGGAAATCGCCCTGCATCATCCACGAGTAGTAGCTTGGCTCAGCATTAAGTACATCCTCTACCCTTTTACCTTTGTGCTTGCCAAAGTTTATGGTTTCTTCACCCTGCTCATTATATACCATGCGGCCGGCAAAATCAACCGGGCGGCTCAGGTTGGTAAACTTGTGTAAGGCCTCTACATCACCCACAACGGGCGTGCTTTTAACACCTTTTTTATCTTCCCATTCCTGGTTCTCGTAACGCTCTATCTGCGCCAGCAAAACCTCCATGGTGGCGCGGGTATCAGCCTCGGCCGAGTGCGCGTTAATAATCTGTTTATCGCAATAAAACTGGTAAGCAGCCCTTAAAGTACGTTGCTCCATCTGGTGGAAAATGTTCTGTACATCCACAAAATGGCGGTTATCCAGGTCAAACTGGATGCCCGCGCGTAAAAACTCTTCCATCAGCATGGGTATGTCAAACTTGTTGGAGTTGTATCCCGCAAGGTCGCTATCGTGGATAAATTCGGCTATTTGCTGTCCAATTTCATGAAACTGTTTCTCGTCTTTAATATGCTCATCATAAATGCCGTGCACCAACGATGATTCTAAAGGAATTGGGATGCCCGGATGTACGCGCAGGGTTAGTACATCCTCGCTGCCATCGGGGTTAAGTTTAATAACAGAGATCTCTACGATGCGGTCGGCGCCAATATTGGTACCGGTAGTTTCCAGGTCGAAAAAGGCCAGAGGCCGTATTAATTGTAATTTCATTTTTGCTTATCAGTACTACAAAGGTGGTAAAACTATCAAAATTATCGGCACACTATTTTTGGTGTAAAATGTCAGGATATTTTCATATTTTCAAATCAATAAATCTCAACCTAAACTACATGAATAAATTTTTACTTAACCTGCTGGTATTCATTTCTTTTACCACGCTGGCATCTGCACAGGATTTCCCCTTCGGTAAATTCACCGTGGATGAAATGCACCTTAAAAACTACAAGAACGATACATCCGCCCACGCCGTAGTGCTAAACGAATTCGGCTCATCCCGGATAGATATCGCCGGCGACGACCACATTAAAACCTTTTTTAAATATCACACCAAAATAAAAATACTGGATACTAAAGGTTTCGGCAAAGGCACCGTAGCTATCTCGTTCTATGATAGCCAGGATACACATGACGAAGTTATAGACGTTAAAGGTACAACCACTTATATTGATGAAAGTGGCGGGATAAAAATTACCGAACTTGAACCATCAAAAATATACACCACAACCGAAAACAAGTATTGGAAAACGATCAAATTTGCCATGCCTAACCTGAGCGCAGGCTGTATAGTTGAATACAAATACACTAAATTACTGCAAGGTTTTGGCAGGATGCCGGCCTGGGAGTTTCAGGATGATATCCCGAAAGTAAATTCGCAATATGAAGTGCATATCCCAGCTTTTTGGACATTTAACGCCATGATTCGCGGGCCGTTAAAACTTACTAAAAGCAAGGCCGATGTTGAAAAAGAGTGCTTTAGCAGCCATGGTTCAAAGTGCGATTGCTCGTACTTAACATACGGCATGGCCGATATACCGGCGTTTATTAAAGAGGATTATATGACGTCGTCAAAAAATTTCCTTTCGGCCATATATTTTAACCTGGAGGAATGGACAAACCCTTATACCAATGTTAAAAATAAAGAAACCAAAGAATGGAAGGATATAGACTACAACTTTAAACATGCCGATTACTTTGGTTCGCAAATAAAAAAGAACCTGCTAAACCCGTATATAGCCCCGGTAATAGCAGGTAAAACTACCGAAATAGATAAAGCCGTGGCCGTCTATCGCTACATACAAAAAAACATTAAATGGAACGAGATCAATTCGCGCGGCAGCGACGGTGTTAAAAAGGCGCTTGATAAACACACCGGCGATGTGGCCGATATAAATTTAGCATTGGTAGCCGCCTTAAATTCGGCAGGGATCAAAACAGATGCGGTACTACTATCAACCCGTGTTAACGGCTTGGTAAACAGGCTTTACCCTGTAGAGAGTGAATTTAATTACGTTATTGCCAAAACCACGATAGGCACGGATACCTTTCTGCTTGATGCTACCGACCCTACACTGCCTTTTGGTATGCTGCCTATAAAATGCCTTAACGACCAGGGGCGGGTAATGAGCCTCGATAAGCCATCGTACTGGATAGACCTTGTTGCTAAACAAACACAAAACACTGCCAGTAATTTAGAATTTACCCTACAGCCCAATGGCAAGCTTAAGGGCACCATCACCACCTACTCCATGGGTTATGCGGCCTTTAATAAACGCAAGGAGATCAAAAAATTCAATACCGTTGATGAGTATGTAGAAAACCTTGACGAGAAGCTGGTTAAGACGAAGATCTTGAAATCGACCATTAGCAATGTAGATAGCCTGGATGTACCGTTGTGCGAAGTTTACGAGGTTGAGATTGATGTATTTGACAACCTTAACCACAACCGCATGGCGTTTAACCCTGTTTTGTTTGAAAGGCATACCACTAACCCCTTTAAACTGCAGGAGCGCACCTACCCTGTAGACTGGGGCGTATCATCAAACGACAGGTACACCTTAACTATGCACCTGCCTGCCGGGTACGCCATTGAAAGTTCGCCGCAACCAGCCGGTGTGGCCTTACCAAACAAAGGCGGCAAGTTTTTAACAGAATTTAGTGGCGCCGGCGATACGTTCACTTACTCAAACGTGATCCAGTTCACAAAATCTGTTTACGCGCCAGAGGAGTACCCTTACCTGAAAGAATTTTACAATAAAATAATAGCATCGGAGAAAACCGAGATAGTAATCAGGAAAAAGTGATGAAAAAGTTTTTAACCCTGTTTTTAATTTTGGGTACAGCCGCGTGCGCGAATGCCCAGGCAAATTATGAGGTAAGCAGGATCCCTAAAGAGCTGCTGCCTTATTCAAGCGCCGTTGTGCGCGATGAAAGCGTTTACACCCAGGTAGATGGCGGTAATACGCTATACCATATCAAAAAAGCCATTACTGTACTGAACAAAAATGGCGACGACCTTGCCCATATTGTGGTTTGGCATGATAAAAGCAACGTTATAAAGGGCATTAAGGGGGCGGTTTATGATGAATTTGGAAAGCTGAGCAGCAAGTTTTCTGAAAAGAACTTTGAGGACCAGGATGCTTCTAATGATTTCTCTTTATTTGAAGATTCGCGGGTGAAACATTACATCCCGTCGATAGGATCGTACCCGTACACCATAGAATATGAGTATGACCTTAGATCGAGGCAAACGTTAAATATAAGGGATTGGAAACCCAACCTATACCCGGGCTTAGCCGTAGAGAAAAGCTCTTACACGTTTGCCTGCAAGCCCGATTTCGACATCAGATATAAAGAAATAAACATGCCGGCTAAGATGGTTGCCGGCTACACTAAAGAGGGCCTTAAAACCCGTACCTGGCAATTAAGTAACCTAAAAGCGGCACGAAGCGAACCTTACAGCCCTATTAAAGATACTTACTTAAGCACGGTTAAAATAGCACCTAAACATTTTGTTTACGCGGGCATCAGCGGCAGTTTCAATAATTGGAATGAGTTGGGCAGATGGAATTATGATAAGTTATTAGCTAACAGGCAGGCCCTTCCCCCCGCTACCATTGCACAAATAAAAGAATTAACGAATGGCATTATCGATATAAAACAGAAGGCCAAAAAGATCTACGAGTACATGCAGGGCAAAACCCGTTATATTAGCGTACAGGTAGGTATTGGCGGCTACCAGCCGTTTTTGGCAAGCGATGTAGATAGGTTGAGCTATGGCGATTGTAAAGCATTGGTTAATTATACCCAGGCATTATTAAAGGCCGCGGATATCCCATCGTGGTATTGCGTGGTAGAGGGCGGTAACGCCAAAACAAGCATGCTTGATGATTTTGCCAGCATGGGCCAGGGCAACCATGTGATACTTTGCCTGCCTATAAAAAACGATACTACCTTTTTAGAGTGCACCAGTCAAAAGATCCCCTTTGGTTTCTTAAGTGATTTTACCGACGACCGTACCGTACTGGCCTGCACACCCGAAGGTGGCAAGCTTTTGCATACCCCAAAATACACCGCTGCGGACAACCTGCAAACCCGTAAGGCCAACCTGGTAATAGCAGCCGATGGTGAACTGAGCGGCAGCATAAACACGGTTTATAAAGGCACCCAGTATGATAACCCCGAAAGCCTGGTTGACGAGCCTTTGAAAGAGCAGGTGAAAATTATCCAAAAAATGTATGCGCACATTAACAATCTTAATGTAGAAAAGTTGGAAATTAAACAGGATAAAAAGGAACTGCCGATAGCAACCGAAAGCCTGGTATTTAACGCCTACGAGTTTGCCTCGCGCGATAATGGCAAGCTTTACTTTTCGCTTAACCCGCTAAACCGCAGCAGCAGCATCCGCGATGTGCGGAACCGTACAAACCCGGTTTACATCAATCGTGGTTATGTGGATGAGGATGAAATTGTTTACACCCTGCCTGCAGGTTACAAACCGGATATGGAGCCGATTGATGTAAGCATGAGCAAACCCTTTGGTAAGTTTAAGATGAGCAGTGTTTTTGCCGATGGTAAATTAACATTTAAACGCCGTGTTGAACTGATAGACGGCACCTACAGTAAAGATACCTACCCCGGCCTGGTGGCCTTTTACCAGCAAATTACCGAAGCCGACAATTATAATATGGTATTGGTTAAAACTAATTAACTAAATATGATAATACCGAGTATGATACCAACGATCATGATCACATACAACAGGATCTCGGTACCGGCGTAACGCTTATATTTAGTCCAGAAAGAATAGTCGTTTTTAGGATCATCCATCGGCACAAAAATACCAATAATAGTTAAGCAATGGTTATTAATTTGCCTGCGCCGAAGTAGCATCGCTGATTGAACCGCCGCGCGAAAAGAATTTATAGATGCCATTATCATGCAGCCTGGCTACCATTACACCTTTGCGGGTGCTGGCATGTACAAAATAACCGTTTTGCAGGTACACGCCTACATGGCTATATTGCTTGCCGTCAAAGTCGAAGAAAACCAGGTCGCCCTCTTTTAATTCCTCTTCGTATTTGCGTTTTACAACGTTTACTTGCTGGGCGCAGGTGCGTGGCAGTGGTTGGTCATATACCTGTAGTTGAAGTAGAAAAACTAATCCAGAGCAATCCACACCATCTTTATCCATCCCGCCAAAACGGTACGGTGTGCCATACCATTCATCTATAAAGCTATACAAACGGCCGTTTTGGATCTCGTTACGCTTTATCCCCATTAATGCCGAATACTTTTTAGCTATTTCTTTATCCGGCTTTACCATTACGTAAGGGCCACGCCTAACCGGGATGCCGTTTGGGGAAAAATCGACGTTATTCCTAACCGTCAGTTTTTTTGAGTGACAAGCGGATAGCAGGATCGCTGCAGCAAAAAATAATAACAGGCGTAAATGGCGAGGTATTAGCATGATCTAAAGATATCTGTTAACAATAAAATGTTGCATGGGGATTTATAAACATATTAACAAGCCCCATTTAAACCCTACCCGGAAGGGAGGGCTTACTATTAAAGTTTCCCCTTACGGGGGATTAGAGGGGCTCTACCCCTTTATTACCCTTTGGATCTCATCCAGCTTCATCAAAGCCTCTACCGGGGTTAGGGTATTAACATCGAGGTTGTTCAGCGTATCGCGGATTTTTACTAATACCGGATCATCTATTGAGAACATCTGCATCTGTACGGCTTGCTTCTGCACCTTGCGGATGCTTTCTTTGATATGTTCGCCACCGGTGCGTTCGTTTTCCAGTTTTTTGAGGATCTCATTGGCTCGACTCAAAACCTTTTGCGGCATCCCGGCCAGTTTAGCTACATGGATCCCGAAACTATGCTCACTGCCACCAGGTACCAGTTTACGCAGGAAGATGATCTGCTGCCCAACTTCCTTAACCGAAACATTGAAGTTTTTGATGCGATTAAAGCTGTTACTCAACTCATTTAACTCGTGGTAGTGGGTTGCAAACAGTGTTTTCGCCTTTGCAGTTGGGTGATTGTGCAGGTACTCGCCTATGGACCAGGCGATAGAGATCCCGTCATAAGTGGAAGTACCACGGCCTATCTCATCCAGCAGTATCAAACTGCGGTCGCTGAGGTTATTGAGGATACTGGCGGTTTCGTTCATCTCCACCATAAAGGTAGACTCGCCCGAGGACACGTTATCTGATGCGCCTACACGGGTAAATATCTTATCTACCAAACCAACCGACGCCGCTTTGGCAGGCACAAAACAACCCATCTGCGCCATTAATACGATAAGGCCGGTTTGCCTTAGCAATGCCGACTTACCCGCCATATTGGGGCCGGTAATGATGATGATCTGCTGGAAATCCGAATCCAGGAAAACATCATTGGTAATGTATTCCTCGCCCAATGGTAAATTCTTTTCTATCACCGGGTGGCGGCCGCCTTTTATATCCAGCACACGGCTTTCGTTCACATCCGGTTTAACGTAGTAGTTTTTGATGGATATGGTAGCAAAATTCAGCAGCACATCCAGGCGGGCTATCAGGATAGCGTTCAATTGGATGGGCTTAATATATTCTGCAAGGGCGTACAGCAGGTCGTTGTAAAGTTTGGTTTCCAGCACCAATATCTTTTCTTCGGCGCCTAATATCTGCTCCTCGTATTCTTTCAGTTCGGGGGTAATGTAGCGCTCGGCGTTCACCAGCGTTTGCTTGCGGATCCACTCCGTTGGCACCTTCTCGCGGTGACTATGCGTCACTTCTAAATAATAGCCAAACACATTATTGAACGAAACTTTCAGCGATGGGATGCCGGTAGCCTCAGCCTCACGTTTTTGGATCTCTAACAAATAACCTTTACCACCAAAAGCGATCTTACGAAGGCGGTCAAGCTCCTCGTTGATGCCCTCATTCATTACCGAACCTTTTACCATCATAACGGGTGGCTCGGGGTGTAATTCGCGGGCTATTTTTTCTGATATAGAGGTACACGGGTTTAGCTGCTCGCCAATGGCCTTCATGGGCTCACTTGCCGATTCCATAGTAAGTTTCTTAATACTCTCGATAGCTACCAAAGCCTTCTTCAATTGGCAAACCTCGCGCGGATTAGCTTTTTGCAGGCCTATCTTAGAAATCAACCTTTCCAGGTCGCCTATCTGGCGAATCTGATTTTGCAGGGTTTCGCGCAGTTCTTCCTGGGCTATCAGGTATTCCACAACGCCAAGGCGGTCTTGTATAGGCTTAATTTCTTTAAGCGGCATCACAATCCAGCGGCGCAGCATCCTTGCGCCCATGGGCGAGCAGGTATGGTCTAATACATCAACCAAAGTTAGCGCGTTCTCGTTGCTCGAGCCCACCAACTCCAGGTTGCGGATACTGAACCTGTCCAACCATAGGTACCGGTCTTCTTCTATCCGGCCAATGGCCGAAATATGCTGTAGGTTGCGGTGTTCGGTCTCATTCAAATAATGCAGCGCTACACCCGCAGCTACAATGCCCAGGCTCAGTTTTTCAATACCAAAACCTTTTAGTGACTTTACACCGAAATGCTTTAGCAAAGTTTCCTGCGCGTAATCGCCGCTGTAGGGCCAATCGTCGAGGGTGTAAGTGTAAAAGCGGTCGCCATAGGCGTCTTTAAAATCCTGCTGACGGCTTTTTGGGAAAATGATCTCGCTGGGTGCATAGCTTTGCAGCAGCTTATCAATGTAACTTGTGCTGCCCTGCGCGGTCAGGAACTCGCCTGTTGATATATCTATCAGTGCTATACCAATGCTGTTCTTCTCAAAATACAGCGAAGCAAGGTAATTGTTGCTTTTTTGATGCAGGATATTATCGCTGGTGGCAACGCCGGGGGTAACCAGTTCGGTAACGCCGCGTTTAACGATGGTCTTGGTGGTTTTAGGGTCTTCCAGCTGATCGCAAATGGCAACCCGCTGGCCTGCACGCACCAGTTTTGACAAGTAGGTATCCAGCGAATGATGCGGGAACCCCGCCAGCTCGATATACGTTGCGGCACCATTGGCCCTGCGGGTGAGCGTGATGCCTAAAATGCCCGAGGCTTTGATGGCATCGGCCCCAAAGGTTTCGTAAAAATCGCCCACGCGGAACAGCAGCAAAGCACCGGGGTACTTAGCCTTTATGGCGTTGTATTGCTGCATTAAGGGGGTTTCTTTGGTTTCGGTCTTAGCCAAGGGTATGTCCTGTTTTAATAATCTGCTAATTTAATCCATTGCCCGCGGAATAAGGGAATTGTGGAAAAGTTAAAGGGATGTGGAGAGAAGAAGGTGAGTTGGATTCAAAAAGACGTGAAGTATCGCGTCTCTACGAAAAATATAATTTAGAGGCGGGATACTGCACGCCCCCTTGCATACAAAAATCTCAATTGTCTGTATGAGCCTGTCGAAGACTTGTGCACTTTGCTAATGGTTCGACAGGCTCACCATGACAATAGTTTAAAATTAACAGCAAACTTTATTCGCTACCGACGACCATTCATGCTCAATATCGGTCATCAGTAAAGCATTGTCGAACGTTACAGAACCTTTGGGAAATATCGTTTCATCTTCAAAAAAGCTGGACTTTACATTGCTTACTTCAAGCGGGCTCATTTCCCATTTATAGGTATTCAACAGCAAGCCCTCTAACTTATTGCCATTTGGCGAATAGCCCAATGCCCCGCCTTTGAAGAATGCTGATACCTCGTCCATGTCATTAAATACCGAAGTACTGTTCAACTGGTCGGTCAATTTTGCATCTACGCTGATGGTTGTACCGTCAGAACTATTGAAAGCTACTTGGTAATTACCATCCTTTTCCTGCACATTAAACTTAGCACGGTAATGTTTACCCGGGAAAACCCTGCCCCCTGTTATCGTATTAAAAAGCGATGAAGTATCCCTGCGGGGAATATAAACGCCTTCCTTTAGCACACCGTCTTCCATCCATTCCACAGCAAAACGGTGGGCGCCATTCTCCGACCCCATACCAAATATAACCGGCAGTCCTTTGATCCGTACGTCCTTTAACCTAATGAGGCAGATCCCTGCAATGGCCTTACCTGCAACTAACTTTGGCTTGAACGGGCAGGGAATAACTTTCTCCGCAACCTCCGGGTCAACCGTAAAGTTAACCAGCATGCGCCGGTCGATTATTCCTTTAATTTTCGGTATCCACATTGGTGTAAATTAATAAATTTTAGTTATAATATCAAACCCAAACCGTCATTGCAAAGTACGAAGCAATCACTACAGAGGCAGAGCGACCCTGTATAGCAAAGAGATTGCCTCTTACAAACGACGCGCGGAAAAAAAAGACGCGAAGTATCGCGTCTCTACGAAAAATATAATGTGGAGGCGCGATACTTCGCGCCCCCTTGAATACAGTTGGCAAAAACAAATAAGCCACAGAATATCTCTGTGGCTTATTAATATCCTATTCCTCCGTTAGCTAACTGAGGCCGGGGGTCTAAACAATCTTCACCTCTTTATTCCTCCTCAATATCGACATAAAGAAACCGATGACCATAATGATGGTACCTGCCCACAGCAAGTTGATGTATGGGAACTCGATAGCTTTCATTACAATGAATTTCTTTTTGCTTTCCGGCTGCTGGTAAACGGTGATCTCCACCTTACCATCTGCCAGGGTTTTGCCCGGGATTATTTTGGTAAAGCGTAGTTTTAAACCTGCATCTTCTATCTTCTTGCCAAAATCAAACACGGCGCGGCCTTTTATCATGTAAACAGGTTCACTTTGGTATTTTTTACCGTGTGTGGTAATTTCCAGTTGCGCGCCTACGGCTATGTCTTTATTGGTAATGGGGATATTTTGCAGTTTTACGTTATTGTTTAAGCCTTTTAAAACGATGATCCCGTCGCGGTAGGCCATGGTATCGCCAACGGCAATTTCGTGGGTTACAGGGGCATCGTATTTCTTATCGTCGGTATTATCGCCATGCTGACCCTCTTCTTCTTTTGGCCCGGTGGTGATCACGTTAGTCATGGTGATGTGGGTGTACAAGTCATGGAACGGATAATGTTTGGTATCCGGAGTTGACGACATACCGCCCTGCGCCTGTATAACATTCGGCCTTAATACAAAACTTTCGGTTGTTTTGCCGTCTTTAACGCGTTTGTAATTGATGTTAAAGAAATGGCTTGCGCCCTCAATGGTATCGCTGGTAAAAGTTACCATATAATCTCCCATTTTAAGCGGCTCGTTCTTGTAAAGCAGAATATTCTCTTTAGGGTTTTCGTCTTTCACAAAGTCTGCGCTGTACTGTTCACCAGTCAGGTTTTCTGAAACCACCTTTTTTGTACCTGCGGATATCAATGCACCAACCAGTAACAAGCCGAAACCAATGTGCGCCACTGCCGAACCAGCCAACTTAAACTTGCCTTTTACAGCATCTGCTAAAATTTTACCGTTGCTTACAATAGTGTAGATAGAGCAAAGCATCACAATGATGAACAAAAAATGCAGCTTGTAAAAGCCCGTAGCGTAAACAACTAATGCGGTTATAAGCGCGGCAAAGCCAAAGTATACCAGCGTGGTGATGAAGAAACGGGTAGTGCCGGTCTTTTTATATTTCAGGAACTGGGCAAAGCCGCTTAGTAAGGCGATGATGACCGCGAACAATGCCTGGATAAAATTATAGTGTTTAACAGGATCAGTCGGTGGCGCCATTTTAGTACCAAACGCCAGGTTCCAAACCGGTATAGAGGTTACCAGAACCAAGTGGAAACACGACAAGCAAAGAAATATAGCACCAACAAACATCCAGAACTCGCGAGAATAGGTCTCTTCATCCTGTTTGGTTATAGGCATTTCTTTAAAGCGGCTAATTAGTAAATAAACCGTAATAGCAAAAAACACCAATATGCCAATAACCAGTTGCCAGAACAGGCCAAGATCGGTAAAGGCGTGTACGGAAGATTCGCCCAGTACCCCACTCCTGGCCAGGAACGATGAATACCAAACCAGCACAAATGCAACAAGCGTTAAAAATGTAGCCGTAAAGTACGAGTGACCGGTGTTTTTATAAACGATCATCACGTGTAAAGCGGCAACCAGTATCAGCCACGGGAAAATAGAAGCGTTCTCTACAGGGTCCCAAGCCCAAAAGCCACCAAAGTTTAACGACTCGTAGGCCCAGAACGAACCCATGATAACGCCCGTGCCCAATACCATACTAGAGAACAAAGCGTATGGGATAGCAGGCTGCACCCATTCCTTGTAGCGCCTTTTCCATAAGCCGGCCACCGCGAAAGCAAATGGCACAACCAATGATGCCGACCCTAAGAACAGCGTTGGCGGGTGGATGATCATCCAGTAGTTTTGCAGCGAAGGGTTCATGCCTTTGCCGTCTTTTATAAAATCGAGATAGTTTGGATTTTGGAAAATAGGACCTTCGATGCCTGAACTGCGCAGCAACATAAAAGGCGAACTGCCAATGTGCGCACTGCCAATTTGCAGGCCTAATATCATGGTGCCCAACACCACCTGCGATAAGGCAAGCGTTGTCATCACCGGTTTCTCCCATGATTTTGCTTTCCAGATCAGGATATTACCCAATACCGCTTCCCAAAACATCCACAGTAAAAACCCGCCCTCTTGCCCGTTCCAAAAACCCGAGATGAGGTAGTAAACAGGCAGTTCTTTAGAGGTGTACGACCATGCGTAATGGTATTCGAAATAATGATTGTAAAGGATGTAGAACAAACAAACACCCATGCCTATGATGGCCACGGTGTTTAACCAGTAGCCTATGCGGCCAAGGCGCAGCCACGAGTTATCGCTTTTGGCAACAGTTTCCTGCGTAGCGAAGAAATAACAGATAAAAGAAAAAAGGGCTGCACCAAATGCAAGTACGACAAAAAACTGGCCTAACTGCCCGGGTAACAGGTGTTCGCCTTTAAAAACTGTATCCATTAAATTTGATTATATACTGGCGCTCTTTTTGGCGCTCACTTCGCTAACATTCAGTTTGCCGTCCTGGTATTTCGACGGGCATTTCATCAGTATCTTAGAAGCATGGAACTCTCCACCGGTCATTTTACCGGTAAGCACTATCTGCTCCGAACGCTCAAAATCCTCAGGCTTGGTACCACTATAAACCACCTTGCACTCCTCGCCTTTATTATCTTTCATGTAAAAAGAGAAATAGTTGGCATCCTTGGTGGCATCGTAAAACAATTCTTTGGTTTTGTTTAAACGGCCAACTACGTGCAATTCACTTTTGGTGGATTTTGCATCGTTAAAAGAACCGTATGTACTTGTATTTGAATAGGTGCTGATAATAACCGCGATGGCGATAGCAATAACAACGATACCTATAATTGAGCTTTTCTTCATTAATTGATATTTTCCTGTATTACAGATTACAAAAATACAAAACGCAAAGCTAAATAAGTTTATTACGAGGGATATATATTATTTAGAATCGTTATTGATAGGGTTTGGGTTTTATTGTTGCTAAGACGTAGTTGAGTGTTATTGTGTTACAAATGGTTTAGAGTTTAGAGTGAACTGTTTCCTTGCAGAGATTTGTTTTAAACTAATCAATCACTAATCTTAAACACGGGCGTTGCCTGCTGCCCGGGCTATGCGTTGCAACTCCTCATTCCAGGCTGCTGATAGAAGCAGCCTTACATTCCGGGGTTTCCACTGCTATCCCTAACGCAAAAATTCCAATTTGTCATGCTGAGCGATAGCGAAGCATCTAATCGCCGACATGTATTTGCTATTTGTCTGAACCTGAATTTACCGAATTAATGAATTTTAAAAATATTTCTTTTTTCAAAAGCGCGGGCCTAAACGTCAAAGCGGGCGGGCCGGGAGTATGGCGGGAATGTCGGTTTAGCTTCGAAGTCCGCGCATGCGGCGAAAAACGTTAAGAACCGGCAGGGAAGGCGGAAGCATCGCTTTGACTTGGCCTTTTCTTTTGGTTCGTTTTCTTTGTGGCTAAGACAAAGAAAATGAACTTCCACAAGCTTGGCGTTAATCACTTCCGCACCTAACTAAGAACCAATCGGCAACTTTTCTTATCTAACAATATTTATCTGCGATGAGTTTCCTGCGGTCTGTTCACCTCGTTCAACGACATAATGGACTTTAGTAAACAAAAAAAGAGCGCCTTTCGGGCGCTCTTTTAATATTATAATGGAGATACTATCCCCAATGCATCATGGCCAAACACCAAGGTTTTGGTATGACACGGCTATTTTGTTGATAGCGCCCACCATGGCCGAGTTACGCAGGGTACCAATGGCAGGGTTGCTTTTGTAAATCTCGCGGATCTCGTGGTATGAACGGATCATGGTATCTTCCAAACCGGAGTTTACCAACTCTAACTCGGTTGCACCTTTAACGATGGTCGAGCGTTGTATCGGCGTTAGTGGTACACCTGTAATGCCTTCTACCATGTTAACCAGGTTTAGGTTTGAGTTTTCTTCGAACCTGCGGTTAATACGGCCAAATGCTACGTGGCTCAGGTTTTTCAACCACTCAAAGTATGATACGGTAACACCACCGGCGTTAGCATACATATCCGGGATGATCATACCACCTGCTTTGTAAAAAGCTTCTTCAGCTTCTGGTGAAGTTGGGCCGTTTGCACCTTCGGCAATAATTTTTGCCTTAATGCTGCCGATGTTTTGAATAGTGATCTGGTTCTCTAACGCGGCAGGTACCAAAATATCACATGGCTGCTCCAGGCCGTCCATGGTGTTTTTAAATTCTTTTTTTGCGCCGGCATATCCTAAGATAGAACCGGTTGCTTTGCGGTGCTGAAACACAGCTTCCACATCAAGGCCATCCTCGTTGTAAATAGCGCCTTCAAATTCGCAAAGGCCAACGATGACAGCACCAAACTCTGATAAGAATTTTGCAGAGTAGTAACCCACGTTACCCAAACCCTGTACAATTATTTTCTTGCCGGATAAGCCGGTGGTTAAACCAATTTTCTGCATATCCTCGCCAACACTAACACACTCGCGTACGGCAATTGCCACACCACGGCCGGTAGCCTCACGGCGGCCTGCAATACCGTGTAATGAAATTGGTTTACCTGTAACCGCGCCTAAAGCATCAAGCTGGCCCGGGTTCATGGTAGCGTATGTATCGGCTATCCAGCCCATTTCGCGCTCGCCCGAACCGTAGTCAGGTGCAGGCACGTCAATGCTGGGGCCTATAAAGTTTTTCTTAATAAGCTCTACCGTGTAACGGCGGGTAATGTTCTCCAGCTCGCTAACGGTGTAGTTTTTGGGGTTGATCTTGATACCACCTTTTGCACCACCAAAGGGCACGTTTACGATGGCACATTTGTAGGTCATTAGGGCAGCAAGGGCCATAACCTCATCCTCGTTCACCATTTCGCTGTAGCGGATACCACCTTTTGTTGGCGATTGGTGGTGCGAGTGCTCTACACGCCAGGCATCTATAACTTCAAAGCTATTGCCTTTGCGTATCGGGAAACGGAAACGGTAAACACTGTTGCATGATTTGATCTGATCTAACAAACCGGCATCGTGCTGGGTGAACTGCGCCGCATGATCGAAGTTTTTACATACATCACCAAAAAAGTGAGTATCCTGATCTGCGGTCGGATTATTGATATTCATAATTTAGAATTGGATAAATAATTAATTCCTTAAAAAAGTGCACAAATTTGGTATATTTTTTATCAATAATGCAAATTTAAAAAGTTAGTGTATCGCTTACACATCATATAAAACCCTACCCTATTATGGGTTTAAACAGCATAGCGCTATTTTTTGATTTAATTTTCTTTCTCTATTTTTTTTAATCTCCTGTCAATAGTGAACAGGTAAACAGCCAGGCCGGCAAATACAATTACAATGGTTCCAATCACCACGTAAATTTTGCCTTCGCTGCGCATTTTGTCGGCCATTTCAACATTTTGTGCTTTTACAGCTACAAAACACAGCAGCATTAATATCAGGGATACAATTCTTTTCATCTTAGTTGATTGCGTTCTTTTTATATTCAATTAAACGGATGCGGTAGCGGATAGTGGCTATCCAAACCGCCATTAAAGCCCAGGCGATAAAAGCAGGGTACAATACAACACGCATGCGGTTATCCATATCTAATTTGCCAAATGCAGGGTTACCGCCGTTGCCGGGGTGCAGCGAATCTGTCATGCGTGGTAACACCATGATCAGCACAATCATCACCGGGAAAGCGAAAATGTTATATATGGCCGAGATCTTGGCACGTTTCTGTTCCTCATCTATCGAGTTACGCAGTACCAGGTAGGCGCAATAAAGCAGGAAAGCTATTGCCGCGCTGTTTTGTTTAGGGTCGTTGCTCCAGTACTCGCCCCAGGTGTAGCGGGCCCACAGCATGCCGGTTATCAGCCCTAAAACAAAAAAGAAAATGCCTGTATTAGCCGCCTCAACAGCAATAAGGTCGTACTCCTCTTTACCCGTTTGTAAATATTTTATACTGTAAATTACCGATATGGTGAACACCGTAAACATGGCTATCCACATAGGTACGTGGAAGTAAGTGTTGCGGATGGTTTCGTGGAGTATCTCTAACCTTGGCACGCCAAGCAGGAAACCGGCAACAAGCGTGTAAAATATCATTACAACTGCTAATACTTTCCACCAGGTTTGATAAATGAATTTCATATATAAATTATGCTGCAAATGTACTAATTAGATGATTTGATTTATGCACTCCACGTTATTATTAGCAATGTTTCATTATGCATGCATATCAATTATGATTGTTATTTTAAGATGTTGGTTGAATTGAAAGATTGATAGGGGTTTACATTTGTGTGATGAGCTAATTTTGAGGCAGCGCAGCAAGGAAACGCGAAGTATCACGTCTTTGGCAGAGACATACTTATCTAACAAGATTTTTCCTCGTACCCCGTTCAAAATGACAAGGGAAAGTGTTTATCAATTCACCATCTGCTCCAACGGTTCATAATCAACCGGCAGCAGGTTGGCCAGTTTGGCTTTACTCCACGTCCCCTCATACAGCGGACTATCAGCCACTACCGTACCATTCAGGTCAAAATACACGGCGGGGCTAAGCAAGGTTATCACACTGGTTTCAAAATTCTCCATATCCAGCGGGCGGTACAGGTCTTTAAAGTCCTGCGTTTCGTGCTTTTTGGTGTAAACTACATACAGGTAATTGGGGAACGTCATCACAAATAAGCCTTCTTGCAGTGGTTTACGAATGATCTGGTAAGCGGTTAAGGCAGGTTTGGTAAGTTTCTCTTTATGCCAACGGGGCATATCCTGCTGTGCTAACCAATGCCTCGTGGAATCGCGGTTAAACATCTGGAACTGCTTTAGCTTGCGTTGTATTAGCAGATCTGGCGCGCGGTTAGGGTCAATGGTTCGGTTAAAATCGTAGATCTCGAACCCTTCCTGCTTAAGCTTGTTCTTATACAATGACCTATAAAAATGCCTTGCCGAACCATAGTAAGCTTCATCACGTTTTAACTTCCATTTAGCTTTTTGCACTTCGGTACCGGGTAGTTCTTCAAACAGCGCACGGCCGGCGTAGCTTATAGTGTTATTAAGGCTGCTGCTTAAAAACTCCTTCAGCAAAAACTTAACTCTATATCCAAGGGCCTCATTTTTCATCACCAAAAATTCATCGGTTGATGCCTCCAGCTCCATTTTTTTACGGCTATAAGCCAGGCTCAGTATTCTCGGGTTCTCTATCTTACAATATTTAGCGTTTTCGGTAACCCCTATAAAATCTTTCTTAAACAGTTCAAAGTTCTTCTTCCAGTCGGCATTGCTGGTGATGATCACTTCGCGCATCATCAGCACCTTTGTCGTAAGCGTTATAGCTAAGTTAGTAGTTGCTGACCCTACCATTACCTTTTGGGTGTACTCTTCAAAACCAATGGCAGATACAATTAGATCGTACTGACCGGGCTTAACACCCCGCAGGGTAAATGTGCCATCATCATTAGTGGCCGTACCAAATGTGGCGTTGTTTAAAAACACACTGGCTTTTGCTACCGGGTTATTTGAGCCTGTAAGCACTTTACCGCTGATAACGCTTTGGGCGGCCGCGGTAAAACTGAGGGTTATGCAAACAAATAAAAAGCACCAGCTTCGCATTGTAAAATGGTGTATTGTGATTGAAAACATTAGTCGCGCCACAAGTATGGGAAAAGAATTAATGATGACGCAATAACGATGATATTTATTGCTAATAACACACCAATGTTACCAAAGCTAAGGCTACGGTCTATCCCATCCATAGCGGCTTTGCTTACCCTAACCAGCAAAAGTATTACCGGGATTATAACCGGAAAGCTTAGAATAGCCATTAACGTGCCGTTATTGCCTGCCTTTGATGCGATGGCCGAGATCATGGTGAACACGGTAGAAAAACTCATGGCGCCAAATAGCACAGCTACAAAATAGAACACCTCATCGCCTACCGGATTAGGGAAAAATAGTTTATAAACCAGTAAAGCCAAAACGCTTAAAAGCGACATCAACAAAGTATTGTAAATGGTTTTTGACAGGATGATTGCCTGCGGATGCGCGATTGAATAATAATAAAGCAAGCGCGCTTTGCTCTCCTGCAAAAAGCTTTTGGCTATGGCGTTTACCGATGCAAACAGCATAATGATCCAGAACAGGATGTTCCAAACTATGGGGTAACCCTGGCTCTCTTTAAAACCCGGGTTAAGGTTAAAGGATATGTAGCAGACAAACACGGTAGAAACGATATAAAGCAGGATGCCATTGAAGGCGTATTTGGAGCGCCATTCCAGGATAATTTCCTTCTTTAAAAGTTCAATAGTTTGCCCCACAAGTTTCATACTGCAAAGTAAGCTAAAAAGTCGGGAAGTCGGAAAAGTCGAAAGTTGGAGGTATAAAACATGTTATGGTGAGCCTGTCGAACCCTTAGCCGGGCGCTCAGGTCTTCGACAAGCTCAGACTAACATTTCACTTCGGACTTCCCGGACTTTTCTCACTTTCGGACTTCCCGACTTTTCCGTCTAAAAACTTACCTTAGCACCATGAAAAACCTGCAGCTTAGTAATAAATGGGTATTGGTAACCGGCGCATCCAGCGGCCTTGGGCAGGAAATGGCCCGCCAACTGGCAAATGTGCACAAAGCCAACCTGATCATAGCCGCCCGCCGTGCCGATAAGCTGAACGAGTTAAAGGCCGAACTGGAGCAAGCCGCAGGTATCAAAGTAAAAGTAATTGTTGCAGACCTTTCCATCCCCGAAGAGGCCGACCGTGTAATTGCCGAGAGCATTGCAGATAATAACCTATATGCCGCCATCTTAAATGCCGGAGTAACCTACTTTGGCCGCCATACCGAACTGGCTTGGGACAACTTTGAAAGCATCCTTAAAACCAACGTAATTGGTGTAGTACGCATGACCAACAGCCTTGTAAAATATTTTGAACAACCAGGTATGCAAGGCGGCCTGATGCTGGTATCCAGCATGGCAGGGTTCTTCCCGGTGCCCTACCAGGCGGCATATTCTGCAACTAAGGCGTTTATTACCGCTTTTGGTAACGCCTTGCATAACGAACTAACCAACCCTAATTTTTCCATAACTGTATTTGCACCCGGCGGCATCGCTACCGAAATGACCGACAACAGCAAATTTAACGAGCTTAAAGGCTGGCTGATGCCTGTAAGTGTGGCATCAGAAGAAGCTATCCACGCACTGGTTACCCGCAAGTACAATTATGTACCGGGCCTGCTTAATCGCCTTGGTAACGTGTTCATGAACTTTTTGCCAAGCAAATTTATTGGCGGTAAAATGAGCAAGGTATATTTAAAATCGCTTAACAAAGCGCAGCAAGGGTCATAATGTACGAAGTATATCACCGCACACCCCTTGGCGTGGCCCTGTTGGTTGCAGATGATACGCATTTGATGAAGGTTTCCATCCGCGATGAGGGCGTGGAAGAAACGACAACTAACTCCCCCATCCTGCTGGAAACCATCAAACAACTGGACGAGTATTTTGCCGGGGACAGGAAAGACTTTGACCTGCCGCTAAACCAGCCGGGCTCAGATTTTCAGCAAACGGTATGGCAGGAGCTGTTGAACATCCCCTACGGAACAACTATTACTTACCATCAGCAATCGCATAAAATGAAAAATCCGCTGGCTATCCGAGCAATTGCGGCAGCCAACGGAAAAAATAATTTATGGGTGGTAGTTCCATGCCATCGCGTTATTGGTAGCAACGGCAGCCTTACCGGTTATGCAGGTGGCCTTTGGCGAAAGCAATGGCTTTTAGAACACGAGGCCCGGGTAATGGGCACCGGCCAAACTAAGCTGGCTTTTTAACCTCGGGCTTAGCTTTTAAAAGCTTCAGCATTTTGGCGTGCAGCTCGTGCGCCTCAAATGGTTTTGCCAATACATCATTCATCCCTGCAGATAATGCCTCTAACTGTTCGTGCTCAAAGGCCGATGCAGAAAGGGAAATAATAGGCACACTGCGCATCGGCTCCTCAAACTCGGTGCGGATCATGCGGGCAGCCTGGTAACCATTTAAGCCCGGCATGTGGGTATCCATTAGTACCAAATCGTATTCGTTCACTTTAAGCAAGTCAATGGCTTTGTTGCCGCTATCGGCTGTTTCCACGGTAACATTCCAGTCCTTTAACATCTTCGATACCATAAACTGGTTGATCAAGTTATCTTCTGCCACCAAAACGCGTACGTTCACAAACGGGGCCAATTTTTTATTAGGCTTAGGCAATTTCTTTTCGGGCTTTGGTTTAGCTACGCCAAACCAGTTGGTAAAGTTAAACACGCTACCCTGCCCAACTTTGCTACTCACGGCAAGGTCGCCCCCTTTAAGTTCTATCAGTTTTTTTACAATGGTTAGGCCAAGGCCTGTACCACCGTATTTGTTGGCCGTGTCATCTTCGGCTTGCTCAAACGATTCAAATATTTTCGACAGCCTGTCTGTAGGGATGCCTATACCGGTATCCTCCACGCTAAATTTCAACTTAACTTTATCATTTAGCTTTTGAAGTACAGATACGGTAAGCTTTACGCGGCCACGATGGGTAAATTTAATGGCATTACTCAGTAAATTCATCAGGATCTGGTTTAATCGCAACGAATCTATTTGTAAACTTTCGGGCACATCATTATCTATCTCCAGTAAAAACTCGATGTCTTTTTCATCAGCATTAAACTTCAACAGCCCAAATACAGAATTTACTATACTACGCAGGTTATTGGCCGACCGTACAATACTAAATTTACCAGCCTCTATTTTAGAGATATCCAACACATCGTTTATCACACCCAATAACGAGCGCGATGATGTTTCCAGCATATCCAACAGGTTGCCCTGCTGCTCGTTTATAGGCGATTTACGCAACAGGTTACTCAGGCCAATAATGCCGTTAACGGGTGTGCGCAATTCGTGGCTCATATTAGCCAAAAAGGTTTCTTTTACTTTTTTACCGTATTCGGCAAGCTCTTTTGATTTGATGAGCTGCTGTTGATAGCTCTTTTGCGGCGAACTGTCGCTGATATTAATAAAAATAGTTTTACCACGTAAGGACGCACGACATTCCACCCAGATAACGCGTTTGTCGAAAGTTTTAAACTGAAATTCGAATACCGAAAAATTCCGGTTATCTTTAATGATCTCACCAAATTTCTTGCGCAGATCGGCACGGTTGGCTTCAATGGCAAGGTCAACTATATTTGTCCCAAAAACCTCGGTTTGTTTAAAACCTAAAATGGCTTCAACTGCAGGATTAATAGTTTTTATGCGTAGCGTATCGGCATCAACAGAACAAATAATGTCTGCGCTGTTTTTTACCACCATGGCAAAGTTCTGCAGCTCGTCGTTCTTTTGTTTGATCTCTTCCTGCTGGCGGGCGAGGGTTACAAAGGCATCAACTTTTGCTGATGTTATATAAGGGTCGAGTGGTTTAAAAAGGTAATCTACCGCGCCGGCGCTAAAGCCTCTAACAGCATACTTGGCTTCTTTAGATATGGCGGTAACGAAGATCACCATAATATCCTTTGTACGGGGATTTGATTTTAGCATCTCTACCAGTTCAAAGCCATCCATTTCGGGCATCTGAACATCAACAAGTGCTATTGATATATTGTTATCCCAGGCAATTTTGAGGGCATCATTAGGCGAAGTAGTGCTAAATAACCGTATATCGGTACGGGTAAGCAGTGCTTCAAGCGCTATAATATTTTCCTCCCTATCGTCAACAATAAGGATATTAATGGGGGTCATCTAATTATTAATAAGTATCAGGTTAATTCTTATTTCCGAGTAGTTCAAAAATTTCTATTGTGCGTAAAATATATTCTGCGGCGTGTATATTAATTGCAGACTGCGGCATTTCCGCCATTTCTGCATCCTGCGGGTCTTGAGCTATTGTTAAAGCACCGTTTTGGCGTAATTTCAACAGGCCTTCTGCCCCATCTTGGTTAGCGCCCGAAAATAAAACAGCGGTAACACGCTCTTTATAAACCTCAGCAACGCTCTCAAAAGTTACATCGATAGATGGTTTTGAGTACCATACGGCTTCAGACACATCAAGGCTAAAAAAACCTTCATTTTCTACCAGAGAGTGATAATTTGCCGGGGCGATGTAAATCGTATTCCCCTGAATTGGCTCTTTGTCACTAATTTCCCTCAGACACATACGGCTATTTTCTGCGAATAGTTTTTCTATCTCACTAAAAAAATTCTTTTTCCGGTGGATAATGATAATCACCGTTTTATCAAAATTTTCGGGCAGTAGTTTTACCAGTTTGAACAATAGTTTAAACGACCCCGCCGAACCGCCCAAAAGCAGTATTTTGGATTGCGCCCAGCGTTGCTTTATACGATTATCAAGAGCCAATTTTTTGGTATATATTTTCTTTTTGGTTGATCACCTTAAATTTCTTTCGGAAAACATCAGAGCGGATGGTTTCTTTATTGCCTAAACAAAGGTATCCCAACGGGCAAAGACTTTTGTAGAACAAGTCTAATATTTTGTATTGCAGTTCGGTTTCAAAGTAAATGAACACGTTACGGCACGTTATCATCTGGAACTCGTTAAAGCCGGTATCTGATATTAAATTATGTACCGAAAACAATGTATTCTGCTTCAATTCGCTGCGGATAGCGCCGGCATCGTACATAATGGTAAAGTGATTTGTTAATGAACCGGGCAAGCCTGTAAACAGGTAATTTTCTGAATAGCTTTTTATTTTACGCAGGCTGTATATTCCCTTACGCGCCTCATTCAAAACCTCGGTATTAATATCCGTTCCGTAAATATATGATTTTTTACCGAGTTTTTCTTCGTTTAGCAAAATGGCTAACGAATAAACCTCCTCACCGGATGAACAGCCCGCACACCAAACCTTTACATGCTGGTAGGTAGAAAGATAGGGGACAACCTCATTTTTAAGCGCCTTATAAAATGTAGGGTCGCGAAACATTTCGGTAACGTTAACCGTAATTTCTTCCAAAAATTCCTGGAAAAACCCGTGGTCGTTGATCAGAACATGCTTCAGGTCGTAAAAATCAAGCTTTTTAAGCATCATGATACGGCCCAGGCGGCGTTTAAAAGACGCCTCGGTATAATCGCTAAAATCAAACCCGTGGATCTTTTTTACAATATCTATCAATTCGTTTAGCTGTACACTCGTTATCGTGTCTTTAGTCACCAGTCCCTTCATATTAGTTATCAAGCCACATCTGCATCAATGCGATCAGCCTGTCAATATCAACCGGTTTGGTAATATAATCATTAGCACCGGCCGCTATACATTTTTCTCGGTCATCTTTCATCGCTTTTGCGGTTAACGCTATAACAGGGAGTTTTGCCCATTTGTTTTGCTTGCGGATATGCCTTGTAGCTTCGTAACCATCCATTTTTGGCATCATGATGTCCATCAAAACAATGTCGATGTCAGCATCTTCTTCCAGTTTGGCTATGGCTTCTTCCCCATCGTTAGCAATAACCACGTTAAGCTCGTAGCTTTCCAGGGCACTGCTTAGTGCGAAAATATTTCGCATATCGTCATCAACCACCAGTACTTTTTTGCCTTTTATGCTGTCCTTACCGTTAGTGGTGGTGGTTTTTGCCTTGCCCATGCTTAGGTTTGGTGCCGCGGCACCGCTTTCGCTAACCTTGTTCAGGAACAGGTTCACTTCGTCTATCAACCTGTCTGCTGATTTGCTGGTTTTAACCACCATCGCGTTAGCATACTGCATCAGCCTGTTTACCGAGTTCTTATCAAGTTCCATAGCGGTGTTGATAATAACCGGCAATGAAATAAACTTATTAACCTCTTTGATCTTATCTAACAGATCGAGGCCCGAGATATCCGGTAGGTTAAGATCAAGTATCACACATTGGTACTCGTTCTCGTGCAACATCCTAAAGGCCGATTCGCCGTCAAAGGCCTGGTCTACCGTGATGCCCTGCGCTTCCATCATATCTTTCAGCGCCTGGCTTTGGGCCTTATGGTCTTCCACCAGTAAGATCTGTGTAAACTTGGTGCCGCTTTTAGCCATAATATCGCCAAACAGTTTATCCAAAGTTTCGGTATTTACAGGTTTTTTAAGGAAGCTGATGGCACCTTCTTTACGCACACGGTTGGCAGCTGCTTCGCCGGCACTCATCAGGTGTACGGGGATATGGAGCGTCGCCTCGTCTTGTTTCAGTTCTTTCAGAATCTGCCAGCCATCTTTACCCGGCAGCATAATATCTAATATAACGGCATCCGGCAGTTGTTCTTTAATAATCTCGACGGCATTTGTACCCTCGCTCACCATTACCGATTTAAAGCCATGGTCGCGGGCGTAATCTTGTAATATAATGGCGAAGTTTTTATCATCTTCCACAATTACCACAAACGGTTCGTGGCCTGGCTCGGCAGATTTGGTGACTACCGTATCGAAGAAGTTTTTGGTTGGGCTGTAGCTTTCTACTGTTGACACGCTATCCTGCACCTCTACATGTTTGGCCAAAAACGGAAGGATCAGCGTAAACTCGCTACCCTCTCCCGGTGTACTGATAAGGGTGATGTTACCACCTAACAAGCTTGCCAGTTCGCGGCTGATAGAAAGACCTAAACCTGTGCCACCATATTTACGACTGGTTGAGCCATCGGCCTGCTGGAACGCCTCGAAGATGATCTTCTGTTTCTCGGCCGGGATACCAATACCCGAATCCTTAATTTTAAAGGCGATGGTATTTTCGCGCGGGCCAGCAACAGCGTTGATGCTGATTGTACCATGCTCCGGCGTAAACTTAAACGCATTTGATAACAGATTTTTGATCACCTGCTCTGTTCTTAACTTATCAGTATAAATTGTTGGCGGTACACCTGCTAAATTAGTGGTAAAGCCTATCTTTTTATTGCTTGCAAACTCAGCGAATAACGATTGCACATCGCTCAAAATATCGGCTACCTTAACATCCTCGTTCTGCATATCCAGCTTGCCCGATTCAATTTTTGAAAGGTCGAGGATATCGTTGATCAGAGTAAGCAGATCATTACCGGCGTTGAAAATAACGCTGGCGTATTTGATCTGGTCTTCAGAAAGGTTTAACGGTTTGTTATCTTTCAAGATCCTCGCCAATACTAAAATACTGTTCAGCGGTGTACGCAATTCGTGGCTCATGTTCGCCAAAAACTCAGACTTATATCTGCCGGTAGTCTCCAGCTCGCTTGCTTTAATAGTGATAGACTGTCGGGCCTCTTCAATGGCCTCGTTCTTCTCTTCCAGCAAACTGGCTTTCTCTTCCAGTTCTGCGTTGATGGTGCGCAACTCCTCCTGCTGTACGCGAAGTTCTTCTTCTGATGCCTGCAACATTCCTGTTTTGCTCATCAGTTCTTCGTTGGTAACGCGCATTTCTTCCTGCTGTGCTTCCAGTTCTTCGGCCTGTTGCTGAGTTTCTTCGAACAAATCGTGCATAATGGTGCGTGCCTGCGAAGTATTTACAGCGATGCCAATATCATTAGCTACAAGCAAAATGTATTCTTGAACCTGCTCTGGCACCTGGTCATGAAAACCAAGCTCGAGCACGCCTTTTAACTTTTTATCGAAAAAGAACGGAACGATAAAGGTTTCGATCAGGTCATTCTCTAAAATAGACGAGCCTAATTGTAGTTTATCATTCAGCTTACCTTTTACCAATGCCGATTTACCATCCTTAGCGGCCTGCCCTATCCAACCTTCGGAGATACGGATACTTGGTTTTAACGCCGATGGGTCGCTGAATGCATATGAGGCATACAGGTCAAGCTTCTCCTCGTTATCATCAAACAAGTAAAGCGTTCCGGTAAGCGCGTTCGAAAATTTGCTGAGTTCTGTTAATATATTTTCTGACAATTCCTTTTCGCTCTGCTGGCCCTGCATTTTCTCATTAAGGGTACCGCTACCGGTAAGTAACCAATTTTTAGCCTCGTTCTTAACCAGTACCTTCTCTAATTCGAGGTTGGCAATGCGTACTTCTTCTTCTATCTTTTTCTGGTGGTTAAACGTAGCCTGAATGTAAAAGAACATGATTACAATAATCAGGAAAAACACACCAGAACCTATCACAATAATTACAATAGCATCATTTGATGCTTTCGCCGAACTGGCCTTACGTTCGGCAAGTAAATTATTTTCTGTATCAATAACACGGGAATTAATGTCCCTGATACTATCCATATTGCCTTTTCCACCTAAAAACATGTGGTTGGCAACCATGTACTCAAGCCCCATTTTTTCGCGGGTATCTATATTTCTTTTCAGGATGAAGAGTTGGCGGTTAACCAGTTCTTTTAAAGAATCTATCCGTTTAACCTGCAAGGAATTATCACTTACAAGATTTGTTAACTGTATTAAACTTTCTCCTAAACGGGGCACCGCCTCATTATAAGGGTCAAGAAAAACTTTGTTATTGGTTGCGCCATAACCACGCATCCCGGTTTCACCATCAATAAGTAGTTGCAAGATATTACTGCTTGTTTTTATAACCTTTTGGGTATGGTCAACCATTATGGTGTCATCCTCTAAATGGCTAATACTTGTATAAGAAAGTATACCTACAATAAGCACAAGCACAATGGAAACACCGAAACCTGCTAATACCTGGCTGCGAAAAGAAAGCTTAAACATAGCGTGAGAAAAGATTTTTTGTTATACAAATATGTTTAAAAATATTTGTACGTAAAATACTATTAACTAATAAACATACAGGTGGTAACGCGTTTATTGCCCCTCGGAATAAACACGTTTTTTAGAAGCCAAAACACCTAATACTGATAGCACCGGGCCGGCAAATAAAATATACCAACCCCATTTAAAAGCGATTTGCCTGGTAAAGAAACCCTCGACGCCTTTGAAAGGGATAAAGCCAAAACTGGCCTTCACTTTTAACAACGCGGCAATGTATAACAATACCACTAAAATTAATGATGCAAAAGCTGCTATCCGGGTTACTTTGGTTTGGTTTAGTACCGTACACAATATGCCTATTACGCCTACCAGCATAATTACCATACCGTATGGCTGGTTTAGCATATACACGTTCATGTTAAACAGGTGAAACGGGCGTAGCATTGGGCAAAAGGTTGCCGCAATAAGTGTAATAAACCCTAGTAAAGTAATAAGTGACGCGGGGCGCATATTTAGGTTACTGTTTTTTGATCTCCATTTTATCGGCAAAGTGGGCGCAATAATCACGCAGGTCTTCTACAATGTTCTTTTCGCCGGTGGCGCGTAAAAAAGTATCGCCCATGGTTTGCAGGGTTTCGTAGAAATAGCGTTTCATCTCATCTACAGGCATATCTTTTGTCCAAAGGTCTATCTTCAGCGTATTTTGGTAGTTTTTATCCCATAAAGAAAGCATCATGGCCTGCACAGGTAGTGCCTCTTTGTTTTTAGAATCGGTAGATTCCCAAAGGATGTTTTCGGGGATGTTATTATCGTCGAGCTGGATGGTTAGCTTTATTTCAGCAGTCTTCATCTTTAATTAATGGTTTAGTGATTTCCCTCTTAAGGATTTTCATCTGGTTATTTGCACATCTGAAATCCGCACATCTGTAATAATTATTTAACAAGGAAAAATATAATGAGTACCAAAGTTATAAAGCTTAGCTCTATAATCCATAGTTTTTTGGTCTCGAAGAAGAAATTTCGGAAAATTATATCCAGCAATGACACAACTATGCCAAACAGGACAAATATCAACCCAATGGTTCCGCTCCAGTGCTCATAAGTGCTGCCGGTAATTTTCGCGCCGTAAATAAAAATATATCCCGCAAGGATGAAAAGCGCGGCCGTAGCAAAATTTAGCGGACTGATCCTGAATTTTGCCCGGTTAGTATCGTTTCTTTTTTGCAGATCGTTGAACTCCGCCATATGTTTTTGCTGGTTTCTTGTTAGCACTATTGGGTTGTCTTTTTGCTTTTTCGGCATCAAATTTCTTATGCTGGTTCAGCGTTTTTTTCTCGTGGAAAGCCCCTTTAAAGTCAGGGTCATCCTTACGCTTTTGCATATCTATTTCTCGTGCCTGGGCCTGCCTCTCTTCGTACGGCGTTTCTTCAATAAAAACTCCATCGGGAATAGCATGCACCGGGATGGTTTGGCGGATAAGTTTTTGAATTTTATCCAGGTAGTATTCCTCTGATGGTACGGCAAACGTTATGGCCACACCAGAATTATAAGCCCTGCCGGTACGGCCAATACGGTGTACATAATCTTCAATCACCACGGGTACATCAAAGTTTATAACGTGGCTTACATCGCTCACATCAATCCCGCGCGATGCCACATCCGTAGCTACCAGTATCTTAACCTCATCATTCTTGAATGAATTGATAGAGTTTATCCTTGTATTTTGCCCCTTGTTGGCATGCAGCACTTTCACTTCCTTTTCGCCAAACTTGCGCAGCAGAAATTTGAAAACATCCTCGGCAGCTACACGGGTTTTGCAAAATATCATCAGCTTTTTAATATCGCCCTCTTTATCCAACAGGGTTTTAAGCAGGTTTATTTTGGTTTTAACATTGGGTACATGGTACAACTGCTGGTCTACCGTTTCGGCTGTGGTAGCCTGCGGGGTAACCTCTATCACCGTAGGGAATTCCAAAAAGTTATGCGATAGCTCCTGGATCTTCTCGGACATGGTAGCCGAAAAAAGCAGATTTTGTCGTTTTACCGGCACCACCTCTAAAATGCGGTTTATCTGCGGCATAAAGCCCATATCCATCATTTTATCAGCCTCATCCAACACCAAAGTATTAATAGTTTTGGTAACGATGTGCCCCGCAATATAAGTATCCAAGAAACGGCCGGGCGTAGCAACTATAATATCAACCCCTTTTTTAAGGTTCTCAATCTGTGTTTTGGGGCCGATGCCTCCGTAAAGCACCACTACGCGTAAGTCTGTATTAACGGCGAACGCTTTGATGTTCTCTTCTATCTGCATGGCCAGCTCGCGCGTTGGCGATACAATTAATGCACGCGGGCTTTCGCCCTGGGCATACTTTAGCTTCATTAAAATAGGCAGCACATAAGCGGCGGTTTTACCCGTACCGGTTTGCGCAATGCCCATAACATCCTGCCCGTTCATAATAGGCGGGATAGCTTTTTGCTGAATAGGCGTAGCTTCGGTATAACCGGCATCGGCAACAGCGTTCAGTATCTGCCGGTTAAATTTTAGATCTTCAAAAGTTACAGCCATAGCCGCAAAGATAAGGTTTTCTATTTAGTGGAATGTCTGAAGACCAAAAGTCGGGAAGAATTGTCAGTCTGAGCCTGTCGAAGTCTTTTTCTACCAGCAAATGGTTCGAAAGGCTCACCATGACAAAATCCCGTCCACGCAGGATCTTCGGAACGATACCCTGTGTACGCGTACAGGGTAAGACAATGTCTTATGCAAGAGCCACTGCGAGTACATTATCGAACCTTTTCTCCACAAAACCATTAATCAACACATTTGCCTGTATCAACCACACCTTTTGCTGCGTATAAGTTGCCAAAGGTATATCTTGGCCCACTATTTAACTTATTACATGAAAAAACTCTTACTTTCCGCAATTACTTCCATTTTTATTATCGGCGCGGCGCAAGCGCAAATTGGTAAAGGCCACAAATTTATTGGTGGCAGCTTTAACTTTAGCTACGATGAAGACGGCACCTCGCAGAACTATAATTTTGATAGCGGTGTTACCCGGTACTACAACTATAAGATCACCAACTTTAACATCAGCCCCGAGTTTGGCTTTTTTATTAACGATAAATGGGCTATTGGCATCCAACCAGGTTACTCAAGGGTATCAGGTACCGAAACCTCTAACTTTTACTCGGCCACTACACCTGCAAGCAACTACAGTTATACCAATAAATACCATACCGACATATTAGGCCTTGCCGTTAACCTGCGTTATTACTGCATGATTAATGAAAAACTGGGCTTTTACCCGCAAATGGGCGTAAGTACATCACACCTGGCAAACGATTTTAGTAACGGACACTTTGCCGCATACGCCGGCCCAAATGTTGTTTTCTTCCCATCTTCAAAGGTTGGGTTAAACATGGGTTTTGGTAACATCAGCTACCAATACAACTACTTAAGCCACGGCAGTTTCTTAAACGCCAGCCTTAACAACAATTTCAACTTTGGGGTGAATTACTACTTCGGAGGGAAATAATTTAGAGAGGCAAGAAATCAGGATTCTCTTCTTTCCCGTTTTTTGACCTCCTAACTCCTTCCCCTCTTGTTTCCTGACTCTTGACTTCTTGATTCTCTACCAAACGCCTATATTTGCCCTTATGGCAACGATCCTTATTAAAAACGCGACGATAGTAAACGAAGGCAAGCAAACCCAGGCCGACCTGCTCATTAAAGACGGTTTTATTGAAAAGATTGACGGGCAGATAAACTTTGCTGCCAATAAAGAGATCAATGCTGAAGGCCTGCATCTTTTCCCGGGTTGTATTGACGACCAGGTGCATTTCCGCGAGCCGGGCTTAACTCATAAAGGCGATATTGGTTCAGAATCGCGCGCGGCAGTTGCCGGCGGTATCACTTCTTTTATGGAGATGCCAAACACGGTGCCTAATGTATTAACCCAACAATTACTGCAGGATAAATACGATATAGCGGCTAAATCATCGCCGGCCAATTATTCATTCTTTATGGGTGCATCAAACGATAACCTCGACGAGGTTTTGCGTACCGATGCTAAAAAAGTGTGTGGTTTAAAAATTTTTATGGGATCATCAACCGGGAATATGCTGGTAGATAACCCAAATACGCTCGAACAGCTCTTCGCACAATCGCCCATGCTGATAGCCACACATTGCGAGGATGAGGCCACCATAAAAAACAACCTGGAACATTACAAGCAACTGCTTGGCGAGAATATCCCGGTTAGGCTGCACCCCAAAATTCGCAGTGCCGAGGCTTGTTACCTGTCATCGTCCATGGCGGTAGAGCTGGCTAAAAAGCACAATACGCGCCTGCATATCCTGCATATTTCCACAGCTAAAGAAACCAACCTGTTTAGTAACAACATCCCGCTGGCTGAAAAGCGCATAACCGCTGAGGCCTGCATCCACCACCTATGGTTTACCGATGCGGATTATGCCGAAAAAGGCAACCTCATTAAATGGAACCCAGCCGTTAAAACCGAAGCCGACCGCAACGAGATCCTGAAAGCTGTTTTAGACGGCCGCATAGATATCATCGCTTCAGACCACGCCCCACACACCATCGAAGAAAAAGCACAACCCTACCTGCAAGCACCAAGCGGTGGGCCATTAGTACAACATGCACTGCCCGCCATGCTGGAACTTTATCATCACGGTAAAATAACTTTAGAGCAGATCGCGGAGAAAATGGCGCACAACGTAGCAACCATCTTCCAAATAGAGAAACGTGGCTTTATCCGCGAAGGATACTGGGCCGACCTGGCACTGGTAAACCTGAACAACCCGTGGCAGGTAAATAAAGGCAACATTCTGTACAAATGTGGCTGGTCGCCATTTGAGGGGAGCACGTTTAAGGCTAAGGTGGTAAGCACCATTGTATCAGGCAATTTGGTGTATGATAAAGGCAGCCTCGTTAACGAAAAAAGCGGGCAAAGAATGACCTTTACCCGCTAATATTTTACACCCCTCTGTCTTTTTGAGCGATAGCGAAGAATCTATTATTAAACTATGCAATACGCAAATGCATATAGGCGATTAGATGCTTCACATGCAATCAGCATGGCAAAAAGTTAGGTTAATTCACCGCTACATAAACCTTAAACTCGGTATGCTCAAAACCTTTATCATTTAGGTTGTACACATCAAAATCGGCAGTGTAAGTCCTATTAATATCATCCTGCCAGATGTGCTTCCACGTAGCGCCAATACTCTCCGGAAATATACCTTTGGGATCATAAACGCGATATTTCGCAGCGGGGATAGCCTTGCCGGTAAAACCTTTGGGCAGGTATTCAATCGAGGTAGCTTTACAGCCTAAAATGGCTGTATAATAGTCGTTA
Organism: Mucilaginibacter aurantiaciroseus; assembly: GCF_024055595.1. Classification (GTDB taxonomy): domain Bacteria; phylum Bacteroidota; class Bacteroidia; order Sphingobacteriales; family Sphingobacteriaceae; genus Mucilaginibacter; species Mucilaginibacter aurantiaciroseus. The sequence continues at coordinate 1,612,985 of NZ_JAMXOF010000001.1, forward strand.
TGGTCGCTTTCGTAATCGGTATAAACACAGTATAGTTCGCTGCCTTCTTTGTCTTCCAGTTTATCGGCAAGGTTGCCTTCGGTAAATTGCTGCCAAAGGGAGCCAATGTCCTGCGCGGATTGCCCGTCCTTATTGATAGTGCGTACGGCTAAGCCCGCAACGTAAAACATGGGCATGTTTGCTGTTTCGTAATTCATAGATAAGTGGTTATAATTTATCTCTCGATCAGCTTCTTCAAACCATTAAACATCATTTGCCAGTTATTCTCAGAGTGCTCTTTAGATGCCTCATCCTTGATATTATCCTGAATAATGGTTAGGACGGTAATATCGCCGTTCTCGTTCAATTCGTAGCTAACATCGGCATAATTTTCGGGTTTATCTTCGGTACCGGCCATGATGCTCCAATAGCTGTACCTAACATATTTGCCAGGGACTATCTCTTTAATAAAGCCCTTATCCTCGTAGCTTTTGCCATCCCATTCGCCGCTAAACGTTATGGGGCTACCCTCCTTCCAGTCGGATTTTAATATGGTACCAAAAAAGTATTGCTTCACCACTTCCGGGTCGGTTAGGCCTTTCCAAACCTCAGCGGAGGATGCTTTAAATATTACTCTTGTTGTTAAGGTTAATTTGCTCATGATATATAAATTTAGATGTGGTGATGTATTAATGACAATTACGTCGCCACAAAGAAATGAGTGAGATTGACAACAGTATGGCAGCAGGGTGTATTGATTTTAAAAAATATCATGGCGAGCTTGTCGAACCATTAGCGAATATTGCAGGGCGAATAAGTCTTCGACAAGCTCAAACTGACAATTCAGAAGCATTCCGCTTCATAATCCCCTCAGCAACTTCCACAACTTTATCTCTTACCATCTGCGGACTTACGATCTCGGCATGGTCGCCAAACATCATAAACCAACGTACAAACCCTTCTACAGACATGGTCAGGAAGGTCATTTCGATATTGTTGATTGTACGCTTTTCAGATACAAAACCGTGGTAAAAACGCTGTTCGTTTATAAAATTGGTGATGCTGCTGTTTACCTTGATCACAATAGTTTCGAGATGATGTTCGGATGCAGTTTGCGCAATGTAAGATTTAAGCGTTGGATGGTTACCTTTAAAGGTAAGTTCGGTTTCCTGGATCTCGTGGATACGGTCGAGCCGGAAATCGCGGTAATCGTTGCGCATACGGCAGTAGGCAATCAGATGCCAATAGCTGTCCAGGTAAAAGATCCCGATGGGCTCGATGTGGCGGTTGGTTTTAGTTTGCGTGTAGCCCGCCGTATAATCGATACAAAGCACCTTTTTGGCTGCAATACCATTCAATATAGTTTGGATATGGTTGTTATTGTTTACGCGGCGCTGGGTTTGACTTTTAAGCACCTCGATGCTGCCATCCATGCTTTCCAGCAGGTCTTTTTCTGTGGTCTTTAATATCGCCCTTATCTTATCCATTGCCGAGCGGTGTTGGGCGGTGGTAGAGGCATCGGTCATCTTCTCTACAAACTTTTCGGCGGTTAAAAAAGCTGTTGCTTCTTCTTTGGTGAACATAATGGGCGGCAGGCGATAACCATCTACCAATGAGTAGCCTACCCCGGCTTCGCCTATGATAGGTACACCCGCTTCTTCTAATGACCGCACATCGCGGTAAACCGTACGCAGGCTAATATCAAACCGCGCGGCAATATCGCTGGCCTTAACAATACGGCGGGTTTGCAGTTGTATTAATATGGCTGAGATACGGTCGATTCGGTTCATTACCACAAAATAAGCAAAAACAAAGTACCTTAGCATAAATGTTATATAAAAATGGCGGCAGAACCCGAAGATAAGATCATCACCCTCGAACAATATTATGACCCTATGCTGGCACACATTATGCGCACCAAACTGGAGGATAACGGCATCCCGTGTTTTATTGCCGATGATAACATCATATCGGCCAACCCGGTGTTTAATAACGCGGTTGGTGGCATCAAACTAAAAATATTTGAACGCGACCTGGAACGCAGCCGCGAAGTTTTAGCCCAGGATGGCGACCTGCATGAGCAGGACCATTTTGAGATAGATGAAGAAACACACTCGCCCGTTATATGCCCCTATTGCGGATCGAGCAACGTGCGTTTTGGCCCTGCTACCGAGCGTAAGGCGCATTGGCTGGTTGCTTTAGTATCGGCTTTGCTGGCGGTACTGCCATTTTACGCTCGCAAGGCCTGGCATTGCTTTAATTGCCAAAGGGATTTTGAATAGAACCTCGCCCAAGTCCTCTCCAAATGAGGGGAAGTTAAAACTATCAAGTCCTCTCCTTTGGAGAAAATTATTTCATGAGGGCTTCGCCGTTTAGGTGAGGCTTTGTATCAAAGCTGATATATTTATGCTTATTATTACCCTATCATTATAATTATCCTCATGTACGATCGTCGCAAATTTATTAAGCTAACCGCCGTAACGGCATCTTTAGCCACCCTATCAAAATATGCAACCGCGAAAACGATTACCAGCGCACCCGGCGACAGGCTGCCCATAGTAATATCTACCTGGGATTTTGGTATTGCAGCCAATAAAGAAGCTTGGAAAACGCTTGAAAAAGGCGGCCGTGCCCTTGATGCTGTTGAGGCTGGTGTGAAGATACCCGAAGCGGATATGAAGAACCATACTGTTGGCCGCGCCGGGTATCCTGATCGTGATGGCCGCGTTACGCTTGATGCCTGTATTATGGACGAGTTTGGCAATTGCGGCTCGGTTGCCGCTATGGAAAATATTGCCCACCCAATTGCCGTTGCCCGTTTGGTGATGGAAAAAACTCCGCACGTAATGCTGGTTGGTGATGGCGCCACCCAATTTGCCGTTGAGCAGGGCATCAAAAAAGAAAAACTCCTTACTCCCGAATCTGAAAAGGCCTGGAAAAAATGGCTGGTAACAGCCAAGTACTCCCCTAAGATGAATATAGAGAATGAGCAGCACCGCCCGGGCAGCAAATACAACCACGATACCATAGGTATGCTGGCCATTGATGCTAAAGGCAATATCAGCGGTGCCTGTACTACCAGCGGCATGGCATTTAAACTGCATGGCCGCGTGGGCGATAGTCCAATTATTGGCGCAGGTTTATTTGTGGATAATGAAATTGGCGGCGCTACCTCTACCGGTGTGGGCGAAGAGGTGATCCGTAACGTGGGCAGCTTTTTAGTGGTCGAACTGATGCGCCAGGGCTACTCGCCCGAAGATGCTTGTAAAGAGGCTGTGCATCGCATCATTAAAAAGAAACCGGAAACCGCAAAAGAGATCCAGGTGGGCTTTTTGGCCATCAACAAAAAAGGCGAATACGGCGCTTACGCGATACAGGAAGGTTTTAGCTTTGCCGTATGCGATAAAAACAAACAAGACCTGCTGATCCCCGGCAAGAGTTTTTATAAAGACGATAAAAATAAATAAAAGTAAAATTGCCTAAAACATATTTTGTAAATACGGGGTTTCGTACACATAAACTTACAATGCTATATGAGCCATAAGCCCTCACCTGTAACACTCGAAGTTTGTGCCAATTCGGTAACCTCGGCTATTGCCGCGCAGGAAGGCGGCGCCATAAGGGTTGAACTTTGTGAGAACCTTGCCGAAGGTGGTACCACCCCGTCATACGGCCAAATGTTATTGGCCCGCAAGCATCTTCACATTAAACTTTACGTATTGATCCGCCCGCGTTGCGGAGATTTCCTGTACAGTGATCTGGAATTTGAAGTGATGCAGGCTGATATTCGCAACTGCATCGAGGCTGGTTGTGATGGTGTAGTGATCGGCATACTCAAAGCCGATGGCAGTATAGATGTAGAACGCTGTACCGAATTGGTGCGCCTTGCCCGCCAATGGGGCCTTGGGGTAACCTTTCACCGAGCGTTTGATATGTGTGCCGACCTTTTTCAGGCGCTTGAGCAGATCATCGAAATGGGTTGCGAACGCATCCTGACATCGGGTGGCAAAAGTACTGCTATGGAAGGTTCAAATGTTATTTTACACCTAATAGAAAAGGCTGCGGGCCGTATTAATATTATGCCCGGCAGCGGCATTACCAAAAACAACGTTGCCGACCTGGTGCACTTCACCGGCGCAACGGAGGTACATTCATCTGCCCGTATCAATTACCATGGCGGCATGCAATATAAAAATGACCACATCCTGCTAAACGGCGGCATCACCGATGAATACAGCCTTGATGTAACGAGTGCTGATAAAGTGAAAGCGATATTGGTGGCGGCGAACAATTAATTAGTGAATGACTGAATTAGTAATTTTGGTTGGCTAATTACTTATTTGTAATCCTTCGCTATCGCTCAGGATTTAACGTACATCATACATGTCGGCGAATAGATGCTTCAAATCGTTCAGCATGACTAGGAAGAAAAATCGTATTAATCGTTAAAATCGATTTAATCAAACAAATTAAAATATACTCACCGGCAATACCAGCTCTACCCTATTCCTGCCGCTGCCGCCAAAAAAATCATTATCCAACAATCGACTGTAGCGAATTCCAAATGATATCGCACCCTGGTTAAACCATTTGGTATCGAAGAACACCGCGCCACCTACCGACCGGAAATCCTGCCTGAAAGTTGCGCCGTTAGTGTAGAAGTTTAAAGCTTTAGCGTGAGTTTGTTCGTAAAAGACGTTCCCGCGCATACGCATTATGTAGAGCAGGTTGGCAAAGCCACCGTCGGGATAAGCGATAGGGAAATGATAGCTTGCGGCAAACTTGCTCATATCATCAAGGTTTTCGGCGCTGTAGCCATACGAGAATGGAAAATCGTTAGAGAAACCGATGCCATTGTTTTGTGCGCGGTGCTGGTAGGCCCCGCTCAAAATAAGGCTGTGATTGGTTAATAAACCAGGGAAATACAACGAGCCTGTAGCCAGGATTTGGTTAGCTTCGCGGCCCGACAAAGACTTTTTGTAGCCGATATACAAGTTTTGCGCAAAGTGCGGGTTGATGTTTTGCCTTGCTTTTTGTGTTTGGTTGCTAAAGCGCAGCGTATTGTTCAGGTATGTATAATAACTATCTCTAAACATACTGTGGAACGCCTCTTGGAATGTATTACGGCTGTAATAATAACTGCTGCTTACCAATAAAGAAGTGATGTTTTTACCCGCCGAAAAATTAAGCGGCACCTGTAAACCGCCATGGATATCGGTTTCGTTATAGTAAATATTGTTGCCTTTGTATAAGCCGCGCCGGTCAAAACTGTAATCGGCACCGGCAAGCAGGTATGGGAAGAATGCGCCGTAGGCGGCATCGTAGCCAATGCGTTTGTAACCCTCATCGCGGTTATAGGTGAAAGTTAGCTGCGAATCGAAGGTATTCAACACATTGTTGCCTACCAGTTGTATAGCGTAGTTTGGGTCCGCAAGGCTTGGGAAAATGCTGTGGAAGTTGAACAGCCCGTGCAGTTTGCTGTAATTGCTCACCGGCAGCGAATCTGGTTTTACCGATGCTACAAAGTTAGCGGCGCTATCCTTTTTAAGCGCGCTGATATTCATATCCGGCAAAGCCGAAAACGCTTTGGCGTTGATTACCGGTGAAAGCTGAGCGTATGCAAGATTAACCTGCTGTAACCGGTAACCGGCAGCAGTAAAACCCGTCCAGGCTATTTTATTTTGACTGATAGCGGATTGATAATAACCTATAGCCCCCCCAAAGGCCGGAGCCTTCACTTCAGATAATTGATTTGTGCCGATGTTGAGCGCGAACAGTTTATCGTTTAATTCCAATGTTTTGGTAAAGTAAACCATGCCGCCTTGTATTTGAGGGAAGGCTATCGGCTCAAAGCTGAATGGAAGAAGATACTTTGTAACGCCCGACTTTATATCGATTAGCGACAGCGACATCTCCCCCTTAAAGTTGCGTACTGCCGAGATCAGTTTGCCATCACCATAAAACTTGGGATAGGTGTAGAATAGACCGGCGGTATTTGGCAATACGGTTAATAGCTTACCAACGGCATCCAGCAAATGCAGTTCGCTTCTACCTGTTGATGCCACCTGCACTGCTACAATGGTTTTGCCATCGACACTAAAAGCGGGCGAAAAATATTTTGTTTTGCGAGTGATACGGTGCTCTTTACCTGTTCGCACATCAAGCACCATTAGTTCGTTGTAGTTGCGATATCCCCAACGCAGATCGGGGCGATAAGCGGCGTAAATCACTTTACCATCGTGGTAACTAAAAAAATTATCTGTATTGACGCTTTGGGTAGCGATGACTTTTTCTTTAATACCCGTGCGGATAACAAACTTAGGGATGTGATTGTAGGTGGTTCTGAGGTAGATGATGGTAGTATCATTCACATATGCCGGAAACTCTTCATCCGCTATAAAATGCTGTCGTTTGACTTTGGGGCTGTTATCTTTGGCATCATCCTTATATACCTGCTTAAAGTGATTGAAAGCAGCATCCCTAAAAGTGATATAATCTACACCCGCATGCCTTTTAATAGCACCTTGTAACGGATAAAAGCCTGTGTTGAATGCGGCGGCATCATGTGTTACGCCCTTCCAAAAATCATTGCCGTATTTCTCGCGACCATAAGCCACCATCATGTAACCTAATGGGTAATGGTTTGGCGTATAGTCGAGGTATGAGCCATTGCGCAGTTTCATAAAGCTGTAATCCTTACCGGCAGCCCACAACCCACGGAAACCATTAAAAAAGTATGGCAACCTTCCCCTGCCCTGCCGGCTTACCAATGTTTCGTTATATACGGCGTCGCCTTCAAAAAACCAGTCGGGCACACTGAGGGCATTGGCTAAAGCTTGTCCGCCTTCACCAAAAACAAAGCTTAATCCGCGCGACAGGCCTACGTTGAAATTATTGTATTGCTGCACATGCCTAAACTCGTGGATGGCCAGTTGTTGGGGCCACGGCAGGCTGCCTACATCAAAGCTATTCTGACTTGGAGTAAGGTAAAATTCGCTGCGAAACGGCGCCAGGCCAACGTAAGCATTTGATATGATGGTTTGGTTTTGTAAAACAATGCTTACCCGCCTTTGCTTAAAGCCAATGGTAGGCTGGATGCTGCGGTTCATCTGCGCGATGGTTTGGGCCACACGCTGCGCTACCGAATCCATCCCCTGCGAATAGATAACCCTTGCTACCGGCGACTTCACCTGTTTCCACTTAATAGATGGCGGGTTGCCCCCAAATTGCTGCGCCTTTACAAGCGTTGCGGTTAAAAGTAATACAGGCAATAACAGTCGTTTCATCGAAGGTGAAAGTAGTTAAAATGTCTGAACTCGAATTAAATGAATTTGGTGAATTAACAGAATTTGAAGCCTTTAAGTTCCGGAAATTCGTTAATTTTTATAATTCGAGTTCAGACGGTCATAAATCCGAAATCCAAATGACACTCCGTCCCTTAAAACTAACTACATTTGCGCTTTGTGATATACTACTATGGCTAAAGTTTCTATCAACCTGGCAACGGGTTCAATACAAAAAGAGGATATTATTGTAGGCATCGACCTGGGTACAACCAATTCATTGGTGGCCTTTATCGACCCCGACAAAAACCCGAAGGTGATCAATGATACCGGTAAAGGCGTTTTAGTGCCTTCTATTGTGCACTTTGGTACCGCAGGTGATATCACCGTAGGTAACGAAGCTAAAGAATATTTGATCACCGATCCGCAAAATACCGTGTTTTCGGTTAAGCGTTTGCTGGGCCGATCTTATGCTGATGTAAAAAACTACCAGGATTTTTTCTCTTACAAGATCATTGATGACGACAGCGAGAATCTGGTAAAAATTAAGGTTGGCGATAAATTTTACAACCCCATCGAACTGTCCGGACTCATCCTGAAAGAACTTAAGGAACGTGCCGAGCATGCCCTTAAAACCCCGGTAAGCCGCGCGGTAATAACCGTGCCTGCCTATTTTAACGATTCGCAGCGCCAGGCAACACGCGATGCAGGTAAACTTGCCGGGTTGGATGTTTTGCGTATTGTTAACGAGCCTACAGCCGCAAGCCTTGCTTATGGCATTGGCCTCGATCCAGAAGAAACCAAAACCATTGCGGTATATGATTTGGGTGGTGGTACGTTTGATGTATCCATCCTGCAAATTCAGAATGGCATCTTCGAAGTACTCTCTACCAATGGCGATACTTTTTTGGGAGGTGATGATTTTGACCGCGTTATTGCCGATTACTGGATAGAAAAAAACAATATAGACAAAGCCGAACTGGCCAATAACCGCGAGTTGACACAAGAGCTTCGCCTGAAAGCCGAGGAAGCTAAGAAAGCATTTGCCCACCAAAGTATTTTCAACGAAAAGATAAGTGATATTTGGTGCACTATCGACCGTAATACGTTCGAGAAACTGATACTACCCAAAGTGCAGCAAACCATAACCGCCTGCCAAAATGCTTTGAAAGACGCTAAACTAACTACCGCTGATATTGATGAAGTGGTGATGGTTGGCGGCAGTACCCGCACGGCTTTAGTTAAAAAGATGGTTGCCGAATTTTTCGGTCGCCCGGTGCATGATGGCATTAACCCCCATGAGGTGGTTGCACTTGGTGCCGCTATACAGGCCGATGTTTTGGCCGGTAACCGCAGCGATATTTTACTGCTTGATGTTACCCCGCTTTCTTTAGGTATCGAAACTATGGGTGGTTTGATGGATACCATTATTCCCCGTAACTCCAAAATCCCGACCAAGGCAGGCCGACAATACACCACTTCAAAAGATGGACAGGTGAATATGAAGATTGCCGTGTACCAGGGCGAGCGCGACCTGATCAGCGAGAACCGCAAACTGGCCGAGTTTGAGCTAAAGGGCATCCCCGCTATGCCTGCAGGTTTCCCTAAGGTAGATATCAACTTTATACTGAATGCCGATGGGATCCTAAAGATCCAGGCTATTGAATTGCGCAGCGGCGTTAAGCAGGAGGTAGAGGTGAAACCAGCCTATGGCATTACCGACGACCTGGTGGAACAAATGCTGATGGACAGCATCACCCACGCCAAAGATGATGTAAACGCCCGCATGCTGATAGAAGTCAAGACCGAGGCTGAGCAAATGGTTTACGTGGTCGAGAATTTCCTTAAAAAGAATGGTCAGCTTTTAAACGCTGATGAAGTTACTGAAACTCATATCCAGTTAGAAGCCCTTAAAGCCGCCCTAAGCACCGGCGATAAAGACCTGATCCACAACAAAATTGACATCTTAAACGACTTTACCCGCCCCTTTGCCGAACGTGTAATGGATGTAGCCATTGCTACCGCAATGAAGGGGAAGAGTATAGAGTAATGCTCTCAAAAAAAAATGTCAATTACGAGCGATAGCGTGGTAATCTCATCATATCCGCTTGTCCTTTGAGATTGCCACATCACTACGTTTCGCAATGACATAGTTTTTATTTATTCCAAACTCATAACCATAAAATGCGTTATTTATGCAATCTAACTAAATAGCACTTGAAAAACATTCTACGCATCGCGGCACTGGTCACCTTTGCCGCATCAACTTTCTCCGCATCCGCGCAAACCGTTAAACAGGACAGCACCTTAAAACCGGCTACCCTTGATAGCGCCCGCTACGATTCTTTAATGATCCGTTTAGCCAATGGCGATAAAACAGGCAAATGGCCTGTTAAAAAAGCGCCTTACCCAAAAGCCGGGGCCATACTGCCTTTCTATCGTGTGGTGGCTTATTACGGCAATATGTACTCCAAAAACATGGGCGTACTTGGCGAATATGAGCCATCGGTAATGCGTAGTAAGCTATTAGCCGAGGTGAAAAGTTGGGAAGCCGCTGATCCTACAACGCCTGTAAAACCAGCTTTACATTATATATGCGTTACTGCCCAGGCGGATGCAGGCCGAAATGGTTTACATAACCAGAGGATGCCGTTCAGCCAGATAGATAAAGCTATTGAGATGGCTAAACCTATCAATGCCCTGGTATTCTTAGACATTCAGGTGGGCTTTAGTACGGTTGAAACCGAACTGCCGTTGTTAGAGAAATACCTAAAGATGCCAAACGTACATTTTGGCATCGACCCGGAATTTTCTATGAAAGAAGGCAGCGTACCCGGCAAGCGTATCGGCACATTTGATGCTAAGGACATTAACTATGTGAGCAATTACCTCAGCAGCCTTTGTAAAAAATATAACCTGCCGCCAAAGATATTTGTGGTGCATCGTTTCACCAAACGCATGGTTACCAATTATCGGGATATTAAACTTAACAGCAACGTACAATTTGTGATGGATATGGATGGATGGGGGCCGCCCGAACTTAAGAAAGGAACCTACAAATATTACGCAGCCGGCGAACCGGTGCAGTTTACGGGTTTCAAATTATTTTATAAGAATGATATTAAGAACGCCCCTAAGCGGATGTTGACACCTAAGGAGGTTTTAAGTTTGAAGCCCGCTCCTATTTATATACAGTACCAGTAGAAATATTGTGACACAAAGAAGCCCGCATCAATACGGGCTTCTTTTATTTTAGCCAAACTAATTACAGTTTGCTTATTTCTTCCTGCTCTTTTAGTGCAGTGATATTGTTTTTGTTGCTGTACTCATCTGTCTGGCTTGCAAAATCTTCTAATATGCTGGCGATAGTGTCAAGATTATCCGCTATACGCTGGTGCATGTCTGGCAAGTCTTTTTCTATTCTTTTATTGCCAAGGTCAATGTTGTCTACTTCGATTTTCGCGATCTTTTGTATCAACGCCTGGTTACTGTTTTTTAAATCCTCTAATTCATGGACGATTTTTTCCATCAATTCAAATTTTCTGATCTTATCCATAGGTATCTTAATTTTTTATAAACTACATATAGCCATAACAGTGCCAAAGTAGATTTAATTTGGATTTACCACATATAACTAATAACTTAGTTATATGAAATCCATCTATTGCCTATTACTCCTTTCCATCTTATCTATAAGATGTTTCGCGCAGGAAACAACTAAAGTTGATGACGCTTTATTGTTGGACTATTATCAAAATCAGCGTTTTGCAGAAGCTGCCGATTACCTGAAGAAAACCTATAGCGAACCAATAAATAGTACAAAAGCGCTGGGGCAACTGGCCTATACATTAAACATGGCAGGGCGTTTGGCAGATGCAGAGGGGTACTACCAACGCATCTATAATATAGATTCTACCAATACGCCGGTATTGTATAGCCTGGGGAGTTTAAACCTGCGCCGCGGTAACAATGACAAGGCCGAAGTATATTACAAGCGCATCTTAACGCGCGATATTACAAACTTTATGGTGTATAAGCAATTGGCTACCATCAGCCACGATAAAAACGACCTTACCTCCTACATCGTTTATCTGCAAAAGGCCAATAAATTAAATCCTGCCGAACCGGATGTGGCATCTGACCTGAGCGAGGTGTACATCAGTATGAAATTTACCGCGCAGGCCGAAAAAGTACTGAACGCCGCCATAACCGCCGACCCGGAAAATATCGTCCTACTCAATAGCCTCATGAAGCTGCAATACGCCCAAATGAAATGGCCGGAAACTGTGGGCACCTGTCTTAAACTGGTAAATTATGGTAATGGGTCGGGACAGGTGCTTACCAAGCTTGGTGTAGCTTATTACAACACCCAAAATTATGATTGCAGCATTTCTACCTTTGTAAGTATGGATAAGATTGCCCGCAACGAAACCAGTTATTATTATACTGGCTTAGGCTACAAGGCCGTTAAAGATCAAAACATGGCGATATTTTACCTGCAAAAAGCCATTATTGAAGGCATCTCCCCAAACACAGGCGCGTATTACGGCGAGGTGGCAGATAGTAACGAGAAACTGCACAAGTTTAAAAAAGCCATAACAGCTTATCAAAAAAGTTTGGAATTTGATGAAACACCTATGATCTACTACTCGCTGGCAAACGTTTATGATACGAATTTAAAGGATAAAAAAAGCGCCGTTAAATACTACAAGAAATATCTTGCCAGTAAACCTCCGGTAGATAAACAAAAAGGTTTTATTGATTATTCGAAAAGCAGGGTGGCGGTTTTGAGTAAATAGGCTTGTCATGGTGAGCCTGTCGAACCATTCGTCGCTTATATAAGTCTTCGACAAGCTCAGACTGACATTTCGCTTTACCTATTCATCAACCTTGCCACGTATTTTCCAATAATATCAAACTCCAGATTTACAACCGAGCCTTCGCTTACGTTGTGCAGGTTGGTATGCTCGTAAGTGTATGGTATAATGGCTACCGAAAAGTAGTTAGGGCCCGAATTTACAACGGTTAGGCTAATGCCGTTTACGCAGATAGAGCCTTTCTCTACCGTTACATTACCTACCGATGAATCATACTCAAAAGTGTATTCCCAACTGCCGTCGAGCTCGGTAAATTTGGTACAGGTGGCGGTTTGGTCTACATGGCCCTGTACAATATGCCCATCCAAACGGGCATTCATTTGCATACAGCGCTCCAGGTTTACAGGTTCGCCAACTTTTAGGTAGCCTATGCTGGTTTTGTTCAGGGTCTCTTCAATAGCGGTAACGGTGTGAGTATCATCAGTCAATCCTACCACAGTTAAACAAACGCCGTTATGTGCAACCGATTGATCGATCTTTAACTCATTAACAATACCCGATTGTACGGTGATATGCAGGTTGCCATGGTCGTGGCGCAGATCGGTTACCTTACCTAAAGTTTCTATAATTCCTGTAAACATAGTGCTGTAAAAATACAGAATTTTAGGTGTGCAGTATGTTATCCCAACATCATAAAAAAAGCGGATAACCTTTTGGGTTAGCCGCTATTAAATGCTTATGGTTTATACTATTGTATAGTTATATCAAATACTTGCCCGTTGAAAGATAGTTTTGCTTTGTGGCTATCAAAAAACTCGATATTACCTGTAAAGCTAAAATCTTTGCCTGCATGAGTACCCTTTGAGGTGGTCATAATACGTTGTGATAATGGGTACTTAGTTATAACTAAAGCAATTCAATAGTAAATATTTATGCAACTTTATTTTCACTTTCGCTTGTAAGGCGATTTAAAAATCAGCGTACCCGTTTTAGGTTAAAAATATTTCTAAAATTAAAAAAGTTTCTCATTACTTAAAACAACTATACAAATCTACCCGTTTGTTGCGCAAATCCTTTCCATTCTCCATAACCGATTTTAGATTGGCGAGGTAAAAAGTCCACCCTACCTGGCATTGTATCATCAGGTTTTTTTCGGGGTCGCTTTCCTGCGGGATGTTGGTTTGTTCCAGTTCGATAATTGTCAGGCCATTCCGCGTGCTAAAGTTTACGGTAACTATACTGTCACCGGCAAAACTAAATTTGATCTGATCTTGCCCGTTGGCTTCCAGCACACTACCCTGTTGCATTACATCGTTATGGTAGCCATGCCAGTACCAGGTATAGGTATCCTCCTTTAAAATTTGCTCATTATTACCACGCAGTCTCTGCGGAACCGTAAAAAAATCCGCTTTGCGCAAAAACCATTTTTCCAGCCCTGCGGGCGTGCTCCAGGCCAGGTAAAGGCTGCGCAGATCCATATTATAGTCTCCACAAAGCTTAAATTTCGTCCAGCGGGTATCTTCCATATCAAAAAAAGTTTACTTATAAGGAATGTATTAGCATAAAACAAACCATAATACTTTGTGTTTTGATAATTTGCCATTAAAACTATTATATGCCAAAGCAAAGCGCGGGGATCTTATTATATAAGTTAGCAAACGGATTATTACAGATTTTTCTGGCGCATCCCGGTGGGCCATACTTTCGCAAAAAAGATGATGGCGCCTGGTCTATCCCCAAAGGCGAATTTCTTGATGACGAAGATCCGCTTGCCGCCGCTCAACGCGAATTTAAGGAAGAAGTTGGCAAACCGATCGCCGGTAATTTTATAAAGCTACAACCCGCTAAACAAAAAAGCGGTAAAGTAGTACATGCCTGGGCCGTAGAAGGCGACATCGACCATGCCAATATTGCCAGTAATACCTTCGAAATAGAATGGCCGCCAAAATCCGGCAAACACGCCAGCTTCCCAGAAATTGACAGGGCAAGTTGGTTTACTATTGATGAAGCGAAAGTAAAGATCATCCCCGGGCAAGTGGGGTTGATTGAGGAGTTGGAAGGAATTACCGGGATTTAGCAGATTAACAAAAAAGTCTTCCCTACCGGGGGAGATTTAGAGGGGGCTTCTATTCCTAACCCAATTACTCTCTTCAGCACCAACGGTTTCTGCAACCACCAATTTCTTTACGGCCAGTAACTTCTCCATTACCAAGGTAGCGATAAGCGCTTCCTTTTCGTTGCCTGTTTCCAGCGACTCGGCGGTGAAATATTTTTTGACGAAGTGGGTATCAAAGTTGCCCGAGGTGAAAGCATCATGCTGCATTACAAACTTGCCAAACGGTAAGGTTGTGGTGATGCCGGTAATAATATACTCGTCAATAGCCCTTATCATACGTTCTATAGCCTCTGTACGGTCCTTACCGTAGGTGATCAGCTTGGCAATCATCGGGTCGTAATAAATCGGGATCTCCATGCCTTGTTCAAAGCCGTCATCCACCCTTACGCCCGGGCCTTTTGGGGTAACGTAAGTTTGCAGCGTACCAATATCCGGCAGGAAATTATTAGCAGGGTCTTCGGCATACACGCGCAGTTCTATGGCGTGACCCTGGATCTTCAGGTCGTCTTGCTTAAAGCTGATGGCTTCGCCGCGGGCAATACGGATCTGTTCTTTCACCAGGTCGATGCCGGTGATCAGTTCGGTAACGGGGTGCTCCACCTGCAGGCGGGTGTTCATCTCCAGAAAAAAGAAGTCCAGTTTCTCGTCCATAATAAACTCAACTGTGCCCGCGCCGGTGTAATTAACCGAGCGTGCAACATCAACCGCGCATTTACCCATCGCTGCTCGAATCTCGGGCGTCAATATATACGATGGCGCTTCTTCTACCACCTTTTGATGGCGGCGCTGTACCGAGCAATCCCGCTCGAAAAGGTGCACAATATTGCCATGCGTATCGCCCAAAACCTGGATCTCGATGTGCCTTGGCGATGAAACATAACGTTCTATAAATACAGCGCCATCGCCAAAGGCCGAAATAGCTTCGGAAACGGCAAGGCCCATTTGTTCTTCAAAATCTTCAGGGGTGTCTACTATGCGCATGCCTTTGCCACCACCACCGGCAGCAGCTTTGATCAGGATGGGGAAACCAACCTCAACTGCGCGGAGCTTGGCCTCGGGCACATCGGTTATGGCTTCCTCAGTGCCGGGTACCATGGGGATGTTATATTTTGAGGCTGCGGCTTTGGCAGATAGCTTGTTACCCATCACTTCCATGGCTTCAGGCGATGGGCCTATTAGTATAAGCCCAGCCTCGCGTACTTGCCTTGCAAAATTGGCGTTTTCACTTAAGAACCCATAACCGGGATGGATGCCTTGGGCACCTGTTTGTTTACAGGCGGCAATTATTTTATCGCCAACAAGATATGATTGATTAGATGGTGCTGCACCGATAAAAACGGCTTCGTCGGCGTAACGCACGTGCAGGGCGTTACGGTCGGCTTCAGAATAAACGGCTACTGTTTTAATCCCCATTTCGCGGGCCGAACGCATTACACGTAAAGCGATCTCGCCCCGGTTAGCTACCAATATTTTTTGCATAGGAAACAAATGTAACGGATTAACTGTAAAAAAGAAATGCCATTTCGAAGAGCTCAAAACAGCCCAAATGTTCACGTTCACGTTTGTGAACACACGCAACTAATTGCAATTAACTAATAATCAGATTTTTATAAATTAGATTACTGACAATGTAGTGCCACCATATGATTCATTTAAAAATTTAAAGCAGTTGTTACAAGCATGGCGGCTTGTTGGTAACAATACCAACAAGGGCAGAAAAACTAGAAACGAGTAATAAAAGAAAATTGCTATTTCGAACGAGGTACGAGGAGAACCGACCTTAGGGAGCCCATCGTAGATAAATCTTGTTAGATAAGAAATCGACTACTTGTTATAAAGAACAAGATTTCTCATCGCTGCGCTTCCCTCGAAATGACAAAGGTGGTTTAAGCCGGTTGCTCCCCCGCTACAATATGTTCTTTCTCTATCTTCTTCTGCAACTCCAATATAGCGCCTATCAACGCTTCCGGCCTTGGCGGGCAGCCTTGTACGTAAACATCAACCGGGATTACCCTGTCAACGCCTTTTACTACGTGGTAGCCATGCTGCCAGTATGGGCCGCCGCAGTTAGAGCATGAGCCCATAGAGATCACATATTTAGGATCGGGCATTTGTTCGTAAAGGCGTTTGATACGCTCGGCCATTTTAAAGGTAACCGTACCGGCTATGATGATTACATCTGATTGCCGTGCAGACGGCCTTGGGAACACCCCAAAACGGTCCAGATCGTACGTAGAAGCCAACGCTCCCATCATTTCTATCGCGCAGCAGGCAATTCCAAAACTTAGCGGCCATAATGATGACAGCCTCGCCCAGTTGAGCAGATCATCCATTTTAGTGATCACAATGCCACCGGCTTCGTTGGTCAAATCAGGCGTCATTAGCTGGTTTTTTAAATGATGGTTTAAACATTGGCTTCCTTGGTTCAGCGGCAGGAGTTGCAGTGGCTGTAGCAGTAGCCGGTTGCGCTAGCTCCAGGCTAAACTCTTTTACTTTAAAATTGCCTTGCCGGGCGTTCAGGTCATCGTATAAGTTTTGCGGGATGCGGGCATCTGTTTGCGGCAGGGCTACTTTGGGTTTTATCCAGTCGAGGTCGCCTTTTACCCAAACGTAGGCCAGGCCCAAGATCAGTATCCCTAAAAAGATGAACATTTCTATCAGTGAGAACCATCCCCAGCGGGAATCAGTTGCTATAATTTCGCGGTTGCCAAATACCGTAGCCCAGGGGAAAACGAACACCATCTCTACATCAAATAGCAAGAAAACCAATGCGATAACATAAAAGCGCGAGTTGAAAGGCAACCAGGCATTACCGGTTGGTTCTTCGCCACATTCGTACGTGGTTAGCTTTTCATAATTAGGGTTACGGGGTGCTAAAAGGCGGTTCAAAAAAAACAATCCTCCAATAAACACGATACCCGTAATTAAAAAGATAAGTATCTTTCCAAATTCTGATATTTGCGCAACATCATCCATGACAGCAAATTTAACAAAACAATCAACTTTTGACGCTATAATTATTGGCGGCGGCGCCTGCGGACTTATGTGCGCGGTACAGGCCGGCTTTTTAGGCAAGCAAACTTTGGTATTAGAAAAGAACGATAAAGTAGGCGCCAAGATCCTGATCAGCGGCGGCGGAAGGTGTAATTACACTAACCTTTACGCCACACATAAACAATTCATCTCTAACAACGAGCATTTTAGCCGGTCGGCCCTGGCGCAATGGAGGGTTGATGATACAGTAACCTTTTTTGAAACCTACGGCATTGAAGGCAAAGAAAAAACACTTGGGCAGCTTTTCCCGGTGAGCGACAAGGCAAAAGATGTAGTGAATGTTTTTACAAACCTGTGTAACGACCTTGGCCAGGAGATTTGGTGCGATACCGAGGTTACAGCTGTTGAACAAACCGAAGATGGATTTAATGTTACCATCATGCGGAACGATAAACAGCAGATTCTGTTTGCCCCGAAAGTGGTTATCGCCAGTGGCGGCCTGCCTATCCAAAAAATGGGAGCTACTGATTTTGGCCTGCGTGTGGCCCGCAAATTTGAGATGGCCATTACCGAAACCTCCCCTGCCCTGGTGCCGCTTACCATTACCGGTAAAGATCAACCATGGTACGAGCAGCTATCGGGCAACAGTATATTTTGCCGTGTGTGGAATGACAGAGCAAGTTTTGAAGAAAACATCCTGTTTACGCATTGGGGCTTAAGTGGCCCTGCAATTTTGCAGATCTCTTCCTACTGGAAACCCGGAGAGCATATTTACATCGACCTGCTGCCCGGCAAAGATATTATCGAGCTGATACTACAGGAACGCGAGCAAAACGGCAAAAAAATGCTGCTGGCCTACCTATCCAACCTGTTCACCCGCAAATTTACCGAGGCATTGGTAAATTATATACCCGCGGATAAAAACCTGGCATCCCTCACCAAAACTGAGCTTGAAGACATCAGCATACTGCTGCACGAGTTTAAAGTAAAACCCGCCGGCACCAAAGGCTACGACAAAGCCGAGGTAATGACCGGCGGCGTAGATACGAACGAACTATCATCCAAAACCCTCGAAAGCAAAAAAGTACCGGGCCTTTTCTTCGGCGGCGAATGTGTGGATGTTACCGGCTGGCTGGGTGGTTATAACTTTCAATGGGCATGGGCAAGCGGGTTTGTGATAGCGCAGAATTTGTAGGTGTAGATTTAATCACAGCGGGCACGGAGAGAAATCACAGCGACATAAAGAACTGTAAAGTGCATTCTTTCCCTCTTGAATTGGGTATGGGGTAGGTAGTGCGAAAGGCGTTTTGGGCGTTCCCTACGGGCAGGCTATACGCTCATACTGCACGGGCCTTAGCCGCAAGGCTGGTATCCGCTTCTATCCTTAACGCAATTTTCCGAACCGGAATTGACAGAATTTTAGAATTAAAATGAATTTCTTTTCCCTTGTTATGCTGAACGTTTGAAGCTTCTAATAGGTACCATGCATCTGCAGTTTTTCTAAACCCGAATTTATAGAATTTTTAGAATTGGTTAAGATTAGGTGTAGAAGAGCGGTGGGCCGACAAAAAACCGCGGCCGATGGGTAAAGGCTCGTGCGGAGAATAATTTTTTTGTCTTGATTTTTTGCTTCCTATTGTATCAAAAGGAGTAGCCTCCGCGGCAATGAGCGGGCTGACGTTAATGAAAGCAAAGCAAAAACGTAAAACTACAGCCCCTGCTTAACACCCCCTAACCCTCTCTTAAGAAAAACTGCTAATCTATCGAAGGTTGCTACACTATCGCAATGACGTGTTAAAGAGTTTAAAAGCACAAAGGCCACAAAGAATAATCTCTGTGGCCTTTATGAAAAACTTTGTATTCTCTGTGTTGAAAAAAAACTATTGTTTTTTTTCAACAGGTGGTGGTGGCGGTGTGCCAGGAGCTGGCGATGCGCCTGGCGCCCATCCCGGTTGGCCAGGTGCCGGTGCTGGGCTTGGCTGTTGTGGTAAGTCTGATGCCCTAACAACTTCGGGGTGCGATACACCACGGTGGCAGCTATAGCAGTTAACGCTACTTTCCATAATTACACCTGTGCTGTCTTTCTCCGCTTGGAAATATTTTTTGTTGATGTCCTGCGTCATTTTATACATTTCGCGGGCCATATCTTTCTCCGGTTTGCCATCAGCGGCAAAGTCCATTTTTTGGGTATCCTCGTTACGTACGTGGCAAAAGCTACAGCGTGCACCCAGGGCATGCTCCCACTCATCCATCACTTTGTGCATTTCCTCGCCCGTGATGTCTTTGGGTAAAACCTTTAAGTTTTTAAATTTTTCTTCGGCAGGTTTTTTAACCGCGGGTACCATTGCCATAAATACAACGGCACCTAAAAGACCTATAGTCGCAAGTAATTTTTTGTTGATTGTCATAATTGTGTAAGCGTATATTTCAATTTCTAATTTAAAGCAATTAATCCACCCCTACAATATGCCACAAAAATATTACCCAATTAATTTAAGAAGGGTTCAATCAGTTCCATACTCAAGTCCCAAAGTCTGTCGCGCCCTAACTCATTGGTTGCCGCGACTGATGAATCTGCAGGTTGGCGGCTCTTAAAATACTTGCCACTTTTAGCATCTATACGGGTTGCTAATGCTAAATAAATGGTGGTCTGCGCGCCATTCTCGGCCGATATCATGAACGGCCTCGCCAGCGCCATAAGCAATTTACTAAAACCGCTAAGTTTGGTGCCAAAGCCGGTGTTAACCAAACCCGGGTGCAATGCAAAAGCGTTAATACCTTTTTTACCATATTTTATAGCCAGCGACCGTGTAAAGTATATATTAAAAAGCTTGGCTGTACCGTAAGCCTTCCAGGCGGAGTATGGGCGCTTTATCCATTGCAGATCGTTAAAGTTTGGTTTGGCCATACGGTGCGCTTCGGAACTTACGTTGATGATGCGCGCCTGCCCTTTTTCCAACAAAGGCAAAAGGCATTGCACTAATAAAAAATGGCCAAGGTGGTTTACCGCGAAGGTCATTTCAAAACCGTCTTTACTTTCCTCGCGCCCGGCAAATATCCCGCCTGCGTTATTTATTAATATATTGATAGATAGCAGGCTTCTTTTTAAAATACCGGCGGCGTTGCGCACGCTCTCCAGATCGGCAAGGTCGCATTGCACGACATAAATATTTTTATTTTTTGTGCCCGATGTAATGTCACGCTTCAAAGCTTCGCCCCGTTCGGTATCACGCACCAAAAGGTACAGCGCATGGTCTTTACGGGCCAGCGCCATGGCTGTTTCTCTACCGATGCCGGATGTAGCCCCGGTTATTACAGTGGTGGTAATGGGCATATTAATAATTTAAACGCGTTTAATTAGTAACCAAATTTAGCACATTTTATGCAATGGCAAAGGCATACAACCTTAAACTATTGGTTATTAAAATGATAGCTTTAAATAAAGCGTATGCATACCCGGGAAACCCGCATAAATGTTTTTGTTAAAACATTTGTTAAAACATTTGCATTATTACGAAACAGTCGCATCTTGTAAGAAATAATCGTAGGTGGCAATGGAGAAATTATCGCAAGAAGAAGCCATGCAGGCCGTATGGGAGGTTAGCACCAGGTTATTTAAGGTTTTTTTAGATCAAATAACCGAACCTAAACCACCCTATATCACCCTGGTATCGACCATAAAAAACCTGAACGCAAAGGATTTGTAACCGGCGAAAAGCTGGGCAACTCTTTCAGCTACACCCCTGCCATTGTGTAAGAAAAATACAAAAAAGGTTTCATGAGCGGCTTACCATACTAAATCGGATACCGGTAAAAGACAAGCACTTTCTATCAATTTAGACAATAGCCACTCTATCGATTTGATGAATGTGGTGCTGAATGGCAAAAAGGCAGACAATATGATCTTCTCTAAAGTTGACCCGGGCACTATCCAATCTATCAACATTGCAAGGCCCGAAGAACTGAAAAAGTTATCAATTGACAAAAGCGTATACCCCTTTAATAACGACAGTTATGTTATTTCATAACCATAAAAGATACTGACGAAGGTAAAGCGATTACTGAAAAACCGGGCAACAGGCGCCATTTAACCAATATCAGGATAAACGGCGTAAATAAAGATCCGCAAAACCTTACCCTTAAGGAAAAGGCATTAGTAACTGCCGTTATTAAAGGCACAGTAAAAGATGTTAGGATGGTAGCTTACGGTAATGCCACAACTATCCTTATCGTTACGAAATACGGCGGCAAAGCCAAATAGGGTGTGGTTTATATCTACACCAAAAAAGGGAAACAATAATAAGATCAGTTAGCTGTTAACCCTATTTTAAGGTTGACCGGGGCAATTCTGGTCATCCTTTTTTATGTATATTTTTTGTCATCGTGATTTGTTAGCCAACGGAGTGCATCTATTATTGAACTGTGCAATCGTTTACAGTTCGTATAGTCATATGCTTCACTATCGTTCAGCATGACAAACTTTTGCTATATGTTTAATCTTAACTCGCTTCCGCAAGCTTCTCGTGCTCTAAAATATCCAACAAAGCTTTCTCTGCGATGTTAAGCTCCGCGCTTTTCACATCCTTGTCCTCATCTTCGTCCAGTTTTTTGATGTATTTAAAGATTGTGCCTTCCTCGTAACTTTTGATAACGGTTGGGTGTACGTAATATTTTTTGCAAACCGTGCGGGTATTCCCCAGGTTAATAGCTACCTCATCCAGTACGCTTAAGATCTTCTTTTTACATTCTGATACCGTATCAAACTCCCCGGCTTCCTTAAAGGCATACAAAGCGCTTACGCTACCAGCCCAGGTACGAAAATCTTTGGCGGTGAAATCCTCGCCGGTAATCTCTTTCAGGTAGGTATTGATATCGCCCGAGCCTATGGCACATCGGGTGTTGTCGTCGTTATAATATTGGAACAGTTCTTTCCCGGGGATGTCGCGGCATTGCTTAACTAACCTGGCAAGCTTTTTACTTTGCAGGGCAGTTTTATGCATTACCCCTTTTTTGCCCTTAAACTCAAAATTTATCATGCTGCCGTCAATCTTCACGTGCTTATCCATCAGCGTGGTTAAACCGAAAGAGCCGTAAAGCTTTTTGTATGATTCGTTACCTACTCGGATGCTGGTAAGTTCCATTATGCGCACCACCAGGGCAACTACTTTTTCGTGGTCGAGTTTTTGGCGGGCAAGGTCTTTATTCACCTGGTGGCGGATGGCAGGCAAATGCGCCGCAAAAGTTTGCAGGCGGTGGTATTTGGATTGGTTACGAATCTTGTTCCAATGTGTATGATAGCGGTATTGTTTGCGCCCCGCTGCATCTGTACCTGTAAATTGCAGGTGGCCGTTATCATAAGGTGAGATCCATACATTGTTATACGCCGGCGGGATCACCAGTTTGTTGAACCGCTGTACAAGCTCTTTATCTTTAACGGTTTTGCCACCGGCATCCAGGTACGTCCAACCCTTGCCGCTTTTTTTGCGGGTATAGCCGGGGGTAGAATCTGCAACATAGCGAAGGCCTACCGTTTTAGCAGTTATCTTGGGGTCGCGGCCAATTTTTTCGAGTATTTGTACGAGGCGGCTCATGTGTAGGATAGAACATGATATTGAGGGATAAGTTTTAAATGCACCCTCTAAATCTCCCCCGGAAGGGGAGACTTTTTTGTTCTTTAAGCCCCTACCGGGGAGGGTTTGGGTGGGGCTACAGCCCTTTCACCACATCCACTACATACTCCACCTCCTCGGCATGTACATCCAAATGGGTAACAAAACGGATGCGGTGCGTATCGGTGCTACTTGCTTTGATGCCTTTTTCAGCAAGTTTGGCCAATATAGCGGCTGCAGGTTCGGTGGTATCAAACAAAACGATGTTGGTTTCTACAGGTACTACATTGGTTACCCAAGGGCGCTTAACCAGCTCTTCGCCTAAGATGCGGGCATGGGCGTGGTCTATCTTCAAACGTTCTATGTGGTGGTCTAAAGCGTAAATCCCGGCCGCGGCAAGGAAGCCTGCCTGGCGCATGCCTCCGCCTAAAACTTTACGGATGCGGCGGGCATATTTGATTGTCGCTTTATCGGCCAGTAAAACTGAACCTACAGGCGCGCCTAAACCTTTTGAAAGGCATACGGAAATCCCATCGAAATAAGTGCCATAATTAACCGCTTTATCGCCGGTATGGGCAAGGGCATTAAAGATGCGGGCACCATCCAAATGGATTTTTAAGCCCCGCTGCTTGCATAGCTCCGCAATTGGTTTAATATGATCCAGCGTATAGCAACTACCACCACCTTTGTTTACTGTGTTTTCCAACACCACCAGGCTGGTATGCGGGTAATGGATATTCTCGTTATTAATTTCGGGGGCAATCATCTCGGCGGTTATTATGCCGCGATAACCGTTCAATAACCTGGTAGATACACCCGAGTTAAATGCAATCCCACCACCCTCGTAACGGTAAACGTGCGCGGTTTGGTCGGCAATTAATTCATCCAGCGGCTGTGTAAAACATTTAATGGCTATTTGGTTGGTCATGGTGCCAGACGGGCAGAAGATGGCAGCTTCCATCCCGAACATTGCTGCTGCCTTTTGCTCCAAAGCGTTCACGGTTTCGTCCTCGCCAAAAACATCATCGCCTACTTTGGCGCCCCACATGGCTTCAAGCATCCCCGGTGTTGGTTTTGTTACGGTATCGCTGCGCAGATCTACTGTTATCATGTCGAAAATTCTTTTATATTTGGTTTCAAATCTAAACCATTTTATGAAGAAAATCTTCTTACTCCTTTGTATTTTAAGTATTACATTCTCTACTAAAGCGCAATTGTTTGGTAAGCACTATGACGAAGGCTTTTATTATGATTCTGTTGGAGTAAAACATACCGGGCTTATCTCGTGGTCACCGCCGGCAAAATCAATATTTGGTAATAAAGGCGACCATATCTATTACAAAACAGATAAGAAAGCCGAACAGGTAAAACTAAAAAACACGGAAATAAGATCATTCGGGATAAAGAATGACAGCGCCCGTATGGATAGCTTTACCGTAGCTACAAATAAAGATTTTGTGAAAGCTCCTTTCTTGCACGTTTTGTTTGATAACTACGTTAAGATATACGGTTTCACGATGATATCATCCAGTGGTGGCGGTATGATGCCGGGCGCGGGCGGTGTTATGATATTTACGCCGGGCTTTTCAAACAACGATACCAAGTATTACTATGGCACAGACACTGACCATACCACCCGCCTTGATAAAAAGAATTTTATTGAGGTAATGAGTAAGGCGCTTACCAGCAAGCCATATGTGGTAAAAAGGGTGCAGGATAAAACATTTAAGTTAGGCAAGATAAACGAGCTGATGTACTTCTATCGAACAGATAATTACCCGGCATCGATGCATCGTAATAATAATTAGAAAATGCGCAAAATCCTATTCATACTCCTCCTTGCAGGTTCGTTCACCGCCGATGCGCAGAGCCAAAACCGCAAGTGGTTTGAGGGCCGGCTTTACCATACCAATGGCGAGGTATTCAATGGCCTGATCTCCTGGACGCCCCCACACAAAGGCGAGTATGAAGACGGCGACATCGTGCTTTACCGCCGGGATGAAATGGCCGAAACTTTGCCCGTTCCATACTACAAAGTAAACGCGTTTATTATGGGCGATGACAGCATTGTGGTATCGCACAATGTGCTGTTCAAAAACAGTCCGTTTATGACCGTGGTGCTTGATAACCCGACCAAATTGTACACCAACAGGGCAATGAAGAACGGCATCCCGCTAATGATTAACTCGGGTGGTTTTAGCGGTGGTTTCGGGATGGGCGTAGGTGTGGGTACTTCTATAGGCGGTGGTGTAAAAACCACTTATTACTATGGCAAAACGCCCGATAATGTAACAAAGTTAGAGAAGAAACAATTTATTGAAGTAATGAGCGACCTGATGGAGGATAAACCTGAAGTAGTTGCTAAAATTAAAGACAAAACTTTTCGTTATGGTGATATAAACAACCTGGTGACCTATTACCTAACCGGCCAGATGCCAAAAAAATCATATGACAACTAAGTATAAAAACCATTTATTTTCGGCAGCATTTATGGCGCTGTTTATATTACTATCCTGCCAAAAAGCCAGCGCGCAAAAATGGCTCCCCGGCAATTTTGTTGATGTTAAGGATGTAAAAATTAACGGTTATATCCACCCCAACCCGGGCGGCCGCGGGCCTTTCGCCGATGAAGGTTTTATTGAATTTAAAGATGAGGAACATTCTACACCATACTATTTAAGCGCCAGAGACCTGCAATCTTTTGTGGCAGGCAGGGATAGCTTTGTGGTAGCCCACGCCCCCGGTAACGAAACCTGGGCTAAAAGAGAGTTTGATTTTGTACGCGTAGCTGTTGACGAACCCATTAAAATTTATGCAACCCGTGGCGCGGGCAGTGGCGGTGGCGGCAAAAAGGTGCAGGTTGCGCCTGCTGTTGGCTTTGGTACCGGCACCTACGGTACATCATACGGTGGTGGCATAGGCATCAGCATAGGTGGTAACGGCGGTGGTAATAGTGGAAAATTATCCTATTATTATGGCAGCAGTACGGCCAGTATGCAGCACCTCACCAAAGAAAACTTTAAAGACATTATGAGCGAAGTGATGGCCGATGAACCTGAGGTGGTAGAGCAGATAAAAGGCAACCATTTTGGCATCGGCAACATCGAAAAACTCATCGTTTACTTTAATAAGATTAAGGCATTGCACCAGTAAAAAAATCCTCCTTTTACATTCGTTAAAACTTTTAGGAGTGTTATGTGTCCTTAGGAGGACACACCAAATACACATAATGCCCGATAGAAAGCCAAAACCTGAAAAAGCTTCCGGTAAAGAACTTACCTATATTGAAAAAGTATGGCATACAGTTGCCATTGTAGCCCTGCTGGTAGTATCCATACTAATAGCCCGCGTAGCCTTTAACGTGTTATTAATGATATTGGCGGGGTCGCTAATATCGGTTTACTTTCATGGCCTGGGCGACCTGATAGAACGCAAAACCAAATGGAGCCGCAAAGTATCTATGACCATATCGGTAGCAGGTACGTTCCTGATACTGGGCGGGTTACTTTGGATAATGGGCACCACCATACAAGGCCAGATAGCTACTTTGAGCGAAAGCCTGCCCGAAACCATCAACAACCTTAAGGCGAAACTTGGCCAAGGCCCTATAGGCGCCAAAATATTGCAATACTTTGGTAGCGATAATACTGACAAAGTTTTTGCCACCGCGCAAAGCTTTTTTAATACCAGCTTTGGTATATTAGGCAATATTTATATCATCATCTTCCTGGGGATCTTCTTTTCCACCCATCCGTCGCTTTACAAAAATGGTATCATAAAGCTATTTCCCGAGCAGAATAAACCGATGGCCAAGAAGGTTATCGACCGTACCAGCCAGGCTTTAAAAGGATGGCTAAAGGGCATGATGCTTTCTATGGTGCTGATTTTTATCCTGATAAGTACCGGCCTCTCTATCATTGGCATACCGGTAGCACTTGTACTTGCATTACTTACAGGGTTATTAAAGTTAATACCAAACTTTGGCTCGCTGGCGGCAATGATACCCGGCGTATTGCTCGCATTAACTAAAGACCTTAATACCGCTATTATTGTAGCGCTGCTTTACATTGTATCGCAAACCATTGTAAGCAATATTGTAACACCGCTTATCCAAAAAAAGATGATCAACATTCCGCCTGCCTTAACCATCATTAGCCAGGTGCTCATGGGGGTATTATCGGGCGTGTTAGGCATTATATTGGCGGTGCCACTACTGTCCATTATAATTATATTGGTAGATGAGATCTACATAAAAAAAATAAACAACGAAGCTGATGACAAGGTTGGCCGGCGAACGGTTGACAGCGATTAAGTTTTAAACACAGTTCATTTCTCCTCGCTGCGCTTCCCTCGAAATGAACTGTATTTAAAATTTAAGTTTACTGCCCCTGCGCAAGGGTGTAACCTATCTTACCGTCAAACTTCATCAGGAACTCTACAGAGCACACTTTAAAATCATCAGAAAGGTCGGCAGCAATCAGCAAGATCTCTTTTTGGGTGATCTCAGTACCGTCTTTCTTTTCGAAACGGATGCGGTACTCATTCACCAACTCGGTAAAGATAGAACCTGTAGGCCATACCTGCGTACCACGGTTAGAGATCATCACCAACTGGAAATTATCGGTTTCATTTCGCTTGGCTAATTCAGCTAATTCGTTTGGTTGTTTGCTCGATTCTACGAAAACATCCACACCAACCATTTCTTCGGTGGTGGCAGCTTTGGTAACGGTCAGTTTATTTTTTAGGGGATGATCGTGGTTTGCTTTCACTTCCATATCCGGCTGGCCTATAACCGCGCCTTTCGCCGGGATGTGGCCAAGGTTAGCAATTACCGCATCAGCAAAAGTTTCTGTATTGGCAGCTTCGGTTGCTTTATCACCAAAGTCTCCTGTATGTACGCCTTGCTCAAGCGTGTATAATAATGAGTTTTCTATATCAGCGGCAGCGGTGGTAAAACCTAAGTAACGCAGCATCAAAATACCAGATAGCAACAAGGCTGTTGGGTTTGCAATACCACGGCCGGCAATATCCGGCGCGGTACCGTGTACAGCTTCAAAAATAGAGATATTATCGCCAATGTTTGCAGATGGCGCAAAACCAAGCCCACCAACTAAACCGGCACACAGGTCGGATACGATATCGCCTTGTAGGTTAGTTAATACAATAGCCTGGAAGATCTCGGGGCGGGAAACCAGTTTCATACATAAATCATCCACAATAATATCAGATGATTCGATATCAGGGTATTCGCGGGCTATCTCGTAGAAAGTTTCCAGGAATAAACCATCAGTCAGCTTCATAATATTTGCCTTGTGGCCGCAAGCCAGTTTGGTATAACCTTTACGGCGGGCCATTTCAAAAGCATAACGGATAACCTGGGCACTGCCCGGGCGGGTAATGATACGGCGGCCAACGGCAACGTCGTTAGTCAGCAAGTGCTCGATACCTCCGTAAGTATCTTCAATGTTTTCGCGAACGATAGTTAAGTTGATCGGGATACCTGCTTTAGAGAACACGGTATCAACACCATTTAATGAACGGAAATCGCGTTGGTTAGCATAAGTGTTCCACACTTTGCGGGCTGTAACGTTGATGCTTTTTACGCCTTTACCTTTCGGGGTTTCCATAGGGCCTTTAAAAAGCAGGCCTAAACGCTCAATGGTTTCTTTTGCCTGTGCGGTCATCCCGGTGGAGTGGCCTGCATCAAAGTAAGACTTGCCCATTTCTACGTACTCGTAGTCGAGCTGTACGTTTGCGGCTTCAAATATGCGGAGCACGGCGGCCATAATTTCCGGGCCTATACCGTCACCTTTTGCTACTGCTATTTTGGTTTTCATGGATGATATTATGTGGTGTGTAAAAACGCTGCAAAGGTAGGCTTTTTAGGCCTATCTGTAAAGGCTTTAACTGTTATTGTGGTGGAATTGTGACGATAAAATGTGCTTTTGACAGGGTTTTTTTACAGCATATATCTAAGAAATAATTCTTAGACCGCTATTTAAAAGATTTAGGTAAATTTGCAGCCTACACATGAAAGCATTTTACGGCGACTTACGATTAGGGATATTAGGCGGCGGCCAACTTGGGCGCATGCTGATACAACAGGCAATAAATTATAACGTTACCGTTAAGGTACTCGACCCCGACCGCGAGGCACCCTGCCGCCGGCTTTGCAACGAGTTTGTTGTGGGTTCGCTTAGCGATTACGAAACCGTTTACAACTTCGGTAAAAAGGTTGACCTGCTTACCATCGAGATTGAAAAAGTAAACGTTGACGCGCTGGAGCAACTGGAAAAAGAAGGCGTTGTAGTTTACCCGCAGTCGCGCATTATTAGACTGATACAGGATAAAGGCTTGCAAAAGCAGTTCTTTAAAGAGAACAACATCCCTACGGCCGAATTCCAGGTGATCTCATCGCCTGAGCAATTGAGGTCAAGCCATATCCCGTTCCCATATATTCAGAAGTTGCGCCGCGATGGTTACGACGGCAAAGGTGTTTACCGCGTTAACAACGAAAGCTCGTTAGCCAAAGCCTTTACTGAACCCAGTTTGATTGAGCGCCTTGTCGATTTTGAAAAAGAGATAGGCGTAATAGTAGCCCGTAACGAAAGCGGCGAAGTAAAAACCTTCCCGCTGGTAGAAATGGAGTTTAATCCGGAAGCTAACCTTGTAGAGTTTTTAATCTCACCTTCTACCCTACCGTTTGAGGTGCAGATGGAAGCCGAAAACATTGCCAAACGCATCGCTGAAACGTTAAACATCGTAGGCATCCTTGCCGTTGAAATGTTCCTGACCAAAGACGGTAAGATATTGGTGAACGAACTTGCCCCGCGCCCGCACAACAGCGGCCATCAAAGTATTGAAGGTAACGTAGTGTCGCAATTTGAGCAGCATCTGCGCGCTATCTTCGATCAGCCACTGGGTGATACCGCCTGCCTTAGCAACGCCATAATGGTAAACATTTTAGGCGAAGCCGGATATGAAGGCCCTGCAGTTTACCAAGGCATAGAAAAGATCTTAAAATGTGCAGGGGTATATGTGCACCTATACGGTAAAGCCTTAACAAAACCTTTCCGCAAGATGGGGCATGTTACTATAATTGATAGTGATAGAGAGAAAGCAATAGAGAAAGCAAGATATGTACAGCAAACGCTGAAAGTTATAGCGTAGTAATTAGTTAGAAACCCGCGCGTCATTGCGAGGAAGAGGCCTCACCTAAATCCTCTCCAAAGGAGAGGATTTTTAAAAAGCGCATCAGAACCCTCTCCTTTGGAGAGGGCAGGGTGAGGCTAAAGAGATTGCTTCGTACCTCGCAATGACGGTTTGAAATAATACAAATATGAGCCAAATAAAAGTAGCCATCATTATGGGCAGCAAGTCCGATTTACACGTTATGCAGGATGCTGCAGATGTTTTAAAAGAGCTGGGTGTTGAGTACGAAATAACTGTTGTATCGGCACACCGCACGCCGGATAGGATGTTTAGCTACGCCCGTGCCGCTGCAGATCGTGGCATAAAGGTGATTATAGCCGGTGCAGGTGGTGCAGCGCATTTACCGGGTATGGTGGCATCATTAACGCACTTGCCGGTAATTGGCGTTCCGGTAAAATCGAGCAATTCTATCGATGGCTGGGATTCTATCTTATCCATTTTACAAATGCCTAACGGTATCCCGGTAGCAACAGTAGCTTTAAACGCTGCAAAAAACGCAGGGATCTTAGCCGCGCAGATCTTATCTACTGCAGATGAGTACCTTGTTGCTAACCTTATCGCCTTTAAAGAAAAATTAAAACAAGTGGTAGAAGCTTCGGCTGCAGAGATGGAAGGTAAATAAACCTCTTTAAATCAAAACCTTTTACATCAATACAGCGTATCTTTAAATAACAACCAAAATATTAAATAAAAAATCATGGGAGCACCAGAAATAATCCTCATTATCATAGCAATACTGCTATTGTTTGGAGGTAAAAAAATACCTCAGTTAATGCGCGGTTTAGGCGAAGGCATGAAATCTTTTAAAGATGCCAAAGGCGATGCGGAAACTACGACAGCGACTAAAGAATAGTCGTGACAACATTATGCAAAAAAGCCTGTAGCTAATTTAGTTACAGGCTTTTTGTTATGTATGTCGCGGTGTTAATTTAACGTAGGGTTCTCGGGGAAGTTGGCGATATGCGCGTAACGTTGCCCAAGGCTTATCACTGCTTCTTTCCAAAGGTTGTGCTCACTATTGCTGAAGATGGCGTCGGTTTCAAACTTGTTTGCTACAATCCAGGCATCCTCGCGCAGTTCATCGTCTAACTGGCCTTGTGTCCAGCCGGAGTATCCTGTAAAGAATTTGATCTCGTCTTCTGTTAACTGATAATTAGTGATCAATTCTTTGATCTGCTCAAAGTCTCCTCCCCAAAAAATACCATCCCAAATTTCGATACCGCCATCGACCTTATCGGGGCAGCGGTGAATATAATGCAGGGTATTTTCGGCAACAGGCCCACCCATGTACACCGGGATCTTCGAATAGGAAACGTCGGGCAAAATATCGCCCAGCATCATTTCGGTTTGATGGTTAAGGATAAAACCCATGGCACCGGCCTCCGAGTATTCGGTAAGCAGGATAACCGACCGCTTAAAATTAGGGTCGGGCATAAATGGTTCGGATATTAATAAACGGCCCGCAGCCGCCGCGATGGGACTTAGCATAGGTTATAAATTTAAATAAATAACACTTAATGTAAAAATATGTTCATTAGGTAAATAAAATGAACAGTGTACTTGTATGTACGGTATAATTAATTTGTAAGTTTGCGATAATGGATCAGAAAGATATAGAAAATTTAAGGCAGGACTACGCCGCGGCTTCGTTAACCGAAACCGACGTTAATGCCGACCCCATCCGCCAGTTTGATAAATGGTTTAACGAAGCCATTAATTACAAAGTGCACGAGCCAAACGCCATGACGCTGGCTACCGCTACGCTGGATGGCCGCCCAAGCGCCCGAATAGTTTTATTAAAAGGCTTTAGCGATGATGGCTTTAAGTTTTACACCAACTACCTGAGCCGCAAAGGTAAAGAGATAGCTAAAAATCCGCTTGGCGCCCTTATTTTCTACTGGGGAGATATGGAACGCCAGATTCGTATTGAAGGTAATATAGAAAAGCTGGATAAGAATTATTCTGAAAAATATTTCCACTCGCGCCCAAAGAAGAGCCAGATTGGTGCAGCAGCATCGCCGCAAAGCCAGGAAATTAACAGCCGCGAGGAGCTGGAACAAAAAATGGCCGCTTTAGAATTAGAGTATGCCGATAGCGAAGTTCCAAAACCATCTTACTGGGGTGGCTACGTGCTTAAGCCGCGCCTTATTGAATTTTGGCAGGGCCGCCGCAGCCGCCTTCACGATAGGATTGTTTATAAGAAGACCGATAATAAAAACTGGAAAATTGTTCGCCTTGCGCCATGAGTTTTGACGATATTAAATTATTGCTTACCCAAAAGTTTGGCGACGATGTAATTACCGGAGAAGAACGTACCGGCCTGCAACCCGCCCTACTCATAAACCCAAACCGCATAGTTGAGGTTTGTTTGGAGCTACGCAATAATCCCAAAACTTATTTCGACTTCCTATCCTGCCTTACCGGCATGGATTATGGTGTGGAAGCCGGCCGTTTGGGGGTAGTATATCACCTGTCGTCTATCCCTTATCATTTACAGCTAACGTTGAAAATCAGCCGGGAGAACGACCGCAGCGAAGATAATTTACCATCATTCCCAAGCATTGTATCCGTTTACCGGACTGCAGATTGGCATGAGCGCGAAGCATACGACCTGGTAGGAATCTTCTTTGAAGGCCACCCGGATCTGCGCAGAATTTTATTGCCTGATGATTGGGAAGGCTATCCGTTGCGGAAAGATTATAAAGCAGCGGAGTATTATAAGGGGATAAAGGTTGATTGATTTCGGATTAAAAAACATACATAAATAACGTCATTGCGAAAAGCGATAGCGACATAGCAATCTTCGATAGAATAGTCGGCGACATACCTATAGAAGATTGCCGCCCTACGCTCGCAATGACGCTCAGAAATAAGAAATTGAACGTAGAAGTTTCAAAATATAACGAAGCACTTTACCGCTACCAGCAAAAGATCGCTGATGCGGCGGTGGAGGATATGGTACTCAATATGGGGCCGCAGCATCCGTCTACGCACGGGGTTTTGCGGCTGGAGTTAATTACCGATGGCGAGATAGTCAAAGAGGTTATCCCCCACATTGGTTACCTGCACCGTTGTTTTGAAAAACATGCCGAATCGCTTACTTATCAGCAAACTATACCTTTTACAGACAGGCTGGATTACCTGGCATCTATGAATAACAGCCATGCCTGGGTAATGGGCGTGGAGAAAATGCTGGGCATCGATAAAGATATCCCCAAACGAATAGAATACATCCGCGTACTGGTTTGCGAACTTAACCGCGTTGCATCGCACCTCATAGCTATTGGTACCTACGGCATCGATATTGGCGCCTTTACGCCTTTCCTGTGGTGTTTCCGCGACCGCGAACATATTATGGGCATGCTGGAATGGGCTTCTGGCTCGCGCATGCTGTATAACTATATATGGGTGGGTGGTTTATTTTACGACTTACCCGTTGGCTTTGAAGAACGCTGCCGCGAGTTTGTAGATTACTTTAAACCCAAAATGGTTGAACTTAACCAGCTACTTACCGATAACCAAATTTTTATTAGCAGAACCGCCAACGTGGGCGTTTTGCCGATGGATGTAGCCATTAACTTCGGTTGCAGCGGCCCGGTGCTGCGTGGGTCGGGGCTAAAGTATGATTTGCGCCGGATTGATAATTATTCCGTTTACTCCGAGTTGGATTTTGATATCCCGGTAGGTAAAGGCCTGATGGGCACCGTTGGCGATTGCTGGGACCGATACAAGGTACGTGTAGATGAAATTCAGGAATCCTTGAAAATCATTGAGCAGTGTCTTAACCGTCTGCAAAACGAATTAAAACGCACACCCGAGTTTGACCCTCGTGCGAAACTTCCACGTAAACTCACCCCAAAAGTGCAGGATTACTACGCCCGTTGCGAAGGTGCCAAAGGCGAATTGGGTTTTTACTTTGTACATAACAACGAACGCTCCGAGATCCCCTTCCGTGGTAAGGTGCGCGGGCCGAGTTTTAACAACCTATCCGTACTGCCCGAATTAGGCAAAAACGTGATGATAGCCGACCTGATAGCCATAATCGGCTCGCTCGACTTTGTGTTGGGGGAAGTGGATAGGTAAGATAGTTAAGACGGTTAGAGTCAATAGGTGCGAAAGCTTCTCCTCATTTTGTCTGGTGAGCCTGTCGAACCGTTAATAGCGGGTATAAGTCTTTGACAAGCCGGGACTAAAAAAAACCTTTTATAATAAATCAATATACTTTTGTCATGGTGAACCTGTCGAACCATTCGTAGCGGGCATAAGTATTCGACAAAGTGGGACTGATATTTGTTGAAAACAAAAAAAGGGAGGCAATTTCTTGCCTCCCTTTTCGGATATATTAATTGTTGATTTTTTTACTGATTGTAAACCTTTACCGAGAATACGTAGTTGCGCAATTTTTTTATTTGCTGGGTACGGCTTAAGTTGGTTAAAGTATTTTTTGTACTTAGCTTAAGCGATTTATTTAAAGAATCGGCAGGGATGCTTTGGATGGCTTTAAGCAGGTAGTTTGATTTTACCGCGTATGCTACACCTTGTGTTTGGGTTTGTTTACCGTTAATAATAGCAATAACGTTTCCTTTATCATCCATTAAAGGGCCACCACTGTTACCGGGATTAACCGGGATATACAATTCATATTCGGTGGTATCACCATGGAAACCTGTGCTTGCGGTTAAAGCGCCCGGGCCAAACTTAAGATCGTCGCCGGGGTAACCCAATGTATACACGGCCTCACCTAAATCACTTTTACTCTTTTTGAAGCTATATGGCACTGTACCAAGGTTTTTAAAGGCAGGGTCGATTATTTGCAGGATAGCTACATCATACTGTGGTTCGGTGTAAACAACCTTGGTATGGAAGGATTCGCCCTGTGCATTTTGCACATACACAGAATCGGCACCGCTAATTACATGATAGTTAGTAACAATATAACCGTTACCGGTAAGCGCAAAACCTGTACCGCTAAATTTTGCGGAAATAGCAGGACCTGTTTTATTGGCTTTAATAATATTGTCGGTTTTAGCACCCAATTTAGACTGTTCTCTTTTTACGCGGTCAACCTCCTGTTTCAATTGTTGAAAACGAGGGTCGCGGTTGCTTAAGTCACCTGTAAAATACAGTATAGTAAGTACAGCGAAAATAGCTACTGAAGCCGCTACCGAGATTTTAGAATGGTGGTTACGCCACATTTGCACCACCCATGATGGATGCGCCATCAGGTCATCCTTAAGCGTGTGTACATCAATCTCATCGTGTATCTCGTCTAACCTGCTTTGTAGACTTAAACGGTCGTTATATTGCTTTAATAAAGATGTAAACTCTATATGCTCGGCAATTTTAGCATCTATAGTAGCATCCTTTTTACGCAATGCATCAAATTGGGCACGTTCATCAGCAGGCATTTCGCTGCTTAGGTAGCGCTCAATCATTTCTAAAAGTTGGTTATCTTTCATTCTCTTTACCCTTTCTCTAATTATTGCTGAAAAAATAATTTCTTCAGCCTTTGCAGGCATTTGTATTTCTGCGTTTTCGCGTTATCGGCATTTGTGTAGCCAAACCGTTCGCATATATCCTGCATGCTGCGGTTGTGCATATAAAAATCTTCCATAATGGTTTTGCAGGGTTCGCCAAGTAACTTTAATGCATCGCCCATTTTATTAAGCTGCATATCGCGTTCCTCGTGCTTCTCTACTTCATCCTCAACCGCCAAATACTCCTGGAAATCTTTAATATCCCCACCGTACTTATTTAACTGTTTAAGCCGTTTTAGCCATAATCGCCGGCATATCGAATATATGTAGGTTTTAAGCTTGCTGCTTAGCTCAAAATCGCCACGCTTAACCTTATTGTAAAGAACTATTATAGCCTCCTGGTAAATATCCTTGGCCTCATCCTCGTTACCATTATTATTGATGACGAGCTGTAAAACCATAGGGAAATAAGCCAGATATAACTTTTTCAAAACACTGTCGGAGTTGTTTAAGATCCCAATGATCACTTCACTATCCGTCGGCATTTCCACATTTAACTGATTATTCACTACTTAATACTTTTTATATTGAATTGTAACCCAATAATTTGATTTATTTTTTGATGCCATGCCGCTGCAGCACAACCTGATTAAGACAAACCGCAATATCGGTAAATAAATAATAGAATAACGCGGCATTAATTTCGAGTTTGATAATAAACGAACAAAAACCATACAAGTATTAAAATAAAATAATTCTAATACTTGTATAATTCTCATAAAAATAAGGATCGAATTAAGCGTTTAAAAGTAGGCCCTGCCCCCTTAAAATGAACAAAATTAATTTTCCGTTAATTTACCTCCTCTTGTTTTGGATATTAACTATCACAAAACATTAAACTCAATAAAATGAAAAATCCGATCAAAACCACCTTCGTAGCTTTAGCTATTGCGTTTACTGTTGCATCTTGCGAAAGCAAAAAACCTGCTGACGCCGGCGACACTTCAAA
The DNA here is from genome assembly GCF_024055595.1 of Mucilaginibacter aurantiaciroseus. Lineage (GTDB taxonomy): Bacteria > Bacteroidota > Bacteroidia > Sphingobacteriales > Sphingobacteriaceae > Mucilaginibacter > Mucilaginibacter aurantiaciroseus. The sequence goes on from NZ_JAMXOF010000001.1 coordinate 1,649,481, forward strand.
AAAAGATACTGTTCTTAAACTTAATTCAACCTTAACAAAAGATACTATTGTTAAAGGTACCGACACTGTTAAAGTTGATACCACAAAAAAAATAAAATTGTTGGGTTACCTTTTTCAGGAAGCGGTATTAACAACCAACAATAATAAAATACTTACATTAACAAATCACAAAACATGAAAAATTCATTCAAAATCGCATTTTTAGCTTTAGCTATCGCTGTTTCTGCTGCTGCTTGTAAAGGTAAAGGTTCTGCATCTGCTGCTGATTCAACCAAAAAAGATACTACTGTTGTAGTTGACACAACCAAAAAGGATACTACTGTTGTAGTTGACACAACTAAAAAAGATACTACTAAAAAATAATTTAACCTAACCGGGTTAAAAATTAGAGAGTTACGCAATAATTTTTTAAGTTTTTTAAGTTTTTTTATGGGTAACCCTAATTTTTTTCGAAAAATCAGGGTTACCTTTTTTTGTTTTAGGTATTAACTACCGAAAAACTATTAAATCACTTAAAAAAACAAAACGATGAAAAATTCTTTCAAAATCGCTTTCTTAGCTTTGGCTATCGCAGTTTCTGCTGCTGCTTGTAAAGGTAAAGGTTCTTCTGCTGCTGCAGATTCAGCTAAAATGGATTCAGCTAAAATGGATTCTGCTGCAACTCCTGATTCAACTGCTAAAATGGATACTACAGCTAAAAAGGACACAACTAAAAAAGATACTACTAAAAAAATGTAATCTCTTTTTTTTAAAAGAAACGCCCTGCTTTAATGTAGGGCGTTTTTTTGTGCCTGATTTTTCTCCTCACAAAACATTCGCCCATATAATTGTTTAATGGTAAAACACCCTATAGATGAAATACTCGGAATGGAATAACCTGAGCGATGACGATAAAAAGAACACTCACTGGAAGCATCACCCCCGCATCCGCATTGCTACCATCTTCAGTATTTTATTTGCCTTGGTGTTTATTGTATTTATGCTACGGGTACTGCAAAACCGCAGGGTACATGTAAACCGTAAGCCAAACCGAAAAGAAGCTTTTGCCATTGCAAAGGTTTTTGTTAACGACGAGCTTAAACAACCCGGCACGGCAAACTTCCCCAAAAATGTTTTTGTAGCAGATATTGATACGGCTAATAACAATTACAACATATCATCAACCGTTGATGCGCAGGATAGCACCGGGCATATTGTAAAATCGACCTGGCAGGTAAAATTATCTTATACCGGCGGAGACTGGGCCGATCGTAAAAGCTGGAAACTCGAAGACGTTAAAATAACCAAATAGAAAAGGGGCCCGTTTTTGGCGCCTTTTCTTTTTTTTATTAGGGCCTGTTTTATTTTTTAATAATCAGGCAGTAGCAATCCGGCTTACTATCTTCCTCTAAAAGCCGATATAAGCCAAATAATAAGTAATATAACAACAATGACAGCGATGATACCCACAGCTGCGCCGACTTTAAAAATACCGCCGATAACTGAGCATCCGCTAAAAGCAACCATTGCTAATGCGAGTAATAATGAGTTGAGTTTTTTCATGGTAGATTATTGTATAAAGATTTTATGATAAAAAATCTTTATACAATAATCAAACCGTTTGTTACAACAAGATATTTGAGTCAGATTCCTCTGCCTCTGTGTTGTCGGTTGGCAAAAATTGTACTGCAATCAATACAATAAAAATAGCCAATAGGCTCATCGGTACAAGGGCTTCAACAGCAACTAATAATAGGTCCATAGCAAATTATTTGGGGGGTAATAATTAATACTAAAAAATTTAATTCTTCACTTGCTCAAATTCGCAATCTTTCATAAGGTTCACTAAACTAAAAATTGTTTTTTAATTAAACCAATAAATGTTAATAAGTTAATAAAATCATTCCATCGTTAAAATCCGCCCTTATAGGGTGGTATATTTAATATTCAACGAAATATCTTAACGGGGATTTGTAAATTCACCGCGTAATGATAAAGCCACTAATTATCCTCAAAGAAATATATGTTAAGTTTAACAACCTTCCGTTGTTCCAAAATTTAACTTTCACACTTAACCAAGGCGAAAACTGGGCATTGGTTGGTAAAAGCGGATCAGGCAAGAGTGTTTTACTGCAAACCATTGCGGGCAACATGGGTATCAATTGCGGTGTTATTACGCATCATTTTATGGATGATGTACACAAAACAATGCAAAGCGAAGAATTGGTAACCTTCCATCGCTTTATAGCATCCGTTGGTGCAAAGCATCATTTTAAAACGCTGTCTAATACATCCGACTTTTATTACCAACAACGCTACAACTCATCTGATTCGGAAGATACCTTAACCGTAAACCAATACCTGCAAACCGTAAAGGTTAATCAACATAACCCTGCTTACTGGACATTCGACAAAACCATAGCAGCGTTAAACTTAACCGACCTGTGCGATAAGCAAACCATCAAACTATCTAACGGCGAAACCAAACGATTGATGATAGCTGCCGCTTTGCTCAAAAACCCCCTAATATTATTGTTGGATAATCCCATGACGGGGATGGATGTAGATACCCGCAAATCATTCAATGAATTACTGAACGAGGTGTCTGCGTCTGGCATCAGCATTATAATGGCAACATCGGCGTTTGAGATTACGGATTGTATAACTAATGTGGTTATTTTAGATAGTGGTGCTGTAACCCGAAGCCTCAGCAAACAAGAATTTGAAGCAAGTGAACATCAAACAGTAAATAAAATGGTTGTTGATGCAGATGCACTTAAAACACTACTGAATACATCTGCCGACAGCCATAACTACAACCAAATCGTTAGCATGAACGATGTGCACATCCAATATGGCGATAAAACCATTCTTAATAAAATTAACTGGCAAATAAATCGCGGCGAGCGCTGGGCACTGCTTGGGCCTAATGGCGCGGGTAAATCCATCCTGCTAAGTTTAATAAACGGAGATAACCCGCAGGCTTACGCCAACAACATTATATTATTTGATAAAAAGCGCGGCACGGGCGAAAGTATCTGGGACGTTAAAAGTAAAATAGGCTTTGTATCGCCCGAGCTATACCAATACTTTCCTACGGATAATTCCTGTCTGCAGGTGATAGAAAGTGGCTTTTATGATACGCTGGGCCTTTTCCGACCAAGTTTAAAATCACGCACCGACCTTGCGCTCAGATGGATGAAGGCTTTAGAGATAGATAAATATGCCCGTCAGCTACTCAAAAACATCCCCGCAAGCGCGCAGCGCCTTTGCCTGCTTGCCCGGGGGCTGATCAAAAACCCCGCCCTGCTTATATTTGATGAACCCTGCCAGGGACTGGACGACCACCAGCAGCAGCATTTTAAAGCCGTGGTTGATTCCATTTGCAGCATCAGTAACGTAACCCTGATATATGTTACCCACTATCAACATGAGATACCTAATAGCGTGGATAAGGTTTTGAGATTGGATAAGGGGGAAGTGGTTGGCAGTTAAAAGTAGGCAGTGGACAAAACTATTGTCAACCCAACAACACCTTTCACCTTTAACCTTTCGCCTTTACCCTCCCACTACGTATATTTGTACATGAATACAGCCGAACTGTTACAGCGTGCTTTAGCTTTTGATTTTTTGAGCATTGATGAAGGGGTTTACCTTTACAATAATGCCTCTACGGCCGACCTGATGTACGTAGCCAACGAGCTGCGTAAAATCCAAGTGCCGCATGGCAAAGTTACCTGGCAGATAGACCGTAACGTGAACACCACCAACGTTTGTATCGCTAACTGTAAGTTCTGTAATTTCTTCCGTCGACCGGGGCATGAGGATGCTTATATTACTGATATAGAGACCTATAAAAAGAAGATTGAAGAAACCTTCCGTTTTGGCGGCGACCAGCTTTTATTGCAAGGCGGCCATCACCCTGATTTGGGCCTTCAATTTTATACCGACCTGTTCCGCGAACTTAAACAGCTTTATCCAAAATTAAAATTACACTCTTTAGGCCCACCCGAGATTGCCCACGTTGCCAAACTGGAGAATATGAGCCATTACGACGTGTTGAAGGCAATGAAAGAATCAGGCTTAGATTCGCTGCCTGGTGCAGGTGCCGAGATCCTGAACGACCGCGTACGCCGCCTGATCTCGAAAGGTAAATGTGGTGGCCAGGAATGGCTTGATGTAATGCGCGCGGCCCATCAACTTAACCTGCCTACATCTGCCACCATGATGTTCGGCCATATCGAAACTATCGAAGAGCGTTTTGAGCATTTGGTTTGGATCCGCGACGTACAGTCGGAGAAGCCCGAAGGTCATCACGGTTTTGTGGCCTTTATTCCATGGCCTTTCCAGGATGATGGCACATTATTACGTAAAGTGCGCGGTATCACTAACAATGTTACCGGCGACGAATACATCCGTATGATTGCCCTGAGCCGTATTATGCTGCCGAATGTAAAAAACATACAGGCATCATGGTTAACGGTTGGTAAACAGGTGGCACAGCTTTGCCTGCATGCCGGCGCTAACGATTTTGGGTCGATAATGATTGAAGAGAACGTGGTATCTGCAGCAGGCGCACCACACCGCTTTACTGCCAAAGGTATCCAGGATTCTATTAAAGAAGCCGGTTTTGAACCACAACTTCGCACCCAAAAATACGATTGGCGCGATGTACCTGCCGAGATTGAAGAGCAGGTGATAGATTATTAAGGGAAGAATATTTGTTAAAAAAGCAGGAAATGGGGCAGTTTTAGATAACTTTTTTTCGACTTTCGTTCACCTTTTTTCGACCCTGATTTGCGTTTTATTGTGATGTAAAGTACGCCCGGCCACCACTCATAAATCATCTTAAAAATTGTTTCGCCCTTTTTGGTGTTGTCACCAACAACCCAACAGGTAATTATGGTTTTTATCCTAAACCTTTAAATTTTCCTCCTTTATAATATATTTGCACCTCATGGATAATATTGAGCAATATATTGAGGCGCTAATTTTTGCATCTGAACAGGGCATCCGTACCGAGGAGATCATTTATTGCCTGCAGGCTTCTTTTGAGCACGATTACACTGCCGATGAAGTCAACCAACAAATAGACATCATTACCCAAAAATATCTAAATGATGCCCTTGCCATTGAGGTGGTGAAGATCAACAACGGGTATCAGTTCCTTACCAAAAAGAAATACCACGCGGCTATCAGCCTGTTGCAAATGCAGCGGTCTAAAAAGAAACTGAGCCAGGCCGCTTTAGAAACCCTCGCCATTATCGCTTACAAACAGCCGGTAACCAAAACAGATGTGGAGCAGATTCGCGGGGTAAACTGCGATTACTCGATCCAAAAACTGCTGGAAAAAGAACTTATCGCCATCACCGGGAAGGCCGAAAGTGTGGGTAAACCTATCCTTTATGGTACCAGCGGTTTATTTATGGATTACTTTGGCATAAACGATATTACCGAACTGCCACAGCTTAAGGAAATTACCGATAACAGCTCGGCTATTGGCGAGCAAACCGAATAAATTGAAAAATGGTTTTAATTAAAAATGATTTTGACTATTTTTACTCATAAATAATGCTGAATATAGCACATCGAAAAACGGACAAAACAAATAGGTTAACCGATATCAGTTTTAACGAATAAACATTTATTAAAATGGCAACTCCAAAAAAACCTTTGAGCACCTCTACAAAAAAGACCAACGACGACGAGGATGATGACTTTGATGACGAAGATCCAAAACCGGGTAAAAAGGTAGAAGACGACGATGACGACTTTGACGAAGACACTCCCCTGGATGATGACCTGGTTGGTTTTGACACCGGTTACGACCCTTACGATGATGAAGACGACGACTAATTTATAGTCGATAATAATATATCTTCAAAGCATTCAGCAAACGCTGGATGCTTTTTTTATAGTTGCTAAACCCACAATCTACCCCACCCCGGATGAAGCTCACCGAAGTTAAAAGCAAGGCTGATAAAACCGCATTCCTGGATGTCGCGCGCATTATCTACACAGATGATGTGAACTGGGTTTGCCCGCTGGATAATGATATTGAGGCGGTTTTCGACCCGGCTAAGAACAATTTCCATACCCATGGTGTTGCAACCCGCTGGGTTTTGCGGGACGATGACGGGCAGCTAATTGGCCGGATAGCGGCATTTATTAATAACGAAAAAGCTTATCAGTACGAGCAGCCTACCGGTGGCTGTGGTTTTTTTGAATGTGTGGATGATAAGCAGGCCGCTTATTTACTGTTTGATACCACCAAAAACTGGCTGCAGCAAAACGGGATGCAAGCCATGGATGGCCCCATCAACTTTGGCGAGAACGATAACTTTTGGGGCTTACTGGTTGAAGGCTTTACGCCGCCATCCTACGGGATGAATTATAACCCGCCCTATTACAAAGTTTTTTTTGAGGATTACGGGTTTAAAACGCAATACGAGCAGATCACTAACCATTTGGATGTAAATAAGCCCTTTTCGGAGCGGTTCACTAAAATTGCTACCTGGGTAATGAATAAGCCCGGCTATACATTTGAGCATTTCAAATCATCCCAAATAGCAAAATTCGCGGCGGATTTCATTGAGATCTATAACGATGCCTGGCAGGATTTTGAGAATTTTGTGCCGATAACCTATGGCACCATCCTGGAAAGCTTTGAGAAAATGAAAGCCATTATGGACGAGAAACTAATATGGTTTGCCTATGTTAACGGTGAACCGGCATCATTTATAGTGATACTGCCCGATGCCAATCAAATGATAAAACCATTAAACGGCAAACTAAATTTAAGGGGAAAACTCACCTTTTTATACCGCAAGTTGAAAGGTGTATCGCGCATGCGGGCTATTGTAATGGGCACTAAACAAAAGTATCAAAAGCATGGGCTGGAATCGTGCCTGTTCATCAAACTAAAGGAATATGTGTTGCCCCTAAAACAATACGATGAGCTGGAATTATCGTGGGTGGGCGATTTTAACGACAAAATGATTGCCATACACACCGCTGTGGGTGCAACATTTGGCAAAAAACATTTAACAATGCGCCATATATTTAATAAGCCCGAATAAATTACCCGGGTTTATTAATATGATATTTTTAGGCGGTAGCTACTTTTTTATGGCGTAGTTCCTCAAAAAGCTCAATAACCTTTTTCTGCAAGTCTATCACCTCAGTTTCGCGGTCCATCAACTTTTTGCTAACGTTTTCCAGCTCGCTGGCAATTTGTTTATCATGCCCTACTTCGTTATAAGTAAGCAACTGAACTACAGTCATTTCAAACAAAACGGCGATCTGCTCAAGGCGAGAAAGGTTAATGTCGGTGATACCGGTTTCAATTTTTGAGAATGCGGGAATAGAAATACTTAAGCGTTTAGCAACTTCTTCCTGGCTCCACCCTTTTTGGTGGCGTAGTAACCGGATTTTTTTTCCAAGTGTCTTCATATGAGTTTAATTAGGTAAGGTTTCTCAACAGTTAATAAAGTTACAGTTTTTTCTAATAACAAACTAACAATCAGCAAATTTATAGTAAATTATTTTTAAGTTCTACTAAATTTATACCTCCAAAATTGCCAGAACTCATCATCAGAAAATTGCTCTTGGCAATGTTTAGGCCTTCCAGGTATTTCAGTAATTCTGCCGGCTGGTTAAAAAACAGCAGATCAGCATTCGCAAAGGCCTTTTTTACCGCCTCCGCCGGGTATGGTTCTATCTTTTTCTGTTCAAATATTTTGCGGTCTATAAACACAATTGCCTTATCGGCCTTGTCCATCGTACCGGCATATTCGTTCAAAAAATCTTTGTTCAAGCTACTAAAGGTATGTAATTCTATACATGCAATCAACTGCCTATCAGGAAATTGTGCCTTAACTGCGTCAATTGTAGCCGTTAATTTTGATGGCGAGTGCGCAAAATCTTTAAAGATGGTCGAGTTATCATTCTTACCAACCACTTCCAGCCTGCGGGCAGCGCCCTTAAAAGTGGTGATGTGCTGATAAAAATCGGCGCTGCTAATATCTAATGCCTCACATACCAAACGGGCTGCCTGCATATTCAGCAGGTTATGCTGCCCAAATACTTCCAATTCGTAGGTTTTGCCATCGGCGATAATACTGGTTATGCCGTTATCTATCGTGTATTCGGGTAAGCTATAAGGTAGTTTTTCGACGTCTACATTTAGCTTCGACACCATCGTGTACAGCACTTCATCAGTTTCACTGTAGATAAGCTTACCGTTTGGCTGGATTGTTTCAGCGAAGATCTTAAACTGGTTGATATAGTTATCAAACGTTGGGAATACGTTGATATGATCCCAGGCAATACCACTTATTACGCCGATATCCGCATTATAGATGTGGAATTTCGGCCTCCTGTCTATCGGCGAAGCCAGATACTCGTCACCCTCGATGATCATCACCGGGGCATCATGCGTTAAGCCAACCATGGTTTCAAACCCTTCCAGCTGTGCGCCTACCAGGTAATCAAACTTTTTACCGGCTTGCTGCAACACGTGCAATATCATGCTGGTAATGGTGGTTTTGCCATGGCTGCCGCCAATCACCACACGGATTTTATCTTTTGATTGCTCGTAAATATAATCCGGGTACGAATAGATCCTGATGCCCAGTTCCTGCGCTTTTAGCAGTTCGGGGTTATCGATACGGGCATGCATCCCAAGGATAACTGCGTCGAGGTCAGCAGTTATCTTTTCAGCATCCCACCCTTCCTGCGCCGGCAGGATCCCGTACTTACCCAGGCGCGAAGCCGAGGGCTCGAACAGTACATCATCAGAACCGGTTACGTTAAATCCTTTTTTATGCAAAGCGATGGCAAGGTTGTGCATGGCGCTTCCCCCTATCGCTATAAAATGTACCCTCATCAATAATTATTAGTGTAGCAATTATGCGACAAATAAACGTAAAAACAGCTGTAGCGGCAACAATTATCTAAATATAAAGCATTATTTTAACAGCATTACCGGTATGGTTGAATTTTTGGCCAATTGCTGCGATATACTGCTGTGCAATATCGACCGTAAAAAGCTATAATTATGCGGTAGCGCAATTATCATTTGCGCTTTCTGTTCTTTGGCAAAATCAAGTATCCCCGTAAGTACATCGGCATGGTTCTCGTAAAAATATTTTGGTTTAAATGCCTTAAGCATATCGTGCAGGGCACTTTCTTCGGCAAGTTGCTCCGGGTCCTTACCCGCATGTTTACCTTCGGTATCAACATTTAATACCAGCAGTTTAATAGCTTGTTTACCTAAAAGCTTGTGCAAAAACGCCATCGGGATATTTTCTTTAACCTTTTTAAAATCGCAGGCTATAACGGCTTCTTTTATTAAATGGTAGGTATAGGCAGGCGGGACAACAATTACCGGCGCCGGGCTTAGCTTAGATATTTTGATCACGTGGTTGCCAATACCCGGGCGCCCCTCTCTAAGGGTGCTATTACCAATGCTGCCTAATATTACCAGGTCGGCATCTTGCTCCTCAATCACATCCACCACAGCACGCAACAAGTGCGAGCGATTTAGGCGGGTTATAATCTCAACTCCTTCTCGCACTATTTTGCTTAGTTTATGCTTCAGTTTGTTTAACTGCGCAATGCGGCCTTTTGCCTCTTCTTCTACCTCTTCCTCGCGTAGCATCACCATATCCGGGTTAGGCAGCATAGTTTCGTAAGGCGATATGTAATAGGCGTTCATCAGGATTATGGTACTTACATCACTTTGGTGACTTAGTTGGGCGGCGAAATTAGCGGCGTTGAAAGCAGCGTCAGAAAAATCGACAGGTACGAGGTAGGTTTTCATATTGACGAGTTTAAATACTTTGACCGGGATGGTTTAAAGTTTATTATAAACAAATTTAGGCGGTTAATATTGTTGCATTGTTACCATCGTTTCATAATAATTATCCTGCTTGGTCTAATAAAAATTCACAATACAGTTATACTGTAATAAATATCATTACAATGAACGAACGGTTCGCAATAGCTATGCACATGATGAAGTTACTTTGCGATTCGGGCGAAGTAACGAGTTGGAAAATAATCAGTTTGTGAAACAACGCTTCACCCTGGGCTACTAATTACCGGGATTAAACAGATTTTAATGATTACACCGATTTTGATTTACAATCGGTGTAATCATTAAAATCAAAAAAATAATAGGTGCAGCCTACAATATAAATTTAGCCGCTACCCACTCTTTATCTTTTTTGTGGGTGATGTATTTGAGGTTATACTTGCGGGCTTCGTCGGTGATGATCTCGAGGTCGGGGTCTTCGTAAAAACCACTGAAATAGATCTCGCCGCCGGGTTTCAGAACCTCGGCATAACGCTCCATCTGGTCTAAAAGGATGTTACGGTTGATATTGGCCAGAATAATATCGTATTGCTCATCTGGGATAGCTTCTTTTGATCCGCAAAGGGCTTTTATGTTACTAATTTTGTTCAGTGCCGAGTTTTCGATAGTACTGTCAAAGCAAATATCGTCATAATCTATAGCGGTGATATCTTTAGCGCCAAGTTTGGCAGCAAGGATAGCCAGGATGCCTGTTCCACAGCCCATATCCAACACCTTTTTGTCTACAAAATCATTCTCCAGCATCAGCCCCATGATCATGGCCGTGGTTTGGTGGTGGCCGGTGCCAAATGCCATTTTAGGGTCGATGATGATCTCGTGAGGGATATCCGTATTTCCATCATGGAAAGTGGCACGCACAAAAACCTGGTCGCCTATCTGGATAGGCTCAAAATTACTTTCCCATACTTCGTTCCAGTTTTTTTGCGGGATAAGTGTGATATCGTAACTAAATGTGAACGATTCGCGGTAGATCTCCAGCGTATTATCCAACAGCTCCTGATTAAAATTATCTACCGGGATATAGGCCTTAAAGCCAAGGTCGAGTTCCTCAAAAGTATCGAAACCGATATCCCCCAAAGCATTTATCAGCAAGTCCTGCTGGTAATCTTCGGTAGTGATGGTGGTGAAGAGTAATTCGTAGTAATTCATTATTGTAGATATAAGTATTGAGATGTGAGATATGAGACTTAACAACCTACGCAGCTTGTCTCAAATCTCATATCTAACATCTCAAATCTAAATTAGTTGAATGCTTTTACAATATCTGTAAAGTCGCGTGATTTTAAGGATGCGCCGCCGATAAGGCCGCCATCTATATCCGCGCAAGCGAAAAGCTCTGCAGCGTTTTTAGGGTTACAGCTTCCACCGTAAAGGATAGTAGTGTCATCAGCAACCTGCTGACCGTATTTTGTGGCAAGTTCCGCACGGATAAACGCGTGGATCTCCTGCGCCTGGTCAGACGTTGCGGTAACACCTGTACCAATTGCCCAAACCGGCTCGTAAGCCAATACTACCTGGCCAAATTTATCGGCATCTAAATGGAAAATACCTTCTACCAACTGGCTTTTAATAATATTAAAATGCTCTTTAGCTTCGCGCTGCTGTAAAGTTTCGCCAATACAAAAGATAGGTTTTAAACCGTTTGCTAAAGCGGTATCGGTTTTTTTAGCTAAAAGCTCGTTGCTTTCGCCAAAATACTGGCGGCGTTCCGAGTGGCCAAGAATAACGTACTGGGCACCGGTAGACTTTACCTGGCGTGCAGAAACTTCGCCTGTGTAAGCGCCGCTTTCGGCCTGGTGTGCGTTTTGTGCGCCAACAGTTACATTATTGTAGCCTTTGGTTAACTGAGCCAAACTGTGCAGGTGAATAAAGGGGCTGCAAACTACAACCTGCTGGTTGCCGGTTGCTTCATCCTTAACCATGTTAGTCACTTCAGAAAATAGCGCTAAGCCTTCGCTGTAATCAAGGTTCATTTTCCAGTTTCCGGCTACAATTTTTTTTCTCATTTTGGTTTTGTTTAGTCTATGGGCCATCGTCGATAGTCCATAGTATTGTTTAAAGTTTATTTTATATTTTTTTGATCGATAGGAACCATTCTCCACTCACCGCCTTAAAGGCCTTGTTAATTCGTACACCTCGGTAAGTATCGCCTTTTCGGCATCATCAAACTTGCGGTGCGGGCGGCGGGCTATTACACGGCCGGTGGTTTCCATCATCTTTTCAAAACCGTATTCTACAAAGCCATCAGCCCCACCCCAGGAAAAATCGGGAATATAGTTTGGCGGGTATCCTCCACCAAAAACGTTCGCATTTACACCTACAACAGTACCCGTATTAAACATGGTGTTGATGCCGCTTTTGGCGTGGTCTGCCATGATGAGGCCGCAAAACTGCAGTCCAGTTGGGCGCATACTTTGCGTTGGGTAATCCCAAAGTTTTACTTCGCTGTAATTATTTTTAAGGTTAGAGTTGTTGGTATCGGCACCAAGGTTGCACCACTCCCCTATCACGGCGTTGCCAAGGTACCCCTCGTGCCCTTTTGAGGAGTATCCCCAAATCACGGCGTTGTTAACCTCGCCACCTATGCGGCAGTAAGGGCCAATGGTAGTAGCGCCATAAATTTTGGTTCCCATTTTTATTTGCGAGTATTCGCACAAAGCAAACGGGCCTCTAATGTTAGTGCCTTCCCAAACCTCGGTATTGGCGGCTAAGTATATAGGGCCGTTTATGGTGCTGAAGGTACAGCATTCGGCTTGCGCGCCTTCTTCGGCGAAGAAATCATCGCCAATAATGGTGTTGGTATTGCTCAGTTTGGCGCTTTTTCGGCCTTTGGTAAGCAGTTTAAAATCCTTACGGATCTCGGTATCGTTATTACGGAAAATGTCTTCGGGATGGGTTATTATTACTAACTCCCCGGTATAAACTGTTTCGTTAGAATATTTACCATACGGGTCAAAGTTGTCGGCGTAAACATCTTTCAGCTTAACGGCAACCAATTTATCCTCGTATCTCAAAGCCTCTCCACTTTTTAAGTTATTTATAGCTGCAACCACAGCTTCATCCGGGCAAACAGCGCCATTGATAAAAATATTATCATCGTGGATATTCAATGGAAACTTGCCTTGCAGGTATGCTTCGGTACGGAAAGAAAAGTCGGAGTTTAAATATTTAGCCCATTTTTCAGCGATTGTAAGGATCCCTATTCGCAGATCGGCAACCGGGCGGGTGTAGGTTAACGGAAGAAGGGTATTACGAGCGTCGTCGTCAAAAAGGATGATTGCCATGGCCCAAAAATAAAAAAAGTCCCCCGTTTTGCGGGGAACTTATAAATATTTATTAAAATATTGATTACCTGTTGTAACGTGTACGGAACTTATCTATACGGCCGGCGGTATCAACTAACTTCATTTTACCTGTGTAGAACGGGTGTGAAGTGTGTGAAATTTCTAATTTGATCAATGGGTATTCGTTGCCATCTTCCCATTTAACGGTTTCGCGGCTTTCGATACATGATTTGGTTATGAAAGAGTAGTCGTTTGACATGTCTTTGAAAACAACTAACCTATAGTTTGATGGGTGCAGATCTTTTTTCATTGCTATTGTATACTTTTCTTTCTTATAAAAGAGGTGCAAATATACAAATAGTTTTTAAAAGTAAAAATAGGTTGATGAAAAGTTTTTAACACTGTGTTGATAGGTACTGTTTGATAGTTTAATAGTTACTTTAAAGCGTAAACTAACCCCTTGTCTGCGCCATAATTATCAATACTCTGTTGCACCAATGGCATAGGCACCAAACGGGCGCGCTTTGCCAAAATAATCGGTAGTAACGCCGTACCCAGCTGTGTTTGCTCCGGCATTTATTAGCGGCGATGTTAATAGCAAATGGAAATCTCCGCCGCCATAGTTTACAAATTTGCAGGTGTTAATATCAGTACTGCCATAATTGTTTAAAGCCGTTAGTTTAACACCGGTGCTTTTTTTAGCTATCGCGACACCTGCTCCCGGGTTGATAATTACGTTATTGATAACCGTGTTCATGAGGACAGTTTCCGAGTTTAGTTTTATCCCGTTTTGGGCAGGCGCAACAATGGTATTGTTAATAAACACAAAACCCGGGCCCGGTGTATACCTGGAGTCGGCAAAGATGCCGTGCGTCCTTGCATTAAGGATATAGTTGTTAAATACTACGTTATCGCCAAGCCCCAAAACAATAATACCGTTACCGGGCGCATCTTTAATAAGGTTACCATAACATTTACCACCGGTACCTTCCCCTATTTGGATGCCGTTATCCTGGCCGCTTGCAAAAGGTTTTAATCCCGGCGATTTAATGGTATTACTGTAGATCTCGCAATCCGAAACGGCGCTGCCCACCTGGATGCCCTCGCAACCTGTAGAATCAAGCTGGTTATTGTATACCTTAACATTTACCACATCGTGCGGCAAAACCTTACCGCAGGCAATTGATACACCATCGGCATAAAACGAATTACCTATGTAAAGCCCCTCACCGCCTGTTTTGTGAACATAATTATCATGTAGCGACACATTGCGCATGGTAAAATGCCCGCGCTGCGTGGCCACATCGCACGATGGATCTGTTTTGGCCATAATGCCAGCGAAACCGCTATTACGCACCTCCACATTGGCAATTTCAAAGTCGCTGCTCAGGTCATCCATCGTTATGCCGATGTTGCCGCCGTTTACATCAAACCCATATTTAACGCCGGCAGTGCCATTGCCCAGTATTTTAATATACTGGCAATTTTGCGTTTTAAAAGCGTACGAAGCCGTAATTGCAGCAGTGAAAGTAACCCTCCCCCCTTTGTTTATGATAGTTATAGGGCTTGCGGCTGTCCCCTTAAAATTTTTAAGCAATAGCGCGCCACGTGTACCTGCCGGGATACAGATCACCGAACCGGGACCGAAAGTAGCCCCGTCAAGCGACCAGTCGGAAGCTTTTACAGTGTAGGAGCAGGTGACGCTACTTGCGGGTTTTGTGTGTGTTGGGTTACCTGTATTTGGGGTAGGGCCTATTGCCGTTGCTACCGGGGTGGTATCAGCCGGTTTTACAATTTTTGCAATATCTTTTGAGCACATCACAAAAGATAGTACTACCATTACACCTGCCATCCATCTCACTAAGTATCTTTTCATGCTCTAATCAATTGGGTGTATTATACGTTGGTTTTTTAATAATGTTATGGTGAAGTGAAGATTAAAAATTGAGTTTTTGCCTATAATGTAGAAGGCTGAAAGCGCAGAATGCGATAATTCGAATCGCCCTTGAATAAAAGTATTTCTTTGGCTACCGCTGTATCAGCAGCTCTTTATCCAAGGTTACGTTCTCATTAAAACTTAACTGCCCCTTAGCTTCTGTGATTTTAATGTTAATAGTTGCGTAACCGTTTATAATTTGCTTTTCACTTACGTGATCAATTGCCATACCCATTAGTTTAATGTAAAATTCGGGCTGCTTTGAGAAAAACACTATAACCGAATTATTAGCCCATAATGATGGTAGGTTTTTATAGCATGTGGAATCCCCTGAATTTAAACCAGAAAATGTAATTTCTTTATCATCATAGATAACTGCTATTTTAGTAAATGCTATTTTGCCTATATTTTTTATTCGTACATTAACCCCTGTTTGTGATGTTTTACAAGGGCTATCTTTTAGCTCGGCCTGTGGAGTAATTAAATAATGCGTTTTACAACTGCTAAAAATGATTGTAAATAAGATCAGTCTTATAAATTTCATCTTGTTCTCAATTCAGCAACTGCTCCCCCTTCAATGAGTTGGGGGGCCTCCTGGCACAACTCAATCAAAACTCCGTTCGCCCCTTTGGGGTGCACAAAGCAAACCAGTTTATTATCCGCGCCTTGCTTGGGTACATCATTTAACAAAACAAAACCTTCGGCTTTTAATCGAGCCATCTCGGCAATAATGTCGGTTACGTCAAAAGCAATATGGTGGATGCCTTCGCCCCGTTTTGCTATAAATTTGGCTATGGAGCTATCAGGGTTGGTGGCTTCCAGTAATTCTATTTTGTTGGGCCCCGCCTGCAAAAAGGCGGTTTTAACGCCTTCGCTTGCCACATCCTCTGTTTTATAAACGGTTGTGTTAAGCAACTTTTCGTAGATATTACCGGCCAAATTAACACTATTAACCGCAATGCCAATGTGCTCTATCTTGTTCATTTATTGATTTAGTTAGTTATAAACAGTAGCTTTTTAAGCTCCTCTCAATCCCCCCCGACAGGCGAGGCTTTTTAGAAAACCCCTCTCCCCCTGAAAGGGGTTTAAGGCGAGGCTTCCTATCATGTCCAAATATTGTAAATAAATGGCAGGTAAATGCAATATATAGCGGTAAACAGGTGTAAAAGTAAAACTTTGCGTATATTTGTATTGTTAAATTTTAATCATGAATATCCCAATTTATCTAGATAATAACGCTACAACACCCATGGATCCAAGGGTGCTTGAGGCTATGTTGCCCTACTTTAACGAAAAGTTTGGTAACGCGGCAAGTCGTAACCATCCGTTTGGCTGGGTAGCTGAAGAAGGCGTAGATTATGCACGCGAGCAGGTTGCAAAACTTATTGGTGCTACCGAAAAAGAGATCATCTTTACATCGGGCGCTACCGAATCTGACAACCTGGCTATCAAAGGTGTGTTTGAAATGTATAAGGAAAAAGGCAACCACATCATCACCACGGTTACCGAACATAAAGCAGTGTTAGATGCCTGTAAACACGTTGAAAAATTGGGTGGTAAGGTTACTTACCTGCCGGTTAAAGAAGACGGACTTGTTGACCTTGATGTGTTAGAAGCAGCCATGACGGCAGAAACCATTCTGGTATCTATCATGTACGGTAACAACGAGATAGGTGTTATACAACCTGTTAAAGAAATTGCGGCAATCGCACACAAATATGGCGCCTTGTTTATGACCGATGCTGTACAGGCAGTAGGTAAGATCCCAGTTAATGTTATTGAAGACGGCATCGACCTGTTGGCTTTATCTGCACATAAAATGTACGGCCCTAAGGGTGTTGGTGCATTATACGTACGCCGTAAAGGCCCGCGTGTTAAAGTAACAGCCCAAATGGATGGTGGCGGCCATGAGCGCGGCATGCGTTCCGGTACCCTAAACGTACCGGGTATTGTAGGTTTGGGTAAAGCTTGCGAAATTGCAGGCTTAGAAATGGAAAGCGAAGCTATCCGTTTATCCGGCTTACGCGATAAATTAGAAAAAGCATTAACAGTACTGGAAGAAAGCTATGTGAATGGTAACGTGGAACACCGCTTACCGCATGTTGCCAATATCTCTTTCAAATATGTTGAGGGCGAAGGTTTGATGATGGCTATGAAAGACCTTGCGGTATCATCAGGTTCGGCTTGTACATCGGCTTCATTAGAGCCATCTTACGTTTTAAAAAGCTTAGGATTATCTGATGACCTTGCACACTCGTCAATCCGTTTTGGCCTTGGCCGTTTCACTACCGAAGAGGAAGTTGATTACGCTGTAGAAGTGACTAAGAATGCGGTTACCAACCTACGCAACATGTCGCCACTTTGGGAAATGTTTAAAGAAGGCATTGACCTTGACTCGATTGAGTGGGCAGAACACTAATTTAATTTGAAGATGTGGTAATTTGAAGATTTGAAAATTACCTGCATCATCAAACAATGTTTTAAATTTGATTTGAAAGCAATTTCAAATCATCAAATTTTTAAATTCATCAAATAAATAAAGCTATGGCTTATTCAGATAAAGTAATTGACCATTATACTAACCCCCGCAATGTGGGCACGTTAGATAAAAGCAGCCACAAGGTTGGTACCGGCCTTGTTGGTGCACCTGAGTGTGGCGACGTTATGCGTTTGCAGATCCAGGTGGATGAGAACAACATCATAACCGATGCTAAATTTAAAACCTTTGGTTGCGGTTCGGCAATCGCTTCTTCATCTTTAGCTACAGAGTGGCTTAAAGGTAAAAGTGTTGACGATGCCATGAAGATCGACAACATGGATATTGTAGAAGAGCTTGCCCTGCCGCCGGTTAAAATTCACTGCTCGGTTTTAGCAGAAGATGCTATTAAAGCAGCCATCAACGATTTCCGCGTTAAAAACGGCATGGAACCAATCGTTCTTGAAAAATCACACCACTAATTTATAGTAGCAAGTATCAAGTGGTTAGTATCAAGACTTTGATATTAACTACTTGATACTTGCTACTTGATACTACTACCATGGTAACTGTAACTGATAAAGCTAAAGCTAAAATAGATAACTTGATGCAGGGTAGCGGGCTTGATGCCTCGTACTTTCTGCGGGTTTCTGTACAGGGCGGCGGCTGCTCTGGTTTATCATACAACCTCGATTTTGATAACGAAGAGAAAAAGGGCGACCAGTTTTTTGAAGACCGAGGCGTACGCTTCGCGCTGGATATGAAATCGTTTTTATACCTGGCTGGTACCGAGCTTGATTTTAGCGACGGACTGAACGGTAAAGGCTTTAACTTCCACAACCCAAATGCCACACGCACATGCGGTTGCGGCGAAAGTTTCTCGGTTTAGACTTCTCCCCGGCCCTTTCTGAAGGAGAGGAAGAAAAGAAAAATTGGGATTAGGCAAAAGTTAATCGTTTATTAACAGATATATTAAAAAGGTTGATTACATTTAGGTAATCAACCTTTTTTGTTTTTAGGCTATGGAAAACAGATCACTTGTCATACTGGGCAGTAACCGCAAAAACAGCCTCACCGAGCAGATAACCCGGAAAGCCTTAGGCCAAACCGACTTCGATATGATCGACCTGCTCGACCATAAAATTGCCCACTACAACTACGACGGCCACTACCCCGCCGATGATGAATTTGAGGCCATCATCAGCAAAGCACTGCCTTACAGCAACATCATTTTTGCCACCCCGGTTTACTGGTACAGCATGAGCGGTGTAATGAAGGTCTTTTTTGACCGCCTTACCGACCTTATTACCATTAAAAAAGACCTTGGACACGACCTAAAGGGCAAATCGGCCTCCATGATAGCCGTTGGTGTAGATCCTGCTATCCCCGATGGTTTTGAGATTCCTTTTAAACATACCGCCGCTTATTTAGGCATACAGTATAAAGGGTGTAATTATTATGCGACGAAGGCGTAGATATTAAATATCTCCAGTCTTTCATTGCGAGGTGCGAAGAATAAAGCTCAGTAATTTTTGTAACCACGGTATCTCACATCGTGATCCCTATGATGCCTTGCATATTAAATAATGCTTTGGGCGGTCGATTTTAAGTCGAAAAAATGTCGTGTCCCATTTAGTAAATACTGAGACACCCTGCTTATTTTATTTAAGCATCTAATTATAATTATTTATACTTAATTAGCTAAAGTAATATCTACTAAAATTAGACAAAAAGTTTTTGCAAAAAATTAAATATCAATTCATTAACTATTTCCCATACGTTATGTATTGTTTAGTGGGACAGGGACAACAGATTTGTCTAATTACGGCTGATTCTGCTGTTTTTAATTAAATGTAAAATAATTAGCTTTGTTAGGTATAAACCTTATATATAAACTTAATGAATATTGTTGCTGAGCAATCCACCATACCGGAACTGATCCGTAATATTGTTGCGAACATACATCCCGAAAGCCATACGTTTCTGATCCACAAGGTAAAAGATACCTGGGTAGAAATTTCCTACAAACAAGCGCTCGAGAAGATCGACGCCATATCTGCCTGGTTCATCAACATCGGCATCCAAAAAGACGACAGGCTTGCACTAATCATCGAGAACGGCCCCGATTACATTTATTACGACCAGGCCCTGCAGCAACTTGGTGCGGTAAATACATCCATTTATCCCACCCTGTCCGAGGCCGAAATCGAATACATCCTAAACGATTCGGAAGCGCGCATCATACTTGTCGGTAACCCCTTCCTGTTCCGTAAGGTGTTAAAGATCGCCAATAACTGCAAATCGCTTATCCGTATCATTCCTGCCTTTGAAGGTTTCGAAAAGTTTAGCGATGCTGTGCAACTGAATGCGGGTGTGGTTGGCTTTAAACAGGTTATTGAAGAAGGCTTGACCATGGTTAACGGCAAACGTTCGGCTATAAACGCCGCCCGCGAAGCTATCCTGCCTACCGATCTCTCTTGTTTGATCTATACATCGGGCACCACAGGCACGCCAAAGGGTGTGATGCTTACCCACCATAACCTAACCGAAAATTGCAGGGTTAGCCTGTACCAGATCCCTATTATTGATAAAGACGATATGTTCCTGTCTTTCCTGCCGCTATCGCACGTGTTTGAGCGTACAGCAACATACTATATTTGTATGAACAAGGGTTCTACCATCGCCTTCGCGCAAAGCCTGGAGCTTTTAGCTAAGAATATGGCCGAGGTTAAGCCAACCGTAATGTGCTGCGTACCGCGCTTACTGGAGCGCATCCACGACCGCGCCATGAAGAATGGCCTGGCAGCCGGCGGTATGAAGACTAAGATCTTTAACTGGGCGCTAAAAATTGGCCAGGAGTATAGGTTGGCGAATGAAGCCGGCAAAAAACCGGGCATCATTCTAAGTGCCGAGCAAAAGCTGGCTAACAAACTGGTATTCAGTAAAATTAAGGAGAAAACGGGCGGCCGCTTAAAGGTATTACTATCCGGTGGTGGCGCGTTACCTAAAAACGTGGGTGAGTTTTTTGGCAATATTGATATTAAATTACTGGAGGGTTTTGGATTGACCGAAACCTCACCAATCATGTCCATCACGGAGCATAAGCGCATCATTTACGGTACCGTAGGCCGCATCATCCCGGGCATTGAGGTAGGCATCCAGAATGTGGATACCAAAAAGATCTACACCAAACAAACCTATGATAACTTTAACCCGAATTTAGAAACAGAAGAGGGCGAGATCATCGTGCGCGGGCATTGTGTGATGAAAGGTTACTGGAAAAAGCCCGAAGAAACCGCCGCGGTTATTGATGCTGATGGCTGGTTCCATACCGGTGACATTGGCCGCTTCTTTAGAGGGAACCTGCAAATTACCGACAGGCTGAAGAACATGCTGGTAAATGCTTATGGTAAAAACGTTTACCCTACCCCGGTAGAGAACACTTACCTGAAAAGCCCAAAAATTGAACAGGTATTTTTAATTGGCGATAAGCGCGAATACATTACCGCCATATTGGTGCCGAGCCGCGAAACCCTGCAGGAAACCTTTAAAATGGGCGATGATTTCTTTGAAAAATCTGACGTATTTATTAAAGACAAAGAAATTGTAGACTGGATAAACCAGGATGTAAAAAAATTCTCTAACGAGCTGGCAAAATTCGAACGCATCAAAAATTTCAAGGTAAAACGCACACCTTTTAGCATGGAAGCGGGCGAGATAACCCCTACCCTTAAAGCAAAACGCAAGGTGATTGAGAAGAAATACGCGGAAGCGATAGATGAATTATATTTAGAAGAAGAAGAAAAAGAATAAAATGAGGTTGGTTTAAAAATCAATAACGAACATCTTGAGGAAATAAGCAAGCTTGCGAAAAGACAGATTGACTTGTTGATTTAAACTAAAGCTGAAGCGATAGCTAAGGAATTTGACAATGACAATGACAAAGAAAGGATTGAACGTTATAAGCTTTCTATAGATAATATGTTAAAACTAATTAGCAAGGGCACTGCAATACATCCAAGTTTGATTGCTCCAGAAAATGTTTCTAATCTTTTCCCCGAATATAAAAACTTGAATTTGATAAAATCAAAAACTAAAAAGATTTCAAATGAATAGCTAATTAACTTTTCTCGGTGTAAACTTCCAAAAATCTTTTAAAACACCGGGGTTGCCTGTGCCCACGTAACCAATGTCATCAATGGCAAAACTCACCATATCGTAACGGCTTTCGCCGGGGAAAACGGTTATTTTGGCCCATCTATCATTGTCGGTATCATACCTGAACCAATCGTCGGCAGTGGCGTCAACGGTCGATCCAAAACCTATGTAGCCATAATTATCTATAGCAAACTGACCTGAAAACGCCCGCCCTTTGCCAGTAAAATCGGCTTTCTTTGTCCACTTATCTGTAGCCGGGTCGTATTGCCAAAAGTCTTTTGCTGCTATTTCCGGGGAAGTACCGCCTGTGCCGGCATATCCCTTGCCACCAATTGCAAATGCCGCCACGCCAAAACTACCTGTGCCGGGGTAATCTGTAACGCGTGTCCATTTGTCTGTACTCGCATTGTATTTCCAAAAATCTTTAAAATTTGTATTGTAAGCGTTATCGGTACCCAGGCCCATGTAGCCGGTGCCGTTTATTTCAAAAGCGATAACATTCTCGCGCTCGCCGCCTGCAAAATCTGCTTTGCGGGTCCATTTATCGGTAGCAGGGTCATATTCCCAAAAATCATTGTTTTGGGGAATTTCATCGCCCGGGGTTGCAAGTCGCTGGCCGTAGCCGGTACCTACATAGCCTTTGCCGTTAATTGCAAATCCCCTGATATACTCAGCAGCCTGGCCCGGGTAATCGGCTTTTTGTGTCCATTTATCTGTTTTGGGGTCGTATTCCCAAAAATCGTCAATCAATTGCGAATTAAAACCACTCGCCGCGTTTCCACCCAATATATATCCTTTACCTCCTATGGTAAACCCAAACGAGCGCACCCGGCCCATTCCGGCAAAATCGCCCAGCCTTGTCCAGTAACCGGGCAACCCATTTGCAGAGTTCGGCACAAAGGGTTTATCTTTTTTGCAGGAAATTAATGTTGATACTACTAAAAGTAATATGCAGGCTTTTTTAAACATATAAATGGTGACTATGTAAATATAACATTTACATTTTACACATCAATATATACGCTAAAGAATGATATTCAGTTGCTTGTGCTATTTATTAAGCAGATCCTGGAACAGATCAATAAACTTGCCCACGTGGCGGCCATCAGCCAACCCATGATGCACCGTTACGGATACGGGCATCAGCTTTTTGCCATCTACCTCGGTCACTTTACCTAACGATACCTTGGGCATGCTATCCTTAAAAGAAAAACTGCGGGCATGGGTTAAGCCCGTAAAATTTACCCAAGGGATGGCTGATACATGCAGCACGTTGTAAACCATACGTAACTCAAGCCCAGGGTTAGCTTTAACGCGCTCCAGTTCCTTTTGCGCATCGGCAACAAATTCGCTGAAGTTGGGCTTGTAATCTACATATGAGAAGCCGAAAGTCGTGTCGGGCTTAGCCACTGTAGTTGAGCAGTTGATGGTATCGTACAGAAAGATCTCGCCATCCTCCACACGATATTTAAACGCTTCGATGGTATTGCCGGCCTCTAAAATAGCATGTAGGTAATACAGGAAGAAAGATACGCCCTGCTCCTTCGCCATTTTGTAAGCAATGGTGACATCTACATTTACGGTAGCGCCAAAAAGGGGTTCTTCGAAACTGTTAAAAAATTCAAAATGAGCTTTACGGTACCAGGTATCCAGGTCTATCTTTGTTTTCATACTAAATTATAGATACGCTAAAATGTCTTTAATGGTAACTGCGCTTTTAAAACGCTCGTTATCTATACTGTCTTCAATTTGCTCGTGCGCCCAGGTAATGTGGTAAGGCACATGCACGGCGTGGCCGCCAATATTCAGCACCGGCATAATATCGCTTTTGAGCGAATTGCCTACCATCAACAATTCATCGGGCCGGATATCCAGGTGTTTGATCAGCTTCAAATAATTGGCATCATCCTTCTCGCTCATGATCTCGATATGGTGAAAGTAAGGGCTTAGTCCCGATTTTTTAAGTTTGCGCTCCTGGTCCAGCAGGTCGCCTTTGGTAGCTACTACCAGGCGGTATTTGCCTTTTAGTTTTTCGAGCACTTCCTCCACACCATCCAATAACTCGATAGGTTGGTTTAGCATCTGCTTGCCCAAGTCTATGATCTGGTTCACTATCGCAATGCTCAGTGTGTTTTGGGTGATGTTCATGGCGGCTTCTAACATCGAAAGGATGAAGCCTTTTATGCCGTAACCGTAAAGGCCAAGATTATTAATTTCTATCTTTAAAAGTTCGCGCTGTAACTCATGCTCTGATGCGTATTGCTGCAACAGGATGCAAAACTGCTCTTCGGTTTGCCTAAAATAGGGCTCGTTCACCCAAAGGGTATCATCGGCATCAAACGCGATAACTTTTATGTTCATGGGTGCGAAGTTAAGGAATTAGTGTAAAATTACGTGTCATAGTGAGCTTGTAGAACCATTTACAAAGCGCTTAAGTCTTCTACAGGCTTAGACTAACACACCTATTTGTATGTTGCATTTCACTCTGTGTCAATTCTCATATCTAACATCTCAAATCCCATACATATCTCACCTAAAAATCCTATTTTTGCAGCCTTAATAAATACCCTTTTACAATATGAGTATTGCACTATCCGAACAGGAAATTATACGTCGCGAATCTTTACAAAAATTACGCGAACTGGGCATAAACCCCTATCCTGCCGAAGCTTATGATGTGACCGCGTGGGCACAGGACATTAATGACAATTTTGAAGCTACCCCGGATAGGTATAAACAGGTTACCATAGCCGGCCGCATCATGACGCGCCGTATTATGGGCAACGCTTCCTTTTTTGAAGTACAGGATAGTACCGGCCGCGTGCAGATCTACATCAAACGCGATGATATTTGCCCCGATGAAGATAAAACCCTTTACAATATTGTATTTAAAAAGCTTTTAGATATTGGCGATTACGTGGGCATTAAAGGCTACGTTTTTTTAACCCAAACGGGCGAGATCTCGGTACATACCCAGGAGCTTACCGTGCTTTCCAAAGCACTTAAACCACTGCCTGTTGTAAAACGCGAGGAAGATGGTACCATCCACGATGGTTTTACCGACCCCGAAATGCGTTACCGCCAGCGTTATGTGGATTTGACCGTTAACCCCGAATACAAGAACATATTCATCAACCGCTCTAAGGTGATCACCGCTATGCGTAATTACTTTAACGGCCAGGGTTGGATGGAGGTAGAAACGCCTATCCTGCAACCTATCCACGGTGGCGCTGCTGCCCGCCCGTTCACCACGCACCACAACACGCTGGATATGCCACTATTTTTGCGTATTGCTAATGAGCTTTACCTAAAACGCCTTATTGTAGCGGGTTTTGATGGCGTATACGAGTTTGGCAAGATGTTCCGTAACGAGGGTATGGACCGTACCCACAACCCGGAGTTTACCGCCATGGAGATCTATGTAGCTTATAAAGACTATATCTGGATGATGGCTATGGTGGAGGAGTGTTTAGAGACTGTTGCTAAAGCTGTACACGGCATTCCGGTGGTGCAGGTTGGCCAAAATGAGATAAACTTTGCAGGCCCTTACGAGAAATTATCGATGTACGATTCTATCCTGAAATATACCGGCATTGATGTATCCGCCATGAACGAAGAAGGCTTGCGTAAGGTTTGTACTGAGTTGGCTATTGAAGTAAATGCCAGTATGGGTAAAGGCAAACTGATAGACGAGATTTTTAGCACCAAAGTTGAGCACAACCTGATCCAGCCGACATACATCACCGATTACCCTATCGAGATGACGCCGCTTGCTAAAAAGCACCGTACAAAAGACGGTTTGGTAGAGCGTTTCGAACTGTTTGTGAATGGTAAAGAGATCGCTAATGCCTATTCGGAATTAAATGACCCTATTGACCAGCGCGAGCGTTTGGAAGAGCAGTTGATATTAGCCGGCCGTGGCGATGATGAGGCCATGGCGATGGACGACGACTTTTTGCGTTCATTGGAATACGGTATGCCGCCAACATCAGGCCTTGGTATTGGTATCGACCGTTTGGTGATGCTGATGACCAACCAAAGCACTATCCAGGAAGTATTGTTCTTCCCGCAAATGCGTGCCGAATACAAAGCTAAAGTAGCATCATCTGATGATTTTGTAAACGCAGGCGTACCTGCCGAATGGGTTCCTGTACTTAACAAAATGGGCTTCAACACCGTTGAAGAATTAAAAGCAGGCAACCCCAACAAAGTATTTAACGACCTTGGCGGCATGCGCAAAAAAATGAAACTGGAAATAGCTATGCCTGCAAAAGAAGCGGTGATGGCTTGGTTTGAATAGAAATAAAACCCGATATAACAGAAAAGGACGCTGAAATCAGCGTCCTTTTCTGTTTACCCTATCCGCAAGTTATTGCGAGGAGCGATAGCGACGTAACAAACCTCTACTTACAAAGCCGCAGACCGATCTATCGAAGATTGCTTCTTGCCTCGCAGCAATGACGGGGCGTAAATTAACCCAATACCCACGTCTCTTAACAAAAAGATAAAGGGAATGAAACTTTCAATTAATAGTAGTTGTTGAATTTTATAGCGGACACACTATAATTGAATACCATGACAAATTCTATCCTTGAAATAACCGACAGCGAATACCTGATAAAACTTAACAGGAGTAATTTTGACCTTTCATTTATCCGCAGCCTGCTTAAAATGGTTGAGGTATCTAAACCTGCGAAAGCTAAATTGAACGATGCCGACAGCGGTTTTTATAACCACATTGTCGACAGGCACATCGAGCCATCAGAAGGTCACTCGTCTGAGCCTGATTATTACAGCAACCTCGACGAGAAATAAGCTTCCTTATAATTCTTCTTTAGAACTTCTGACGGAAACCGCCGCGTACTACCTGCTGCTTATCCATCTGTGCCATCTGGCCTTTCATCATCTTTATCTGGTCGGCAAGCAATTTGTTCTTGTCTTCCTTAGCTGCTTCTTTCAGGTAAATTTCGGCTTCTCGCTTGTTTCGTTTAGCCATTGCTATACCCGCCAGGCTCAGTTTAGCTAATGCGATATTATGCGACATGCCCATACCCAATTGCAGGGCTTTCTTGAAGTATTTTTCTGACTTTAACGGCGCAGTGCGCGATTCTATTAAGCCAATAAGCAGGTTGTAATAACCATGCTGGCTTTTGTAAAGTTGTTTTTCGTAATCGGTGATCTTTGCAAGGGCAAGTTCTGCTTTAGCAGAATTCTCTTTACGCAGGTAAAATTGCGCAAGCAGCATATTCTCGTTAAAAAAGAAGGTAAGCAAAGCGATGCCACCTAATAAAAACAGGGTAATTCCCCAGCCCCAAAAGCCAAAGGCGCATAGTGTAACACCCGCACCCATTATAACACAAGCAATAATTAACCTAACTATATTCGACATAATTTGTATTAGTATAAAAACAGTGTGCAAATATCGTTATTTGTAAGCTAAATAAAACATCAGTATTTAATATTTATGGCCGGAGAATTAGAACCATCGTGGAAAAACCATTTAAGCGCAGAATTGGAAAAACCATACATGCATGATCTTAGAACCTTCCTCAAAGCGGAGAAGAATGCAGGCCATGTTACCTACCCTCGCAACGCCGATATATTCAACGCTTTTAACATCACCCCTTTTGATGATGTTAAGGTGGTGATACTGGGCCAAGACCCTTACCACGGCCCCAACCAGGCGCATGGGCTATCGTTCTCGGTACAAAAGGGTGTGGCTGTACCACCATCGTTAAAAAATATTTATAAGGAACTATCTACAGATATTCCCGGCTTTACCATCTCCCAAACCGGCAACCTTACCAAATGGGCTGAACAAGGGGTATTATTATTAAATGCCACCCTAACCGTAAGGGCAGCCACAGCGGGCTCGCACCAAAAAAAGGGTTGGGAGAAATTTACAGATGCAGCGATAAAAACTTTGTCTGATGAAAAAAAAGGTATCGTATTTATCCTTTGGGGAGCCTACGCGCAATCAAAAGCGGCGCTCATCAACCTTAATAATAACCATTTGGTCATCAAATCAACCCACCCATCGCCACTGGCGGTAAGCCACGGCGGGTTCTTTGGGTCGAAACCGTTCTCTAAAACGAATGCTTTTTTAGAGAAAGAGGGTAAAGCGGAAATTGATTGGCAAATATAGGAAGAGAGTCAAGACAACAAGAAGCAAGAATCAAGATATAATGTTTATCTGCTTTACACCTGCCGATTTGTCAAGGCAGGTGTATAATTCCTTTTATTTATAATGATAAGTGCCACTATAAAATTAGGAACCCGGCATAGCCAGGAAACGATACGATAAGCCGGGATAAAATCATGAAACACAAAGGCTGATAGCAAAGGCAACCAAATACGCAAGGTGACAGCTGCAAAAGTGAGCGCATAATTACAGCATCATCCATTTTTGATGCTGGAGTATATGGCCCTGCCTCATAGTGCTGTACGCCTTTACATCGCTAATTAACCAGATGGTGGCTAACGAGCTAAAGCCCAACTCTTTTTTTCTATCTAAAATACAATTATTCCAAAAGTGTTAACCTATAGCCGTGTGAGACCATGGTTACAAATAAAAAAAAGCCAGGGATCAAAAGAAAATTCATTCTTGATTCCTGGCTCTAAATGTCTTGCCTTTCTCCTTAGTATTCCAAAGGCACTATCGGCTCTTTTTTGCTGGTGCTCATGATCATCATGGTTTGGAAGGTTTTAACCACGGTGATGCGGCTGATCTTCTCCATAATGAGTTGTTCGTACGACTTAATGTCGCGCACGTAAACTTTCAGCAAAAAATCGCACTGGCCGGTAACGTGGTGGCACTCGGTAACTTCTTTAATGCTTTGGATCTCGTCCAAAAATGTTTGGATGGTGTTCTTTTGGTGGAAATCAAGCGAGATCTGTATAAAAGTTTTGATGCCTAAGCCGAGTTTTTCTTCGTCGACAAGGGCATGGTAGCTTTTTATGAACTGCGCGTTTTCCAGTTTGCGCACACGCTCTAAAGTTGGCGCGGGCGATAAGCCTATTTCATTCGATAGCTGCAAGTTAGTGATGCGGCCATTTTCCTGTAAAATCTTAAGTATCTGTAGGTCTATTTTATCTAATTCTTGAGCCATGGTATGTGCAAATATAAAGCATTCTGTATCCCACAAAATATAATTTTTTAAAAAACTATTTTAACAAAACATATTATATATTTATTTATATTTTTAGACAAGCCTAAAAATTTAATTAGATTTGCTTAAATGTACACTTTAGCCGAAGAAAACTATTTAAAGGCCATTTACAAGCTATCCATGGTAGCCAAGAATGTGAGCACTAACCAAATCGCGGCCGAGCTGGCAACCAAGGCATCGTCGGTAACGGACATGCTGAGGAAGCTTGCCGAGAAGCTTTTGATCAATTATACCCGTTACCAGGGCGTTAGCTTAACCCAAACCGGAGAAAAGGTGGCGGTGAACATCATTCGCAGGCACCGCCTTTGGGAATATTTTTTGGTGGAGAAACTGAACTTTAAATGGGACGAGGTGCATGAAATGGCCGAAGAAATGGAACATATTTCCTCTACCGAACTAATTGACCGGCTAGATGAATTTATGGGCTTCCCCACCCGCGACCCGCATGGCGACCCAATACCTGATAGCCAGGGCAATTTTAAACAGAATGATCTTAAACCAATTTCGGCAGTTGATATTAATGCATGCGGGATCATATCCGGCGTTAGGGACCATTCCTCAGCGTTTTTACAGTACCTGGAAAAGAAACAACTCACCATAGGCAAAAAAATAACGGTGAAAGAGATCATCACTTATGACAACACGGTAATACTACAAATGGACAATAAAGATTTACAAATAAGCCGCGATGTGGCCAACAACCTGCTAATAGCCTTATGACCAGTCAACAGCACGATAGGCATTCGTTAGGCAACGTACACAATACCGTAACCACCGAAGGTAAAACAGGCTGGCGCAAGCTGTTCTCCTTTTTAGGCCCCGCTTATTTAGTAAGCGTTGGCTACATGGACCCGGGCAACTGGGCTACCGACCTTGCCGCCGGCAGCCAGTTTGGCTATAAACTGATCTGGGTGTTATTACTCTCCAACCTAATAGCCCTGCTGCTGCAAAACCTTGCAGTAAGGTTAGGAATTGTAAGAGGATTGGACCTTGCCCAGGCGTCTAAACAAACTTACCCCCGGTTTGTAAACTTTTGCCTGTATATACTGGCGCAAATAGCCATCATAGCCTGCGATTTGGCCGAGATAATTGGTATGGCAATAGGTTTAAATCTACTTTTTGGCTTACCGCTGATTTGGGGGGTATCCATAACTTTATTAGATACCTTACTTTTACTGTTCCTGCTTAACAAAGGCATGCGCAAGTTGGAGGGCTTTATTATCTCCCTTATATTTATAGTGGGCTTCGCGTTTTTATTGCAGATGTTTATTGTGCAGCCAAACGTTATCGATATTGCCAAAGGCTTTATGCCAACCAAGCTGAACAGTACATCGCTATATTTGGCTATTGGGATTATTGGTGCTACGGTGATGCCGCATAACCTGTACCTGCATTCCTCACTGGTGCAAACCCGCAAGATAGACCGCAGCGAGGAAGGCATTAAAACCGCCATACGCTATAACTTTTGGGATACCACCATCGCGCTTAACCTTGCTTTTTTTGTAAATGCCGCTATATTGATATTAGCTGCAAGCGCGTTTTTTGGGCGTGGTTTCCATGAAGTTGCCGAGATCCAGGATGCACATAAGTTGCTGACCAACATCTTCGGCAAGCTGGCCCCTGCGTTGTTTGCTATAGCGCTAATAGCCGCCGGGCAAAGTTCTACAGTTACAGGCACGCTTGCAGGCCAGATCATCATGGAAGGCCACTTGAACCTACGGATAGCCCCTTGGCTGCGCCGCTTGCTAACGCGATTGCTTGCTATAATTCCGGCATTTTTTACCATACTCCATTTTGGGGAAGAAGGCTTAGGCAAGCTGTTGATACTAAGCCAGGTGGTGCTTAGCTTACAATTAGGTTTCGCCATTATCCCGCTCATCCACTTTACATCGGATAAGAAGCGCATGGGCAAATTTGCCACCAGTGTTTCTTTAAAAATACTGGCCTGGGTTTTCGCTACGCTGATAGTAGGGTTAAACGTAAAGCTGGTGATACAAGAGATAGAAACATGGGCGGCGGGTAGCCCCGGCTCGGCTAATTTGGTGCATTTTGTGATATCGCCCATCGCAGTGGGGGTCGGTTTGCTGTTAGTATATGTGTTCCTGCGCCCGTTGCTTTACAAGCATACCGATCATCCTGTTTATGTACCACACGGCATCGCGGCAGCACTGGATAATCTGGAAGCGGTGAATTATAACCAGATAGGTGTCACCATCGATTTTTCGAAGAACGACCAAAATACTATACGCCACGCTTTGATGCAGGGTGGTAAAAAGGCGCACTACAACCTCATCCACGTGGTAGAAACCGCCGGGGCACGATATTACGGCAAACAAGTAATGGATAGTGAAACCCAAAGTGATGTAGACAATTTGGAGAAATATGTTGATACCTTAATTAAATTGGGTTACAAAGCCGAGGCTAAGATCGGCTTTGGCAGCGCTGCATCATCCATAGCACAAATTGTTAAAGAGACTGAGATAGACTTTGTGGTGATGGGTTCGCACGGGCACAAGGCTCTAAAAGACCTGATATTTGGCACTACTGTTGATTCGGTAAGGCATAAGGTGAATGTACCGGTGCTGGTTGTGAAACCTCAACAGAAGAGAAAAGACATTTAGAGTAAAGAATCAAGACAAAATGGAGATTGCCAATAACTCGGCATTTTCTGAACTACTCTTGAGTCCTATAAATATTGCATATTTGCAGCGTAATGGAGCAAAACTTATACATCAAGAATAAAAAGGCATACTTTGAATACCATATACTGGATAAGTACACGGCCGGCATACAGCTTTTAGGTACCGAAATTAAATCGATCCGCGAAGGTAAGGCCAACGTGAACGATGCCTTTTGCACTTTTATTGGCAACCAGCTTTATGTACGTAATTTGCATATTTCCGAATATTCGATGGGTTCGTTCTATAACCACGAAGCCAAACGCGACCGCATCCTGCTACTCAACAAAAAAGAATTAAAAAAATTGCTAACCCGTGGCGAAGAAAAAGGCTTAACCATTGTCCCGCTTGCCCTATTCATCAGCGAACGCGGTTTTGCTAAACTGGAAATAGGCCTCGCCCAGGGTAAAAAGACTTTCGACAAACGCGAAACCATGAAAGAGCGCGACACCAAGATTGAGATGGACAGGGCGATGAAACGGTAGGTTAAGAACTTAAAACAATAAGATTTAAACAGAAGGCCGTTTATTCCTAAATGGCGTGGGTATTATTTCAAAAACCCGGTTCTTGGCTTCACTATTGTATGATATGTTGAAATATCATATCATGAGTAAAGAAGCAAATATAGAAGCACAGAAAAAATTTGGCGAAGCCGTAAACAACGGGAACCTCGAAGCATTAAAAGATGTTGTTGCCGAAGGTTCCGTAGACCATGACCCGACAGACGGACAAGTTGCAGGCCCACAGGGTTACATTGATTTTTTTACTGAGTTACGCACCGCCTTCCCCAATCTGAAAATTGAAGTAAAGCATTTAGTAGCTGATGATGAAAATGTAAGTTTTGCTTATGAAGTTACCGGCACACACAATGGTGATTTTATGGGTATTGCGCCTACCGGAAAAGCCATTAAGGCACGTGGTATGCAAATAAGCAAATTCGATAACGGCAAAATGACCGAGCGCTGGGGAAGCTCAAACGAATTAGGAATTTTAAAGCAATTAGGTAAAAAGATTTAGAAAGGCTATAGTGAGCTGTTAGTAGGCCTTTTAAGTGCAAACTGCCAACTTATAACTGCCAACTAACCTTACCAGGCCCGGTCCCCAACCAAAGGCACAAACCTAAACGTATCCAGCACATGCCTTTCATAATCATGCTCGGCGGTTTTTAGGACGGTTACCATCTTTTGAGATTTTTCGTCGCCCACCGGAATAACAAGAATGCCGCCTATTTTGAGTTGTTTTAATAATATTTCGGGAACGGTTGGTGCACCCGCGGTTACAATGATCTTGTCGTAAGGAGCATCTTCGGCAATACCTATTGATCCATCGCCCAAAAAGAACTTTGGTTTATAGCCCATGTAAGGCAACACCTGTATGGTGCGTTCATATAATTTTTCCTGGCGCTCTATGGTGAAGACTTTGGCGCCAACTTCCATCAGTACGCAAGTTTGGTAGCCGCAACCTGTACCTATCTCCAGCACTTTATCGCCTTTTTGAATGTGTAACAGTTCGGTTTGATAAGCTACCGTATAGGGCTGCGAAATGGTTTGCCCGGCCCCTATCGGGAAGGCAATATCCTTGTAAGCCTGGTTCCAGAAAGTTTCATCGAAAAAGTAATGGCGGGGCACTTTACCAATGGCATACAACACCCTTTCGTCCTCGATACCCTTTTTGCTGAGTATCTCAACCAGTCGTTTCCTTGCCCCTTGTTCGCGGTAATTATCAATAAATTTGTACGCCATTGCAAAGGCAAAGTTATATAAAAAGCCGGCAAATTGGCCGGCTCCCTGTGCAATATGCTACCACCCCGCAATAAAGCTTTGGCAGTTAACCATTAAGGTTTTTAACATTCGTAAAGCGTGGTTCTACCACCAACCATGCACGTTGTAAGTGGTTATACGTGATTGCGCGGCATAAGCAACAGCCACATCGCGCGCTGCGCTGATAATGCTCCTTTCGTTCTTTTGCTCCTGCAGTTTAAAGCTCCACTCGCGGTTATCAATTTCCTTTACGCGTTTGCCCATCTGCGCAACAAAAACTTTTACTTCTTTATAGCAAATTGCTGACGGGTCAATTTGTTGCAAAATATCGCCTGCAGCATTCGTGCCATTCACATCCTGGTTAGCGGTGAACACCGTTTTAGCCTGCGCTAATTTCACCGAACAATCCTTCTCTATTTGCTTTTTATAGATAGGTGTAACCTGCGCCATGGAACGGATATAGCAGTTGGTGCATGCCTGTGGTACAGAAGTAAGGTTATAAATAGCCTCTTCCATACGGCCGGTATTGGCAAGCGTTTGCGCTTGTTTGATGATCACATCGCAATGGGTATTGTAGTAGGCAATGATCTTCTCTTTACCTTTTTCTACAAAAGCCTGCAGTTTTGGGTTATCCAGGCTAATGTTTTTAAAAGCGTTGATATAAGCCTTGGCCTCATTCTCGCCAACACCTTTTACTGACACTACCGTGCTGGCAAATTTTGTGCCCTCGTAACCATCACCAATGTACAGGTTAACATCAAGCACTAAAGCGGTCATCGGTGGCGCGGTAGATAGCATGTCTTTACTTGCCAACACAATATTGGCGGTGATGATAAAACGCTGGCCTTCGTCGCCTCCAAACCCGTTTTGGCTAATGATCTGGTTTAGTTTGTTGCCAAGCATATTGCGTGCAGCATCCGGCAGGCCGTCAACCTGGTCGGGTATGTAAGCCGCAAGAGTTACTTTGCCGCGGTCGTTAGATGGTGCAGGCCTTTTTTGCGCATAGCTCCCCATAACAATAAGAAGCGATATGCAGGTTATTATAAATTTTTTCATGGTTGTTTCTTTTGAATTTTATTTTTCACCAAGTACAATTACCGCCTGCCCCAGGCCTTTAGCCGTAAGCTTATTCACAATGGAATATGGCGCGGCAGCCAGCATTTTTTGCAGGCCGCGGGTAAACCCACGGGCATCAATGGCGCTGCCATTTGCATCATATAAAGGGATGCGCACCTGCTCAAACAACATCGTGTTCTCAGTCGCGTCGGTATTGCTAAAGCGGCCTTTAAGCGAGTTGGCACGTACCCAATCCTCAATAACTACGTTAAGCTCTTTGCCACCATAGTCGGTTTCAAGATCGTTTTTCCACGAATCGAATTTTTTGATGCGGATGATGATCTCGCGGCCATTGGCAAACAGATCATCAAAATGGCGTTGCAAGCCTACGTTAAAATTGTCTATCTTATCGGCAACAGCTTCCTCAAGCAATACAGCGGTTTCTGCCGAGAACGACGGGTTACCCGTGCCACCGGCAGTTGCAACTTCCTTATCGCTGTAAGCATCAATTCCCTGTAAAGTAAAGCGTACTGATTTTTTAGGGCCGGTCTTCAACACGTCCCAAGTCAGTTGAATAATAATATCTGCTTTGGCTACCTTTTTCAGTTTATCCATCGGGCTTTCAGATACACCTGCACCGCTTTTTGAGGTAAGCACGGCATTTTCCGCACGTTCAGATTCAAGTGTTTTAACAACCGATTCCATGTTCTTCAACGGGAACCCACGGTCGGCCATCATGCCGTTTATTTTGCTGATCACGGCCAGCAGGTCGTTACTTTCCTGGAATGCACGCTTGTAATCAGGGATCTTTACTTTGGTGCCCTGGTCATCATAGGTGGTCATGTACCCATTTGTATTACACCAAACATCACTTGGCACAACCATAATGGTTGGCTTTTTGGCCTGCGCAAACCCTGCGGTTGCTGCGCCCAATATCATTATTAATAAAAGGGCTATTTTAATTATCTGTCGTTTCATTTATTAGGGATATGAATATTAATTTCTCAAAATGCCGTCGGCGATCATTTTCTCTTTAAGCGCAGGCCTGCTGATCTTGATCACATAACCCGTGCTTTGCGCTACATCTTTAACTTTTTGCTGGTTTTTTGCTTTTTGACCTGCGCGCTCCTCTATGTAAAGCGCGAAGGTTTTGTAAGACGACGTAAAGAAGTTGTTGAAGTACGCCTCATTGTTTGCCTGCACGTTCGGTTCATTCAGGATAGGTTTCACATCGCAATCGGGTTTCCCCTCGCGCAAACCGTTGAACAGCACTTCGCGAATGGCTGCTTTTTTGGCTTCTTCAATAGCATCCTGTTTATTACGCATGCCCGAAAAAGCCAGCACCTGTTGCGAGCCGTCAAAGCCAACGCCAAGGCATTTAGTTTTGTATGTGTAGCTACTGTTCAGCATTTTTTGCTCGGCGCAACTGCTTAATGCAAGCAAGGCGGCAAGGCTTATGTATAGTAAATTTTTCTTCATAATTGTTACTTTAAAAGCCTGCACTTAATGATCTAATGATGCCGGCATCCTCCAGATCTTTACGTAGCAGGGCCACGTTTACAGATACCAGCACACCTATTTTATATTGTTTGCCTACTTTCATGCGGTCTTCGGCAGCAATAGCGCCATCGCTTGATAGCGAAACAAACTTTTGGTATTTGCCACCATCAGCAAAGAACGCATTGAACCATTCGTCTTTCTCCTGCTCTAAATTTGAATTAGTGGTTAACGGTGGTTTGCCCAAAATCCCCTGCTCGCCGGCGAAGCCTTTAAATATTATGCCATGTACGGCATTCTTTTTGGCCTGCTCAATAGCCACATTAGGCTTTTTTGAGTACGACCACACCTTTAATAAATAAGTACCCTGCACGCCTGTGCCCGCTACTTCCAGTTCGTAACGCCAGGCATCTGTAGCAGCGTTAGCCTTTTTGTCTGTTTGCGCGTTAACGTTGGTCGAAAAGCCCGTTATCAGCAGCACTAACATCACCCAAATTGTACTATGTTTTTTCATTATTTATATAGTTTAGTGTTTATTTTATTTGTCTTAAAAGCATGCCCGCGTAAAATTTACCGCCACCCTTAAAGTAGGTACGGTCAATAACCGGTTTGTCTTTATCCTTTTTATCCTTGTCCTTATTATCGCCTGTTGATACCTCTTCACCTGCGTTGAAACGGTTATCCCAGATCTGTTTTTTATCTACCGTAACGGTACCTTTTTTGACGTAAGCGGTAAGCCTGGTCTTAGGATCTACGGTTTGCTCAAGCACCTCAAATTTCTCCCCGCCTTCAAGCCCTTCCTTCATACCAATTTTGGCGGTAACCGGCTCGCCCGAGTAGATTGGCGTTTTTGGTTTAAATACCTCGTACGTTTTTTGCAGTTTGGCAAAAACGTGCTCTACATTACGCACGGTAGCCAATTCTACTACCTGGTCTTCGGTGCGGGTTTCTTTTAAAGAAAAGGTTACCAAACTGCTTGATTTTTCGCTGCCGATGTACTGCATCTGGAACAGGTTGCTATTATCAAAAGCGGCAATACGTTTTTTATCTATTTTGGCACCTTTATCTATCCACATATCATTATAAAAAATAGCGGCGGTAGAGTCGTTCCATTTAAGCTTGTACAGGTAAGAGGTTGTCCAAACCGAGTAACCCTCTTTTGCTTTGTTATAAGCCATGTCAAGCAGTTTGTAGGCGGCTGGCTGGAACATGGCAGGCAAACTACCTGCTTTTAATTTAGCCACTTCACGTATTGCTGCCGCAATAGGCTCATTACTAATAAATTTAAGTTTGGTTAACACCACAAAGGTGTTGCCTATCAATTCTTCACCGGCATCAGATAGCGACGACGTGCCCCTCGCGCTGCCTTTGGCTATGTTGGCCTGCATTTCGGTAGCGTCGTAAGAGCCACGCTCGCCTACCAGTTTCATATCAAATGAACCATCTGCCTGCCTGTTAAACCATTTGGCAACAAGCTGATTAGCTACTTTTTTATCTTTAACAATTTTATCGGTCACTATCGGCATATCGCCGGCATCCTTATCAACTATACCGGCGGTAGCGCCCGATAACAAGTTTGCACCAAGTGCCGACATACCTGTCTTTTTGGTACCGGCGGTTACTTTTTCGGCATCGGTTAGCAGGTACGATGTTGGGTTTACGCCCTTAACAGCAATTTCGTGGTTGTTATATTTATCGGGAAATGGCGCCTCGTGATAGGCTTTTATCACCACATCTTTACGCGGGAAATCTTCCGACTCCAGCAGGATAAGGTGCAGCGAACTTCTGCGGTACTTTAATTCGGTCGATTGGGTAGCAGCAGCCGGTGTTTGAGCATTTGCCGCAAGGTTTAAACCCAAAAACAGGTTTAATACAAGTGCAAGTTTAATTGTAGGTTTCATGATTGGTTTGTGAGTGTACGTTAAATATCTTGTGAGCAAATTTTCAATAGTTCGGTTATTAATAACCGGTGAATTATTAAGCTTAAAAGTAGATGCAATTGGTTTTTTTGTCCCGAGTTATAACCCCGTTTATTTAGGGTGTTTTAACCCGATAGGATATTAAAAATTCAGCCAATATTTATTCATATATTATATAATAATACCCTGCTGAAATTTCAATAATTGTTTAACCTGTCTTTTTAGAAAAATACGGATTACCACTTACGCGGTTTATTTTAACATACTGATATTTTGCCCCGGGGGAAATAAGGCGAAGAACAATCGGCGTAGTAATAGTTTTATATTTAAGGTTTTAACCTTTGATAAATATAAAATCATTTAGTAGTGTGAATAATAGGTGCACAAACTAACGCATAAAAAAACCCAATAGCAGGTAGATAAATCAGCCTTCTATCGGGTGCGGTTATCACAAAATAAATTTCGTAAACCTTTTATTATTTCATATATTTTTTTTAGATAATATATTTCATACCTGTCATTAATAAATAAACCATACTTAAATCGTTTTTTATCAAAAAAATCAAATAAACTTTAAGTATCCTTAATAAGGGTCAACATCCGGCTGGATAACGCTGCCTTTGCTCAGTTTGGTGGTTTGGAACTGTGTAATTACATCCCTGATGATGGCTTTTGCCTTTACAATAGAAATGGTGTCGCGCTCGAATTTGAGCATGATAGATTTGATATAATAATTGCGGATGCGGTTGATGAGCGGAGCCTCGGGACCAATCACCCTATCGCCAAAATGCTTGCGCAGTTCATTGGCCATGTACTCGGCCTGGTTGTAAAGTATCTCGGGGTTTTTATGCTTCAGATCCATGTTGATGATACGGAAGTACGGCGGGTATTTAAAGCTTTTCCGCTCTTCCATTTCGGTAAAGTACAGGTCGTTATAATCGTTCTCTATCACCTGCTTTATTACCCGGTGATTAGGGTCATAAGTTTGAATCACTACCTTGCCCTGTTTACCCCTACGCCCTGCCCTGCCACTTACCTGCGCAAGCATTTGGTAGCTGCGCTCGTTAGCGCGGTAATCGGGATATTTAAGTAAGCTATCGGCATTAATGATACCGATAACCGTAACATCGGCAAAATCCAAACCCTTGGCAACCATTTGGGTGCCTATCAGTATATCTATCTTTTTCTCCTCCAGGTTATTCAGGATGATTTGCAGGGAGTTGCGCGACCGGGTGGTATCCAGGTCCATCCGTGCCAGGCGAACGTTTGGCATCAATACAGATAGCTCGTCCTCCACCTTTTCGGTACCAAAACCCTTATATTCTAAATGGGTAGAGCCACACGCCGGGCAAATGGTTGGGGTATTTTCTTTATAGCCGCAATAGTGGCAATGTAGCTTATGGGTATGTTTGTGGTAGGTTAGACTAACATCACAGTTAATACATTTTGGCGTGTATGCGCAAACCTTACACATCAGCACCGGCGCATATCCACGGCGGTTTTGGAACAATATCACCTGCTCCTTATTATCTAAGGCCAGTTGCATATCCTGCATCAGCACGCTACTAAAGTGCGACTGCATGGTTTTGCGTTTGGTTTCTTCAGAGATGCTTACCACCTCTATTAGCGGCAACTCCACACCGCCGTATCGCTCCATCAACTCCACCAAACCATATTTATGCACACGGGCGTTATAATAGGTCTCGAACGATGGCGTAGCCGAACCTAACAGCACCTTGCCCTTATATATATTGGCCAGGTAAATGGCGGCGTCGCGGGCGTTATAGCGTGGTGCCGGGTCGTATTGTTTGTAGGAAGTTTCGTGTTCCTCATCCACAATAATTAACCCCAGATCGTTAAACGGAAGGAATACCGATGAACGTGCGCCTAGCACAACTTTGTAATCGCCGTTTAATACTTTCTGCCAAACCTCTACCCGTTCGTTATCATTAAAACGGGAGTGGTAAACACCAATTGTACCACCAAAGTAAACCCGCAGGCGTTCTATAATGTGGGTGGTCAAGGCTATTTCTGGCAACAGGTAAAGCACCTGCCTGCCCCCGGCTACCATCTCCTCGATCAGTTTGATGTAGATCTGCGTTTTGCCTGAAGAGGTTACGCCATGCAGCAGCACTACATCTTTTTCTAAAAACTGCTCCTGCGTTTGGGCGAGAGCAATTTCTTGCGCAGGGCTTAATATAAAATTGCTTAGCTGGTCTTCATCCTCATCATACCCCAACCTGCTTACGGTTTTATCTTCGGCAATAAAAATATCTTTTTCTATTAGCGATTTAATACTGGAATCGCCGCTGCCGCTTGCCTCTATCAGTTCGCTTTTAGATATAGCCTTTTGCTGGCGCGATAATTTAATAAAGGCAAGTACCGCATCCGCCTGTTTTGGGGCGCGTTTCTCCAGAACACCAAAGAGTTCTTTCAGCGCGTCCTGGTTATGGTAGGCCGGGTTAAGGGTTAAGTAAGTACGTTTGCGGGGTTTGTACCGTTCGCTCACTTCCTCAGATATAGTGATGATGTTTTTCTCGAACAGAGTTTTTAGGATAGGCATCACTGTTTTTTGCCCCAGCAGCTTGGCAATATCGCTTATGGTTAGCTCGGGTTGGATGTCCAGCGCCTCGGTGATCAGGTACTCTTTATCGTTAAGCGTTGCTTTATCATACTCAAAATCTTTATTGAGCATAATTTTAGTTTCGCTGGCCAATTTTAATGCCGATGGCAGGGCGGCGTTCATCACCTCACCTTCGTTGCACATGTAGTATTCGCCTATCCAGTTCCAGAATTGTAGCTGACGCGGGGTAACCACGGGCTGGTCGTCCAGTATATCAATAATGTATTTGGCTTCGTACTTTTCGGGCGCGTGTTCCGTTATATTGGCTACAACCGCGGTGTATAATTTGCTTTTACCAAACTGCACCACCACCCTCTTGCCAACAACAATGGCGTTGTTAAGCTCGTAAGGTACTCGGTAAGTGTAGTTGCGGCTTATGGCCAAAGGTAAAACCACCTCCACAAAAAGGGTTTTACGATTAGCTTGTAAACCATCGGCAAATTCTAACATGGGCTATTATTTGTTTCTGAAAGCAGCGAAAGCTAAAAAGATCCATCCTATAATGAATAGCAAACCACCAATTGGGGTAATGGGGCCTAATACTGAGAGGCCCGGCATATTCAACAGATCGCGACAGGCTAATAAATATAACGAGCCCGAGAAAAATACGATACCAAAGGTAAACAGGTAATAAGCACTCACAATTACCTTGTTTTTAAAGCGGGTAAAGGTTGATAAGAACAGCAATGCAAATACATGGTAAAACTGGTATTGTACGGCGGTTTGCCAAACTTCCAGCCGCTGGGCTGATAACGAGGCTTTTAAAGCGTGGGCACCAAAAGCACCGGCAATTACGGCCAATGCACCCAGTAGCGATGCTGTAATTATTATTTGTTTGTTCATGGAAGATATAAAAGGCTAAGTTAACTAAATGAGATGAAAGGCGAAAGGTGCAGGGAAATCGCTTTTAAAATAACTACATAGTAAATTGGTGCTAAAGCGCCTTTTGTACCTTACCTACCGCCCCATAAATGCGGCGGCAATCAATATTCAGCTTTTTAAG
Source organism: Mucilaginibacter aurantiaciroseus (assembly GCF_024055595.1). Lineage (GTDB taxonomy): Bacteria > Bacteroidota > Bacteroidia > Sphingobacteriales > Sphingobacteriaceae > Mucilaginibacter > Mucilaginibacter aurantiaciroseus. The sequence continues at coordinate 1,690,896 of NZ_JAMXOF010000001.1, forward strand.
CTGGCTTAACCATCAATCATTGCCATTGGGCTTCAGCCAACGGTTAAATTGGGAGGAGGAAAACAAGGCTTTAGTCAAAAAATATTCGTAGATTTTTTAAAAGCAATTTCCTACTGCTTGATCGCTAAATCAATATCCCGATAACTATCGGGACAATAAATAATTAATAACTCCTACCTTGCACACGCAAATACGGAATGAAACGACTGATAGTTATTACTTTAATTTTAATTGCCGCAACAGCATATATAACCGTTAAGTATTTTAAAAACTTAAACACATCGGGTATGCATACCGGCAACATTATGCGCACCATTCCTGATGGCGCAGCCCTGGTGTTTGAATTTACCAACGAGAAAAGCTTTTACGATATCTACAACGGCAATACGCTGTTGCATAACCTAATGGGCGAGGATAAAATGAACGAGCTGGATACCGTGCGCAATGTACTTTTCAACAACGCGGCACTTAGTTCATTTTTTACCGGGCGCAACGTATTTGCATCGGTACATCCATCGCAAAGCACACAGGTAGACCTGCTGCTAACGGCATCTACAGCGAAAGATATTGACCTTAACGAATTTGACAAACTGGCTAAACAGCAAAAAACAGGGATGCTGATAACGCCCCTTAAAATTGGTGAGAAACGCGGATATAATATCTACTTCAACTCGCTTAAAAAACGGTTCTATATTATTAATATATACGCTAATATCTACTCGGGGAGTTTTTCTAAAGATCTGATCACACAAACGGCAAACTATAAACCCGACAGGGATGAACACGCCTTTATGCTGCTGCCAGATCAGCAAAACTCAAACTCGCTGGCTAACCTGTATATCAATTACGAGCACCTTGGCCCGCTTTTTAATCAGCTTTTTCAAAATAGCAATACCGATATTTTTAAACCCTTCAGGCTGTTACCTGCACTGGCCGCGCTAAACCTTAATTTTAAGAATGATGCCGTGATGTTTAGCGGCTATACTAATATTGAGACCCAAAGGCCCGGCACTTACTTAAACGTATTTACCAACCAGCAACCGGTGGTAAACGAACTGAAAGAACTTTACCCATACACAACGGCATACGCCACAAATTTTGCCGTGTCTGATCCGGCAAGGTTTGCTACCGACCTATCCGATTTCCAAAATAAAGCAGGTTTACAAAAAGAGAAAGACGCGCTATTCAGCAAGATAAAAGCCGAGACAGGTATTAACCTTAATGCCGAGTTTGCAAAACTGCTGGGTAACGAGTTTGCCGTAGCAACCACCCGCTACCAAGAAAAGTTAGCTATAGTAACGGTAAAAAACGGCTCTAAACTGAGGCCATTTATGACTAACATAAGCACTATGACGGGCGACGATGTGGGGCAGTTTAACTATAACAAACTACCATTTTTTTTATTGGGCGATGCTTTTAACGCTTTCAAAAAACCATACTTCCGTATTATTGATAATTACCTGATACTGGCTAACAGCACCAAAGATCTGGAGAGTTATAACGACACCTACCTTAACCGCAAGTTTTTGAACAAAACGGAGCGATACGTAAAATTTGATAATTTATTAGCCGAAAAAAGTAACGTTGCTTTTTTTATTCACTTTAAAAACGCGCAGCAAATATTAAAGGATGGTTTAAAAGATGAGTTTTATCTTGCTTACAAAAACAATTCATTATCCATAAAGAATTTTTACGGCGCATCGTACCAATTTGCCGCAACCGACAAAAACTTCTATACCAATTTTTGTTTGTTACAAAACCAACCGGATAGTACTGTTAGTAAAAAAAGCAACTAAAACACAACCCAAAACGCCATATTTACGTTATATACCTTAATATTAGCCAAGGGTTAAACAGGCAATAAAAAAAAGCAAATACAACCCCTGGCATTGCGACTGTGTATGAAGAATATTTTACTGGCTTTTTGTTTCCTTTTTATATCACTTGCATCTTTTGGCCAGCAATTTTCGCAGTACAATACAGGTACTTTGTATGATGCGTTCGAAAACCCTTCGCAGGCATCTTTTATACCGGATAGCAGCAGGCAATTTGCCTTTAACTTTTTTATCCCCAACTTTAACAGTAATCTTTATTTAACCGGCAACGGACAGGTTCCCTTAAAAAACCGTGCCTTTACAGGTAAATACACGGGTACAGGCTTAATACTTGGCGAAGGGAAGTTTAGCAGGGCCAACATCAGCGCAAACGTTTACTCGCTAATGTTTAGATCATTCAGGAGTTTGAATGGCGACCAGGAGATTGGCTTTTCGGTACAAACAAAGGCAGATGGCCGCGGCATTTTCACCGACGAAAGCTTGCTATTGCTAAACAGCGCCGAGCGCTTTACCAACCCACCTTTTAACGACCTTTTTAACAACAGCTATACTTATCAAACATACCACCAGTTTAGTGCCACCTATCGTGAAAAGGTGAGCAAGAACTTCTCATTTGGTATTAAGCTGAGCGCTTTACTGGGAATCCAGTACCAACAATTACAAATAGACCACTCGAAAATCACTTTCGACAGGGCTAATGACGCTGCAGACTTGACCTTACAAGGTAAATATCGCATTAATTTTACCTCAGGCCAATTTGTTGCACGCGATCTTTTGCCATCCTTTAGAAACCCTGGCGCATCTATCAGCCTTGGTTCAACCATCCGCACGCGGGATAATTTCAACATTCAGTTTAACGTAAAGGACCTTGGTTTTATCCACTGGTATAGTAAGTCGACTACCAGCAACTTCAACACAACCCGTACCATTCAAAACATAAGCGGCGAGCGCAGGGAAGATAATTTATATGCCAACACATTTTCCATCATTCGTTCCGGTGATAAACAGGGCTCGTATGTTACACCCACCAATGGTAAAATTGAGTTAAGTGCCAACAAATCGTACTGGTTTAATTACGACCGCAAATTAAAATACTCGCCCACCCTGATCCTGCAAAAGGAGATATTTTACGATGGCTACACCGCCGCTTTAGTTAACCCTTTCCAGTATAATAACCTGGTGGGTACCTTAACTACATCGGTTAATAACTATGGTTTGTTTAATGCGGGCTTGCAGTTTATGGTAAAAACGCCTAATGTAGAGTTTTATATAGGTAGCGATAGGGTGATAGAAACCGCCAATTTATTCCGGGCGGGGGTTGGCAAAAGCGATTCACAGATCAATAAAAGTTCGGCGTTTACCGGTGCCGATTTCTTTTTGGGCTTCTCGCTTAAATTTGGCAATGTGATAGAACACCCAACAAATGCCAACTTTATCCCGATGGGCGAAAAACCCGGGCTATTTAAACGCATGTGGAACAGTGTATTCCACCGTAACGACAATGACGGAACCTAAGCCCCGGCTTTTTTACCGGCAATAAAATCTTTCAGATAATAAGGCTCAAAGTAAGCCACATCCACAAAATTGGCAAGGTTAAATTTGGCTAAAGCAATTTGGGTAAGATGCTTTGCCGAGTTTGCAAAATTTGGCAGGAACCGTGCGTTAGGGTTATCGCCCAAAGCCTCTTTACACTTATCGGCACCATCGCCAAAAAACAATACTTTATTTTCTGACAAAACATTTGCAAAGCTGTTCGCATCAATGATCTCGGCAGCGGTCGATTTTACAATTCTTCCCGCTTGATTAAATATAGCGGTATAAACTTCCATACGGCGGGCATCAATCATAGGGCATAACAGCACATCGCTTTCAATAGCATTATCTGCTACTACTCCCGTGGCCATAGCAGCCAAAGTTTCTACCGATATCAACGGCTTATCTAATGCAAAGCACAGGCCTTTAGCGGTAGATACACCAATACGCAAGCCTGTATAAGAACCCGGGCCACAGCTTACGGCAATAGCATCCAGGTTGGCGTAAGCAACGTTGCTTTGCGCCAGTATCTCATTAATATAAACCGTAATAACCTCTGCGTGGATGTTACGCTGGTCTATCTCCTTAAAAGTCAATACCTGCCCCCGGTTGGCCAAAGCTACCGAGCATGATGTTGTCGCTGTTTCTATCTGTAATATCATTTTGTAAATTCAAAATTAAAAAGTCAAAATTAAAAAAAGCAGCAAATCATAATTTTCGACTTATTACTTTTGAATTTTAACTTATTAATCAGGTACCGGGTCGTGCCCGTGGCCACCCCATGGGTTGCAGCTGGCTATACGTTTTAGGGTTAACCATCCGCCTTTAAACGGCCCATGCTTTTTAATTGCTTGGATACCGTATTGCGAACATGTAGGTGTATACCGGCAGGCATTAGGCAAAATGGGCGATATAAGATATTGGTAGATTTTGATCAGCAATAAAAATAAGCCGCCTATGATGCGCTTATTGATATTCCACAAAAATTTCATTTAATAGCCTCCCCTGCAAGCTGATTCAATAGCTTGATCATTTTTTTCTCAAAAAGATCGTATGGGGAAATTTCTTTACCAATATAGCTGATGGAAAGCACAAGCTTTTTACCGGCATCGTCTAACACATCGTAAAGCAGAGATTGTTTGCTGAGGCGATAAGCCTCGCGCATGCGGCGTTTAACCAGGTTACGGTCTACTGCGCGTTTATAACGCTTCTTGGCTACAGAAAACACTATCTGCACAGGGAACAGCTGCTCACCATCGGTAAGCCCCCATGAAGCTCTGAAAGGATAACATAAAAAAGAAGAACCGTTATGAAAAAGCCCGTCAATAAGCTTTTTATTACATAACCGTTCTTCTTTTTTAAAAGTATACATAGTTGCTGATGCTGAACCGAAAATATGTTTACACAAGCGGGTCAGTCCCTTTTACAAGGAGTAAACAACAAAATTATGCTTTGTGGCTGCGCTCGTCAGAAACAGATAATTTTTTTCTGCCTTTTGCTCTTCTTGCTGCCAATATCCTTCTGCCGTTAGCAGTTGACATACGCTCACGGAAACCGTGTTTATTTCTTCTTTTCCTTTGTGAGGGCTGAAACGTTCTTTTCATGATATATTATTCTATTATTCTTATCGTCCTTTTTAAAAACAAGAGTGCAAATGTAGCCTTTTTTTTAGTTTTTTCAAATAGTAATGTTGTATTTTGATTCTCGATATTTATCAACTTATTAACATGCCTAACTACGCTATGAAATTTACAGCCGCTCTACTCCTGCTATTTATCCCAGCAATTGCCTTTTGCCAGGACCCTATGGCGCAAAATTACAAAATATATAATACAGCTAAACAGCGCTTAGCAACCGCCGACGAAATCATTACCGACCTCGACAAAGCCGACGTACTATTCTTTGGTGAAGAGCACAATGACTCTACAGGGCATTATCTCGAAAGCCTGCTTTTTAAAAAAATAGCTGATAAATATCCCGGCAAGGCAGCTTTATCTATGGAAATGTTCCAAACGGATTGCCAAACGGTGCTTAACGAATACCTGGCAGACCTGATCCGCGAGAAAAATTTAATTACCGAAGGCCGTGCCTGGCAAAACTATAAAGATTATCGCCCAATGATAGAAACGGCCAAAGCGGGCCATATCCCTGTGGTTGCGGCCAACGCCCCCACCCGCTACACCAATATGGTTACCCGCGGCGGTTTAAGCAGTTTAGATAAGCTTAGTGCCACAGCTAAGGGTTGGTTAGCCCCTTTACCTATCGATACCGCTACAGGCCCTTATTATGAAAAATTTGCAAACATTATGGGCGGACATAGCGCTATGGGCAATTTAAAGATCTACCAATCGCAAAACGTTTGGGATGCCACCATGGGCTGGAACATCGCCCAGTTCCTGAAAGCACACAATGGGTATAAAGTATTCCAAGTGAATGGCGGTTTCCATAGCGAGGAAAAACTGGGCACGGCAGCACAGTTAAAAAAGTATTTGCCTAAAGTTAAAATATTAAATATACAAGCTTATGCCGATGACAGCTTTGATAACCCCGACTGGACGAAGTTCGCCAAATTAGGTGACTTTATTATACTTACCGATCCAAAACTTCCGAAGAGTTTTTAACTATCCGGCTATAGATTTGATTATGCTATCAACAATTTTTTTTTTAATTCGGATATCTGCTACTTTGCAATTGTACGTTACATGAATAACATACTTGTCAATTTTTGATAGCCAGTGTTGCCAATGGACGCCACTCTAATCTGTGAGTTCTGTAAACGCTTGTTTATCAATTAATTTAACGTTAATTGTTTTAAACTTATCTTCTAATAAATCAAATAACATTTCCACAAGATCAACTTCTTGATCGAGAGTTACAGTATATAAAGTTATTTGCAAAGCACCAATGCCATTTTTTTCTGAAAAAAAAAATTATTGTGCCGTCATCAACCATTTTCCAATTATTCGGAATTGAAACAGTTATAACATCATTCAGTCCAATTGCCTTCATAATAAATAATAAATTTATGGCTGTAGGATCATTAAAAAGTTGATTTGTGGCTGATTTTTTTCAATCATTTATTCAAAACTCACCAGCGTGGCTAAATGCTTGGGGGCTATTTCACAGTAGGCTGCTTTCAAGATTTCGGTAAGCATTTCTTCTTTTACGGTATCAAGGCTGATATGCGTCCACCCTTGTTTGCCCCATTTGTTGGGTACGGGGTATATAACACCACTATCAAACGTGCAGAAGATATCCTGCTCTGCAGAGGATAGCTTTACAGTCGCCCTACTATGCCCGGGTACCGCCGTTGCAAAGATCTTTTTGTATACACGGAAGGAAGTTTTCTCGAAGTGCGGGTCTTCGGTAACCTCAGGTAACGAAAGGGCTATCTGGCGCAGTTTTTCTACAACGTTCATAAGCTCTTTCGCTACCTTAAGTCTATTTTTTATGCTTTCTTAGCTAAAATATCCCTAATCTCTCCAAGTAAAACTTCTTCTTTAGATGGTACAGGTTCTACCGTTGGTGCAACTTCTTCTTTTTTCTTGAACCTGTTTATGGCCGTTATAATAATGAACATCGAAAGGGCTATGATAATAAAAGAGATAACCTGAGACAAAAAATTACCGTACTTTATAGCCGTACCCGGTATTACCAGCTGGCTTAAATTAGATAAGTTGGCTGCTTTTAAGGCAGGTGTTAATACCGCGGGGGTAATAATATCCTCTACCAACGATTTAACAATCGCGCTAAATGCCGCACCTATTACTACCGCTACAGCCAAATCCAATACGTTACCTTTTACGGCAAATTCCTTAAACTCTTTTACAAATCCCATAATTTTTAGTTGTTGTGTAATTAAAGTTAGCAAAAAAACTAATGTACGTCCAAACAAAATTCCCGCAAATGCATTTTTAGAACGTAAATACGCCCGTTACAAGTAATTTTTAAACTTTAAGGTAATTGGTGTATTTTTGTGCTCGTATATCCACTATGCTTAAACAAAATCTTCAACAGAAGCTCTTACAAAAACTCTCGCCGCAGCAAATACAATTTATAAAATTGTTGCAGGTGCCTACCGTGTCTTTAGATACCCGTATTAAAGAAGAACTGGAAGAGAACCCTGCCCTTGAAGACCTTAGTTTAACCATTAGCGAACCCGAAGAACAATACCCTGACCGCGACCCTGACGAAGAAACCTACAACGGCGAAGAGGACCAGGGCCCGATGGATGAGTTTAATATAGACGATTACCTGCAAGACGATAACGTAAACGATTACGGCAGCCGATACGATCAAAATGGTGATGATGAGGATGAGCGTAAAGAGATCCCTATTGCCGTGCAAAGTTCCTTTTTTGAGAGCCTGCAGGCACAGCTTGATCTACTGCCCGTATCTGATAAAGACTTTAGCATAGGCAAGCAAATTATAGGCAGTTTGGATGACGACGGTTACCTGCGCAGGCCGATTATGTCGTTAACCGACGACCTGGCTTTTTCGCAGAACGTTATTGCCGAGGATGAAGAAGTGGAGGACATGCTTAAAGTGATCCAAAGTTTTGACCCCGCCGGTGTTGGTGCGCGCAGTTTGCAGGAATGCCTGCTGATCCAACTCCGGAAAAAAGACCCTAACGACCCTATCATCCGCAAAGCGATGCTGGTGGTTGAGAACTACCTGGACGAGTTTACCCGCAAGCATTACGATAAACTGGAGAAATCATTAAACATGAACTCTATTGAGCTGCGTGGTGTGGTGAACGAGATACTAAAGCTTAACCCAAAACCGGGCGATAGTAATGAGGTAAGCACCAAGCAAATGCAGGTGATACCCGATTTTCATATCAAGAACAATGATGGTGCCCTGATCCTGACCCTAAACTCTAAGAACGCGCCCGAACTGAAGGTGAGCCGCTCTTACCAGGAGATGTTTCAGCATTACGACAAGGCATCGCAAAAAGATAAAAAACTGAAAGAGGCTGTACAGTTTGTAAAGCAAAAGCTCGATTCGGCAAAGTGGTTTATAGATGCTATTAAGCAGCGCCAGCAAACCCTGCTGAAAACCATGAACGCCATTATGCAGTACCAGTACGATTTCTTTTTGACCGGTGATGACAAGAACCTGAAACCGATGATCCTGAAAGATATTGCCGACCGTATTGGCATGGATATATCTACCGTATCGCGCGTGGCTAACTCTAAATACGTACAAACCGAGTTTGGCACGTTCCTGCTAAAATCGTTCTTCAGCGAGGCCATCCAAACCGAAAGCGGTGAAGAAGTATCAAACAAAGAGGTTAAGAAGATATTGGAAGAGCACATAGGCAGGGAAGACAAACGCCACCCGCTGGCCGATGAAAAACTGACCGACATACTAAAAGAAGCCGGCTACAACATTGCCCGCCGCACCGTTGCCAAATACCGCGAACAAATGAACATCCCGGTAGCAAGATTGAGGAAAGAACTGTAGATTAGTTCATGGTTGAAAGTTCATGATTCATAGTAGTTGCCTCACTTAATATAACAGTATATGGTTTTTGGTAACTGCCATATTTAAGGGAATTTCTTAAAACAGTTATCATTTTTACCAAACTTTCGTAATCTGTATAAAGCTTTCCAAAATCATCAGCAGAGATGTGTCCTCTTTTTTTAATAATGAACAAGCAACTTACAACCTCAATCGCTGATCTTAAGGAGTATCCAATAAATACTTTAAATACCGCTTTACTTTTCCCTGTACACTTCGGCAATATTTAATACCACAGAAACTGCAGCCCTTTTAATTTGCGAAGTAATAATGTAAATTTCCTATTTGGGAAATAATTTAGTAAGCTGATTTATCTGCTCACAGAGAGATCTAAGCCCCTCTGCCAAACTTGCAAATCCTCAAACCTAAATGCCATTTAATTTCATTTTTAACTATTATCTGTAAATCATCAGCCATTAACTAAACCCTACCAACCGTGCTGCGGGCTGGTTAACTTGTATATATTGTTCAGCATAAGGCCTATAACAATTTCATGCGAGCCATTACTTACGGTGCGCAAGGCCGATGTTGTTGCATCGTAGGAGTAACTTACGTTGATGAGCGAGTTGAGGTTAAAACCCGCCAGGATCCCAAAAGAATCATCCTTACGGTACGAGCCACCAAACCAAAACCTATCGCGAAAGGAGAGTTTGGCATTTATATCAAACGTGGTTGGTGCAGGCTGTATAAATTTAATGAGTGCCGATGGTAAAAAGCTTACATCATCAGACAAATAAAACTTATAGCCGGCAGTTGCAAAATAATGCGGCACGGTTTTGCTTAGATTTTGCCCGTTATTGGTAGATATATATTGGTTTTGTGGCAAGATCTGTTGTGCCGATATACCAAAGAAATAGTTTGACGAATACGCCCAGATACCTATGGCAGCATCGGGTTTCCACTTATTATTTTCCAGGTTCCTTAAAACAGGGTCGTCGGGGTTTTCGAAAGTAAGTTCGGATGTGTTTAGGTGCAGGTGATTAGCACCGGCAGACACCCCTACCGCTAAGTTCAATTTTTCGGTGATCCCTAAGTGGTAGGCATAAGTTGCCATGATGTTGGTTTGGTCAATTGGCCCGGCCTTATCGGTAATTAACGAAAAACCGATACCGTGGTGCGGTTCGGCCGCGCGATACTCCGAAGTATACAACCTGCTGTAAGGGCTATCGCCGCCCGACGGAAATGACGCCGCGTCGCCCCGGGTAAAATCGCTGCCCAATGGAGCGTTTACAGTAAAGTATGCTGTGGTAGGCGCACCCTGCAGGCCTGTCCACTGGCTGCGGTATCCTAACTTTACATCGGTGTAATTTTCAATACCGGCAACCGCGGGGTTAAGCAAATAGTTATTAAAAATATATTGGGTATACTGAGGTTTTTGCTGCGCATAGGCAAATATGCCCATGCATAATATTACACCTGTAAAAAATAAAGTTCTCTTTAACATTATTTAATAATTGTGACACTGCCGGAAACAACGTTACGGCCGTTTTTAGGGTTTATGATATAATAGTAAGTACCGGTTGGCAATGCCGAACCGCGGAACCTTCCGTCCCAGGGCGATGCATAACCAACAGACGAATATACCTTTTCTCCTTGTCTGTTGTACACATCAACTGTATTTCCGGGGTAAGTATCTAAATATTTAATTCCCCAGGTATCGTTTATACCATCGCCGTTGGGTGAAAATGCGGATACGATCACAGGCTTTTTAAGCACTTTTACAAATACATCATCATATGCAACACAGCCTTTGGCTGTTGTAACAGTAAGTGTATAAGTAGTATTATCTATAGCAGAACATAATGGGTTTAAAATGTTGACATTATCTAACCCTGCCGACGGTGCCCATTGGTAGAATAACTCTTCGCCGGTTACTACGGGCTTGATCACAACACTTTCGCCCTCAAGCAAGGGGATAAAATCGCCCGCGTTTACAGTTGGTAAAGGGTAAACCACAATATCCTGCGTAACGGTTACATCGCAACCATTCGTGGCTACAAAATGGTAGGCTATGGTAAAGGTACCGGCCCCGGACACTGCCGGGTCGAACACCCCTTTATCGGCGTTGGTTACGCCCGGCCCGCTAAACGTGCCCTTGCCTGCAAAACCCTTATCATTTTTAATTATCTGTACCTTACCGGCATCCCGGCACATAGGGGGTACCGGGGTCATTTCAACTGAAGGGCTACCTAAAATGGTGATCGGCCTTTCTTTACCGTTCTCACAAACTGATCCTTCGCCAGTGTAAACGATCATCTTAATGGTGTAGTTAGTTGATGTTACCGAGTAATCATAAGTATGATGATAGTTTTTATCCGCGGGGATATTGGCAGGGGTATACAATTCAAATATTTCGGGATGGTTGATATAATCCCACCATAGTTTTATTTGTGTTACGCTCGCGGGGTCAACAACCGATTGATCGTGTACGGTTATATCTGTGGCGCTACATCGGTTATCACTGGGTTTAAAGTCGGTTTGTGAAAAATCGGCAATATTAAAATCAAATTCAATGTCCTTTGTTGTACCGCAATCGTCAAGCGCAACGGGGTTAACAACCGTGGCGGTGTAGTTATAATTCCCTTTAGTAAAAGGTGGCAGCACGCCCCGGTATTGGTACCGGTAAAGTGTTGTTCCATCCTTTACAAAAGTGGTAAACGCGGGGTTAGTTGTAATTTTCGGCGAAGATCCGTCATTAAAATTCCAGGTTATGCTTGTACTTATATAGGGTAATACCATCTGTAAATTATATACCACTCCCGTACACCCATTTACCTGCCCGTTATTAGTTTGTGGGTTATCCAACTCAATGTATTCATTAAGATTTTTGAGGTTTGTACCTGCCGAATATCCATAAGATTCTTTGTTTCCAAACCCATAAGCAATGGCATTAAAACCATCTTCGGCAGCAAGGGTGTGTGTGCCTTCGCCAACCGGAATTTGCGCGTAAGCATAGCCCGTTCCGCTCGTGACATTCACAAAAGCAGTATATGGCTGGCCATCGAGCTTAAAGGTTGACGTTTTATCAGACCGCATCACAACGTTTATAAAATGCTTTTGTATCGCGTAATGCCCTGTTGAGTAAAGGGTAACATGACTGATGGTTTGCTCCACAGGGTTTAGGTAGATCATCTCAGGGTCGCCTACATCCCGGGGATCAAACTGGCAGCCTGGCGCCAGCGTTTTACCTTGTGTAACAGCATATTGTATTACCTGAACAGGTTTATCGGCCTTAATAATATTGGTAATATTGGATGAAAATTCGTAAACATTGTTGCTTTGTAAACTCCCCGGCGGGATTGGGTTCCCGTTAACTGTGACCGTAGTATTTGGATCGCTCAGCACCACCCGGAATATATCGTAGTTGCGGCTTTTAAGCGGAACGGTTATATAATTTTTACCCCACGAAGCTGTTGGATAAACCTGCTGGAAAAGGTTATCGGATGTTTTGTTGTTGTCATCGCAACCTATAAATATTTTTGTACTGCCCGAGAATACAGCTATCTTTTTACACCCCTGCGTGCCCGAGCTTATGCTGGCAATTTTCGTGTTCGTGAGATCAGTAAAAGACAATCCCTGGTATACCTCGCCTTTATTTAATGTTATCGTAAATGGCACACCGGCAACCTGGCCATCCACCAGCTTGGCCGACGGTGTAATTTCTACAGTGGTGTTATCTTCGGTACCTATTACCGTAAAGGTAGAAAACGTGTTTGACTGGGCGTTTGAACGCTGGGTGTAATTTAATGAGTAATAACTTTTACCCAACACGGCAACCGGCAACAATAGCGTGGCACCAGATACGGCATCAGAATATATATGAGCAAAAACAGCTATTTTTTTTGCCGATGTGATGTGGATACCCTTAGCGCTTTTGCCCTGATTTTGAATAAATGCTTCATTGCGGGGAACTTCTATTTCGGTTACCTGATTTGGTAAAACATCCCTAATAATGGCCGGGAAACTACCGTTCGCAATCTCAACCGTAACTGTCGTTGCTTCGTCGGCCGTAACGTAAAGCGCCATTTTACTTGGCCCGTTATCTTCCGAGTGCGACATATAAGCCGTCCAGAATTCTCTCCCCTGGCTTGAGGTGCCTTGGGCAAAGCCTAAAAAACTGCAGCAAACAAAAAACAATGTTATTAAAACACCAAATGCCTTTACCCTATTCACTTTAATAACCGGTTATAATTAGCCATGCCTGCGTGGTACGCAAACAAGTGCATTAAATGTAAGCAGTTTTATTGTAAACCTAAATAAATCTGCCTGTTATGTTTTGTAAAAAGGCTGGGTAGTTTATTAATCTTAAAAGAATTTATCGGGGTTTGGCACCAGGTTCAGGAACTTTTCAAACTTTTTCTCGTAGTTAGATTGATCCAGCTGGTAATAAAACGCCCCTTTTTTTGATGATTGCTTATCTTTTTCGGCAAGTTTAACCAGCAGGCCTGTTGATAGTAGCTTGCGGCTAAAGTTGCGGTCGTCAAACTCGGTTTGGTAAACGCCCTCGTACAAGGCCTGTAATTGCGGGATGGTAAACCGCTCTGGCAGTAATTGAAAAAGTATGGGGTGCAGCGCGGCTTTGTAGCGTAATTGCTTTTTGGCAATGGCCACCATTTCTACATGGTCAAACACAAGGTCGGGCATTTCGTTGAGCAGGAACCACTCGGGGTGGTTGGCGTTGGTAAGTTGTTTTTCGTATTTCTGGATATCTATTAGCGCAAAGTAAGCTACAGACAGTGTACGCTCCACCGGGTCGCGGTCGGGTTTGCCAAATACGTGAAACTGCTCCATGTACACATTTTTTAACCCGGTACGTTCTTCTAATACACGGTTGGCAGCGTCTTCGGGGCTCTCGGATGGGTTCATGAAACCGCCCATGAGGCTCCATTTTCCTTTTTCGGGGGCGATATCACGTTCTACCAGTAACAATTTAATGTTCCAGCCATCAAAACCAAATATAATACAGTCGACAGCAACTAAAATGCGTTGTTGCCCGGGATATTCTTGCATGTGCATACGTTATTCTACAATTGTAAAAAATATTCGGCATTTTAAAAAAACTAAACTAATGTAATGCTTGTGTAAGTAAACACTTTACAAACTGCCGTTATAAATTATTCTTTGTTATTTGATCCTTTATATAAATACAGCACCCATTTTGGAAACCATATTAAACATATCAAACCTAAACAAAACTTATAAGAGCGCGGGGCGCGAATTAACAGTTTTAGATAATATAAATTTCAGCATCGGCGCAGGCTCTACCAACGCCATTGTAGGCCCCTCGGGCAGCGGTAAAACCACCCTGCTTGGCCTTTGCGCCGGGTTAGACAGCGCCACCAGCGGCATTGTTAAACTCAGCGGCATCAGCTTTACAAACCTGAGCGAGGACAAACGCGCGCAGGTACGTAACCAGTACGTAGGTTTCATTTTCCAGAATTTTCAATTGCTGCCTACCTTAACAGCTTTGGAAAACGTGATGGTTCCCTTGGAACTGCGCGGCGAGAAGAACATTAAAGCACGTTCACTTGACCTGCTTGATAAAGTTGGCCTTGCCGACCGCGGGCACCACTACCCTGCCCAGTTATCGGGCGGCGAGCAGCAAAGGGTATCGCTGGCAAGGGCATTCTCTAATTCGCCAAAGATCCTGTTTGCTGATGAGCCTACCGGGAATTTGGATGCCGAAACCAGCGATAAGGTGGTAAAGCTCATCTTCGATCTTAACCGCGAGGCGGGCACAACGCTTGTTTTGGTAACCCACGATCTGGAACTGGCGGCAAAAACGCAGCGCATCATCAAAATTAAGGGTGGCAAATTGGTTGCCGATGACAAAACCGGTAATGAATAACGCACCCATGGACAATTTTAATTTTAAAAGGAAGATAAACTTTGCCTGGCTGTTTAAAATGGCCCTGCGCGATAGCCGCCGCAACCGCTCGCGCCTGCTGCTGTTTATCTCATCGATAGTGTTTGGGATAGCGGCTTTGGTGGCTATCTACTCGTTCAGGTATAATATCCAGAATGATATTAATGAGCAGGCGGCTACTTTAATCGGTGCCGACCTTACCATCAGCGGCAATAAGGAACCCGACGATAAGCTGCAAAAGGTATTAGACAAACTTGGTGACAACCGCTCGCAGGAACGCAGTTTCCCCTCGATGGTGCTGTTCCCCAAAACATTTTCGACCAGGCTGGTACAGGTAAAGGCTTTGGCGGGTAAATTCCCCTATTATGGCGATCTGGAAACCACGCCAGTGCAGGCAGGCCGTTCATTCAAAACCGGCAAGTACGCTTTGGTTGATAAAACGCTGATGTTGCAGTTTAACGCCAAAGTAGGCGATTCGGTAAAAGTGGGTAACGAAACTTTTGCCATTGCAGGTGTGCTGAACAAAGCGCCGGGGCAAACAGGCATCGCGGCAAGTGTTGCTCCGCTGGTTTATATCCCGATGCAATATTTAAATAAAACAGGCCTGATCACCGTTGGCAGTCGCATCAATTACAGCTATTATTACAAGTTCGGTAATAAAACCGATGTAGAAAAACTGGCCAAAGGCATAGAAAGCCAACTGAACAAGGCCGGCTTTAATTACGATACCGTTGAAGGTAAAAAAGAAGGCACCAGCCGCTCGTTTGCCGATCTGTCGAGGTTCTTATCGTTGGTAGGCTTTATTGCCTTGCTACTGGGCTGTGTGGGCGTGGCAAGTGCTATTAATATCTACATCCGCGAGAAGATCCGTTCCATTGCCATTATGCGCTGTATGGGTGTAAAAGCTTCGGAGGCATTTTTGATCTACCTCATCCAAATAACAGGCATTGGGCTAATAGGCTCTGTGGCCGGGGCTATTTTAGGTACAGCCATTCAGCATCTGCTGCCACTGGTGTTAAAAGATTTCCTGCCAATCACCATATCGGTAGGTATTTCCTGGCTGGCTATCGGGCAGGGCATTTTGTTGGGGCTCATTATCTCCATCCTGTTCGCCTTGCTGCCGCTAATCTCTATCCGCAATATCTCACCGCTAAACACATTAAGGCTTTCATTTGATGATACCACCACCATCCGCGATCCGTTGCGCTGGTTGGTTTATATTTTGGTGGTGCTGTTCATCACCTCGTTCGCCTACCTGCAAATTGGCAACTGGATGAGCGCGGCATTCTTTACCATCGGTATTGCAGTGGCATTTTTAATACTTACGGCCATTGCCTGGCTGCTCATCCGGTTTACAAGGGTTTTGGTGATGAGCAGTTGGAGTTATATTTGGCGGCAGGGCTTTGCCAATTTGTATCGTCCAAATAATCAAACCATCATTTTAACGGTTTCCATCGGTTTAAGCACGGCATTTATCGCTACGCTGTTCCTCATCCAGCAATTACTTATCGGCCAGGTAACCCTTTCAGCGGGTGATAACCAGTCAAACATGATCTTGTTTGATATCCAAACCGCGCAGCAAAAAGCCGTTGCCGATCTTACCCGGAAACAAGGCTTGCCGGTTTTATCACAGGTGCCTATCATCACCATGCGACTGGAAAAAGTGAACGGCAAAACCGCCGCTGACGCCAAAAAGGACAGCACCCTGCGCATTGCCGAACGGGCCTATACCTACGAATACCGCGTTACTTATCGCGATTCCATCACCTATTCAGAAAAAATAACCAGCGGCAAATGGGCTGGCAAAGCCCAACCCGGCAAAGACATCCCGGTTTCTGCCGAAGAACGTTTCGCGCAGCGCATTAATGCCAAGGTTGGCGATAAACTGGTTTTTAATGTTCAGGGCGTAATGATGAATACCTACATCAGCAGCATCCGCAAGGTAAACTGGAACAAAGTTTCCACAAACTTCCAGGTAGTATTCCCAACCGGGGTTTTGGAGAATGCACCGCAGATTCACGTGTTGCTTACCCATGTGCCAAACAATATCGTATCTGCCAAATACCAGCAGGCAGTAGTGAAGCAGTTTCCCAACGTTTCTATTATCGACCTTGGCTTGATCTTAAACGTGCTGGATGAATTGCTTGGCAAAATTGGCTATGTTATCAAATTCATGAGTGGGTTTAGCATTATTACGGGTATTATCGTATTAATCTCGTCTGTCCGTATCAGCAAATACCAGCGCATCCAGGAGAGTGTTTTACTGCGCACCCTTGGTGGCAGCCGTAAACAGATCCTTGCGATAACAGCTTTAGAATACCTGTTCCTTGGCGCATTATCTGCCCTAACGGGTATTGTTATCGCCATTGGCGGCAGCTGGCTCTTGGCTAAATACACCTTTGATATGCCTTACGCCGTTAACTTTTTACCGGTGATAGCCCTCTTTTTAATCATTACCTTGTTAACGGTTATTATAGGCCTGCTAAACAGTCGCGGTATTTTAAAGAAACCGCCGCTGGAAATTTTGCGGTCAAACTCATAAAAATAATTATGCTAAATAAACTCAAAATAGCTTCTGCCCTTGCGCTAACCATCACCATTGCGGGCTGTGGCAGCAAACCTGCATCAACCGAAACCACACCCACCGATACTACCAAAATAGCCGCCAGTGCATCAACCAAAAACATTTTGGTATTTGGCGATAGCTTAACCGCGGGCTACGGCCTTGATGACCCATCCGAAGCCTACCCAAGTGTTTTGCAAACCAAAATAGATTTGGCAAAGCTACCTTACACCATCATCAACGGCGGCCTCAGCGGCGAAACATCTGCCGGTGGCAAGGGCCGCATCGACTGGATCCTAAAACAACACATTGACGTATTTGTGCTTGAGCTTGGCGCCAACGACGGCCTGCGCGGAATCCCGGTAACGGAAACCGAAAAAAACCTGCAAACCATTATTGACCGTGTTAAAACAATATACCCAAAAGCCAAACTGGTAATGCTGGGCATGCAGGTACCGCCAAATATGGGCGCCACCTACGTGAAAGATTTTAAAGAAATGTTCCCCAAGCTGGCTACCAAAAACAACATGACGCTGGTACCCTTCCTGCTGCAGGGCGTTGGCGGTGTACGCAGCCTAAATCAAAAGGATGGCATTCACCCTACTGCTGCAGGTGCTAAGATATTGGCCAATAATGTTTGGGAAGTGATGAAGGGGGTGTTATAGGATATAATCCTTATTAATAACGGCGCCCCTCTCTTCCCGCGTCATTGCGAGCGTAGCGCGGCAATCCCCTACTTACAGAGCCGCAGACAAGTTTATCGACCATTGCCACGTCGCTATCGCTCATCGCAATGACGCTTTTTTATTTTAATGCCCGGTTCCCATTTCTACCGTCTTCAGCTTTAAATTCCGCAGCGCGAACCAAAGGATCATGACGAAACAAATACCGGGTACGATGTAAGCGAACTGGATGTTTGAGGCATCAGAGATGCGGCCCATTATTGGGGGCAATACCGCGCCGCCTACTATCCCCATAATTACTAAAGATGAACCCAGCTTTGTTTGTGGGCCTAAGTCTTTTATGGTTAACGAAAATATGGTTGGGAACATGATAGACATAAAAAACAGCACCGCCATCAGCACATAAACAACACCCGCGCCATGTAAGGTTACCGCTGCCGCAATAAGTCCAATATTGATAATGGCATAAGTTACCAAAAGCTTTACCGGGTTAAATACCAGCATTAATGCCGTGCCCGATAACCTGCCCAGCATAAACAGCAACAAGGCGATGCTTAACAATGTTGCTGCGCGATGCTCGCCAAAGCCGGCCACATGTTCGCTATAGCGGATAAAGAAGCTGGTTACACAGGCTTGCCCGCCTACGTAAAAGAACTCGGCTAACACGCCCGACATTAAATGCTTGTTCTTGGTAAGGGCTGCTATCCTGCCAAACAAGGGTTTGTTTTCGATGGCGTTTACCTCCGGCGATTCCTCTTTAAGAACCGGGAACGTGGTACGCCAAACCAATATGGCAACTAATAACACTAAGATGCTGATGATAACGAATGGCAACTGAACAGATGAAGCTTCGTTGTTTAAGTAAGATTCCAGTTCTGCCGGTGGCATGGCTTTCTCCTGCGCGGCCGTTAATACCGTGCCCGATAAAATGAACGTGCCGCCTATGTACGGCGCAAAGGCGGCGGCCATTCCATTAAAGGTTTGCGCCAGGTTGATGCGGATGGTAGAGCTTTTTGGGTCGCCAATTAAGGTAATGAGCGGGTTGGCGGCGGTTTCTAAAAACGCCATCCCGGAGAATACCACAAACAAAGCCCCTAAAAAGAACGCGTAGTTGCGCACCGCGGCTGCCGGGTAAAACAACATTGCCCCTACCGAAAATAGCAATAACCCCAAAATAATGCCGCCTTTATAGCCATACTTTTTCATGAACTGCGCCGCCGGGATAGGCAGCAAAAAATATGCAACGTAGGATGCGGAGTCTATCAGCGAAGATTGAAAATCTGTTAGCTGGCAGGCTTTTTTTAAGTGCGGGATAAGGATGGGATTAAGATTAAGGGCAAATCCCCAGATAAAAAACAGGGAGGTTATAAGGGCAACAGCAACTAAACTTTTATCTTTTGACATTGTAAGGTGTTAAATTGGTGAGCTGAATATATATCTTTTAATTTACTTCCAGCTCATTCTTAGCGGCGATTCTACCGAAGGTGTAGCCTCATCATCCCAATAAAAGCGGATAATGGAGTTGCGCCAGTTGCCGGTAGGCGTCATCCATATATGTTGTATAGCACCTTCGCCGTTAAAATTTTCGGGACTAATGGAGCGGCTAACCGCGTCTGATGTGCGGTAGATGTTGCCCATGCCGGCGTCCAGTCCGTTAAATTTTTGTTGTGCGTGGGTAATGGCGCATAGCACCACTGCCAACAGTAAAAGCTTTTTCATAAATTAGAGCAGGTTTAATAAACTAATGTAGTAAATATCCATTTATGATACCATTTAACTCTGATGGTTTTCTAATTAAGATCTTTGAGGTTTGTGATGTGGTGATTAGCAATATTTACCGCTTTTTAGTTTACTCACCCCGCTACACTTCGTGCGCGACCCTCTCTGCTTCGCAAAGAGGGTGGGTGGGCGAAGCGAAGACCGGGTGAGACCAAATAGCCGGCATACTGAGCACAATATTATGAAAGATTAGCCAAGCCGATTTACGGATAATTACCCGGTTTCTTAAAAGCGGGATGGTTTTGGTATCTTTGCACTCTTTATATTTTTTGAAATGGCGTGGGCAGAGAAATTTAAGCTAAATAAGCAATTAATAAAATCGGTAACAGAAGCTGGGTTTAATAACCCTAAAGAAATACAGTTAAAAACGCTTAACCGCATTATTGGCGGGCAGGATGTGGTTGCTATTGGCCCCGAGGGATGCGGTAAAACTACCGTGCTTGTGTTGGCTACGCTGAACCGATTTAAACACAGCGCCGATGGCGTGCCTAAAGCGCTTGTGCTTGCTCCCGACCAGGAAAAGGTGTTTGAAATACTGGCCCAGTTCGACAGGCTGAACAGAAACAAAACCATCCGTATTGTGAGCCTGCACCCCGGACAAACTACGGAGCAGAATATGGACGACCTTGCAGATGGATCTGACATTGTGGTTGCCACTCCCGACAGGGCACGTGCTATCTACCTAAAGCTTGGATTGAACCTGAACAAGGTTGATTTCTTTGCAGTGGATGATGCGCAGTTGATAGTTAAGAAAGGCTTGCAACTCCCTGTTGTAGAACTGGCTAACAGTATTGGCCGCGCGCAGCGCCTGGTATTTACCGAGGTAATGCACGCCAAACTAGAGAAAATGATAGCACCGTTCATGCTGCAACCCGCGACTATTGAGGTGGAAGAAATGCCCGAGGAGTTGTTGCCCGTGCATCCGCAGATCCTTTACCATGTACCCAACTTTGGCACCAAGGTAAACCTGCTGAACCTATTTTTGTATGACGAGGAAATGTTCACCAAAACGGTTGTGTTCACCAATACCCGCCTTACTGCCGAAACTATTTACAAGAGCCTGCATAACCGCCTCCGTACCTCGGTTACTACCATAAACCCTATGTCGTTTGAGTATAACAAGGTGAACGATATTGCGGAATTTAAAGCAGATAGCAGTCTGCGGGTGCTGATTGTGGCAAATGAAGGCACGGAGCACATTGATGTTACGGGTATACCGTTCATCATTCACCTGGACCTGCCAGCCGAAAAAGAGATTTATATACAGCATATTGAAAACCATGATATTGATGCCGCGGATGAAACCTTAGCTTTAACCTTTGCTACCGACCTGGAACTTGACCAGGTGCGCAAAATTGAGCAGACCACCGGCCAAAAAATGCAAAAAGCCGACCTGCCCGAAGATTTAGTAATGGAGAAAGACCGCAAGCAAAAGGAAGAAGAAAAAGATAAAACTAAAAAGCATACTAAAACAGACCCCAACCAATATGTACCCGGCGAAGCCTTCCACGAGAAGAAACCGGAGAACTCCAAAACATACAACTACAGCTCGGGCACCAAGGCCAAAATGAACATGAAGAAAAAGCACGGGTAGTGTTTTTAAATTCCGCTTTTTTGCGGGATGGGCACGAGTGACAGGATTATGTCAGTGAAGTACGATAAAGTATTGTCAAAGAGAAATATTATGCACATTTATTGCCGTTTTACAGGCGAAAAAAGGCGTTTAAAAAGCGAAAAAAATGCTGCTTTTTGTGTTAAATAATAAAGTAGTCTACCTCTCTATTTCCTTGTAAAACTCGATATATAAATCCTCAACTTTAGCACGTGCCCATGGCGTTTTGCGGAGGAATTTGAGGCTGGAGTTTACGCTGGGGTTATCCAAAAAACAGTTGATGCGGATGCGGTAACCCATTTCGGCCCAGCCCAGGTGTGCTACTAAAGCTTTCAGGATAGCCTCTAATGTTTTGCCGTGCAGCGGGTCTTTTGATTGTTGCTCCATATGGCCGTAAAGATAATTTATTATTTACTAAGCTGAACCAATTCCAATGCTTTAAGCGTATCATTATATAACTGGCTGTAAAGCCTCTTATCCAATACATTACGGCTAATAAGCTTACTGCCCATCCCTACCGCGCATACCCCGGAACGAAACCACCCGGCAATATTACCTGCTTCAATCTCTACACCGCCTGTCGGTATAAACAACTGTCCCGGGAACAAATCCCTGATGGAAGCAATAAACGCCGGACCAAGGATATTAGCCGGGAAGATCTTGATAAGCTTTGCGTGGTATTGCTGCGCCACATGGATCTCGGAAGGAGTCATACACCCGGGGATGTAAAGCAGATCGTAGTTGTTGGCTACCATAGCAACCTCGCTATCTACGATGGGCGACACGATGAAATCTGCACCGGCATCTACAAAAGCCTCTGCCTCCAACCCGGTTTTAATGGTACCGATACCCAGGTACAGGTCGGACATTTCTTTAGATACCCTTTGTTTAATGTTATAAAGGTTGCTTAGGGCCTCTTTACCCCGGTTGGTATATTCTATTACCCTAACACCTGCGTTGTACATAGCGCGAATGATCTCAAAGCTTACGTCGGCATCCTCATAAAAAAACAAGGGCAACATGCCTTGTGATAAAATGGTATCCAATACTTTTTCTTTTTTACTCATGCTTTGTCGCCTTGGGCAGGTACGCTTAGTTGCGTTGGCTGAAATTATAAATTATAGACCGTAAACCAAAAAGCCTGTAATTTCTTACAGGCTTTGGAATATTGAAATGTGTGTGATACTATTTCACTACCAAAACACCATCAGCCATAATAGAAATGACTTTCTTAGTAGTGTTGATCATGGCTATTTCTTCTTTGGTTTTTCCGGCATCGGCGGCATAGTGTTTTAAGCGCTCAACAGAAGTTTCTTTCACTTTGGCTTTACCCTCTACCACTACAATTTTGCCTACAATGTTTTGTGGCATAAAGTAAGCGTAATCTGTAAACTGCACCATAATGGGTGTGCCGTTAGCTTGCTGTAATTTCATAAAGCAGCCTTTTTTTTTGCAAACTTCAATTACGGTACCGGTGATCTTTCCATTGTACACGCTATCGCTGCTCAGGGTGTTCAGCGCTTCGGTGCTCACTGCGTTATCTGCTGTAACTGTTTTCCCGTAAGTTACGCCGGCATCGGCTAACTTAATAGTGCTTTGTGCAAATGTATTAGCGCTAAAGCCAAGGCACATTGCTAACAGGATAAATTTCTTCATATAAAGGCTTTTATGATGTCTCTCTTTACAAAAATAACACTTTATTTCAATTTGCCTCTAACCATTTTAAATGGGTTTAAAGAAGTTAAGTTGATTGAATATTAAGTTCATATAAACCACATTAATGTTTGATTATAAAATAGATAAGTATATATATTTCTTAATAGTTAAACAAGGTTTTAATGTTAATTTGACCAATGTAATTTTGTCAGGTGGATGATTTTCTAATTTATTAAAGACCATGATGCAGAACAAATCCTTCGCTATCGTTGCCCATACAAATTGAAAAAAAATTAACTGATCACCCTAAAAGTTAAATTGATCCGCTCCCTAAAAGCTTTGGAAGATTTTGGCACCTGGTGTTCCCAGTTGTGTTGCAGATCGCCCTTCATGATGAGTAGGGAGCCGTTTTCCAACTCTACCGAATACTTCAACTTATGGTCCTGTTTATGCCTTAGATCAAACCGGCGGACCTGCCCAAAGCTTACCGAGGCTATTACAGGGTTTAATCCTAGCTCAGGCTCATCATCGGCATGCCAGGCTACAGAATCATTGCCGTTGCGGTAATCGTTCAGCAGAACGCTGTTAAACGTTATTCCGGTGGCTTCGTCAACCCGTTGTTTGATGAACAGCAGTTCTGGTGTCCATTGATAGGGATCATACTTTTTACCGCTGTAGGCATAAGTTTTATTATTATCGCCATACCATGCGGTAAGCCGGGGTATATTTAGCAGCTTGCCATACATTTGAATGGTTTCCTGTTTCCACTGGATGGTGGTTTTTAACGCCTGCATCAGGTGGATACTTTCCTCGCGAGTGAAGCAGTTTGGGCGATAATCCATTAATTCCGCAGGAAGTTTGGGGGCCTGCCCTCCCCCATCAAAAATATTTAGCTGTTCCATCTCCACCAAATAACAAGTTTTCGGCATGGAAAGTGTCACAATTAATTAAAAATAATTAAATTATGAGTTCAGCATTTGTAAAAAAGGGCGAAACCCGGTGGCTGCACGAGATAGACCCGTCTATGAACGCCCTGCTGGTGTTTCTACAACAAGAAAATGGCGGCATGAGGATCTATGAACGTAAGAATTATTACAATGCCACAGAGGGCCGCAACGTTTACCAAATGAGCGACAGCCTTAGTTACATCAAAAACAACGAGAGCAAATGGTACATTGTGTGGGATTAATTGTTAAAATAAGTTAAACGGTAGAAGTAAATTAGTCATTAATATTTTTTTGCTTTAACGTTGTATTACTTAACACCTACACTATGAAAACATTACGCTTTTTACTGGTAGCATTACTGTGGTCTTTTATTTTTGCCTGCAATTCGCCTCAAAAGAAATTAAACCTAACTTCAAAAGTTAGCCTGATAAGTAATAATGTCAGGATAGATTATACCGATACCGGTAAAGGTGATACTACACTCCTGTTTGTGCACGGCTGGGCCATTAATAAAACTTATTGGGCCAATCAGGTAGCTTACTTTGGCAAGAGATACCGGGTTGTTACTATAGACTTGCCGGGCTTTGGTAAATCTGATAAAAACAGGGCCAAATGGAATACTGCTGCCTACGGCCAGGATATTAAAAACGCAATTAGCCAACTCAGCCTTAAAAATGTGATACTAATTGGCCATTCTATGGCCGGCAGCATCGTGTTGCAAGGCGCAATTGACGCGCCCGGGAATGTGATAGCGCTGGTTGGGGTGGACAATTTTAAATCGGTAGGCATCGCATCAGCAGATAGCGTAAAGGATAAGCAAGAATATGCTAAGGCCATCGCTGCCATGAAGAAAAATTTTAAAGCCGTAGCCTTCGAATGGTTTAACCAGGGTTTGTTTTATAAAACCACCAGCAAAGCCATAAAAGAAAGAATCTTGAATGATGTTGCACACACCGATTCTACCGTTGCTATCGCCACACAGGAACGGGATGACTTTAATGATGTAGCGGCGCTTTTAAAAGCTAAAAAGAAGTTGTACCTCATCAACAGCGATTACCAGCCAACTGATACTACAGGCCTGATAGCAAAGAAGATCCCTTATAAATTATTGATCGTACACGATACCGGGCACTTCCCGATGGTGGAGAAATCAGAAGAGTTTAATAAGCTATTGGACGAAGTCATTGCCGATTTGAGATACTAACGGTATCGCCCATATCAACCAAAATATTCTTTTTGATGGAAAACACAAACACCGCGCCATCACCTATGCGGGATTCCGCGTGGATGATACCATCAAGTTTTTCTACCAATAGTTTAACCGTGTATAAGCCAAGGCCTTTACCCTTTTTATTAAAGCGATCTAAGGTGTTAAGCGTTACCTCTTTTTCGAAGATCTTAGCCAGGTTTTTCTCGGCGATGCCCATACCGTTGTCAGTAACTTTAAAGTGATAGCTATCTCCATCCTCTTTAAAAAGTATGTTTACAATACCTTTTTCTTTATCGTTATACCTAACAGCATTGGTAAGCAGGTTTAAGAAGATCTGTTCTAACCCAACTGATGAACATACCAATTCATGATTGTTACGGGGCATATTTATAGTGATGCTGGCCGGGACATCTACTAATTCAATTACATTCTTTAAAAGCACATTGAGGTTTAAAGTTTCCTGGTTTGATAATAAACTGGATGGCTGTGTAGAGTAATCCAGCATGTTATCAACCAGTGCCAACAAACGTTTTGACGCGTTGATGGTTAGCCCTGCAAGGCTGCGGCTTTTATGATCGCCGGTGTTTTGCAGGCGCATTTGCAGTGCCTGCGATGTAAGCAATATGCTGCTTAGCGGGTTTTTTATATCGTGCGCAGCAGTAGAAGCAAACTTTTGTATAAACATATTTGCCTCCAGCAGATCGTCGTTACTTTTTTGCAGCCTGGCTATTTTACGGCGCAGTTCCATTTGGTTTAAAACCTGCTTGGCAAGTACCCGTAAGGCATTTAATTGCTTCTCAGTAAGTTTTTTTGGTTCGTGGTCAATAACGCACAACGATCCAAGCGCGTGCCCATCCTCGTTAAGCAATGGAACACCTGCATAAAAAACAATTTTTTCATCGCCGGTAACCAACGGGTTAGTGGCAAAACGACTATCTTCTCGCGCATCAGGCACTACCATTACCTCATTTTTATTGACGATAGTATGCGCGCAAAAAGCGAACTCTTTAGGGCTTTCGCTTACTTTAATACCATATTTTGATTTAAACCACTGGCGCCTGTCGTCAATTAAGCTAATAAGCGCAATTGGTGTCTGGCAAATTTCTGATGCAAGTATGGTAAGCTCCTCAAAGTCTACTTCGAGAGTGGTATCAAGTATATTATAAGACGCTAAGGAAGCTAAACGCTCACTTTCGTTCTCAGGGACCGGATAGGATGGGTTATTCAATAGCTCTTAGTTAGATGGTAAAAATAAACATTAAAAATACCCTAACGATATTTTGACGGTCATATCCTACAACTTTTTGCTATTTTAAAGGTAATGTAAACCAAAATGTGCTGCCTTTACCCAGCTCACTATCTACCCCTATTTCGCCTCCGTGTTTGCGTACAATTTCGGCACTAATGTAAAGGCCTAACCCCAAACCGGAGTTTTGGTAGCCCGATGCATCGGTACGGTAGTAACGCTCAAACAGGCGAGAAAGTTTTTCTGGGGCTATGCCCGGGCCAGTATCTTTTACAGATATTTTAGCCATTTTACCTTGTTTCTCTGTAGCAAGTATAATTAGTTTTGAGTTTGGCGCGTACTTAACCGCGTTGTTTACCATGTTAACGATCACCTGGTCAATACGGTGTTCATCAGCGTTTACTTTTAATTTTTCATCGCCCCGGGTTATCAGTTCGTGCTTGCCGGCAACACGCACATGGTTGCAGCATTGGTTCAGCAGGTCAGCTATCGTGAAAGTCGACTTCTCCAGACTCAACTGCCCTTCGTTCATTCGGCTAAGGTTAAGCAGGTCTTCAATGAGGTTGCTTATCTTATCCATACTACGGTTACTTTGCTCTATCAGCTTTGCCATCATTTGGGGTGAAAGGCTATCCTTTTCTTTCATCCTGTCCATCAACTGCAGGGCAGCTTTAAGGCTGGTAACCGGGGTTTTAAGTTCGTGACTGGCAATGCTTATAAAATCATCCTTTTGCTGGTCGTAAGCCTTGCTTTCGGTAATATCTATCATGATACCAGCAACACTTTTGGGCTTATTGTCGTCATCATAATAAGCCTTACCGGTTGATTTTAGCCACCTTGGCTTGCTTCCATCTGCCGGATTGATGATATACTCTACATCAAAACTCTGGTTTGTTTCTATCGACTGCTGTATCGCATTTTTAACCTTATCAACATAAGCAGGAGTAATAAGCTTTAAGATATCCTTAAGTGTTAATTTAGCATTATATGCCAAACCGTGCATTTTCTTACCCTGTTCAGATACTGTAAGGGCATCGGTACTTAACATTACCGACCATGTCCCCATCTCTGCCGATTCAATAGCTTGTTTTAGGGTATCCCTCGCCTTTTGCAATTCTTCACGAGCCTTTACCTGCTCGGTTATATTTGATACCGTTGTTAATACGGCTTCAACATTTCCTTCAAGATCAAACAACGGGTCATAGGCAAAATCAATTACATAATTTACTTCACCCATTGGTGTTGCTATTCTTATATCTATTTCAGGGATGGCTAAACGTTCGCCTGTATTAAATACATTTTGCAATAATTGGGGGAAGGGCTGATCAATAAGTTCGGGAAAAACATCCATCAACTTTTTACCAATAGTTTGGTAGGGCGTACGGCTCCATATCTCGTACATCGGGTCGTTTGCAACCTCTATCACTAAATCGCGCCCGCGTAACACAGTCATACCTATTGGTACGGTCATTACCATGCTGTTAAGCCTGTTTTGGCTTTGCTCTATTTTTTGGCGTGCTAAAACCTGGTCAGTAACTTCAAAGGCAATTACCATAATTGCTTTCATAAAGCCTTCGGCATAGGTAAAGGGTTCGTAAACAAAATTTATAAAAACTTGCTCAGTTATACCGTTACGATTAAAGGTAAATTCGTGTTCGTTTGCATGGAATGCTATGTCTGTACTTATCACCTCGTTCATAATAGGGGCATAAGTTGATGCAGACTCCGGTACTGCCTCCCAAATGGTGCGGTTTTCCATAGCACTACGATGCCTGCCTACCAGTTCCAGGTAGGCATCATTTACCTCCTGTATCATCAGATCGCCGGCGCGGATAATGCAAATACCTACAGGTGCCTGCTTTATCATACTTCTAAACCTCGATTCGCTCTCGGCCAGGGTATAATTCATGGTTTGCAGTATCTCCTGCGATTCTGCCAGTTCCTCATTGGTAACCGTCAATTCTTCAATGGTTGAAGCCAGCTCCTCGTTTGATGCGCCTAATTCTTCGTTTGATGCGGCAAGTTCTTCGTTAGTTGACGCCAATTCTTCATTTGCGGCCTGCAAGTCAACCTCCAGTTGCATTTCGCGCTGGCTGCTCAGGTAACGGTCGGTAACATTAATTGCTGTATTTAACACACATATTGTTGCGCCTGCCGCATTGGTAATGGCTTTATATTCAAAATCGAAGTAAAAGGGTTGTAACACGCCGTTCACTACAAGATCGGCGCGGGTTTCGCTCCCTGAAATCGTTTTACCTGTGTGTAACACGCTTTGCAATAAACCTAAAAATGGCTGACCTTTTAATTCTGGCAGGGCATCTTCAAGGGGTTTGCCTATTACAGTTCTGTCTTTACCCCAAATGGCAATCATAGCATCGTTAGCGGTCTCGATGATCATTTCATCGGTACTGTGTATAGCGGTTGCGGTTTTTGCCTGGGTCAATATCTCCAGCAGTTGCTGGCAGCTAAATTGGCTCGGATAAGTAGTCATTAATTATAGTGGCGTAAAAATGTTTAACGTATTAATATTTTTAAGGAACTGATAACATTGAAAAATATGGAACAAAAATTTTAACAAATGTATGTCATATATTTATATGGAGCTATAAGTTTTATATAATTAAAGTATTACAGTAAATCAAAAGGCACTCTACTTGCCTAATTCGCTTTGGGCGCCTATTTGCCCTTATGCTTGCGCACAATTTCTGAACAGATGTTTAGCCCAAGGCCGGAGTACTGGATACCTGAATGATCGGCTCTGAGTATTTATCCCCGGGCCATTATCCTTTACAGATATTTGGCCATGTTGTCTTCTTTGGCTGCTATCAAATAGATTTCGAGCGAGTTTGGCACATATTTTACCTCATTTTTAGGGTAAACTTACGGCTATCTGAAAATTTGAATAAATTACAAACTATAGAAGTTTAAACATTGTTTCGCCTTAAAAAATTTAAGTTTTCAGCTTTATACCGCCATTAACCACAAAGCCATCCAGCGGCGCACAAATATCCCTAAACACCGGATTGCTGATGCTGCCTGTATAAATAGCATTA
Source organism: Mucilaginibacter aurantiaciroseus (assembly GCF_024055595.1). Classification (GTDB taxonomy): domain Bacteria; phylum Bacteroidota; class Bacteroidia; order Sphingobacteriales; family Sphingobacteriaceae; genus Mucilaginibacter; species Mucilaginibacter aurantiaciroseus. Next base: position 1,720,402 of record NZ_JAMXOF010000001.1, read on the forward strand.
AACTTAGTCTGGCGGGTATCTTTGATGTGCTAAGCTTATGCACTAATTCGGCCTGGATACTTTAGCGGCCGGTTTTATTTTCTTCGAAGTAGGAATGTGCGGGGGTCATTATCATCCTCAATATAATGCAGATCGCCCCCTATGCGGTTCTCTACCGTGGCGTTGATGCCGGCAGTAAGCGTGGATTTATCATTAAAATAAAAGTTTGGGATTAAGCGTATAGCGATTGTACTTGGGGATAGCCGTTAAATCAAGATCTGACGGATCGTAAGCCGTACCATGATTATAGCCCGCATACACCTTAGCGCCAATCTTTTTAAACTTTTGCACGTAAAAAATGCTGGCATCTAACCCTAAAGCCGATGTACCGTTTAGCAATAAGTTTAATTGTCGTTCTTATGTTGGTATTTTAGATACCAGGTTAACCAGACCTGCAATAGCCCCGCCACCATACAGAGTTGATGAAGACCCTTTGATCACCTCTACCTGTTTCAAATTCAATGGGGCAACCTGCAACAAGCCCAGGCCACCCGGAAAGCCATTGCGGATGATCTGCGTGTATTTACCATCCAACCCCTAAATGCGGATACTGGATTTACCACTGGTAGCCGATGTTTGCTGGGTTTGGATACCCGTGCTTTCGGCAAGTACCATGCGGATATCGCCGGGTTTCATATTACTTTTCTCATCCAGCTCCTCGCCGGAGATCACCTCAACCCTTGTGGGAATATTGGCAATGGTGCGGCGGCTGCGAGTGGCAGAAACTGTTACCTCGTTTAATTCGTTTTCTTCGGCTTGCAACAAAACCAGCATCGACTCTTGCTTATTAATTGGGAAAGTTAAATTGATGGTAAAATAATCCTGACTGTCATACAACTATCCACATCCCTGACTTTTGTCATCAAAAAGTTAAATAGTAAATTTGGTTGACTAATATCGTCAACTTGGTTTACCTTTGTTGTGTTATTAAGGATTACCATGAAAACGTTAACACTACCTCAGCAAAATTTAAGCGCTCATTTCAAAAGAAACACAAACCATAGCGCTGCTTCACAAAATACCGTATCTGCCTCAACTTTAGGCAGCAAAAAAGACATGTCTGCAAGCGAGTACATCATCAGTGCTTTGGGTGAAGGGTTTAAACAAAACTTTTTAGGTGCCGATATCAATATGGAGTTTTTAACGCTTACTGTTCGCAACTATGCAACATCAACCGTTAAAGCACTTCGCAAAATAGTGGATAAACCTGCCAAACAACAAAACATCAACCAAACCGTAATTCACATTTAATGAAAACACTTTTTACTCAAATCATAAATAAAATCGCGGTGCTGCTGTTAGTACTGCTTTCGACGGTTACGGCGCTTTATGCACAAACCATTGTGCGCGGTGTGGTAACAGATGCCAAAACAAAGCAGCCTATGAGTTACGTAACGGTAACATTTGCCGGTACAACACAAGGCGCAGCGGGCACAAACGGCCAGGGCCACTATAGTATTTCCACTAACGATGCCGGCATCAACCAGATCCGGGTATCATTTGTGGGCTACCGTTCGGTAACACGTACTATTTCCCCGGGCCAATACCAAACCATCAACATCGCATTAACCGAAGACAACCACTCGTTAAGCGAAGTGGTGATCAAATCGGGCAAAAAGAAAAAATACACCAACAAAAACAACCCTGCTGTTGAGCTGATTCGCCAGGTAATTGCCCATAAAGCACAAAACCAGGTGGAGAATTATAATTATGCCGAGTACAAACAGTACGAGCGTATGAATTTCTCGTTAAGTAACCTGAGCGATAAATTTCGCAGTAAAAAAATCTTTAAAAATTACCAGTTCCTGTTCCGCAAACAGGATTCAACTGCGATTGGTGGCAAAACTTTGCTGCCAATGTACCAGGAAGAAAAAACATCTGATAATTATTTCCGCAAGGCTCCATATGCTAAAAAACAGATTGTAACTGCCAACAAGCAGGTAAAATACGACGAAAACTTTGTAGATAATCAGGGCCTTACCGCATACTTTAACCGTATGTACCAGGATATTAACATTTATGATAACAACGTATCGCTGTTAAGCAACCAGTTGTTAAGCCCTATATCTAACAGTTCGCCAGAGTTTTATAAATTCTTTATTACCGATACGCTTAAGGATGTACAGCCAAACCTTATCGAGTTAAGTTTTACTCCGCGCAACACCAACAACCTTTTATTTGAAGGCAAGATTTACATTACCATGGATGGCAACTATGCCGTTCAGAACGCGCATTTAACTGTCAACAAAAACATCAACCTTAACTTTGTAAGGCAAATGCAGGCCGACCTCTCGTTCGAGAAAAACAACGACGGCCGTTATCACCTTAACCAAAGCGACCTAAAAATCGAGTTTGGGATCAACAAAAATAAAGGTACTGGTATTTACGGCGAGCGTTTGGTTAGCGTTAACAACTTTGTAATTAACAATGCCCGTACCGACGAAATCTACAAAGGCCCTGCACAGGTTATAGCCCTTAATGCCGAAGATAAAGACGATACCTACTGGCAAATGACCCGCCCCGATAGTTTGGACGCGGCGTCTGCAAGCATCTATAAAAATATCGATAGTTTGCAAACCATCCCATCGTTCAAAAAAACAATGGATATTGCTACACTGGTTTTAGCCGGTTATAAAAACTATGGCGCGTTTGAAGTTGGCCCTGCCAACACATTTTATAGCTTTAACCCGGTAGAAGGTTTCCGTGTTCGTTTAGGCGGCCGCACCACCCCTACCCTTAGCAAACGTGTTTACTTTGAAACTTACGGAGCTTACGGTGTACGCGATGAAAAATTTAAATACTTTTTAAGCAGCACGTACTCGCTTAATAATAAATCCATCTATTCGTTCCCGCAAAACTACGTCAGAGCAAGTTTCCAGCACGATACCAAAATACCGGGCCAGGAACTGCAGTTTGTACAGGAAAGCAACTTCCTGCTATCATTTAAACGTGGTGCGAATGACATATGGTTGTATAACGACATCCTGAGGTTTGATTATGTGCACGAGTTTACCAACCACTTGTCGTACACGTTAGGTTTCAAAAAATGGAACCAAACCCCTGCAGGTGCTTTACAATATCAAAACATATTGCCAAGCGGCGCTTTAAACAACGTTAACCTGATCCAAACCACCGAACTTTCGGCACAAATCCGCTGGGCACCGCACGAGAAATTTTACCAGGGTAAACTATACCGCACCCCAATACCAGACAAGTACCCTGTCTTCACCCTTAACTATACACAGGGTATTAAAGGTGTATTTGGCGGCGAATACAATTACCAGAATGTGATGGGTAACATCAACAAACGTTTTTACCTTTCGCAATTAGGTTTTACCGATGTTAGTACCGAGGGTGGGATGGTGTTTGGCAAAGTGCCTTTTCCATTATTGGATATCCACCACGCCAACCAGACGTATGCGTTCCAGTTGCAATCGTATAACTTAATGAACTTCCAGGAGTTTGTGAGCGACCACTACGCCAGCATCGCTATTGACCATAACTTTAATGGCTTTTTGTTTAACCGCATCCCATTCTTAAAGAAACTGAAACTGCGAGAGATAATAGACGTAAAAAGCCTTTGGGGCGGTGTACGTACCGAGAATAACCCGAATAACGACCCGTCATTACTACGTTTCCCCGGAGGATTAAACGGTGTCGCGGGCACTTATGCCTTAGGCAGCACCCCTTATGTTGAAGGTAGCATTGGTGTTGGTAACATTTTTAAATTGCTACGTGTAGATTTTGTAAAGAGATTTACTTACCTGAACAACCCGGGCGCGCCTGAGTACGGTGTAAGGTTTTTTGTGAAATTCGATTTTTAATATATATTCGTAAACTTGGTTTACATTGAATTGTTATTGATACTATTATGGCAAAAACTTGTGTATTGACCGAAGAAACCAAAAAGGTTGCCCCAAAGCTGGTGTACCTGCTTAAGCGCCTTTTGGATGAGTGGATGAGCAAAAAACTTTGCAGAATAGACCAGCCTGGCTTTAACAGCGCGCATTTGCCGTTGTTTATGAGTATAGGCAAAACCGGGATATCTAACAACGAGCTGGCTGCTAAAATGAATGTTAGCAAGCAGGCCACCAGTAAAATAGTGAAAGAACTGGAGGCCATTAACATGGTACGCAGCGAGAAAAGTGCCGACGATGCCCGTGTAGTAATGTTATACTTTACAACAGAAGGCGAAGCTTTTTATTACAACCTTAAAAGCCAGGTTGCCGACCTGGAGAATGAGTACAAAAAAGTTGCAGGAACCAAAAATTACGAAATTGCTATTGAAGTGATGCTGAAACTTGTAAAGTTTCATGAAGAAAATAACTGCACCGGGCAAAAATCATAAAATAGTTTAAATTATATTGAGCAAATGACATTAGGATGAAACGGTTTATTATTTACCGTTGTACATTTGCTTAACACTGTTAAATAATCTAATAGTACTAAATACAATGGCCAGCAAGGATAGGATTTTACGATTGAAAGAGGAAACCAGGGTAAACATACTGGAGGCCGCTTTGCAAATTGTTAAAGCAGAAGGATGGCAGGCATTGAGTATGCGTAAAATAGCGGAGGTTATTGAATATACCGCCCCTATGATATATGAGTACTTTGCCAACAAAGAAGCAATACTTTTAGAACTTAACCGCCAGGGTTATTTAAAGCTGGCAAAGCAATTACAGGAAGCAAAAGATAAATACACCTCGCCGGCCAATCAGCTGGAAGTAATGTGGTTAACCTACTGGAATTTCGCTTTTGCTAACAAAGAGCTTTACCAGGGTATGTTTGGCATCACAACTACCTGCGCCTGCGAAATGGTAAACAAATTACCTGAAGCCAAATTACCGTGGAACATCATTTCTGCCTCTATTGGCGAATTGATGAATATACAGGATATGGAATCGGAAGTTATTTGTACCAAGTACTATACTTTTTGGTCGGTTGTACACGGGTTGGTTTCTATCAACCTGTTAAACCGCGGCGACTCTGATAAAATAAACAGGCAAGTATTAAGGGATGCCATCACAGGCATAATAATTTCCATCACCCCTAATTTGCAACACATCTAAGTACTGATCGTAAATACCGGCATTTCTAAAAGTTCATTAATCGTTAAAATTCATAGCTCATGAAAACTATAGTCCCTTATGCATTCCATTATTTAACAGTGTTAAATAATTTACCAATGTTAATTACCTCTAATTGTTGTCGTTAGCTATGGTGATAATCAGCTACAAAACCTCAATATATTATCGATTACAACAATACTTACAAGCATGCACAATACAACAAAAACAACCAAAACAATATATATTAACAGCATAAGGGCTGCACTCACTCCTATTAACTCACCATCAAAATTAATCATCATGAAAATCATCTTAGCAGCGATCATCGCCATCTCCATATTTAGTTGCGGGCCAAAGCAGCAGGCGCCACAGGCACCACCCCCACCGGCATTACCGGTAGCAGCAGTAACAACAGGTAACCAAACCACTTACCAGGAATACCCTGCATCTATAGAAGGTACCGTGAATGTAGAAGTTCGCCCGCAGGTAAGCGGTTCATTAGATAAAGTATTTATTGACGAAGGCGCTTTTGTAAACACGGGCCAGCCGATATTTAAAATAAACGAGCAGCCATACCGCGCAGCATTAAACAACGCGTTAGCAAGTTTACACGCCGCAGAAGCAGCACAAGGCAACGCGCTGATAGAAGTTGACAAATTAACCCCGCTTGTTGCCAACAAAGTAGTATCAGACTACCAGTTAAAAGCGGCTAAAGCAACTTTCCAGGTAGCAAAAGCCAATATCGAATCGGCTATGGCCAATGTGGCAACCGCGCAGATCAACTTAGGTTACACCTTAATAAAAGCACCGGTTAGTGGTTACATAGGCCGCCTGTTAAAAAAACAAGGCAGTTTAGTTACCCCCCAGGATGTTGAAGCCTTAACACAATTATCTGACGTGCACGAGGTACACGTTTACTTCGCCCTTGGCGAAAAAGATTTTGTAAGCTTTAAAGAACAATACGCAGGCAACACCATAGGTGATAAGCTTAAACACTTACCATCAGTAGCATTATTATTAGCCGACGGCAGCGAATATACTAAAGCAGGTAAAATAGATGTGATTAACGGCCAGTTTGATAAAACTACCGGCGCTATCACCTTAAGGGCAACCTTTGCTAATCCGCAGGGCTTATTACGCTCGGGCAATACCGGTAAAATTCGCTTAAGCCTTCCGCATCCAAATACGTTGATAATACCGCAATCAGCTACTATCGAAATGCAGGACAAGATTTTTGTTTTTGCCTTGGCAGATAGTAATAAGGTTAAAAAATTACCTATCACCATTGAAGGTACAAGCGGCGAGAACTACCTGGTTAAAGATGGCGTTAAAGCCGGCGACCAGATCGTACTAAGCGGTATCGACAAATTACAGGAAGGTATGGTTATAGCCCCGCAAAAATCTGTAGTTAAAGCATCAGCTGTAGCTAAAAATTAATCTGAGAATAGACACAAGAATTTAAGAATCAAGAAACAAGATATGAGGAATTGGGCTGATGCCGTTTGGTGTCTTGTCTCCTGCTTTCTTATATCCTGCCTCTTTAAATAAAAAGATCATGTTTAAGAAATTCATAGACAGGCCGGTATTATCAACCGTTATCTCCATACTATTGGTGATAGTAGGTGTACTTGGCTTAACCAAACTGCCCTTAGAGCGTTTCCCAAATATTGCCCCGCCGGCCGTATTGGTAACCGCTGTTTACCCGGGCGCAAATGCCGAAACCATATTACGGTCGGTAACACCTTCCCTGGAAGAAGCAATTAACGGTGTAGAAGGCATGACCTATATGACCTCTACCGCCAGTAACGATGGTACACTTGGTATCACTGTTTACTTTAAACAAGGCACCAACCCTGACCAGGCAGCTGTAAATGTACAAAACCGCGTTTCGCAGGCTACCAGCCAGTTACCTTCCGAGGTTGTGCAATATGGTATAACCACCACAAAACAGCAAAATAGTTTTATTGGTGCTATGGCCATCTATACCGATGATCCAAAAAAATACGACGCCACCTTTGTTGCTAACTATGCGCAGATCAACATCGTACCCGAGATAAAACGTATCCCGGGTGTAGGTTCGGCACAGGTATTTGGCGGTGTTAAGGATTACAGCATGCGTGTTTGGTTGAACCCGGCACAAATGGCAACCTACAAAATTACCCCTGCGGAAGTTATGGCCGCTATACAGGATAAAAATATTGAAGCAGCCCCGGGTCGTTTTGGCGAGCGCAGCGATAAATCATTCGAGTACGTAATTAAGTATAAAGGTAAGCTTACCAAACCCGAGGAATATCAGAACATTGCTATTCGTGCCAATGCAGATGGTTCGGTTTTACACCTTAAAGACGTTGCACGTGTTGAATTGGGTGCTTATTCTTACAACAGCTACAGCAACCTTAACGGTAAAGACGGTGTTATCATCGGTATCATCCAATTATCGGGTTCAAACGCGAATGAGATCCAGATACAAATTGATAAGCTAATGGAGAAAGCCTCAAAAAGCTTCCCTATTGGTATCAAATACAACCAATTCTATCGTACCAAAACAGATTTGGATGAATCAATTACCCAGGTAGAGCATACGCTGATAGAGGCCTTTGTGCTTGTATTTATAGTAGTGTTCATCTTCCTGCAAGATTTCAGGTCTACCCTTATCCCGGCCATAGCTGTTCCGGTAGCTATTATCGGTACGTTCTTTTTTATGCAATTGTTCGGGTTCTCTATTAACTTGCTAACCCTGTTTGCTCTTGTATTGGCTATTGGTATTGTGGTGGATGATGCCATCGTGGTAGTAGAGGCCGTGCACGCCAAAATGGAACACGATCCAAGCCTCAGTCCTAAAAAGGCAACTACCGAAGCTATGCACGAGATAACCGGTGCTATTATATCCATTACACTTGTAATGGCGGCGGTATTCCTGCCTGTAAGTTTCATGAGTGGCTCCGCCGGTATATTTTACAAACAGTTTGCATTAACCATGGCTATCGCCATCATTATATCAGCTGTTAATGCATTAACTTTAAGCCCGGCCCTTGCTGCACTGTTCTTAAAGAACAAGCACACAGCTGGTGGGCACGATGCACCTAAAAAGGGTTTTGTAGATAAATTTTATGCCGGTTTTAATGGTGGTTTTAACTTTATCACCAACAGATATGTTGGCGGTTTAAAATTGCTTATCAAAAACAAATGGATAAGCATGGCCGGCCTTGGGTTGGTTATTATTGCCACCATATTTATGGTGGGCCGAACAAAAACCGGTTTTATCCCAACCGAAGATCAGGGCTTTGTGGCTATAGCGGTTTCAACACCATCGGGTACATCGTTAAACGGCACCAACAAGATTTTCAAACAAGCAGAAGAGCAGTTAAAAACCTTACCATCAGCGAGGTTTGTTACAGCGCTGTCGGGTTTTAATTTCTTAACACAGTCAAGCAGCCCCTCTGCGGGTGTTATCTTCCTGTTACTAAAACCTACCGATCAACGTGGCGATGTAAAAAATATTGATGAGATACAAAACATTGTACGTGGCAAATTAGGTGGTGTACCGGGTGGAACATTTTTTGTATTCAGTTTCCCAACTGTACCGGGCTTTAGCAACGTAGAAGCGCTGGACGTGGTATTGCAGGACAAGACAAACGGTAAACTGGATAAGTTTAGCGGTATTGCCAATAATTTTATAGCCAAGCTAATGCAGAAACCTGCTGTTGCTTATGCCTTTACATCATACAAAGCCGATTACCCGCAATTACAATTAGAAATTGACGATGACAAGGCTAACCAGTTAGGTGTAAGTGTTAAAGACATCCTATCTACCATGCAGGCCTACTTTGGTACCGCGCAGGCGTCAGACTTTAACCGCTTTGGTAAATATTACCGCGTGGTGGTACAGGCTGATATTGCCGACCGTACCGACCCAACAACTATAGACCGCGTATTTGTGAAAAATAAAGCAGGTGAAACTGTGCCTATCAATACCCTGGTTAAATTAACTCGTGTGTATGGTTCAGAAACAGTATCACGTTACAACCTGTTCAATTCTATTCAGGTTAATGCTATCCCTAAGCCGGGTTATAGTTCGGGCGATGCCATTAAGGCTATCGAGGAAACGGCTAAAGAGCAGCTACCTGCAGGTTTTGCATACGAGTTCTCGGGCCAAACCCGTGAGGAGATCTCATCGGGCGGGCAGTCTACCGTTGTATTCCTGCTATGTTTGGTATTTGTATACTTCCTGTTATCGGCACAGTACGAAAGTTATATCCTGCCATTGGCGGTTATCCTTTCTATACCAACAGGTTTGTTTGGTGTATTTGCTGTACTGGGCTTAACCGGTATAGAAAACAACATCTATGTACAGGTAGCGCTCATCATGCTTATCGGTTTGCTGGCTAAAAACGCTATCCTTATCATAGAGTTCGCGGTACAGAAGCGCAAGTCGGGCATGAGCCTGGTCAATTCAGCCATTGAGGCTGCAAGATTAAGGATCCGTCCTATTGTGATGACATCGCTGGCATTTGTATTCGGGTTATTCCCGATGAGTATCGCGACCGGCCCATCTGCACAGGGGAACCACTCTATTAGTATTGGTGCTGCCGGCGGTATGGTGTCTGGTGTAATTTTAGGTCTACTGATCATCCCTGTACTGTTCGTGATATTCCAGCATTTGCAAGAAAAAATTAGCGGCACCCCGCTATCACGTCACCTGGATAAAAATTACAACCCCGATGCCAATGGCAATAAACCTGTTGAAGCATTAAAAGCAAACTAAAGTGGCTTCACCCCAACCTCTCCGCGAAAGGGAACCCCTTTTACAACAAAGCTTGTCGAGGTGATGTCGGGGTGAGTAAATCACCAATAAAAAAAAACATACAATAATAACATCCAATCCTTCAAGCCCTTCTCTCCCGGAGAGGGGTTGGGGTGAGGCTAAAAACATAACACAATGAAAAGATACATCAATACATTCGCTTTTATGCTGTTACTGGCATTAAGCGCATGTAAAGTTTCAAAAGATATTGAAACACTTAAACCTGCATTGCCTGTGGCTTTCAGGAATGCAGCTACTGCCGATACTACCAGCATTGCTGATATACAGTGGAAGAACTTCTTCACTGACCCTACCCTGCAAAAACTAATTGATAGTGCCATCGCCAACAATTACGATATGCAGATAGCAGTGAAAAACATAGAATCATCACAACTAATGTTTAAACAGGTTAAGTGGAACTATACCCCTACTGTAAACCTGAATATAACCGCAAGCACCAGCCGCCCGAGCGATAACAGCCTGAACGGTTTAAGCCTGAGCTCTTTTGGCGTTGGCACTAAACACATCGAAGATTATTCTGCAAACCTTGGACTGTCTTGGGAAGCTGATATCTGGGGCAAGATCCGCAACCAAAGTAAAGCCGCGTTGGCAACTTACCTGCAAACTACCGAGGCCAAAAAAGCTATCCAAACCAACATCGTAGCGGGCGTATCACAAGGATACTACAACCTGCTGATGCTGGATGAGCAATTGATCATCGCCCAAAAGAATGTGAAACTGAATGACAGCACATTACGCATCATCCGTTTGCAATTTGATGCAGGGCAGGTAACTTCATTAGCAGTACAACAAGCCGAAGCACAACGCCAGGCAGCAACCCAGTTGGTACCTCAGTTCGAGCAGAATATCACTATACAGGAGAACGCTTTACGTATCCTTACAGGTGCACTGCCCGACAGGATAGAACGCAACAACACGCTTAGCAACCTGCAAATTGCAGACAACTTGCCGTCGGGTTTACCATCAGATATCGTGAGCCGCAGGCCGGATGTAAAGAGTGCCGAATTGGCCCTGAACATTTCTAACGCGCAAGTAGGTATCGCTAAAGCGAATATGTACCCATCGTTAACCATTACCGCTTCCGGTGGTGTAAACAGCTTTAAATCGAGTAACTGGTTTAATATCCCGGCATCCTTATTCGGTACGGTTGCGGGTGGTTTAACCCAACCATTGTTCAACAAAAAAAGGTTAAAAACCCAATACGAGGTTGCCAAAATTGACCGTGAGAAAACCGTATTACAATTTCGTCAGTTGGTATTGAATGCAGTTGGTGAGGTATCTAATGCGCTTGTATCTATCGAAAAATTGAAAATACAGCAAACCATTGCGGCTAACAGGGTTACTACCCTGCAGCAGGCAACCGGCAACGCCAATATGCTGTTCAGAAATGGTTTGGCTACTTACCTGGAAGTGATAACCGCCCAGGGTAACGTATTACAAAGCGAACTGGAACTGGTTTCCATTAAACGTGAGCAGCTCAGCGCTGTATCCGATCTTTACCGCTCATTAGGCGGTGGCTGGAAATAAAAACACCCATTGATGAGTATTAAGCCGCTTTACCAGTATTGCCAACTGGTGAGCGGCTTTGTTGTTTACCGCCTGTCTCCGCACTGTCCCACTAAATATAACACACGCATCTTAAATTGCAAAGCATTGATTTTCAATTAATTAAAAACTTACCTTTTCTATTTAAAAATCCATGCAAATATCTAAATAATTGATTTACAAATATTTAAATATTATAGCGGGTGTCCCACCTGTTTCTGAATGAGACAGAATGGGACACCCTTTTTATGACCTGTATTAGAAAAAACTCGAACTTTGGACGGCTTTTTTTGACTTTTTTTCGTCCCTCAATCGCCCGTGATTATAACACCAATATAAATACCCGCAAGTGTGATGGCTACCCCGATAAGGCTAACCAAAATTACCCTGTCCCATCCAAAAAATCTTTGGCCTGCTGCACTGTGCGCGTTAATTTGCGCTCCCTGGAAATGTTCTGTTAAATAAAAGGCTACCCAACAGTAAGCAATAGGGAAAATAACACCGGGGATCTTTACCGTTTCGGCATATGATATGATACCGCCATAGATCACTATTGTTGCGGCAATGGCGTAAATCCAGGTTGCTTTGGCTTTACCGGGTTCGCCAAAAACCTTGTAGTTTTCTGCAAGGTAATAGCCGGCCACAAGCGGGCCGCCTAAAAAGGTGCCGAACCTAATGTGGGCAGGTGTATATATTTGTTTCGTAACGGTTGTTTCGTGAGGTTGTTGCTGGTCGGGTTCCATTTTTTTAGTTAGTGGTATAAATGTAGAAATATTTGGTGATTAGTACTTTTTTCTCCGCGCGTCATTACGAGGTCTCTCGGCAGAAGACCCTGCGGTGCATTCACGTAGCGCCTTCTGCGGGCTTCTGTATGAGAGACCCCGCCGAAACGTAGATTTAATCCCTCTTCCCCTCATCCTAATGTAACAGCCCAAATACAACTTGCATTACCTAAAAAACATCCCTACATTTATATAAGGGCGATTATGGACGGCTGCCAGGCTGCAACACCCGGGTTTTAATTGTTAAATTAAAATAACCAATTATGAATGCGATACACAAAATTGAGGTTTGGGGTGATACCCATCACCCGGCCATTCTGGATCTGCTGCGGATAACTTTGGGCATTTTCCTGTTTTTAAAAGGTTACGCCTTTTTCAATAATATGGCATTTTTGGAATACACTATTGAAGACCAGCATCTGATCAACCTGTCGCCAAAGGCATTAGAAATTTTGATATACTACATCACTTTTATGCACCTGGCCGGTGGCCTGCTCATTACCCTGGGGCTGCTTACACGGTTATCATCTATCCTGCAGATCCCCATCGTTGTTGGGGCCATATTTTTTATCAATATCTTTAAATCTGCCCCAAATTCAGATCTGTGGCTGTCCATTTTCGCCTGTGTGCTGCTGGTGATGTTCGCGTTTATAGGCTCGGGGCCAATATCATTAAACAGGATTTTATCGCTGCCTAACCGGTAAGTGGGTAAAAAACTGATATTAACACCATAAACAACCACTAACATGAAAACAGACTACGGCACCCTATCGCAAACCATCAACGGCTTAAAAGAAGAAGGCTACACCTTAGATTTTAACATCCGGCACGATTGCATTATTTGTCAGGACAACCAGGTGCAGCTGTCACCAAATGATTTTGAGATTGATGGCGTTTTTCGTTTCGAGGGAGAATCAAACCCGGATGATGAAGCGGTGCTTTATGCCATATCTTCAACTAAAGAGGGCTCAAAAGGCACATTAGTAAACGGTTATGGGGTTTCTGCCGATGCAGCATCTGACGAGCTAATTAAGAAGCTGAGCACACACGTAAAATAAACACTTATCTTTATTTGGATTAATTCTAAATAATGGTATTTTTGCGGCTTACCTGCCGCTATGAAATTTAAGAAACTTACCCTGAATATCCATTTATGGCTTGGCCTTGCATCGGGCCTGGTTGTGCTGATTGTAGGTCTTACGGGTTGCTTTCTGGCTTTCCGGGATGAGATAGAGGTTTACAGCAAGCCCTGGTTTTTTGTAAAACGCCAAAACACCGTTCAGCTTAATCCATCGGCATTAACAGCAAAATTAAACGCCAAACTCAAAGCAGAGAACGATACCCTAAAAGCAAAGATCACATCGGTACAATATCCGGGGCCAGGCAGGTCGGCGAGTATCCGTTACAGTACAGGGCCAAAGAAAACCTTCCGCGCTTAAATCAACCCATACACCGGGGAGATCATTAAGAACGGGAAACAAAAGGATGATTTTTTTGGCTTTATGGAATATGGGCACCGTTTTTTGTGGCTGCCTGTGGAGATAGGCCGACCGATACAGGGCAGCATGATCCTGGCATTTTTGGTGCTGATGATCACCGGCATTGTGCTATGGTGGCCAAAACGCTGGACCAAAAATGCCCGCAAAAAAAGTCTCGCTTTAGATTTTAATGCAAGCCCCAAGCGCCTCAATTACGACCTGCACAACGTGCTTGGCTTTTACATGACCTTTGTAATGCTCTTTATAGTGATCACTGGCCTGTGCATGAGCATGAAATGGTTCCATAGCGGGGTGTACTGGTTAACATCGGGTGGTAAGCAACTGAAAGAGTTTAAAGCCCCCCTATCTGATACCGCTAAGATAGCCGCCGATGTTCCTTTCCAAATTACTCATGCAGACAGCCTTTGGTTGGCCCATAAAAAGCAATACCCTGCCGAAGCGAGCTTCTCTTTCAACTTTCCGTCAGAAAAAAAATCGGCTTTTGTAGAGGTCATTAATCCCGCTCCCGAAACGTCATACCGCCGCGAGTTTAGGTATTACGACCGATACACCATGCAGGATATCAGCAGTAAAAGCGCGCGAAGTGGCACCTACTCCCAAGCCAGTTTTACAGATAAGATCCGTAAGATGAATGTGGATATCCATATAGGTGTTGTAGGCGGCATCGGCACCAAAATACTGGCCTTTTTAGCAAGCCTTATTTCTGCTACTTTACCTGTTACCGGCTTTATCATTTGGTGGGGCAAACGTAAAAAGAAAAACAAGCCAAAAGTACGCCGCAGATTCATGCGCGAGCCTGTACCCGCGTAACACATTCATGTTTGATATATCATAAATTGGCAGCGATTTTTGCAATTTATTTCCACTATAAATAAGCCGAAAACTTCGGTTACTTAAACATAGTATTTATCTTGCCGGCATGGATAATTTTATGGCCGCCAGGTCGCAAATGGCATTGTCCCTGGGCTTTCACATTATATTTTCGTGCATTGGCATGGTTATGCCATTCTTTATGGCTGTGTCGCACTTTTTATGGCTTCGTACAGGTAACCCGGTTTATCAAAATGTTACCAAGGCCTGGAGCAAAGGCGTTGCTATTTTCTTCGCCACGGGTGCAGTATCGGGCACGGTACTTTCCTTTGAACTTGGGCTACTTTGGCCAACGTTTATGAAACACGCCGGGCCTATATTTGGGATGCCCTTCTCGTTAGAAGGGACAGCCTTCTTCATAGAAGCTATAGCTTTAGGCTTTTTCCTTTATGGATGGAACAGATTTAACCGCTGGTTTCATTGGTTTACAGGTGTTGTTGTGGGCATTAGCGGCCTTTTATCGGGCATACTGGTGGTAGCCGCCAACGCGTGGATGAACAGCCCTACAGGTTTCGATTTGGTAAACGGCAAGTACACCAACATCGACCCAATAAAGGCGATGTTTAACCCGGCCTGGTTCTCGCAGGCCCTGCATATGTCAGTAGCGGCATTTGCGGCTACAGGCTTCGCAGTTGCGGGCGTACACGCGCTAATGATATTGCGCAAACAGAACGTAAACTTCCACATGAAGGCGTTTAGGATAGCGGCCATATTTGGCGTGATAGCGGCCATATTGCAACCACTAAGCGGCGATGTTTCTGCTAAGATGGTAGCCAAAAGGCAGCCCGCCAAACTTGCCGCCATGGAAGCGCATTTTAAAACCAAACCATACTCCCCACTTATTATTGGCGGCATCCCCGATGTAAAGAACAAGAAAGTAGATTACGCCATAGAGCTCCCGGGCATGCTGAGTTTTATGGTGCATGACGACTTTAAAACGCCCGTAAAAGGCCTCGACCAGATCCCTGTAAAAGACCAGCCACCCATAGCGGTAACGCATTACGCCTTCCAGATAATGGTGGCTTTGGGGATGCTGATGATGGGGCTTGGCGTACTTTACCTTATAGCCCTTTGGAAAAAGAGAACCTGGTTTGATAAGCACTGGTTCCTGAAACTGTTTATCTGGGCAACGCCCATTGGTTTTATAGCCGTGGAGGCCGGTTGGACGGTTACCGAGGTTGGCCGCCAGCCATGGATCATCCAGGGCGTTATGCGCACTGCCGATGCCGTTACGCCCATGCCGGGCATCAGCTATTCATTCTACCTGTTTACGGCGGTTTATTTTACGCTGAGTTTAGCCGTGATTTTCTTGTTGCACAGGCAAATTATGATGGTGCCAGAGATATATGATAACCCTAATCCCGCAAAAGCATGATCTACGTTGTAATTGTATTTTTATGGGTGGCACTCCTGCTCTATTTAGTAATGGGCGGGGCCGATTTTGGCGCGGGCATCATAGAGATGTTTACCTTAAACAAAAATAAATCGCACGCGCGAAAGATCATGTACAATGCTATTGGGCCAATTTGGGAGGCTAACCACATGTGGCTTATTATCGCTATTGTGATACTATTCGTTGGTTTCCCGGTGATCTATGCCACCATGTCAACTTATCTTCACATTCCGCTTACGGTGATGCTGATGGGCATTATTGCCCGGGGCACAGCCCTTACTTTTAGAAATTATGATGCGGTGCATGATAACATGCAAAAGGTTTATAACAAGATATTTGTATACTCCAGCTTTATTACGCCGCTGTTTTTGGGCATTATAGCGGGCAGCGCAGTATCCGGCCGGGTAGACCCACAGGCTACCAATTTTATGGACGCCTACATTTATAGCTGGCTCAACTGGTTCTCGGTAGCTATCGGCTTTTTCACCGTTGCGCTGTGCGGATTTTTAGCGGCCATTTACCTCATCGGCGAAACCAGGGACGAGGCCGAACGCAAGAGCTTTATCCGCAAGGCAAAACTGATGAACGTGGCGGCAGTTGTTGCAGGCTCATTAGTATTCATCGCATCGGTAAAGGAAAACATCCCGCTGGTGCAATGGGTGTTTGGGAACGTCATCGGCATAACTGCGGTTAGCGCGGCTACTATTTCTTTGATCGCTTTATGGTACCTTATCGCCAAAGGCAAACGCTTTATTATCCGTGTGCTGGCAGGTTTCCAAATGACCATGATCTTACTCACCACCACCTACAAACACTTCCCCAATATCATCATCCTTAAAAACGGCGGCCATCTTTCCCTTATCGAAGACCAGGGCGCCGAGAAAACCATCCAGGCACTGGGCATTGCATTATTAGTGGGTAGTTTGTTTATCCTACCTGCGCTGTTCTATTTGATTTGGAGTTTCCAGTACAAACCGGAGCAGGCGGATAGCGAATTGCAGGGGCACTAAAAGGTACTAAGCCGGAAAAGCCCGCAAGTCCGAAACACGAACCAAGCATCTTCCGGACTTTCGTACAACTGACTTTCGGACTTAAAACCTATTTCACTTTCAGTTCCTTACCGGCAATATCTTCCCAGCGGTAGTAGTGGAATGTACGGTCGTCGCTCATCACTACAAACAAGCCGTGTTTAAAGGTATCATTTAAGGGCACGTTTACCACATCAGATCCATCGCTTTGGGTGGCTTGTACGTTTGCTACTTTTAGTAATTTATGCTCAAAGGGGTTCTGCTTGGTTCCCTCTCTGCTAAAGATCTGGAAACGGTTTGCACCCTGATCGGACACCATAATGTATCCTGTGCTATCCGTAAGTTTATATATCGAGATCCCTTCATGGTCGGCTTTAAAACCTGTTGTACCAAATATGGCCAGTTGCTGGTTACCTTTTGCAGGGTTAGCATAGTACTGGCGCACGCCGGTTTGCTCATCAGAATAATAGATGTAGCCCAGCTCGTTATCAACCGCTATAGCTTCAATCTCCTTTTTGCCGCTGTACTCGCCAAATTTGCGCACAAGCGTGGCTTTTACGTTGCCCGTACCATCATCTCCCAGTAAATATTGCCAGATGTAGCCGCCTGTTTTAGGCCCATTCTTGCGGCCTACTATGGCGTACATTTTACCATCCTTAGCGGTATAGATAGCGATGCCCATCAAATCGCGGTACTCCATCCCTATCTCGCCCACAAATACATCTATGCCGCCCTTATCCACGGGCTTCATATCCGGCAGGGAATAGATCCTCAGCTTATGACTAATGCGCTCGGTAGTGATAGCGATATCCGTCGGTTTGCCGCCTAACATCAACCCGTAAGCAAGGTCTACATTGTTAGGACGATGCAAGCCCCTTACCACTTTATCCTTGATGATCTTCCCCTGCAGGTCGAACACATATAAAGCGCCATCAGCATCTTTATCTGTGCCGATGATGAGGCTTTTCGCCGGGTCGGCCTTGTTCACCCAAATGGCAGGGTCGTCGGTATCATACTTAACCGCTTCTGTGATGATGACCGGTTTAATGGCATTGGTATCAACCGCCGGCTTACACGCTATTAGTGCCAGCAAAGCCAGCGGCGTTAACGAAAATAAATTTGTTCTCTTCATTAAATTACAATTTAACACCATAAGCGCTAACGTAAGTTGCAGGCTCCGGCGATGTGTAGGTTTTACCATTCTTCGTGGTGATACCTGCTTTGTGGTTACGAGTAAAGGCAGTAGTACCTTTGGTTAACGCGGGTGAATTACCTTGTAAATGAAAATCTCAAGCGGTATTAAAATCAGCGTTTATTATCGGGTTATTCAGCTGGAAGTTAACAAATTCAGGATTATTATTACCTGCTTTTGTTCCCCCCTTACCTCCGTACCATTACTCATTTCCAGCGTGCCACCGTCACCTTTTCAATATTATATATATAACCCAGTTTTACAATAACCGACCGGTTGATGCGCAGGAAAAAAGCATCCGTCAGCACATTCTCTAAATATGTTTATACCGTAACCAGTTCCTGCCCTTCGTGGCGCTTGATGACCAAATTGCTTACATCATCAAAATACGTGTAAACCAACTGCTCCCAGCTCAACTGTCGGCTTATTTTGAGGCCTTCTGCAGATAGCTGAATGCTGAGGATTTTGTTGTTGAGGACCAGCTCTATCTTCTCTACATAATCGGCCGCATCATAGGGGCTGCACTTAAAACCGTTAACCCCCTGGTCAATAAAATCTTTTGAGCCGCCGCCATCAGCAATAACACAGGGCAAGCCAGATGCCATGGCCTCTACCACCACGTTACCATAAGTTTCGGACACGGAAGGGAATAAAAACAAATCTGCCGATGCGTACAATTTAGATAGGTATTGATGGTCTATCTTACCCGTAAAGGCCGCCTTGGGCATCCGCTCTTCGCAGGCCTGGCGGGCGGTGCCATCGCCCACTATTAAGAAATTTACGGCGTTGCCCCGCTGCTGTATTAGGTCGTAAATATTAAAAAGTGTTTCGAGGTTCTTCTCCCAAACCAGGCGACTGGCAAATATGATGGTTGGGTTTGTATTGCCCGTTAAGCGCCGGATGAGGTTACGCCCACGTTTGTAGGGCGAGAACAGGCGCGCGTCTATTCCCCGTTTCCAGATCTTCATTTTAGCGGGATAGACGCCCATATCGCAAAGCTCGGCCTTGATACTGTCTGATGGCACATACACCCTGTCGCAACGGTTATAAAAGCTTTTGTGGCCCCTGGCGATGCGCTGCTTAAGCCCTTTAATGAGCATAGGCGCGTACTTAAAGTAATAATCTACGTAAGATATAAAGTGGGTATGGTAAATGCTGATGACAGGCAGGCCGCTCCGGTTGGCATAATCCAGCCCGAAATTGCCCAGGAACGACGGCGTGGACAGGTGCACCACATCGGCACCAAAAGCATGCAGCTTGTTAGTCAACTTCTTTTGAACCAGCATGGGCAGGGCTACAGAATAGCTGGCGTTCAATGGCACCGACATCTTCGGGACTCTGAGGCTGTCGAACCCCAAGATCTTATCCGGCCCGGTACCGTAGATAAACAGGTACTCGAATTTTTGCGGGTCGATCCGTTTTATCAGCTGGTATATGGTGCGCACCGCACCGTCAAAGTCTTCCACCAATATATCGGCAAAAAACGCAACCTTAATTTTTCTCAAAGGTTCTCCTTTTCACAATAAACTTAACCCGCCGGCACAGCAACTACTACAACGAGTGCTGGTGCTGGTTCTTTTGTTTAAGCCGCGGCCTCATCAGCTTTTTTTGTTCGTTGGTACGTTTTACCGGTACGCGCGAGGCGGCCCATATTACAAATGCCGCAATAAGTAGCATTGCCAGATCGAGCGATGAATATCCCATTTCCATTTGTTTTATGTTTAACACCATAAAGCTACCGGCTTAGTGTGACAGGAATGTTAGGGGTATATTATTAAATAAATAAAGATGAGAGGCGGGTGCAGGAGGATGGTGCTGGATGCGGGATAACAATAATTGCACACCGGGGTATAAGTAAGCAATCGTCAATAAAGGGGTGATTCTTAACCCGCTCTATTCATGCGCCTACAGATGCTGTAATGGCGGTCGTTTTAAAACCGATAATTATACCAGCTGTGCATTCGCCCAAAAACCTTTAAACAGCTTAATTTTCATAAAGTAAACGCAACCGTACAAAAGCACACCCTGATGGGTACCGACCTAGTCAGCAATATGAACTATGGTTATTATAAATTTAATTTATCTACAGGCGTAGCCACAGCTACTGATTTTACCCTGAAGGGCTTATTTTCACAAGATAACCCAGTTATGTTAACGGGTAATGGCGGCAGCAATGATTCAGCCACTAAATATGCTATTGATAGCAATGAAAACATTTATGCGGTTTATGAATGGTACGTACCTGGGCAGCTAACGAGAAGCTTTTCAATTCGGAAAACAAAAAATGGTAATAAAGGAAGTAGCACCTTGATCACAAAGTTTAATAGTGTTTTTAAACCAGGAGCATATTATGAACCGTTTGAATCTGCAAGTGTATGTTTTGCAGCAGACGGCGCAGGAAATCTGTATTTAAAGGATAATAAAAATGATATTTTAAAAATAACTTATTAGTAATTGTTAGCGGCAAAGATAAAAATATGCTATGCGGAATGTATTTATCCTACAAATAATTTAATGTAAAATCAAAGAAACCAATATCTCCGGTCATCGTACTTGATCGGAATATTGGTTTCTATAAAACGTATCAGTTATAAAAACTAAAATGAAAATTTAGTTATAATCATTTTTTTGTTGCTGTAGGATTTTAAAAAAAATATAGATTAAGGCAAACCTTTTATAAACCGCCCAACACATCATCGCTCAATAAACCAAAAGCTATTTCCCAAAAAGTTTATGTTTATACGAACAATCGTAATTTCATTCGGAAGATTGCAAAAAGACAAAGCTATGGTTTTATAACTTTGTCTTTTTTAAAACTAAACGGAAACTGGTTCCCGTTCCTTAGCAGCTTGTTTAGATTTATCCGGACTTTTTCCCGGTTTAAGTATCACCTTAGTCCAACCATTATCGCGTGTATCAAAATGCTTGTATGCCTCCGGTGCTTCATCAAGCGAAATCTCATGAGAAATAATAGAAGATGGTTTAGCCTTGCCACTGGAAATTAATGCGCAAAGCTGGCGGTTATAGGCTTTAACATTGGCCTGGCCTGTCGCCATACTCATGCCCTTCATCCAAAAATTACCAAAATCAAAATCCATGTGTCCTTTCTGTGATATCGGATCCTTAGCTTTAGGGTCTTTTGCGACGAAAACACCTACAACGCCTATCGAACCGGTGGCTTTTACAGCCAGTACAAGGTCATTCATTGTGGCGTTGTTTTGTTCGTGTCCATGTTTATCACAACATTGGTAACCCACACATTCGCAACCACAATCGGCACCTATCCCATTAGTTTCTTCTAACACCTGTTCAACAGCAGACCCTTTTGAAAAGTCAATAGGTATGGCTCCAAATTCCTCAGCTAGCTTTAAACGGTCAGGATGATTATCTACTACCATAATTTTATTAGCGCCCTTAATGGAGGCAGATAGAGCCGCCATCAATCCAACCGGGCCAGCACCGTAAATAACTACATTATCTCCGGGTTTTACCCCTGCCAATTGGGTTGCATGGTAACCTGTCGGGAAAATATCCGATAGCATTACATAATCATTTTCTTTTTCCTTAGCGTCTTCGGGTAATTTTAAACAATTAAAATCGCCGTGTGGCACTCTTAAATACTCTGCCTGCCCACCTTCAAAGGGTCCCATTCCGGCAAATCCATAGGCGGCACCAGCAAAGCCGGGATTCATTTCGAGACAGAAACCAGTAAGCCCGTTTTCACAATTCTTACAATGACCACAGCCAATATTAAAGGGCATACATACCATATCACCTACTTTAATATTAACAACTGCTTTGCCTATCTCAATCACCTCACCCAGGTTTTCGTGTCCGAATATCCTACCTGCCTCCATATCCGTCCGCCCCTCATACATGTGCAAGTCTGAGCCGCAAATATTAGTGGTGGTAACCTTTACCAGTACATCAGTTGGTTGTTCAACTTTAGGATCTGGCATTTCAGATACCCTGACATCTTTAGGTCCGTAATAAACAAGTGCTTTCATTTTTGCTATTTTAGTGTGTAATAAATATTATCAATACCTAATCAAGCAGCATGCCATAAATGTGAATAAATGTTTTTTTATTAACTTTCGAATAATAAAATTAATTTATAATAAATAAATGACATGTGGTATAATTTTTGCAATGAGCCGGAAAACAAGCAGCGTGTCTACAAACCAAGGTGTTTAATAATCGATTTGTAGAATTACAGTATAGAGAGGCCTAACTGCCCCAACTCGACAGATTCAAAACTATGGGAATTGAACTCACGCTTTGCTTCCAGGCAAGCTACCATTCTGTCAGTTGAATATTTGATAGGCCTTTTGCAATAGCGCTTTGATCACAGGTGTCAACCCCTCGGAAATCAGGTCGGTAACCAGGCTTTGATTGATACGGGAAGCAACCGGGTAAGGATAAACCTTGTCAAAAATCGCTTTAACAGGTAGTTTGACTGAATTAGCCAATATAAGTTCCTGAATAAGTTCCCCGGCATTTGGGGCAACCATTGTTCCGCCCAATAATTTTTGTTTCCTGAAAAACCCGCCTTCGCTAACAAGCAATACCAATTTTCCATACCGGTAATTGTTCACTACCGCCCTGTCATCGTCCTTAAAATCTTTTTCCAGCCTGCGGAAATTGATACGCTTGTCCTTTACCTGTTTTTCGCTTAAACCGAACGTGGCCACTTCCGGATCGGTAAAAGTGACCCAGGACATATACTGGTTATTGAGTTTCTTTTTAAAAGGGGAAAATAGGTTATTCAGGATCAGCCGGGCGTGAAATTCGGCAGCATGGGAAAACTGAAGGTCGTCCGCTACGTCTCCGCAAACCAATACATCTTTATTGGTCGTTCTTAGGTAACGGTCAATAACGATTCTTTTTCCTTCAACTTCAATATCAGCTTTTGAAAGCGCTAGCCGTTCCAAAGATAATTCCCTTCCTATCGCCACAAAGACCGCGTCAAAATGAATAACTTCTGTTTCACCTGCGGCAGTTTTAACAGCCGCCCCGTTAGCGGATGTGAACCGGTCAATACGAGTGTTTAATAAATATTTTATACCCTCTTTTTTAAGTTGTTCCATCAGTATTGTGGTCACTTCGGGATCGTCGTGTTCCAGTATCGATGAGTTTTTATGTACAACGGTAACTTTACTGCCGAGGCGGGATAAAGCCTGCGCGATCTCCATTCCGATAGGGCCGCCGCCAATACACAATACGTTTTTCGGCAGGGTCTCCAAATGAAAGATGCTTTCATTATCAAAGTAGCTCACCTTTTCAACGCCTTCAATGGTTAATTTCCGGGGTTTAGAGCCCGTGGCGATAACGATCTTTTTCCCGGAATATATTTTTCCGTCTACCTCGACCTGGTTTCTCCCTGCAAAACAAGCATTTCCCAAAGCCACAGTAATCCCTTGATCATGCAGCCATTGTGCATTTTCATGTACCCTGATCAAAGATTGCTTTGAGCGGATATAGCTGATGACCTTTTGGATGTCAACACTCCCACTCACATCCAAACCAAACTGCGCCGCCTCTTTTGCATGCCTGACCAGTTTTGCCGCATGGATCAATGCTTTGCTCGGCACACAGCCGTCGTTCAGGCAATCCCCGCCAATGTCCTTATCCGACAGGGAGATCATCAGCACTTTAAGGCCTGCCCGGTTCATAAACAACCCTACGCTTAACCCCCCGGAACCTGCGCCGATCACAATGATATCAAATTCATGTTTTGCCATATTCGCTGGGTTAAAGCTTATCTTGCCTGATTAATTTTTTATAAATACGCACAAGCTTTTGCTGTGAAAAACCAATTCGGTAAAGAAGATAAATGATAAAGAAAATGCCCTGTGTCCTGTAAATTCCGTTTTCCAGGTATTTACGGGCGGATGTCACTACAGCCTTGTTAATGACTTTAAAACGGACCTGTTTCCTTAGCCGTTTGATCAGTTCCTGGTCTTCGAGGACGATATGCTGCTCGCAGAAGCCTCCGGCCTGTTCAAACGATGCTTTGGTGACGAACAAACTCTGATCTCCAAAACGGAGGGCGTTCACATCAAAACGGGTAAACCAGCAGTTTGCTTTTAAAAACCAATGGGGGTAATCGAAGGATAACATAAAACAACCCGCAGCATACCCCTGCGTAACGGCTTGGACGATATCAGCGAGGAAACCTTCCGGCGGAATGGTATCCGCGTGTAAAAAGTAAAGCAGATCGCCTTTTGCAAAGGCGGCACCAGTATTCATTTGGGCTGCCCGGCCTTTTCTTTTTGATAAGGAAACACAGGCACCACTCTCTTTTGCCAACAGCATCGTTCCGTCCATACTTCCTCCATCCGATACAATGATCTCAACATCCGAAGCCCCGATAGCCTCCTTGAGCCGGTTGATCGTGGATGCGATCTGATCCGCTTCGTTAAATGTAGGTATGATTATGCTGATCATAATTTGCTCAAAAGGTCGGCACGGGCGAGGTCCTTTTCCTCATCTATATCAGACAGAACAGGTAACCGGAAATAGTTTAACGACAAATCGTCGCAATACGTCAAGGTTTCTTTTAAAACCAAAGCCGTACTCCAGGCGACATTATAGAATAGTTCCGGATAAAAGGCCTTAATGCCCAAGAGGTAATAACCACCGTCGAGCGCGGGCCCTATGACCACATCATGCTGATCTAATTGCGAAAAAGCATCCGCAATTATCCCGCTGTTTAGTTCGTAGCAATCCGTCTCAATGATCATCACCTTTTTAGTCCCGTTTTTTAAATTATCATCAAACGCTTTTACCATCCGCTCACCCGGGTCACCGCCTTGCTGAACGGTTTTCAGGTAAGAATTATTCCAGGCATCCCCGTCTGTTATCGCACCCGAATAATATACGATCCGGGTAGCATCGATATTTTTTGTGACTTGCGCGGTATGTTCCAACAATAACCGGTACACAAACAGCGCATGATCATGGCCTATCGATGCTGCAAGCCTTGTTTTTACTTTGCCGTAGATCAAATTACGTGTAAATATCAATAAGATATTATTGCTCATGGTAATTTTAATTATTGCACACCATACGCCAATACTGCGCCGCCTTTGATTGCCGCCGCAACGTGTACAGCTTCCATCATTTGCACCTCACTATAGCTTTTTTCATAAACATAATTGCTGTAAGCGTCGAAGCAATAAGGGCATTGTACCGAATGGGCAACCGCCAGGGCGATAATTGACTTTTCTTTAGCGGTTAAATGGCTGTCTTTAAATACCCCCCGTAATAGGAAAAGAATTGATCAGCCATTTCCTTTTGATATTCAGCGATATTGCCAAATTTAGCCAGATCGCCAGCCTTATGATAGTAATCGCTCATTTCTTTTTTCTTTCAATATCAGTATTAACCTTGGAATAAGGCGAATGTTTCTGACATGCCGGCGTTATCAGCGCCTGGGAACAGTGCATGACCCGAACAGGCAAGTGTTAAATACCCCCTGATATAAAAAGAGCAAACTTAATATACCGGTTGTCCAATCTTTTCCAGCTGTGCCGTTAACCAATAGTACAAGCCCGATGATCACGTAAATAACCTGCCTGAAATTTAGTCGGGTTATCTTTTTTAAAATGATTTGATTGTTCATCATTCAAAATTATTAATGTTATTTGCCCCTCGTGCTCAGCCCAAATACGAGCCCATACACCAGATGTCCCATCATTGTTCCTACTGCCATCATAACCGGATTTGGCGCATTAGCTGAGAATACACCCATACCCAAATAAACCACCTTATATTGACCATCTTCGCCAATTTCAGTTTGATCGCTTTTGTTGCTGATAACCAATTTGTTATTTAGGAATTTGCAAATTGGTGAACAGGGGTCAAAGAGATTAGTATTTCCAATTTGCGATGAAGTGGGTATGACGTGTTTTTTCAAAATCCCGGCGGGCTTTTTCCTGCTACTTTGTGCAAACAAAATGGTCCTGGAGGTATTGTAATTACCCAATGGGAAATGCAGGCCATATTTGATGAGCAAAACCAACCGGTGGAAATCTTTTGCATAGGTTGTAACATTACGGATCCCGATCAGACCTTGTTGATGCCAAAGCCGAAATAGTGACCAATGGCGGTAAACTAACGGAGATTGGCTTATTACAATCACACGTGATTTGTAAGCCATTGGCAAATACAATGGGGCTTGCCAATATAATAATTACTGTGGAAATGGACACCAACCTAAATAACATCAATCAAATGATGACAAATAGTGCAAATGAGCTGGACAAGGTGATCGTAGACATTTCTAATATGATTTAATACCTCGTGTTGAGACAATCTCTTATTATGCGCAAGTTGTAATGGGATCAGCCTTTTTGATCGAGGAATGTTTCGGAGAGCTCATGAATTAGCCAAAAGGCAGTTTGAGTCTATTATTTCGGTAAGTTGATATGACCTTAGCTATCCTTTCCATTTTAGGAAAAAAAACTACTCATTCTATCGAATCACCAAATATTTAACTATCTATTAAATTTATTGTAGTTTTGCAACTAAGGTACTGTATTTGATTAATTTACAATGGATAAGATTAATGAACAAAACGCGTTTCCAAAAAGCATTCCGAAAGCAGAGATGTATAAGCCTTTCCAATCTTTAGATATAACAGGCATTGCCCTTGAATCGACGAACATTGGTATTTGGATCATAGATATTACGACAAGAGTTTTTCTTCCTTCCCCCTGTGCAAAAGAATTATTCGGATGTGCGACTGATAAAGAAATGTCATTCGATGGGGCGATGCACCAAATACCTGAGAGATATAGGCCGGAGGTTATCGCGACCATCGAAAATGCTTTTACAAAACGCAAAAGTTTTTCAATCGTATTCCCTATTGCGGATGGTGATACCAAACAACGGTGGTTAAGCATTTTAGGTGGCTGCAATAATACGGAGGACGACAACTGCTATTTTTCAGGTGTTGTGATGGATATCACCGAACAAAAGCACAATGATCTAAGGAAAAGCAAATTTATCGGCATGGTAAGTCATGAACTAAAAACACCCCTTACTGTGTTAAAGGCTTATATCCAAATGCTGAATACCTGGGCAAAAAAACAGAAAGACCATTTTACAATTGGCGCATTATCGAAAGCCGGGAGGCAGGTTAAGAGAATGCTGAATATGATCAACGGGCTACTAAACTTATCGGGGGCTGAAGCAGGGAAGATTCATTTGAATAAACAAGATTTCCTAATCAACGATTTGATCAATGAGGTGATAGAAGAAACTCAATTTATAACTGCATCAGATAACACTGTTTTAGTTCCTTGTGAAACGATTCAGGTGCATGCTGATCAGGATAAAATTGAGCAGGTACTTATTAATCTGTTAAGTAATGCAGCAAAATATTCGAGCAAAGACTCGCTAATTGAAATATCTTGCCACAAGGTTGACGATAAGGTCCAGATTAGTATAAAAGATTTGGGTATGGGCATTAGCCCCGAAAATATTGAAAAGCTGTTCGACCCAAACTATAGGGTTGAAAGTAAAGAAACCGAAAAAATATCAGGGTTTGGAATAGGACTTTACTTGTGTTCGGAAATAATTAAACGGCACCAGGGAAAGATATGGGTAGAAAGTGAATTAGGTAAAGGGAGCATATTCTTTTTCACCCTACCCTTAAATTAACCTACAACTTTAACGAAAGAGCTTTTAACCGTTTTACTACCTAAACTAATTAAAACAATACCTAATACAATATACAAACCGGTATAACTAGTTTGACTATCTGTATTTACTGTAATATGGTTCATATTGCGTGTAAAACCAGTTACCGCATCCGAAGCGCCTTTTTCCTGCCAAAATCCCAGGAAACTGCTGATCAGCACAATTGCGAGGATGATCAAGGTATCGGCAACATCACCAAGTCCTGCTGATAACAAAGCCGCCGCGATCAGCGTTATCGGGCTTTTGAATTGCGACAGGAAGAGTAAGAAAGCCGGGGATGACCCATTAGCCTTGATGGTATTGAAGCCATATTGCTGCCGTAGTCTGACGACTTCATGTTCATCGAGACCATTTTGCCCGGTATGGAGTTGCTGAAAAGCTTCTTCCTGCTTAAATGCCAAAAATTTACACGGGGGGGGGGCCATGCCTACACTAATATTTTACTGACCGCGCCGGGTATTTCATTCGCCGCTTCTTGGTAGCTGGCTATCGAAACCGATTGCGGAGCGGTAATATTTGCACTTTAAATAAACGACACGGCTTCCATCTGAATATTCTTAAAGGCTTCCAATACAAAACTGATCTGTGTGCTGCATCTCCAATTGTTTAGCGGCCAAGGCGGCTTTTACCTCTTCGACCGGGGTGTCCAATTCTTTCATTTCAATTCAGAGTTTGTTATCCATTTCCAGTTAAGCACCTCGGGCATATCCTGGCCATGCACACTGATATAGTGCTTGTGCTCCGTGAGTTTATCCGCTAATAATTGTTTTAAATAAACACCTTTAGTTCCCGTTTGTGGCAGGCGGTCAATCACGTCCATCACCAGGTGAAACCTATCCATTTCATTCAGCACAGTCATATCAAATGAGGTGGTGATCGTTCCTTCCTCTTTATAGCCGCGAACGTGCATATTTACATTATTTGTGCGGTTATAGGTTAAACGGTGTACCAGCCAGGGGTAGCCGTGGAAAGCAAACACCACAGGTTTATTGGTCGTGAACAGGGCATTATAATCCGGGTCGCTTAAGCCGTGCGTATGTTCGCTGCACTTTTGCAGCTTAAACAGGTCAACCACGTTGATGACCCTGATCTTTAGTTCCGGCAAATGTTCCCGTAATATGGATACGGCGGCTAATACTTCCAATGTCGGCACATCACCGCTGCAAGCCATCACCACATCCGGTTCCGTTTCCTGGTCATTGCTGGCAAATTTCCAGATGCCAATACCGCGCGTACAATGGTCAACCGCTTCTTCCATAGTAAGCCATTGCGGCGCAGGGTGCTTACCAGCAACAATCACATTGACATAATGATAGCTGCGAAGGCAATGATCCATTACAGATAACAGGCAATTCGCATCAGGCGGAAGATATACCCGCACGATTGTCGCTTTCTTATTTACCACATGATCAATAAAGCCAGGGTCCTGGTGGGTAAACCCGTTATGGTCCTGCCGCCATACGGTGGAGGTTAGTAAGATATTTAAGGATGCGATCTTTCGGCGCCAGGGAAGTTCTAAAGTTATTTTCAGCCATTTGGCATGTTGGTTGAACATCGAATCCACAATATGAATGAAAGCCTCATAGCAATTAAACAAGCCGTGCCTGCCGGTCAATAAGTAACCT